>NZ_FORP01000024.1 GCF_900114035.1 Amycolatopsis sacchari | reverse complement strand
ATAGGCTACCGCCCGCCACGTGAAGCACACTCCGAACATTTGAAATCGGCATGAATTGAACAATCTCCCTGTCCGGGAAACACAGGGCACTTCAGCACCTGCCCAGGGCGCGAAACGCCCCGCAGACCACCCAACGCCCCCCAAGCCGCCGCGCACGCCCCAGGGCGCGAAACGCCCCCAGGCCGCCAACCCTCAGGCCACCAACCGCCCCCAGACCACCCCAACGCCCCCAAAGCCACCCACCCCCTCAAGGCGCGAAGCGCTCCAAAGCCCGGATCTTGTTCGTCGCGTCGAGGGCGGCCACTTTGTACGCCTCCGACAGGGTCGGGTAGTTGAACACGGCGTCCACGAGGTAGTCCACCGTACCGCCGCAGCCCATGACCGCCTGTCCGATGTGGACGAGGTCCGTGGCGCCCGTGCCGAAGACGTGCACCCCCAGCAGCCTCCGGTCCGTTGTGGACACCAGCAGCTTCAGCATCCCGTACGAATCGCCCGCGATCTGGCCCCTCGCGAGCTCCCGGTACCGGGCCGTGCCGACCTCGTACGGCACCGACGACGACGTCAGCTCCGCCTCCGTCGCCCCCACGTACGAGATCTCCGGGATCGTGTAGATGCCGATGGGCTGCAGCGCCCCCAGCTCGTGCACCGGCTCGCCGAACGCGTGGTACGCCGCGAGCCTGCCCTGGTCCATCGACGTCGCCGCCAGCGCGGGGAAGCCGATCACGTCCCCGACCGCGTAGATGTGCTCCACCGCCGTCCGGTAGTGCTCGTCCACGGTCAGCCTGCCGCGGTGGTCCGCCTCCAGGCCCGCGGCGGCCAGGTTCAGCTCGTCCGTCATGCCCTGCCGCCCCGCCGAGTACATCACCGCGTCCGCCGGGATGCGCTTCCCGCTGACCAGCGTCGTCACGGTCGAGTGGTCGGACACCTCGACGTTGGCCACCTTCTCCCCGAACCGGAACGTCACCGCGAGGTCCCGCAGGTGGAACTTGAGCGACTCGACGATCTCCGGATCGCAGAAGTCCAGCATCCGCTCCCGCTGCTCGACGACCGTGACGCGACTGCCCAGCGCCGCGAACATCGACGCGTACTCGATCCCGATCACCCCCGCCCCGACGACGACCAGCGACGACGGGATGTCGTCGAGCTGGAGGATCTCGTCGGAGTCCAGTACCCGCTCCGCGTCGAAGTCGACCTGGGGCGGCCGGGCGGGGCGGGTGCCGGTGGCGATCACGACCTTCTCCCCCGACAGCGACCGCCGCTCGCCCCGGTGCGCGCCCTCCACCGCGACCGTGTGCGCGTCCACGAACGTGCCGGTGCCGGCGAGGAGGTCCACGTGGTTGCGCATCAGCTGCGCCCGCACCACCTGCACCTCGCGCCCCACGACGTGCCGCGTCCGCGCCAGGAGGTCGGCGATCGTGATGTCCTGTTTCACCCGGTAGCTGGCCCCGTACAGCTCCCGCTGGTTCATCCCGGTGAGGAACAGCACCGCCTCACGCAGGGTCTTCGACGGGATGGTGCCGGTGTTGACGCAGACGCCGCCGACCATGTCCTGCCGGTCGACCACCGCCACCCGCTTGCCCAGTTTCGCGGCCGCGATCGCCGCCTTCTGCCCGCCAGGGCCGGAGCCGATGACGATCAGGTCGTAGTCGTATTCGCCCACCCGCCCAGCCTGGACACCCCGGCGGGCACACGCAAGGTGCACCGGGGAAATCTTTACCGAAACCTGGGAAAAGGGCCCGCACATTCAAGGGAAAACCGCACACCGGTAATGGGTCAGGACAGAACAAAGGCCACACGGAATGGGGACTAACCTCGCTCGCGTGCAGCTTTCCCGTAATGTGCCGCGGTTCCTCGGTTCGTGCGCGGTCGCCGGTGTCCTCGTCGCCGGGGTAGCGGCGCCGGTGGCGATGGGGGCGGGCGTCCTGTCGAACGAGGTGAGCGATTCCGTCGACGGCATTTCCTCGAGCCTCGCCACGAGCAGGCAGCCGCTCGTCACGACGGTCACCGACCGCGACGGCAACCCCATCGCCACGTTGTTCGACCAGTACCGCCTCCCCGTGACCTACAACCAGATCGCGCCGACCATGACGGCCGCGATCGTCGCGGTCGAGGACCGGCGGTTCTGGTCCGAGGGCGGCGTGGACCCCAAGGGCATGGTGCGGGCCGCGCTGCACGACAGCTCCGGCAGCGGCGGCACGCAGGGCGGGTCCACGATCACCCAGCAGTACGTGAAGAACTACCTGATCAACGTCGTGGACCGCGGTGACAAGGCCGCCCAGTACGCCGACCGCGCCGACACCATCGCCCGCAAGCTGCGCGAGGCGAAGATCGCCGTGCAGCTCGGCCAGACGGAGTCCAAACAGGACATCCTCAGCGGCTACCTCAACGTGGTCGAGTTCTCCGGCAACATCTACGGCGTCCGGGCCGCCGCGCAGGCGTACTTCCACACCACACCGGACAAACTGACCGTCGCGCAGGCGGCGCTGCTCGCGGGCATGGTCAACAACCCGAACCTGTACAACCCGTACACGCACCCCCAGCAGGCGCTGGACCGGCGCAACACCGTCATCGACGACATGGTCACCAACCGCGTGCTCGCGGAGAAGGACGCCGAGACCGCGAAGGCGAGCCCGCTCGGGGTGGTCGACGGCGGCCCGGACATCCCGTCGAGCACCTGCATGGGCGCCCCGGACGACGCCGGGTTCTTCTGCGCCTACGCGGAAAGCTACCTCGAACAGGCCGGGTTCACCGCCGACGACCTCGAAACCGGCGGTTACACGATCCGCACCACGATGGACCCCGTCGTGAGCCGCACCGTCAAGGACGCCGTCGACGCCAACGTGCCTCCCACGCAGAACGGCGTCGCCAACACCTTCGCCGTGATCCGGCCGGGGAACACCACCCACGAGGTGCTCGCGATGGTGGCGAACCGGGACTACGGCACCGATCCCGCGAAGGGCGAGACCTCGACGAACATCGTGGCGAACGCCAGCAACGTGTTCGGCGCCGGCTCGTCGTTCAAGATCTTCACCTCCGCCGCCGCGATGGAGGCCGGGGTGGCGGGGCTGGACACGCCGCTGCCCAACCAGTCGGGCCAGTGCTTCACCCAGCCCGGCGCCAACCAGTACACGCCGCAGTACTGCGTGCAGAACGACGGCACGAGCTACCCGGACCCGATCTCGCTGCGCGACGGCCTCGCCACCTCGCCGAACGTCGCGTTCGTCGGGCTGGAGCAGAAGGTCGGGATGCCGGCCGTGCTGGACATGGCGCGGCGGCTCGGCCTGCGGAACTCCCTCAACACCAACGACGCGGGTGCCAAGCCCGATCCCACGTCGAAGGACACCCGGTACAGCGAGCCGCAGTCGCAGTACTTCCAGGACAAGCTGTCGTTCACCCTGGGCAACAGCCCGGTGAGCCCGCTGGAGATGGCGAACGTGTCGGCGACGCTGATGAGCGGCGGCGTGTGGTGCCCGCCGAACCCGATCCTGTCCGTCACCGACCGCGACGGCAAGGACGTGCCGGTCAGGCAGCAGGCGTGCGAACAGGTCGTGCCGGCGGGCCTGGCGAACACGCTGGAGGCGGGGCTGAGCCAGGACACGATCAGCGGCACCTCGGCGGCCGCGGCGCGAGCGGCGGACTGGCACCACCCCGACATCGGCAAGACCGGGACCACGCAGTTCAGCGAGTCCGTGGCGTTCGTCGGCGGCGTCGACGACTACGCACTGTCGTCCATGGTGTTCGCCGACGGCCCGCACCCGCAGGAGATCTGCCCCGGCACGCCGGTGCACCTCGGCGAGTGCGGGCACGGCGCCTTCGGTGGCACCGTGGCCGCCCCGCCGTACTTCCACGCGTTCAGCCAGTTGCTCGCGGGCAAACCGGACGTCCCGCTGCCGGCGGCCGATCCGGCCTACCTCACCGCCCGCCGCTGAACACGCCGATCCCGTTGGCCACCGCGCGTTCCGTGCCGTCGGACGGGACGTTGCGGATGGTCACGCCCTCGTCACCGGCGACGGCCATCGTGGTCGAGCCGCCGCCGTCGAGGTTGACGCCCGTGGCCGCACCGGAATCCCGCAGCAGCCCGGCGAGTTCGGCGACGCTCATCCCACTGCTGGCGGCGGTCCGGCCGTCCACGGTCAGCAGGTAGGCGGTGCGCCCATCCGCGCTCGCGCCCGCCGCCGTGCGAGGCGCCAGCGTCACGGCGTCGAGGCCGGACAGCGGGGTTCCGTTGCGCAGGATGGGAAAGCCGCCGACCGCGAACCGGAACGGCGGCGCCTGCCGCGCCACGAGGTGCGTGCCGACGACGACGTGGTCGCCGGGGTCGAGCGCTTCGAGCGCCGCCGCGCCCTGCTCGCGGCCGAGCAGCACCACGGTGTCCGGCGCGATCGGGCCGCTGCCGGGCGTCTCCGCTTCGGCCGTCACGACGCCGTGCCGGATGACGACCTCCTCGGTTTCGGTGGTGCAGCCCGCCGAACGGTCGGTGTCGGTGCCGCACGCGGCGCGGGCGCGCGACACCTCGCCCCAGTCCGACGTGTACTCGCCGATGCCGCCGACCGGCAGCGCGTACTGGTTGAGCCCGTCGATCCGGAAAACGCCTTCCGCGGACACCGCCGCCCCGGCGAGGTCCACGCTCGTCACGCGGGCGCGGCGGTCCACGCCCTCCCCGAACACGACCTTCGTCGTCGCCCCGGCGGGCATCGCGGGCCCGAAGCGCTGTCCGTCGGGCACCGCGAACTTCAGGTCCTCACCGGACGCGATCTCCGGTCCCACGGAGGAACCGGTGGCGGCGACCCCGGCGTGGGTTTCGCTGATGTTGAAGAAGTCCCCGTTGACCCCGGCGACGGCGCGCTGGGCGGTGGCCATCTCGGCCACCCCCGCGCGCTGCGCGACCCGGGCGGGGTGCAGCAGGTCCAGCCGGGCGACCCGCAGGTCCACGGTGAGCAGGTAGGCGGACACGGGGCCGTGCGCGGTGGACACGGAGAAGGTCCGGTAGGTCACGCCGGGCGCGACGAGGTCGTCGGCCGAGGCGACGGCGGGCAGGGTCAGCGGCAGCAGCGCGGCGGCGGCGAGCGCTGCACACCGGCGGGTGAAGGCAAGCACGCCCGCAGCTGATCATGCCGCGGTGAACACCGGCCGGACGCCGGTCAGACCCCGGTGATCTGCGCGATGAACGCGTCCACGTCGACGAAACCGCTTTCCCCGCCGACCGGCACGACCTCGTGCGAGGCGACCACGAACCGTTCGACGTCGGCGCGGCGGGTCTCCACCACCGCGTACCCGTCCGGCGACTCCAGCTCGATGACCAGCACTTCGTGCTCGAACGCCAGGTCCGGGCGCACCCGCACGTCCCCCAGCCCGGTAGGCTCGCTGAGCCCGCCCACGAGCAGGTCCCGCGCGAAGCACCACTCGATCCAGTTCCCGCGTGCGGTGCGGAAGGCCAGCGTGACCGCGTACGGGTCGCGGGCCACGTAGGACCAGCGGGAGAAGACGGGTGTGCCGGACCCGTTGAGGGTGACGAACTGGTGTTGTTCCGCGAAGTCGGTGCGCACGGCGTCCTCCCCGTCCACTGCTCTGTCCTGGAAGAGACGCCGGAGCGGCCCGGACGTTACACCGGTTCCGGGCACGAATTTCCGCGGGTGGCCGACCCGGCGGCACCGGGGCGGGTACCGCTGTGCACGATTACCCGGTGGCACGTGACGAACTGGCCGACGCGGAGACCGGCCCGATCCGCCGGATCCCCGCCGAGCCCCCGCGTGCCCGGGAGCAGCCTCCGCGGCGCCGGAGCACTTCCCCGGAGAAGCGGCCCGCCCGGAAACCGCCCGCGAAACGCCCGGCCGGAACCGCCGCGACGGGCCACGGACACGGGCACGGGCACGGCCCGGCGGCACCGGCGTCCAAGCGCGTGCGCCTGCTGCTGACGTGGCTGCTGGTGCCGATCGCGGTCGCCGCCGTCGCGGGACTGCTCGTGCTCTACCCGTGGGGCAAGGCGAAACCGGCGAGCAGCTACCAGCAGGGCGTCCCGGTGCACGGCACGATCACGACCGCGCTGAGCGGCCCGTGCCTCGCACCGGGGCAGGTGCAGGTGGGCGACCAGCCCGAACCCGGGCAGAAGCCGTGCCTCACCGTCGAGGTCGCGTTCAGCGACGGTGCCGCGGCGGGCTCGACGGTGAAGCTGATCGTCCCCATCGAGCCCAGCACGCCACGCTTCTCGGCGAACGACAAGGTCGTGCTGGCCTACAACGGCGGCGACCCGCACGACCCGGGTTCCTACCAGATCGTCGACTTCCAGCGCGGGCTGCCGCTCGCGGTGCTCGCGGGGCTGTTCGCACTCGCCGTCGTGGCGCTCGGCCGGTGGCAGGGGGTCGCGGCGCTCGGGGCGCTGGTGCTCAGCTTCGTCGTGCTGGTGCTGTTCGTGCTGCCCGCGATCCTGGCCGGGGAGAACCCGCTGCTGGTGGCGATCGTGGGCGCCGGGGTGATCATGTTCGTCGCCCTGTACCTGACACACGGGCTGTCGGCGCGCACGTCGGTCGCGGTGCTCGGCACGATGGTCAGCCTCGTGCTCATCGGGCTGCTGTCGGTGATCTTCTCGGCCGCCGCGTCGCTGACCGGGCTCGACGACAGCACGTCCACCTTGATCGGTTCGCTCGGGCACGGTATCGACGCGCGCGGGCTGCTGCTGGCCGGCATCGTCATCGGCGCGCTCGGCGTGCTGGACGACGTCACCGTGACGCAGACCAGCGCGGTGTGGGAGCTGCGGCGGGCGAACCCGGACCTCGGCTGGCGCGAGCTGTACCGGGCGGGCCAGCGCATCGGCAGGGACCACGTCGGCTCGGCCGTCAACACGCTCGTGATGGCCTACGCCGGTGCCGCGCTGCCGGTGCTGTTGTACTCCTCCCTGTCGGGCGTGGGGCTGGGCACGATCCTCGGCTCGCAGGACATCGCGGAGGAGATCGTGCGGACGCTGGCGGGCAGCGTCGGGATCGTCGCCGCCGTGCCCGTCACCACCGGGCTCGCCGCGCTCATCGCCAGCCGCGAGCCCAGCAACCCCAGCAGTCACAGGAGTAAGCAGTAGCCACAGGTCGCGGCCCCGGTGCGGGACGGCCCCCGTGCGTGGGGTACGAAGTCCGGCAAGCGAACAGAGGGGTTCCGCATGGATCTCGCACTGCCGCGCCGCCTGTCCCGCGCCGCCAGGACCGCCGCTCACGCCGTCTGGAGCCTGCCCCGGCTGACGGTCGTCCTCGCCGAACTGCGGGACGCGGTGAAGCAGATCGAACGGCTCGTCACCTTCGCCACGCAGGAGCTGCCCGAGCTGGTGTACCAGCTCGAACAGGTCCGCGAGCAGCTGGCGGCGATCGAACGGCGGCTTGCCGCGCAGGGGAACGGGGAACCCCCGCGCGTCAGTCGAGATGAGCGACGAAGCGGCTCACCGCGTCCATCGTGAAGCGCTGCGCGATGCGCCCGCTCGGCGCCGCGGACGCCAGCCGGTAGAGCGGACGGTCGGCCGCGCCCTCACCCTTGGCCTCGGCCCGCAGCTGCGCCACGAGCAGCTCCGAGAACACCATGCCGTTGGCCTCGATGTTGTTCATCAGCGCGTTCGCCAGCCGCCGCAGCGCCAGCACGCCCAGCTCCCGCCCGCCGGTCCCGGCGTACACCGCGAGGTCGACCTTGGCGACCTTGCGGCGCTGCCCGGCGTTGAACAGCAGGCTCACCGTCCGCATGCCGCGCACGTCCGTCACGAGCAGGTCGATCCTGGCGGCCTGCACGATGTCCACGCGGCGGGTGCGCCACGTCCGCACGAGCAGCGCGTCGCCCTCCAGCCAGATCCGCCGCCGCACGGCGAACAGGACCACGTACAGCAGCGGCAGGGCGACCACGGCCGCGACGACCAGGCCCACGACCTCACCGCCGATGAGCCCGCCGATCCCGCCGAACGCGGCCGCGAACAACGCGACGCCCGCCAGCCCCGACCACAGGCGCCTCCGCCGCAGCGCCGGGTCCTCCTGGTGCAGCGGCAAGCGCTCCGGCTCGGGCGGGCGCGTCGACTTCTTGGACTCGTTGCTCGGCTCGGTCACCGGGCCACCGCCCCGCCCGCCAGCAGCCGCCGCTCGCGCCCGATCGTCGTCGCGCCACCGTGCCCCGGCAGCACCACCGTGTCGTCCGGCAGCGGCAGCAACGTGTCCCTGACCGACCCGGCGAGCAGCTCCTGGTCGCCGCGGCCGACGGAACCGGCGAACAGCGTGTCACCGGTGAGCACCAGACGTCCCCCTTCCGGAGTGTCGAGACGGAACACCACCGAACCCGGAGTGTGCCCGGGTACGTGCCCGACCCCGACCTCCAGCCCCGCCACGCCGAGGGCCGTGCCGGACAGGTCACAAGTGGATATCGGGACGAGCGGGCGGTCGGCCGGGTGCAGCCACACCGGGATCCCGTGCTCGCCGGCGAGCGCCCCGGCGGAGTCCACGTGGTCGTGGTGGCCGTGCGTCAGCAGGATCGCCTCCGGCGTCAAATCGTGTTCCCCCAACGCTTTCCGCACCGGTTCGACGGCGTCCTGCCCCGGGTCCACCACGACGCACGGACCGTGGGGCGCGGGCGCGAGCAGGTAACAGTTCGCCCGGAGCGCGCCGGCCGCGAATCCGACGACGAGCACGAAAAGCCACCTCCACTCAGTCCGGCGCGTTCACCCTAACCGGACCTGTACGGGGTTCTCACAGGCTGTGCCCATAGACTGCCGCCACCCGATCGGTGAAGTCGAGCAGATTCTGGAGGGGGCAGGTGGCGACCAACCAGCAACGCCGTGAAGCCGCGAAGCGCAAACTCGAACGGCAGCTCGTCCGCCGGGCCGAGCGCGCACGGCGGCGCAAGATCATCGGCGTGGGGGCGACCGTGGGTGCCGTGGTCGTGGTCGCCGGGCTGGTGGTGTTCCTCGTGACCAGGGGCGGCGGTGACGGCTCGACCACCGCGGCCGACCAGACCAGCGCGCCCGAGAGCAGCCCCATCCAGATCCCCACCCAGCGGGTCACCGAGGCCGCGCGCCCCACGCCGCTGCCCAACCCGACCACGTGCCAGTACCCGGCGTCGGCGGACCAGCAGAGCACGAAGAAGGCGACCCCGCCGGCGGGTGCGAACGTGCCCTCGACGGGCACCGTGAACGTGACGCTGAAGACGACCGTCGGCGACATCCCGCTCACGCTCGACCGCTCGCTCGCGCCGTGCACGGTGAACAGCTTCCTCAGCCTGGTGAACCAGGGCTTCTACACCGACACCTCGTGCCACCGCCTCGGGACCGAGGGCCTGCAGATGCTGCAGTGCGGTGACCCGACGGGCACCGGCATGGGCGGCCCCGGCTACACCATCCCGGACGAGAACTACCCGCAGCTGACCTACGGCCGCGGCATCCTCGCGATGGCGAAGACGTCCCAGCCGAACAGCGGTGGCAGCCAGTTCTTCATGGTGTACGGCACGGCGCAGCTCGACCCCGACTACACCGTGTTCGGGTCCATTTCGGACGCCGGGCTGCAGGTGCTGGACAAGGTCGCGCGCGACGGCGTGGACCCGGCATCGGCCGCGCAGAGCCAGGACGGCACCGGCGCGCCGAAGACCCCGGTGAAGTTCACCGGGGCCACGGTCGCCGCCTAGCTAGGTGTCGAGCAGCTCGGGGGCGAACACCTCGTCGAGGCGCAGGAGCCGCTTGCTCAGCCCCTGCTCGTGGTGGTACCGCAGGAACGCCTCCAGCGCCGTCCGGTTCGCCGAGATGCCGTAGGGCCACCAGTCCTCGGCGAACTGGGCGGTGTTGCGCTCGACCAGGGCGTGCGCCCACGGCAGCATGGTCTGCACCTGGTACAGCCGCCGGTTGCGGCGGTACCGCCCGGCGGCCGCGTCCTTCGCCCGCGAGAAGGTGTCGTAGAGCTCGCGGGCGAGGCCGGGACGCCGCTCCAGCAGCTCCCGCCGGACCACCACCGCGTGCATGATCGGGAAGATGCCGGTGCGGCGGTGGTAGTCGCGCTCCAGCGGCTCGAAGTCCGGGAACAGCCGGGCCACGTTCGGGGACCCGTCGAGCACGCACTGCGGGACGTTCGCCGAGAACAGGGCGTCGATCTCCCCCGCGTCGAGCATCGCGCCCAGGCTGTCGGCGGCGACCGTGACCTCGACGTCGGCCGGGTGCGGGTGCGGGATGAACTCGAACGGCGGCGACGGGTATTCGAGGCCACCGATCACCCAGCGGTTGCGTTCGGGCCTGAACCCGTACTCGTCCATCAGGATCCCTTTGATCCACACACCCGAGTCCTGGCCGTAGACGCCGAACTCCCCCAGCGTCCGCCCCACGAGGTCGGCCGGTCCCCGGATCCCGCTCCGGACGTTGACGAACACGCACGAGTGCCGGAACACGCGGTTCGGGAAGACCGGCAAGGCGACGAACGGCGAGCCCTCGTCCAGCAGCCGGAGGTGGAAGGTCAGCCCGAGCTCGGCGACGTCGAACTCGCCGCCGCGGATGAGCCGCTCGAAGATCTCCGGCAGCGTCCCCGCGGTCTCCACCCGGACGGTTTCGCCGTCGACGACCACGTCGTCCTCGAACAGCAGGTTCGTTGTGTCGTACCGAAAACACGCGATTCTCACGTCTTGGATCGTGCCCGTGGCGCCTCAGCGTGTCCAAGACTTCCCGGGTCGACCCGATACCTTCCGGCTATCGTGGAGCGATGGACCTGCGCGCGCTGCGGTACTTCGTCACGGTGGCCGAGGAACGTCACGTCGGCCGCGCGGCCGTCCGGCTGCACATGACACAGCCGCCGCTGAGCAGGGCCATCCGCAACCTCGAGAAGGACCTCGGCGTCCGCCTGTTCGACCGCACCCCGAAAGGCGTCGGGCTCACCCCCGCCGGGAAGACCCTGTACGACGAGGCACGCGCCTTGCTGGCACAGGCGGACCGGGTGCGGGCGCGGGTGACGGGCGCGGGCCGCCTCAGCGTCGGGACGCTCGCGGACACGGCCGAGCAGGTGGGCAGGTCCGTGGTCGAGCTGTTCCGCCGGCGGCACCCCGGGGTCACGGTGGACATCCACGAGGTGGACCTCGGTGATCCGACCGCGGGACTGCGCGCGGGCCTCGTGGACGTCGCGCTCACGCGCTCCCCTTTCGACGACTCCGGCCTCGGCACCCGGGTGCTGCGCTCGGACGCGGTGGGCGTGGTCCTGCGCGACGACGATCCACTCGCCCGCCGGAAGACGGTCGCACCGGTGGAACTGGCGGCACGCCCGGGAGTCCGGCTGCCCGACCATACCGATCCACTGTGGACGGATTACTGGACGAGCGGTCCGCCCGCCGAGGACGCGCCGGTCGTGCGGACCATCCAGGAATGCCTGCAGTCGGTGCTGTGGAACGGAAGCGCGGCACTGGCCCCGGTCGGGCAGCCGCTGCCGCCGGGCCTCGTGCTCGTTCCGCTGACCGGCCGCCCGCCGAGCGACCTGGTGGTGGCGTGGCGGAAGACGAACGAGGGCCCGCTGGTGCGCGCGTTCGCGGAGAGCGCCACGGCCTAGCGGTACGAAAACCGCGGCGGGCGGCGCTCCAGGAAGGCAGCGACGCCCTCCGCGTAGTCCTCGCCGTGCACGGCCGCCGCCCGGATCTCGTCTACCTCCGCATCCGCTTCCCCTTGCCCCGCAAGGATCTTCTCGATGATGCGGTTCATCCCCCTGATCGAGGACTGCGAGCGCGAGCACAGCGTGCGGGCGAAGGAGTCCACTTCGGACTCCACATCCGCGAAGACGTCGTTCACCAGCCCGATTTCCCGTGCCCGCGCGGCGTCGACCAGCAGGCCCGAAAGCAGGAAGTACCGGGCGTGCGCGGGGCCGACCAGCTCGACCAGCTGCCGCGTCGACGGGAAGTCGTAGACGATGCCGAGCTTCGCCGGGGTGATGCCGAAGCGCGCTTCCGGCGCGGCGAACCGGAAGTCGCACGCGACGGCGAGCTGGCAGCCGCCGCCGATGCAGTTGCCGCGGATCATCGCGATGCTCGGCTTCCGCAGGCCCGTCAACGCCGAAACCGCGCCCTCCACCGCCTTGTCGTAGGTGGTCGCGCCCTCGGCGGTCGAGCGCAGCGAACCGAACTCGCCGATGTCCGCCCCCGCCGAGAAATCGCCACCCGCGCCCGTCAGCACCAGGACCTTGACCCCGGGATCCCGCTCCACCTCGGCGACGAGCCGCGGGATGGCCGACCACATCTCGTACGTGATCGCGTTCTTCTTCTCCGACCGCGTGAACGTCAGCCGGCCCACCTCACCGTCACGCACGAACTCCAGACCCATACCGGCACTGTAACCGGGAAGATCAGGACGCCGAGGTGACGCGGTACACGTCGTAGACGCCCTCGACCCCGCGCACCACCTTGAGCACGTGGCCCAGGTGCTTGGGATCGCCCATCTCGAAGGAGAACCGGCTCACCGCGACCCGGTCGCGCGACGTGGTGACCGACGCGGACAGGATGTTGACCTTCTCGTCCGCCAGCACCTTCGTCACGTCCGACAGCAGGCGGTGCCGGTCGAGCGCCTCGACCTGGATCGACACCAGGAACACCGAGTTCTCCGACGGCGCCCACTCCACCTCGACCAGCCGCTCCGGCTGGCGGCGCAGGTCCTCGGCGTTGGTGCAGTCCGTGCGGTGCACGCTGACGCCGCCGCCCCGCGTGACGAACCCGAGGATCTCGTCGCCGGGCACCGGCGTGCAGCAGCGCGCGAGCTTGGCCCACACGTCGCTGGCGCCCTTGACGATCACGCCGACGTCGTTGGAGCCGCGGCGGCGCGTGACGGTGGACGGCGTGGACCGCGCGGCCAGCTCGTCCTCGGCCTCCTCGACCCCGCCGATCAACGCGACGAGCCGCTGCACGACGTGCTTGGCGCTGGTGTGGTTCTCCCCCACCGCCGCGTACAGCAAGCTGATGTCCGGGTGCCGCAGCTCGGCCGCCAGCGCGCCCATGGACTCCGCCGTGACCAGGCGCTGCATCGGCAGCCCGACCTTGCGGATCTCCTTGGTGATGGCCTCCTTGCCCGCCTCGATCGCCTCGTCGCGGCGCTCCTTGGCGAACCACTGGCGGATCTTGGCGCGGGCCTTGGGCGAGCGGGCGAACGTCAGCCAGTCGCGGCTCGGGCCCGCGTTCTCCGCCTTGGAGGTGAAGATCTCGACCACGTCGCCGTTTTCGAGCTTGCGCTCCAGCGCGACGAGACGGCCGTTGACGCGGGCGCCGATGCACCGGTGGCCGACCTCGGTGTGCACCGCGTAGGCGAAGTCCACCGGCGTGCCGCCGACGGGCAGCGTGACCACGTCGCCCTTCGGCGTGAAGACGAAGATCTCCCGCGCGGCCAGCTCGTACCGCAGGGAGTCGAGGAACTCGCCGGGGTCGGCGGCCTCCCGCTGCCAGTCCAGCAGCTGCCGCATCCACGCCATCTCGTCGATGTCGACGGCCGTGCCGCTGTGGGTGCCCTTGGTCTCCTTGTAGCGCCAGTGCGCGGCGATGCCGTACTCGGCGGTGTGGTGCATCTCGTAGGTGCGGATCTGCACCTCCAGCGGCTTGCCGTCCGGCCCGATGACCGTGGTGTGCAGCGACTGGTAGACGCCGTAGCGGGGCTGGGCGATGTAGTCCTTGAAGCGGCCGGGCATCGGCTGCCACAGCGCGTGCACCACGCCCATCGCCGCGTAGCAGTCGCGCACGTCCTCGACCAGGATGCGCACGCCCACGAGGTCGTGGATGTCGTCGAGGTCGCGGCCGCGCACGATCATCTTCTGGTTGATCGAGTAGTAGTGCTTCGGCCTGCCCTCGACCTTCGCGGTGATCCGCGAGTTGCCCAGGCTCAGGTTCAGCTCGTCGATCACCTTGCGCAGGTAGATGTCGCGGGACGGCGCCCGGTCGGCGACCAGGCGCACGATCTCGTCGTACTTCTTCGGCTGCAGGATCGCGAACGCGAGGTCCTCCAGCTCCCACTTGACGGTGGCCATGCCGAGCCGGTGCGCGAGCGGGGCCAGGACCTCCAGGGTCTCCTTCGCCTTGCGCGCCTGCTTCTCCGGCGGCAGGAAGCGCATGGTGCGCATGTTGTGCAGCCGGTCGGCGAGCTTGATGACCAGCACGCGGGGGTCCCGCGCCATGGCGATGACCATCTTGCGGATGGTCTCGGCCTCGGCGGCCGTGCCGAGCTTGACCTTGTCCAGTTTGGTCACGCCGTCGACGAGCTGGGCGACCTTGTCGCCGAAGTCCTCGGCCAGCTGCTCGACCGAGTAGCCGGTGTCCTCGACCGTGTCGTGCAGCAGGGCGGCCACCAGCGTGATGGTGTCCATGCCGAGCTCGGCGAGGATCGTGGCGACCGCGAGCGGGTGCGTGATGTACGGGTCGCCGGACTTGCGCCGCTGGTCGCGGTGCAGCTCCTCGGCGACGTCGTACGCGCGCTGCAACAGGCTCAGGTCGGCGTTGGGGTGCAGCTCGCGGTGGATCGCGGCGAGCGGTTCCAGCACCTGCTTGACCGAGGCGGCCCGCTGCGCGGTGATCCGCCGGGCGAGCCGGGCCCGCACGCGCCGCGTGGCCGAGGGCGCCCTCGTCGCACCCTGGTGCGTCAACGCGTTGTCGGCGGGCGACGCGGCATCGAGCTCCTGGCTCACCGCCACCTCCTGCTCCTCGCGATGACCTACTGGAACATCAAGCCTAACGCGCGGAGGCCGGGAAAGTTCGTGATCCCCGTGCCCGGGAGCGGCGGCGTCGCCGAGCGGCCGGGTTTCGCGGCGGACGGGCGCGGGGGTGATCGGCCGCGGGGGTCAGGCCGACCGGCCGGGGTGGTCAGCCCACGCGCGTGGGATGGCGCGGGCGTCGAGCGGCACGACCAGCTCCAGTGGCTCCGCGCCGCACCGCCGACTCAACCGGGGCATCGGCCGCTGGTACTGCGCCGCACGCTCCAGCGGCGCCGCGCCGCGTCCGGACAGCGCCGCCAGCTCCAGCACCACCGACACGCGGCCACCCGGACCGCGCGCCGCGCCGCACCGCCGACTCCGGCGGCCGACGTGGTCAGACCACGCGCAGCGAGTGCACCGGGCGCCCGTCGAGCACGCTGCGTCCGGACAGCGCCGCCAGCTCCAGCACCACCGACACGCCGGACACCACCGCACCGGCCTCCTCCAGCAGGCGGCACGCGGCCTGCACCGTGCCGCCCGTCGCGAGGACGTCGTCCACCACCGCGACGCGGGAGTCCGGCGCCACGACGTTCTCCGGCAGTTCGAGCGCCGCCGTGCCGTACTCCAGCGCGTAGTCCACGCGGCCCGCCACGGACGGCAGTTTGCCGGGCTTGCGCACCAGCACAACCCCGAGCCCCCGCGCGTAGCCGACCGCGGCCGCGAGCATGAACCCGCGTGCCTCCACCGCGGCGAGCAGGTCCACGTCGGGCGGCACGGTCGCGGCAAGGGCGTCCGTCACCGCCCGGAACCCCTCACCGCTGGCGAACAGCGGCGAGAGGTCGCGGAACAGCACCCCGGGCTCGGGGAAGTCCGGCACCTCGGCGATCAGACCGAGCGCCGCGTCCAGGTCCATGCTCAGCGCTTCCGCTTGCCGCTCGGGCGGCCCCGGCGCGGCTGCGGCCTGGTGTTCTTGGTCGCGCGGGAGGAGCCGCTGGCCGCCGTGGCGTACGCCTTCTCCTGCTCGTCCTCGACGTCCTCCCCGGCGGCCTCCTGCTCGGCCTTGCGCGCCAGGTTCGCGCGGCGGGCCCGCACGCGCTCGGCCTGCTGCTTGTACCGCGGGTCGCGCATCTTGAGGTCCACCAGCAGCGGGGTCGCCAGGAACAGCGACGACATGACGCCGGCGAGCATGCCGGTGAGCTGCACGAGCGCGAGGTCCTGCAGCGTCCCGGAACCGAGCAGGAGGTAACCCACGATCAGCAGGCCCAGCACCGGCAGCAGCGCGATGACGGACGTGTTGATCGAGCGCATCAGCGTCTGGTTCAGCGCCAGGTTCGCCGTCTCGGCGTAGGTGCGGCGCGTCAGCCCGAGCAGGCCCCGCGCGTTCTCCTTGACCTTGTCGAACACCACCACGGTGTCGTACAGGGAGAACCCGAGGATCGTCAGCAGGCCGATCACGGTCGCCGGGGTGACCTCGAAGCCCACCAGCGAGTACACGCCCGCCGTGACCACGATGTCGTGCACCAGCGAGATCAGCGCGGCGACGGCCATCCAGCGCTCGAAGTAGATCGCCAGGAACACCGTCACCAGCACCATGAACACCGCGAGCGCGATCAGGGCCTGCCGGGAGATCTCCCCGCCCCACGACGCGCTCACCGCGCTGTCGCTGATCGCCTGCACGCTGGGCTGGCCGTTGGAACCGATGGGCTGCAGCCGGTCGAACAGCGCCTGCTTGACCTTCGAGACGTCGGTCTCGTCGAGCGCCTCGGACCGGATCTGCACGGTGGCCGCGTTGCCGACGCCCACCGTCTGCGCCGAGGACGCCTGCTGACCGAGCGCGTCGGCGAACACCTGCTTGGCCTGGTCGGCGGTGATGGTGCCGTGGGTGCCGTGCGCGGGCAGCTGCAGCTGCGTGCCGCCCTCGAACTCGATGCCGAGGTTGAAACCGCGGAACACCATCGAAGCGAGGCACACGAGCACCAGCCCGGCGAAGAACAGGTACCACCGCTTGCGCTTGCCGACGATGTCGAACGCGCCGGTGCCGACGTAGAGCCGGTGGAACACGCTGCCCTTCTTCGCGCCGGACGCCGGAGCGGGCGGGTTTCCTGCGGGGCTGGACACCTCACGCCTCCTTCGCGGCCGCGGCGGCGGCTTTCCTGGCGCCCCGGCGCTCGTCGGCGAGGTGCTGCACGCCACCGAGCCCGGTCAGCTTCGGGTTGGACAGGGACTTCGACTTCGCGGCCAGCGCCACCAGCGGGTGCGTCACGAGGAACACCACGATCAGGTCCAGCACGGTCGACATGCCGAGGGTGAACGCGAAGCCCTGCACGTCCCCGACCGCGATCGCGTAGAGCACCGCGGAGGCGAGGAACATGACCGCGTCGGACGCGAGGATCGTGCGCCGCGCCCGCGTCCAGCCGCGTGGCACCGCCGACCGGAAGGTGCGGCCCTCGCGTATCTCGTCCTTGAGGCGTTCGAAGAACACGACGAACGAGTCCGCCGTGACACCGATCGAGATGATGAACCCGGCGACGCCCGCGAGGTCGAGTGTGAAGCCGATCCACCGGCCCAGCAGCACCAGCACCGCGTACACCACGAGACCGGACAGGGCCAGCGACACGATGGTGAGCGCGCCGAGCAGGCGGTAGTAGAACAGGCAGTACACGAACACCAGCGCCAGCCCGACGCCACCGGCGATCAGCCCGGCCTTGAGCGACGCGAGCCCCAGCGTCGCCGACACCGTGGTCGCGTCGGACGTGGTGAACGACAGGGGCAGCGAGCCGTACTTCAGGATGTCGGCGAGGTCCTTGGTCTGCTGCTGGGTGAACTGCCCGCTGATCTGGGTGTTGCCGTCCACGATCGCGCTCTGGATCGCCGGCGCCGACACCACCTGCGTGTCGAGGGTGAAGGCCGTCCTCGTCTGCTGCTGGTAGTGCTTCGTGGTGAAGTCGGCCCAGATCTGGCGGCCCGCGGACTTGAACGTCAGGTCGACGGTCCAGCCGGGCTTGTTCTGCGCGGGCGGCGAGGACACCGCGTTGTCGATCTCGGTGCCCTCCAGGAACACCGGGCCGAGCAGGTACTTCTCGGTACCGTCCTTGTTGCACGCCAGCAGCGGCAGGTTCGGGTCGTCGTTGCCGCGCAGCGGGTCCTGCGCCGAGCAGGTGAACGCGGTAAGCGCCTGCTGCGCCGTCGGGGACGCGGCCAGCGTGTCCCCGGAGCCGGTGGCCAGCGCCGGGTCCTGCCGGGTGGCCTTGGCCTGCTGGATCTGCTGCGGCGACTGGTCGTCCGCACCCGGGGTGGCCGGGGCCGGCGGCGTGGTGGTGGTCTGCGCGTCGAGCACCTGGCGGAAGCCCAGCTTCGCGGTCTGCCCCAGCTTCTTCGCCTGGTCGCCCTGCTCACCGGGCACGGTGATGACGATGTTGTTGCCGTCGAGGATGATCTCGGCGCCGCTCACACCGAAGCCGTTGACCCGCCTCTCGATGATCTGGCGGGCCTGGTTGAGCGAGTCCTTCGACGGGGCGGAACCGTCGGGGGTGCGCGCGGACAGCGTGACCCGCGTACCCCCCTGCAGGTCGATGCCCAGCTTCGGCGTCGGCTTGCCGCCACCGGTGAAGAACACCAGCGCGTAGAGCACGACCACGATCAAAACGAACAAGCCCAGGTAGCGTCCCGGGCGGATCCGCCCGGCCGGTGGTGCCACGGTGGTCGTTCTCCTCGGGGAAAATAAGCTTCAGCCCATGTCAGCACCGAGACAGTACTCGGTGCCACGTGAGGACAGCGTGCAGCCCCCGGCGCCCGCGTGTCGGCGCCAGGGGCTTCGCGTCCTGGCTACTTCTTGTTGCCCTGCTCCAGCGGGGGCGCGACCTGCGGGCCCGGCTTCTCCTCGGCCGGGGTGTCCTCGACCGCGGCGACCGTGGTGGGCTCGTCGTCGGAGGTGGTCTCCTCGACCTCTTCGACCGGCGGGGCCACCTTCTCGCGGACCGCCTGGCGCAGCCACGTCGTCACGACACCGGGGGCGATCTCGATGTCGATCGTGGTGTCGTCGCTGGTGTCGGCCACCGTGCCGTAGAGGCCCGACGTGGTCATCACGCGGTCGCCCTCGGCGAGGCTGGCCTGCAGGTTCTGCTGCTCCGCGGCGGCGCGCTTCTGCTTGCGGCTGCCCAGCACGAGGGGGATCGCCACCACGAGCATGAGCAGCAACGGCAGCAAGAGCTGGTTCATGATTCTCCATTCGGCACACGCGGCGCGCGCACCTTTTTGTCCGGATGTGCTCTCTCGAGTGTGCCAGGTGAAGCCGCAACTCTCACCAGGCGGGGCTAGTCGAACAGCGTCGACTGGTCCGTTCGGCCGTGTTCCGCGGGCGGACGGAGGCCGAGGTGCTCCCACGCGGCCGCGGTCGCCACCCGTCCCCGTGGTGTCCGCGCGAGCATACCCGCGCGGACCAGGTACGGTTCGCACACCTCTTCGACGGTGGTCGGCTCCTCCCCCACCGCCACCGCGAGCGTGGACACCCCGACGGGGCCGCCGGCGAACGAGTGCACCAGCGCGCCGAGCACGGCGCGGTCCAGCCGGTCGAGGCCCAGTTCGTCCACGTCGTAGACCTTCAGCGCGGCCCGGGTGACGTCGAGCGTGATGTGCCCGTCGGCGCGGACCTCGGCGTAGTCGCGCACGCGCCGCAGCAGGCGGTTCGCGATGCGGGGGGTGCCCCGCGAGCGGCGGGCGATCTCGAAGCTGCCCGCCGGGTCGATCTCGATGCCCAGGATCGCCGCCGCCCGCCGGACCACCTGGTCCAGCTCCTCGTCGGCGTAGAACTCCATCTGCCCGGTGAAGCCGAAGCGGTCACGCAGCGGGCCGGTCAGCGAGCCGGACCGCGTCGTGGCCCCGACCAGCGTGAACGGCGCGATCTCCAGCGGGATGCTCGTCGCGCCGGGCCCCTTCCCGACCACCACGTCGACCCGGAAGTCCTCCATCGCGAGGTACAGCATCTCCTCGGCGGGCCGGGCGATGCGGTGGATCTCGTCGATGAACAGCACGTCGCCCTCGGCGAGGTTGGACAGCATCGCGGCGAGGTCGCCCGCGCGCTCCAGCGCGGGGCCCGAGGTGATCCGGATCGCCGCGTTCAGCTCGGCCGCGATGATCATCGCCAGGCTCGTCTTGCCGAGGCCGGGCGGGCCGGACAGCAGCACGTGGTCCGGCGGCACGCCGCGGCGCCGGGCACTCTCCAGCACCAGTTCCAGCTGCTCACGGACCCGGGGCTGGCCGACGAACTCCGAGAGCTTGCGCGGGCGCAGCGTCGTCTCGACCTCGCGCTCGCCGGTCTGCGGCAGCGCCGAGAGGGTCTCGTCGGAGTCGAATTCGGTCACGCTGTCATCGTGCACGCTCGTGGCCTAGCCCTTGCGGCCGAGGGTGGTCAGCGCGGCACGCAGCACCCCCGGGGTGTCGCTGACCTCGCCCGCCGCCAGCACCTTCTCCACGGCCTGCTCGGCCTGCTTGGCGGGGAACCCGAGCCCGGTGAGCGCCTCGACGACCTCGGCCCGGACCGCGGCCCCGGCGGCCGGCGCGGCCTCGCCGGGAGCGGCGCCGGTCGCGGTGACCTTGTCCCGCAGCTCCAGCGACAGCCGCTCGGCGCCCTTGCGGCCGATGCCGGGGACCTGCGTGAGCACGGTGATGTTGCCTTCGGCCAGCGCGGTGCGCAGCTTGTCGGGGTCGAGCACGGCGAGCGCGGCGAGCGCGAGCCGCGGCCCGATCCCGGACACGGTCTGCAGCAGCGTGAACAGCTCGCGCGACTCGGCGTCGGCGAACCCGAACAACGTCAGCGAGTCCTCGCGGACGACGAGCGCGGTGTGCAGGCGCACCTCCTCGCCGCGCCGCAGCGTCGCCAGCGTCGACGGCGTGGCCTGCACCGCGAAGCCCACCCCGCCGACCTCGACGACCACGTGGTCGAGCCCGACCGACAGCACCTCCCCGCGCACCGACGAGATCATCGTGCCGCCCCCTTCGCTTTCGCTGCCTTCGCGGCCGCGGCCAGCCGCGCCCGGTGCTTCTTCGCCAGCTCGGCCGCCCGCGCCTCCGCCTCGGCGAGCCGCGCCCGCATCGGCTCCCGCCACAGGTGGCAGATCGCCAGGCCCAGCGCGTCCGCCGCGTCCGCGGGGCTGGGCGCCTCCGCGAGCCCCAGCAGGCGGGTGACCATGTCCGTGACCTGGGCCTTGTCGGCCCGGCCCGAGCCGGTGACGGCGGCCTTCATCTCACTCGGCGTGTGGAACACGACCGGCAGCCCGCGCCGCGCCGCGCTGAGCGCGACCACGCCGCCGGCCTGCGCCGTGCCCATCACCGTGCGCACGTTGTGCTGGCTGAACACGCGCTCGACGGCGACGGCCTCGGGCCGGTAGCGGTCGAGCCACTCCTCCACCGCGTCGGAGATCTTCAGCAGCCGGTTCGCGAGCGTCGCGTCGACGGGGGTGCGCACGACGTCCACCGCCACGCAGCGGACCGTGCGGCCCACGCCGCCGTCCACCACCCCGAGCCCGCACCGCGTCAGCCCGGGGTCGACACCCAGCACCCGCATGATCCGCCCTTCCGCGCCCGAACACCAGTTCGGAGGCTACCGGGTCGGGTGCCGCCCGCCCGGGACGACGCGCCGGAGCGGACGTATGTCCACTATGGACCGTCGACGCCGGGCGTCCAGCTCTCCGGCCTGCCGCTGTCGGTCAGCACCGGCTGCCACTCGGCGAAACCCTCGGGGGCGTCGGGGTCCCACGGCCACTTGCCCTCGGGCGTCGCGACGATGATCTGCAGCGCCGGGAAGTCGCCGTCGGGGTAGACGAGGAAGGCGCTGCCGAAGTACTCGGGGTAGTGCCCGGGGTGCACCTGCTCGAAGACGACGGGCACGCCCTCGAAGAAGTCGTCGTAGATCCGGCCGGGCTCGAACGGCCCCGCGGTGGCGGCCCGGTCCACATAGGCGTCCAGCAGGACCTGCGCCATGTGCTCGGGCAGCCCGACGACGACGGCCTCCGGCACCTTGTGCAGCGCCCACACGCACGCGGTGAAGCAGTAGCCGGATCCCTTGTCGTCACTGGGAACCGAGATGACCGCGTTGCCCCGGCGCTCGGCCTCGGAGACGATCCACTCGAGAAGTTCGTGATCTTCGGGCGCGAGCACCTCGGTCGTCGTCTCGGTCACGGCGGCTATTGTGCCGCAAGGCCGCGCGCGGGCACAGTGCCTGTCCGCAAAAAAATCCCGGCATGCCTGGCACACCGGGATTTTTGTTCGCTCGAACGGGTTCAGCCCACCTCGGCGAGAACGTCGTCCGGGACGTCGAAGTTGGCGTACACGTTCTGGACGTCGTCGCAGTCCTCGAGCGCGTCGATCAGCTTGAAGACCTTCTTGGCGCCCTCGGCGTCCAGCGGCACGTTGACCGACGGCAGGAAGCTCGCCTCCGCCGACTCGTAGTCGAACCCGGCGTCCTGCAGCGCCTTGCGCACCGCGACGAGGTCGGTCGCCTCGGAGACGATCTCGAAGTTGTCGCCGAGGTCGTTGACCTCCTCGGCCCCCGCGTCGAGGACCGCCATGAGGACGTCGTCCTCGGACAGGTCGTTCTTGGGCATGATCACCACGCCCTTGCGGTTGAACAGGTACGCCACCGACCCCGGGTCGGCGAGGGAGCCGCCGTTGCGGGTCAGCGCGGTGCGCACCTCGGACGCCGCGCGGTTGCGGTTGTCGGTGAGGCACTCGATGAGCACCGCGACGCCGTTGGGGCCGTAGCCCTCGTAGTTGATCGTCTGCCAGTCGGCGCCGCCGGCCTCTTCCCCGGCGCCGCGCTTGCGGGCGCGCTCGATGTTGTCCTGCGGCACCGAGTTCTTCTTCGCCTTCTGGATGGCGTCGTAGAGCGTCGGGTTGCCGTCCGGGTCGCCCCCGCCGGTCCGCGCGGCGACCTCGATGTTCTTGATGAGTCTCGCGAACAGCTTGCCACGCTTGGCGTCGAGGGCGGCCTTCTTGTGCTTGGTGGTAGCCCACTTGGAGTGGCCGCTCATCTCTCCTCCGTCTACATCGTTTCGTGCACCATGCCCACGAAGAGCCGGTGCACCCGCTCGTCCCCCGTGAGTTCCGGATGGAAGGCCGTGGCGAGCACCGGCCCCTGCCGGATGGCGACGATCCTAGCGGCCGCGTCCCCGGCACCGGCCGTGTCGGGCACCCTGGCCAGTATTTCCACCCCGTCGCCCGCCTTCTCCACCCAGGGGGCGCGGATGAACACGGCGTGCACGGGACCGTCGTCGAGCCCGGCGAAGTCCAGGTCGCCCTCGAAGGAGTCGACCTGCCGCCCGAAGGCGTTCCGCCGCACGACGACGTCGAGTGCGTCGAGCTGCCGCTGGTCGGGGCGCCCGTCGAGGACCTGGCGGGCGAGCAGGATCATCCCGGCGCACGAGCCGTAGGCGGGCAGGCCGTCCGCGATGCGGTCCCGGAGCGGTTCGAGCAGCTCGAACGACTCCAGCAGCCGCGACATCGTGGTCGACTCGCCGCCGGGCAGGACGATCCCGTCCACGGCGGCCAGCTCCTCCGGCCGCCGCACCGGCCGGGCGGCCGCGCCGGCGTGCTCCAGCGCGGCGAGGTGCTCGCGCACGTCGCCCTGCAGGGCGAGCACGCCGATCACCGGCTTCGTGGTCACCTGACCTCCTCCTGATCCACTGTAGGCCGCGCCGCGCCGCGGCGGCCCAGACGTGCGCTGACGTGCAAGGACGCGGTTTTGGGCGTCCGTGCGGGGGGCTAGCCTGGGTGCATGACCGAGAACGCGGCCCACCCGCCCGAGCGGGAGGCACCCGGGCCCCGGCGCCCGGATGATCCGTTCAGCCTCGAGGCGTACCTCGAGCGCCGGCGGGCGGAGTTCGCCGACGGCCCGACGATGGCCGAGATCCTCGAGGACCTGGACCGGTACCGGGATGGCGGAGTTCCTGGCCATCTGATCGTCGCCGCCATCCGCGAGGACCGGGACAACGCCGGATGAGCGGCGCACGCTTCGTCCTGGACGCGTCCGCGGCCCTGGCGGTGCTCACCGGGAAGGACTGACGTGGCCGTCGAGGCGGAGTGCCCGGCCCGGTTTCCGGCCGGAGCGACCGATCGCCTCCCCCCGGCGCCTGCACCCGCTCCCGATCAACGGGCCCCAGCGCTCCGCCGCCGTCGAGCTGTACCCCGCCTGAGGGCCTACCAGCCGCGCTCGGCGAGGCGGTGCGGCTCCGGGACGTCGTCGACGTTGATGCCGACCATCGCCTCGCCGAGGCCGCGCGACACCTTCGCGATCACGTCCGGGTCGTCGTGGAAGGTGACGGCCTTGACGATCGCCGCGGCGCGCTTCGCCGGGTCGCCCGACTTGAAGATGCCCGAGCCGACGAACACGCCCTCCGCGCCCAGCTGCATCATCATCGCCGCGTCGGCCGGCGTCGCGATGCCGCCCGCCGTGAACAGCACGACCGGCAGCTTGCCGCGCTCCGCCACCTCGCGCACCAGCTCGTACGGCGCCTGCAGCTCCTTGGCCGCGACGTACAGCTCGTCCTCCGGCAGGGACGTCAGTCGCTTGATCTCCCCGCGGATCTTGCGCATGTGGGTGGTCGCGTTCGAGACGTCGCCCGTGCCGGCCTCGCCCTTCGAGCGGATCATCGCCGCGCCCTCGTTGATGCGGCGCAGCGCCTCGCCCAGGTTCGTCGCCCCGCACACGAACGGCACGGTGAACGCCCACTTGTCGATGTGGTTGGCGTAGTCGGCCGGCGTGAGCACCTCGGACTCGTCGATGTAGTCCACCCCGAGCGACTGCAGCACCTGCGCCTCGACGAAGTGGCCGATGCGGGCCTTCGCCATCACCGGGATCGACACCGCCTCGATGATGCCGTCGATGAGGTCGGGGTCGCTCATGCGCGCCACGCCGCCCTGCGCCCGGATGTCGGCGGGCACGCGCTCCAGTGCCATCACGGCGACCGCGCCCGCGTCCTCGGCGATCTTGGCCTGCTCGGCGGTGACCACGTCCATGATCACGCCGCCCTTGAGCATCTCGGCCATACCGCGCTTGACACGCGCCGTACCGCGCTCGGGCACCGGGGAGGAAGCAGTTTCGGACACGGGAAATCGCCTTTCGAAAGCACGGGGGAAGGGCTTGCGACGTCCAGTCTAGGTCGAGGTGGACCGCTCATTAAGGCCAATAAGCCACGATTCCGGAAGGCCACTTTTCCCCTCGGCGGGGGCAGACGGGTGGCCTGGTGGACACGGGGTTGCCGGGGCGTGTCCGACGGGTGTGTGATCGGGGGCACACCCGTTACCGACATCGAAGTCCGGGAGGCCTGCCATGGCCGAGAAGCAACCCCGCAACGGTGACGCCGGGGCCGCGGTCGCTGTGGACGACCCCCGCAACCTGCGCAACGTCGTCCTGGTCGGCCCCTCCGGATCGGGCAAGACCACCCTCACCGAGGCCCTGCTCGCCGTGTCCGGCACGGTCAGCAGGGCCGGTTCCGTCACCGAGGGCACGACGGTGTGCGACCACGACCCGGCCGCGGTGCGCCAGCAGCGGTCCGTCGGGCTCGCCGTCGCCCCCGTCCTGCACGGCGGGGTCAAGATCAACCTGATCGACACCCCCGGTTACGCGGACTTCGTCGGTGAGCTGAGAGCCGGGTTGCGGGCCGCCGACGCGGCGTTGTTCGTCGTGGGCGCCGCCGAGGGGGTCGACCCCGCCACCGTCTCGCTGTGGGAGGAGTGCGCCGCCGTCGGTATGCCGCGCGCGGTGATCATCGCCCGCACCGACCACCAGCGCGCCGACATCGCGGGTGAGATCGCCGCGTGCCAGGAGGCGTTCGGCGCCGGGGTGCTCCCGCTGTACCTGCCCGCGAGCAACCGGCCGGGGCTCGTCGGGCTGATCACGCAGCAGCTGTACGACTACTCCGACGGCTACCCGCCCAAGCTCGGTCAGCCCGACCCCGCCGACCTCGACCGCATGACCGAGGCCCGCAACGAGCTGATCGAGGGCATCATCGCCGAAAGCGAGGACGAGGGCCTGATGGACCGCTACCTCGCCGGCGAGGAGATCAGCGAGGACGTGCTGATCTCCGACCTGGAGAAGGCGGTCGCGCGGGGCGCGTTCCACCCCGTCATCCCCGTGTGCGCGACGAGCGGGCTGGGCCTCGCGGAGGTGCTGGACGGGATCGCCCGCGCCTTCCCGTCCCCGCTGGAGCACCCGCTGCCCGAGGTCACCGGGCTCGACGGCGGTGCCCACGAGGAACTGCGCGCCGACCCGGACGGGCCGCTCGCGGCGGAGGTCGTGCGCACGGCGGTGGACTCCTACGTCGGCCGGGTCTCGCTGGTCCGCGTCTTCTCCGGCACCCTGCGGCCGGAACGGCCGGTGCACGTCTCCGGGCACGGGCTCGCCGAGCGCGGGCACGAGGACCATGACGCCGACGAGCGCGTGGCGCATGTGTATTCCCCGCTGGGCTCGAACCTGCGCGAGGTGCCGTACTGCGTCGCCGGGGACCTGTGTGCGCTGACCAAGATCGGCTCGGCCGAGACGGGCGACACCGTGTCGGCGCCGGACCACCCGCTGCTCGTGGAGCCGTGGACGATGCCGGAGCCGCTGCTGCCGGTGGCGATCGTGGCGCACAACCGCAGCGACGAGGACACGTTGTCGCGCAACCTTTCCCGGCTCGTCGCGGGCGATCCCACACTCCGGCTGGAACGCAACGCCGAGACCGGGCAGCTGGTGCTGTGGTGCATGGGCGAGGCGCACGCGGACGTCGTGCTGTCACGCCTGCGCGCGGGCGGCGCCGAGGTCGACACCGAGCCGGTGAAGGTCAGCCTGCGCGAGACGTTCGCGAGCCCGGCGAAGGGGCACGGGCGGCACGTCAAGCAGTCCGGCGGGCACGGGCAGTACGCGGTGTGCGACATCGAGGTCCAGCCGCTGGAGCGCGGGGCGGGGTTCGAGTTCGTGGACCGCATCGTCGGCGGCGCGGTGCCGCACCAGTTCATCCCGAGCGTGGAGAAGGGGGTGCGGGCGCAGCTGCGGCGCGGGCTGGCGACGGGCAACCCGGTGGTGGACGTGCGCGTGACGCTGGTGGACGGCAAGGCGCACAGCGTCGACTCCTCCGACGCGGCGTTCCAGACCGCCGGGGCGCTGGCGCTCAAGGACGCGGCCGCGAACAGCCGGATCGTGCTGCTCGAACCGCTCGACGAGGTGACCGTGCTGCTGCCGGACGAGCACCTGGGCGCGGTGCTGGGCGACCTGTCGTCCCGGCGGGGCCGCGTGCTCGGCACGGAGGCCGCGCACGGCGGGCGCACGCTCGTCCGCGCCGAGGTGCCCGCGACGGAGCTGCTGCGGTACGCCACGGACCTGCGTTCGCTGACCTCGGGCACGGCGAGCTTCACCCGGCACCACGCCCGCTTCGACCCGATGCCGGAGGGGGCCAGGACCGGGGTCTGACGGGGCAGTCCGGCGGCGGCCCGCCGCGGAACGGCGATAGGTTGCGGTCCTGACGGAAGTGAGGACCGCGATGAGTTCGCCCGCCATCCTGCCGGCCTCGGAGGCGGAAGCGTCCGAGGCCGAGATGCTGCTCTCCTTCGAGACGGGAGCACCGGCGGAGGTCCGGTCTGCGCTCGGCATCGCGGCGGCGCGGATCGGCGGTGGTGTCGCGCTCGCGATGCGGCACGACTCGATGGACCACTGGAGCGTGGCGCTCGGGCTCGGCTTCGCGGAGCCGGTCACGGCGGATCTGGTCGACGAGATCGGCGCCTTCTACTCCGCCCAGCACGTGGGGCACGCGAGGTTCCAGCTGGCACCCGAGGCCCTTCCCGGGGACTGGCCGGAGATCTGCGAGAAGACCGGCCTCTCGGCCGGCGGCACGAGCGTGAAACTGGTCTGCCGCACGGAGATCGCGCTGGCCCGGATCACCGAGCACCGGCCGGCCACCGACTTGCGGGTCGCTCCGGTGTCGCCGCAGGACGCGACGGCCTGGGGTTCGGCGCAGGTGCGCGGGTTCGGGGAGCCCGAGGGGGACCTGGTCGCGCTGTCCGCGAGCGTGGTCGGCCGGGAGGGCTGGCACGCCTTCGGCACCTGGGACGGCGACGAGCTCGTGGGCACCGGCGCGCTTCACGTGCGCGCGGGCGTGGCCCAGTTCTTCGGCGGTGCCACCCTGCCCCGCGCACGCAAGCGCGGCGGGCAGACCGCGCTGCTCGCCGCCCGCGCGGAGCTGGCCGCGTCGCTCGGCTGCACCTGGCTGGTCGCCGAGACGGGAGCCGAGGATCCGGGCACGCACAACCCGTCCCTGCACAACATGCTGCGGCTGGGGTTCGAGGTGCGCTACGAGCGCCGCGACTGGATCTGGCAGGGCTGAGGCAGGGTCAGAAGAACCCGCCGGAGCGCCCGTTGCGGTCGGCGAGCAGGCCCGCGAGGGTCGCGATCGCGATCTCCGGCGGCGTGCGGGAGCCGATGTTCAGCCCGATCGGCCGGTGCACGCGGTCGATCTGCTCGGGTGGCACGCCGAGCTGCTTGAGCGCCTCGACGTGCGGGCCGGGGTGGCGCGGGTTGCCCATCACGCCCACCCAGCGCACGGGGTGGGCGAGCACGTCCCGCAGCACCTCGCCCAGCTCGGGCCGGTGGTGGTCGGTCACGACGACGTCGGCCGTGCCGTCCAGCGTCGGCAGGGAATTCTCGCGCGGGTCGTACTGGACCGTGTGGTAGCCCAGATCGCTGCCGTACTTGAGGAGGTACTCGGCGACCGGGGTGGCGAACACGGCGACGAGCGTGCGGGTCTCGGTCTCCGGCTCGGCTTCGCCGTGGGCCACCGCGCAGTTGGGGTCCGTCATGCAGTAAAGCTAGCGCGCGAAGCGCTCCGTGGTGGTCGGGCGAGGGGCCGGCCTACGCTGGATCCACGATTTCGAAGTACTGCGGCTGGGGGGCGGTGCCCGCGAGTTTGAAGTACCGCACCTTGCGCCGCCGCCGCAGGGCGAGCGTGTCGCGCACGGCGTCGTTGTGCACGCGGCGGGCGATGACGACGCGTTGTTCGGCGTCGGCCAGTTCCTCGGCGAGCCGGGGCGGCAGGCTCGTGCGGTCCACGGCGGAAAGCCGTTTCGTCAGCTCGTTTTCGGCGTCCTCGCGCTCGCTGCGGGGGGCGGCTTCCGCCGCGTCCGCGGCCTGCACCACCGCCAGCGCCTCCGCCCCGGTCAGGGCACCCGCCGCGACCGTGCGCGCGACGACGGCGCGCCGGGCCAGCGCCGCGTCGAGCGCCGCCCAGCCCGCGTCGAGCCGGACGTGCAGGCGGTCGAGCCGGTTCGCGGTCGCCACCAGGAACAACCCGCCGAGCACGATCACCGCGGCGACGACCGCGAGCAGCACCACGAGCCAGCTCACTGCACCGCCTCCTCGGCGCTGACCCGGCGGGGGTCGGCGGCGACGGCGGTCTCGTAGACACGCAGCACCTGCGCCACCACGACCGACCAGTCGAAGATCGTCACCCGCTCCCCCGCCGCGGCCGCCAGCGAACTCCGCCGGGCCGGATCGCCCAGCAGTTCGCGCAGCGCGTCGGCCAGCGCGCCCGCGTCACCGGGCGGGGTCAGCACCCCCGCGCGGCCGTCGTCGAGCACCCGCCGGAACGAGTCGAGCGCGCTCGCGACGACGGGCGTGCCCGCCGCCATCGCCTCGGTGAGGATCATCCCGAAGCTCTCGCCGCCGAGGTTGGGCGCGCAGTAGACGTCCACGCTGCGCAGCGCGCGGGCCTTCGTCGCGTCGTCGACCTGGCCGAGCAGCTCCAGGTGCGGGGCGAGGTGCGGGCCCGCCATCCGCCGCAGCTCGTCGGCGTCCCCCCGGCCGACGACGAGCAGCTTCAGCTCCGGGTACTCCGGCAGGAGCCGGCGCGCGGCCTCCAGCAGCACGTCCATCCCCTTGCGCGGCTCGGTGAACCGGCCGACGAAACCGAGCGTGCCGCCCGCGCGCGGGTAACCGTCCAAAGGGGACGCCCGCGCGAAGAACTCCGCGTCCACGCCGTTGGGGATCTCCACCGCGTCCCCGCCCGAGTGCTCCACCTGCACCCGCCGGGCCAGCGCCGACACCGCGATCCGCGCGGTGATCTTCTCCAGCAGCGGGCGCAGCACCGGCTGGAAGGCCGAAAGCGTGCGCGAGCGCGGGGTCGAGGTGTGGAAGGTGGCGACGATCGGCCCGTCCGCGACCTTCAGCGCCAGCAGCGACAGGCTCGGCGCGGCCGGTTCGTGCAGGTGCAGCACGTCGAAGTTCCCCTCGCGCAGCCACCTTCGCACGCGGGCGTAGGACACCGGCCCGAACTGCAGCCGCGCCACCGAGCCGTTGTACGGGATCGCGAGCGCCTTGCCCGCGGGCTGCACGAACTCCGGCACGTCGGAGTCGTCGTCGGCGGGCGCGAGCACGGACACCTCGTGGCCGCGGGCGATCAGGGCCCGCGCGAGGTCCACGACGTGCCCCTGCACTCCGCCGGGGACGTCGAACGAGTAGGGACAGACGATGCCGATCTTCACCCGGCCGCCGCCTCCTCCGCGGGTTCGGGCTCGCTCTCGCCGAGATCGGCGGTCCAGAACTTCTGCAGCATGTGCCAGTCGGCGGGGTGCGCGGCGATGTCCCCGGCGAAGATGTCGGCGGTCGCCTGCACCGCGGCGGGGATCTCCGCGCGGGCGGTGACACGGATCCGCGGGTGCACGCGCGCGGACCAGCCGTCCTCGGTGAACCACGAACCCACCGGCAGCAGCGCTGCCCCGGTGCTGACCGCGAGCCGCGCCGCCCCCGCGGGCATCCTGGTGCGCTCGCCGAAGAACGTGACCGGCACGCCGGAGCCCGACAGGTCGCGGTCCCCCACCAGGCACACGAGCTTGTTCTCCCGCAGCCGTTGCAGCAGCAGCCGGAACGAGCCGGTGCCCCCGCTCGCGGGCAGGATCTCGAAGCCCAGCGACTCGCGGTACTCGACGAACCGGCGGTACACCGACTCGGGCCGCAACCGCTCGACGACGGTGGTGAACGAGCCCGCGTAGCCGACCAGCCACACCCCGGCGATGTCCCAGTTCCCCATGTGCGGCAACACGATCACCGCGCCGTTGCCCTCGGCGAGCGCGGCCTCGATGTTCTCCACGCCGGTGATCGAGAACCGCTGCCGGACCACGTCGAGGTCCATCGCGGGCAGCCGGAACGTCTCCTCCCAGTACCGGGCGTAGGACCGCATGGCCCGGCGTGTCAGCTCGTCCAGCTCCGCGGGCCCCGCCTGGGGCACGACGCGCGCGAGGTTGCGCCGCAGCTGCACGACCCCGGCACCCCGCCGCCGCACCGCGAAATCGGCCCCCAGCGTGAACGCGGCGTCGGCGAGCCCCTGGGGCACCCGCCGGACCAGCCGCCAGCCGGCGGCGTACCCGAGATCGCTCACACGCTGGGAGAACCGGGTCACGGATGGGCCTCCCGGGCGGACGCGGCGAGCGCGACCATCCGCTGCCCCAGCGTCACCGCGGACAGCACCGCGAGCAGCCACTGGGTGACCTCGACGGCGTAGGGCACGTGGAAGCCCTCCAGCCCGGTGCCGACGAGCGCGATGATCAGCCGCTCGGCGCGTTCGATCAGCCCCCCGTCGGCGCTCAGGCCGGACGCCTCCGCCCGCGCCTTGACGTAGGAGATCACCTGCCCGAGCACGAGGCTCACCAGCGCCGCCCCCGCCGCGCGCAGGTTGCCGTTGTCCACGAAGCACCACCACGCGATGGCGCCGAACAACGCGCCGTCGACGAGCCGGTCGCACGTCGCGTCGAGCGTGGCGCCGAACGGGGTGCCGTGCCCGCGGGCGCGGGCGATGGCGCCGTCGAGCAGGTCGAGCATCGCGAAGCCCCAGACCGTGAACGTGCCCCACAGCAGCAGCCCGTTGGGGAAGAAGCCGAGCGCGCACGCGATGGCACCCGCGGTGCCGACGACGGTCATGACGTTGGGCGTGACGCCCGCGCGCAGCAGCACGCGGGCGAGCGGATCGAGTGCGCGGGAGACGGAGGCGCGCGCGAAGATGTTCAGCATCGGATCTGCGGGGGAAGGTTTTCGGCCTGCTGGCTCATCGCTGTCTACGTCACCTGGCTGCGTGAGAGGAGTGGTTCGCCCGCAGCCTATCGACCCGCCACCAGGGGATAACGCCCCGGCGCGCCCAACTGTGGCGATCAGTGCGCGGGAGAGGCCTCTTCGGCCTCGCAGGCGGCCCGCGCGGCGGCACAGCGCGGAGTCAGGCGGTTACGGATCGCGAGGCTGATCTCGCCGAGCGCCCGCACCTGCTCGGGCGTGAGCGCGTCGAACAGGGCCTCGCGGACGGCCGTGACGTGCCCCGGCGCGGCGGCCTCGATCGCGGCGAGACCCTCCTTGGTCAGGATCGCGAAGGCGCCCCGCTTGTCGGTGGCGCAGTTGTCCCTGCGGACCCAGCCGTTGTCCTCCAGCCGCGCGACGGCGTGCGAGAGCCTGCTGCGGGAGGAGCGGCAGCGCTCGGCGAGCTCGCTCATGCGCAGCGTGCGGCCGGGCGCCTCGGACAGCACGACCAGGACCTCGTAGTAGGTGCGCGGCATGCCCGAGTCGCGCTGGAGCTGCCCGTCGACGTGGCCCTGCACCATGTCCACGGCTACGAGGAAGTTCCGCCACACGCGTTGTTCCTCGTCGTCGAGCCATCGGGTTCCCGCCATACGGACAATCCTACCCTTAGTTGAGCCCTCAACTAGAGTTGCTAGAGTTCGTTCCGGACATCCCAAGACCTGATCCACCGAGGAGATTCCCATGAGCGCACCCGCGACCGAGATCCCCGGCTACGTCGCCGGCACCTGGAAGATCGACGCCACGCACTCCGACGTGACCTTCACCGTGCGCCACCTCGGCGTGTCGAAGGTCCGCGGCCGCTTCGACCAGGTCGAGACCACGATCGTGACCGCGGAGAACGTGCTCGACTCGACGGTGACCACGACCATCCAGGCCGCGAGCATCGACACCAACAACGAGCAGCGCGACGCGCACGTGCGCGGCGAGGACTTCCTGGACGTCGAGAAGTTCCCGACCATCACCTTCACCTCGACCGGCATCCGCGTCGAGGACGGCGACTTCTTCATCGACGGTGACCTGACCATCCACGGCGTCACCAAGCCCGTCACCCTGAAGGCCGACCTGGGCGGCTTCGGCGACGGCATGGCGCCGGGCAGCAAGGTGCTGGGCATCTCGGCCTCGACCGAGGTCAGCCGCGGCGACTTCGGCGTCGGCGGCTCCATCCCGGGCGCCGTCGTCAGCGACAAGGTCAAGATCGAGCTGGACATCGAGGCCGGCCTGCAGGCCTGAGCCCGTCCGCGAGAAAGCCCCCTCCGTGCGCGGAGGGGGCTTTTCCGTGGTCACTTCCAGGCGTTCGCGAGCAGCGCCCTGGTCTCGCCGAGGAGCTGCGGCAGCACCTTGGTGTGGCCGATCACCGGCATGAAGTTCGCGTCGCCGCCCCAGCGGGGCACGACGTGCTGGTGCAGGTGCGCGGCGATGCCCGCGCCCGCGATCTCGCCCTGGTTCATGCCGATGTTGAACCCGTGCGCCCCCGACACCGAGCGGATCACCGTCATCGCGTGCTGCGTGAACGACGCCAGCTCGGCCGTCTCCTCCGCGGTCAGCTCCGGGTAGTCCGCCACGTGCCGGTACGGCAGCACCATCAGGTGGCCCGGGTTGTACGGGTAGAGGTTCAGCACCGCCCACACGTGCTCGCCACGCGCGACGATCAGCGCCTGCTCGTCGGGCAGGCCGAGCAGGCGGCAGAACGGGCAGCCCTCGGGCTCGTCCCCCTCGGGCTTGTCCTGCCCCTGCACGTACGCCAGCCGGTGCGGCGTCCACAGCCGCTGCAGCGCGTCCGGGACGCCCACCCCGTCCTGGGGCACCAGCTCGGGTTCGCTCACGCGGCCTCCTCAACGGACGCGGCAAGCCGCGACAGCCACACAACCTCGGCCAGCGTGGCGCCCACGGTTCGCTCGCAAGCTTCGCTCACGCCTTGAACACCTCGGCGCTCGGCGAGGTGTTCTCCCGCCGGGCGACCCAGCCCGTGATCGCCTCGACCGCGTCGGCCACCGGGACGCCGTTGATCTGGCTGCCGTCGCGGAACCGGAACGACACCGCACCCGCCTCGACGTCCTTCGCGCCCGCCAGCAGCAGGAACGGCACCTTCTGCGTGGTGTGGGTGCGGATCTTCTTCTGCATCCGGTCGTCACTGGTGTCGACCTCGACGCGGATCCCCTTGGCGCGCAACGCCTTCTCGACACCCCGCAGGTGCTCGACGTGGTCGTCGGCGATCGGGATGCCGACCACCTGCACCGGCGCGAGCCACGCCGGGAACGCGCCCGCGTAGTGCTCGGTCAGCACGCCGAAGAACCGTTCGATCGACCCGAACAACGCGCGGTGGATCATCACCGGCCGCTGCCGCGAACCGTCGGCCGCGGTGTACTCGAGCTTGAACAGCTCCGGCAGGTTGAAGTCCAGCTGGATGGTCGACATCTGCCACGACCGGCCCAGCGCGTCCTTGGCCTGCACCGAGATCTTCGGCCCGTAGAACGCCGCGCCGCCCGGGTCCGGCACCAGCTCCAGCCCGGAGGACTCCGCCGCCGCGCGCAGCACCTCGGTGGCCTGCGCCCACACCTCGTCCGAGCCGACGTACTTCTCGTCGTTGCGGGTGGACAGCTCGAGGTAGAAGTCGTTGAGCCCGTAGTCGCGCAGCAGGTTCAGCACGAAGTCCAGCAGCGACTTCAGCTCGTCGCCCACCTGCTCCTGGGTGCAGAAGATGTGCGCGTCGTCCTGGGTGAAGCCGCGGGCACGGGTCAGGCCGTGGATCACGCCCGACTTCTCGTACCGGTACACGGTGCCGAACTCGAACAGCCGCATCGGCAGGTCCCGGTACGACCGGCCGCGCGAGGCGAAGATCAGGTCGTGGAACGGGCAGTTCATCGGCTTGAGGTAGTAGTCCTGCCCCGGCTTGCGGACCTTGCCGTCCTCGTCGTACTCGGCGTCGAGGTGCATCGGCGGGTACATGCCGTCGCGGTACCAGCCGAGGTGCCCGGAGATCTCGAACAGCGTGCCCTTGGTGATGTGCGGCGAGTAGACGAACTCGTAGCCCGCCTCGACGTGCCGCTGCCGCGAGTAGTTCTCCATCTCCTGCCGGATGATCCCGCCCTTGGGGTGGAACACCGGCAGCCCCGAGCCGATCTCGTCGGGGAAGGAGAACAGGTCCAGCTCGGCGCCCAGCTTGCGGTGGTCGCGCCGCTCGGCCTCGGCGAGCATCTCCAGGTACGCGTCCTGCGCCTCCTGGGACTCCCACGCGGTGCCGTAGATGCGCTGCAGCTGCGGGTTCTTCTCGTTCCCGCGCCAGTACGCGGCGGCCACGCGGGTCAGCTTGAACGCCGGGATGAACTTGGTGGTGGGCACGTGCGGGCCGCGGCACAGGTCGCTCCACACGCGCTCCTTGGTGCGCGGGTCGAGGTTGTCGTAGATGGTCAGCTCGCCAGAAACGCTATTGTCGACCTCCATCACCTCCGAGGTGTCCACTGTGTCCACATCGGACTTGAGGTCGATGAGCTCCAGTTTGAACGGCTCGTCCGCCAGCTCCTCGCGCGCCTGCTCCGGGGAGTCGAAGCGGCGGCGGGAGAACTGCTGCGCCCCCTTGATGATCTGCTTCATGCGCTTCTCCAGCGCCTGCAGGTCCTCCGGGGTGAACGGGGTCTCGACCTGGAAGTCGTAGTAGAACCCGTCCTTGACGGGCGGGCCGATGCCGAGCTTGGCCTCCGGGAACTGCTGCTGCACCGCCTGCGCGAGCACGTGGGCCGCGGAGTGGCGGATGACGCTGCGGCCGTCCTCGGTGTTCGCGGCGACCGGCTCGACCTCGGTGTCGGCCTCGGGGGCCCACGAGAGGTCACGCAGCCGGCCTTCCGGGTCGCGGACGACGACGATGGTCTCCGGCCCCTTGGTCGGCAGCCCCGCCTCCCTGATCGCGGTGCCGGCCGTGGTCCCGGCCGGCACCACCACGCTCGCGGCGGGGGCGGTTGCGGCGGACGACGGCTGGTTCACGATGGGCTCCTTCTGCGGAAGTGACGACCCTTCGATGCTATCCGCCGTCCGCCACCCGGTTTCGGCCAGGCCGGGCAGATCAGACGGCCTCGACGACCTCGTCGTAGTCCAGCCGCGGCAGGCGGTCGAACCACGGGTTCTCCCCCGGCTTGCCGACGTTGACCACGACGAGGGAGTGCCACTTGCGGTCGGCGAAGAACTCCTTGTCGATGCCCTCGGCGTCGAACCCGGTCATCGGGCCCGCGGCGAGGCCGGCGGCACGCACGCCGATGATGAAGTAGCCGACCTGCAGCAGCGAGTTCAGCTTCGCGAACTCGGCGCGGGCCTCCTCGCTGCCCGCGAACATGTCCTTCGCGTCCGGCTTGTGCGGGAAGGTCTTCGGCAGGTTCTCGTGGAAGTCGGTGTCGGCGGCGAGCACGACGGTCACCGGCGCCGCGGCGGTCTTGGCGCGGTTGCCCTCGGCCATGTGCGGCAGCAGGCGCTCCTTGCCCTCGGGGGTGCGGACCACGAGCGCGCGCAGCGGCTGGGTGTTCATCGACGTCGGCGCCCACTTGACGAGGTCGTAGATCGCCTGGATCTGCTCGTCGGAGACCGGCTCGTCGCTGAAGGTGTTCGCCGTGCGGGCTTCGCGGAACAGCAGGTCCTGCACGTCCTGGGGCAGGTGCAGTGCGTCGGCCAGGCTGGCGGTCGAGGTCATGTCTCTCCTTCGGTCGGGAAAGGATCCACCCCGACCAACCTAGTTGAGCGCTTGACTATTTCGCCTCGCCGCTGTGGCCGTGCTCACTCCTACCGGTACACCCGCGCCCAGTCGACCTGCGCGGTCGTCGCGACCGGCGTGCCCGGGTGCTTGCGCACGAAGCTCAGCTGCAGCACCAGGTGCATGGGCGTCTGCGGGATGTACTTCGGGTCGTCGTAGACGCCCCACACCTGCCCGTCCAGGTAAAGGGTGATCTTGTCCGCCTGCCAGTCCACCCCGAAGTTGTGCCACTGGATCAGGTCCACCGGGTTGCTCTTGATGTACGGGCCCTTGAGGTTGCCCGGCCCGTGCAGCCAGCTCTCGGCGAACTGCCGCTCGGGGTTCCACGTCTCGGAGAAGTCGATCTCCCCCGCCTCGGGGAAGTTCAGGTCGTCGGCGCCCCAGAGCAGGAACGTCGGGGCGTAGTTGGCGTCGGCGGGCACCGGCAGCCGCGCCCGCACCTCCCACCGGCCGAAGGTCTGGTCCCCCTTCCAGGACAGCCCGCACGTCGTCCCCGCGTCGTCGGCCCTGCCGGCCAGGGTCAGCACGCCCCCGGACACGGTGCACTGCTTCCTGCTCCAGGTCTCGCCGACCGAGTTGGCGCCGTCGTAGACGTCCCACCGCTTGGTGTCGATCTTGGTGCCGTTGAAGTCGTCGCCCGCGACCAGCTGCCAGCCGTTGAGCACGGCGGCCTCGGTCGACGCGGGCTGCGGCGGGGGCGCTCCCGCGACCCCGGGACTCCCCTGCTCGGCCCGCTCCCCGCTGTCATCGCTGCCGAAGCGTTGCGTCGTGAGGACGAACGCCGCCACCGCGGCGACGATCAGCACGGCACACAGGATCAGGGGAGTAGTCCGTCGCTTCACGGCCGTGAAACCTACCTCACTCTTCTGGGTGATCTGCGGTGGCCGTCACATCACGATCAGTGCGCCGCCCCTGCGCCCTGGCGACCACGAACAACGCCTGCCGCCGCAGCCGCGCGCTGGGCGCCTTCGCCGCGCCGACCAGCCGGTCCCGCTTGCGCACCCGCCACTCCGGCGTGCCCGCGATCTCGCCGGTCAGCCTCCGCTGCTCGGCGTACCCGGTGTCGTCGAGCGCGTCGGACAGCGAACCCCGGCTGATCCGGAAGGCCGCCACCGACTGCCGCATGCCGTAGAAGTCGCCGCGTTCCAGCAGCCGCACCCACAGCGCGAGGTCCATCGGGAACTTCCAGCGCCCGTCGAACCCGCCCACCGCGTCGAAGTCCAGCCTGCGGAACAGCGCCGCCGCCGGTTCCCCCAGCGGGTTGCCCCCGTGGCGGACGACCCGCCGCACCACGTCCTCGCTCGCGTGCCTGCCCAGCAGCCCGCGCAGGCCGCGGTTGCGGCTCATCGGACGGGACTCCTCGTTGACCATCGTGCGCCGCCCGCACACCAGCGCGAGCCCGGGATCCCGCGTGAGCACGGCGTGCTGCCACTCCAGGCAGCGCGGGTGGAGCAGGTCGTCGGCACACAGCAGCTTCACCAGCGGCGCCCGCGACTCGGCGACCGCCCGGTTCCAGTTGTCCGCCACCGGCAGCACGGCGCGGTTGCGCACCACCCGCAGGCGGGGGTCGTCGAACTGGCGGAGGATCTCGGCGGTCCGGTCGGTGCTGGCGTTGTCCACCACGACGAGCTCGAAGTTCCGGAAACTCTGCGCGAGCACGCTGCGGAGGGTCCCCGCCAGGTATCGTTCGGCCTGGTATGCCGGGACACAGACCGAGACTTCGGGATTTTTCACCACACTTTCCCCCTCTGGGCGGAATTTTCGGAAGGCGCCGTCGCCGGCGCTCGCTCAGACTCGGATATGTGAAAGGTTTTGCGTTGGTAGCGACCGTGCTGACCGGTATCGGGTCGTTCCTGCCCCTGGTGGCCGGACCGGACCAGCCCGTGCAGATGATGCTCGGCGTCACGCACGGTCAGCACAGCCTCGGCTCGTGGCTCCCGGAGGAGGACCGCGCCGCCGGGGAGCAGATCCTCAGCTCCGCCCCCATGCTGCAGAACCAGCACATCATGGGCTTCGGCGCGCTCAACCCCGAGCCCGCCCCCGGCGAGTACGACTGGTCCAGTCTGGACAGTCGGATGGACCTGATCGAGCGCACCGGCGGCACCCCGGTGCTGACGCTGTGCTGCGCGCCGGACTGGATGAAAGGCGGGAAAGCGGGCAGCACGGACTGGAACCGGCTGACCGACGCGCCGCTGCCCGCGCACTACGCCGACTTCGCCGAGCTCGCGGCCCGCGTCGCGGAGCGCTACCCGCAGGTGCACTACTTCCAGGTGTGGAACGAGCTCAAGGGGTTCTGGGACACCGCGGGCAACACGTGGGACGCGGAGGGGTTCACCGAGTTCTACAACCAGGTCTACGACGCGGTGAAGAAGGTGCGCCCCGACGCGGAGATCGGCGGGCCGTACGCGGTGCTCACGCTGTTCGCGATGGGCAACACCGGCTCCGCGATCGCGGGCCCCTGCGGGCGCGTCGACGAGCGCGTGCTGTCGTTCTACCGGTACTGGAACACGCACAAGCACGGCGCCGACTTCGTGGCCGTCGACGGCTCCACGCGGACCTGGGACCAGGGGCTGATCACCTCGCCCGGCGCTGCGAGCGCTTTCTACACCGACGCCACCCGCTGGGTCCGCAAGCTGACCGGGCTGCCGGTGTGGTGGGCGGAGTTCTACCCGGACGCGGCCGACAACACGGACGAGGCCAGGGCCGCCGCCACGCTCGACGCGGTCGCGCGGGCCGCCGAGGGCGGCGCCTCCGCGATGCTGCTGTGGCAGCCGCAGGCCGAGGCCGGCCTGCCCTACGGTGCACTGTGGACCGACCCGGCGGACGGCCCGATCTGCCCGACGAGCCTGACGAAGGCGTGGAGCTGGCTGGTGCCGCGGCTGCGGGCGGGCGTCGTCCAGATCGTGCGGGACGTGCCGCAGGCGCTGCTCCGGTTCGTCGACGCGGGGCAGACCCTCACGGTGAACCTGTCGGCCTCCGCGCAGCTGCTCCACCTCGACGGGGTGACCGAAAGCCTCCCGCCGTTCGCCGTCACCCTCGGCTGACGCGCTCATCCCGTCAGGCCCACCACGATCCGCGCGATCGCCCCGGCCACGGTGAACACCGTCAGGCCGACCGCGACGAAGTCGAGCGTCCTGATGCGGGAGGTGCGCGCGCTCGCCGAGTCCGTCGAGCGGCGCCCGACGGCGATCTCCTTCAGCACGGTACGCACCACCAGCACGACCAGCAGCGCCACCCCGCAGACCGCGGTGAGCAGCGTCAGCACGTCCCCCGCGCTCATCCCGTTCCTCCCTCCGCGGGCTGGGGGTTCGGCATGGCCTCGTTGGCCCTGCCCAGGACCAGCGCGCCGTCGTCGTTGAACACGACCCGGTAGAGCCTGCTCGCCTGCAGGCCCTGCAGCAGCTGCTGCTCGTAGCCCGGGGCCGCCGCGTTCAGGATCTCCAGGTACGCGAACTGCGGCCCGGTGAGCACAAGGTAGTCGGGCCCCTTCTCCTGCAGGCACTCGACGGCGGCGGGCACGTGCACGAGGTCGGCGCAGTAGATGTCCGCCTCGGACTGCTCCACCTCGCCGACCCTGGCGAACGCGCTCGGCACGGCGTTGACCAGCGAGTCCACCCGCTGCCCCGGCTGCGCCTGGCCGACCGCCCACGAGGCGGCGGCGAAGTCCTGCCTGCTCATGGACGTGTACGCGTCGTTGCCGCCGCGCGCGACCAGCGTCATGCCTGCCAGCACCGTGAGCGCGAGCCACGGGATCGCGGCGACCGCCATCGTGCGCCGGGGGCGGTTGCGCCAGCGCAGCCGCCGCGCCTCGGTCAGCGCCCGCTCCAGCAGGATCGCGCCGGGCAGCGCCATGATCGGCAGGGCGAACAGGAAGCAGCGCATGAACACCTCGCCGCCGTAGGACTGCACGAGCGCGAGCCCGAACGGCGCGGCGCACAGCGTGGGCAGCAGCCACGACTTCAGGTTGTCCCGGCGCATGGCGAGGATGCCCAGCAACGCCAGCGCGGCGACGTAGCCGCTGGCCGCGATGCGGATGAGCAGCACGACCAGGTGCCCGACGTCGCCGGACAGCCTGCTGAAGATCCCCTGGTCCACGGACGAGCTGACGTCGCCGAGCGGGCTGAGGATCATCTGGATGAGCTGCCCGCTCCAGAAGTCCGTCGCCCCGAGCGAGAACCACACGACGGCGGCGCCGAACACCACGAACGGCAGCCACGCCGGCCACAGCCGCCCGAACAGCAGCAGCAACAGCAGCATCCCGGCCAGCACGAACGGGGTGAGCTGGTGGGTCGGCGCGAGCCCGAGCGCGATCAGCACGACCGCGCCCTGCGCGACGAGCCGCGCCTTGGGGCTCGACCGGGGGGCCAGCCGCACGCGCAGCCGGGCCTTCACCGGTTCGGTGAGCCGCGGCCGCACGAGGTGCCGGAACGTGAGGGTGAGCGCGGCCAGCATCAGCACCATGGCGGTGGCCTGCGGGGAGAAGTAGTCCTGCTCGGTCCAGTTCCCCGCCAGGAACAGCCACGGCGCGAACCACGAGGCCCGCCGGTTGCCCAGCGCCGACACCGCGAGCGCGCGCACGCCGAGCACCATCAGGCCGGCGAACACGACCGGGGCCCAGTTCAGCAGCGGCAGCGCGTTCGGGATCCCGGCGGCCTTGGTGATCATCGCGACCAGCGAGAAGAACCCGGCCCAGGAGAAGCGGGCGTCGTAGCCCTGCAGCACCTCACCGTGGTTCGCGATGTACTCGGCGAAACCGGAGTGCAGCCACGCGGTCGGCAGCCGGGCGATCTCCTCGACGGCGGGCTGCACGCCGTAGACGAACACGACGCCGAGCAGCGTGTAGCCCGACATGAACCACGTGCGCGGCTGGTACCGGAGCAGTTCCAGCACCACCGCGGCGACCAGCAGCGGGTACGCGAGCAGGGTGGGGACCGACAGGTTCGCGATCAGCCCGATCGGCCCGATCGCCGACGGCGGTACCGGGTGCAGGCCCACCACCCAGAGGATCACCGAGACACCGGCGAGCCCCGGCCCGAAGAACGGGTCCGCCAGGATGGCCGGCTTCCCCGGCCCCGGGCCCGGCCGTGGCCGCACCGCGCGTGGCCGGACGGGCATCTCCTCGGGCGGGGTCAGGCTGCCGGTCGACGGGATGTAGCGGGTCTGGTCGCCCGGCGACGGGTAGTGCATCGGCCGGTTCGTGCCCGGGTACCGGCGCACCGGCCGGTCCGGGCGGAACGGCCGCAGGAACCGGGTCGCGACGCTCACGCGCGCGCCTCCCGCAGGCGGCGGCGCAGGTCGAGCAGCACGACGGCGGCCAGCCCGCACTGCCCGGCCAGCAGCCCGATCCCGAACGCCGCGGTCGTCGGCAGCACCAGCGCGAACACGACGGCCAGCGCCGCGGTGAGCGCGTGCAGCACCGCCACGCCCGACCCCCGGCCCTGCCCGAGGTGCACCGCGATCGCGACGAGCACGACCAGGCGGGGCGCCTGCGCCGCGAGCAGCGTCCGCAACAGCCCGGTGCCCGAGGTGTACTCCGGCCCGAAGATCATCAGCGCCACCCCGGCCAGCAGACCGCCGAGCAGCAGGAGCGGCACGAACACCGCGGCCAGCCGCGCCGCCGTGCCGCGCACCAGCTCACGGGCGTGCTCCGGCTCGGCGGACAGGCGCACCACCAGCGGGTTGACGAACATCGTCGCCGCCAGGTCCAGTGCGTTGATCGCGGTCCAGACCACGAAGAACACCGCGTTCGCGTCGGCGCCGAAGCGGTGCAGCATGATCAGCGGGACGAGGTTGTAGAGCACGACGACGCACACCGTCCCCGGGTACGTCGGCCCGAGCAGCCGCACCACCTCACGGCGGTCCGGCAGCACTCCCGGCTCCTCCTGCGGGCGCAGCCGGCGGAACACCAGCGCCGTCACCACGAGCACCGTCAGCACGGTCGGCACCAGCCAGGACAACACGAGCCCGAGCCCGCCCACCAGCGGCGCGAGCACCACCAGCACGACCAGCCTGGCCAGCGCGAACAGCCCGTTCTCGACGGGCACCCAGCGCGCCCTGCCGACCCCGGTGAGCACCGCGTCCTGGAACTGGAACACCGTCCACGCGGTCGCGGCGACCAGGAACAGCCACCAGCCCCCGGTGACGTGCCCGGCGACCTCACCGCCTGCGGGCACGAGGACGAACACGACCGCCCCGACCAGCCCGCCCGCGAGCACCAGCAGGTACGTGCGCTTGAGCAGCACCGGCCGCAGCGCACCCGAGCGCGGCAGCCACCGCAGCACCGCGGGCCCGAGCCCCAGTTCGGCGATGCCGGCGACCAGCAGGATCCCGGAGACGAACGCCGAGGTGTGCCCGACGTCGGCCGCGGGCAGCAGCCAGGCGGCGAGGATCCAGCCCACCATCCCGGCGACCGCGCTGATCGCCGCGCTGGCCGACAGCGCGAGCCCGTCGGCGAGCATGCCCCGTCCGGAGCGCGCGGCATCGAGCGGGGCCTGCGGGCGCGTGCGCAGGCGGGGCCAGCGGGTCACCGGGCACCGGCCTCACGGGGTGGCCTGCTGCGCACGACGTGGTGCGCCAGCAGCGCCGACGTCAGCACCGCCAGCACGACGACCGCCGCCTCCGGGTGCCAGGCGTGGGTGAGCACCAGCATCTGCGCCACCACGAGGGTGAGCGCGAGCGACAGGCCGACCGCGCTGATCCACGTCACCGACACGTGCCGCACGTTGACGTAGGAGATCAGCGCCCAGCCGGGCGCGGTGGTGACGAACACCAGCACCAGCAGCGTGCGCACGGGGGTGGTCAGCCCGGTGACGACGAACAGCACGGTCAGCAGGCAGACGCCGAGCAGGCAATAGGCGGTGATCCGCCGGTTCCTCAGTTGCTCGAGCACCCGCCGCCTCTTCTCTCCTGCCCCTGCCTATGGTTACCGATGGCCCGACCGGGCCCCGAACCGGTACCGCCGCCACGCCTTCGCCAGCGCGACCGGCCCGCTGAGCATGCCGGAGCGCTCGTCGCGGCGCAGCTGGCGCAGCCGCGAGCGCGCGGCGCGGTCGGACAGCGGCAGCTCGGGCGTGCGGGCGGCGAGGCGGGCCGCACCACGCGGGATCCGCCGCAGGATCGAGAACACCCCGATCGGCCGGCGCAGCACGGACAGCAGCAGCATCGCGGTGAGCCCGACGCCGTAGCCGCGCATCTGCTCCCGCAGCTCCAGCCAGTCGGCGCGGTGGGTGTGCCGCGCCACGGCGTGGGGCGTGTAGACGACGGTGCCGTCGGCGCGGGCCAGCCGCACGAACAGGTCGAGGTCCTCCCCCGCCATCGCGGGCGTGCCCGCGCCCAGCAGCGGGTCGTACCCGCCCAGGCTCTCGAACGTCGAACGGCGCCACGTGGTGCAGCTGCCGGGACCGTAACGCGCGAGCGACAGCGGGTACAGCGGGTCCTCGCGCACGGTCTCGCGGTCGAGCCGCTGGCGGCGCACGTGCTGGCTGTACCCCTTAAGCCGCTCGAACAGCACCTCGGCGTCGGTCTCCAGGCTCGCCGGCAGCACCATGGAGGTGACGCAGCCGACCTGCGGGTCGGCGACGAACTCCTCGGCCACGGCGTCGAACCAGCCCGGTTCGACCCTGATGTTCTCGTCGACGAACGCGATGAACTCGCCCTTGCTTTCGCGGGCGCCGGTGTTGCGGGCGACGCTCACGCCCTTGCGCGGCTCCACCAGGTACCGCGCGCCGAGCGCCTCCACCTCCTCGCGCAGCCAGGGTTCGCCGTCGGGCAGGTTGTCCACGACCAGGATCTCCAGCCGCGGGTACCCCGCCGCCAGCGCGGCGCGCACGCTCGCGACCGCCTGCTGCTTGCGGTGCGCCGTCGGGATCACGACGCTGATCAGCGGCCGCTCGAAGTCGGGCTTGGGGGCCGGCGCGGCGGGCGTGCCGAAGCCGAGCAGGTCCAGCCGCACCACCCCGCGGCGCACCGGCAGCAGCACCACGTCTAAGGTCCGGTCCCCGTCCCGCACGAGCACCTGCGCGGCGCGGTAGTGCCCCACCGCGCGGGCGGGCACCGGCAGCTGTGCCGGCATCCGGTTGATGTCCACAGTGGCCACGTGGATGGGCCCGTGCACGAGCTTGGGCGGCGCACCCAGCTTCAGCCGGCGGCGCGACAGCTTCCCGCGCGCGTAACCCGCGGCGGTCGAGCCCACGACCAGGCAGAGCGCGAGCACGCCCAGCGCGCCGGAGCCGCGCCCGCGCAGCAGGCGGCCCAGCTCCCGCAGCAGGGCGGCCGGGATGACCCGGCTGAGGTAGTCCCGTTCCGTCGCCAGCGCCGCGTCGGCGCCGACGGACCGCGAGACCAGCGCCTTCGACACGCCCTCGCCCCAGCCCCGGCGGCGCAGGTAGCCCCACGTGAGCCGGTCGGGGGTGACGCGGTGCCGCACGACGGCCTCCGGGCGGAACAACACGACCGAACCGGGCGAGGCCTGGTGCAGCCGGATGCACAGCTCGGTCTCCTCGCAGCCGAGCGGGGTCCGCCCGACGCGGCCGAGGTCCTCGGTGAACAGCCCGGCGAGCTGGAACGCCTCGCGGCGGAAGGACATGTTGCAGCCCATCAGGTTCCGCACCGGCGTCTCCGAGGTCGGCTGCCCGGTGTAGGTGCAGCCGACGACCCAGTCCAGCTCCCCCGTGCCGTCGCCGCCCGCGGGCAGCAGCGGGCTGCGTTCGCCGTCCGGCCACACCGGCCGCGCGGAGCCGCCGACCGCGAGCACGCGCGGATCCCGGTACCCGGCGAGCAGCTGCTCGAGCCAGTCCGGTTCGGGCACCGCGTCGTCGTCGAGGAACGCGACGACCTCACCCTTGGCCAGCTCGATCGCGGTGTTGCGGGCACCGGACAGGCCGCGCCGCCCCGCGTTGGGCACGACGAGGACGTCGGGGAACTCCGCCGCCGCCCGCCGCTCCAGCTCGGGGTTGTGGTCGACGACGAGGATGATCTCGCCCGGCCGCACGGTCTGCGCCCGCAGCGACGACAGCCCCGCCACCAGGTCGTCCCAGCGGCGCTCGGTGTAGGCGCACAGGACGACGGTCGGCGCGGGTTCGGTGGGACTCATACCGGCTCGCCCACGTTCTCGGTGGCGGGCAGCGGCAACGGGTTGAAGGTGCCGAAGCGGCGGCTGCGGCGCTGCTTGCCGACCCGCTGCCACTCGGCGACGAGCGTGCGCAGCACCCGGCCGCCGTCGCTGAAGGTGCGCAGGTTCGTCTCGCCGTGGATGCGCGCGCGCTCGACGCTGGGCACCTCGGTGATCCACAGCCCCAGTGCGGCGACCCGGCAGTTGATCACGGTCTCGATCTCGAACCCGTCGCCCCAGCGCATCGCGGGCCCGTCGGGGGCGAACACCGGCGGCAGCGCCAGGAGCGGCACCAGGTCCCGCCAGAAGGCGTTGTAGCCGTAGCACAGGTCGGTGAAGGCGCCGCTGAACAGCGTGTTGCTCAGCCGGTTGAGGCCCGAGTTGCCGGCCGCGCGCAGCGCCGTGATGTCGTGGCTGCCGCCGCCGGGCGCGAACCGGCTGCCCTTGGCGAAGTCGGCGCCGCCGACGAGCGCGTCCACGAAGCGGGGGATCTCGGCGGGGTCGGCGGAGCCGTCGGCGTCGAACATGACGATGACGTCGCCGGTGGCCGCGAGGAAGCCGCACGCGAGCGCGTTGCCCTTGCCGCGCCGGGTCTGCTGGATGACCCGCACGCCCGGCCGCACCTCGTGCGCGACGCGGGCGGTGTCGTCGTCGGAGTGCCCGTCGACGACGAGGACCTCGTGCACCTCGGGCAGCTCGGGCAGCACCACACGCAGGTTGGCTGCCTCGTTCTTGGCAGGGACGACGACGGTCACGGCGGGTTCGAGACGGCGTTTCGGGGTGTGCCGGGCGGCCAGGGCGATCGCGTCGCCGAGGTTCTCGTACTCGGGCCGGGGGGCGCCGGTGACGGGACGCGGGGAGTCGATGGTCGTCACGCGCTGGTTTCCTCACGGGCGGGGGTTATCGGGGAAGACATTTTCTCGGACGCCTGGCGGCGGCTCAGGTTCGGCGACGCCGCAGATCATCTCCCAGCAGCTGCCGTTCCCGCTGTTCACGCAGCCATGCCAATCGGGTGAAACGCTGCTCGAACGTGTTGGGTGTGAGCCCGTGGCGGGTGTACGCGTCGGCGAGCTCGCGCGCGCCGTCCGGGACGCTCCACGCCGCGGTGAAGCCCGGCAGCGCCGCGCGGATGCGGGAGAAGTCGACCCGGTAGGAGCGGGGGTCGGGACCCGCTTCCCCGGTGATGACGAGCTTCGCGTCGGGGACCGCCTCGGTCACGGCCTCCGCGATCTGGCGCACCGTGAGGTTGTTGACCTCGGTGCCCACGTTGAACGCCTGGTCGTGCACCGCGTCGACAGGGGCGGAAAGCGCTTCCCGGAACGCGGCGGCGATGTCGAGCGCGTGCACCAGCGGCCGCCACGGCGTGCCGTCGGACAGCACGCGCACCTCTCCGGTGAGCACGGCGTGCCCGACGAGGTTGTTGAGCACGATGTCGGCCCGCAGCCGCGGCGAGAAGCCGAAGGCGGTCGCGTTGCGCAGGTACACGGGGCTGAACCCGGAGTCGGCGAGCTCGTGCAGGTCGTCCTCGACGCGCACCTTCGACTCGGCGTACGGGGTCACCGGCCGCAGCGGGGCGTCCTCGGTGACGAGCTCCTCCCCCGCCGCGCCGTACACCGAGCACGTCGAGGCGTACAGGAACCGGCGGACGCCCGCGTCCTTGGCCAGGCGCGCCAGCCGCACGGAGGCGGCGTGGTTGATGTCGTAGGTCAGCTCGGGCTTGAGCGAGCCCAGCGGGTCGTTGGACAGGGCGGCGAGGTGGATCACCGCGTCGGCCCCGGCGAGCCGGTCGGCGGTCACGTCCCGCAGGTCCACGGGTTCGCCGGGCGGGTCGTCCGGTTCCGGGCCCAGCACGCACTCGGCGAACAGACCCGAGTCCAGCCCGAAGACCTCGTGCCCGGCCTCCCGCAGCACGGGCGCCATCACGGTGCCGAGGTAACCCTGGTGTCCGGTCAGCAGTACCTTCACGCGCTCGCCCCCACGGGTGCCTTCTTCTCCCAGAGCATCCACGGCCGCTCGCCGCTTTCGTACGCGGCGTCCAGCGCGGCCCGTTCCTTGAACGTGTCGGCGGGCTGCCAGAACCCGCGGTACGGGTAGGCCACCAGCCTGCCCTTGCCCGCGAGGGTGCCACAGGCGTCCTCCACGAGGTCGCCGTTTTCGGGAATGTGGTCGAAAATCTCCTGCCGCAGCACGAAGAACCCGGCGTTCTCCCACACCGGCAGGCTCGCCGCGGAGCTGATCGTGCGCACCTTGGTGCCCTCCAGCTCCACGCAGTGGAACGTGGACTGCGGGGGCACGACCATCATCGAGGCACCGGCGTCGGCGGCCCGGAAGTTCGCGATCATCTCGTCCAGCGGGGCGTCGGAGAGCACGTCCGCGTAGTTGGCGAGGAAGATCTCCTCGTCCGCGACGTGCTCACGCACGCGGCGCAGCCGCTCCCCGATCGAAGACTCGGTGCCCGTGTGCACGAAGGTGATCGACCAGTCGCTGATGTCGGTGGAGAGCAGCTCGACCCGGCCGTCGCGCAGCACGAAGTCGTTCGACGCGGTCTCGGTGTAGGTCAGGAAGAAGTCCTTGATGTGCCGGGCGCCGTACCCGAGGCACAGCACGAAGTCCTTGTGCCCGAAATGGGCGTAGTAGCGCATCACGTGCCACAGCAGCGGGCGCGGGCCGACGAGCTGCATCGGCTTGGGCACGTCGTCCGCGGGACCGTTGCGCATGCGCATGCCGTAGCCACCGCAGAACAGCACCACCTTCATGATGTCAGTTCACCTTCTCCTCGGGGGTGACGATCTCCAGTTCCGGGATCGGGAAGACGAGCCTGCCGCCCCACTCGGCGACGTACCGCAGCTGCTCGGTTAGCTCGGCCCGCAGGTTCCACGGCAGCACGAGCACGTAGTCGGGGCGGTCCCGCGCGATCCGCTCCGGCTCGGAGATCGGGATGCGGGTGCCGGGCGTGTAGCGCCCGTGCTTGTAGGGGTTGCGGTCCACTGTGTACGGCAGCAGGTCGGGCCGGATGCCGCAGTGGTTGAGCAGGGTGTTGCCCTTGCCGGGCGCGCCGTAGCCCACGACCCGCTGCCCGCGCCGCTTCGCCTGGATCAGGAACTCCAGCAGCGCGAGGCGGACCTGTTCGACCCGGCCGGCGAAGTCCCGGTAGCCCCGCAGCTCGTGCAGCCCGGCGGCCTCCTCCTCGGCCAGCACGGCGCGCATGCGCTCGCTCGGCCCGCCCGCGACGGCTTCGGGGCGGGCCCACAGCCGGATCGACCCGCCGTGCGTGGGCAGCTTCTCGACGTCGACGACCGCCAGGCCGGCGGTCGCGAGCGCCCGCTGCGCGGTGGCGACCGTGTAGTACTGGAAGTGCTCGTGGTAGATCGTGTCGTACTGGGTCAGCTCGATGAGGCTGAGCAGGTGCTGCACCTCGATCGACAGCCAGCCGTCGTCGGCGACGAGCTCGCGCAGGCCCCGCGTGAAGCCGAGCACGTCGGGGATGTGCGCGTAGACGTTGTTGGCCACCACCAGGTCCGCGGGCCCGTGCTCACGCCGGACCGCCGCGCCGGTCTCCGCGTCGAGGAACGCGGTGAGCGTCGGCACGCCCTTCTCCCGCGCCGCGGCGCCGACGTTGACGGACGGCTCGATGCCCAGGCACCGCAGGCCGCGGTCGACGACGTTGCGCAGCAGGTAGCCGTCGTTGCTGGCGACCTCCACCACGAACGACGAGTCCGTGAGCCCCAGCCGGTCGACCGCCGTGCCGACGAACGCCTCGGCGTGCTTGAGCCACGAGTGGGAAAAGGACGAGAAATAGGCGTATTCGGTGAATGTTTCCGCAGGGTCGATCAACGGCGGCAGCTGCACGAGGAAACAATTCGGGCAAACCCGCAAATGCAGCGGGTGCGTCAATTCGGGGGCGTCCAGCTGCACCCCGGTGAGGAACGACTCACACGGCGGGCTGGCACCCAGGTCGACCACGCTCTCCAGATCCCGTGCCCCGCACAGGCGGCACGACGGCCCCTCGCCCCTCAGCATGGTCGCTGCGCACTCCTCGTCGCTCTCCCCCAGGCTGCGCCCGGACTTTTGTCAACATGACTATAGGTATGTCTGCCGGCAGCGTTACAGGCAACCGGGTGAAGACAGACGACCAATTGGCTGAAAGTTGAAGCTCTGCGTAACCAGCACAGGACCACTGGTCACCCGAATGGCCCCACGTCAGGCCAGGAGCCATTCCGTGTCCTGGGCCTTCAGCTCAGGGAAGGACTCTCTCACCTCGCTCAACAGGTCCGGCACGAACAACACCACGACGTCGGGAAGATCACCCCTCAGGGTGGCCGGCCCGGTGATCGGAATTCTGCACCCCGGCATTCTGCGCCCGTGCTTGCCGGTAGAAATGTCCACAATGGCCGGGAGGAGTTCATGATCGATTCCGGCCCGGTTCAGCAGCGCGATCGTCCGCGAGGCGGCACCGTAGCCGAGCACGCGTTTTCCACCGCGCACCCGCTCCGCCAGCTCCCGCCGCAGCCGCGCGGCACCGTCGGCCGCCGCCCGGCCCAGCCCGGCGACGGTGGCGGCGTCGGTCACCCCCGCGGCCAGCTCGGCCCGTTCGCGGCGTTGGGTCTCCGGGTCCGGCCGGGCGCCGGGCCGCAGCTCCAGCAGCACGGTCCCACCGTAGAGCGGGAACGACCAGCTGCGGTCGGGCGCCAGCCCCGCCGTCCGCGCGAGCGCGGTCATCGCGGGCAGCGAGTAGTACGCGAAATGCCCGTGCCGCAAGGCGTTCCACTGCCCCTGCGCGAGGATCGAGGCGAGCGAGTGGAACTGCGCGACGAGCGCCCCGCCCGGCGCCAGCCGCTCCGCACGCTCCGCCATCGCCTTGTCCTGCACGGGTTCGTGCATCAGCCCGAAGCAGTCGACGACCAGATCCGCCCGCTCCCCCGGCGCCGCCTCGCGCATGCCGGCCGCGCGCAGCAGGGGCAGCCACGAACCGCCGTGCGGGCTGCCGTACTCGGCGACGGTGGCGCCGGGCCGCACCAGCCCGGCCTCGGTGAGCACGCGGACGGCGTCGGCGGCCTGCTCGGTCAACGCCCTCGGCTCCACCCCGGCGGGTTCCTCCGCGGTACCCGGGTCCTCCACGAGCTGCGCGAGCGAACACCGCCCGCACAACCACATCCGCAGCGGGAACACCGGATCGGGGCCGGGATCAGCGGCGGGCGGGAACAGGTCGCACGGTGGCTGCTCGCCGAGGTCGAGTACGACGTCGCCGACGACCGCGCCACAGGCCCGGCAAGATGGCACCAGCTTTCCCCTCACGAGAACTTCCGGAACGACGGACAGGAGCGACTCAGCCGTGCAGGTGAGCGAGACCGAGATCGCGGGAGTCTACTTGTTGCGCCCGCGACCCCACCACGACGAGCGGGGATTCTTCACCAGGACCTTCGACGCCGCGATCGCCAGGGAACACGGGATCGAACTGGGCGAGCGTGCACAGGACTCGCAGTCCCGCTCGCGGCGCGGGGTCGTCCGCGGCCTGCACGGGCGCTCGGGGCGCGGCGAGGCGAAGCTCGTGCGGTGCGCCCACGGGGCGGTGCTCGACACGGTCGTCGACATCCGCCCGGACTCCCCGACCTTCGGGCGGCGCCTCGAATTCCGGCTCGACGACACGGAGTTCGCGCACCTCTACGTCCCGCCGGGCATGCTGCACGGCTTCCAGGCGCTCACCGAGACCGCCGACGTGTGCTACCGGATCGACCGGCCGCACGACCCGTCGGAGGACATCGCGGTGCGTTACGACGACCCGGACCTGGCGATCGCGTGGCCGCTGCCGGTGACCGTCGTCAGCGAGCGCGACGCGCGGGCGCCGTCGTGGCGCGACCTGCTGGTCAGCCTCGGCCGAGCGTGAGCGCGAGCTTTTCCACGTGGAAGCCCTCGGCGTAGCGGGTGTGCTGCTGCACCCCGCGAAGCCGGGCCAGGCCGAGGAAGGCGTCCTCGTCGTACCAGTCCTTGCCGTGCTGCGACGGGTAGTGCTTGGCCAGCAGGTCGGCCTTGCGGCGCGCGATCTCCCCGGTCAGCGGCTGGAAGACCGCGGGCTGCCCGAGATCCCCGTCCCACTTGAGGATCTCGTAGCCGAGCACGAGCTGGTCGCGGAACACCTGCGGGACCAGCTCGGCGACCAGGCGGTGGTCCTGGTGCCGGTCGCCGCGGTGCGGCGCGAACACGAGGTCCGGGGTGACCCGTTCCCGCAGCCCTGCCACCGCCTGCTTGACCTCCAGCCAGTGCGCCGGCATCCGCCCGTCGGGGAAGGACAGCACGGTCAGCTCCACGCGGGCCGGGGCGCAGAAGTCGGCCAGCGCGGCGCGTTCCTCGTCCTCCCGCACGGTGCCCCCGCCGCTGAGCACGAGCGCGTGCACGGTCAGCTCCGGCCGCCCCTCGCACAACGTCAGCAGGCTGCCCCCGGCGCCGATCGCCAGGTCGTCGCAGTGCGCGCCGAGAAGCGCGACGTGCCGGATTTCGGGAGCGGTGAGCGAAAGCACCAGCTGAGATTAGGCAAGCCACGCGGAGCGTGTCCGTTGAGGGTGGTGGTGGGGAAGCGGCTGGCCCTAGTAGGCGCCCCGCCCGCTCACGACGGCCCTCGCCGTCTTCCAGAGGATCACCATGTCCAGCGCCAGCGACCAGTCCTCGACGTACCGCAGGTCCAGCCGCACGCTCTCGTCCCAGCTCAGGTCGCTGCGCCCGCTGACCTGCCACAGCCCGGTGAGCCCCGGCTTGACCAGCAGGCGGCGGCGCGCGGCGCGTTCGTAGCTCACGGTCTCCTCGGGCAGCGGCGGCCGCGGCCCGACGAGCGACATCGAGCCGCCGAGGACGTTGAACAGCTGCGGCAGCTCGTCGAGCGAGTACCGGCGCAGCACCGCTCCCACCCGCGTCACCCGGGGGTCGCGGCGGAGCTTGAACAGCGGGCCCGCACCCTCGTTCGCGGTCAGCAGCTCGTCGCGGATCCGGTCCGCGCCGACGACCATGGTGCGAAACTTGATCATCATGAAGGTGCGCCCGTCCCGGCCGACGCGGCGCTGCCGGTAGAACACCGGGCCCCGGTCGTTGAGCTTGATCAGCACCGCGATCAGCAGCAGGACCGGCGAGATCAGCAGCAGCCCCGCGACGGCCGTGGCGCGGTCGAAGATCTCCTTCACCACGCGGCGGACGCCGGTGAAGGCGGGGGCGCTGACCCGCAGCAGCGGCATGCCCAGCACCCCGGACACGTTGAGCCGCGGCCCCGCGACCTCCATCAGCACCGGCGCGACGACGAGCTCGGCCCCCGTGCCTTCGAGGTCCCACGCGAGCCGCTGCAGCCGCTTCGGCGTCCAGTACGGGTCGGAGGTCACGGCCACCACGCGGTAGCCCCCGCGGCACACCTGCTCGGCGACCTCGTCCAGCCGCCCCGCGACGGCCACCCCGCCGACCTCACCCGTGCCGCTGTCGGTGCACACCGCCTCGACGCGCCAGCCGACGTGCGCGCCGGCGCGGGTGCGCTCGATCAGGTCCCGCACGCTGCCCGGGGCACCGGCCGCGAGCACCGGCAGCATGCACGTGCCGTGGACGTGGCGGGCGTGGTGCAGCACCTGGCGCAGGGTGTACCGCTGGACCATCGTCACGAGCCCGACCAGCGGCACGACCGCGAACACCCACGGCTGCACGTCCAGCGCGCCGAACAGCAGCCCGGCGAGCGCCACGACGACGCCCGCCATGAGCAGGGCGCGGCCGAGCCTGCGGAACTCCTCGGCCCCCTCGCCGAGCACGTGCCTGCTCCACGCGCGGTTGAACGGCAGCGCGCACAGGACCGCGGCGGTGGTGCCCGACGCGTGCAGCAGGTACGGCCGTCCGGTGAGCTCGACCAGCACCAGCACGGCGGAAGCGATCACCACCAGCGTCGCGACGACGTCCCCGCCGATCACGAAGGCGGAGTACCGGCGCTCCCAGGACGTGCCGGCCGCGCGCGGCCGTGCGTCCTCCGCCGTCCCGGCGGCGGACGCGGGTGGCAACCGCAGCCGGGCCACCCCTCGGGCACCCGGAACCCGCTTGCCCACCGGCTCTTCCATCCGACCTCCCGCCATCCGGCAGCGGGGACCGCACCGCGTCCCGCTCGTCCCCGAATTAGTCACGCTCAGTAACCAGATTGCCTGTGACGTTCCGCTTCCCGGCGTTCCATCAGCCCGGGAGTCGGCGGTGATCGGGCACGCGTTACAGCGTCAACCCCAGCAAGATCCGGCTTCTCACCCAACGGTCGTCCCCGCACCCCGCCGTTCGGCGCAGCCGTTACCCACCGGCGAACAATCACGCAAGGTAGCCGGTAAATCCACCACGATCCGGTGAGTGCCGGTAGCTGAAACCACCGTTTCGATTTAACCCGAATGGAGCATTGTGTCGCGCACGCGCGGCAACGACGATGGAACCCGTCAGCGAGAGCTGGTCGTGAATAGGAAAACCGCCGGGTGCGTGCGCTTCTTCAGCCATTGACCAGCGCAGCCGGCCGGAACCCCGGCGCGAGTATCCGCCCTCCCCGAGCGCCGGGGTTCCTCCCTGCTCAGGGGTGTTCAGGCAGCGCCGTTGCTGCGGGCGCGGGGTCGCGAGATGATCCGCGTCGCGACGTCCTGCAAAGCCTTGGCGGCCCGGCCCACGTCCTTCGCGGGGAAGCGCGCGGCGGGAGCGCTCAGGCTGATCGCGGCGGGCACGCTGGTGCCCAGCAGCGGCACGGCCACGCAGCGGCCGTCGGCCTCGTTCTCCAGGTTGTCCACCGCGTAGCCGAGGCTGCGGACGGTTTCCAGCTCGGTGAGGTAGTCCTCCACCGAGGTGATGGTGTTGGCCGAGCGGCGGGGCATGCCCGAGCGGGCGAGGATGTCCCGCACCCGCTCCTCGGACAGGTGGGCGGCGATCGCCTTGCCCAGTGCCGTGGCGTGCAACGGGTCCCGGTCGCCCCGGGACGCGGCGAGCCGCACGCCGCGGCGGCTTTCGATGATGTCGACGTAGATGATGCGGTCGCTGTCGAGCACACCCAGGTTCGCGGTCTCGCCGAACTCGTCACGCAGCTTCTCCAGCCACGGGCGCGCGACCTCGCGCAGCAGTTCGAGGTGGCGGGACTGCATCCCGAGGAAGCCCAGGCCCAGCCGGCACAGGCCGGTCTCCTCGTCCCGTTCGACGTAGCGGTGGGCCTCCAGCGTCCACAGGTAGCGGTAGGCCGAGGACTTGGGCATCCCGGTGGCTTCGACGACCGTGTTCAGGCTGATACCGTCGACGGACTGCTGCAGCAGGTCGAGGATCGCGCAGACGCGGTCCACGGCACGCAGCGAGTAGTCGCGATCTTCGGCGAGGGGCCCGTCGCCGGCGCCTTCTTCGGGATCGAGGTTGGGGTCGGCCGACAAGACTCACACACCTCGTTTCAGTGGGCAGAGTAAGCGTTTCGAATAGTAGCGCCCTGGGGCATACCGGAAAAGGGCCGCCGAACAGGCCGCTCCGCCACGGCCGCCTCACCCGACCGCGTGAGGAACTTCGAAGGGGGAAACAAAACGACGAAACCCCGGGTTGGAACCCGATGTCACTCGGACTCCGAACCCGGGGTTCGGGGGGTGGGCGATACTGGGATCGAACCAGTGACCTCTTCGGTGTGAACTATGTACGCGCTACCGCGCTGACCTGCGGAAATCTGACTCCTGCAGGTCAGCGCGGTTGGTTCAGGTCGGTTGAGGACCGTTCCGGTCCGCTCGGCACGCAAGGCTGCTCCCAAGGTGCTCCCCCACCGTGCTCCCCACGGCGCATTGCGCGAACGAATCCGCGGTTCGAGAACGGCTGGACAGCCTAACCGGCCCGCTTCACTCACTATGCCAACTGGGTGGTTGATCACTGTTCTGGCTCCGCGGCGCCGCTGATCGTCCATGCTTGAACCTCATGGGCGATTCGCAGGTCCAGGTAGTGCCACTTGCGCCCGAGGATCGAGACGGCTATCAGGCCGTCATCGATCTCGGCAACCGGTTCATCGGCCGGCTGGGGCAGTTGCCCTACGCCGCGTTCGAAGAGGCCGCGGAGCAATCGCGGTTGCTCATTGCACGCGACGAGCGGGCCGGTGCGTTGATCGGATATGCCCTGTACCGCCTCCCCCGCAACGAGGTCTCCTTGACCCACCTGTGCGTCGAGCCGGACGCACGTGGCACCGGCGTCGCTCGTGCTCTCGTCGACGAGATCACGCGCCGCCACCAGGATCGGCTGGGCGTTCGCGCCAAGTGCCGTGACGACTACGGGCTCGAGCAGACGTGGTCCAGCCTGGGCTTCAAAGCCCGGGCACGAACCACAGGCCGGGGGCGCGACCGAGCCCCCATGACCGTGTGGTGGAAGGACCACGGTCATCCGGACCTCTTCACCGAGTTCGAGCAGCCGGTCGAGCTACGGGCGGCGGTTGACCTCAACATCGTCCGCGATCTGGCCGCCCCTGCGGCACGACGGCACCGCTCGGACTTCCTCATCGCCGACCATCTCGCGGGACGGCTTCAGCTGGTGATCACCTCGGGTATGCACGCCGAGCTCGATCGCACCAGCCGCGACGGCCGGCAACCCCTGGTACAAGCGATCGACACCTACCCAACGATCCATGCCGACCGCGCCGCAGCAGAATCGCTGCACGATCAGCTGCTGGAAGTCATTCGCGCGGATGAGCCCGGATACCCGGCAACCGAGCAGGACCGCAGCGACTTGTTGCAGGTGTCGCATGCGGCGGCTGCCGGCCTCAGCGTGTTCCTCACGTGGGACGAGGGCCTGATCAAGCTCCTCGCCCCTGCCATCCGGAACCTCACCGGCATGAAGATCATGACCCCGACCTACGTGGTCCTCCACCTGGACGAACTCGCCAACGCCGAAGCGTTTCGCCAGGTAGCCTTGTCCGGTAGCAGCTTCAGCCACGCCCGAGCTGGGGCCGGACTCAGACGCGAACTCGCGGCCTTCCTCGCGAAAACCGGCGGCGAACGCAAGCGCGACCTGCAAGAACGTGTTGAGCAACTGATCCAAGGCGGACAAGGACCGTGGCTGGTTCACGGCGACGACGGTCGCGCGATCGCCCTGTACTGCGGCTACCTCGAAGGCAAGCGCTGGTCCGTGCCCCTCCTGCGGGTAGCCGACCACCCTATGGGCGACACGCTCGCCAGGCACCTCCTCTGGCTGTTCAAGCAACAAGCACGGGAGGCGGGGGCCAACCTCGTCGAGATCGCCGACCCCCACCTGGCACTGCGGGTCGAGCAAGCGGCCGACTTCGAGTTGATGACCCACGTGGACGGCCGTTGGTACGCACCCGTCGTCGACGTCTGCGGCACTGCACGCGAGGTGGTGAGCGCGGCCAACGGCGCCCTCCGGGCCGCCGGTCTCGGTGCCGCGCCACTCCTGAACCCTGCCCTGACCGCTCACGCGGCGGCGAGGCTCGAGCACGCCTGGTGGCCAGCCAAACTGCTGGACAGCGAGCTGCCCTGCTTCGTCGTTCCGATCAGAAGCGGGTACGCGCACGAGCTGTTCGGGTACCCCGACGGCATCGTGCCCCGCGACCCACAACTGTCCCTGGGACGGGAACACGTCTATTACCACAGCGTCGGCAACAGCCCCCTCGCCGAGCCCGGACGCGTCCTCTGGCTCTCGACAGGCAAGGGCACCGGCAGCGGGCACTTCTTCGCCGCCTCACAGCTCGATGGGCTGATGATCGACAGCCCGGAGAATCTGCATGCGGCGCTGTCCTACTACGGCGTGTTCGACCTGGCCGCGGTCACCCGCGCAGCACGAGGTCGCCAGCAAGCCGAAGCCCTCCGCATCTCCAACACGGAGATCTTCCGGGCACCCGTATCACTGCGCCGTTACCACCGCTACCGCGAGCAAGTGGGCGAAGGGCCCACGGCGTTCATGAGCACCCGGCGCATCCCGGCCAAGCTCTTCGGCAAGATCTACCGGGAGGGAACCGGCACGCAGTAGCAGCCGCGGCCCCGTGACAATGTCGATCAATCGAACTAGTGTTCCCCTCATGTCCGGTCGCACCAGGGGTCAGCTACCGCTTCCCCTCCCGGTAAGGTCACCGGCTGTGACGAAGCAGGCCTCAGAGCGCACCGACGAACGACCACTGCTCATGTCGCTCCGCCCACGCTTCGCCCAGGCCATCCTCGACGGCAGCAAGACCGTGGAACTCCGCCGAACCCGGGTCTCGGCCCAACCCGGTACCACCATCATCATCTACGCCAGCGCCCCGATCATGTCGGTCGTCGGCGTCGCCCGGCTCACCTCGGTACACACCGACACCCCCACCCGACTGTGGCGGCGCCATCGGAAGAACCTCGCACTGTCACGCGCCGAGTTCGACAACTACCTCGCCGGCGTCGAAGCCGGCACTTGCCTGACCCTCGACTCACCACAGCGCCTCCACACGCCATACGAACTCGCCTGGCTCCGCGACTACGCTGCATTTCGGCCGCCGCAGAGCTACCGCTACCTCGCCGAGCACGACCCCGAACCACTTCACACCCTCGTCGCCACGGGCGCGTGAATCGCCAGATCGCCACCGCGCGGAGTGTCGCGTTCGAACGCCCGACGTCGGTCCAGCTGCGCAGCTCTATCTGGAACACGAACCGCGAACCCGCGTAACGGGCTCGGTGCATTCGATCGGGCTACCATGCTCAGTGGTGCTCATGCGCCGTCCACGAAGAGGGCTGCCGGGGTCGAGGACTCCCAGGAATTCGTCGGGGTGACCTCACCTCTCACCCGCCGTTGGCGGTAGCCAGCGAGTACCAACCGCTGATCAACCTTACTGGCGCTGATCGAAGGCCGCGTCGAAGCGCGCGGACGGGGGCTGCCACAACAGTGAGCGCACGAAGCCGACCGCTTCGGCGGCGCCCTGGAGGCGGTCCATGCCGGCGTCTTCCCATTCGACGGAGATCGGGCCGGTGTATCCGATGGCGCGCAGGGTCCGGAACGCGTCCTCCCAGGGGACGTCGCCGTGGCCGGTGGAGACGAAGTCCCACCCGCGGCGCGGGTCGCCCCAGGGCAGGTGTGAACCGAGGACACCGGCGCGGCCGTGGGGTGGGCGGAGACGGGTGTCCTTGCAGTCGACGTGGTAAATGCGGTCGCGGAAGTCCCAGATGAAGCCGACCGGGTCGATGTTCTGCCACATCATGTGCGAGGGGTCCCAGTTGAACCCGAAGGCGGCGCGGTGGTCGATGGCGTCGAGGGTGCGCACACTGGACCAGTAGTCGTAGGCGATTTCGCTGGGGTGGACTTCGTGGGCGAAGCGGACGCCCTCGCTGTCGAACACGTCGAGGATGGGGTTCCAGCGTCGAGCGAAGTCCTCGTAGCCGGCGTCGATGACGGACTCCGGGACGGGCGGGAACATCGCGACGTAGGGCCAGATCTTCGAGCCGGTGAATCCGACGACGGTGTCGACGCCGAGTTTGCGGGCTACCTGTGCGGTCAGCCGCATCTCCTCCGCGGCCCGCCGCCGGACGCCTTCGGCGTTCCCGTCCCCCCACACGCGCGGCCGGACGATGGCTTCGTGCCGGAAGTCGATGGGGTCGTCGCAGACGGCCTGTCCGGTGAGGTGGTTGGAGATGGCGAACAGTTTCAGCCCGTGCTGGTCGAGGATGCGGCGCCGGCTGTCCAGGTAGTCCGTGTCCTCGGCGGCGCGCCAGACGTCGAGGTGGTCGCCGGAGCAGGCGAGTTCGAGACCGTCGTAGCCCCATCCTGCGGCGAGCTTCGCCACCTCCTCCAGCGGCAGGTCAGCCCATTGCCCCGTGAACAGCGTGACCGGCTGGTTCATGATTCCTCCCGCACCGGGGTCCACTGCCCGGTTCGTGCCGATTCGACGACGGCGTCGACGATGTGTGCCGAGCGGTTGCCGTCGGCGAAGGTGGGCAGGCCGTCGCGCTTCTCACCGCGGATGGTGGCGTAGGTGTCGGCGACGAAGTTGTCGAAGCACTGCGCGTAGCCCTGCGGGTGGCCGGGTGGCAACGTCGACAGCCTGCGGTGCTCGGCCGAGGCGGAATCGGCGCCCCGCGCGAGGACTTCCGCCGAGGCTTCCGAGCCGAGCCAGACGGTCTCCGGGTTCTCCTGGTCGAAGACCGCCGATCGGTGCTGCCCGTCGAACTCGAACCACAGCCGGTTCTTCCGGCCCGCGGACACCTGCGAGACCGTCACGGAGCCGAGGACACCCGAGTGGGTGGTGAACAGCACGGTCGCCGCGTCCTCGGTGTCCACTGCGCGCACCGAGCCCCGGATCGGGCGTTCGGGCACCGTGGTGGTCATGGCCGCGAGGACGGTCGCGATGCGTTCGCCGGTCACGAACTCCATCAGGTCGCACCAATGCGAGCCGATGTCGGCGAAGGCGCGGGACGGTCCGCCGGCCGCGGAGTCGACGCGCCAGCTGGTGGCCTCAGGGGACAGCAGCCAGTCCTGCAGGTAGCTGCCGTGCAGCAGCTGCCAGCGCCCGAACTCGCCCGCGACGACCCGCGCCCGGATCTCCCGCACCAGGGGGTGGAACCGGTACACGAAGGGCACCGTCGCGACCTTGCCGCGTTCCTCGGCCAACCGGGCGAGGCGCTCGGTGAGCGACCTGCCGACGGCGAGCGGCTTCTCGCAGATGACGTGCGCGCCGGCGTCGAGGGCCGCTTCGACGTGCTCGGCGTGCAGGCTGTTGGGGCTGCACACGTGCACGACATCGGGTGCCAGCCGGGCCAGCTGGTCGAGGGAACGGACCGGTTCGGTCCCCCACCGCAGCGCGACCTCCGCCGAACGCCGTGGTGTGGAGGCCATCGCGCCGATGATCCGCGCGCCCGCCAGGACGGCCGCCCGGCGGTGGACCTCCCCGATCATTCCGGTTCCCAGGATGACCACGTTCATCCGCTCACCTCCGCGAAGACGACGAACGACGGCTCGGCGACGGCCACCGTCGTGAGTGGACAGACTTGGCCGTCGTCGGCGTCGACGGCGAAGGAGCGGACGAGTCCCGCGGGACGGTCGGCCAGCAGCAGGAAACTTCCGGTGGGGTCGAAGGCGAAGCTGCGCGCCGCGAGACCGGGGTGGACCGAGCGTGCCAGTGGCACGTGCCCGAGCCGGAGCAGTCGTCCCTCGTGGTCGGCGCGGAACCAGGCCAGTGAATCCTCGCCGCGGTTGTTGACGTAGACATAGCCCCCGCTGGGGTGGACACGGACCTCAGCCGGTTCGTTGCGGCCCTGGTAGCCGGACGCCACAGTGGACACCCGGTCCAGCAATCGCAGCGCTCCCGACGTCGCGTCGAAGTCGAACGACGCCAGTTCGGAGGAGAACTCGCAGGTGACGAACACCCGGCCGGTGCCCGGCTCGAAGGCCAGGTGTCGCGGCCCGGTCTCCTCCTCGAAGGCGTAGGCGGACTCCAGCTCCAGAGTGTCGCCGAGGGCGAAGACCAGGATCCGGTCTGTGCCCTTGTCGCAGACGAGCACGTGGCGGCCGGAGGGGTCGATGACGGCGCAGTGCGCGTGCGGGCTGGCCTGCCCGTGCCCGCCCGCCTGGGGTGAACTGTTGGGGTCCTTGCCGTGCCCGGTCAGGACGTGCAGGTCCCGGATCTCGCCGAGGCGCCCGTCGTCCTCCAGGCCGTAGAGGATGACGGTGGAGTCGTCGTAGAGGTACTCGACGGTCCACCCGCCGTCGGGGGTGCGCACCACGTGTTCGACGTGGTCGAAGTCGCCGTGGTTGGCGGTGACCAGGACCCGCCCGTCCGTGCTCAGGAAGGTGGGCCGGGGTCCGGGCGCGAGCCGGGAGTTCAGCCAGGTCAGGCTGCCGTCGCGCGGGTCGACGGCGAACGCGTGCACGCTCGCCGCTGGTTCGACCGGTCCCCGGCCGTCGGTTTTGCGTTCGTCGACCGCGTACAGGGTGCCGTCGAGGTAGGCGAGGTAACCGGCTTCCCTGGGCTCGGGCACCTGGCTCACCGGGGTCAGGGACCGGCCGTCGCGGCTCACGGCGAGCACGGTGATGCCGCCGCCGTCGCCGGACTCGTCGCGGTAGGAACCGATGTAGGCCACCAGTTTCATGCCGCCAGCAACCTTCCCAGCATTTCCTGGTGCCGCCGGACCTGGTCCACCTCGTCGGCGAGGTCTTCGCGGCCGCTGTCCTGGAAGTAGCGCTGCCCCTCGTATTCGGAGTTGATGTAGCCGTCGAACCCGCCGGCCTTGAGCGCGCCGATCGCTGCCTCGTAGTCGATGGACAGCTCCTGGAACCGGCCGGGTTGCCCGGGTACGGGCGACATGTTGTTGAACTTGCCGTGGACGTGGGTGACGTGCGGAGCGAGTTCGCGCAGCGTGTCGGCCTTGGTGTCGGAGAGCATGATGGCCTCGGCGACGACGGTGTAGTCGATCTCCTGCGGGTTCTCGACACGCTCCTCGGTGTACTTGCGCAGGCCGTGGAAGGTGTCGGTGAACGCGGGGTCGCACTCGCCCGTGGTGAGGAACCGGCGGAAGTCGCTGCGCAGGTTGCCGGCGGTGCTGTAGGACAGGTCGACGAATCCGAACGGCGCCTCGTGCCGGTGCAGCTGGTCGGCCAGGTCGACCGCGGCATCGCGGGCCGAGGCCTGTGCCCCGCGGCGGCCGAACCACGCCAGCTGCACCTCGGACGGGCGGAACTGGAAGATGCCGAGGTCGGGCACGATGCCGAGGTGGCGGGTGCCGGTGCGCTCGATGACGTCGAGGATCTCGCCGACCTGCTTGCCTTCCAGCGGCATCGGCTGGTGGATCTCCTTGCCGAGGCGGATGTCCAGCTCCTCGGCCAGCGGGAGCGCGGCGGTGAGCACGTCGATCGGTACGACCGACAGGACGCGCACGCAGCCGAACCCGAGGCGTTGGGCGAGGTGGAGGTCGTGGCGGAGCCGGTCGGCGCACTCCTCGATGGTCATCACGTGGTCGCGGAACTGCAGCACGTCCATACCGACGTCCATCGCGACCGGCCGCGTGCCGTAAGCCTGCATCCACTCGAACCACTGGCGCACGAACTCCTCGCCCGGGTCGGGGTAGCGCAGGGACATCTCGTCGACGATCTCGATGCCGTCGGCGCCGTCGAGGTTCTGCCCGACCTCCCGGATCTCGGCGTGCAGGTCGAGGTCCTTGAAGAACTGGGCCTGCTGGTAGCTGTAGAGCGACACCCCGCGCTGGATGGTCATCAGTGCTCCTCCTCGGTCAGCGTCAGGGTGTAGGTCATGATCTGCGGCGCCTTGTCCGAGCCGGCCCCGGATCCGGGTTTGGGCGGGTTCTTCACCCATTCCTCGTCGGTGGGTTGGTACCCGTAGGCGGCGAGAACAGACTGCTGGAACCGGATCGTGTGCTTCCCCGGTGCCAGGCCACCGGGTGCGGCGACGTGCAGGATCCCCTCGTCGTCGTAGTCCCAGTGCTCCCACACCGCGGTGCGGATTTCGTCGAAGCCGCGCGGGGGTTTGCCGTTGATTTCGAAGGTCTGGGCGCTCACCGGGTAATCGACGCCGTCGACCTCGAGGTAGTAGCCGTTGTGCAGGGACAGGTACACGCCTCGGTAGTTGGCGTTGCGGGCGGCCAGGGAAAAGCCGACAACCTCGCCGTCGCGGCGGTCGTTGCGCAGGCTGTCCTCGCGGATCAGGAAGTTCTCGAACATCGGGTGGCTCCTCTACAGTGCGCCGGTGGCGTGCTGGTCGGCGATGTACTCGCAGGCCCTGGCGGTGAGGGCCATGATCGTCAGCGTCGGGCCCACGGCGCCGTTGGTGACGTAGGAGCTGGCGTCAGTGACGAACAGGTTGGGCACGTCCCAGGTCTGGTTGTAGGCGTTGAGCACCGAGGTCTTCGGATCCGAGCCCATGCGGGCACCACCGCACTCGTGGATGGCGGCGCCCATCGCCATGCTCTTCTTGAAGCCGAGGAGGAAGATCGCCCGGCTGAGCGGGTCGGCGTCCGGCCACACCTTGCGCGAGTCGAGCCCCAGCGCGGATCCGGCGAAGTTCACCCGGAACCCGCTGGCCTCGGCCATGTCGCGCAGGCCCGCGACCTGCGCCCGCATCAGGGCACGCTCGTTGTCGGTGATGCTCAGCCGGATCCGCGGGATCGGGATTCCCCAGGCGTCCTTGCGGCGCGGGTGCAGAGTGATCCGGTTGTCCCGGTACGGCAGCATCTCACCGAACCCCATGAGCCCGACCGTGCCCGGACTGCCCTCGGGGACGGGCAGCCTGCCGACAGTGCCCTGCATCGCCCAGCCGTGCGCGAAGCGGGTGTTGGTGATCTCCTCGACGTTGTCGAACTGCGGGATGTACACGCCACCGACCGGCGGGTAGTACGGGTCCGGCGGCGCCGGGTCGATCGTCTCGAACCCAGGGTGGTGGGGGTCGTGGCCGAACAGCAGGCTCGGGGTCTGGTCCATGAAGTAGCGGCCGAGCAGGCCCGAGGAGTTCGCGAGCCCGTCGGGGTGGCCGTCGGTGGCGGAGTTGAGTAGCAGCCGCACCGACTCGATGGTGGAGGCGCACAGCAGCACGACGTCGGCCTGGGCGCGGTGTTCCTTCTTCGTGTGCCGGTCGACGAACACGACACCGTTCGCCTTCCCGGTCTTCGGGTCGAGCGTGACGCGGCGCACGATCGCATCCGTGCGGGTGGTCAGGCGGCCGGTCGCCCGGGCGGCCACGATGCCCAGCGGGACCCGGTGCGGGTTGGGCGCCGCGTACCGCCAGGGCACCACGCGCCGGCCGGACCAGCGGGCCTCGACCGTGCTCTTGAAGTGCTTCTCGGCCTCGGTCAGCAACGACGTACCACGGTACTTGCCGTCCGGCAGGTTCGTGATGCCCTCATCGGTCCCGTACAGGCCGATGAACTCCTCGATCCGGTCGTAGTAGGGCGCGAGATCGGCGTAGGAGATCGGCCAGTCCTCGCCGCCGAGCCCCATGCTGGCGCCCTTGAACTCGTGGTCGGAGGCCCGCAGCAGCACGCGCCCGTAGGAGTGCAGGCGCCCACCCAGCTGCTGCCCGCGGATCCACAGGAAGCCCCCGCCCTGGGTCGAGTAGGGGTGCTGGAGGTCGTTGACCAGGAACGGGTTCTTCTGTTCCTGGTACATCGCGCGTCGCGCCTGGATGTACTGGCCCTTGAGCACCGCACGCAGGCGCGCGCCCAGGTCGATGCTCATCGCCGCGGGTGGTTTCGGGGGTTGCGGGACGAAATCGGCCTCGGTGATGTCCCGCCCGGCTTCCAGCAGCAGGACGTCCATCCCGCGCTCGGTCAGCTCCTTGACCGCGATGCTGCCCGCGGCGCCCGAGCCGACGACGAGTGCGTCGTAGCGCTTGTTCGGTGTGGTGCTCATTCTTGTTCCGTTTCTTCTGGATGCCGGGTTCAGCCTGCCGTCGCGGCGGGGACGAACGGCACGGGTTTGTCCTTGCGGCCGTGGCGGAAGAAGCTCGCCCAGACGATCGCGGTGATCACCGCGCTTACGATCGGGACGATCCACATCGGAGTCCACGCCGACGGGCCCGCCGACGGATCAGACGCCACGACCGAGTCGTAGATCTCGCCGGACACGAGCGCCCCGATCAGCTGCCCGAAGCCCGACACCACCGCGATCAACATCGTCTGCGCCTGGTTCGCGAGTTCGGCCGGGGCGATCTCGCCGATGTACATCGCCGCGAGGACCAGGAAGAAGTCCTGGCAGATGCCCTGCAACGCCACGGCCAAGATCGCCAGCCAGTGGTCACCGGCGGCGGCGATGAGCACACCGAACCGGATGCCCCACGTCACCATGCCCATCAGCAGGGCCCACTTCATCCCGATGTGCTTGAGCACGAATGGGATCGTGATGATGAACAGCACCTCGGCCGCCTGCCCGATGGCCAGGACCCCGGCCACGTTCTGGATGCCCAGCGCACCCAGGAACGGCGAGGCGTAGGTGTTGTAGACCCCGAGTGAGATCGACGTCAGCAAGGCGCAGATGATCAGCACAGTGAAGTTGCGGTGCCGGAACATCGCGAACGCCTTCGAGCCGATCACGTCACCGATCGAGAACCGCACCCCCTTCGCGGCAGGCGCCGTGGCCGGCAGGGTGAACGAGTACAGACCGAACACGAAGCTGACGATCGCGGTGACGGTGAACATGCCCACCGAGGCCGACAGCCCGAGCGCACCGACGCCGAGTCCGGCCAGCACCCAGCCGAACGTGCCGAACACCCGGATGTAGGGGAACCAGCGGTTGTTGGCGCCGAGGTGCCGGAACGCGATCGCGTTCGTCAGGCCCAGTGTCGGCTGGAAGAACAGGCAGTACACGAAGATGAGGGCGAGGGCGAGGCCACCGTTGCCAGCCTCCACCACGGCCGGCAGGAACACCATCACCACGCCACCGGCGAGGTGCGCCAGGCCGAGGCTCTTCTGCGAGGCGAGGAACCGGTCCCCGATCGCGCCCAGGAACATCGGGGACACGATGGCCGCGACCGCGGCCAGCGAGTACGCGGTGCCGATGATGGCCGGCAGCTGGTAGGTCGCCAGGACCAGGCCCAGTGTGGCGAACCAGGAGCCGAAGACGACGAACTCCAGCAGCATCATGAGGGTCAGGCGGGCGAAGACGATCTTGGTGCCGCTGCCCGGCGTGGTCGCCGGCAGCGTGGACGTTCTCATCATTGAGATTCCTTTGAACCGTTCGGACGATGAACGTTGTCCGGGGAAGCAGATGACGTCATCGTAAGAACGTTCAGCGTGAAGTCAACAAAGAGCGCGAAAAACGTTCAGTTGCTGAATGATCGAGCCGCGGAAGTCGTCTTCGCCCACTCGGGAAGGACGCTGAGACCCTGTCCGAGGTGGTCCATCATGGCGGCGAGCCCGCCGAGCAAAGTGGCGTCAGCTCCCAGCCGGGCGAGCTGGACCGACAGCGTAGGCGCCACCGTACGCAGGTTGCTGATCTCGACCGAAGAGTTCAGGCCGTCGAACACCAGCTCCCCGGCTTCGCCAAGCAGACCCCCGACGGCGATCACGGACGGTGCCACGAGTTTGGCCGCGTTGGCGAACGCTCGCCCGAGGTGACGGCCGGCCTCGAACAGGACGCGGGCACAGGCCGGATCGCCGCCCCGCGCGGCGGCGATGACGTCGGCCAGCGAGGAGGCCCGGGCGCCCGCGGCCGCTTCCAGGGTCGCCAGGATCGGGCGCTCGGCCACGAACGTCGTGAGGCAACCGCGGTTGCCGCAGAAGCACACCGGGCCGCCGGGTTCGAGAACCGCGTGCCCGATCTCGCCGGCCAGGCCGTCCCCGCCGCGGTGGATGCGGCCGCCGAGCACCAAACCGCCGCCGACCTGCTCCGACGACAGGACGTAGAGGAACGTGTCAGTCCCCTGCCCGGCGCCCCAGGTCCACTCGGCGAGCGCGGCCAGGTTGGCGTCGTTGTCCGCCACGACCGGAACTCCCAGCTCGGCACCGAGATGATCGGCGACGACCACGTCCTTCCACCGGGGCAGCTGCAGACGCGCCCAGGAGGTGACCACCCCGGTCGGGCGGGCGATCGGCGCCTGCATGCCGACCGCCACGCCCGTCAGATCGCCCGTCTCCAGACCGGCCTCGGCGACGAGCGACCGCACCACCTCGATCACCCGCGCGGGGCTGCCACCCTCGTGGCCGGGGCTGAACGGGATCGTGACGTCATACCGTGCGCGGTGGACGAAGTCGAACAGCGCCGCGTGCAGCGACGTGACGTTGACCTGGACCGAGACCACCACGCCGCGGCTGGACACCAGGGAGACCACGGACTCCCGGCCGTTGACCGGGCGGATTTCCGCGGCTCCTTCGGCGCGCAGCTGTTTGACGATGTTGTTGATGGTCGCCGGCGACAGACGGGTGCGGCGGGCCAGCGCCGCCTGCGAGGATGGCCCGTCGCTGCGCAGCGCTTCCAGAACGCGGGCGACGCTGCCGCTGCGACCGTTGCCGCCCCATCCGGACGTGTCCTGCCGACGACCCATGCACCGACTTTATTGTTCAGATAGTGAATGGTCAACCGTGCGCTGGGGTGACGGCGCCCCGACGTCGAGCAGTTCCCGCCTCACCGGCAGGACGGCCAGCATGCTCACCAGACAGACGACACCGATCACGATCGCGACCGCGGTCGAGGTGCCGAACCGGGCGTAGGACGACGCGGCCACCAGGGGAACGATGCCGCCGCCCACGATGGAACCGACCTGGAAGCAGATGGACGCGCCGCTGTAGCGCACGCTCGCGGGGAACATCTGGGTCAGCATGGCCGGCTGGGCACCGTTGATGACCGAGTTCGCGGCCGTCATCAGCAGGAGCCCGGCGAACACCAGCGGGACGGCGGCGGTGTTGACCATCAGGAACATCGGGAACACCGCCACGGCCGCCAGTCCGCTGCCGATGACGAACATCCGTTTGCGGCCGAACCGGTCAGCGGCGCGGCCCGCGAAGAGCATCATCGCGATCCACGGCAGGCTCAACACGACCGTGATCCACAACATCGTCCCAGACGACAGGTGCAACTGTTTGGTGCCATAGCTGACCATGTACACGGACAGGAACGTGCCGAGGGTGGGGCCGGCGAAGGAGAGCAGGCTGCCGGCGAACAGTTGCAGCGGCGAGCGGCGGAAGACCTCCACGAGCGGCAGGCGCGCGATGTCGCGTGCCTCGCGTGCCCGTTCGAACTCCTCGGTCTCGGTGATGGACGCTCGCACGATCAGGCCGACCACGATGAGCACCCCGCTAAACAGGAACGGCAGCCGCCAGGCCCACGACTGCAGAGTGTCGTCGGAGAAGACCTGCGTCAGGAGCAGGAATGCCAGCTGTGAGACCAGGATTCCGGAGGGGATGCCGATCTGCGGGAAGGCGCCGTAGAGCGCCCGCCGGTTCGGTGGCGCGTGCTCGACGGCCATCAGCGCCGCGCCACCCCATTCGCCCCCGACGCCGATGCCCTGGACCAGGCGGAGCACGACGAGCAGAATCGGCGCCCACACGCCGATGGCCGCGTAGGTCGGCAGCAGGCCAATCAGCGTCGTGGCGACACCCATGGTCAGCAGGGACGCGACCAGCATCGCCTTCCGACCGACGCGGTCGCCGAAGTGACCGCTGATCAGCGCGCCGACGGGCCGGGCGACGAACCCGACCGCGAACGCGGCCAGCGCGGCGAGAGTGCCGCCGGCTTCGGAGAAGCTGGGAAAGAACTGCTTGCTGAACACGAGCGCCGTGGCCAGCCCGTAGATGTTGAAGTCGTACCACTCGATCACGCTGCCGATGTAGCTGGCGAGCGCGATCCGGCCCGGTCCTGGTTTGGTCGTCATGGGACACTCCTCCTTGAGCGATCCGCTGATGGGTCAGACGTTCAGTGCCGCCGCGACCTGCACGGCGGTGAGGGTGCGGCGCACGTCGTGCACGCGGACGCAGGCGGCGCCCGCAGCGGCCGCGAGCGCGGACACCGCCGCGGTGGCGGCGTCGCGGTCCCGCACGATTCCGAGGAACGACTTGCGCGAGGCGCCGACGAGAACCGGGCGGCCGAGCACGCTCAGCGCCCGCAGATCCGCCAGTAGCTGCCAGTTGTGGCGGGGTTTCTTCGCGAACCCGAGCCCGGGGTCGATGATGATCCGTTCCGGGCGCACACCAGCGGCGACCAGCGCGTCGACCCGTTGAGACAGTTCACCGACGACCTCGGCGACCACGTCGTCGTAGAGGGCGTGCTCGTGCATCCGGGAGCTGGGCGCCCGCCAGTGCATGGCGACGTAAGGGACGTCCGCCGCCGCAACGCAGGAAGCCATGCGGGGATCGGCGAGTCCCCCGCTGACGTCGTTGACGATCGCCGCGCCGGCCTCCAGCGCGGCGTCGGCCACCTCGGCCCGCGTCGTGTCGATGCTGATCGTGACTCCCGCCGCGGCCAGCCTCCGGATCACCGGCAGCACCCGCCGTTTCTCCTCCGCACAGGACACGCGCCCGGCGCCGGGCCGGGTGGATTCGCCCCCGACGTCGACGATGTCGGCCCCCGACGCGGCGAGTTCCACGCCGTGTGCGATCGCCCGGCCGGTCGTGAGATAGCGGCCGCCGTCGGAGAAGGAATTGGGGGTCACGTTGAGAATGCCCATGACCAGGCACCGGTTCCGGGACGGCAGTCCGGCAGCGGCCGCAAGGTCCGTGGGGGCGGCGGTCGTGGTCACTGGCCCGGTGCCGGCGGTGTGCCGTGGGTGTGGAAGGACTCGATGGTCTTCAGTCCCCACGCCTGGCCCTTGGCCCGTTCGGCTTCGGTCCAGTCGATGGTGCGCCAGTCCGGGGCCAGCACGAGGCGGGCTCCGGCGTTGCACAGCTCGATGCGGTTGCCGCCGGGTTCGTAGACGTAGAGGAAGAACGTCTGCTGGATCGCGTGCTTGTGCGGGCCGGTCTCGATGAACACATCCTGTTCGAGCGCGAGGTCGGCGGCGCGCAGGATGTCCGCCCGGCTGTCGGTGGCGAACGCGATGTGGTGCAAGCGTCCGGTGATGCCCAGCCGGTCGCGGGTGTACACCGCGTCGTAACCCTTGTTCGTGAACGTGGTCCAGCTCCCGGCGACCGACCCGTCGTCGAGCACGATCTGTTCGGTGACCTTGGCGCCCAGCAGGTCGCGCAGCACGTCGCGGTTGGCCTCGACGTCCACGCCGAGGAAGTTGACGTGGTCCAGGCGCCGGACGCAGACGCCGGCGCCCGGGTAGGCCTCCGCCTGGTTCTTCAGCGCCGGCCGGGTGTCCTCCTCGGGCTGGAACCACTCGGATTCGTAGTAGAGGCCGAACTCGTGCCCGTCCGGGTCGTGGAAGAGGTAGGTGGGCCCGTACCCGGGTTCACCATCGGTCCAGCCGATGCCGAGGCCCGCCTCCTTGATCGCCTCGACGCGACGCTGGAGCGCGTCCTCGTCGGCGGCGCGCAGATGGGTGCGACCGATTCCGGCAGTGGTGCGCGGGGTGAGCGTGATCGTGTGGTGCTCGTAGTCGTCCCAGGCCCGCAGGAACACCGAGGAGCCCTGGGACCCGTGCGTCCTCATGCCGAGGTAGTGCGTGAAGAACTCGACGCTCTCGTCGAAGGCGGGGGTGAACAACTGGAGATGGCCGAGGTGGGCGACGTCGTGGGCGGCGGGGTTTCGGTTCAGCACAAGGGTTCCTTCTCGTGGTGGCCGACGATGGCGGCGATGAGGGATCGGACGTGTTCGCGCGCGGCACGCTCGGCGGCGACTGGATGACGCCCGGCTACGGCTTGGACGATCGCAGCGTGCTCACGCGCGGAGTCCCGGAGGCGACCGGGGCGCAGGGACACGCGAAACCGCAGCCGGGCGACGCGGGCGTCGAGCCGTGAGACGATTCCGGCGGCCGTCGGGTGACGTGACAGGCCGACGACCAGGTCGTGGAGTTCGTCGCCCAACCGGAAGCACTCGACCGGCTCGCCGCGTTCCGCGGCCGCAGCCAGCCGGTTGCCGGCGGCGCGCAGGCGCCGGTGTTCCTCATCGGTCGCCCGCACCGCCGCGCGAGCGGCGAGGAGGCCGTCCAGCACCTGTCGGCACTCCAGAATCTCGACCACTTCCCCGATCGGCACCGCGCGTACCCGGGCGTTGCTGCCGCGCACGCGGTCGATCAGTCCTTCGGCCGCCAGCTCGTGCAGCGCCTGGCGGACACAACTGCGGGTCGCTCCCAGCGCCGTGCCGACTTCCGCGGCGACGATCCGCTGTCCCGGGACCAGATCGCCGGTCACGATCGCCCGCCGGAGGGAGTTCCGGACATGGGTGGCGCCCGCAGCTCCGCTTCTCGCAGCGAGGTTCATCGTCACCTCCTCTCACCGGCATTGTTGACAATCTTGCGGCCAATGTTGCTTCCGTGTAGCGTCTGTATAGCAGTCAGCGCGTCTGGTGTACAGACATCAGCAGTCTCAGTGGAGAGGTGGCCCTAGATGAGTGCCGAAACCGTGGAACAGGGGATCCAGCGCGCGGGAGGAGCGGTCGAGCTGCTCCGGAACTCCCCGATCCGCCCGCACACGTTCCCGGTGACCGCGGAGTTCACCAACTGGCGCAGCGAGCAGCGGGCGTGGCGGGATTCGTGCGCGTTGCTGGACCAGTCGCACCACATGACCGACCTCTACGTCAGCGGCCCCGACGCTTCGCGGCTGCTGAGCGACCTGGGGGTGAACAGCTTCGCGAAGTTCACACCGGGCAAGGCCAAGCAGTACGTCGCGGTGAACCACGACGGTCAGCTGATCGGGGACGCGGTGCTGTTTCACCTGGAGGAGCAGCACTTCGACCTGGTCGGGCACCCGATGGTGCTGGACTGGGTGCAGTTCAACCTCGAAACGGGGAACTACGACGCGACCACCGAACGGGACGACAACTCCTTCGACCGCGTCTCCGGACCGCCGAAGGTCTACCGGTACGAGCTGCAGGGTCCCACCGCATCCGCGGTGATGGAGAAGGTCATCGACGGCCCGTTGCCGGACGTGAAGTTCTTCAACATGGCCACCTTCACCATCGCCGGGTGCACCGTGCGCGGCCTGCGGCACGGCATGGCGGGCCAGCCCGGCTACGAACTGTTCGGCCCGTGGGAGGAAGGCGACCGGGTCCGCGAGGCGATCCTGGCAGCCGGAGGGGACTTCGGGTTGGTTCGGGTGGGCGCGAAGGCGTACTCGGCGGCGAACCTGGAGTCGGCGTGGATTCCCGCGCCGCTGCCCGCCATCTTCTCCGGCGAGAAGATGAAGGCCTACCGGGAATGGCTGCCGACCACCGCGATGGGTTCGCTGGCCGGTTCGATGGACTCCCCGGACATCGAGGACTACTACGTCACCCCCTACGACGTGGGATACGGCCGGCTGGTGGCCTTCGACCACGACTTCGTCGGCCGCGAGGCCCTCGAAGAGATCGCCAAGAACCCCCGTCGGGAAAAGGTCACGCTCGTGTGGAACAGCGACGACGTCACCGAGGCGATCGGCTCGCTCTACCGCCCCGGGCTGCCGGCGAAGTACATCGAGGTCCCCAAGGCCCGGTACGGACTGCACCAGAGCGACAAGGTCCTGGCCGGGGGCAAGCTCGCCGGGATCTCCATGGACGCCGGCTACCTGGCCAACGAGCACGTCATGGTGTCGCTGGCCACTGTGGACATCGAACACAGTGAGCCCGGCACCGAGGTGACCGTGGCCTGGGGTGAGGACCCCAACTCCACCAAACCGCTGGTGGAGCAGCACAAGCAGGTCGAGATCCGCGCCACCGTCGCACCGGCCCCGTACGTGCAGTTCGCCCGCGAGAGCTACCGCGCGCTGTGACCGAAACAACGACACGCCGGCGGGCGCCGCGCTCGACACGGGACATCCTGCGCACCATCAGCTACGAGATCATGCCGTTCCGCGGCACCGAGGACGCCGTCCTCGAACACGTCCCGGTGGACGTGCCGCTGACCGTCACCGTCACCGAGGCGAAGGGCATCGAGACCACCATCGCCCTCGCGGCGAACCTGACCGCGCGCGGCTACCGGGTCTCCCCGCACGTCGCGGCCCGTATGGTCAGGGATACCGCGCACGCCAAGGACCTGGCCGCACAACTCACCGAAGCTGGGATCGATCGCGTCTTCGTCGTCGGCGGCGACGCGCCGGTCCCGGCCGGGGAGTTCACCGAGGCGCTCGACCTGCTGCGTGTGTTCGCCGAGACCGGGATGTTCACACGGACCGGGATCGGCGGCTACCCGGAGGGGCACGCCAGAATCACCGACCAGGATCTGGACGCCGCACTCACCGCGAAAGCCCCGCTGGCCACGCACGTCATCACCCAGATCTGCTTCGACGCAAGGACCACTGTGGACTGGGCGCGCCGCGTGCACCGCGGCCACCCGGACCTGGAAGTCGTGATCGGGGTGCCCGCTCCGGTGAGCAGGCAGAAGCTCGTGCGTATCGCGGGCGGCATCGGTCTGGGACAGTCGGCACGGTTCCTGCGCAAGCAGCAGAACACGATCTGGAAGCTGATCCGCCCCGGCGGATACCGGCCCGACAAGCTCCTGCGCGCCTTCGAACCCCACCTCGCCGCGCCGGACGTCAACATCGCCGGCATCCACCTGTTCACCTTCAACGAACTGGCCGGCGCCGAAGCCTGGCGGCGATCACTGCTGGCCCGCCTCGACGCCGGCTGAAGGAGGCACCCTCATGCGAACCACGACCACCACCGGCGAGGGGCGACTGCTGGTGTCCGGCGAGGACGGACCCGGCATCGTCGCCGCCGTCTCGGCCATCCTCACCGGTCACGGCGCCAACATCGTCTCCCTCGACCAGCACTCCACCGGCCCGTCCGGTGGGCGCTTCTTCCAGCGGGCCGTGTTCCACCTCGACCGGCTCGCCGACCAGCGCTCCGCGCTCGAAGTGGACCTGCACCGCGAACTCGGCGAACGGTTCGGGCTGCAGTGGTCCCTGGTCGACACCGCGGTCCCGAAACGGGTGGCGCTGTTCGCCTCGAAACTCGACCACTGCCTGCTCGACCTGCTGTGGCGGCACCGCCGTGGCGACCTGCCGATGGAGATCACCCACGTGGTGTCCAACCACACCGACCTGGCGTGGGTCGGCGACCGGTTCGAGGTGCCCTTCACCCACATCCCCGTGGCCAGGGGCGCCAAAGGCGAGGCCGAAGCCGCGCAGCTGGACCTGCTCAAGGGCACCGTCGACCTGGTCGTGCTGGCCCGGTACATGCAGATCCTCTCCGGCGACTTCCTCGCCGCGCTGGGCGTGCCGGTGATCAACATCCACCACTCGTTCCTGCCCGCCTTCGTCGGCGCCGCCCCCTACCGCAAGGCCAAGGAACGAGGCGTGAAACTGATCGGCGCGACCGCCCACTTCGTCACCGAGGACCTCGACGAAGGACCGATCATCGAACAGGACGTCGTCCGCGTCAGCCACACCGACTCCACCGACGACCTCGTCCGCCGCGGCGCCGACGTCGAACGGCTCGTGCTGGCGCGCGCGGTCCAGGCCTTCTGCGAAGACCGGATCATGCGTGACGGCAACACCACGGTGGTGTTCTGATGGGCGCCGGCCTGCTCGACGGCAAGCTGGTCGCCGCGAAGATCAAAGACGATCTCCGCGGCCGCGTCGCAGCGCTGACGGCACGGGGGCACACGGCTGGGTTGGGAACGGTGCTCGTCGGCGACGACCCGGGCAGTGTGCTCTACGTCAACGGCAAACACCGCGACTGCCGCGACGTGGGGATCGAGTCGATCCGGCTCGATCTGCCCGCCACCGCTACGCGCGCAGACGTGCTCAGGGCGGTCGAGCAGCTCAACGCGGATCCCCGGTGCACCGCCTACATCGTCCAGCTACCCCTTCCCTCTGGGCTTGACGAGTTCGAGGTCATCGAGCGCATCGACCCGGCGAAGGACGCCGACGGCCTGCACCCCGCCAACCTCGGCCGGCTCGTCCTCGGCGCCGACGGACCGCTGCCCTGCACCCCGGCCGGGATCGTGGAACTCCTGCGCTGGTACGACATCCCGCTCGCCGGAGCCAGGGTGTGCGTGATCGGCCGCGGCATCACAGTCGGCCGGTCACTGGGCCTGCTGCTCACCCGGCGCAGCGAGAACGCGACCGTGACGCTGTGCCACACCGGGACCCGGGACCTCACTGCCGAAGTCCGGGCCGCGGACATCGTCATTGCCGCGGCCGGCGTGCCTGGACTGGTCCGGCCGGAGATGGTCAAGCCGGGCGCCGTGCTCGTCGACGTCGGCGTCAGCCGCGGACCGGACGGCAAGGTGGCGGGCGACATCGACCCCGCCGCCGGCGACCTCGCCGCCTGGCGCTCCCCCAACCCCGGCGGCGTGGGCCCGATGACCCGCGCGATGCTCCTGGCCAACGTCGTCCGCGCCGCCGAACGGGCTGCCCACGGTCATCGACACGGATGAGATGCTGTCACCATGACCACCGGGCCTGACCACCTGGGCGAACTGCTCCAGCCCGAGAACAGGGCCGCACCGGCGTACCCGATCGCGTCGGTCGACAACACCCTGCGCATCCTGCTGCTCCTGCGCGATCGCGGCACCCTCACCCTCGCCGACGTCGCCGCCGAACTGGGCATCGTCCGCTCCAGCGCGCACCGCCTGATGGCCATGCTCACCTACTACGACTTCGTCCGGCAGAGCCCGGTCGACCGGTCCTTCCGCACCGGACCCGCGCTCATCGACGTGGGCCTCACCGCCGCCCGTACCCTCGACATCCGTGCGCTGGCCCGCCCGATCCTCACCACGCTGGCCGAGTCCACCGGCATGACCGCCCACCTCGTCCTCCCCCGCGGCCGGGAGGTCCTCTTCGCCGACGGCGTGGAAAGCGGGCGCACCATCCGCGCGGCACTGCGCACCGGCAGCACCCTGCCCGCCCACGTTACCGGCGCCGGCAAGGCACTGCTGGCCACACTCACCGACGACGAGCTCCGCCGGCTCTACGCGGACAACCCACCGGAAGCCCTCACCGGCAGATCCATCTCCTCGCTGACCGCCCTCCTCCGCGAAGCGGCCCGGATCCGCCGCACGGGCTATGCGATCAACCACGGAGAAAGCGAAACCGGCGTACTCGCCATGGGAATCGCCTGCACGGTCCCCGAAGCCGACATCCGCGCCGGTCTCGGCGTCTCCGGGCCAGCCTCCACAGTGGACGACAGCTGGGCGGAGCGGATAGCCCAGGCACTCCGCGAGGCCGCGGCGGAGCTGACGAAACAGATCCAGGCCTACCACCTCTGAACGGTGTTTCCCGGACCGCGCTGCTCAGCAGGGACGGAGGTCGGCCCTGGATGGAGAGAACGCCGAAGTGCTCGCTCCGACCACGGGCCGGACATCCAGCGAGAGGAGCAGCAGGCGAGCTGCCATCGCTTCGTGCTCGGGCGAACCTCTTACGGTGATGATGCCGATGAGAGCGGCAGCGACGTCTCGGCGGGGACATCGGCACGGAGTTCACCCGCTCGTGCGACCAGTTTGCAGGATCTCGTCGATGGCCGTGAGCGGCTAGGTCCGGGTGCGGGCATGCGCGATCTCCCCCGATTCGACCAGCGCGAGCCGCGGGCGGGCCGAGTCCGACGGCGAGGTGTCAGGCGAGCACGGCGGCGCCGGCTTCGGCGACCTCGGTGTCCTCGCTCCAGTGCCCGCCCGTGGGCCAGGAACTCGTGCCACTGGGCGGTCGGCATCCCGAACCCGGCGGCGGTGTAGGCCTTGTCCTGCGCGATCTGGACCGCCTGGATGGGCACACCGTCCATCCGCACGAACGCGCAGAGCTGGCCCGACCTCGGCGGCGCTGACCGCCATCAACTACGCCTGCGGCCAACGAGGACTGCCCTACATCTGGGGCGGCGACGGACCCGACAGCGGCGACCGCGGATTCGACTGCAGCGGCCTGACCAAGGCCGCCTACGACGCCGCCGGAATCACTCTGCCCCGCACCGCCCACGCCCACTTCCACACCGGACCCCACGTTCCCGGCGGATCCCCGCTACTACCCGGCGACCTCGTCTTCTACGGCACCCCAGCCCGCATCACCCACGTCGCGCTCTACCTCGGCAACAGCAAGATGATCAATGCCCCCACCTTCGGCAGTCCCGTTCAGATCGACAACTACCACCACCCGAATGACGACTACGTCGGCGCCACACGGCCGTCGAGGTAGTGCAGCTTGGTGTGACGTGACGAGCAGCGACTTGCGGCGCCGTCAGCCCGCGTACGAACTTCCGACGTCGGCGTTCCACCACTCCGAAGCCCGCCGACGGTAGACGACTTCCGCGTAGCATGCGCGGATCTGGAACAACGGACGACCATCGCTCACGCGCGACCAGAAGTACCACCCGTTCTGGTGTGGACTACCCAGCGCAGTAGTCGCCCCGCACGGGGTCGCGAACACCTGACCGTCGTCCAAACGCAGCTTCCCGTCGCTGGTCACGCGTGCCGTGCGGTGCAGGCCGAGCCTGGGTCGCTCATACACCAGCTCCTCGCCCACCGCAAGCGCGCCGACAGCGACCAAGTCCCGCACACTCAGGCGCGCATCCGGATCCTTACCCGACAACAGCGGCGGTGACAGCCGGACTTCGATCGGTGTGGAATCGACACCGTCGGCAAGGACGGTCGCGGCCTCCGCCCCCGCCGTGGCGGGCCACGTACGGTCGAGCCGAGGCCAGGTCCGGACCGCCTCCCAACCGTCGCCCTCGGCCGTCAGCATGCGGACCTCGACAGCATCCGAGTCGTCAGGACCATCACCGGCATGCTGCAGCTGGACCACGAGGTCCCCATCGAAGCCAGTCGACTCGAAATCCTGCTCGCACCACGTCCCGGCGAACAGCAGCACCTCGCCGTCGGCCGCTGATCGGTCGACAGCGGTCACCAACAGCCCCCACGCACCAGGCGGCATGCCCATCGGCGCGGCCTGGGCAGCGCCGTCGGCGATCAACACCACCGCCTCCCGCTGCAGCCCCTCGCGCACACGAAGATCGACAAGACTCTCGGCCGGCTTAGTCACCAGATTCTCTTGCACAGCAGCCCCCTTCGATGAATGGCAATGCGATACGGGTCCATCCACGCTCGATACACGCACGAATGTCAAGCCGTCTATGCATTTTTTTCTGCTTCGACCGGATTGTGCTTGACGGGGAAGAGAATCCTTGTCAACGGATGGCGGGACCATGCCGACAGCGGTCTTTTTTGGACAATCACTTGACACGGCGGCGGTGACGAAGCGTCCACGTCGGCGTGAACCTCGAGGGGTTCTTCCGCCTCACGCGGCGCGCGATCCCGCATCTGCTGGACAACGGAGGTGGCCACATCGTGAACCTGACCACCAGCCTGGTCGACCACGCCCTGTCCACCGTCCCGTCCGCCCTGGCTTCCCTCACCAAGGGCGGTCTGCAGTCGGCGACCAAGGCGCTGGCCATCGAGTACGCCGACCGCGGTGTGCGCGTCAACGCGGTGTCCCCCGGGATCGTCAAGACCCCGATGCACGCCCCGGAAACGCACGAGTCGCTGGCCGGCCTGCACCCGGTCCGCCGAATGGGCGAGATCTCGGACATCGTCGACGCGGTGCTCTACCTGGAAAACGCCCCACCGATTTAGTCATTGTGCGAACCACTCCGTTCGGGGCCGTTTCCGTTGGTAGGGCGGGTGCTGCCCCGTCGTTGTTGCGGGGTTGGGGGATGCGGAAGACCGGGATGAGCCGGTCGGGGCCGGTGATGGTGACTTTGGCGACGAGGGCTTCGACAAGTGCCTTGGTTTGGTTGTGGGTGCCGTTGGTGATGATCTCGGTGATGTGATCGGCCACCGCTGCCAGGGTGGCGGGCTCGGGGGTGGTGGGCTCGTCGTCGAGCGCGAGGGTGAGTTCGTCGCGGCGGATGCGGAGTTGCTTGGTCTTGGCGCGTAGTTCGGTGAGCCGGTCGGCGACGAGTTCTTCGTCCATCGTGCCGCGCTCGAACGCGGACAGGTACCGGTCTATGGCCTGCCCGGTCTTGGTGATCTCGTTCTCGACGGCGGCGAGTTCGGCGTGCCGGTCGGCGTGCGCCGCCTGGTGCTGTTTCTGTTCGTGGGTGATGGCGTCGGCGATGAGGTCGTGCCGGGTGCGATAGAAGGTGGCCAGGGCATCCAGGACGGCTGCGTCCACGGCGTCGGCGTTGAGCCGCGACATGTCGCACTTGCTGGCGTCGTAGCGGGCGAGGTTCCAGCACGTGTAGTAGCGGTAGGTGCGGTTTCGTCCGGTGGCGCGGGTGCCGATCATGGCTTTGCCGCACTGGGGGCAGCGCAGGCGTCCGGTGAGCACGTAGTCGGAGCCGGACGCGGCCCGGTGGGCGTGGGATTCGCCGCGGGCGTCGAGGATGGCTTGGGCCTGCTCCCACCGGGTGAGGTCGATGATGGGTGCGTGGGTGTCGGTCACGGTGGTCTCCCGGAACGTCAGTTCGCCGAGGTAGACGCGGTTGTTCAGGGCGCGGATGACTTGGTAGCCGGACCACTTGCCACCCGAGCTGGTGCGGTGGCCCCGGTCGTTGAGCACTTTGGCGATGGCGCGGGACCCGAGCCGGTCTTTGGTGTAGAGGTCGAAGATCATCCTGACGATCACCGCTTCGTGCTCGTCCACGATCAGCGTGTGCGAGGTCTTGTCCACCTGGTAGCCGAATGGGCGTTTGCCGCCCTTCCACTTGCCCTTGGCGTGCTTGCGTTCCATCCCGGCGATGACCCGGTCGATGATGGTGTCGCGCTCGAACTGGGCGAACATGCCGAGCATCTGCACCAGCATCCGACCCATCGGCGTCGAGGTGTCGAACGGTTCCGTGGCGCTGCGGAACACCACCCCGGCTGAGTCCAGTTCGTCAAGCAGCATCACCATGTCCCGCAGGTTCCGGGAGAACCGGTCCACCCGGTACACCAACAGCACGTCGATCAACCCGGCACGGGCGGCGGCGAGCGCGCGTTGCAACCCGTCGCGTTCGGTAGTGGCACCGGAGGCGTCATCAGGGAACCGCGCCACGAGCCGCCAACCGGGCTGGGAGCCGATGTAGGCTTCCAGGCGCGCATCTTGAGCTTCGATCGAGTAGGGCTGGTGCTCGTCGTCAGTGGAGCGCCGCACGTAGATCCCCACTCGCACGTCATCGCCGAGTGTGGTTATCGCTGCTTTCTTGGTGCGTTGCGCGGTTGTTGATCGCGCCATTGTCCGACCCCCCTTGGTTCGGCATTTCCGCGTGCCCTGTGGTAGCCGTTTGTCCGGCTGCCACAGGACGGCTACGCGGCTACTAGATCACTACTAGTTTTGACTTAGTGTCCAATGCCCGCAGGCACGCGGCGCCGACCGCCGGTTGCACGTCGTCGAAGTAGAACGCGTCCGGGACCCCGATCCGGTAGCCGTCGAGCCGTTCCCGCGCCGCCGTGTCCCGTGGGGTGGTCCGGCCCGCCAGGACGGCGAACAACGCCGCGCAGTCCCGAACGGTGCGGGTCAGCAGCCCGACGCAGTCGAGAGTGGGCCCGAGCGGCACCACTCCCCCGGTGCCGACCGCGCCCCGGGTCGGCTTGAGCCCGACGACGCCGCACAGTGCCGCGGGCACCCGGACCGACCCACCGGTGTCGGTACCCAAGGCCGCGGCGCACAGCCCGGCCGCGACCGCGGCCGCCGATCCGCCGCTCGAGCCGCCCGCCATCCTGGCCGGATCGTGCGGGTTGCGCACCGGCCCGAACGCCGACACGTCACCGGTGGCGCCGTAGGCGAGCTGGTGCAGGTTGGTCTTGCCCAGCACGACGGCTCCGGCCCGTTCCAGCAGGCGGACCGCCTCCGCGCTGCGCACCGGTTCCGCCACGGCGGGCGGGTACACCCCCAGGGATGTGGGCGCACCGGCCACGTGCAGGTTGTCCTTCACCGCGACCGGCAGTCCCGGCAACGGTCGCGGCGTCGTGCCCGTGGTCCGGCCGATCGCGTGCGCCCGGGCGAGTGCACGTCCGCGAAGCAGAGTGGTGTAGGAGTTCAGGACGGGGTCGATCCGCTCGACCCGCTCGAGGACCGCCTCGACGAGCTCGACCGGCGAGATCGTCCCGGCCGTCACGGCGGCCGCGGTGGCCACGGCGTCCGGCAGCGGGGCGGTGCTCACGCCGGATCGCCCGCCCGGGCCGCGTCGGCCGAGGCAGACGACCCCCCGGCATCCAGGGTGCGGTTCTTGCCGGTCTCGCGCGCCAGGTACACGCACACGAGACTGATCACCGCCAGGGCCGCCAGCCAGGCCGGGGCCGGCCAGTAGCTGTCGGCCTGGGCGACCAGTCCGGTCACGATCAGCGGTGTCGTCCCGCCGACGGCCGCGGCCGAGACCTGCTGCCCGATCGAGGCACCGGTGTAGCGCACCCGGGCGTCGAACATCTCCGCGGTCAGCGCGCCCATCAAGCCGTACAGCGTGCCGTTCGCGACACCTCCGAGCCCCTGGGCCAGCCAGATGATCGGCGCCGACCGGATGTCCACCAGCCAGAAGAGCGGAAACGCGTACAGCGCGGTGAAAGCGGCTGCCACGATGAACACGGGTCGCCTGCCGACGCGGTCGGACAGCGCCGAGAAGCCGAGGGAGCCGAGCAGCCCGCCCACGGAGAAGACGATGCCGCCGATGAGCATCGTGGTGGCCGGCATCCTCAGGTGGACCTGGCGGCGCTGATGACGGGCGCGCACGCCGCCGGCTGACCGGCGCCCCGGCCGGTGGCACCGCGGCGCCAGGACGACAGCCGTCCACCGCGACCAGGAGCAGCGCCCCGGCCCCGGAACACCACGTCCCGGTACCGCGGGTGCCTGCCACGACGTGATCCGGTCGCACGGCGCGGGTCCGGCCGCTGCGCCGCCGGCGCGGCTCCGGGGCGGCCACGGCGTCGAGCGGCCGGGCGAGCGTCGGGGCGAGCTCCACGTCCTCGGGTGCGTCGGTCATCCGCGTGATCGAGGCGGCCGGCCGGTCCGGCTCCGGGCCCGCTCGCGCGGCGTCGAGCGCCCGGCCCACTCCGCGACGACCCGGCCGGGGCATGTGCGGCAGGCGGGATCCAGCGTCCCGCTCGACCCGGACGATCCCACCTCCGGCGGCACCGCCAGGCCGCCCGGAGGCGAGGCGGGCGATGCGCGCCCGATGCCGCTCGCGTTGCCGGCTCTGCGCGCGCAGCCGAGCCGGCGGAACCCCGGCTCCGGCGAGCGTCTCGATCCGGATGAGCTCGACCACCGCACCGGCGTCGTACCTGCGGTAGCCGGAGTGGTCCTGTGTGTCCGGCCGCGCGGCGGCCCGAACCAGCCCGGCCACATCGAGCGCGTGGGTGACGAGGAGCCGGTGGTCGGCGTCCACCAGGACACGTCGGCGTGCGGGTGCGCACGGACCAGCCGACGCCGGCCCGCCAGTCCGGCCATCACGGCACCGAGACCGCCGAGGGACGCCTCGAATATGTAGCGGCTCGCGCGGGAGGACAGGTCGTGACCGCGAGCTCGAAGGTGACCACGTCGACGTCGAGGCCGGCCGCTCGACGCGCGCGGACGGTACGGCGCTCAGCCCGCGGTGGCGCAGGCCTCGGCGAAGTCGCGCGCGCCGCGGTCGGACCCCAGATCCGCCACGGCCGCCCGGACGCGCTCGATCGTCGGCTCGTCGGCGACCTGCCGCATGTTCGCCAGGTACTTCCGCTCGATGTCCGACGGGGTCAGCGGCCGCTCGTGGTGGCCGCGGTTGACGTCCTCGCGGTGGGTCAGCACGCGACCGTCCCGGAGGGTCACCTCGATCTCGGCCGAATAGGCCTCCGGGAACCGGCTGTCCGGGTCGTCGGTGATGCGCACCCGGTCGGCGATCGCGTGGATCGCCGTGTCGGTCAGGGACTCGTCGGTGAACTCCGCCAGCGTCAGCCGTCCGCGCTGCAGGCACGCGCCCACCACGTAGGGCAGGCTGAACTTCGCGTCGTACAGGTCGCGCGGGCGGCGCTTGCCCTCCAGCGGCTCGCACACCGCGGCCGCGGCCGTCGGGTGGATGCGGCACAGGATGTCGGTGACCTGGTCGGGTTCGAGACCTTCGTGCTCGCGCACCGCGAGCACGGCATCGGCGAAGCTGTGTGTGAAGTGGCAGCTCGGGTACGGCTTGACACCGGTGCCGAGCATCTCCCACCGCTGCCCGAGATCGGCCACGATGGTCTCGGTGTCGCACTCCTGCCCGGGCAGGTGCGTCGCGAACAGCCCGTAGCGCCCCTCGTACACCGCGCGCGGCCCCGGCCAGTCCGCGGCCGCGAAACCGGCCGCGGTGAGCGCCGATGCCGCCGCCCATCCCGGGTGCAGGCGCTTGGTCCACGCACCGTCCTCCAGGAACTCGAGGATGCCGGACGCCATCGAACCGACGATCTGCTGCGCGCCCGCGATCCCGGCGGCGTCCGAACCGGACACCGTGGCGGCCGCCACCGCCGCGCCGAACGCGCCGGCCAGTCCGGTGGGGTGGAAACCGGCGCGGTGGAAACCCCCGTGCGCGGCCAGACCGACCCGGGCGCTGATCTCGAGACCGAGGATGTAGCCCAGCATGAGCTCGCGCGTCGTGCGGTCATGTTCGACGGCCGCGGCGAGCGCGGCCGGCAGCGCCGAGGCGGACACGTGCACGATCGAGCCGATGTGCGTGTCGTCGAAGTCGTGCCCGTGGACCAGGATCCCGTTGAGCAGTGCGGCGTCGCGCGCCGACAGCCGGTCCGGCGACCCCAGCACGGGGTGATCACCTCGCCCGAACCGGGACACCGCCCGGCGGGCGCGCTCGGCGAACGGTTCTCCCGCGGCGCAGAACGCGACCCCCACCGAGTCCAGCGCCAGGTTGCGGGCGTGGTCGACCACGGCCCGCGGCAGGTCCTCGAAGGTCGCTGCGGCGGCGAACTCCCCGATGCGCTCGGCGATGCTGGACGATCCCATGCGATTCCCTTCCCTGCGGCGTGGGCAGGAGTGTGCCAGCCCGTCGAGCACCGCCGCAAGAAAACATCGGACTTTTCCTGGCGGAATCAGTCCGACGGAGGACGCGGCGGCGCGGGCTGCCGCACCTCCATCTGCTCGTAGAGCGGTCGCAGGCTGTGCAGGTGCTCGCGGGTGAGCCGCTCGGCGGCCTCGGCGTCCCCGCTGGTCACCGCTTCGTAGATGTCCACGTGATCGCGGTCGACCCGCTCCCACTCCGCGCGGCTGATCCGGTCCCGGTCCAGCCTGCTGTGCAGCACCTCGTTGATCGGGCGGCACATCAGCTGCAGCAGCGGGTTGCCGGTGGCCGACACGAGCGTGGTGTGGAAGTCCCAGTGCACGACGAAGCCGCGGTCCGGCTCCAGCGTCGAGGTGCTGGCCGCGGTGGCCCGCAGCATGTCCAGCGCCTCGGCGTCGGCCCGCTCGGTGGCCAGCCGGGCCGCCGACGGTTCCAGGATCAGCCGGGCCTCGAGCAGGTCTGACACCGTCATCGACCTGGTGTTCACCAGCAGCCCGAGGGTGCCACCCAGGTTGTCGGCGATGCTGTCGGCGTCCGGGTTCGACACGAAACTCCCGCCGGTGACACCGCGGGTGGTGTCGATCAGGTGCTGGCTGGCCAGCAGCCGCAGCGCCTCCCGTACGGTGCTGCGGCTGACCCCGAACAGGCCGGTGAGTTCCGCCTCGCTGGGCAGCCGGGTGCCCGAGGGCAGCGTGCCGGTCAGGATCTGCTCCCTGAGCTGGTCGGCGACCTGCCGGTAGGCGGCGCGCACGCGGCGGACGCGGAGTCCGGAGCCGGGAGCTGGGGCGTCGGTCATGTCGGCGGTGTCCTGTTCATCGATGTCGGGCGTCGTGCGCAACGGAACGCAACCGAAGCACACCGGAGTCTAGCCGCACGAGCGAGGTGCACGCGGAAAACGTCTGAGGTATTGCGCGCTGCGGTCTGCGTCACGCATACTGCCCGCCAAGCCCGGACCCGAGCCGGTCCGGGGAACCCCCCAACGCAACACGACAGGAGGTCGCCGCGTGGCTGTGCACGACGGCTGGCAAGGGCGCTACTACGAGGACTTCGTGGTCGGGGACGTCTACCGCCACCCCCTGGGCCGGACGATCAGCGAGGCCGACAACACCTGGTTCACGTTGCTCACGATGAACACCCACCCGGCGCACTTCGACGCGAACTACGCCGGACGGACCCCGTTCGGGCGCGTCCTGGTCAACTCCGGGCTCACGATCGCCATGCTGATCGGGCAGAGCGTCACCGACATCAGCCAGCGCGCGATCGCGAACCTGTCGCTGACCGACGTGCAGCTGACGCACCCCGTCTTCGTCGGCGACACGGTGTACGCCGAGTCGATCTGCACGAACAAGCGGGAATCGGCGTCGCGGCCGTACGCGGGCCTGGTCAGCGTCCGCTCGCGGATGCTCAACGCCGACGGCGACGAGTGCGTGTCGTTCGACCGCACGGTGCTGATCTACAAGCGCGCCCACGCCACGGTGATCGACTCCTTCCCGGAGGCGAAGAACGGCCCGATGACGCTGCCCGCGGAACAGGGAACCCATGACTGAGCGGCTGCCCCTTTCCGACGTCCGGGTGCTCGCGGTGGAGCAGTACGGTGCCGGCCCGTTCGGCACCCTGCACCTCGCCGACCTGGGCGCGGAGATCATCAAGATCGAGGACCCGCGCTTCGGCGGCGACGTCGGCAGGCACACCCCGCCCTACGCGCAGGACGGCGACTCGCTGTTCTTCGAGGCGTTCAACCGCAACAAGCGCTCCATCGTCCTCGACCTGTCCAGTGAGTCCGGGCGCCGCACGTTCGAGCGGCTGGTGTCGGTGAGCGACGCGGTGTACTCGAACCTGCGCGGCGACGTCCCGGCGAAGATGCGCATCCGGTACGACGACCTCAAGCACCTCAACCGCGCGATCGTGTGCTGCTCGCTGTCCGGCTACGGCATGACCGGTCCGCGGCAGGACCGGCCCGGCTACGACTACATGTTGCAGGGCCTCGCGGGCTGGATGTCGGTGACCGGCGAGCCGGACGGGCCGCCCACCAAGTCCGGTCTGTCCATGGTGGACTACTCCGGCGGCATCGTGGCCGCGACGTCGCTGCTGGCGGGCATCCACGCCGCGCGGCGGGACGGCGTCGGCATGGACTGCGACGTCAGCCTCTACGACACCGCCATCGGCATGCTGACCTACCTGGCGACGTGGCATCTGAACAAGGGGTTCGAGCCCCGGCGCACGCACCACTCCGCCCACCCGAGCCTGGTGCCGTTCCAGAACTTCCCCACGAAGGACTCCTGGATCGTCATCGGCTGCGCCAAGCAGAAGTTCTGGGAACGGCTCGTGGACGCGCTCGGCTCGCCGGAGTGGGCGCGCAGCGAACGGTTCGCCACTCCCGCCGCCCGCTACGAGAACTCCGCGGAGTGCGTGCGGCTGCTGGAGGTGGAGCTGGCCGAGCGGACCACGGCGGAGTGGCTGGACTGCCTGGAAGCCGCCGGGGTGCCGTGCGCGCCGATCAACTCGGTGCCCGAGGCGCTGGCCGACGAGCACGCCGCCGCGCGCGGGCTGCTGATCAGCACCGAGCACCCGCGGTTCGGCACCGTGCGCCAGGTGGCCTCCGCCGCCCGCGCCGGTGCGCCGCGCAGCGACCACCGGCGCGCCCCGTCGCTGGGTGAGCACACCCGTGAGGTGCTCGAGCAGCTCCTGGACATGGACGCAGGCGAGATCGACGCGCTGGCACGGGCCGGCGCGTTCGGAGAGCGGGAGTAGACGCGGTGGACTTCACACTGAGCGGCGACCAGGAACAGTTCCGGTCGATGCTGCGCGACTTCGTCGACGGCGAGATCGTTCCGGTCGCGCGGGAATGGGAACACAGCGGCCGGTACCCGACCGAGATCGTCGACCAGATGAAACAGCTGGGTCTGTTCGGCCTGATGATCCCGGAGGAGTACGGGGGAGCGGCGGCGGACTTCGTGTCGTTCACCCTGATGTTCGAGGAGATCGCGCGCGGCTGGATGGGCATCGCGGGCATCCTCGGCAGCCACTCGCTGTCCTGCTGGATGCTCGCGCGGCACGGCACCGAGGAGCAGAAGCGCCGGTACCTGCCCGACCTCGCCACCGGGGCCCGGCGCACCGGGATCGCTCTGACCGAGCCGGACGCGGGCACCGATCTGCAGGGCATCCGCACCACCGCGACCCGCGACGGCGACCACTACGTCGTCAACGGCACGAAGATGTGGATCACCAACGCCCGGTACGCCGACCCGTTGCCCGTGCTGGTCAAGACCGACCGCAGCGCCACCCCCGCGCACAAGGGGATGAGCGTGCTGCTGATCGAGGCAGGCACACCGGGCTTCACCGTCACCAAGGACATCCCCAAGCTGGGCTACAAGGGCACCGAGTCCTGCGAGGTGGTCTTCGACGACGTCCGCGTTCCCGCGGCGAACCTCCTCGGCGGCGTCGAGGGTCGCGGAATGCAGCAGGTGCTGTCGGCGCTGGAGGTGGGCAGGCTCAACATCGCAGGCCGCAGCCTCGGCATCGCGCAGCGCGCCTACGACGAGGCACTGCAGTACGCGCGCGACCGGCGCGCCTTCGGCAAGCCGATCGCCGAGTTCCAGGCGATCCAGATCCGCCTCGCCGAAATGGCCACGCAGCTGCAGGCGGCGCGGCTGCTCACCTACTGGTCGGCCGATGCGCTGGACCGGGGCAAGCGCTCGGACCTGCAGACGGGGATGGCCAAGTTGTTCGCCTCCGAGGTGGCGCTGCAGGCGGCGCAGGACTCGATGCGGGTGCACGGCGGGTACAGCTACTCGGCGGAGTTCGAGATCGAACGCCTCTACCGCGATTCGATCCTGATGACGATCGGCGAGGGCACGAGCGACGTCATGCGGACGGTGATCGCCCGGTCGCTCATCGGGGACAAGGGCAGGGTCGGCTGGTGATCGCGCGCAGCTGGCTGTTCTGCCCGGCCGACCGCCCGGACCGCCTCACCCGGGCGGTGGACGTGGCCGACGTCGCGGTGGCCGATCTGGAGGACGCGGTGGCCACCGACGCCAAGGCGCGCGCACGCGCGACCGTCGCGGAGTGGCTCGCGGCGGACCCGGCACGGGCGCGCCGGGTCTGGGTGCGGGTGAACAACGAGCAGGATCTCGTGGACGCCGATCTGGACGCGATCGCCGGGCTCGGGATCGCGGGCGTGGTGCTCCCGAAAGCCGACCTCGTCACGGTGACGGCGCTGGCCGGGCGGTTGCGCGTCCCCGTGCTGCCGCTCGTGGAGACCGCCGCGGCCCTGTGGCGGCTGCCCGAAATCGCCGCCGTGCCGGGTGTGGCGACGGTCACGCTCGGCGAGTACGACCTGGCCGCCGACCTCGGGGTGAGCGGCTTCGAGGACGACCCGCAGCCGCTCGCCTGGGCGCGCTCGGGAGCGGTGGCGGCCGCGGCGGGGTGCGGCCTGGTGCCGCCGCCCGCCCCGGTCACGGCGGCGTTCGACGACCGGGAGGCGTTCACGGCGTCGACGCGGGCGCTGCAGCGGATGGGTTTCGCCGGACGGATGTGCATCCATCCGCGCCAGGTGGAGTGGACGCACGACGCAGTGCGGCCGGGTGCGGACGACGTGGAGCGGGCGCGCGCGGTGCTGGCCGCGGCGCAGGACGCGGAGCGGAAGGGAAGCGGTGTGGCGGTCGTGTCCGGGCGCATGGTCGACGCCGCGGTGGTGCGGCGTGCGCGCCGCGTGCTGGCGCTGGCCGCTCCGGACGCCGGATCAGTGATGGACTAGCAGGGTCACTTGGAGGACCAACCAGATGAAACGCATCGGAGTCGATGTCGGTGGCACGTTCACCGACCTCATGTACTGGGACGAGGACGGCACCATCGCGGTGCACAAGATCCCGTCCACACCGCAGGACCCGTCCGTGGCCACCGTCGCGGGCGTCGGAGAGCTGGCCGAGCGCGTCGGCGTGTCCGTCGAGGCCCTCGACCAGTTCCTGCACGGCACGACCGTCGCGACCAACATCGTCCTGGAGCACAACGGCTCCGACGTCGGCTTGATCACCACCGAGGGCTTCCGCGACATCCTCCACATCGCCCGCAAGAAGCGCCCCCTGAACTACTCGTCGTACCAGGACCTGCCGTGGCAGAAGTGGCAGCTGGTGCGGCGCCGCAACCGGCGGGTGGTGCGGGAGCGGATCAACGCGGCCGGCGAGATCCTGACGCCGCTGGACGAGGACGGCGTGCGCGAGCAGGTCCGCGTGCTCAAGGCCAACGGGGTGCGGGCGATCGCGGTGTGCTTCCTGCACGCCTACCGCAACCCGGTGCACGAGCAGGCGGTCAAGCGCATCGTCGAGGAGGAGTACCCCGGTGTCTTCATCTCGCTGTCCAGTGAGGTCGCCCCGCAGTACCGCGAGTACGAGCGGTTCTCCACCACGGCGCTGAACGCGTTCGTCGGGCCGAAGGTGTCCGGCTACGTCACCAACCTCGTCGACACCGCCCGCGAGTCGGGTGTGCGCGGCGACGTGCGGCTCATGACGTCGGCGGGCGGGCTGATCACTTCGCGCCGCGCAGTGGAGCACCCGGTGTCGCTGCTGACCAGCGGGGTGGTGGCGGGCCTGCTCGGCGGGTGCGCGATCGGCAAGGCCTCCGGGTACGAAAGCGTCATCACCCTCGACGTCGGCGGCACCTCGGCCGACATCGGCGTGGCGGCCGACGGCAAGCTGCGGATGAAACACCTGCTCGACACCCGCATCGGCGATTACCACGCGATGGTGCCGATGGCGGAGGTCGACACGATCGGCGCGGGCGGCGGTTCCATCGCCTTCATCGACGAGGGCGGGATGTTCCGCGTCGGTCCGCGCAGCGCGGGCGCGGTGCCCGGACCGGCCTGCTACGCGCGCGGCGGCACCGAACCCACCAGCACCGACGCCATGGTGGCCATGGGGTGGCTGCGCGAGGACAGTTTCCTGTCCGGCGCGATGCGGGTGGAGACCGACCTGGCGATCAAGGCGATCGAGGAACACGTGGCCGCCAAGCTGGGCACCAGCGTCCAGCACGCCGCGATCGGGATCTTCCAGATCCTGGCGCACGCGATGACCGAAGCCATCAGCCTGCACTCGGTGCGCAAGGGCTACGACCCGCGCGATTTCTCGCTCGTCGCCGAGGGCGGCGCGGGGCCGCTGTACGCGTGGCACATCGCGCAGCAGCTCAACGTCCCCCGCGTCATCGTGCCCGCGCACCCCGGCATCGCCTCGGCGATGGGGTTGCTGTCCACCGACATCCGCGTCGAGGTGCCCGCGACGGTGTGGACCTCCTCCGCCGATCCGGACACCGACCGGATCGCCGCCGAGATCGACCGGTTGTCCGCGCAGGTGGTCGAGCAGGTCACCGCGGACGGACTCTCGCCCGACGACGTCGTCATCGAACGCAGCCTCGACTGCCGCTACATCGGCCAGGGCTACGAGCTGCGCGTGCCCGCGCCCGACGGCCCGGTGGACGCCGACTGGGTGGCGCGCGCCGCCGAGTCGTTCCACCAGGTGCACGAACGCACCTACCTGCAGCGCTTCGACGACAAGCCGGTGCACTTCGTGAACGTGCGGGTGGCCGCGGTCGGCAAGGTGGGGCACGTGCCGCTCGCCGAGGTCGAAGCGGGCGGGCCGGACCCGTCGGGCGCGCTGAAGGCGACGACGCAGACGTTGTTCTGGGATGAGGGCAACCAGCCCGCGGAGTTCACCACGAACGTCTACGACCGGGACCGCCTGAAGGCGGGCAACGTGATCGACGGTCCCGCGATCGTCGAGCAGTTCGACTCGACCACCATCATCGGGCCGGGGCAGCGCGCGACCGTCGACCGCGTCGGCCACATCATCATCGAGACCAGTGACAACAGCCAGGGAGGTCAGCGGTGACGGCATTGAACCCGGCGGGCGAGACCCTCGCGGGCGTCGCCCCGGACGACTTCGTCCGCGTCGACGTCGACCCCATCACGCTGCGGGTGATCGGCGGTGCGCTCGACTCCATCGCCAAGGAGATGGCGCAGATCCTCTACCGGATGGCGTACTCCAGCCTGATCCGGGAGTCCGAGGACCTCGGTGCGGGCATCTTCGACGTCAACGGCCGTGAGTTGTGCGAATCGGACTCGACGCCGATGCACTGCGGATCCATCCCGGCCTACATCCGTGGCATCGACCGCAGGCTGTCCGGCACCTACCAGCCGGGCGACGTCATCCTGCACAACCACCCCTACCACGGTGCCGCCCACTCCCCGGATTACGGCATCGTGATCCCGATCTTCTTCGGCGGGCGCCACGTCGGGTTCGCGGGCTGCACCGGCCACGTGTCCGACATCGGCGGCAACTTCCCCGGTCTGTGCATGGACGTCGTGGACGTCTGGGCCGAGGGCAAGCTGATGGACGCGGCGAAGATCTACGACGCCGGCGTGCGCAACGACGCGCTGATCCAGCACATCCTGGACAACGTGCGCACCCCCGAGCAGAACGCGGGAGACCTCGAGGCGCTGATCGCGTGCGCGCGGCTGGGCGAGCGGCGGTTCGTCGAGCTGCTGGAGCGCTACGGCGTCGACGTGGTGATGTCGGCCGCCGAGAAGTGGATGGACTACTCCGAGGAGATGTTGCGCCGCCGGGTGCGCGAGATCCCGGACGGCGAGTACGAGGCGCCGCTGTCCTACCTGGACGACGACGGCAAGAACCGCGAGGTCCCGCTGGCGGTCGCGGTGAAGGTCAAGGTGACCGGCGACGACGTCGTCGTCGACCTCACCGGCTCGCACGGGCAGGTGCCGACGGCGTTCAACGTGCCGTTCGAGGGTTCGGTGCTGCCCACGGTGGCCTCCGCGGTGCGCACGTTGCTGCTCGACGAGGCGCTGACCGAGGAGTACGTGCCGCAGAACGACGGCTGCTTCCGCCCCGCCAAGGCCTACGCCCCGGAAGGCACGCTGTTCAACCCGGATTTCCCGGCGTCGTGCTTCGCGCGGTTCTCGCAGATCAACCGGATGTTCGACTCGATCAACATCGCGCTGGCCGATGTTCTGCCCGACCGTGCGGTGGCGGGGTCCTCGGCCGCGCTGTGCGCCATCGCCTACTCGGGTCTCGCCGAGGACGGCCAGTCGTACTGGGTGTACATCGAGATCAACGAGGGTTCCTACGGGGCGCGCAACGGCAAGGACGGCCTGGACTGCGTCGACACCCTGATGGCCAACACCCGCAACAACCCGATCGAGGAGCTCGAGCTCAACCGCTCGATGATCGCCGAACGCTACGAACTGCGCGACGAACCGCCCGCACCCGGCCAGTACCGGGGTGGTATCGGCAGCGTCCGCACGTGGCGGATGCTCACCGACACCTTCATCGGGTCCGAGGCGGACAACCGCAACGACCCGCCGAAGGGGCTCGCGGGCGGACACGACGGTCTGCCCGGTGCGTTCACCCGCAACGTGGGTACCGAGCGGGAGGAAACGCTGTACTCGAAGGTCACGCAGGAGCGTTGCGCGGCAGGCGACACGCTGGAGATCCGGATGCCCTCCGGCGGCGGGTACGGCGATCCGCTGCTGCGGGAACCCGCGCTCGTGCTGGAGGACGTGCTCGACGACTTCGTCACCGTCGCCGATGCCGAGCGCCACTACGGCGTGGTGATCGACGAATCGACGATGACCGTGGACGAGGACGCGACCGCCAGGGCGCGCGCGTCGCGGCAGGCGGCGTGATCGCGGGTCCGCCGGGGCGGCCGGTACCCCGGCGTCCCGGCGGACCCGGTTTTTCGGCAGGGAAAGGAGACCAGGTGGGTCCGGTCCGGGAACGAGTCGAGCGGTACCTGGCGCGCACGCGGGAACGCGATCGGGATCTGCGCGCGTTCATCGCGGTGCTCGCCGACCGCGCGCGGTGGCAGGCCGACGAACGGGACGCGACGCCACCCGCGCGGCGGGGGAGCCTGCACGGTCTGACCGTGTCGCTCAAGGACAACATCGACGTGGCCGGTGTCCGCAGCACCGCGGGCTCGGCGCACCACGGTGGCGTCCCGGCCGCGCGGGACGCCACGGTCACCCGGCTGCTCGACGACGCCGGTGCCGTCGTGTTGGGCAAGAACAACATGGCGGAGTTCGCCATGGGCGCCACCGGACGCAACGCGGTGTTCGGCGACTGCCGCAACGCGCGGGACGGGCACCGGATCGCGGGCGGGTCCAGCAGCGGTTCGGGGGTCGCGGTGGCGGCGGAGCTGGTCGAGGCCGCGCTCGGCACGGACACCGGCGGATCGGGCCGGATCCCCGCCTCGGTCAACGGGGTCGTCGGGTTGCGCCCGACAGTGGGGCGGGTGTCCAACCGCGGGGTGTTTCCGGTGAGCCCGTCGTTCGACACGGTCACGCCGATCGCGGGCGACGTCCGGACGGTCGCGCGGGTCCTTGCCGCGCTGGACCGGTTTGATCCCGACGACCCCACCGCGGTGCCCGGTGAGCGGACACCGGTCGACGCGCTGCTCGGCGCCGGGCTCGACGGTCTGCGGGTGGGGGTCGCCGGGGGATTCCTCGCGGACGGCGTCGAACCGGGTGTGCGGCGGGTGGTCGCGACCGCGACGGAGCTGATGGCCCGGCACGGTGCCACGGCGACGCCGGTCACGGTCGCGGGTGCGGAGTCGGCGCAGGAGCGGATGCTCGAGATCATGTACCCGGAGGCGGCGGGCGTGCACGCGGAGCGCATGCGGGCCGATCCGCGCTCGATCGACGCGGACGTGTTGCGCCGGCTGCGGATCGGCGCCGGCACGCCGGAGGACATCACCCAGCGCGCCCGCCGCTGGCGGCGGGATTTCCAGGCGCGCGCGAGCGAGGTGTTCAGCCGCGTCGACGTCGTCGTGTGCCCGACCATCCCGGTCGACGTGCCCCGCGCGGACGCCGTCGACCTGGCGGCGTCCACTCGCGACCTCGCCCGGTTCACCTACGTGTGGGCGATGTACGGCGGCCCGTCGATGAGCGTCCCGTGTGGACGACATCCGGAGTCCGGGATGCCGGTGGGGCTGCACCTGGCGGCGGCCCCGTGGCGGGAGGACGTGTTGCTGCGTGCGGCGGCCGGGTTCGAGGCCGCCCTCGGCGGGCCGGTCTCAGGCTGACGCCGTGGTCTCGGTGGCGGGGAAGCGCACGCCGGTGAGCTCCTCGGTGACCGTCCACAGTCGACGGGCGTCCTCGGCGTCGCGCAGTCGGGAGTAGAGCTTCTGCTCGGCCGGTGGGCCGGCGAAGTGCCCGACGCCGCTCGGGCCGTACAGGCGGACAGGGCGCGGATGAGACGGGCGCGCGGGGTGGGGCGGTCGCGACCGAGGTCGGGCCGGGCGCCGAGAAGGTTCGTGGGAGCCACGCCCGGGTGGGACAGGTTGCTGGTGGAACGGGCGGTCGCGGTGCAGCACGCCCCGCGCGTGCAGCGCGGCCAGCCGATGCTGTGCGGTGATCACCGAGCCGAACCCGGCGAGCAGGGCGAGCTGTGAGGTGGTGAAGGTGAAGTGTTCGTCCAGCAGGGCCAGGATGCGGCGATCCCGGTCGGTCAGACGGCCGCCCGCAGCGGCCACGGCCGCCGCCGTCACGCGCCGCCGCAGCCCCGAGGATGTGTCATGAGGACAGTTGTCCATCGAGTCTGGCACCGTAGCCGCGCCTACTACGACGCGCTGACCTGCAACAACACGGCCGGAACCCGGCAGGTCGGGTCGGCAACTCTGAGAGGACTCCCCAACGGAATCCCCAACGGAATCCCCATGTGAACCCCCACGTGCACCCACCAACCAGCCGTCTCGGCCGGGCGCGGAACCCGCGCCACGCTCGCGCACCATGATCACCACCACCGAGGGGAGACACCGACAACACCGACCGGCCCGCACGATCACGGTGGACGCGGTAAACACTTGGCTCGGCGTCACAACGACGCCGACGACACCAAGGCGCGTCACGGTGCGGGACACGTTCTGCCGATCCTCGGCGAGGCCTCGACCATCTGCCTGCGCAGACCCGAGCCGACAGCGGATCGGCCAATTAGGCTAGCATCCGTCCTCGGCAGCCGTCAACAGTCGATGTTGCCGTAGCCGCCCGGCGTGTTCCGGTCGTTGTGTGGATGTGTGTACGCCGCACCACGGGTGGCCATATAAGGCCAATCGGGCACCCGCGTAGCACGACCGCACGACTGAAACCGCAGGTCAACCGCTACTAACGCCAGATGTGTACCCCGGCAGCTCTGGGTTGCCTAGGAAATGGTCGATGAGTTGCCCAGTGAGTTGCCGGGTGAATGGCTGGCGGCTCGTTTCTCAGTTGATCTCGTCGGGGTCGGGCTCGCTCGGCGGCCACGATCTGGCGGGCGGGGCGTAGGGTCGGGGCAGTCGCCCACCTGTGGTGTCGGCGCTGTTCAGTAGCCAGTTCAGGGCGTTGGTGGCGTGGCCGAACCGGTGTTCGACCACCGCGCCGTGTTCGGCGGGGCGGCGATAGTCGAACCGGGCCTCGGCGCGGACGGCGTGCGCGAGTCCGCTGGGGCGCAGCGCGAGGTATTCGACGTATCCGGCTCGGACGCGCCAGAGCCGGGTGCCGATCAACCCGCCGTCGTCATCGACGTCGGGCAGCGGGCGGAAGCCTGCGGTGTGGAGGCGTCGGCCCAGCTCTTGGGCTGCTTGCGCGGGCATGGCGCTCACGGTTGGCGGGCTCCTGGTGGGCGTGCGGGGGCCGCACGCCCGCAGGGCCGATCGGCAGTGCGCGGGCGTGCGGACGCGGTGGACGGGTGGCGATGGTCAGAAGCGCAGTTCGGGGATTGTGTTCAGGTCGATGCCGTAGCGGGCGTAGATCGTGATGGTGTTTTCGCCGGTCAGGTCGGCTTCGGTGTGGCCGAGCAGTCCGGCGACCCTGACCACCTCGTCCTTGGACCCGGCTTCGATCTCCAAGTACGGGGGGATCTGGGGCCAGGTGTCGATCTCGACCTGTGCGCCGTCGAGGATGAAGCTGGTGCGCTTGGTCTCCTGGTAGGACTTCGCGGTGAAGCCGAGCACGTTCAGCAGTGCGTTGGTGGCGGCGAAGTCGTCGACGCCCACTTCGATCTCGTGGGTGCCGTCGATGGCGTCGCTGGTGATCTGCTTGACGGTCAGCGTGGTCTCGTCGCCGGTGTCGCGGAGCCTGATCCACTTGGACTGGTCGCCAGGGGTGATGTCGTAGACGTAGCGGCGCATGAACCGCTCGCCGAGCTTCTGGCCGCCCTTGTCCAGGATCAGCTGTTCCATGGCGTCGGGGTCGATGTCGAGGATCTTGGCTTCGTGCTCGATGGGCACTGCGGGCTCCTTCCGATGGTGATCAGTGGTGGACGTTATCCGGCGAGGCGGGTGGTGAGCCGCTGGTACTCGGCTTCGCGCAGGGCGAGGATCTCGGCGCGCTTCGGGCTGGTCACGAACTCGTCCAGCGGCATGCACAGGTCCATGCGCTGGATGCACACGCCGACCTGGTAGCGGCCGGTGCGGTCGTAGTAGAGCCGCACGCCGTAGAAGCCTTCCTGGCAGTCGGTGTCGTTGTTGAACCGGCACCCGGCGCACGTGTCGGGCAGCCGCACGGGCCGGATCTGCTTGAAGAACACCCGCCGTCCGTCCGGCAGCCGGTAGGCGGTGCGTGCGCCGGACACACCAGCGGTGATGTAGTGGGCCTCGGCGACCGCGCCACGCTCGGCGAGGATGCGTTCGATGGCTTCGATCGAGACCGGGCCGTGGTCCAGCGAGTTGAGCAGCCGCACCGACAGGTACGGGGAGTATTCGTCCAGCAGGCGGTGCACGCGCGGGGCGTGGCTGTGGTCGAGCACCACGATGTTGGCGCCGGCCTTGATCCCGTGCGCCTCACATTCGGCGATGGAGCGTTTCAGGGCGTCGATCTTGCGCTGTGCGCGGTCGGGGTCGCGGTAGCGGGCGTGCTGGACCTCGGCGAGTTCGGCGGCCGTGGTGCCGAAGACGGAGAAGTTCACCCGGTCCAGCCCAGCGGCGGCGCAGTCGGCGAGTACCCGGTCACCGCGCTCACCGTTGGAGGTCATCCCGACCTGGAACCCGGCGTCCACCGCGATCTTCGTCAGCCGCGCCACGGCGGGATGCAACGTCGGTTCACCACCGGTCAGATGCACCTCGCTGAGGTCCAGGGCGTCGCCCAACACGGTCAGCGCCTCGCCGAACTGCTCGTTGTCGGGGACTGCGGCGGGCAGGAATGCCGCGCCGTTGGTGGCGGCGTAGATCGACACGCGCCCACTGGGGCCGGCGGTGGTGAAGTCGCCGAGCGGCCGGCGGCGGTTGTCCACCACGACCGGGGTGCCTTCGTTGTGACAGAAGTCGCAGGTCAGCCCGCAGGGATCGTGGATCTTCACGCGCGCCGTCTTGTCCTTCTCGACGTGGACAGGGATGCCGGTGGGGAACATCGGAGGTGGCCCTTCCGTGGTTGCGGTGGGATCGGGAGACCGGCACCCGGCGCGCGGGGGATCACGCCGGGTGCCGGGTGCGGCACGTCGAGCCCGGTCGGGGTACGGGCTGGCGACGTGCCGCGTGGGGTGCTCCGGCAGCGCAGGGGCCAGGTGCGGGAGGGGCCGCGCCTGCGCCGCCGGAGCGGTCAGGTGGTCTTGCGGGACGACGACGGGTAGTAGGGCAGCGTCTCGGCGTCGTGGCGGGCACGCAGGGACTTCACGGGTTCGCCCGTGCGGTGTCGCGCCGTGGGGCTGTGCTTGGCGGGTGTGCCGTCCACCTGCCGGTGCCGGAACGCCCGCAGGTCGGCCGCGCTGCGGCGGCGACCCTCGATCTCGCCGTATCCGAGGATCAAGAGTTGGAGCAGCACCGTCACGGCGACGAGTTGCCAACCGCAGACGCACATCGGCTCGCCCATCCGCTCATGCGCGGCGATGCGCGGCGGTCACGCCAGTCCCACCGTTTCGGTCACCGCGCGGACTGCTGCGACCACGGCGGTGAACGGCGGCAACGACGGGCCGTCCAGCGACGGAGGCACCTGCCAGGTCACGACGCCGGATTCCAGGCGGCTCGGCGGCAGCGGTACCAAGGTCCCGCAGCGGTGCGTCAGCGCGCCACGGGCACGCAGCCGGACGAGGTTGACCGGGGCGGACTCGTCCGCGGACTCGGTGAGCAACAGCCAACGGCGCGGTACGCCGGGCAGGGCGACCACCGGTCCGGCGAGCATCCGCACCGTGAGGTAGTGCTGTACCTCGGCGCCGATCGCGGCGGGCAGCTCGACCGCGCTGACCCGTTCGTTGGTGGTCAGCAGCAGCCGATCATCGGCTCGCAGGACCAGCCATTCCCACCCTGCGTAGTGGGCAGCGGTCGCGGTCAGCCCGGACAGGGGCTGCTCTTGGTGGGGCCCGTTGCCGCCCTGTGCGGCTGTGATCGTCGGCGTGGCCATTGTCTAGCCTCCTTGGCAACGGTCGGTCAGTGATCCGTCACCACCAGACAAACGCCCAGCTCAGCTAGACGGCAGTCAGGGTTGCGTGGCACTGCGTCCGCTTGCTGTTCAGGGGTCCCACTTCGGTCCCACTTCGCACGCGGGGCTTCACAGGACATCGGCCGGTGCGCCACGATCGACTACGGCCAGCAATGGGACGAGTACGCCAGGATGTGACCGGGATGGGCCGCGACGGCCGAGCGGGCGACAGCAACACCGCGCTGCGTGCGCTGCTGGACGAGGCCGGAATGAGCAACGCCGCGCTCGCGCGCGCCGTGGTGACGGCGGGCGCGGAGGAAGGCGTGCACGTCGGAACCAACACCACCTCGGTGAAGCGGATGCTGGACGGTTCCCAGCCACGTTGGCCGGTGCCCCGGCTCGTCGCCAAGGTGCTGTCCCGCCACCTGCACCGCGAGATCAGCGTCACCGAGTGCGGGTTTGCCGATCGCACTCCGGCATCCGATGATCGGTACGACGGGCTCCAGTGTTCAGGCACACTGGACGGCACGGTTCGCACGGTTGTCGAGTTGTCGGGACGGGACATGGATCGGCGCAAGTTCCTGCTGGGCTCCGCCTTCACGGCGGCGGCCTTCTCGGAGCCCGCGCTGTTCGCGCTCACCGTGCCGCCCACCGAGAACACCGCGCGGGTCGCGGGCAAACGCATCGGGATGCCCGATGTCGAGATCATCACCGAGAACATCGCCCACCTACGCCGCCTCGATCACCGGTACAGCTCGGGCCGCGTCCGTGAGCAGATCGTGCAGTTGCTGCACCGCGAGGCCAGCACGGTCATGCACGGCAGCTACTCGGAGAAGACCGGCAAAGCGCTGCTCGGCGCGGTCGCCCAAGCCTCCTGGCTGGCCGGTTCGATGGCCGCCGACGTGGGCCGCCACTCGCTGGCCCAGCGCTACTACATCCAGACGCTCAACCTCGCCATGAGCGCAGGTGACCGGCTCTACGCCGCCAACGTGCTGTCCCACATGAGCCGCCTCACCGTGCAGATCGGCCACGGCGCGATCACCGACCACGACCGGCTGCGCCACGCCCGCCAAGCCATCGCGCTCGCGCGCGCCGGTCACAGCGTCACTGACGGCAAGGCCACCCCCGTGCTGTCCGCCCTGCTACACGCCGTCGAGGCACGCGGGCACGCCCTGCTCGGCGAAGCCAACGCCACCCGCACCGCCGTGCTGCAAGCCGAGCGCTGCTACGAGCGCGCCCGTGCCGACGACGAACCCACCTGGCTGGCCTTCTACACCGAAGCCGAACTCGCCGCCGACCTCGGCCGCTGCCTGCGAGACGTGGGCGAGCCCGAGCAGGGCACCCGGTTGATCAGCCAAGCGATGGACACCTACGAACCGTGGCGCGTCCGCAGCCGCTGCTTCGTGCAAACCGACCTCGCCACCGCCCACCTCGTCGGCCGCGACTACGAACACGCCGCAGCGCTCGGACGCGACGCGGTGCGCACCGCCGCACAGGTCAGCTCCACCCGCACGCTCGACCGGCTGCGCACGCTGCAACGACAGGTCCGACCGTTGCGCGCCAGCTCACGGCACCTCGGCGAACTGGACGAGCGCATCACCGACCTGCTGACCCGCAACCGCGCTCGCCGAGACGAGGACTCCACCACCTGATGACCATCGACTTCGACGCCGCCCACGTCTACGCCATCCCCATGCGCGCCCGGTTCCGAGGCATCACCGTGCGCGAGGGGATGCTGATCCAAGGCCCTGCCGGGTGGGGCGAGTTCTGCCCGTTCGCCGACTACGACGACGCCGTGTCCGCCTCCTGGCTGGCCACCACCATCGAGCAGTGCACCGTGGGCTGGCCCGAGCCCGTACGTGACCGCATCCCGATCAACTGCACCGTCCCCGCGGTCGGCCCGGAACGCGCTCACGAGATCACCGCCCGCTCGGGCTGCCGCACCGCCAAGGTCAAGGTCGCCGACCACCCCGAATCGCTGCCCGAAGACCTCGCCCGCGTGGAAGCCGTCCGCGACGCGCTCGGCCCGGACGGGGCGATCCGCGTAGACGCCAACGGCGTCTGGGACGTGGACCACGCGGTCACCGCCATCCGAGCGCTCGACAAGGCAGCGGGCGGACTGGAGTACGTCGAGCAACCCTGCCGCACCATCGAGGAACTGGCCGCCGTCCGCCGCCAGGTCGACGTGCGCATCGCCGCCGACGAGTCCATCCGCCGCGCCGAAGATCCGATGCGGGTAGCGGTCGCGGGCGCGGCGGACGTAGCCGTGATCAAGTGCACGCCGCTGGGCGGCGTGCGGCGTTCGCTGCAAGTCGCCGAAGCCGCCGGGCTGCCCTGCGTGGTTTCCTCCGCGCTGGAAACCAGCGTCGGACTCGCGGCGCAACTCGCCCTCGCCGGGGCGCTGCCCGAACTCGACTTCGCCTGCGGTCTCGGCACGCTCTCGCTGCTGGAAGGCGATGTCGTGGCCGGTGCCGACTCGCTGCGCCCGGCAGGCGGCTACCTCCCAGTACCCCGCACACCGCCCACGCCCGACCCCGCCCTACTTGACACCTACGCGCTGACCGACACCGAACAGGCGGCGTGGTGGCGCGACCGGCTGGCCCGCGTCCGCGCCGAACTCGACCACGCCGCCGGTTCCGACTGAGCACCACGCCCGCCCCTCCGTGGTGAGAGATCGCCGGGGTGTGAGCAGGTGTTCGGCGTAGGCTGGAAGGTACCGGAGGCGACCACGTATCCACGGGCAGTGGGTGCCGCCTCGGGCGCAGTAGCTATCCCCGATCCGCTTGGCGGGTCGGAGGCAGGAGCGCCGAGATGATCTCGGCTCAGAATCGCTCCCACGCAGCCCCAGTCGATCAGATCGGTGTGGTCGTGCGGTTGCAGATGAAACCGGCCGGTGCGGCGCGCGGGTTTGTCGATGGCGGTTGGTGGCCGCACTCCAATGATCCGGCCGCCGAGTTTCCCGCTCTGGTCGTCGCGCTCGGGGCGTCGGTCGGGCCGGTCAGCCGGATGTCCTACCACCTCGACACATGGGACGCGGTGGCGCGGAAGATGCCGGTTCAGGGACGGGTGGTGCGGTTCGGAGGCTTCCGGTCAATGGACACGCACACCGTCGAGGTGATCGGTTCGGACGGTCGCCGAGTCAGCTTGTTGGTGGTCCCTCCGGGTACACCCGGCGGGACGGCGCGCGCGGTGTTGCGCTCGGCCGCAGCCAGCGACTCGACCGCCAGCGTGGCGGACATTCTCGCCAGCAACGGCGTCACCCCGTCGACCGGCGACAGCAGCCCGCTGGGCACGACGTCCAGGACGGCCGAGCCAGCACCGGAACAGCGCTGGGAGACCGAGGGCGGCCACCTCCACGCCCCCGCCTGAGCCGGTGCATTCTCGTTCGAACGATGCGGCGTGTGTGGACGCGCGCAGATCGGCGTAGGGTGGGACAGGTAGCCCCTCACCTAAGAGAGGGGGCATCTCATGACCGATACGTCGGCCACCAGGCTCGTACAGTCCCACCCCACGCCCGCCGACTCGACCCCGCCGCCGCAAGCGCCGGTCGCCGAGACTGCCCCACTAGCAGCAGGCCCGGTCGGTCGCAGCCCGTTGCGGCGCACCCGCACCAGCGCCACCTGGATCGGCGTCATCGTGTTCACCGCCGTGCTCGTGTTGCTGCTGATCTTCATCTTGCAGAACACGCAGTCGGTGCAGATCTCCTACTTCGGCGCGACCGGACACGTCTCCCTGGCAGTGGCGATGCTGCTGGCCGCCGTGGCAGGTGTGCTGCTGACCGCGATCGCCGGATCGCTGCGAATCTGGCAGCTACGCCGACGCCTGCGCGGAGTCACGCGCCGGTAGGCCGTCCACACCGAGGCGACGAGGCGCTGCGGCGGCCACGCGCGTGGCACTGGTCCCTGCTGGGCCGCCCACTGTGCGCCAGCGGCGCAACACTCGGCGGCCGTAGTTGTTCGTGCCCGCGATCCGGTCCAGTTCCGCGCCGGTCGGCGTGCGGCCCTTCGATCGCTCGGTGACGTAGTACGCCCACATCCGCTGTTCGGCGGTCGGCTCCGCCGGGCGAGAGTCGTCCGGGATCGCCGCGAGACGCACCACGGACGTCATCTTGTCGCCGGTCTCGCTCGTCTCGGCGGTCTCGTCGCTGGTCTCGCTAGTGGTCTCGGCGCGGTGCCGCTTCAGCGCACGATTGAGCAACTCCACCGCCAGCAGCAGCGCCAGCGGCGGGCACGCCGCCACCGCCACGGCGAACACGCTCAACTCCGGAGCCGCCGCCACGTTCGCGCACAGCGACAGCACGATGCCGAACACGAACGCCAACCACGCCGCCCACCGACCACCCGCACGGCGGCCCTGTCCGGACTTCCACAGCTCGACCGTGGCCGTGGTCAACAACCCGTCCACGATCAACGGCCAGATAGCCGCCGTGGCCTCGTCCGCGCCGAACCGCAACGCGAACTCGCGCCCGTGCCGATACGAGGCGTACGCCGCGCCCAAGGCGACCAGTGCCGTACAGGCGCACTGGACCCACAGAGCGCGGTCCCGCCGAGCCGGGGCAGCCGCCGCGCTCATCGGGAACCACCCGCCATCTGTCGGCGCGTACCCACCGGGCGGATCATGATCTCAGGGCCTTCGACCAGCACTTCGCGGTTCGTATGCTGAAGCGTTAGGTCCGTTCGTGACAGGCGAGATCCTGCACGTCGACGGCGGGCAGAGCGCCGGTCACTGACAACGACACCTCTGCGGCCGCGAGTCATCCACTCGCGGCCGCACAGGCGGAGCGGCGAGACTTCGCATTTATCAAGATCGCGCCCCGGCACCCTCGGCGGACTTCAGCCGCGTGTCGCGGATGAAGGTCCCCTTCGACGGCACCGTGACGACGAGTCCCTCCTCCCGTAAGAGCTGAGTCGCGTGGCGAAGGGTGCCCAGCGCGACGCCGAGTTCCGCTGCCAGACGCCGTTCGGCCGGAAGCGGCGTGTTGGGCGCCAGTTCGCCGGATTCGATACGGGCTTTGAACTGCTCGAAAACCGTCCGGTAGAGATATTGCGGGGTTCGCTGATCCTCCGTCATCGCCGACTCCGGCGAACGCGTCCCCAGCCGTTTTCTTCGTTGAGCGCCACCTTCACACGTTCAGGCATCGCGTGGCGAGGACGATGCTGCGATCGACCGTTCCTAGTCGCAGAAGGCACACCGCCGCAAATACGCGAAATCCATCGCCACATATCTTCCCTCCAAGTTTGGTGCGAAAACTTACGCACCAAACAACGGTGCATGGCGGCAGCGAGAAGGGGCAATAGCCCATCCGGGTCGTTCTGACAAAGGTCTTTCTCGGTACTCTTGGCCCATGCCGAGGCACCCCGATACGGCGAAGCAGCTCGACGGCCAGCCGCTCGCACGTCTTCTGCGCTCGCACTGGTTAGCTTGCTCACCTCGGCCCACCACGCGAGACATCGGTCGCCAGCTCGGCGTCTCGCATACCACCGTGAGCCGGTGGCTCGACGGCACACTTGTCCCGACCGGCGAGCAGACGAAAGCGCTCGCCGACACCCTGGGAATCACGGGTAAAGCACGCGCAGACCTGCTCCAGGTCGCGGCGTGGGTCACTCCGAAACGGGCAACCCCGAACCGTGGCACCCCCGGCCTTTTCGGCATTTCACATCAAACCGCCAAGGCGATGGAGCTCGAAAAGCAAGCCACCTCGATCACAGAGTGGTCACCTCTGCGCATCCCCGATCTCTTGCAGAGTGACGATTACGCCCGTCACGTTACATCCGATATGAGCGACTTGCCCTCCAAATCCGAACGCCAGGCCGCAGTGGTCGAGCACCGACGAACCAAGTATGAAGTTTTCCTCGGCCGACCGGCACTCACCTGGCGCGTCGGCGGGGTGACCGTCATGGCGAAGCAGGTTCAGCGGTTGATCGAGGTCCTCGACCAGCGATGGGCCGCGGTGCGTCTCGTACTCGAGGGTCCGGATTGGCATGACGGGCAGCTTGGCCCTTTTGCGCTCTACGACCGGGACGATGGCGAGGACGCCGTCGTCATCCAGCACCTCGGGGCGGTCACCCTCCTGACCGATCGCGAAATCGTCGGACGCTACCGACAGCTTCGTGCCACGCTCGCGCGATTAGCCCTGACGCCGGCGGAAACTCGTCGGCACCTCGAGGATGTTCTCCGGGAGTTGAGAACCCCGTCACCATGAGACAGACCGCGGTCAGTCGTCGCGGCGACGTAGGGCGTAGGCCGGGACGAGCTGGTCGACGACCTCGAGCTTGTTCCGCCGCGCGTCCGCATACGGGATGTCGAAGTCGACGACGCCGAGCCAGTCCCCCTTCGCGGTGGAGAACCAGCCCGTCAGGCGACCGGGCACCTCACCGGTCATGTCCAGTCCAGTGACGACGGTGTGCACGGGCGCGCCCGGCACTCGCAGGTAGATGGCGTCGAGCCGAACCCAGACCGGTGTGATGACGGGGGCCCGCCCGTGGTCGTCGTCGCCCCTGAACCGGGTGTACGGGCTGTGCAGCATCCGCAGACCCCCTACCTCCGGCCCGGGCGCGCAGCGTCCGACCGAGTCCATCGATCGAGGTACGGCTGGTCATCGAACTCGGCCCGCGCGGCGAGTGGCCCGGCCGTGCCGAAGTGCCACGCTGCCGGAGAAACGCCTTCGGCCCGGCACGCCTGGCACTCGACAGCGACGCCAGCACTGTCGGCAACGGCGCGGTATCCCGCCACGACAAGGGAATGTCGGCCCGCCCTGCAGATCGCGGGCAGGACGACGACCCGCTCACCGTGGGGATCGACGCGGTAGTTGACGAGCCCGTCGTAGTGCTCACCGGTCAGGCCCTCCACGTTCATGTCCCGAGGCTAACACGTCATCGAACTGGTGTTCGACGCCCGTGTTGTCGCCCAGGCGGTGCGTGGCCCAGGCGCGGGCGGCCGGGACGAGGATGCGCCACAGGTCGCGGTGCTGCTGCGCGGCCTGGTACTGCCAGATGCCCCAGATCTCGACCGCCAGCGCGGTGCGCGCGGCCGGTGGAGTTCGTTGCCACACCGGGAGCGCCTCGGCCCAATCCTCGGCAGCAGGCGGGGTGTGGCCGGCGGCGATCAGCCGGGCGATGAGGAACGCCACGTCGACCGCCGCAGATCCGGTGCGCGACCACGCCCAGTCGATGATCGTGGCTTGCCGCCCGGCGACCAGGATGTTGAGCGAGTGCAGGTCGGTGTGCACCAGGTCGTGCCCGTCGGCGGCCTCGACCGCTCGCGCCTCCCACGCTATGAGCTGCTCAGGTACCGACATCCCGGGTGGCGGGTTCTTGGCGAGCCGTCGCCAGGGTGCGAGTCGTGCCCACTGATCGGCCAGCCGGGGTGCGGGTGCTGGGCAGTCGGCGAGGTCGCGCCCCAGCGCTGCCATGGCGTCGGCCACCACGGGCAGGTCCGGTGAGCCGGGTGTGAGGTCGGCGTGGGCGCCTGTGACGCGGTCGAAGCCGAGTAGCAGCCAGCCGTCGGCCTCGATGCGCCAGCGCAGTCGCGGCGCGAGGGCCGAGGGCAACCACGGGTTGATGTCCGCCTCGTGGCGGTGCACCGCGCCGCGTTTGCCCTCGGCATCGGCGATGCCCTTGCAGAACACGACTCCGCCGGAGTGCAGGTGCAACGTGGCCGAGAAGTCCGAGTTGCGTCCCGCCGAGGGGATCTCGGCGCGCGCGACCAGCCCGGCCTTGCGTTCGATCGCGGCTTGCACCGTGGCGGGGAGCTCGTCCCAGGTGCTGCGAGGCATCGTAGAGCTCCCTTGTCAGTCGCGGGCCGGCGGCGGGTCGTCGTGGCAGCCATTGTGGCAACCGGTGCACCCAGCCGCCTGCGGCCACAGCTCGGAGTCGAGCGTGAAGCCCGCTGCCTCGATCGCCGCCACCGTCCGGGCCACCGTCTCGCTGGCGGCTTCGCCGCTGGCGGCCGGGTCGTGGTCCACGGTGGGCACGTGGTGCAGGAACCGGCCGGCGATCCGCTCGCAGAAGGCCGCGTAGTCGCGGGTGTGCAGGACGAAGGTGTGCCAGCCGATGTCCACCAGCTCGCTGGGCGCGAGCGGATCACCGGTGTTGCGGGCGCACGCGGCCAGGAAGGCCAGCGCCTGGTCCATGATGCGTTCGGCCAGGCCCCGCTTGAGGTCGTGCTCGGCGACGATCCGGTTCACCAGCCGCTCGAACAAGGTCGGCTCGATCAGGGACTGGCCGGTCATCGGGGTGCTCAGTACTGCTGTCAACGTGTCCTCCTTCGGCGTGTGCGATCACTCGCCGTAATCGCTTGAGAACACGTTACGATCGGGGCGGCCGCGGCAGAACGCACTGCCAGTACGGGTTGCGGCAGCGACGGAGGCTCGACCTGGGGGCGAACGCATGGCGAGGACGTCACGAACACCGACCGGCAGTCAGGGATCACGCTGCCTGGGCGTCGTGGCGGGGTTCCTGCTCAAGCTTGCCCGCCAATCCGCGAACGCGACGCAAGACCAGTTCGCCGAAGCCGCGGGCGTCGACATCACGACCGTGCAGGGGTGGGAATCCGGCCGCAGGCCCCTCGCCGCGATGCAGACCCGCGACTTCCTCAGGCTCCGGTCCACCCTGACCCGGCTCGGCACGCCGGCCTCGGTGGGCCGGCATCTGCACGAGGCCATCGAAGCCGACCTGGTCCTCGCCGCGGCGGTAGACGCCGGTCCGGCCTGGCTGGACCCGGCGCAGCATCCCCTGGCGGACAACGTGCATCGCCGGTCGCTGACGAACCTGATCACCTGGCCGGTCACCGGGATCCTGCCCGAGCAACTCCGCCCACTCGCGACGCCTGCACGGCGACGGGGACCGTCGGCCTCGAAACCCGTGCTCTACGCCGACGAGCGAGAACGCTTCTTCGACCACCTGCTCACCATCGCCGACCGCGCCTCCGGCACCGAACAAACCCTGCTGCGCCGCCAAGCGGTCTACCTGCTCAGCTTCGACCAACGGCCCGCCAGCGTTGACTGGCTCCGCGGCGAGTGGGCACGAGCCAGCCGCCAATCCATCCAGACCGACAACGTCAACCGGCTACTCGAAACCCGCTCCGCCTCAGTCGCCCTGGCTGGCCGCGGCGACGGCGACGTCCTGCGCGACTTCACCACCGCCATGACCACAGGCTCGACTCCGGACGTCGCGAACCTGAACTACTGGGCCTACTGGATCGGCGAACTGCGCGAGGACCACGTCGACGACGCCTTCATGCTGCACGCCGACCCCCGCTCCTGGGGCGGCATGCACCTGCTGGAACACCTCACCCGCCGCGTCGCACCGTCCTCGCCCCACCTACCGCTGAACCTGCACACCCTGTTCACGTTGATAGCCTCACGCCCGTCACTGCTGACCGACTGGCCCCACCTGCGCCCACCGCTCGCCGACGCCGTCGAGGTGGGCCTGTCCACCGACGAACTCACCCGCGCCGAGCGGGACCAGTTCGCCGGCCTGCACTACGCCCTCCGCATCGCCGACCGTTAGGAGAACCGCGCGTGTCACACGCCAGCGCCATCGCCAGCTTCGGCTACGAACTCGGCATCCTCAAACGGATCCGGCGCTCGGGCTGGTGGCACGCCGGCGTACGCGACCCCGAATCGGTGGCCGAGCACTCCCTGCGCGTCGCCCAGCTGGCCGGACTGCTGGCCGCCGAAGAAGGCGTCGACCCCGCCCGGGCCGCCTACCTCGCCCTCTGGCACGACACCCAGGAAACCCGCACCGGCGACCTCCCCCACACCGTCAAGCCCTACCTCGCCAAACCCGATCCCCGGCAGATCACCGCCGACCAGACCTCCCAGCTGCCCGATGCCGCGCGCACCTCCGTCCGGGACGCCGTCGACGAGTACGAGACAGCCGACACCGCGGAGGCGCGCTGCGCCCGCGACGCCGACAAGCTCGAAATGCTCCTGCAGGCGGTTGAATACCGCGAGATCGGCGTCCAGCGAGTCCAGGGCTGGATCGACAGCGCCCTCAAGGGCCTGACCACCGAAACCGCCCGGAGCGTCGCCGAAGCGGCGATCTCCCTGTCACCACTCGCCTGGCGGGACCGATAAGCACGAGCAAAGCCCCTTACAACTCGTTTCAAAATGATCGGCGCGTCTGCTGGCCGTAGTTGATCAAGTGTGGGCATGCTGATGTGGTGATTGAGAAGTTGGTTCCCGAC
>NZ_FORP01000015.1 GCF_900114035.1 Amycolatopsis sacchari | reverse complement strand
ACTGTCGGGAACCAACTTCTCAATCACCACATCAGCATGCCCACACTTGATCAACTACGGCCAGCAGACGCGCCGATCATTTTGAAACGAGTTGTAAGATCGGGACTTCGAACCCGGACCGGATTTCCGCGTCTTGACGAGGCTCTGCGCGCCCAGAAGAGTAACCGGACATGGTTCTGGAATTGGCTGCCGAGCCCGCGGAACTCGGTTTCGACGCGAGCCGGCTGGAGCGGATCGACCGGCATTTCGCCCGTTTCGTCGACGATGGCCGGTTGCCGGGGTGGCAGATCGTCGTCACGCGCCGCGGCAACGTCGTGCACCACTCGCGGTACGGGCACAGCGACGTCGAAGCCGGGAAACCGGTGGAGGCGGACACGTTGTGGCGCATCTTCTCGATGACCAAACCCGTCACGTCCGTCGCCGCGATGATGCTGTACGAGGAAGGCGCCTTCGAGCTCACCGACCCGATCTCCCGCTGGCTGCCCGAGTTCGCGCAGCCCCGCGTGTACGTGAAGGGGTCGGCGATCAACCCGCTCACCGAGCCCGCGACCGAGCCGATCCGCGTCTGGCACCTGCTGACGCACACCTCGGGCCTCACCTACGGTTTCCACCACGCGCACCCCGTCGACGCGATGTACCGGGAGGCCGGTTTCGAGTGGGGCGCACCGTCCGGGCTGGACCTGTCCGCCGTCACCGAGAAGTTCGCGGAGCTGCCGCTGGTGTTCCAGCCGGGCAGCGAGTGGAACTACTCCGTCTCCACCGATGTGCTCGGCAGGTTCGTGGAGGTCGTGTCCGGGCAGTCGCTCGCCGAGTTCTTCACCGAACGCATCTTCCGGCCGCTCGGGATGGCCGACACGTCCTTCGGCACGGACGACCTCGACCGGCTCGCGGCGCTGTACACGCCGGAGCCCGGCACGCGCAAGGCCGTGCGCAACGACGCGTTCGGCCAGTCCGGCGTCGGCAAGCCGGACTACTTCTCGGGCGGCGGCGGGCTGGTGTCCACGGCCGCCGACTACCACCGGTTCACGCAGTTCCTGTTGCGGGGCGGGGAACTCGACGGCGTGCGGCTGCTCAGCCCGCGCACCGTGGCGCACATGACGAGCAACCACCTGCCCGGCGGCGTCGACCTGGAAGCCTTCGGGCGCCCGCTGTTCGCGGAGATGCCGTTCAACGGTTTCGGCTTCGGGCTGGGCTTCTCGGTGCTGCTGGACCCGGTCAAGGCGAAAGCGCTTTCCAGCCCCGGCGAGTACGCGTGGGGCGGGGCGGCGAGCACCGCGTTCTGGGTGGACCCGGCGGCGGAGCTGACCGCGTTGTTCTTCACGCAGCTCCTGCCGTCGAGCACCCACCCCATCCGCCAGTACCTCCGGCAGCTGGTCTACCAGGCGCTGGTGGACTAGCTCGCCAGCTTGGCGATCAGGTCGCCGTACGCGGCGAGTGTCTGTTCGCGCTGGTCGTGCATCAGGTACACCGCGAACTGGTCCACCCCCAGCTCCGCCAGTTCCTGCAGGCGCTCCACGTGGGCGCCCGCGGGGCCGGTGAGGCAGAAGCGGTCCACGATCTCGTCCGGCACGAAATCCGTCGACGGGTTGCCCGCGCGGCCGTGGTGGGCGTAGTCGTAGCCCTCCCGCTCGCGGATGTAGTCCGTCAGCTCGCGCGGCACCGGGCCGGAATCGCCGTAGCGGGCCACGAGGTCGGCGACGTGGTTGCCCACCATGCCGCCGAACCACCGCAGCTGCTCCCGCTGGTGCGCCACGTCGTCGCCGACGTACGCGGGTGCCGCGACGCAGATCGTGATGCCCGCCGGGTCCCGGCCCGCCGCCCGCGCGGCCTCCTGTACGCTCCCGATCGTCCACCGGGCGATGGCCGGGTCCGCGCACTGCAGGATGAACCCGTCCGCGTGCTCACCCGCCATCTTCAGCGCTTTCGGACCGTACCCGGCCATCCACATCTCCAACCGTCCATTCCGGACCCAGGGGATGCGGACCTCCTTGCCGTTCAGCACCGCCGAGCGGCCCTCGGCGAGTTCCTTGATCACGTGCATCGACTCGCGGAGGGTGCCGAGCGTGGACGGCGGTTTGCCGATGACCCGGTGCGCCGAATCGCCCCGGCCGATGCCGCAGACCGTGCGGTTGCCGAACGTGTCGTTGAGCGTCGCGAACAGCGAGGCCGTCACCGACCAGTCCCGCGTGCCCGGGCTGGTGACCATCGGCCCGACCGTCATCGCCGACGTGGCCGCCAGTACCTGCGAGTAGATGACGAACGGTTCCTGCCACAGCACGCACGAGTCGAACGTCCACCCGTAGCCGAACCCGCGGTCCTCCGCGTCCTTCATCAGCCGCACCACGTCCCGCGCCGGCGGATCGGTCTGCAGCACCAAGCCGAAGTCCATGGCAACCCCTCAGTTCAGGTACTGGCACTTCTCGCGCGAGAGGAACCGGCCGTGGCCCGTCCCGCCGCTGAAGCCCGACGGCGACACCACGACCTTTCCCCGCGACAGCACGGTTTCCACCTTGCCGGTGATCTCGAACCCTTCGTACGCCGAGTAGTCCACGTTCATGTGGTGCGTCTCGGCCGACAACGTCTGGCGTGCCGCCGGGTCGTAGATCACGATGTCCGCGTCCGAACCCGGGGCGATGACCCCCTTGCGCGGGTAGAGTCCGAACATCCGCGCCGGGGTCGTCGAGCACGCCTCGACCCAGCGTCCCAGCGAGATCTCGCCCGCGACGACGCCCTGGTGCAGCAGGTCCATCCGGTGCTCCACGCCGGGCATCCCGTTCGGGATCTTCGAGAAGTCGCCCCGGCCCAGTTCCTTCTGGTCCTTGAAGCAGAACGGGCAGTGGTCGGTGGACACCACGGACAGGTCGTTCGTCCGCAGCCCGCGCCACAGGTCCGCCTGGTGCCGCTTCTCCCGCAACGGGGGAGAGGCGACGTACTTCGCGCCCTCGAAACCGGGTTTCGCGAGGTCGTCGATCGACAGGTACAGGTACTGCGGGCACGTCTCGGCGAACACGTGCTGCCCCGAGTCCCGTGCCTCCGCGACCGCGGAAAGCGCTTCCGCGGCCGACAGGTGCACGATGTACAGCGGTGCGCCGGTCACCTGTGCCAGCGTGATCGCCCGAGACGTCGCCTCACCCTCCAAAGCGGACGGACGGGTCAGCCCGTGCTGCACCGGTTCGCCCTTGCCGGACGCGAGCGCCTGCGCGACCAGCTCGTCGATCGCGATGCCGTTCTCCGCGTGCATCATGATGGTCGAGCCGGTCTCCCGCGCCTTCTGCATCGCCCGCAGGATCTCGCCGTCGGTGGAGTAGAACACGCCGGGGTAGGCCATGAACATCTTGAAGCTGGTCACCCCGGAGTCGATGCAGGTCTCCATCTCCTTGAGCGTGGCGTCGTTGACGTCGGAGACGATCATGTGGAACCCGTAGTCCACGGCGCAGTTGCCGTCGGCCTTCTCGTGCCACTTGTCCAGAGTGGACACGAGCGAGGTGCCCTTGGCCTGCACCGCGAAGTCGATGATCGTCGTCGTCCCGCCCCACGCCGCGGCGGTGGTGCCGGTCTCGAACGTGTCGGCCGAGAAGGTGCCGCCGAAGGGCATCTCCATGTGCGTGTGGGCATCGATCCCGCCCGGCAGCACGTACTTCCCGGTCGCGTCGAGCACCGTGTCCGCGGTGTCGAACACGCCCGGCGCGGTCACGGCCGCGACCTGTTCGTCCTGGACCAGCACGTCCGCGAGGACCCCGCCCGTGGGGGACAGCACCGTCCCGCCCTTGATGAGGGTGCGCATCACGGCTCCACGATCGGGCCGTAGGAGTCCGGGCGGCGGTCCCGGTAGAACTGCCACAGGTCCCGCACTTCCGCGAGCTTGTCCATGTCCAGGTCCCGCACCACGACCTCGTCCTTCTCGTCGGATGCCGCCTCGCCGACGAGCTCGCCACGCGGGTCGACGAAGTACGTCTGCCCGTAGAAGTCGTTGTCGCCCAGCGGTTCCACGCCGACGCGGTTGATCGCCCCGACGTAGTACTCGTTCGCCACGGCGGCCGCCGGCTGCTCCAGCCGCCACAGGTACTGCGACAGCCCCCGGCTCGTCGCCGACGGGTTGAACACGATCTGCGCGCCCGCCAGTCCCAGCGCCCGCCAGCCCTCGGGGAAGTGCCGGTCGTAGCAGATGTACACGCCGATCCGCCCGACCGCCGTGTCGAAGACCGGGTACCCCGTGTTGCCGGGCCGGAAGTAGAACTTCTCCCAAAAGCCCTTCACCTGCGGTATGTGGTTCTTGCGGTACTTGCCGAGGTAGCGGCCGTCGGCGTCGATCACCGCGGCGGTGTTGTAGTACACGCCCGCCTGCTCCTGCTCGTACATCGGCGCGACGATGACGATCCCGTGCCGTTCGGCGACCTCCTGCAGCAGCTTCGTGGTCGGCCCGTCGGGGATGCCCTCGGTGTAGGAGTAGTAGTCGGCGTCCTGCACCTGGCAGAAGTACGGGCCGTAGAACAACTCCTGCAGGCACACGACCTGCGCGCCCTGCGACGCGGCGCTGCCGATGGCCTCGACCGCGCCCGCGATCATCGAGTCCTTGTCACCCGTCCACCGCTGCTGCACCAACGCGGCCCTGACCAGGTTGCTCACGGATTTCCTCCTTCTTCTCGGACGCGCGCCCCGGCAGGGTCAGCGCGAGGTAGACCACGAAGGCGCCGGCGAGCCCGGCGACCCAGCTGTAGTCGTAGACCGGTTTGAGGAACGGGATGAGGCCGTCGGCGGGGAACGGCCCGCTCGACCCGGGCGCGGTGTAGGCGCCGCCGACCGCGAGCACCCCGCCGACCGCGGTCGCGAGGAGCGCCTGCCAGCTCCAGCCGCCGCGGAACCAGTACCGCCCGCGTTCGGTGTAGAGCCCGGCGAGGTCGAGCGTGCGCCGCCGCTGCACCCAGTACCCGGCGACGAGCACCCCGGCGACGGCGCCGAGGATCCCGCCGTAGAACCCGAGCCAGGCGAAGATGTAGATGCTCGGGTCGGAGTACAGCTTCCACGGCATGATCACGACCCCGATCACGCCGGTGATCAGCCCGCCGATGGCGAACGTGATGCGCTTGGGGAAGGCGTTGGAGAAGTCGTACGACGGGCTGACCACGTTGGCCGCGAGGTTCGCCGAGATCGTCGCCAGCACCAGCGCGATCAACGCGACCACCACGAGCACCGGGCTGGAGAACCGGTCGGCCAGCTGCGCGGGGTCCCAGATCGCCTCGCCGTAGAGCAGCTGCCCGCCCGACGTGGTCAGGATCGCCACGACCGCGATGAACGTCATCGTGGTGGGCAGGCCCAGCAGCTGCCCGCGCACCTGCTTGGCCTGGCTGCCGCCGAACCGCGTGAAGTCCGGCATGTTCAGCGACAAGGTGGACCAGAACGCGATCATCGCCATCAGCGACGGGGCGAACACCTTCCAGAAACCGCTTCCCCAGCCCAGTTTCGCGGGTTCGGCGAGGATCGGGCCCGGTCCGCCCGCCTTGATCAGCACGTACGCCAGCAGGATCAGGAAGCCGACGGACACCAGCGGCGCGGTCCAGTTTTCGAAGCGCCGCACGGCTTCCATACCGCGCCAGATGATGAGCATCTGCACGATCCAGAACACCCCGAACGACAGCCACAGCGTCCACGGCTGCCCGCCCAGCTCGGCCGCGTGCCGCCAGCCGCCGCCGACGAGCTTCCCGACGAGGATGTAGATCGCCTCACCGCCCACCCACGTCTGGATGCCGAACCAGCCACACGCGATGAACGCCCGCAGCAGCGCGGCGAAGTTCGCGCCGCGCATCCCGTAGAACGCCCGCGCGAACACGGGGAACGGGATGCCGTACTTCGTGCCGGCGTGGCTGTTGAGCAGCATCGGGACCAGCACGATCAGGTTGCCCAGCGTGATCGTGATCAGCGCCTGCAGCCAGTCCATCCCGAGCGCGATCAGGGACGAGGCGAGCGCGTAGGAGGGGATGTTGTGCGCCATCCCCATCCACAGCGCGAAGTAGTTGTAGGTGTTCCAGGTGCGCTTGCCGACCGGAACGGGGGCCAGCTCGTCGTTGAAGAACCTGCTGCCGGCGAGCGGCGTGGTGTCGCGGAGATCCACCCGGCCGTCGGGGTGCGTGATCTGCGAGGGTGCCATTGCGGAATGGTGCGCGCCCCGCCCGCGCCCGCGGCATTGGCAGAGTGTTCACCGTTGCCCGCGCACACACGCATTCTGTCGATTGCGCCACGCGGGCGGCGGTGCTGTGTAGCAGGTTGGTGATCTCGGCGAAACATCCCAGGTCTGCTGTGGCGGCGAAGCCGCGTTTTCACCGCCCGAGCAGCTCGCACCGCCGCGGGTTTGAATGGGGTTGGCCGCGCGGAGCGCGTCCGTTGAGGGTGGTGGTGGGAGACGGGTGGGCGGTTCCTCGCGAGGACAGCGCCTCCAGCGTTGATCAAACACTGCGACCTGGCACGCCTCTATGAGGAGGCGATCCCGGAGCCGGAGATACCGCGGCGCGCGGCGCCTCCGCCAGGGGTGGTGGTCGGGCTGGCGGGCGGGCCTCAGGTTCCGCCACCTGCACCGGCCCGCAAGTCAGCCAAACAGGATTCACGAGAAATTGAAAACGTCTGCTGTCTGGGCGTTGGCGTTGCAGCGGTTGGGGAACTCGCGCGAATAGGCGACCGGGCGGCCGTGCCAGTGGCCCGTCGCGGCGACGGTGACCGGCGCGTAGATCGTCGTGCAGAGGATCTGTTCCTTCGGCAGCTTGCCGAAGTCACCGTCCACGGAGTCGAGCGTGCGGCACGCGCGGTCGTGGTGCGGGTGGGTGCCGCCGGTCGGGCCGCATTCGAGCGTGACCGACGAACCCCGGCCGGCTTCGTCCCGCACCGAAAGGGTGAGGGCGGACTGCGCGGGGGCGGGGTGCGCGAGCGCGAGCACCGAGACCAGAGCGGGTACGACAGTAGGAAGAGGCATAACGGGGGGTATCGGCCGTTCGCCCTTTACTCTTGCCTACACGACCGAGTGAACTATTGACGGAGGTCGTGGGCGAGCAGCGCGACGTAGAGGGACAGCATCGACTCGGGGTCCTCCAGCGGCACCCCCAGCACCTGCTCGATGCGGGCGAGCTGCTGGTAGTACGCCGTGCGCGAGGTGTGCGCCGCCGCCGCGGCGGCCGACTTGTTCCCGCCCTGCTCGCAGTAGTGCCGCAGCGCCTGCACGAGCCGCGTGCCCGACGCGGCGTCCCGCGACAGCAGCGGGCCCAGCTCCCGCGCCGCGAACGCCTGCACCCGTTCGTCGTCGGCGAGCAGGTGCAGCAGGCCCCGCAGCCGGACGTCCTCCAGCCGGTGCACGGACCGATCCACGTCGCTGTGCAGGGCGGCCGCGGCGACCTGGGCCGCCTCGACCAGGCTGCGCCGCGCGTGCGCGGGGGAGTGCACCGTCGTACCGGCCCCGACCACCCGAGGGGTGCGGACCTCGCCGGCCAGCCGGTCCAGCACGGCGTCGGCGTTCGCCTTGGGGGACAACGAAAGCAGCACCCGCACGCTCAGCTCGTCGACGACCGCGACGAGCGCCGACACCCGGGCCCGCCGCGCCGCGAGCGACATCGCCTCCGCCAGCTCCCGCAGGACCACCGCCGCGGACTGGCTCGGCTGCCTCGTCGCCGTCAGCCGCGGCCGCAGCGCCACGCCCACCAGCTGCCGCCCCGGCAGCGGAACGCCCAGCGCGGACGCACGCGCCAGCAGTTCGGCGGACGGCACGGGGGCCGCGAGCAGCTCGGTCAGCACGGCGCGGTGCGCCTGGCGCTCCAGGCTGTCGGAGTCCTTCGCGACGAGCCGGTGCACGGCCAGCGCCGACGCGGCCCGCTCGGCGACCACGACGTGCCGGTGCGGCGGCGGCTCGTCGGACACGATGACCAGCCGCCCCCAGTCGTGCCCGCGCGCGCCGACGATCGTCACCAGCCAGCCCGCTTCGGGCGCGTACCCGGTGCGCTCGCCCACGTGCACCGCACGCGAGCGCGGCAGCCAGCCCGACAGCAGCTCGCCCGGATCGGCACCGGCCGCGTCGTAGGCGAGCACATCGTGCGACAGCGTCTCCAGCACCGCCGGCCGCTCGGTCAGCCGGGCCACCTCGCGCAGCACGTCGGCGGGCTCGGCCCCGGCGACGGTCAGCTCGGTGAACACCTGGTGCACCTGTTCGGCCGCGCGCAGTTCCGCCACCTGGGCGTCGACGATGAGCCCGTGCACCGTCTCCGTCACTGCGACGTACTGCGTTTCGCGGGACAGGGTGATCAGCGGTAACCCGGTGCGGTCGGCGGCGGCGATGAGCGACGGTGGCAGTCCGCCGCTCCAGTGCCGCACCAGCTCCACCACCAGGCCCACGACGCCGGCTTCGGCGAGCCCGTCCACGTACTTCGCCAGGGCCGCCGGGTCGTCGGGCAGCGCGATACCCGTCGTCAGCACGAGTTCGCCGCCCTTGAGCAGGTGCCCGATGTCGGCCACCTCCGCGACGTGCACCCAGCGGACCCGCTTGTCCAGCCCCTCCGCCCCGGCGACCACGCGCGGGCGGCCGTGGCGGACCACGGGCAGCGCGAGCACGTCGGCGACCGTCGGGTACATAGGACACAGACTGTACGGGCGGAAGGCGTTCTCCGTACATGTTGCTCGTGTCCAGCGAAGCCCCGGCTGACGAGACTCGTGGACATGAGCGAAGCAGAGCTGTTGGCCCGGCACCGCGCCGTCCTGCCCCAGTGGCTGGCCCTGTACTACGACGAGCCGATCGAGATCGTGCGCGCGCAGGGCAGGCGCGTCACCGACGCCGAGGGCAACACCTACCTCGACTTCTTCGCCGGCATCCTGACCAACGCCATCGGCTACGACATCGCCGAGATCTCCGACGCCATCCGCGCGCAGCTCGACACCGGCGTGCTGCACACCTCGACGCTGTACCTCATCCGCAGGCAGGTGGAGCTCGCGGAGCGGATCGCGGAGCTGTCCGGCATCCCGGAGGCCAAGGTGTTCTTCACCAACTCCGGCACCGAGGCCAACGAGACCGCGCTCATGCTCGCGACGCAGTACCGGCGCAGCAACCAGGTACTGGCACTGCGGAACTCCTACCACGGCAGGGCGTTCGGCACGATCGGCATCACCGGCAACCGCGGCTGGGCGGCCAGTTCGCTGTCCCCGGTCAAGGTCAGCTACGTGCACGGCGGGTACCGCTACCGCGACCCGTTCGGCTCGCTGCCCGACGCCGACTACATCAAGGCGTGCACCGACGACCTGCGTGACGTGCTGCAGACGACGACCGCCGGGGACGTGGCCGCGCTCATCGCCGAGCCGATCCAGGGCGTGGGCGGGTTCAACGTGCCGCCGGACGGGTTGTTCGCCGCGTTCAAGGAGGTGCTGGACTCCTACGGGATCCTGCTGATCTCCGACGAGGTCCAGACCGGCTGGGGCCGCACGGGCGAGCACTTCTGGGGCATCCAGGCGCACGGCGTGACACCGGACGCGATGACGTTCGCCAAGGGGCTGGGCAACGGCCTCGCGATCGGCGGGGTCGTCGCCCGCGGCGACCTGATGGACTGCCTGACCGCGAACTCGATCTCGACGTTCGGCGGCAACCCCGTCGCCACCGCCGGCGCGAAGGCCACTTTGGACTACCTGCTCGACCGCGATCTGCAGGGCAACGCGGAAAAGCTCGGGCACCACCTGATCGCGGGGCTGCGGGACCTCGGCGAGCGCTACGACATCATCGGCGACGTGCGGGGCAAGGGGCTCATGATCGGCGTGGAACTCGTGGAGTCCGGGGGCAAGGACCCGAGCCCGCCGAACGCCGCCGCGCTGCTGGAGGAGACCAAGGCACGCGGGCTGCTCGTCGGCAAGGGTGGCCTGCACGGCAACGTCCTCCGCCTCGCCCCGCCGATGACGCTCACCGGCGAAGAGGCTGACGAGGCGCTGGAGATCCTGGAGGCGTCGGTCGCGGAGGTGGCGCGATGACCGGCCGCATCAGCCACTGGATCGACGGCAAACCGTGGGGCGGCGTCGCGGAGCGGACGGGCGAGGTGTTCGACCCGGCGACCGGCGAGGTCCGCGCGCACGTCGACTTCGCGGGCACCGCGCAGGTCGAGGAGGCGGTCGCCGCCGCGGCCCGCGCCTTCCCCGCCTGGCGCGACACCTCGCTCGCGGCACGCAGCCGCGTGTTGTTCGCCTTCCGCGAGCTGCTGGCCGCGCGCAAGGACGAGCTGGCGAAGATCATCACGAGTGAGCACGGCAAGGTCGAGTCCGACGCGGCGGGCGAGATCGCCCGCGCCATCGAGAACGTCGAGTACGCGTGCGGGGCACCGCAGCTGCTCAAGGGCGGGTACAGCGAAAACGCTTCCCGGGGCGTGGACGTGTACTCGATCGCGCAGCCGCTGGGCGTGGTCGGCGTGATCTCGCCGTTCAACTTCCCGGCGATGGTGCCGCTGTGGTTCGTGCCGAACGCGCTGGCGTGCGGCAACACCGTGGTCCTCAAGCCGAGCGAGAAGGACCCGTCGGCGTCGGTGTTCATCGCCGAGCTGTTCGCCGAGGCGGGGTTGCCCGCCGGGGTGCTCAACGTGCTGCACGGCGACAAGGTCGCGGTCGACGGGCTCCTCGAACACCCCGCGGTGAAGGCGATCTCGTTCGTCGGCTCGACGCCCATCGCCCGCTACGTCTACGAGACCGGCACCGCGCACGGCAAGCGCGTGCAGGCGCTGGGCGGGGCGAAGAACCACATGGTCGTGCTGCCCGACGCCGACCTCGACCTGGCCGCCGACGCCGCCGTCTCGGCGGGCTTCGGCTCGGCGGGGGAGCGGTGCATGGCGGTGTCGGTGGTCGTCGCGGTCGAGCCGGTCGCCGACGAGCTGGTGGCGAAGGTCACGGAGCGGATGACGCGGCTCAAGGTGGGCGACGGGCGGGACCCGGCGTCGGAGATGGGGCCGCTGGTCACCGCGGCGCACCGGGACCGCGTGCGGTCCTATGTGGAGGCCGGGCTCGCCGAGGGCGCGTCGCTGGTCGTGGACGGGCGTGACGTGGCCGTCGACGGCGGCGGCTTCTGGCTGGGCCCGACGTTGTTCGACCACGTCACGCCCGAGATGTCGGTCTACCGCGACGAGATCTTCGGCCCGGTGCTGTCGGTCGTGCGGGCACGGACGTACGACGAGGCACTGGAGCTGGTCAACGCGAACGCCTACGGCAACGGCACGGCGATCTTCACCAACGACGGCCGGGCCGCGCGCCGGTTCCAGAACGAGGTGGAGGTCGGCATGGTGGGGCTCAACGTGCCCATCCCGGTCCCCGTCGGCTACTACTCCTTCGGCGGCTGGAAGGACTCCCTGTTCGGCGACAGCCACGCCTACGGCCCGGAGGGCTTCCACTTCTTCACCCGGCGCAAGGTCGTCACGAGCCGCTGGCCCGACCCCAGCCAGGGCGGCGTGAACCTCGGCTTCCCCCGGAACTCGTGAGCTGGTCCACCGGTTCTACGCGGAAGCGTGGAACCGGTGGGACGACTCCGCCGTACCGGCGCTGCTCGCCGCGGACTTCGCCTTCCGCGCCGAGCTGGTCCAGCTGGTCCCCGCCAGCCGTGGGACCGGAACCCGGCCAAGCGGGGGTGAACCCCCGCTTCCCGGAATTCGTGAGCCCCTCGCTGGCACTCAGGGCAGGGGAGTGACAACTTCGCCTAAACTCGATGTACAGGGGTGCACCGAACGCGGAGGTGAAGGGTGGCCAGCTCGGAAGAGCGTCGCTTCGAAGTGCTGCGCGCCATCGTCGCCGACTACGTCGCCCACCACGAGCCGGTCGGGTCCAAGGCGATCGTCGACCGGCACAACCTGGGCGTGTCGAGCGCGACCGTGCGCAACGACATGGCGGCCCTCGAGGAGGAGGGCTACATCACGCAGCCGCACACGAGCGCGGGGCGGATCCCGACCGACAAGGGGTACCGCCTGTTCGTCAACCGGCTCGCCGACATCAAGCCGCTGAGCAGCGCCGAGCGGCGGGCGATCATCAGCTTCCTCGACGGGGCGCTGGACCTCGACGACGTGCTGCGCCGGTCGGTCCGGCTGCTCGCCCAGCTGACCAGGCAGGTCGCGGTCATCCAGTACCCGACGATGTCCAACGCGACGCTGCGCCACCTGGAGGTGGTGCCGCTGACCCCGGCCCGGCTGATGCTCGTCGTCATCACCGACTCGGGCCGCGTCGACCAGCGCACCATCGACCTCGGGGACGTGCTGCCCGAGGAGGACGTGGCGCGCATCCGGGACGTGCTGAACTCCAAGCTGTCCGGCCGCAGGCTCACCGACGCCGCCGCGCGCGTGGCGGAGCTGCCCGAGCAGGCGCCGCACGAGCTGCACGACGCGCTCGTGCGGATCTGTACGGTACTGGTCGAACACCTCGTGGAGCACCCGGAGGAGCGGCTCGTCCTCGGCGGCACGGCGAACCTGACCCGCAACGTGGCGGACTTCCCCGGCTCGCTGCGGCAGGTGCTGGAGGCCCTCGAGGAGCAGGTCGTGGTGCTGAAGCTGCTGGCCGCGGCCCGCAACCCCGGTGCGATCACGGTGCGCATCGGCGAGGAGAATGAGGACGAGCAGATGCGCAGCACCTCCGTGGTGTCCATCGGCTACGGGAAGGACGACGTGCTCCTGGGCGGCATGGGCATCGTCGGGCCGACCCGGATGGACTACCCCGGCACGATCGCCGCGGTGCGCGCGGTCGCCAACTACGTGGGCCAGATCCTGGCCGGCAACTGACCGGCGAGCTTCGAGGGCTTTGGCAGGAGGACATGAGAACGGTGGCGAGGGACTACTACGGCATCCTGGGCGTGCCGAAGAACGCGAGTGATCAGGAGATCAAACGCGCGTACCGGAAGCTGGCCAGGGAGCTGCACCCCGACGTCAACCCCGCCGAGGACGCGCAGCAGAAGTTCAGCGAGGTGACCACGGCGTACGAGGTCCTCTCCGACCCGCAGAAGCGCAAGATCGTCGACCTCGGCGGCGACCCGCTGGACAACGGCGCCGGCGCCCGCGGCGGCGGTGGTGACCCGTTCGCCGGGTTCGGCGGCCTCGGCGACATCATGGACGCGTTCTTCGGCGCCGCGACCGGTGCCGGCCGCGGCCGCGGTCCCCGCAGCCGCGTGCAGCCGGGTTCGGACGCGCTGATCCGGATCAGCCTCACGCTGGAGGAGTGCGCGACCGGCGTCAACAAGGAGATCCCGGTCGACACCGCGATCCTGTGCGACGTCTGCCACGGCAACGGCACCGCCCCCGGCGGCACCGTCAAGACCTGCGACACCTGCAACGGCCAGGGCGAGATCCAGTCGGTGCAGCGGTCGTTCCTCGGCCAGGTGGTCACGGCGCGGCCGTGCCCGGTGTGCCGCGGCTACGGCGAGGTCATCACGGACCCGTGCCGCCAGTGCGGTGGCGACGGCCGCGTGCGGGCCCGCCGCACGGTGACGGCGAAGATCCCGGCCGGTGTCGGCGACGGCATGCGCATCCGGCTGTCCGGCCAGGGCGAGGTCGGCCCCGGCGGTGGCCCGGCGGGTGACCTGTACGTGGAGATCGACGAGGAGCCGCACGACGTGTTCCTCCGCGAGGGCCACGACCTGCACTGCAACCTCCGCGTGCCGATGACGACGGCCGCGCTGGGCGCCACCGTGCCGCTGGAGACGCTGATCGACGGCGAGTACGAGCTGGACATCGACCCGGGCACGCAGCCGGGCGCGGAGCTGCTGCTGCCCGGCAAGGGCATGCCGCGGCTGCGCTCGTCCGGGCGCGTGGACGGCCGCGGTGACCTGCACGTCCACATCGATGTCGTGGTGCCGACCAAGCTCGACGAGGCGCAGCGCGAGCTGCTGCGTGAGCTGGCCCAGCAGCGTGGTGAGGACGTGTCGACGCTGGCCTCGGGCGGCCGGTCGGGCGGGCTGTTCTCGAAGCTGCGCGCCAAGAGCCACCGGTAATGCCGGGCACGACCGCGCCGGTGTTCCTCGTCGGGGAACTGCCGGCGGGTTCGCGTGCCGTGCTCGACGGCGACGAGGCGCGGCACGCCGTCACCGTCCGGCGCATGCGGGCCGGGGAGCGGCTCGTGCTGTCCGACGGCAAGGGTGCGGCGGCCGACTGCGTGGTCGACGCCGTCCGGGCGGGGCGCGACCCGGCGCTGGACCTCGTGGTGGAGCGCCGCTGGAGCGAGCCCGAGCCGCGGTTGCGGGTCGTCGTCGTGCAGGCACTCGCGAAGGGGGACCGCGGCGAGCTGGCGGTCGAGCTGGCCACGGAGGCCGGTGCCGACGCGATCCTGCCGTGGCGCGCCGAACGCAGCGTTGCGCGCTGGGAAGAGGGCCCGCGCGGCGCGAAGGCGTTGGCCCGCTGGCAAAACACCGCACGCGCCGCCGCGAAGCAGGCCCGGCGGCTGTGGGTGCCCGAGGTACCGGAACCGGTCGACACGGCGTCGTTGGCGGCCGCGGTCGAGGACGCCGCGCTCGCACTGGTCCTCGAAGGCACCGCCGAACAGCGGCTCACCACGGTCGACCTTCCCACCGAGGGGGATCTGCTGCTGGTGGTGGGCCCCGAAGGCGGCATCACGGATGCCGAGCTGGACACCCTGTGCGCGGCCGGTGCGATCCCCGTCCGGCTCGGCCCGACGGTCCTGCGCACGTCCACCGCCGCGGCCGTCGCACTGGGCGCGCTGGGTGCCCGCACCACCAGGTGGGAGTGAACCCCGGGGCAAAACCGGAAAAATCAAGATGCAATATGGCGTTACGGCGCGCCCAGCCACTACGCTGAGCCCAGCACCTGGGGCCGGAGGTAGTCCCGGGTACCCAGACCCCGCCGGACACCTCCCCCCTCGGTCCGGCGGAGCCGCGGCGGCGGTGGGGCGACCCCCAGGTCTCGCCGCCACCGCGGCGTCTCGCGCTCGGCCTTCGGCCTTCGCGCTCGGCGGGGCATCCGAATTTCTTCTTGGGGGTCGGACCCCCAAACCCCCGCCAGGGGGCTCGCCCCCTGGACCCCCATCCGGCGGTGCCGGTTTCGTTGCCGGGTGCCGTTCCGCTGCGGTGCTGGTGTCGTTGTCCTGGTGGTTTGGTTAGGCTTCCGGGCCATGAGTGATGCGGAGACCTTGTTCGAGCGGATCATCGCGGGGGAGATTCCCGCTGACGTGGTGTACTCCGACGACACCACGTTCGCGTTCCGGGACATCCGGCCGCAGGCGCGGGTGCACGTGCTGGTGGTGCCGCGCAAGAGGTACCGCAACGTGGCCGAGCTCGCCGCGGCCGACCCGCAGCTGCTCGCGGATGTGGTGAAGACCGCGGAGAAGGTCGCGGAGCTCGAGGGAATCAAGGACACCGGCTACCGCGTTGTGTTCAACACGGACAGTGACGCGGGGCAGACCGTCTTCCACGTGCACGCGCACGTGCTGGGCGGTGAGCAGCTCGGACTGTTCGGCAGGCACGAGTAACCACCTGCGACAGCGGGGGCAGTGCCGCTAGCATCGAAGACACCAGACAACGTCGACCAGCGCACGCGCAGAAAGCAGGCCCGAGGGCACGTGGCCGGTACCGCACCGGGTGGAGCCGCCCGATCCGACGTCCCCCAGGACGTCCCCCAGACCAGCACGGACGTCACCGAGATCGCCACGAACAGTGCGCAGTCCCGGTTCCCGATCCCCGACACAGCGGCGCTGACGCTGCTCGGCTCCCGCGACGAGAACCTCCGCGTCGCCGAGGAGCTGCTCGACGCCGACGTGCACGTCCGCGGCAACGAGGTCACCCTCACCGGTGCGCCCGCCGACGTCGCGTTCGCCGAGCGCGTGTTCGCCGAGCTGGTCACCCTCGCCGAGCGCGGCCAGCAGGTCGGGCCCGACACCGTGCGCCGCACCGTCGGCATGCTCTCCGCGGGCGGCAAGGAGTCCCCGGCCGACGTGCTGAGCATGGACATCCTGTCCCGCCGCGGCCGCACCATCCGGCCCAAGACGCTGAACCAGAAGCGCTACGTCGACGCGATCGACAAGCACACCATCGTCTTCGGCGTCGGCCCCGCCGGCACCGGCAAGACGTACCTGGCGATGGCGAAGGCCGTCCAGGCGCTGCAGGCCAAGCAGGTCACCCGCATCATCCTCACCCGGCCCGCCGTCGAAGCCGGTGAGCGGCTCGGGTTCCTGCCCGGCACGCTGTCGGAGAAGATCGACCCGTACCTGCGGCCGCTCTACGACGCGCTGCACGACATGGTCGACCCGGACTCGATCCCGCGCCTCATCCAGGCCGGCACCATCGAGATCGCGCCGCTGGCGTACATGCGTGGCCGCACCCTCAACGACGCCTTCATCATCCTCGACGAGGCCCAGAACACCACGCCCGAGCAGATGAAGATGTTCCTGACCCGGCTCGGCTTCAACTCCAAGATCGTGGTCACCGGGGACGTCACGCAGGTCGACCTGCCCACCGGGCAGCGCAGCGGCCTGCGGGTCGTGCGCGAGATCCTCGAAGGGGTCGACGACCTGCACTTCGCCACGCTCACCAGCCAGGACGTCGTGCGGCACCGGCTGGTCGGCGACATCGTCGACGCCTACGAGAAATGGCAGGCGGGCCAAGAGGCCGCCGCCGGCACCAACGGCTGGAAAGGCCGCCACTAAAAACCGATGAGCATCGAAATCGCCAACGAGTCCGGGATGGCGGTCGACGAGACCTCGATCGTCTCCGCCGCCCGGTTCGCACTCGACCGCATGGAGGTCAGCCCGCTCGCCGAACTGTCGGTGGTGCTGGTGACCCTCGACGTCATGGCCGACCTGCACGTCCGCTGGATGGACCTGCCCGGCCCCACCGACGTCATGGCCTTCCCGATGGACGAGCTGGACGCCGCCCGCCGCCCCGACTCCGGTGACACGTCACCGGCGTTGCTGGGCGACATCGTGCTGTGCCCGGCCTTCGCCAAGGACCAGGCCCGCACCGCGGGCCACTCCCTGATGGACGAGCTGCACCTGCTCACCGTCCACGGCGTGCTCCACCTCCTCGGCTACGACCACGCCGAGCCGGCCGAGGAGCGCGAGATGTTCGGCCTGCAGAAGCGCATCCTCACCGACTTCAAGGCCGCCATGGCGGCGGTGAAGCGGCGGGACGCGCAGCGGTCCAACGACGACCGGCTGCTCGGCGCGGCGGGGCTGAACGCGGTGGACGACACCGCGGAGAACAGCTGACCGATGGCGAGCTCGGCCTCCCTGCTGGTGATCGCCGTGGCGCTGGTCCTGCTCGGTGGCGTGTTCGCGGCGGCCGACGCCGCGGTCAGCACCGTCTCCCCGGCGCGCGTCGACGGGCTGGTCCGGATGGGCCGGCCCGGTGCCCGGCAGCTGGCCGCCGTCGTCGCGGAGCGGCGCAGGCACATCAACCTGCTGCTCCTGCTGCGCATCATCTGCGAGCTCACCGCGACAGTGCTCGTCACGGTCGTGTTCCTGCGCTGGATCGACCCGCAGTGGCTGGCGGTGATCGTCACCGCCGTGGTGATGGTCGTGGTCAGCTACGTGATCATCGGCGTCGGCCCGCGCACCATCGGCCGCCAGCACCCGTACCGCGTCGGCGCCGCCATCGCGGGTCCTGTGCGGGCGCTCGGCACCGTGCTGGGCCCGCTGTCGCGGCTGCTGATCCGCATCGGTAACGCGATCACCCCCGGCCGCGGTTTCCGCGAGGGGCCGTTCACGTCCGAGATCGAGCTGCGTGAGCTGGTCGACCTCGCTCAGGAGCGCGGCGTGGTGGAGCCCGCCGAGCGCGAGATGATCCACTCGGTCTTCGAGCTGGGGGACACCGTCGCGCGCGAGGTCATGGTGCCGCGCACCGAGATCATCTGGATCGAGCAGGACAAGACCGTGCGCCAGGCGCTCGCGCTGTCGCTGCGCACCGGGTTCACGCGCATCCCGGTCATCGGCGAGTCCGTCGACGACATCCTCGGCGTGGTCAACCTCAAGGACCTCGTGCGGGCGTCGCTCGACAACGGCGCGGCGAAACCGGTGGAGCAGCTGATGTACCCGGCGAGCTTCGTGCCCGACTCCAAACGCCTCGACGACCTGCTGCGCGAGATGCAGCTTTCCCACAACCACATGGCGATCGCGGTGGACGAGTACGGCGGCACGGCCGGGCTGCTGACCATCGAGGACATCCTGGAGGAGATCGTCGGCGAGATCACCGACGAGTCCGACGTGGAGGAACGGCCGCCGGTCGAGCACCTCGACGACAAGTCGGTGCGGGTGTCCGCGCGGCTGAGCGTGGACGACCTCGGCGAGCTGTTCGGCATCGAGCTGGACGACCACGACGTGGAGACCGTCGGCGGCCTGCTCGCCCAGCGCCTCGGCCGCGTGCCGCTGCCCGGTGCCGAGGCCGAGGTCGACGGGCTCCGCCTGCACGCCGAGGGCGGCAAGGACCGCCGTGGCCGGATGCGGATCACGACCGTGGTGGTCCGCGCGGCGGACGACGCGATAGCCGGTCGTAGGGTGATGACCGGCAACACGGACGAACGGGACGGGAGCGTGGACTGATGGCCGAGCTGGAGCCGGAGGACGAGAAGATCGTGGTGCTCGCCCGGTCGGCACGGGCCCGCACGCAGGCCGCGGAGGGGGCCGCGGTGCGCGACACCGACGGCCGGACGTACGCGGCCACCACGGTCGAGCTGCCGTCGTTCCAGGTCACCGCGCTCCAGGCGGCGATCGCGGCGGCGGTGTCCAGCGGCGCCGAGGGCCTCGAAGCGGCGGCGGTCGTGACGGACCGGCCGCTGGTGGACGGCGCCTCGGTGCAGGCGGTGCGGGACCTCGCGGTGGCGGCGCCGATCTTCCGCGCCGACCTCTCCGGTGACGTGCAGGAAGTCGTGCAGTGACCCACCGCTCCGGTTTCGCCTGCTTCGTCGGCCGCCCCAACGCCGGCAAGTCCACCCTGACCAACGCGCTCGTCGGCAGCAAGGTCGCGATCACCTCCAGCAAACCGCAGACCACCCGGCACGCGATCCGCGGCATCGTGCACCGCGAGGACGCGCAGCTGGTCATCGTGGACACCCCCGGCCTGCACCGGCCCCGCACGCTGCTGGGGCAGCGGCTCAACGACATCGTGCACTCGACGTGGTCCGAAGTGGACGTCGTCGGGTTCTGCGTGCCCGCCAACGAGAAGATCGGTCCCGGGGACCGGTTCATCGCCGCGGAGCTGCGCAAGATCGCGAAGCGCACGCCGGTGATCGGCATCGTCACCAAGACCGACCTCGTGGGCCGCCAGCAGGTCGCCGACCAGCTGCTCGCGTTGCAGGAGGTGCTGGACTTCGCCGACCTGATCCCGGTGTCCGCGGTGGACGACTTCCAGGTGAAGGACCTCGAAGACCTGCTCGTGGCGCGGCTGCCCGAGGGCCCGCAGCTGTACCCGGACGGCGATCTCACCGACGAACCCGAGCAGACGCTCGTCGCGGAGCTGATCCGCGAGGCGGCGCTGGAGGGCGTGCGGGACGAGCTGCCGCACTCGATCGCCGTGACCGTCGAGGAGATGCTGCCGCACGAGGGCCGTGACGACATGGTGGACGTGCACGCGTTCCTGTACGTGGAGCGGCCCAGCCAGAAGGGCATCATCCTGGGGCACAAGGGAGAACGCCTGCGGACGGTGGGTTCGGAGGCCCGGCGGCACATCGAGGCGCTGCTGGGCACGAAGGTCTACCTCGACCTGCACGTGAAGGTCGCGAAGGACTGGCAGCGCGATCCGAAGCAGCTGCGGCGGCTCGGTTTCTGAGTTCTGTCGTACCCGCGTGAGAAGATGTCGGGGTGAGTCTCTACCGCGACACCGGTGTGGTGCTGCGGGTGCACAAGCTGGGTGAGGCCGACCGGATCATCACCCTGCTCACCCGCAGGCACGGCAAGGTGCGCGCCGTCGCCAAGGGGGTGCGCCGCACCACGTCGCGCTTCGGGGCGCGGCTCGAGCCGTTCGGGCACGTCGACGTGCAGTTCTACACCGGCCGCACGCTCGACGTGATCACCCAGGTGCAGACCGTGGACGCGTTCGCGCTGCCCCTGGTCGGTGACTACCAGCGCTACACCGCGGCGAGCGCGATCGCCGAGACGGCCGACCGCCTGACCGCCGAGGAGGGCGAGCCGGCGGTCCGGCTGTACCTGCTGGTCACGGGCGCGTTGCGGGCGCTCGCGGAGGGCGAACGCGACCCGTCGCTGGTGCTCGACGCGTTCCTGCTGCGCGCGATGGCGTTCGCGGGCTGGGCGCCCGCGATCATGGAGTGCGCGCGCTGCGGGCTGCCGGGGCCGCACCGGGCGTTCAGCGTCCAGTCCGGGGGGTCGCTGTGCGGCACCTGCCGGGCGCCCGGCGCCGTGCACCCCGCGCCGGAGGTGCTGGTGCTGCTGGACGCGTTGCTGCACGGCAACTGGGACGTGGCGGAGGCCGCGGTGCAGGGTGCCCGGCGGGACGCGAGCGGCCTGGTCGCCGCGCACCTGCAGTGGCACCTGGAACGGCAGCTGCGTTCGCTGCCGCTGGTCGAACGCCGCGCGCGGGAGGTCGCCGCGGGCGGGGGTTAGGGCGTGGCCGCGATGCGCCGCCCGGGGGCAAGTAGGGTCGGACGGCGGAAGCGAGCTACGGGAGGCGAATACAGGTGCTGCGCAGGGGACGTCAGGACACCGCCGTGGCGGCGTTGCGGGCGCCGGACCCGCACCCCTCCGGTGCGCGGCCGCCGGAGATCCCGGCGGAGCTGGTGCCCAACCACGTCGCGCTCGTCATGGACGGCAACGGGCGCTGGGCCAACCAGCGCGGCCTGCCCCGCATCGAGGGCCACAAGCGCGGTGAGGCCGTGATGATCGACGTCGCCAGCGGCGCGGTCGAGCTGGGCGTCAAGTGGTTGTCCGTCTACGCCTTCTCCACCGAGAACTGGAAGCGCAGCCCCGAAGAGGTGCGCTTCCTGATGGGCTTCAACCGCGACACGATCCGCCGCCAGGTGGACTACCTCGGCTCGATCGGGGTCCGCATCCGGTGGGCGGGGCGCACCCCGCGGTTGTGGCGCAGCGTCATCAAGGAGCTGCAGGCCGCGGAGGAGAAGACCAAGCACAACACGCTGCTGAACATGACGATGTGCGTCAACTACGGCGGCAGGGCCGAGATCGCCGACGCGACGCGCCGCATCGCGCAGCTCGCGGCCGAGGGCAAGATCAACCCGGACAAGGTCGACGAGCGGATGCTGGCGAAGTACCTGTACCAGCCCGAAATGCCCGACGTGGACCTGTTCCTGCGCCCGTCCGGCGAGCTGCGGACGTCGAACTTCATGCTGTGGCAGTCGGCGTACGCCGAGTTCGTCTTCCAGGACACGCTGTTCCCCGACTTCGACCGGCGTCAGCTGTGGGCCGCCTGCCTGGAGTTCGCCAAGCGCGACCGCCGGTTCGGTGCCGCGGTCGACGCTGCCGCCGCCGCGAAAGGTGCCTCATGACGACCGAAGCCGCGACCACCGCGGAGCTGCTGAGCCGGGCCCGTGAGGCGCTGGAGCGCTACCTGGAGGTCCACGTCGACGACGACGGTGCGCTGACGTTCTCGCACGCCGGCGTGCCCGCGGTCATCCAGTCGACGCAGCTGGCGGAGGGGCTCACGGTGCTGAGCCTGACGTGTGTGGTGGCGTGGGACCTGCCGGACAAGCCGGGCATCGCGGCGTCGGCGGCGGAGCGCGCCGGGCAGGGGCTGTTCGGCACGCTCGGGGTCTCGCACACGGACCGCGGGCTGGACCTGACGCTGCGGTACGCGTTCCCGGCGCAGGGGCTCGACGTGGCGGCGCTGGGCACCCTGCTGATGCTGGTGGTCTCGACGGCGTCGCAACTACGGGGCGAACTGGTCCCGGCCGACTGATTCTCCCGGGCGCTTCTGGGGGTGGGGGTTGGCTGGAGGGGGCGTACGGGGTCCTTGCGTGGCTCGATGCCGCTGTGTCGCGGCTTGGTCTCCCAGCCGCCCTCGTCCGGTGTGCGGTCGCTCTCTCGCGGGCGCGCCGCCGCTCTCGCCCGGTGTCTGGCCGCTTCGCGCTGCTGCCCTTGTCCGGTGTGCGGCCGCCTCGCGGCCGCACCGCCCCTCTTGTCCGGTCCGGCCGCACCGCCGCTCTCGCCCGGCCGCGCCCGCCCCTTGCCCGGCATCCGGTCACCTCGCGCTGCGGCCCTGGCCCGCCGTCCGGCCGCCTCGCGCCGTGTCGCCCCCTTGCCCGGCGTGCGGTCGCCTCGCGCCGCACCGCTCGCCGCTCTCGCTCGGCGTCCGGCCGCCTCGCGTTGCCGCCCTTGCCCGCCGTCCGGCCGCCGTGCGGCCGCGCCGCTGTTCTCGGATTGCCGCACGACCCCTCTCGCCCGGCCGCGCCCGCCCCCTTGCCCGGCACCCGGCCGCCTCGCGGCCGCGCCGCCCCCCTTGCCCGGTGTCCGGTCGCCTCGCGCTGCGGCCCTGGCCCGCCGTCCATCCGCCTCGCGCCGCACCGCTGCTCTAGCCCGGTGTCCGGTCGCCTCGCGCTGCGGCCCTGGCCCGCCGTCCAGCCACCTCGCGCCGCACCGCTGCTCCCGCTCGGTGTCCGGCCGCCTCGCGCTGCGGCCCTTGCCCGGCGTCGAGCTGCCTCGCGGCCGCACTGCCGCTCTCGCTCGGCGTCCCGCCGCCTCTCCCACCTGCCGCCCCTCGCTGAAGCGCGCCCACCCTCGCCCGAGCGCACCGGACCCTCGCCCAAAACCCCACCCGCCCCACGCCCGGCTCCCTCCGTCCACCCCAGCAACCGCCTCCCCGCAACCGCCCCCGAACCCCCACCCGCTCCACGCCCGACCCCACCCCTCCGCCACCCAACCGCCACCCAACCGCCCCCTCGCGATCCCCTCCGCAACCCCACCCCGACCACCCCCGACCGACCATTCGCAAACCCGCGAATGGCACCCCTGACCTGCGCTTTTGTCCCAAATCTCCATCATCGTCACCCACCCGTGTCAGTACCGGCACGAATTCGCCCCGGACTGTCGGCGGGGCCTGGCATCATTCGCCTCATGACCGCACTGACCGACCGCCCGCCGCCCGAGGAGCGCGCCCGCCGCCGCGTGACCTCCGTCGAGGTGTTGTGCGCGGTGCTGCTCGTCGCGGTCCTCGTGCAGGGCTGGGTGCGGGACGCGCTGGACGTGCCCGCGCTGCGTACGGGCGCCACCGTCTTCGTCGCGGTGTGCGTGCAGGCCTTGCCGTTCCTCGTGCTCGGGGTGCTGGTCAGCGGTGCGATCGCCGCGTTCGTGCCCGCGCGGGTGCTCCGGAAGGTGCTGCCGCGCCGCACCGCCGCCGCGGTGGGTGTCGCCGGGCTCGCCGGCGTCGCCCTGCCCGGGTGCGAATGCGCTTCGGTGCCAGTGGCACGGCGGTTGCTCGGGCAGGGGGTGGCGCCCGCGGCCGCGCTCACGTTCCTGCTCGCCGCACCGGCCGTGAACCCGGTGGTGCTGGTCGCGACGGCCGTCGCCTTCCCCGGACGGCCCGAGATGGTGCTGGCCCGCTTCCTCGGTTCGCTCGCGACCGCCGTGGTGATGGGCCTGCTGTGGGCCCGCTGGGGCAAGCTGGAGTGGATCGTGGACCGCGCCCTGCGGCGTCTACCCGAGTCCGGACCGGGAGGCGCGCGCTGGCGCACGTTCGCCGAGATCGCCCGCGCGGACCTCGTCGAGGCGGGCGGGTTCCTCGTACTGGGCGCGTTGATCTCAGCGGCGCTGAACGTGCTGGCGCCGCAGTCCTGGTTCGACGCGCTCGGCGGGCAGTGGGTGCTCGGGGTGCTGGTGATGGCGGTGCTCGCCGTCGTGCTCGCGTTGTGCAGCGAGGCGGACGCGTTCGTCGCGGCGTCGCTCACCGCGTTGCCACTGCTGCCGAAACTGGTGTTCCTGGTCGTCGGCCCCGCTGTGGACGTCAAGCTGTTCGCCCTGCAGGCGGGCACGTTCGGCCGGTCGTTCGCGGTCCGGTTCGCACCCGTGACGTTCGTGGTGGCCGTCTGCTGCGCGCTCGCGGTGGGCCTGCCGCTGCTGGGAGGCGCGCGATGAGGCCGGGGCTGGCGCTCGCGTCCGTCGCGCTCGGTGCGGTCGGGGTGGTCTTCGCGGGCTCGACGTGGATCACCTGGTTCATCGTCCAGCCCGGTGGCGCCCTGCCGACGCCGTTGTCGATGGTGGTCGGACTGGTGCTCGGGGCGCTGTGGGTGCTGGTGCTGGGTGCGGCGGTGCTGAGCGTCCTGTTCGGCGTCCTCGCGAGAACCACGGGCAGGCTCGCGCTGACGGGGATCGCGCTCGGTGTCGTGGCGGGGCTGCTCGCGCTCGGCGGAGCGCTCGCGTTCGTCGTCGCGGCAATGGACTGGACCACCGTGCACGCGGTGAACCGGGGGCTGTGATGCGGCGGGAGACCCAGAACATCCTGCTCGTGCTGCTCGGCGGTGCGCTGCTCAAGATCGGCATAACCGGTGACTACCTGCGCTACGTCAAGCCCGCGCAGCAGCCGTGGGTGCTGGCCGGGGGAGCGGTGATGCTCGTGCTGGGCGCCGTCGCGATCGTGCGGGACGTGCGGGCGGGGCGCGCCGCCGAAGGACATGGGCACGCGCATCCCGCACGTTCGGCGTGGCTGCTGCTCCTGCCGGTGCTGGCGGTGTTCCTCGTGGCCCCGCCGGCGCTGGGCTCGGACTCGGTCACGCGCACGGAGGCCCGAGCTCCCGCACAAACGGCTTTGGCGTTCCCACCGCTGCCCGCCGAGGCAGTCGTGCCGCTGTCGATGACCGAGTTCGTCACCCGCGCGGGCTGGGATTCGGGCGGTTCACTGAACGGCCGTCTCGTACGGCTGACCGGCTTCGTCACGCACGCGCGCGGTTCGGTGCTGCTCGCGCGGATGGTGATCACGTGTTGTGCGGCGGACGCGTACCCGCTCACGGTCCGCCTCACCGGCACCGCACCCACCTACCCCGACGACACGTGGATGGAGGTGACCGGCCGGGTGGTCCCCGGCACAGCGACGAGCGCCAACCGCTACACGCCCGACTTGACCGTCGACTCGGCACGCCGTATCGACCAGCCGCAGGACCCCTACGAGGACTAACTCCAGAGACCGGCAGGGTTCGCGCGCCCTCGGGACGAACATGCCGCTGGGCGGCCAGGGGTCGTTGGTTAACCAGGGAGCAGGTCGCCTCAGCGGCGCCGGCGCTGCCTACAGCTGCGATCCCGCCCGGCGCCGCGGCGGTCCCGCTCGAGCTGGTGAGTGGCCGGGCTCAGTGGTGGACGTAGGAGCTGTGCCCGGGCAGGCGGGTCGCCCGGCGCCAGTGGCGATCTCGCTGGAGCTGTGGCTGGGTGCTGGTGAGTGGCCGGGGTGGGTGGTGGACGTAGGAGCTGTGCCTCGGGCAGGCGGGTCGGCGGCGTTCCCGCTCGAGCTGGTGGCGGGTGCTCGTGGATGGCCGGGCTCAGTGGCGGATGTAGGACTGCGCCTCAGCCAAGTGGGTCGCCGGGCGGTAGCGGTGGTCCCGTCTCAGCCGTTGCTGCGTGCTCGTGGATGGCCGGGCTCAGTGGTGGATGTGAGGGTGCGTCTCAGCCAAGTGGGTCGCCGGGCGGTAGCGGTGGTCCCGTCTCAGCCGTTGCTGCGTGCTCGTGGATGGCCGGGCTCAGTGGTGGATGTGAGGGTGTGCCTCAGCCAAGTGGGTCGCCGGGCGGTAGCGGTGGTCCCGTCTCAGCCGTTGCTGCGTGCTCGTGGATGCCCGGGCTCAGTGGTGGATGTGAGAGTGCGCCTCAGCCAAGTGGGTCGCCGGGCGGTAGCGGTGGTCCCGTCTCAGCCGTTGCTGCGTGCTCGTGGGTCGCCGGGCTCAATGGTGGATGTGAGATTGCGCCTCAGGCAAGCCCATCCCCCGGCCCTGGCGGCATCCCACCCGAGCCGTTCCCCGCGTCCACGGCCGCCCCAGGCGGCGCTCCCGCCATGCCGGAGCCGCCGTCACCCCAGCCCCCGCCCGGCGCCGCGCGGGCCCGGCGGCAACCCCAACGACCCCTACGACTGAGCCCGGCGGGCGGCGCAGTCGGCGCAGGTGCCGACGATCTCGATCGTGTGGTCGATCTCCGAGTAGCCGTGCCCGGCCGCGACCTTCTCCGCCCAGCGCTCGACCGCGGGGCCCTCCACCTCGACGGTCCTGCCGCAGTGCCGGCACACCAGGTGATGGTGGTGGTGCGAGGAACACCGCCGGTAGATCGCCTCGCCGGTGCCTGTGCGCAGGACGTCGATCTCCCCGGCCTCGGACAGCGACTGCAGCGTCCGGTAGACCGTGGTCAGCCCGATCCCGTCCCCGCGGCGGCGGAGTTCGTCGTGCAGTTCCTGGGCCGAGCGGAAGTCGTCGATCTCGGCCAGCAGCTCCACCACGGCGGCCCGCTGCTTCGTGGACCGGCGGCCCGGCACCGGAGCCACCCTGCTCATACGACCTCCTCCCCGGATCCGGCCACCGCGACCCGGACAACCTCGCTCATGAACCCTCCTGCACGTGGGCCACCGCATCCACCACGATGTGGGCCAGATGATCGTCCACGAGCCGGTACACGACCTCGCGGCCCCGCCGCTCCCCGTGCACGACCCCCGCCGCCTTGAGCACCCGCAGGTGCTGGCTGATCAACGGTTGCGCCACGTCGAGCGCGTCCACCAGCTCGTGCACGCACCGGTCGGCGTCCCGCAGCTGCAGCACGATCGCGATGCGCACCGGCGCCGCCAGCGCACGCAGCAGCTCCCCCGCCCCGGCCAGCGTCGCCGGGGACTGGACCGGCGTGGACGGCTTGACCGGCCCTTCGGAGTGCACCTCGCCGGGCAGGGGACTCGCCGCCGTCATGTCGATCTCCAGCCTGTCGTGGGGGGTGTCCTTCCATCCTAGTGGGCGCTATCCCGGTCCCGGCCGGTCTGTCAAGCCCCCCGCCGCCCACGCGGACCGGCCGGATACCCTGGACGAAACCGTCCCGCAGGCCCTGGAGAGCGTGGAAAGTGCCCGCCAACACGATTGAGACCGTCGTCAGCTTGTGCAAGCGCCGTGGCTTCGTCTTCCCGAGCGGGGAGATCTACGGCGGTACCCGGTCGGCGTGGGACTACGGACCGCTCGGCGTGGAGCTCAAGGAGAACATCAAGCGCCAGTGGTGGAAGACCATGGTGCAGAGCCGCGAGGACGTCGTCGGCCTCGACTCGGCCGTCATCCTGCCCCGCAAGGTGTGGGAGGCCTCCGGCCACGTCGAGGCGTTCGTCGACCCGCTGGTCGAGTGCCTGTCCTGCCACCGCCGGTTCCGCGCCGACCACCTGCAGGAGGAGTTCACCGAGCGCACCGGCAAGGAGCTCGCCGAGGGCGACCTGTCCGAGGTGCCCTGCCCCAACTGCGGCACCCGCGGCCAGTACACCGAGCCCCGCAGCTTCAACGGGCTGCTCAAGACCTACCTCGGCCCCGTCGAGAGCGAGGAAGGCCTGCACTACCTCCGCCCGGAGACCGCGCAGGGCATCTTCGTCAACTTCCTCAACGTCCAGACGACCTCGCGCAGGAAGCCGCCGTTCGGCATCGGCCAGATCGGCAAGTCCTTCCGCAACGAGATCACGCCGGGCAACTTCATCTTCCGCACCCGCGAGTTCGAGCAGATGGAGATGGAGTTCTTCGTCGAGCCCGGCGAGGACGAGCGCTGGCACCAGTACTGGATCGACCTGCGCACGCAGTGGTACACCGACCTCGGCATCAAGTCCGAGAACCTGCGCCACTACGAGCACCCGAAGGAGAAGCTGTCCCACTACTCGAAGCGGACCGTCGACATCGAGTACCGCTTCCAGTTCTCCTCCGGCCAGGAGTGGGGTGAGCTCGAGGGCATCGCGAACCGCACCGACTTCGACCTCACCACGCACTCGAACCACTCCGGCGTGGACCTGTCGTTCTTCGACCAGGCCACCGGCGCGCGGTACCGGCCGTTCGTCATCGAGCCTGCCGCCGGTGTCGGCCGCCCGATGATGGCCTTCCTCCTCGACGCCTACGCCGAGGACGAGGCGCCCAACGCCAAGGGCGGGGTGGACAAGCGCACGGTGCTGCGCCTCGACCGCAGGCTCGCCCCGGTGAAGGCCGCGGTGCTGCCGCTGTCCCGCAACGCGGACCTCACCCCGAAGGCCAAGGACCTCGCCGCGCAGCTCCGCAAGAACTGGAACGTCGAGTTCGACGACGCGGGCGCGATCGGCCGCCGGTACCGCCGCCAGGACGAGATCGGCACGCCGTTCTGCATCACCGTCGACTTCGACTCGCTCGAGGACCAGGCCGTCACCGTCCGCGAGCGCGACTCGATGACGCAGGAGCGCGTGGCGCTGGACCAGGTCGAGGGCTACCTGGCCGCGCGCCTGCTGGGCTGCTGACGCACCCCTGACACCTGTCACGGGCAGGTCGTGACGAGCGGCCTGCCCGCACAGGCGTCCCCGGCGGCAGAGTCGGGGACATGAACGAAACCAGCTCGCCGCCGCGCGAAGCGGCGGTCACGGCCGGGGCCGCGGTGCGGCTGTCCGGCCTGCGCAAGTCCTACGGCGAGGTGCGCGCGGTCGACGGCATCGACCTCACGATCGCGCCCGGCGAGGTCGTCGCGTTGCTCGGCCCGAACGGCGCGGGCAAGTCCACCACCGTGGACATGATCCTCGGACTGTCCACTCCGGACTCCGGCACGGTGTCGGTGTTCGGTGCCGCACCGGGGGAAGCCGTGCGGGACGGGGTGATCGGCGCGATGCTGCAGGGCGGCGCCCTGCTCGCCGACGCGACTGTCGGTGAGATGGTCGCCATGGTCGCCTCGCTGCACCGCAAGCCCATGCCGGTCGGGGAGGCGCTCGCCCGCGCCGGGGTCGACGACCTGAAGAACCAGCGCGGCAACCGGCTTTCCGGCGGGCAGAAGCAGCGCGTGCGCTTCGCCGTCGCGCTCGTGTCCGATCCGGACCTGCTGCTGCTCGACGAACCGACCGCGGCGATGGACGTGAGCAGCCGCCGCGAGTTCTGGCGCTCGATGCAGGCCTTCACCGACTCCGGCCGCACCGTGGTGTTCGCGACGCACTACCTGGAGGAGGCCGAGGAGTTCGCCGACCGCGTGGTGCTGATGCGCAGCGGGCGGATCGTGGCGGACGGTTCGGTCGCGCAGGTGCGTGCGCTCGCCGGTGGCCGCACGCTGCGGGCCGTCGCGCCCGGTGCCACCGCGACGACGCTCGCGAACCTGCCCGGCGTCACCGAGTACCAGCTGCGCGGCGAGCAGATCGCCTTGTCCAGCAACGATTCCGACGCGACCCTGCGGGCGCTGCTGACCGCCTTCCCCGACGCGCGGGACATCGAGATCGCCGCGATCGGCCTGGAAGGCGCGTTCCTGTCGCTCACTTCCGACGAGGAGGAGAAATGAGCCTCAAGTTCCTGCTGCTGGAGATCCGGCGCACCACGCGTTCGCCCCGGTTCCTGCTGTTCACCGTGGGCTTCCCGGTGGTGCTCTACCTGTTGTACGTGGGGATCTTCGCCTCGGGCCAGCCCGACGCGAAGGCGGTGCTGATGGTCAGCATGACCTCCTTCGGCGCGATGGCCGCCGCCCTGTTCACCGGCACGCGCGTCGCGCTGGAGCGTGCTTCGGGCTGGCAGCGGCAGCTGCGGCTGACGCCGCTGTCGGGTGCCGGCTACCTGACCGCGAAGGCCGCCACCGGGATGACGCTCGCGCTGGCGCCCGCGGTGCTCGTGCCGCTGGTCGCCGCGCTGGGTGAGGGCGTCTCGCTCGACGCCTCCGGCTGGCTGCGGGCCACGCTGGGGGTGTGGCTCGCCGCGATCCCGTTCACCCTGATCGGGCTGCTGATCGGGCAGCTCGGGTCCGGCGACTCGGTCCAGCCGATGACGCAGCTGGTGATGCTGCCGATGGCGCTGCTCGGCGGGATCTTCATCCCGGTCGACGCGATGCCGCACTGGCTGCTGAACGTCGCGCACGTGCTGCCGAGCTACTGGATGGGCCAGATCGGGCGGGGCGCGGTGACGCCCACCCTCAGCACGGGCCTCGGGCAGGACTTGCTGGTGCTGGGCATCTGGACGGTCGTGCTCGGGATCGCCGTGGTGCGGCGTTACCGTAGGGATTCGGCACGGGTGTGATGAGGGGGAACGGGGTGGACCGGGACGGCTGGTGGCGGGAGGACACCCCGTCCACCCCCGCCCGGCTGTGGCGGTTCACCGCCCGCTGGGTGGTGGTCGGCACCGTGTTCCTGATCCCGGTCGTCAGCCCTGCGCTGCGGTGGGCGTTCGCGCCGGGCACGCCGGTCGCGTCGGCGGTGGCCGGGCTGGTCGCCGTCGCGCTCTACTGCGCCGGGTACCTGGCGTTCCAGCTGGTGGTGTTCGCCCCGGTCCCGCAGCGGCGGAAGGTGGCCTTCTGCGTCGCCATGCTGGCGCTGGGCTGGGTCATCGTGGTGCTGCTCCCGGACAGCCAGGTGTACCTGCTGCTCTACGCGATGGCCGTGATCGCGTTCGGCCTCGCGCCCGGCTGGGTGCTGGTGCTCAACGGCGGCACGCTCGCGGCGCTGGCGATCATGGTGTGGCAGCGGGTGGGGGAACACGGCTCGTTCAGCGACGTGTGGGCCCTGCTGGGCATCACCGCGTCGATGTTCTTCGTCGGCCGCCTGCTGCGCACGGTCCGGCGGCTGCGTGCGGCGCAGGCCGAGATCGCCACGCTGGCGGTCACCGCCGAGCGGGAGCGGCTGGCCCGCGACCTGCACGACATCCTCGGCCACAGCCTCACCACGATCACGGTCAAGGCCGGGCTCGCGCGGCGGATGCTGGAAAGCGGGCAGCCCGAGCGCGCGGCCGCGGAGATCGGCGAGGTGGAGGGGCTGTCCCGCAGCGCGCTGGCCGACGTGCGGGCGACGGTGTCGGAGTACCGCGAGGTGTCGCTGTCGGCGGAGCTGGTGGGGGCGCGCGCGGCGTTGCGGGCGGCGGAGATCGAGGCGGACCTGCCGCACGCGGTGGACAACGTGCGGCCGGACCTGCAGCAGGCCTTCGGGTACGTGCTGCGGGAGGCGGTGACGAACGTGGTGCGGCATTCGGGGGCGAAGCACGTGAAGGTGCGGTTCGGGCGGAACTGGCTGGACATCGCCGACGACGGGGTGGGGGCACCGGAAGGCGTGCGGGGCAACGGTTTGCGGGGGCTGAGCGAGCGGCTCGCCGAGCTGGGCGGGACGCTGCACACGGAGTCCGGTGTGGACGGTGGGTTCGTGCTGCGGGCGGAGGTGGGGTCGTGATCCGGGTGCTGCTCGCCGACGACCAGGCGATGGTGCGGGGCGCGCTGGCGACCGTGCTGGGCCTGGAAAGCGACATCGAGGTGGTGGCGCAGGTCGGCTCGGGCGAGGAAGTGGTGCCGGCGGCGAAGGAGACGGCGCCGGACGTGGCGTTGCTGGACGTGCAGATGCCCGGCAAGGACGGGCTGACGGCCGCGGCCGAGCTGCACGCGGCGGTGCCGGCGTGCCGGATCATCGTGTGCACGACGTTCGGCAGGCCGGGTTACCTCGCGCGGGCGATGGCGGCGGGCGCGGCGGGTTTCGTCGTGAAGGACTCGCCGCCCGAGCAGCTCGTCGAGGCGGTGCGCCGGGTTTCCGCGGGGTTGCGGGTGGTGGATCCGGCGCTCGCGGCGGAGTCACTGGCGACCGGCCCGAGCCCGTTGACCGCGCGGGAGCACGACGTGCTGCTCGCCGCCCGTGACGGGGGCACGGTGGCGGACGTGGCGAAGCGACTGCACCTGTCGGAAGGCACGGTGCGCAACCACCTGTCGGCGGCGATCGGCAAGACGGGTGCCCGCACGCGCGCGGAGGCGGTCCGCCTCGCGGAGGAGAACGGGTGGCTGTGAGAATGCGGGCATGACCACGGCGGCGAACTGGGTGCGGCGCGCCCTCTTCGGGACCGCGCTGGTCGTGGTGCTCGCGATCGGCGGGACCGCGATCCGCGTGTGGCAGGTCGCGCGCGTCGACGACCGGTCCCACGCCGACGTGATCATCGTGCTCGGGGCGGCGCAGTACAACGGCAAGCCGTCGCCGATCTTCCAGGCCCGGCTGCGGCACGCGAAGCAGCTGTACGAGGCCGGGGTCGCGAGCACGATCATCACCGCGGGCGGCAACCGCGCCGGTGACGAGTACACCGAGGCCTCCGCCGGGGCGCGGTGGCTGGTCGAGCAGGGGGTGCCGGAGTCGGCGACGCTGCCCGTGGGGGAGGGGCGCGACACGCTCGGCAGCCTGCGGGCGGTCGCGACGGAGGTCGCGCGGCACGGCTGGCGCACGGCGGTGCTGGTGAGCGACCCGTGGCATTCGCTGCGGGCGCGGACGATGGCCGAGGACGTCGGCATCGAGTCGTGGACCTCGCCCACCCACACCGGGCCGATCGTGCAGACGCGCCAGACGCAGGCGATGTACATCTTCCGGGAGACCGGCGCGCTGCTGTTCTACCTGATCACCAAGACCCCGGCCGACGACATCGGCGGGACGGGACTCGGTTGAACACCGCGGCGCGGAGCGCCTCGATCGGGGGTGGTGGTCGGGCGAGGGGCTGGCCTGTCGGTACCTGCTCCTATGGTGGGGGCCGTGTACACCGAACACGACCGCGAACGCCGCGTCCCGGAACCGCCCAAGAGCGCGGCGCTGCCGGGCGCGCGGCCGGACGGGCGCAGCGAGTTCGCCCGCGACCGCGCCCGCGTGCTGCACTCGGCGGCGCTGCGGCGGCTGGCGGGCAAAACGCAGGTGGTCGGGCCGGGGGAGGGCACCGAGATCAGCGGGGTGCCGCGCACCCGGCTGACGCACTCGCTGGAGGTCGCGCAGATCGGCCGCGGCATCGCCGAGGAGCTGGGCGCCGACCCCGACCTCGTGGACACCGCGGGGCTGGCGCACGACATCGGGCACCCGCCGTTCGGGCACAACGGGGAGCAGGCGCTCGACGCCGTGGCCGAGCCCTGTGGCGGGTTCGAGGGCAACGCGCAGACGCTGCGGATCCTGACGCGGCTGGAACCGAAGCTGGAGCCCGCGGGGCTGAACCTCACGCGAGCGTGCCTCGACGCGGCGACGAAGTACCCGTGGCCGCGCCGTGCGGGGCAGGCCAAGTTCGGGGTGTACGCGGACGATCTCGAGGTCTTCACGTGGCTGCGGGAGGGGGCGCCCGAGGGCAGGCAGTGCCTGGAAGCGCAGATCATGGACTGGGCCGATGACGTGGCGTACTCGGTCCACGACGTGGAGGACGGTGTGCTCGCCGGCCGCATCTCGTTACCCGTGCTCGCCGACGCGGAGGAGCGGTCGGCGGTCGCGGAGCTGGCGGCGAAGCACTTCTCGACGTTGTCGGTGTCCGCGCTGGAGAGCGCGGCACGCGAGCTGTTGACGTTGCCGGTGGTCGCGGAGCTGGCGAAGGGCGCCGGTTCGTCCTTCGCCGCACACGTCGCGCTGAAGCGCGTCACGAGTGAGCTGGTGGGTCGCTTCGCGACAGCGGCCGTCACCACTACCCGCGCCCGGTACGGCGACGGGCCGCTGACGCGTTACGCCGCGGATCTGGAGGTGCCCGAGCAGGTCCGTGCCGAGGTGGCGCTGCTCAAGGCGCTCGGGCTGCGGTACGTGATGAGCGACCCGCGGCGGCTGGCGATGCAGGACGGGCAGCGCCAGATGCTCGCCGAGCTGGTGGAGCTGCTCCTCCGCCGCGCGCCCGAGTCGCTGGACAGCGTGTTCCACCCCGCGTGGCACGCGGCACCGGACGACGCGGCGCGCCTGCGCGTGGTGGTCGACCAGGTGGCCTCGCTCACGGACGCGCAGGCGCACGCGTGGCACGCCTGGCACACCGGACGGCACTGAGAATCCGGTAGCGTCGGAGCGATGGCGAACCCGGAACTGGACCACCTGCGCTTCTGCCTCGCGCTGCACCGGGCGGCGGCCGGGCAGGGCGATTCCTGCTTCTCGCCCTACTCCGTGGCCAGCGCGCTCGGCCTGGCGAGCCAGGCGACGCGGGGGCCGGCGTCCGAGGAGCTGGTGCGGCTGCTCGCGGAGTCCGACGCGGACATCGCCAAGCAGGCCGAGCTGCTGCGTGGCGCCGCGACCCTCGACGACCCCGGGCGGCGCGAGGCCCCCGTGCTCGAAGTAGCCAACACCCTGTGGGCGGGGGAGGACTTCCCGCTCAACGAGGACTTCGTGGGCGAGCTCGCGTCCTGGCCCAACGGTCGGGTGCGCACGGCGCCGTTCGTGGTCGACCCCGAGGCCGTGCGCAGGGCGATCAACGGCGACGTGGCCCAGACGACGCACCAGCTGATCCCGGAGCTGCTCGCGCCCGGTGCCGTCAAGGGGGACACAGTGGCCAGCCTGGTCAACGCGCTGTACCTCAAGGTCGCGTGGGTGCACCCGTTCCAGCGCGGCGGCACCGAGGACGGTGATTTCCACAGCCCGTCCGGTGTCCGCCGGGTGCAGATGATGCACCTTTCGGAGTCGCTCGGTTACGCCGCGCGAGACGGCTGGCAGGTGGTCGACCTCCCGGGCGCAGGCGGGGTCGGCGCCACGATCCTGCTGCCGGAAGGGGAACTCGCCGCCGCCGAGTCCACTGTGGATGCTCAGCTGCTGGCGGGGCTGCTCGCCGCGCCTCGCCGCAGGCAGGTCCGGCTCACGCTGCCGAAGCTCTCCCTGCGGGCGCGCGCCGCGCTCAAGCCCGCCCTCGCGGACCTCGGCGTGCGCACGATGTTCAGCACCGGCGCCGACTTCACGCCACTGTCGCCGCACCCGGACCTCTACGTCGACGACGTGCTGCACGAAGCCGTGCTGCGGCTCGACGAGCAGGGGCTGGAGGGCGCGGCGGCCACCGCCGTGATGGTCCGCACGCTGTCCATGGTCATGCCCGCCGACCCGGTCGAGGTCGTCGTGGACCGGCCTTTCCTGCTCCTCGTGCGGCACGCCGCGACGGGTGTGGTCTACTTTTTCGCCCGCGTTGTCGAACCCTGAGGTAGAAAGTGACCGCGTTGCTGGAGGCGCCCGGGGCGGTGCAGGTGGATGAGCCCGGACGGCGGCGGTGGAACCGCGCCGACACCATCACGGGGCTGTGCTACCTGGCCGCCGCGTTCATCATCTACGCCGGGTTGTGGGTCAACCTGGGCAGTGGCTACCTGTACAACAGCGCGCAGGACCAGAACATGTGGGAGTGGTTCTTCGCGACCACCGCCCACTCGGTGTGGGATCTGCGGAACCCGCTGGAGTCGGTGCTGCAGAACTACCCCGACGGCGTGAACATGATGGCCAACACGGCGATGCTCGGGCTGAGCATCCCGCTGTCGCCGATCACGCTGCTGTTCGGGCCGACCGTCACGTGGGCGATCGCGCTCACCGGCGGCCTCGCCGGCACGTCGTTCGCCTGGTACTGGGTGTTCTCGCGGCACCTGGTGAGCTCGCGGGTCGCGGCGGCGATCGGCGGGGTGTTCTGCGGGTTCGCGCCGCCGATGATCTCGCACGGCAACGCGCACCCGAACTTCGTCGTGTTGTTCCTGCTGCCGTTCATCGTGCTGCGGCTGATCCGCCTCGCGCAGGGCGCGCGGCCGGTGCGGGACGGGATCGTCCTGGGCCTGCTGCTGGCGTACCAGATCTTCCTCGGCGAGGAGCCGCTGCTCATCACGATGATGGCGTTCGTGGTCTTCGCGATCGCCTACGCCGTGTCGCGGCGGCGCGAGGCGGCCGCGATGGTCCGGCCCACGGTCATCGGGCTCGCGGTCGCCGCGGTGCTGTCGGTGGCGCTGGTGATCTTCCCGCTGTGGTGGCAGTTCCTCGGCCCGCAGAGCTACCGCACGCTCGAACACGGCCCGGTCGGCAACGACACCGCGGCGTTCACCCGCTTCGCGACCGAGTCGATCGCGGGGCAGGCGGAGGCCGCGGCGGACGTGTCGATGAACCGCACCGAGGAGAACGCGTTCTTCGGCTGGCCGCTCATCGTGTTCATGGTGGTGCTGACGGTGTGGCTGTGGCGCAACGTCCTCGCCCGCTCGATCGCGATCTCGATGTTCGTCATGGCGTGGCTGTCGCTGGGGCAGGAGATCGTCGTCGACCACGACAACACCGGCATCCCGGGGCCGTGGAAGCTGCTGGCGAACCTGCCGCTGTTCGACTCGCTGCTGGAGTCGCGGCTGGCGATGGGGTGCATCCCCGCGGTCGGCGCGCTGCTGGCGATCGCGACCGAGAAGATCTTCCGCGCGGCGCCGTCGTTCCGGGACCGGGAGCTGCCGCTGCGCTGGCTGTGGCTCGGCGTGCTCGTGGCGGTGCTGCTGCCGATCACGCCGACCCCGCTGCAGGCAAGCACGCGGCCGCCGACGCCGGCGTTCTTCTCCGACGGCACATGGCGGCAGTACGTGACGGGCGGCTCGGTGCTGACCGTGCCGCCGCCCGGCACGGGGGACGCGCGGGCGCTGCACTGGCAGGTCCGCGCGGACAGCGGGTTCCCGCTGGCGGGTGGGTACTTCGTGGGCCCGAACGGGCCGGACGACAAGCGGGGCCGCTACGGCGCCCCGGACCGCCCCACCGCGACGACGTTGTACAAGGTGCAGGAGACGGGTGACGTCCCGGAGATCACGGACACCGACCGCACCGAGGCGCTGACCGACCTGCGCTACTGGCACGTGGACGTGGTGGTCCTGGCGCCGGGCACGAACCAGCAGGCGCTGCAGACCACGGTCGAGCAGCTGCTGAACACGCCCGCGCGTTACGTGGACGGCGTGTGGCTGTGGGATGTGCGGGCGCTCACGAAGTGAGGTAATCGGCGATCGCCGTTCGGTGGGGTGGTGGGTCGAGCAGCTGCTACTGCGCTGCATGCGCGCGCTATGTGGACGGCGTGTGGTTGTGGGATGTGCGGGCGCTCACGGAGTCGTGAGGTAGTTGGCGATGGCCGTTCGGTGGGGTGGTGGGTCGAGCAGCTGCTACTGCGCTGCATGCGCGCGCTATGTGGACGGCGTGTGGTTGTGGGATGTGCGGGCGCTCACGAAGTCGTGAGGTAATCGGCGATCGCCGTTCCCAGTGCGGGGTCGGCGACGGCGCTCATGTGGTCGCCCGGGACCTCGCGGAACTCGCCGTGCGGTAGCAGGGCCGCGAGCCGGTCCGCGCCGCGCTGGCCGTCGTCCCGGTCGCCGACCAGCACGAGCACAGGCGTCTCGACCCGGCTCAGCTCCTCGGGCGGGGTGCCGACGAAGGTGTCGAGCAGGTGCCGCAGCGCCACCGGATCACCGCCGGTCGAGCGCAGGAACCGTTCGGCCTTCCACTCGGCGGAGCCGCGGTCGAACGTGCCCAGCCCGTCCAGGACGCGGCGGAAGTGCTCGACACTGCCGCTGGGCTCGACGACACCCTCCAACCCGGTGCCTGCCACCACCGCACGCCCCGGTTTCGCCCCGCGCACCAGCATCCGCAGCACCGTGCGGGCGCCGAGGGAGTAGCCGCCGAGGTCGTAGTCGGTCAGCCCCAGGTGCTCCAGCAGCGCGAACCCGTCGTCGGCGAGCACGTCCGGCGGGTACGCGGCCGGGTCGTGCGGCTTCGCGCTGTCGCCGTGCGCCCGCAGGTCCGGCAGGATCACGCGCCGCCCGCGTTCGGCGAGCCGGGCCGCGTGGCCGTAGGCGAGCCAGTTGACCCGAGCGGTGGAGAGGTAGCCGTGGAAGAGCACCACCGGACGACCCTCGCCCAGCTCGCGGTAGGCGAGTTCGGTGCCGTCGCGTCCCGGAAAGGTCCCTGTCACGGGTTCCGACGCTATCTCGTCCCCAGTGCAGAAGGAGGAGAACCATGTCACGCATGCCCGTGGTGTCTACAAAGGACGCCAACCTGTTCGCCCGGCTCATCTACCGCATCGCCCGCCGCCGCTACGGCGCGGTGCCGGAACCCTTCGCGGTCATCGCGCACCACACCGGACTGCTGGCCGCGGGTGCGCTGCACGAGCTGGCCGTGGAGAAGGCCGCCAGGACACTGCCCGCCAACGTCCGCGAGATCGTGGGCTACCGCGTCGCGGTGCGCCTCGGCTGCTCGTGGTGCGTCGACTTCGGCACGATGCTGCAGAAGCACGAGGGCCTGGACATCGAGCGCCTCAAGCACATCGACGACTACGCGACCTCCCCGCTGTACAGCAGGCAGGAGCGGCTCGCCATCGCCTACGCCGACGCCGTGACGGCCACCCCCGTCGCGGTCACCGACGAGCAGGTCGCCGAGCTGGAGCGCGAGTTCGGCCGCAAGGGCGTGCTGGAGCTGACCTACCTCGCGGCCGTGGAGAACCTGCGTGGCCGGATGAACAGCGCGCTGGAGATCACCGACCAGGGCTTCACGTCAGGGGAGGCGTGCCGGGTTCCGCTGCCGGGACTCGCGTGAGCTTGTCCGGGTTCGCCACGTCGTAGATCGTGACGATCCGGCCGTCGCGGATCACCATCGTCTGCAGGTGCGCGTCGAGCGGTCGCTTCCCGGGGACCTCGGCGGGCGGCAGGTAGACGCCGAGGTCCCCGTTGACCAGCACCGGACGGCCGCCGCGGAACGCCTCCAGCGAGTACATCTCGACCAGGCCGCGGAAGAAGCGGACGAGCTTGTCCGCGCCGACGATGACCTGCTTGGCCGTGCGGGCCTTGCCGTCCGAGTCGCCGATGAAGGTCACGTCGGGGTGCAGGATCTCGGCGACCTCCCGCACGTTCCCCGTGAACAGGGCGTTGAGGAACCGGTCGAGCACCTGCTGCTGCTCGGCCAGGCTCGCCCGCGGGGGCGGTTCGGCGTCCTTCAGCGCACGCCGCCCCCGCGAGGCGTGCTGGCGCGCGGCGTCCTGGCTGACCCCGAGGATGCCGGCGATCTCGTCGAAGGGCACGGAGAACGCGTCGTGCAGCACGAACGCGACGCGCTGCTCCGGTGTCAGCTTGTCCAGCACGACCATCGCCGCCATGCGCACGCCCTCGTCGCGGACGGCGACGTCCAGCGGGTCCTCGGGGTCACGGCCACTCAACGGGGTGACGATCGGCTCGGGCAGCCACTGGCCCACGTACCGCTCGCGCCGCACCGCGGCCGAACGCAGCCGGTCGAGGCAGAGGCGGCCGACGACCGTGGTCAGCCAGCCCTTGAGGTCCCGGATCGCGGCCCGCTTCTCCTCGTCGAGGCCCGCGAGCCGCAGCCAGGTCTCCTGCACGGCGTCCTCGGCGTCCGCCACCGATCCGGTGAGCCGGTAGGCGACGGCGACCAGGTGGGCGCGGTGCGCGGTGAACTCCTCGGCCAGCCCCATGACAGAGACAGTATCCTCGACCCGTGGCAGGGCGAATCCGGGAATCCGACATCGCGGAGGTGCGCGACCGCAACCGGATCGACGAGGTCGTGGGTGACTACGTGGCCCTGCGCAACGCCGGCGGCGGCGCGCTCAAGGGGCTGTGCCCGTTCCACGACGAGAAGACCCCGTCGTTCAACGTCCGCCCGACGCACGGCACGTTCCACTGCTTCGGCTGCGGTGAGGGCGGCGACGTCATCAAGTTCCTGATGAAGATCGACCACCTCCCGTTCGTCGAGGCGGTCGAGCGGCTGGCCGACCGCGTCGGCTTCCGGCTCACCTACGAGGGTGGCGGCGCGAGCGTCCAGCGCGACCGCGGCACGCGCACCCGGATGGTGGAGGCGCACAAGGCGGCGGCGGAGTTCTACGCCGAGCAGCTGCGCACGCCCGAGGCCGAGCTCGCGCGCCAGTACCTGCGGGAGCGCGGCTTCGACGAGGCCGCGGCGCAGCGGTTCGGCTGCGGGTTCGCGCCGTCCGGCTGGGACAAGCTGACGAAGTTCCTGCTCAACCGCGGTTTCGAGCTGTCGGAGCTGCTCAAGGCGCAGCTCGTGCGCGAGGGCAGGCAGGGCCCGATCGACCGCTTCCACCGGCGGCTGGTGTGGCCGATCAAGGACCTCTCCGGCGACGTCGTGGGCTTCGGCGCGCGGCGGCTGTTCGACGACGACCCGATACAGGCGAAGTACCTCAACACCAGCGAGAGCCCGATCTACAAGAAGTCGCAGGTGCTGTTCGGGCTCGACCTGGCCAAGCGCGAGATCGCCAAACGGCACCAGGTGGTCGTCGTCGAGGGCTACACCGACGTGATGGCGATGCACGCGGCGGGCGTGCCGACGGCGGTGGCGTCGTCGGGCACGGCGTTCGGCGAGGACCACATGAAGGTGCTGCGGCGCCTGCTGATGGACGACGACGCGTTCCGCGGCGAGGTGATCTTCACCTTCGACGGCGACGAGGCGGGGCAGAAGGCCGCGCTGAAGGCGTTCGAGGGGGACCAGACGTTCGCGGGCCAGACGTACATCGCGGTCGCGCCGGACGGCATGGACCCGTGTGAGCTGCGCCTGGCGAAGGGCGACGCGGCGGTGCGCGACCTGGTGGCGCGGCGGATCCCGCTGTTCGAGTTCGCGATCCGCAGCATGCTCGCCGAGTACGACCTCGATTCGGTCGACGGGCAGGTCGCCGCGTTGCAGCGCACCGTGCCGCTGGTCGCGCAGATCAAGGACCGCGCGAAGCGGGACGGGTACGCCACCAAGCTCGCGTGGTGGGTCGGCTGGCAGGACGCGGACATGGTCGTGCGGCGCGTACGTGGTGCGGCCGGTGCTCCCGTCAAGGCCGAGCGGCGTGCGCAGGCGTCAGCGCCCGCGCCGGAGGACGTCCAGCGTCCGTCGCCGAAGGACCCGCGGTTGATGGCCCAGCGCGAGGTGCTGAAGGCGGCGTTGCAGGAGCCCGCGCTGGCCGGGCCGGAGTACGACGCGCTGCCCGAGGAGGCGTTCACGCACCCGGCGTACGTCGCGGTGCACCGGGCGGTGCTGAAGGCGGGCGGCGCGAGCTGCGGGCTCGCCGGCCCGGCGCTGCTCGACGCGGCGAGCGCGAACCTGCCGCCCGGCACGGTGCGCACGCTGTTGTCGGAGCTGGCCGTGGAACCGTTGCACGCCAAGAGCGAGGCCGATGTGCGCTACATCGGCAGCATGATCGCGGCCGTGCAGGAGAACCTGGTCGGCAGGCAGATCGCGGAGATCAAGTCGCGCCTGCAGCGACTGTCCCCTGTGGACGCCGAGGAGGAGTACCGGGCGTTGTTCGGGGACCTCGTGGCGCTGGAGGAGTACCGGAAAGCGTTGCGCCAGCAGGCGATCGGCGGGATGGACTGAGGTGACGGCCTGGCTGCGCCGGCTGTTCGGCGACCGGTTGCCGGACGGGTTCGCGGGCGAGCTCGAACCCGCGGAGAACGCGCTGGCGTCCGCGGCGGTCGCTTCGGGCGGGCACCTCGTCGTGACCGAGCTGGGCCTGTGGCTGCCGGAAGGGCGGCGTGTCGGCTGGCACCTGATCAGCAAGGCGGGCTGGGCCGAGGGCGTGCTGACGCTCGTCGAGGCGTCGGAGGTCGGCACGGCCGGCGCGGCGGTGCTCCTGGCCGACCGTCCTCCGGTGCGTTTTCCGTTGCCGCGGCCCGGTCGCGTGCCCGCGATGGTGCGGCAGCGGGTCGACGGCTCCATCCGCGGGCGGCACCGGCAGGAGCTGTCCGGCGGCGGGGTGTGGTTCGTGCAGCGGAAGGTGCCGGGGCGCGACGGGAGTGTGCTGCAGGCGAGGCCGGATCCGGGGGTGGACGCGGAGGTCGTCGCCGCGATCGCCCGGGAGGCCGCGGAGAGGCTGGCGCGGCCGGAGGCTTAGCAGTACGCTCGTACTGTGTGGGATCCCGCGAAGTACCTCGACTACGCTGACCTGCGCGGACGCCCGTTCTTCGACCTGCTGTCCCGGGTTGGCGCCGAGTCGCCGCGCCGGGTGGTCGACCTCGGATGCGGCCCGGGAAACCTGACGCTCGCGCTGTCGTCCCGCTGGCCTTCGGCGGTGGTCGAAGCCGTGGACAGCTCGCCGGAAATGGTGGCGGCGGCCCGCTCGGCGGGTGTCGCGGCCGAGGTGCTGGACGTGCACGACTGGAAACCGGCGCCGGACACGGATGTCGTGGTGACGAACGCGGTGCTGCAGTGGGTGCCGGGGCATCAGGGGTTGCTGCGACGGTGGGTGGAGGAGCTGCCGTCGGGTGCCTGGCTGGCGATGCAGGTGCCGGGCAACTTCGACTCCCCGTCACACGTGCTGGCACGCGAGCTGGCGGCGGAGCGGGGCGTGTCGTTGCGTGGCCTCGAAGCGGTCGCCACGCCCGTCGAGTACGCCACCCTGTTCGCCGATGCGGGTTGCCAGGTGGACGTCTGGGAGACGACGTACGTCCAGCGCCTGGCGGGGGAGAACGCGGTGCTGGAGTGGATCACCGGAACGGCCCTGCGCCCCGTGAAGGCGGCGTTGTCGGAAGCCGACTGGCAGCAGTTCCGCGCGGATTTGGCGCCCCGCTTGGCGTCGGCGTACCCGGTGCGGGAGGACGGCTCGGTGTGGTTCCCGTTCCGCCGGGTGTTCGCCGTGGCGCGGGTTTAGCGGGGGCGTTCGCGAAAGGCGCCGGCTGAGGCGGCGAAGATCGAGAGCCGGCGGTGCGTTACGGGATGCGGCGTCGGGAGTCGGGCCACTCGGCGTCGTTCCAGCTCACCGGCGAGGCGCCGACCGGCTCGAATCGGATAGCCGGATCGTCGCTCTGCACGAGCCCCATCAGACGTCGGCCGAACAATGCCGCGACGCGCGAATGCGTGGCGATGATATCGAGCACGGCCTGGGCTGTCTGGCCGCAATGGTCTGTGAATTTGTCATAACCGGCGAACACGAGCGCGAGGCCGGTGGTTTCCGGAGCCCAGCCGTAGTCCTGGGCGACCACGTCCTGCATGGCGTCGTGCAGAGCAGCCAGGTTGTGCCCGTAGTAGTCCGGGAACGCGGGTGTCTGCGCGATGGCTCGGTGGAAATCTGCTTCGGTCGTCCAGCGGGCGGCGTCGAGGCGGGTGACCTGGTAGCCGTGGGCTTGGAGCCAAGCGATCGCCTCGTCGAGGACCTCCCGGCGCCAGAACAGCGTGATCGGAGTGTTGATCAGCAGCCGGAAGTCGACTTCCTGGTTCAGGTCCGCCTGCGGGTCGAATGGCGCCATGGCAGGAAAGTAGCTGTCGGGTGTTGTGGGGGATGAAGCCGGTCCGCTCCGGGATGCCGGCCTACTCGTGGCGCGTCGCGGCTTCGAGCCGTTGTTCCAGGCGTGGAACGGGGAGTGGCTGGACCCGAGCGATGTCATCCACCGCATCCAGGAAGCTTTCGCGGAGGTCGGCTACCGGTGGGTTACGTCACACGTCTTCGGTAAGACAGTTGGCTTGGTCCTGGACGAAGCGGACCTGCCGCTGAGCGCGATCGCCGACCAGCTCGGCCACACCCAGAAGGTGGCTGACAAGCACTACCGCAAGCGCAGGGTAGCCAACGACGCCTCGGCTGAGGCCTTGGAGCGGATGTTCGACGAGGAGCCCGCGCGATGACGAAAGTGGCGGGTTTCTGGCGGTTCCGGCCTGCGGAGTTCCGGAAACGAAAGAAGCCCAGGTGCTTGACCTGGGCTTTTGCTCCCCCGGTTGGACTCGAACCAACAACCCTTCGGTTAACAGCCGAATGCTCTGCCAATTGAGCTACAGGGGAACGCTCACCGCCGGTCCGGATCGCTCCGGGCCAACGGGGACAAACTTTAGCGCACCCCCGATCGCGCTCTGCAAGCACCCCCGGCATGGGGTGGCGGGCTGGGGGACAATGGCGGGAACGACCCGGACAACGGTGAGGAGGCGGAGACGTGAAGGTTTTCCTGCTCGGGGCGGCCGTCGGGTACGTGCTCGGCGCGAAGGCGGGCCGCGCCCGTTACGACCAGATCGTGCGCACGTACCGTAAGGTCGCCGACCACCCGATGGTGCAGGGCGCGGCGGGTGTCGCGCGGGCGAAGGTCGGCGAGAAGGTGGGGGACAAGGTGCCGTTCTTCCGGGCCGCAGGGCGCGACGGGCATCGGGTGAACGACTCCTCCGTCGCGCGGGGCTGATGGGATCTGGTCCGCGGCTTCGTGACGCGGGGCTGACGGGATTCGGTCCGAAACCCCTCGGGCAGCGAAAAACCGGCCCGGAGCGCTTGTGATGCGGGGCTGACAACCCGAACCTGAGCCGTGGCGCGGGGCGATGGCTAGACCCACTCGACGCCGGCGCCGGAACCCGTGGAAGGACCTAATCGAACATCCCGAACCCCGGCCGCCCACCAGGGCGAGCCGGGGTTTCTCGACACTACCTTGCTAGCATGCTAACCTCCTAGTGTGGCCGCCGAGGAAGTGAAGCAGTTCAACGTCTACCTGCCGCTCAGCCTGATCAAGCAGGTCAAGCACCACGCGATCGAGGAGGGGCTTTCCCTCTCCGCGCTGGTGGCGGACGCGTTGCGCGCCTACCTCGACGGTGCATCCGGGCAGCGATCGGCCGACGACGGGAGTTGACATGTCCACTGAGGGGATCCACGCGGTGTTCCTCGAGACCCACAACTGGGGCAAGGCCGCGAAGTTCTTCCAGTCACTGGGTTACGAGCTCGAGTTCGCCACCGACCACAACTCGGGGCAGCTCCGGAACGGCACCGGGCCCGCCGTCTTCATCGCCGAGGTGCCGGAAACCCAGGAGACCCGCACGCGCCTGGTGCTGAAGGTGGCCGACGAGGCGGAATTCCAGCCCGGGCCCGGCGTCGAGGTCGTGGAACCCTTCGCCGGCACCCACTACGGCACCCGCGAAGCCGTCGTCCGCGATCCTGACGGGCGGCTCTGGACCCTGCAGGCCTGACGTGACCGCCGAGAACACCGCCGCCCGCGTCGCCCTGTGGCGGGCGCTGCACGTGCTCCTCGACGAACCGCCGCACGTCCTCGAGGACGTCGTCGGGCTGCGGTTGCTCGCGCCCGGCGACGGCTGGCGCGAACGGCCCGACATGGATCCCGTCACCACCAGCGGTTTCCGCGCAGCCATCGTCGCGCGGGCGCGGTTCGTCGAGGACCTCGTGGCCGAGCAGGCCGATCGCGGCGTGGACCAGTACGTCGTCCTCGGCGCGGGCCTCGACACCTTCGCCCAGCGCCGGCCCGACCTCGTGCGGATCTTCGAGGTCGACCAGCCCGGTCCGCAGGAGTGGAAACGCGGGCGGCTAGCCGAACTCGGCTACCGCGTGCCCACGCTCGTGCCGGTCGACTTCGAGGCCGACCCGTGGGAGGACAGGCTGATCGCGGCCGGCTTCGACCCCGGCCGCCCGGCGGTCATCGCCTCCAACGGCGTCAGCATGTACCTCACCAGAGACGCCACCGCGGCCACCCTCCGCCGCATCGCCACCTTCGCGCCGGGCACCACATTGGTCATGACGTTCCTGCTGCCCCCCGACCTGCTCGACGAGGCCGCCCGCACCGGACTGGAGAGGTCCGCGCGCGGGGCACGAGCGGCGGGCACACCGTTCCTGAGCTTCTACCGTCCCGAGGAAATCCTTGCGCTGGCCGGAGAAGCGGGGTTCCGGACGGTACGGCACGTACCGGGCAGCTCCCTCGCTGACCGCTACTTCGCGGACCGGACCGACGGCCTGCGCCCGTCCGCGGGCGAGGACGTGCTGGTCGCCACGGTCGACTAGCGCACCAGCACGACCTTCCCCCGCAGCCCGCCCTGTTCCACGAGGGAGTGCGCCTTCGCGGCCTCCGGCATCGGGACCGCCTCGGCCACCGGGAGCCGGAACCGGCCTTCCTCCGCCAACGCGGCCGCCGCCGTGAGACCGTGCTCTCCCGAAGGCTGGCCCGCGAGCGCGCCGAGGGTGACGTGGACGCCGCGATCCGCGCCGCCCAGGTCCGTGACCGTGACGACGGCGGCGGGGTCGCCCGTCAGCGCGACCAGTTCCGCCAGTGAACCTCCGATGTGCAATGCGCGGTCAGCCATAGCAACGCGTTCGGGCAGACCCGGACCGTAGGGCACGAACTCGGCGCCGAGCGACGTGACGAAATCGGCGTGGTCAGGGCGGGCGGCGCCGATCACCCGGGCACCGCGGGCGCGCGCGAGTTGCACCGCCGTGCTGCCGACCCCGCCTGCCGCGCTGTCGACGAGCACGACCATCCCCGGCCGCACGTCGAGCACGTCGAGCGCCCGCGTCGCGGTCTCGACGCTCGTGGCCGCGCCGCCCGCCTCCGGCCAGGACAGCGCCCGCGGCTTCCCAGCCCAGAACCGCAGCACCGCGAACTCCGCGTTCGCGCCCCCGAGACGGGAGAGATCCACGGCGCCGAAAACCTCGTCGCCCACGGACACCCCGGTCACACCCGGGCCGACTTCATCGACGGTGCCCGCGGCGTCCACGCCGGGAACGTGGGGCAACGGTGGCCGCGACTGGGAGCGCCCGGCACGCAAAGCCGTGTCCACAGGGGAAACCCCGGTGGCCTCGACGCGGATCCGCACCTGGCCGGGACCGGCGTGGGGTTCGGGGAAGGGACCGAAGGTGAGCACCCCGGGCGGGCCGAATCGGTCGAACTGAACAGCGAACATGCCCGTACCGTAGGAGCGGGCAGCACGCACAGCGGGGAAGTGAGAGAGCGGCAGGGGCACGGTGACTCGGAAAGCGCGGGCGGACGCGGCCTACAACCGCGAGCACATCGTCGAGGTGGCGCGGAAGGCGTTCGCCGAGGAAGGCCTGGACCTGCCGGTGCGGGAGATCGCCCGCCGGGCCGGCCTGGCCGCCGCCACGGTGCACCGGCACTTCCCCTCGCGCGCCGACCTCGTGACCGCCGTGCTCACCGGGCAGGTGGACCGGTGCGTGGCGGAGATGGCGGCCGCGATGGCCGATCCCGACCCCGGACGGGCCTTGCGGTGGACGGTCCTGCGGTTCGCCGAGCACCAGCTCAGCGACCGCGGGCTCACCGAGGCGCTGCTGGGCGGCCACCCGGCCGGTGCGCCGTTCGCGCCGTACCGGCAGGTGCAGAGCCGGAGCCTGCACCGGCTGGTCGAGCGCGCCCGCCGGGCCGGGGCGATCCGCGAGCACGTCTCGGTCGAGGACGTCCGGACCGGACTGCTCGCGATCGCCTCGTTCCGCACCCTCCCGGCCCGCCAGGCCAGGCCCGCCGTGACGCGGCTGGCGAACCTGGTGCTGGCCGGGATCATCGCGTGAACCCTCAGCCCGCCAGCTGCCGCACCCGGCGGCGGACGCCGAACCACCCGCCGACCAGCACGAGCGCCAGCACCGGCAGGCTGTAGATGAGGATCCGGCCCGTCGCCCCGTTGAACCAGCTCATCGCCAGCACCAGCAGCAGGAAGCCGAGCGTGACGTAGTTCGTGTAGGGCGCGCCGGGCAGTCGGTAGGAAGGCCGTTCCAGCTCGCCGCGCTTCGCCTTGCGCGTGAGGGCCAGGTGGCAGATCACGATCATCGACCACATGCCGATGATGCCCAGCGCGGAGAACTCCAGCGCCACCTCGAACGCCGACTCCGGCACGACCAGGTTCAGCACCACGCCGAGCGCGTAGACCACCGCGGTCAGCAGCACCCCGCCGTACGGGACCCCGCTGCGGCTCATCCGCGCGGTGAACTTCGGCGCGGACCCGGCGACCGCCAGCGAGCGCAGGATCCGGCCCGTCGAGTACAGGCCTGAGTTCACACTGGACAGTGCCGCCGTCAGCACGATCAGGTCCATGATCGCGCCCGCCGCCGGCACGCCCAGCTTGCCGAAGAACGTCACGAACGGGCTTTCGCCGCTCTTGTAGGCGGTCCACGGCAGCAGCATCACCAGCAGCACCACCGAACCCACGTAGAACACGGCGATCCGCCACGCCACCGAGTTGACCGCCTTCGGGATGATCTTGCGCGGCTCGGCGGTCTCGCCCGCGGTCACGCCGACCATCTCCACCCCGGAGTAGGCGAACACGACGCCCTGCAGGATCAGCAGCGCGGGCAGCAGCCCGGTCGGGAAGACCCCGCCGTGGTCGAACACCAGGCTCGGCCCCGTCACGACGCCGTCCACGGGGTGCCTGCTCACCAGCACCACGATGCCCACCACCATGAACACCACGAGCGCGAGCACCTTGATCGCGGCGAACCAGAACTCCAGCTCCCCGAACAGCTTCACCGACACCAGGTTCACCGCGAGGATCAGGCACAACGCGATGAGCGCGGGGATCCACTGCTGCAGGTCGGGCCAGAAGAACTGGGTGTACTTCGCGACGGCGGTGACGTCCGCGACACCCGCGGTCGCCCAGTTCAGGAAGTACATCCAGCCCGCGAAGAACGCCGCCTTCTCGCCGAGGAACTCCCGCGAGTACGAGACGAACGAACCCGACGAAGGCCGGTGCATGACCAGCTCTCCCATGGCGCGCACCACGAAGAACGCGAAGACGCCGGCCACCGCGTACACGACGGCGAGCGCCGGGCCGGAGCTGTGCAGGCGTGACCCGGCGCCGAGGAACAGGCCGGTGCCGATGGCGCCGCCGATCGCGATCATCTGCACCTGGCGGCTCTTGAGGCCCTGGTGGTATCCGACGTCCTCGGCGGCGAGCCGGTCCGGGGCGCCGGTGGGAAGTTGAGTGACCATGGACAGCCATGCTGTGCGCGCCGTCACCCGTGTTACAACGCCCTTGAGCAGGACTTGAGGTCGAGTTGATCGCCGCTTGAGCGGCACGCCATAGTGGAGTCCGGCGGACGAGGAGGGCCGGTCGGTGCGCTTTCTGCTGGTGGAGGACGACGGGCGGGTGGCCACCGCCGTCCGGTCGGCGCTGCACAGGCGCGGCGTCGACGTCGAGTGGGCCGCGACGGGGCTGGAGGCCAAGGCGAAGTACCCGCAGGCGGACGTCGTGCTGCTCGACCTCGGGCTGCCGGACATGGACGGGATCGAGCTGTGCGAGGCGATCCGCCGCGGCAGTGACGCGGCGATCATCGTGGTTTCCGCGCGGGGTCAGGTGGACGACCGGATCACGGGCCTGCGCGCGGGCGCCGACGACTACCTCGTCAAACCCTTCCACGTGGACGAACTGCTCGCGCGGGCACAGGCGGTGCTGCGCCGCCGTGCCGCGCCCCCGCCGGCGCCGCGGCCGCGTCCGCTGCACGCCGGGGACCTCCGCATCGACCCCGCCCGCTTCGAGGTGAGCGCGCAGGGCAAGCCGATCGCCTTGTCCCGCAAGGAGTTCCTGCTGCTCTACACGATCGCGGCCGCGGCGGGCGACGTGTGCACGCGGCAGTCGCTGATCACCGAGATCTGGGGTGAGCCGTGGCCCGGCGCGAACCGGACGCTCGACGTGCACGTCGCGACGCTGCGGACCAAACTGGACCGCCCCGGGCTCATCGAGACGGTGCGTGGTGTGGGGTACCGCCTCGGCCGGCCCGCCGGGTGAGCCGTGCGTTCCCGGTTGCTGCCCGTCGTCGGAGTCCTCGTGGTGCTCGTGCTGCTGGGGCTCGGGGTGCCGCTCGCGCTGAGCCTGTCGGGAAGCGCTTACCAGCAGCTGTCCCTCGACCGCCTCACGCTCACCGCGCGGCTGGCGTCGTTGGGGCAGCGCGCGTTGCTCGACGGCACGGAAGGGGAGCTGGCCGCGACGCTCGACCGGTACCGCGAGGTCTACGGCTTCACCGCCGCGCTCGTCGACCAGGACGGCCGGCCTCGCGCGCAGACGGCCGACCCGGTGGCGCTGACCGAACCGCCGGTGCGGGAGGGGGTGAACGCGGCGTTGTCCGGCCGGGAACCGTTGCCCTCGGGCACTTTCTGGCCGTGGCAGACCGGACCACTTGTGCTCGCCGAACCCGTGCTGGTCGACGGCGAGGTGCGGGGCGCGGTGGTCACGGTGTCGCCCGTGGACGGGCTGCGTGGGCACGTGCTGTTCCTGTGGGCGCTGGTCGCGGCGGGCGGGCTGGCCGCGCTCGCGCTGGCGGTGTTGTTGTCCCTGCCGGTCGTGCGCTGGATCCTGCGGCCCGTCGACCGGCTGGAACGTTCGGCGGAACAGATGGTGGCGACGGCCACCGCCGGTGCGCCGTACGTACCCGTGGCGGAGGAGAGCGGGCCGCCCGAGTTGCGGAGGTTGGCGCGGTCCTTCGACGAGATGGCGACGACGGTCAGCGAAGTGCTTGCGGCACAACGTGCTTTCGTCGCGGACGCCTCCCACCAGCTGCGGAACCCGCTCACCGCGCTGTATGTGCGACTGACCAGTTTGGACGGTGCTGTCAGTGAAGACGCCGCTGACGACTACGCCGCGAGTGTGGAGGAAGCCCGGCGTCTGAACGATGTTCTGGAGGAACTGCTCACCCTCGCGAAAACAGAGGCGAGTGCCGCGACTCCGGTGCCGACGGACATCACCGCTGCGCTTGAAGACCGCGTCGACGCGTGGCACGCCGTCGCCGCGTCGCGGGACATCGAGTTGCTCGCCGAGATCGAGCCGGGCCTGGTGGCGGTCGCGGTGCCGCGGGCGATCGAAACCGTGCTGGATGCCTTGCTGGACAACGCGGTCAAGTTCACCGCGGGGAGTGGGTCCACTGTGGAATTGACGGCCCGTCGCGAGGGGGAACGGGTCGTGCTGGCGGTGCGGGACACCGGGCCGGGGCTGGCGCCGGAGGAACTCGCGCGTGCCACGGACCGGTTCTGGCGCAGTCCGCGGCACCAGAACGTGACGGGTTCCGGGCTCGGGCTGGCGATCGTGCACCGCGTCGTCGCGAAGTCCGGCGGGCACGTGCGGCTGGACCTGCCCGCGGGCGGCGGGCTGCGCGTGACCGTCGAGTTCCCCGCTCAGCCCGCGTAGTGCGCGGAACGGTAGTAGGCGAGCGCGCCGGGGTGGAGGGGAACGGGCACGGTCTCGATCGCGGAGCGGAGGTCCAGTGAGCGGGCGGACGGGTTCGCCGCGGCCAGATGGGCCTGCGCGTCGAAGATGCCCTGCGCGAGGCCGTGGGCGACCTCGTCGGGCATCCGGTCGGTGACGAGGAGGAAGTTCGGCAGCAGCACGGTGGTGACGGGCGCGGGCAGGCCGTAGCTGGACGCGGGCAGCGTGACCAGGCCGTACTCCGGGTGGCGCGCGGTCAGTGCGGGGAAGACGCCGGACAGGTCGAGCAGCCGGATCGGCGTGTGTTTCGCCAGGTCGGCCACCTGCTCGGTCGGCACGCCGCCGGACCAGAAGAACGCGTCGATCTCGCCGCGCGCCAGCGCCGCCGCCGCGTCGCCCACCGGCAGGCGGGCGCGCTGCACGTCGAGCCCGGCGGCGTCGAGCAGCCGGTCGGCGACCAGCTGCACGCCGGAATCCGGTGGGCCCACGGAGACGCGTCGCTCGCGGAGGTCTGCCAGGCGTGTGACCGGGCCGGCGGCGGGGACGACGACCTGGATGTAGTCGTCATGCATCCGCGCCAGCGCCCGCAACCGGTCGCCGCCCGGCTGCCGCACGCGGTCGGAGGCGGCGTCCGCCGCCGAGAAGCCGATGTCGGCGTGGCCCGCGAGCAGGCGGTCGAGGTTCTCCACGGAGCCGGCGCTGGTGAGCACGGTCGGCGCGGGGATGCCCAGTTTCGTGGCCCACGCGCGGGACAGCGCGACGCCGAGCTGGTGGTAGACGGCGCCCGCGCTGCCCGTGGTCAGGGTGAGCGCGACGGGCGGGAAATCGGCGCCGCAGCCGGTCAGCGCGCCCGCGAGCAGGCCGCCCAGCACGAGACGGCGGGTCACGTGACGGTCCACCCGGCCTCCGGCTCCTTCGTCGAATTTCCCGCGAGCATAAAGGATGTCCCGATAGGTGGGCGGATTGTCTTTGATTTCCGGTTGCCGGTCCGGGAAGATGGGCGGCGCACCGACCTGGGGGGAGGTAGCAGTGGCCACGAGCACGCGCGTCGCCGTCGTCGGGGCCGGGCCCGCCGGGCTGGCGGTGGCGAACATCCTGTCCCGCAAGGGGATCGACTGCGTCCTGCTGGAGGAGCAGAGCCGCGGCTACATCGAGCAGCGGCCGCGCGCGGGGTTCATCGAGGAGTGGGCGGTGCGCGGGCTGGAGCAGCACGGGCTCGCCGACCGGCTGCTGGGCAGCGCGCCCCGGCACGGCGGGTTCGAGTTCCGGTTCGAGGGCGCGCGCCACCCGTTCGACTACGCGGAGCTGACCGGTCAGCACCACTTCGTGTACCCGCAGCAACTACTGGTGACCGATCTCGTCGCCCAGTACGTCGATGGGGGCGGTGAGGTGGCGTTCGGCGTGCAGGACGTGACCCTGCACGGGATCGAGTCCGAGCGGCCCGCCGTCGAGTACCGCGACGGGGCGGGCGAGCGGCGTCTGGAGTGCGACTTCGTCGCGGGTTGTGACGGGGCGCAGGGGGTGACGAGGACGTACGTGGGCGGCCGGGTGCTGCGGCACGACTACGGCATCGGCTGGCTGGCGCTGCTCGCGGAGGCGCCGCCGAGCGCGGACGGGGTGGTGTTCGGCATCCACCCGCGCGGTTTCGCGGCACACATGGCGCGCACGCCGACGGTCACGCGGTTCTACCTGCAGTGCCCGCCCGGCGACGACGAGGACAACTGGCCGCACGAGCGCGTGTGGGCCGAGCTGCACGAGCGCCTCGGCGTGCCGGGCGGGGCGATCGCGGAGGGGCCGCTGATCGAGAAACGCGTGCTGGACATGCACAACTACGTCACCGAGCCGATGGCGCGGGGCAGGCTGTTCCTGGCGGGGGAGTCGGCGCACCTCGTCGCGCCGATCGCGGCGAAAGGTCTGAACCTCGCACTGCACGACGCGTTCCACCTGACCGACGCGATCGAGGCGCACTACTCCGGGGACGACGGCCCGCTGGCGCGGTACACGGAGACGTGCCTGGCGCGGGTGTGGCAGTACCAGGAGTTTTCGCAGTGGCTGTCGGACATCTTCCACAGCTCCACGACCGACCCGCCGCCGGACCCGTTCCGCGCCCGCCTCGCCCAGGCCCGGCTGCGGCGCCTGCTGGGTTCGCGCGCGGCGGCCGCGGCGTTCGCCGAGATCTACCTGGGCAAGGCGGCGGATTTCTGAGGCGGTTCCCTGGGGCGCGGGCCGCGATACTCCGCGTCCGGCCGTGGGCTTCTGAGGGTGCTGTCGTGGAGCGGGAGCCGTGGCAAGACGGTGTCGAGGCCGCCCCGCAAACCCCGCCAACTCGGGTCCGCTGGGATCGGAAGATCCGCGTTCGCCGTTGTGGGCGGTAGTCTCCCTTCCGGAACGGGAGGAGGGGCATGGTCCTGCGCATCGGCATCCTCGGTGCGGCCGCGATCGCGCCCGCGGCCGTCGTGCGGCCGGCGCGGCACGTGGCCGACGTCGAGGTCACCGCGATAGCCGCCCGGGACGTCGCGCGGGCGCGGCGGTTCGCCGGGAAGCACGGCATCCGCCACGTGCACCGCGACTACGAGAGCCTGCTCGCCGACCCCGAGATCGACGCCGTCTACCTGCCCCTGCCCAACGGCCTGCACGGCCGCTGGACACTCGCCGCGATCGAGGCCGGCAAGCACGTCCTGTGCGAGAAGCCGTTCACCGCCAACGCCGAGGAGGCGGAGGCCGTCGCGGCGGCCGCCCGAGCCAGCGGGCTCGTCGTGGTGGAGGCCTTCCACTACCGCCACCACGCGCTGATCCGGCGCATGCTCGAGCTCCTGCCCGAACTCGGCGACATCCGCCGCATCGACACCTGGATGTCCTTCCCGCTGCTGCCCCGCGGCGACATCCGCTGGAACCTCGGCCTCGCGGGCGGTGCGACCATGGACGCCGGCTGCTACGCGATCCACCTCCTGCGCACGCTCGCCGGGGCGGAACCCGAGGTGCTCAGCGCCCAGGCGAAGCTGCGGTTCCCCGGCGTCGACCGGTCGATGCGCGCCGAATTCGCCTTCCCGGACGGCCGGACGGGCTCGATCGCCGTCTCCCTGCTTTCGCGTGTCAGCCTCGGTGCCCGCGTGACCGGCTCCCTCGGCGAGATGCGCGTGTTCAACCCGTTCATGCCGCAGTTCGCCTACCGCCTCAAGGTCCGCGGACGCAGGGTGCGCGTGCCACGGCAGCCCGGCACGTACGAGGCGCAGCTGCGGGCGTTCGCCGGAGCCGTGCTGCGCGGCGAGCCCTTCCCGACCGGGCTCGACGACGCGATCGCGAACATGCGGGTCATCGACGCCTGTTACGCCGCGGCCGGCCTTCCCCGCCGGGAGCCGACCACGCGATGAAGGCCTTTGTCGTCACCGCGCCCGGCGAAGCGGGCGTGGCGGAGGTGGACCCGCCCGTCGCCGCGCCGGGCGAGGTCGTCGTCGACGTCGCGCGCGTCGGCGTCTGCGGCACCGACGTCGAGTTCTTCACCGGCGAGATGCAGTACCTCCACGACGGGCACGCCCACTTCCCCCTGCGGCTCGGGCACGAGTGGTCCGGGACGGTGACCGCCGTCGGCGATGGCGTGTCTTCGGAGTGGCTCGGCCGGCGGGTCACCGGTGACACGATGCTCGGCTGCGGCCAGTGCCGCCGCTGCCGCACCGGCGCACAGCACGTCTGCGAGTTCCGCGACGAGATCGGCATCCGCGGCGGGCGGGCGGGTGCGCTGGCCGAACAGCTCGCCGTGCCGGTCACCGCGTTGCACGCCCTGCCGGACGCGGTCGACTTCGTGCAGGGCGCGCTCGTCGAACCAGGTGGCAACGCGCTGCGTGCCGTGCGCGGGGCGGCGCTCGCGCCCGGCGACCGCGTGCTGATCCTCGGTCCCGGCACGATCGGTCTGCTGGCCGCGATGTTCGCGCGGGCCGCCGGTGCCGAGGTGCACCTGCTCGCACTGCCCGGCACCGAGGATTTCCCGCGCTCACTGGGGTTCGAGCACGTCTGGACGGCGGAAACCGTGCCCTCGCTGCCGTTCGACGCCGTGATCGACACGTCCAACTCGCCGGAACTGCCCGCGAAGGCCGTGGAACTGGTCGAACCCGGGAAACGCGTCGTCTACATCGGACTCGCCGGGCGGCCCAGCCTGCTGGACACGCGGGCGCTGGCGCTCAAGGACGTCACGGCCGTCGGCGTGCTCAGCGGTTCGCCGGGCCTGGCCGGGACGATCGAACACTACGCTTCGGGCGCGGTCGACCCGCGTCCGCTGGTCGCCGGGACGGTCGGGCTCGACCGGGTGGCGGAAGTACTGGCCGGGGCCCATATCGGCGCCGGCCCGAAGATCCACGTCGACCCACACGAGGGGGAGTGAATGACCACAGCGGCCATCGTGGGCACGGGCATGATCGCGGGGGTGCACCGGCGGGCGGTGCTCCTGAACGGCGGCACCGTCGCCGGGGTGCTCGGCTCGCGGCCGGAGCGGTCGGAGGCGGTCGCGGCGGAATGGGGAGTAAGCGCTTTCCGCACCTACCAGGAGGTGCTCGAGTCCGATGTGGACGTCGTGCACATCTGCTCCCCCAACGGGACCCACCACGACTACGCCATCGCGGCGCTGGAGGCAGGCAAGCACGTCGTGTGCGAGAAGCCGCTGGGCATGAGCGTCGCGGAAGCCGAGCGCATGGCGGACAAGGCACGCGAGTCCGGGCTCGTGGCCACGGTGCCGTTCGTGTACCGGTTCCACCCCGTCGTCCGGGAGATCAGGGCGCGCCGCATCGCGGGCGAGTTCGGCGAGTGGAACCTGTTGCACGGCAGCTACCTGCAGGACTGGCTGCTGTCGCCCGGCGCCGCGAACTGGCGCGTGGACCCCGTCGCGGGCGGCCGGTCGCGGGCGTTCGCCGACGTCGGTTCGCACTGGTGCGACCTCGTGGAGTGGGTGAGCGGCGAGCGGCTGGCCGAGCTGACCGCCGCCACGTCCATCGCCTACCCCGAGCGGCCCAGCGGTTCGGTGCCCGCGTTCGACCGGAGTGCGACGAACCTCCCGCTCACACCGGTCAGCACCGAGGACAGCGCGCTGCTGCTGTTCCGCACGGAACGCGGGGTCCTCGGCAGCGCCACGATTTCGCAGGTCGCCGCGGGCCGCAAGAACCGGCTGTGGTTCGAGCTTGACGGGTCGCTCGGCAGCGCGGCCTTCGACCAGGAGCAGCCGGAGCAGGCGTGGCTCGGCGGTGAGCGCGGGGCGCAGATCATCGTGCGTGACCCGGCGGCGCCGTACCCGGACTCGGCGCGGCTGTCGTCCCTGCCGGCCGGGCACGCGCAGGGGTACGCCCAGTGCTTCGAGAGCTTTGTCGCGGACACGTATGCGGCGATCCGCGGCGAAAAGCCGGAGGGGCTGCCGACGTTCGCCGACGGGCTGCGGTCGGCCCGGATCGTGGAGGCCGTGCTCGCCTCGGCCGAAAGCCGCCGGTGGGAGACGGTGTAGATGGGCAAGCGCATCGTCATCTGCTGCGACGGCACGTGGAACACGCTGCAGCAGCGGGCGCCGACGAACGTCGTGAAGGTCGCGCAGGCTGTCGCGCAGCGGGACGACCAGCTCGTCTTCTACCACGAGGGCGTCGGCACGCGGCCGTTCGAGCGCGTGCTCGGCGGCGCGTTCCGGTTCGGGCTCTCGCGCAACGTCCGTGCGGCGTACCGGTTCCTCGTCGAGCACTACGAGCCGGGCGACGAGCTGTTCTTCTTCGGGTTCAGCCGCGGTGCGTACACCGCCCGCAGCACCGTGGGTTTCGTGCGCAACTGCGGAATCCTGCGCCGCGAGGAGATCGGCCGCATCGACGAGGCGTACCGGCTCTACCGGGACCGGAGTCCGAGCACCCACCCGGCGGGTGACCAGGCGAGGGAGTTCCGGCGGGCCTACGCGTGCGAGGACGTGACACCCGTGCGCTTCATCGGCGTCTGGGACACCGTCGGCGCGCTGGGCATCCCGATCAGCGGGTTCCGGCTGGTCAACCTCGTCAACCGGCGCTGGCAGTTCCACGACACGAAGCTGACGAGCACCGTCGCGGCCGCGTTCCAGGCACTGGCGATCGACGAGCGGCGCGGCCCGTTCCGCCCGGCGATCTGGGCACCGGACGGGGCGCCGCGGCAGCGGCGGGAGCAGACGTGGTTCCCGGGCTGCCATTCCGACGTCGGCGGTGGCTACCCGGAGCCGTGCCTCGCACAGTTGAGTCTACTGTGGATGGTCGAGCGCGCGGAGAGCTGTGGGCTGGTCTTCACGCCGGGTGCCATCCCCACGCGGCCCGAGGCGCGGGAAGCCCCCGCGCACGACTCGCGGACGTTCTTCTACAAACTGCTGCGGCCCTACGTGCGGCAGCTCGGCGTGACCGACCCGGCGAAGGAGGACGTGGCGGCGGAAGCGGTGGCGCGGATGGAATCCGACCCCGCGTACCGGCCGGAGAACCTGGTGGACTTCCTGCGGCGGAGGGACTGAGCGTGGCGGTGCGGCAGGAGGTGCGCGGCCGGGTCCTGGTCGTGCGCATCGAACGCGAGGAGAAACGCAACGCGATCGACGTGGACACCGCGCTCGGCATCGACGAAGCGCTCAACCGCCTCGACGACGAGCCGGACCTGTGGGTCGGCGTGCTCACCGGCACGCGCACGGTGTTCTCGGCGGGCACGGATCTCAAGGCGGGTCTGGACTTCCGCACCGAGCGTGGTGGCGAGTACGGCGTGATCCGGCGGCAGCGGGAGAAACCGCTCGTGGCCGCGGTCGAGGGCATCGCGTTCGGCGGTGGGTTCGAGATCGCGCTCGCCTGCGACCTCGTCGTCGCGTCGACCGCGGCCCGCTTCGCGCTGCCGGAAACCCTGCGTGGTCTGGTGCCGACGAGTGGTGCGCTGTTCCGGGCCGTCCGGGCGCTGCCGCCGCACGTGGCGAAGGAGCTGTTGATCACGGGTGCGGAGCTGAGCGGGGAGCGGGCGCACCACTTCGGGCTCGTCAACCGCCTCACCGAACCCGGGCACGCGCTGGAGGGCGCACTCGCCGTCGCCGAGGAGATCTGCTCGTCGTCTCCCGTGGCCGTGCGGGCGGTGCTCGGCGCCGTGGCCGCCCAGCTGGCGGACGACGACCGCCGCGGCTGGGCGGAAACCGAGCGCGCGGTCGAGTCGATCCGCGGCTCGGCGGACCGGCACGAGGGCATCGCCGCGTTCTTCGAGCGGCGCCCGCCCCGGTGGTCGGGGCGCTAACCCTCGACGCGCCGTTTCAGGGCGTGGTTCATCGCGACGAAACCGTCCTCGGTGTGGTCCAGCACCCGGCGCAGGAACGGCACCAGCAGACCGCGCATCTCCTCCCGCTGGCGCAGCCGCGTGCCCGCGCCGTCCGGCTCCAGCACGAACTCGTGCCGTCCCGCGAGCAGGACCGGGATCCGGCCGAGCCACACCAGGCGCCGTCCCGGTTCGGCGGCCAGCACGACCGGGCGGTGCGTGCGCCGGAGCTCACCGGGCGGCTCGATGTCCAGCGTGAGCGTGCTGCCGTTGACCGCCTCTCCCTCACCTCGCCGGATGAACGGGTTCCACTCCTCGTAGCGGGCGAAGTCGGTGAGCACCGCCCAGATGGCTTCCGGTGGTGCACCGATCGTGATCGTCGTATCGAGGATCCGCATGCCCGGTCACGCTAGTGGCCGGAACGGGATTCCGGTGCGGAACGACCACGGTCCGCCCGCGCACTCCCACACGTCCACGCCGGTGCCGATCGCGTCCCACGGCTCGAAGAGCTCCGCCAGCACGGCCAGCGCGTGCCGCGCTTCCTCGGGGGAGGCGTCGTCGAGGACGCGTACGTGCGGCCGCAGCGGGCGGTCGTCCTCGGCGCTGAGCCACGGGCGCCACCGCTGCCGCAACCGCTCGTGCAGCCGGTCGAGCCGGGGCGCGCGGATCCGCAGCGCGACGCCCGTGCTCAGCGGGCGCACCCCGTCCACCCGCAGCGAAAACGGCGGGATGGCCGCCGCCTTCCGCAGGTCCGCCAGCACGGTTTCCCCGTGCTCGCCGGGCAGGGCGCCGAACAGGACCAGGTGCGCCCCCACGACGAGCCGCCCCGGGCGGCACCAGCGTTCCCGCAGCGCGTCCCACGCCGCCTGGGTCGGATCGTCGACGGCGAGGGTGAGCACGAGAGGCGGCACCAGATCAGTATCGGTTTGCCAGAGTTACTCGGCTGAGTTAATTTGTACTCATGCAAGTAGAAGTGGACCTCCAGCCGGAACTCGGGCTCAGCGTCACCGAAGCGGCCCGGCGCGCGCAGCTGGTGTCGGCCACCATCTCGGCGATCGCCGACCTCGGGTACCGGAAGACCACCTTCGCGCGCATCAAGGAGCGCGCCGGGCTGAGCAGCACCCGGATCATCGGCTACCACTTCGGGAACAAGGCCGGGCTGATGCAGGCGGTGGTCACCACCGTGCTGGGCATGAAGGAGAAGTTCCTCCAGGAGAAGGCGGGCGGGACCACCGACAGGGCCGAAATGCTGCGCGCGCACATCGAGACCGAGGTCGCGTTCCTGCGCGACTTCCCCGAATGCGTGCGGGTGCTGCGCGAGGTCGTGGCCAACGCCGACGACCCGGACGGCTGGCGGATGGCCGGGCCGATGCTCAAGGACTTCCAGACCGGGCAGTTCGAGCGGCTCCTGCGGCAGGGGCAGCGGGAGGGCGCGTTCGGCGAGTTCGCCCCCGCGGTGATGGCCAGGACGATCACCAGCGCGATCGACGGCGCGGCCGAGGCGTACGCGGCGGAGGAGTCGCTGGACCTCGACGCGTACGCGGCGGAGCTCGTGACCACGTTCGTGCGCGCGACGGCGCCGCGCTGACCTGCATGCTTTCCCCGCGGTAACCAGCTGGCCTTGCGGGTAACCACCGGTGCGGACGTAGCGTCGGGGCCATGAGCACACGTACTTCCGCTGTGGGTTCCTTCCGCAGCCTCCCGGTGGACGACCCGGACGCGCTCGTCGACGTCGAGATCGAGGTCGGCGAGCCGGGACCGCACGACCTGCTGGTCGAAGTCCGCGCCGTGTCGGTGAACCCCGTCGACGTCAAGGTGCGGGCCGGGTTCGGCAGCGCGGACGAGCCGAAGGTCCTCGGTTTCGACGCCGCCGGGGTGGTGCGCGCGGTCGGGACCGAGGTGCGCGCGTTCGCGCCCGGCGACGAGGTGTACTACGCCGGTTCGATCAACCGCACGGGCAGCAACGCGGGGCTGCAGCTCGTCGACTCCCGCATCGCCGGGCACAAGCCCGCGAGCCTCGACTTCGCCGAGGCCGCCGCGTTGCCGCTGACCACGATCACCGCGTGGGAGGGCCTGTTCGACCGGTTCCGCGTCGGGCGGGACGCCACCGGCACGCTGCTCGTCGTCTCGGCGGCGGGCGGGGTCGGCTCGATGGTCCTCCAGCTGGCACGCAAGCTGACCGGGCTGGAGATCGTGGGCACCGCGTCGCGGCCGGAGTCCGCCGAGTGGGCGCGGGAACTGGGCGCCCACCACATCGCCGACCACCACGACCTCGTGCGGGAGGTCCGCAAGGTGGCGCCGGGCGGTGTCCAGTACGTCTTCTCGCCGGTCTCCGGGCAGAACGTCGAGGCCTACGCCGAGCTGCTGACGCCGCGGGGCGAGGTCGTGGCGATCGACGAGCCCGAAGGGATGGACCTGTTGCCGCTCAAGTCGAAGAGCCTGACGTGGCACTGGGAGCTGATGTTCACGCGGCCGCTGTACGAGCCGGAGAGCACCGCGCAGCGGGAGCTCCTGGACGAGGTCGCGCGGCTCGTCGACGCCGGCGAGCTGCGCACGACGCTGACGACCCGCCTGAGCGGGCTGACGGCGGAGAACGTGCGGGAGGCGCACCGGATGGTGGAGCGGGGAAGCATGATCGGCAAGGTCGTGATCGAGCGGTAGGTCAGGGGATTGGGACGGGCTTGCGGGCCGGTGCGGGTAGCGGCCCCACCCGTCTCCCGCCACCCCCTCAACGGGCGCGCTCCGCGCGGGTGAGCCGATTCAAGGCGGGCCTTCGCTCCGGGATCGCCGACTGACAGCGGGCGCGCTTCGCGCGGCTGAGCCGAGCCCGCGGCGGTGCCAGCTGCTCGGGTGGTGGAAGCGGCTCCGCGCCTTGCGAAAACCTAGGCCAGGCGTTCCGCGAGCGTCGTGAGGGCCTGTCCCAGTGGCAGGTCCACGCGGACCGCGGCGTGCTCGTCGCCGCGGGTGCGGCCGCGGTTGACGATCAGCACGGGTTTGCCCGCCTTCGCCGCGTGCCGGACGAACCGCAGGCCCGACATGACCGTCAGCGAGGAACCCAGGACCAGCAAGGCGTTCGCTTCGTCGACCAGGCGGTAGCACTCGTCCACGCGGGCGCGCGGCACGTTCTCGCCGAAGAACACCACGTCGGGCTTGAGCACGCCTTCGCACGCGACGCACGAGACGAGCCGGAACCCGCGGACGACGTCGTCGGGGAGGTCGGCGTCGCCGTCCGGGTTCACGCGCGTGACGTCGGCCCGGAACGACGGGTTCGCTTCGACGAGGCGCCGGTCGAGGGCCTCGCGCGAGCTGGTGCGGCGGCAGCCGAGGCACACCACGCGGTCGAGGCTGCCGTGCAGCTCGACGACGTCCCTCGCGCCCGCCGCCTGGTGCAGCCCGTCGACGTTCTGCGTGATGATCCCAGCCAGGTAACCGCGTCCGAGCAGGTCGGCGACCGCGTGGTGCCCGGCGTTGGGCCGGGCACCGGCGATCGTCCGCCAGCCCGCGTGACTGCGCGCCCAGTAGCGGCGCCTGCCGTCCTCGCTCGCGACGAACTCCTGGTACGTCATCGGCGTGTGCCGCCGGAGGGTGCCCTCGGCGCCCCGGTAGTCGGGAATGCCCGATTCCGTGGACAGGCCGGCGCCGCTGAGCACCACGACGCCGCCGTCCCCGACGACGCGCACGACCTCGGTCAGGTCCGTGGTCCTCGGTGCGGGCTCGCCGGTCGGGATCCAGGTCAGCGTCGGTTTCGTGCGCACGCGACCAGCTTAGGCCGCGGCGATCAGCTCGGATCCGGTTCGGGCACGGCGGGGAAGTCACCCTCGAGCGCGGCACGCGGCCAGGGCGGGGCCAGGACGACCTCCGCCCACAGCGTGGTGCCGTCGATGCCCCAGCGGGCGGCGAGACCGTCGAGGAGGAGGCGGGCACTGTCCGTCCACGCGGCTTCGGCCGGGCACGCCACCTCGGTGCGCGCCGTCCCGTCACGCAGCTTCAGCACCCGCACGGCACAGGGGCCGCCTGCCGAAATCCAGGCCAGTGTCGCCACCTCGTTCACCACGAGCAGCGCGTCGATCAGGTCCTTTTCGGCGACGCCGGACAGCAGGTCCCGGACTCGTCTGCGCAACACCGCCAGCGCGGCCGGCCCGTCCAGTACGAACCTGATCTCTTCCGGTGGGCGGGAAATGCGCGCGACCATGGAACACCTCCGCTGGCTGCTCAACGTAGGACAGCAGCGGCTACCCGCTACCCGTACCGGTGAAACCCGGCGGTGAGTCCCGTCACCCGGCGTCCACTGTGGATCTTGTTCGCCGTGCGCGGGAGAGCCGGGGAGGTCACAATCCGGGGTATGGCAGTAGGGGAGAGGTCAGCGCAGGAGCCGACGCCCGTCTTCGACGCGGTGCTGGCGAGCGTGCAGGCGGCCGCCGAGGCGCAGGAGCGGCCCGGGAACGAGGGGGAAGCCGCGGGACAGGCCGAGATGGCCGCCGCGGTCTGACGCCTCGGGGCTGCGGCCTGGCGGCACGGCACGGCGGCGGGCTGCGCGGCACGGCGGCGGGCTGCGCGCTGTGGTGGCGGGCGGATGGCGCACGGCGCACGGCGGTGCCGAGCGGTGGTGCCGAGCGGCGAGCGCGGGCGGTGGCGCACGGCGGTGCCGGGCGGGTGGCGACGTGCACGGCGGTGGCGGGCGCAGGGCGGTGCCGGGCGGTGGTCTGGTTCGCCGGGGGCGGCTGGCGTTGCGCGGATTTCCGGCGGTGGCCGCCCGTGATCAGGGGCGCCGGTGGGTGCGCGCGAGTTGCGGGCGCGTTCCGGCGGTGCTGGCGGAGGCGCCGCTTGTCGGTGAGGTGCGCCCCGATGCCCCCGCGCCTCAGGCCGTGCGCAGCTTGTCGAGGTTCGACTCCACCCACGAGCGCAGCGCGGCGAGGGGTTCGGCGACGCTCTGGCCCGGCTCGGTCAGCGAGTACTCGACGTGCAGCGGCACCGCCGGATAGACCGTCCGCTCCACGAACCCGTGCTCCTCGAGGCGGCGCAGCGTCTGCGTGAGCACCTTCGGGCTCACGCCCTGCAGCCTGCGCTGCAGCTCCCCGAACCGGAGCGGCCCCTCCTCCAGCGCGCCGATCGCGAGGGCGGACCACTTGTTCGCCAGCAGGTCCAGCACCTCGCGGCACGGGCACTGCGCGGAGTAGACGTCGTGGTGGTCGTGCCGGGCGGTCGGGCACGTCTGCATCGCCGCGGTCCTTTCCGTGGGGCCAGTACTTCCCGATCGATAGTAGCCGCCCCTCAGCGTTGTACGGCGCCCTTGCGGCCGACGAGGTGGAAGACGCGGCTCAGCTGCCGGTACGGGTCCCGCCTGCTGGCCTCGAGTTCGACCGCCGCGATCCGCTCCGCCTCAGCGGGATCCGGCTCGACCCCGCTGAATTCGAGCCAGTCGACGAACAGCCACACCCCGTACCAGCGCACCGGCTCGACGCCGTGACCTCGCAACAACGCGCTCACTTCGTCGACCGTGTCGGCCCGGGCCCGCACGCCCAGCACCCCGGTGCCGGTCCTCGTGTCGAACGCGGCCAGTGCGTCCTCCCACCGCCGCTCCAACGCGGGCTGCACGGCCGTCGCGGCGGCGTTGCCCGTCATGATCGAGACGATGCCACCTTCGGCGGCGCACCGGCACAGCTGCTCGACCACCGGTTCCGGCCGGTCGAGGTAGCCGAGCACGCCGTGGCACAACACGGCGTCGAAACGCCTGCCCTCCACCGCTTCGTCGGCGTGCTCACCGTCGGCCTGCACGAACGTCACCCGCTGCCGGGCTTCCTCCGGGAGCCGCTCCTTGGCACGGTCCAGCATCGCCGGTGAGGAGTCGAGCAAGGTGACGTCGTAACCGGCCCGCGCCAACGGGAAGGACTGGTGACCGGCGCCGCCGCCGACGTCGAGGACCGCGGCCGGCGGGGGCGGCAGGTGGTCCAGCAGGTGCCGGTGCAGCACGTACGTGCGCACCCTGCCCTTCACCGAGGCGTAAGCCCCGTCGACGAACTGCTCGGCCAGCCCGGCCCAGATGTCCTCGCCCACGCCGCCACCGTAGTGGCGTGCCTCAGGGCTGCGGCAGGCGTACCGGCGCGACCGAGCGGATGCTCGCCAGCACCGCGTTCAGGCTCGGCAGCCACCGCTGCCGCGGATCCGGCGCGACGAGCCAGTGCGTCAGGTCGTGGCCCTGGCCGGACGGCAGCCGGACCGGCGTGCCCGCCGTCAGCACGCGGACGCCCTCCGGCAGCGCGTCACCGGAGGGGGCGAGCATGTCGGCTTCCGCGAGCAGCACCACGACGGCGCCGCGCTTCGTCGGGACGCACACCGCCGGGCCTTCGCACCCCTGGCGCGCCACCGCCGCGAGCACGCGGTCCGACAGCGCCCGGGGGACGACGACCGCGGCGATGCCCGAGCCCGTCACGAGTTCGAGGCCGTTGTCGTGCAGGCGCACGGGCCAGCCGAACACGCGCCGGTACTCGTCACCGGAACCCGGAGGGGAAGCGAGATCCTGCTGAACGCTCATGTGCCTACCTCCCGGTGCCCCGACGCTGGACTGGTCCTCATCGTAACGGCACTGAGTGCCCTTAGCAACCGCGCCTGCTAGCTTCGGGGCATGTCCGTCGAGTCCCGGCAGCCGCCGCGCACCCGTGCCGGCCGCACCACGGCAGGCCGCCGCCGCCTCCGGCACGCGCTGACCGTCGCGGCCATCGACCTGTTCCTCGCGCAGGGCTACGACGCCACCACGGTCGACGAGATCGCCGCCGCCGCGGGCGTGGGCCGCCGCACCTTCTTCCGGTACTTCCGCTCGAAGGAGGACGCGATCTTCCCCGACCACGAGGAGGTCCTCCGCGACATCGAGCGCTCGCTGGCCACGGCGCTGCCCACCCAGGACCCGGTGGCGGTCGCGTGCACGGCGGTCGGGCTGGTGCTGGAGCACTACCTCGCCGACCCCGACGTGTCGCTGAAACGCTTCGCCCTCACCAGATCCGTCCCGTCGCTGCGGGACCGCGAGGTCGCCACCGTCGACCGGTACCAGCGCGTGTTCGCCCGCTACCTGCGCGAGCGCTTCCAGGCCGCGGGCGACCCGGCCGCGGACCTGCGGGCCTCGGTCGCGGCGGCCGCCGTCGCCGCCGCGAACAACCACGTCCTGCGCCGGTGGCTGCGCAGCGGCGGGAAGGACGACGTGCACGCCGCCGCGAAGGAGGCCTTCCAGCTCGTGGTGGACGCGTTCTCGCCGCCGGTCAAGCCCGGCGGGCAGACGGTCGTCGCGGTGCTGGAGGCCTCGGCGCCGGTGTCGGAGGTGGTGCGGCAGATCTCGGCGGCGCTCCGGCCCGCCGAGTGAAACCGAGTGGCACTGAGTGCCCTTAGCTCTCGGTGCCCTCGCCGCCCTCGTCCCGCTTGCGCTTGTACTCCTGCCACTCGCGCATCGTGCGGTGGTGCTGCTCCTCCAGCCAGCGCATGTAGTCCCGCATGTTGACCAGCCGCCGCCGGGGGCGCACGTCGGACTCGCCCAGCTCGGCGATCACGGCCTCGGCGTAGGCGCGCTGCCGCCGCAGGTGCAGCCGTTCGCCCGCGAGGAACGCGCCCCAGACGTCGTCCTCGGTGCGGAAGAAGTGGCCGCGCTGACCGGGCACCGGCACGCGGCGGATGAGACCGGCGTCGGCCAGCACGCGCGTCGCGGTCGAGATGGAGCCCTTGCTGGCGCGCAACGCCTCGGCGAGTTCGGCGGAGGAGCAGTACGGCTCGTTGCTCAGCATGAGGTAGGCCAGCACCCGGCCCTGCATCGGGGACAGCGCCTCGGCCTCCCACAGCAGGCCCATCTCCTCGACGAAGGCCAGCCGGCGGTCCTCGCCCAGGGTGTCTTCGGAAGGCATGCGGGACAGGATAGTCCAGCTGAACGTTCAAATGTATCTGAACGTTAACACAGTTCAGTGTTGACCAGTCGCTGAAGCTCGTGTGAACTGCTTCCCATTCCCCACCACTCCCGGCACGGAGGAGGAAGGCATGAGGCCTTCTTGGCGTTGGATGGCAGCGGCACTGACGGCGGTCGCTCTGGGAGCGAGCGCGTGCTCCGGAGGCGGAACCGCCGCCACCGGTGACGGCACGTTCTCGGTCGCCGTGATCGAGCCCGACCACCTGACGCCCGGCCGGGCCTCGGGCGGGCTGGACATCGTGGAGGCGTTGTTCGCCTCGCTGACCGAACTCGGGGACGACGGCTCGCTCCGGTACGTCCAGGCCGAATCGGTGACCAGCCAGGACAACACCACCTGGACGATCAAGCTCCGTCCAGGCTGGACGTTCCACAACGGCGAGCCCGTCACCGCCCACAGCTACGTCGACGCCTGGAACGCCACGGCCTACGGGCCCAACGGCTGGGCCAACAACGGCCAGCTCGCGGGCATCGCCGGGTACGCCGAGCTCAACAGCGCGCAACCCGCCACGAAGGAGCTCTCCGGGCTCAAGGTGGTCGACGACCTCACCTTCACCGTCGCACTGTCCAAACCAGACAGCCAGTTCCCGTACCAGCTCACGCCCGCGATGCTGGGCTTCTACCCGCTGCCCAAGGCCGCCTTCACCGATCCCGAGGCCTTCGACCGGGCGCCCATCGGCGACGGTCCCTTCAAGATGGAGGGCAAGTGGGAGACCGGCGGGCGCATCACCACCACCCGCTACGACGCCTACCAGGGTGAGAAGGCCAAGTCCGCCGGTGTCACCTTCGTGATCTACAGCGACACCGCGACCGCCTACACCGACGCCCAGGCGGGCAACGTCGACGTGTTCATGGTCCCGCAGGACAAGTACCAGCAGGTGCGCGCCGACTTCCCGGACCGCGTGGTGACCTACGACGCCGTCGCGATCGACTTCCTCGGGCTGCCCCCGCAGGACCGGCGGTTCGCCGACATCCGCGTGCGGCAGGCGCTGTCCATGGCGATCGACCGCGACGCGATCAACAAGGCGATCTTCGCGGGCATGTACCGGCCATTGGACTCGCTGCTGCCGGACACCGCGATCGGCGGCGGCACCGACTCGTGCGGGCGTTACTGCACCTTCGACCCGGCGGCGGCGAAGCAGCTGCTCACCGAGGCCGGGGGCTTCTCCGGCACGCTGGAGCTGTGGCTGCCCGCGGGGGTGGGCTACGAGCAGACCTTCGAGGCCATCGCCAACCAGCTGCGGCAGAACCTGGGGCTGCAGGTCGCGGTGCGCACCCAGCCGGACTTCGCGCAGTTCCTCGCGGCGCTGGACAACCACACGATCACCGGGCCGTACCGCGCGCACTGGGGTTCGCTGTACCCGAGCGCGCAGAACGTGCTCACCTCCGTGTTCACCGAGACCGGTGTCGGGTACTCCGCGTCCTACTACTCCAACCCCGAGGTGAGCGCGCTCATCGAACAGGGCAACGCTGCGACGCCCGAGGCCGCGGCCGCGATCTACCACCAGGCCGAGGCGCGGATCATGCGGGACTTCCCGGTGATCCCGCTGTTCAGCGACGCCTACGTGTACGCGTACGGCCCGCGGGTCTCCGGCGTCAAGGTCGGCTCGGCCGAGCTCGACCTCACCGGCATCACCGTCTCCTGAGGAAGGACGCGAAACCCTTGTTCGACCGCATTTCCCGGCTCGCCGCCGAGGTGCCGCCCATCGCCGGGTTCGCCGGGGCCGACGCGTTGCGCACCGCGATCGAGGAGATCGCGCGCGACCACCCTGAGCACACCGAGCTGCGCCGCATCGGCAGCTCGCGGCTGGGCGAACCGCTGTGGTGCCTGACCGTCCACGGTGGACCGGAGCACGTCGTGGTGGTCGCCGCGGTGCACCCCAACGAACCGGTCGGCGGGCTGACGTCGGTGCACCTGGCGAAGCTGCTCACCGAGGACGACGCGCTGCGTGCGGACCTGGGGTGCACGTGGCACATCGTGCCGTGCGTGGACCCCGACGGCACGCGGCTCAACGAACCGTGGTTCGCCCCGCCGCTGACGTTCGACTCCTACGGCCGCGCGTTCTACCGGCCCGCGCCCGACGAGCAGGTCGAGTGGACGTTCCCCTTCGCGTATAAGGGGAACTTCTTCGACAAGGTGATGCCGGAGACGGTCGCGTTGATGCGCCTTCTCGACGAGACCAAGCCGATGTTGTTGTGCGCGCTGCACAACGGCGAGTACGGCGGGGTGTTCTACTACCTGAGCGACACGACCGACGAGCTCAACCGGCAGCTCGCCGCGCTGCCGGAAAGCCTCGGCCTGCCGTTGCACACCGGCGAGGGCGAGGCGGGGTTCATCGAGCAGATCGCGCCCGGCGTCTTCCGCGGCTTCACCGCCGAGGAGGAGTGCGACTTCATGCTCGAACTGGGCCTCGACCCGTCGCGGAGAACGGGCGGCGCGTCCAGCGGTGCCTACGCCGCCCGGTACGGAACCGCTTATCTGGCAACGGAAGTGCCGTACTGGGCGGACGCCAGGGCCGACGACCACACGCCGTTGGACATCTCCTACGCCGCCCTGCTCGCCGAGCGGGGGAAGCGGACGGAGGAGACCGCGAAACTGTTGTCGGGCGTCCTGGAGTCGGTGCGACCGGACCTCACCGTGCGCTCGCCGTTCCTGCGGGCGACCGAGGCCTTCGTGCCCTACCTCGCGGACGCCGCCGAATCCGAGCTCGCGCGGGCGCGGCTGCCGGAGAACGACCGGCCCGCCGTCGTCGCCGAGCAGTTCGCCTCCACGTCGGGGCTGCAGTCCGCGCGGATCCGGTTCGGGGGCATGCTGCTGCGGGCGCTCGCCGCGGAGATCGGCATCGGCAACGGCACGCCGGCGATCCGCGGCGGCTTCGCCCGGCTCGACGAGATCTACCGCGGCTGGCTCGCGGAAGCCGAGATGCCGCAACCGATCCCGCTCGCGAAGCTGGTCGGGGTGCAGCTCGGCGCGATCCTGTCCACGACCGTGGCGCTGAGCGGATGACCCGGTACGTCGCGTCGCGCCTGGCCCAGCTGGTGCTCGTGTTCTTCGGCGTGACGCTGCTCATCTACCTCGCCGTGTACGTGCTGCCCGGCGACCCGATCCGCGCGATGGCGGGGGACCGGCCGCTGCCGGACAGCGTGGTGCACACCCTGCGCGCCCGCTACCACCTCGACGACCCGGTGTTCCTGCGGTACTTCCGGTACCTCGGCGGACTGCTCACCGGTGACCTCGGCACGGACTTCACCGGGCGGCCGGTCGCGACGCTGATGGCGCAGCGCTGGCCGGTGACGGCGACGCTCGCGCTCACCGCGTGGGCGCTGGAGGTGGTGCTGGGCCTGGTCGCCGGGACCTTCGCGGCGCTGCATCGCGGCCGGACGCTGGACCGCGTGATCCTGCTGCTGTCGGTGCTGGCGATCTCGGTGCCGGTGTTCGTGCTCGGCTACACCGCGCAGCTGGTGTTCGGCGTGCGGCTCGGGTTGTTCCCCGTCGCCGGGACCGGGCACGGCTGGCCGATGGGGTACCTGCTGCCCGCGCTGGTGCTGGCGGTGATCGCGTCGGCGTCGGTGACGCGGCTCGTGCGGGCCGGTGTGCTGGAGAACCTGGGCGCCGACCACGTCCGCACGGCCGTCGCGAAAGGACTGCCGTGGCGGCGTGTCGTGACCCGGCACGTGCTGCGCAACTCGCTGCCCGCCGCCGTCACGTACCTGGCCGTGGACCTCGGTTTCCTGCTGGGCGGCACGGTGATCATCGAGAGCATCTTCAACCTGCCGGGGGTGGGGCAGCTGCTGTTCCAGTCGATCGGGGCCAGGCAGGGGGCCGTCGTGGTCGGCGTCGCGACCGCGCTCGTGCTGGTGTTCCTGCTGCTCAACCTCGTCGTGGACCTGCTGTACGGCGTGCTCGACCCGAGGATCCGCCGTGCTTAGGCGGCCGCGGCTGGTGGTGGCCGCCGTCATCGTGGTGCTGATGGCGGCGATCGCCGCGTTCCCGGGGTTGTTCGCGGGCTGGTTCGGGCACGGTGACCCGCGGGTGTGCGACCTCGCGGTCAGCAACCTCGGGCCGAGCGCCGGGCACCCGTTCGGCTTCGACAAGCAGGGCTGCGACGTCTACGCCAACGTCATCTACGGTGCCCGCGCGTCGATCACGGTCGGTGTCCTGGTCACGCTCGGCTGCCTCGTGCTCGCGCTCGTGCTGGGCACGCTCGCCGGGTACTACGGCGGGTTCGCCGACGCCGTGATCTCGCGGCTGTCCGAGGTGTTCCTCGGCGTGCCGCTGCTGCTGGGCGCGCTCGTGCTGCTCGGCGTGCTGCGCGACCGTTCCGTGTGGACGGTCTCGCTGGTGTTGATCGTCTTCGGCTGGCCCACGCTGACGCGGGTCACGCGGTCCACCGTGCTCGCGGTGCGGGACCTCGAGTACGTCGACGCCGCGCGGGCGCTCGGGGCGCGGGACCTGGACCTGATGCGGAAGCACGTGGTGCCGAACGCGATCGGGCCCGTGCTCGTCCTCGCGACCACTACAGTCGGAGGCGTGATCGCCGCGGAAGCCTCGCTGACCTACCTCGGGATCGGGCTGACCTCGCCCGCGATCTCGTGGGGGCTCCAGCTTTCCGCGGCCCGCAACGACTTCGCGGCCGCACCCCACCTGCTGCTGTTCCCGTCGGCGTTCCTGAGCGTCGCGGTGCTGGGCTTCATGCTGCTCGGCGACGCGGTGCGGGACGTGCTGGACCGGCGGACCTGACGGAAAGGACCTTCCTCGTGCTCGACCTGCTCATCGAGGACGCGAACGTGCTCACGATGGACCCCGCGCGGCCGGTGGCGTCGCGGATCGGCGTGTGGCGCGGGCGGATCCTCGGGCTGGACGACGACGTGGCCGGCCTGTCCGCGCGCCGCACCGTGCGGCTCGGCGGCGCGACCGTGCTGCCCGGGTTCGTCGACGCGCACACCCACATGGTGTGGTCCGGGATGAGCCTGGGTGGCACCGACATCACGGGCCTGCGTGACCGCGGAGAGGTGCTGGAGGTGCTGAGGCGCGCGTGCGCGCAGGCCGCGCCGGGGGACTGGGTGGAGGTGACCGGCTACGACCAGCGGCCCATCGGCGGGCACTTGACGCGCGCGGAACTCGACGCGGTCGCGGACGGGCGGCGGCTGTGGCTGCAGCACACGTCCGGGCACGCGGGAGTGGTCAACAGCGTGGTGCTGGACGGCATCGACCTGGGGCCGTTGGGCGCGGACGTCGGCTACGACGACGGCGAGCCCAACGGGCTGATGCTCGAACGCGCGCAGATCGCGGTGCGCCGCGCGCGCCTGCCGTACCGGGTGAGCGAACTGGTCGGGGCCATCGAACGCGCCGGGCGGGCGTGCCTGGCGCAGGGCATCACCACCTGCGCGGAGGCCGGGATCGGCGGCGGGCTCATCGCGACGCCGCCGGTGGAGGTGGCGGCGTACCAGACCGCACGGGAGACCGGGCGGCTACCGGTCCGGATGCAGCTGATGGTCGCGTCCGACGGGCTGCGTGAGCTGGCCGCGCACGCGGACGACGGCATCACGCGCGGGATCGACCTCGGCCTGCGGACCGGGTTCGGCGACGAGACGCTGGGCATCGGCGCGCTCAAACTGTGGCTGGACGGCGGGATCATGGCCCGCACAGCCGCGCTCACCGCACCGTACGTGGGCAGCACCGACGCCGGCCAGCTGCAGGAGGACCCGGCCGCGCTGCGGCAGGTGATCCTCGACGGGCACACCGCGGGCTGGCAGCTCGCCGTGCACGCGATCGGCGACCGCGCGCTGGACCTCGCGCTCGACGCGATCGCCGAGGCGCAGGCGAAGGTGCCGCGACCGGACGCGCGGCACCGCATCGAGCACTGCGGGCTCGTCCGCGACGACCAGCTGCCCCGCCTCGCCGAACTCGGCCTGACCGCCGTCCTGCAGCCGGAGTTCCTGTGGGACAACGGGGACGACTACTCCGACGTGCTCGGGCCGGACCGCGCGGGCTGGCTGTACCGGGGCAGCGCGCTGCTCGACGCCGGGGTCGCGATCGCGTCCAGTTCGGACCGCCCGGTGGTGGCGGGCGCGCCGTTGCGGGCGATCCAGTTCATGGTGGAACGGCGCTCGAACACCGGGCGCGTCGTCGGGCCGGGGGAGGAGCTGACGGTCGCCGAGGCCCTCGCGGCGGCGACGATCGGCGCGGCGCGTGCGTGCCGCCGGGAGCACCTGTGCGGCAGCGTGGAACCGGGCAAGCTCGCTGATTTCACCGTGCTGGAACGGAATCCGCTCGACGTGCCCCCCGGGGAGCTGGCGGGGGCCGGCGTGCGGGCGACGGTGCTGGGCGGGGAGGCGGTCTACGGCGAGCTGTGACGCGGCCGCCAGGGGATCTGCGCGGACGTGGTGCGCTGGTACTCGGCGTACTCCGGGTACCGGCTGCGGCTGATGCTCTCGGTGAACCGGGTGGACCCGAGGAACAGCAAGGTGAGCAGCACGGCCCCGATGACCGTCCACTGCCAGGGCGAGCCCGCGGCCAGCGCGCCGAACGCGAACACCGCCCACCACTGCGCCTGCTCGAAGAAGAAGTTGGGGTGCCGCGAGTAGCGGAACAGCCCGGTCTGCACGAACCGCCGCCGCTCACGGCCCGCCCGCTTGCGCTGCTGGAAGTTCCACTGCTGCTGGTCGGCGATCGTTTCCCCGGCGAGGAAGGCCAGGAACAGCACGGCCACGACGGCGTCCCACGCGCCGAACGGTGTGCGGTGCTGAAGCGCCGTGTACGCGGGCAGCGTGATCAGCAGCAGGATCACGTTCTGGTACAGCGAAATGAAGAAGAAGTTGAACAGCTGGAACTGCCACGGCTTCATCCGCTCACGCAGGAACGCCCACCGGTAGTCCTCCCCGCCCGGCGCGTACCCGCCCTTGCGCGCGAAGTTGAACGTCAGCCTCGCGCCCCACAGCGCGACGAGCGCGAGCATGACGTCCAGCCGCGCGTCGGCGAACCCGGCCTGGCCCGCGAACACCGCGACGTAGACGATCGGCACCAGCGACCAGATCCGGTCCACCCAGGAGTGTTCCCGCGTCACGAGCGAGAGCAGCCAGGTCACGAGCACGACCCCGGCGAAGATTCCCACGCAGACCAGCACGTCGTCACTCTACTGACGTGCGCCCGCCCGGCCGTCCGGTTACCCTCTTCCGGTGAGACGAGTCGGCGCGGTCACCTCCGCGCGGGGCCTGGCGGCACACGACCACGTCTGCTGGTCCTACTCCGACCGCGCCGGGTTCCGGTCGGTCGTGCGGGAGTTCCTCGCGGACGGGCTCGCGGCGGGGCAGCGGGTCCAGTACGTGACGACCGAACACGACGACTTCACCCGGGGTTTGGAAGGGGTCCAGGTCTCGCTCGTGCACGAGAGCTATGACGCCGCCCGTGTGCTCGATCCCGCCGTGCAGGTCCGGGGCTACGCGGCCGCGGCCGACGCGGCGCTGCGGGACGGCTACACCGGGTTCCGCGTGGCGGCGGACGTGACGGAGCTGGTGCGCACCCCCGAGGGTTTCGCGGCCTTCGCCCGGTACGAGCACCTCGTCGACCGGATGATCTCCGCGCGGCCGTTCACCGGGCTGTGCGGCTACGACCGCGGCGCGGTGCCGGACGACGTCCTCACCCAGCTCGCGGCACTGCACCCGCTGAGCAACTCCGAGCCACCGTTCCGGCTGTACGCGTCCGGGTCCGACGGGGTCGCGCTCGCCGGGGAACTGGACCTGACCGGACGGGCGCTGCTGCCCCTCGCGCTCACCCACGCCGACCTGCGGCCGGAGCGCCGCTGCCTGTACGTCGAAGCCCGCGCGGTCGAGTTCGTCGACCACCGGGCGCTCGTCGCGCTCGCCGAGCACGCGCGCGAGCGCGGGTTCGCGGAGGTCGTGCTGCGCAGCCGGTCGCGTTGCCCCGCCAGGCTGGTCGAGCTGCTCGGCCTCGAGGGCATCCGCGTCGAGGTGGCCCGATGAGGACAGGAGCGGCGGCCGGGTACGAGGGCTACTACCACGAGGCGGTGTACTACTCCTCCGACGAGGAACTGCTCGCCGTCGTGGTCCCGTTCCTGCTCGGCGGGGTCGAGGCGGGGGAGCCGACGGTGGTCTCGCTCGGCGCGCGCAACGCCGGGCTGCTGCGGGAGGCGCTGGGAGACGTGGACGGGATCGTGTACCAGTCCGGCGGCGCGGTGTACGCGCGCCCGGCGGCGGCGATCCGGTCGTACCAGCGGTTGCTGCGCGACTACGTGGCGCAGGGCGCCGGCCAGATCCGGATCATCGGTGAGATCCCGCCCGAGGGCCTCGGCGCGACGTGGGACTGGTGGGCGCGGTACGAGGCCGCGATCAACGTGGCCTACGACGACTATCCACTGTGGAGCATGTGCGCCTACGACACGCGGAGCACGCCGGCGCCGGTGCTCGCCGACGTCGCGAGGACGCACCCGCGCAGCGCGGAACCCGGCGGCACCCACCGGCCCAGCCCCGCCTACGCGGGGGCGGAGGCGTTCCTGCGCGAGGCGCGCCTCGTCGAAGCCGATCCGCTGGAGGCGGGGGCGCCGGTCGTCGACCTGCGCGATCCGATGCCCGCCGAGGCGCGGCGCGCGCTGCTCGCGGCGAACCGCACCGACCTGAGCGCCGACGACCTGGAGGACTTCCTGGTCGCCGTGAGCGAGGTCGTCACGAACTCGCTCGAACACGGGCTGCCGCCGGTGCGCCTGCGGTGCTGGTCCACCCGCGAACGCTGCGTGGTGACGGTGGCCGACGGCGGCCACGGGCCGGAGGACCCGTTCGCGGGCCTGCTGCCCGCGGCGAAGGCGCCCCACGGTGGGCTCGGGTTGTGGCTGGCGCACCAGCTGTGCGACCACGTCACGTTCGGCCGCGGCCGGGACGGGGAGTTCGTCGTCCGGCTCACCGCCGGGCGGCTCCCGGGCTGAGACGCCTAGGCACGCGCGGAGAAGCGGGAGCGGGCGCTAAACCCGCCGTTGTGCGGCGTACAAACAAGCGGCCGCGATCACCACGAAGGACACCGCCGCGGTCCAGGCCCACCACGCCGCCATGCTGACGGCCAGGTAGAACTGCATCCCGGCGGTGGCGGCGAAGATCAGCGCGCACAGCAGCCACCACCAGCGGCGGTTCCGCGCACCGGCGGCGCCGGAATGGACGTGCACGACGCATCACCTCGGCCAGGGTCTGGGGCAGGGGCACCCCCACCGCGGCGAGGCGGGCCGGTGAGCCCGGGCCACCGGCGGGGTCCTTGCACGGTTATCGGCACAGGACCCCGGCCGTTACGTCCTTCAGTCCGCGGCGAGCGCTTCCTCGGCCGTGGGGTAGATCGCGAGCAGCTCGTCGAGTCCGGTCATGCGGAACGCGCGCTGGGTCTCCCGCGCGGAGGCGACGATGCGCAGGCTGCCCTGCGACCCGGCCTGCTCGTGGGCGCCGACCAGTGCCGCCAGACCCGCCGAACCGAGGAAGTCCACCTTGCTGAGGTCGACCACGACGGTGCGCGGGTGCTGGTCCAGCAGTTCCCGCAGGGAGTCCGCCAGCTGCGGGGAGGTGAGCATGTCCAGGTCTCCGGCCACCGAGAGCACCACGACGCCGGGGTCGGCCCGGCGGGTCGACAGGCTCAGCGAGCCGGGGTGGGGAACGGGCGGCTGCGTCACGCGGAGACCTCCCTGTGCCGGCGCCTCGACGGCGCGGATCGGATGTGCGGACCGGGTCGAGGCAGGGGAACGACAGCGCCGAACCCACACCCCTGACACGCCTTCCCGTGCGGGGAAGGCGTGCGAAGACGGCTGTGGGCTCAACCGTGCAGTCGTGATCTTGCGATCGGCAAACGCGCTCGCACTTCCACGACGGGCCTACATTAACCTCCCGGATTCCGGGCCTGTCGGCGGGCCGTCCCCAGGTCGCCGCGCGTTTCCGCGTCGCGACCGCGGGTATCCGGAGCGCAGGAGGACGGGCGAGGTCAGCGGAGGTGGTGGCCCCATGTCCGTGGCGCGGCAGTACGGCGAGCGGCTCGAACAGCTCACCCTGAACGGGCTCGCGGAGCTGGGCGGGATGCGGGAACTGGTCCGCGCCCTGTTGTTCGACTGCGGGCAGGACGACGTGATCGACGCCGTCCTGGTGGCCGACGAACTGGGCACCCTCGCCTGTGAGTACGGCGACCTCCCCGCGACGGTCCGGGTGGCGCGGTCCTACCAGCGCCCGTCCCTGCGGATCTCGGTTTCCGCCCCGCACCTCGCGCTGCCGATGTCCCCGAGCCGGGCGCGCACCAGCAGGCACGTGCTGGAGGCGTGCACGGCCGCCTGGGGCATCGGCGCGGAGGAGGGCGGCATGACCCTGTGGGCTTGCGTCGCGCTGCCGAGCGCCGCCGCGTGGCAGGACGCCGAGCGCGACGGGTTCCCCGAGCAGCGGCTGCCCGTCCGCTGAACCGATGCGACTGTCCCGATAGGACGGTCCGCGCAGCGTTGCTGTGCCTGTGAGTAGCGGCTGCGTCACCGTATCTCGTGGCGATGGGGGGCAAAGGTTTCACCGTTCCCGTTTCCGGGCAGCTGAAGAACATCGCGAATTTCCGGAAGGTGGGGAGGGAGACCATGAGCATGACAGCGGATCGCCCGTGTCTTGCGGCCACCGCGGCGGACGAACTCGCCGCCGCCGTGGCCGCGGCACTGCGGCCCGACGACGCGCCACTGGACTACGCGCCGTGCCGACGGGGGGTCGGCGCGGCGGTGGAACGGCTCGGCGCGGCGTTGCGGGACCTGATCACGGAACTGACGCCCAAATCGCCATCGGCAGGGGACACCGCGGCCGTGCGGGCGACCGACCTCGCGGCCGACATCCGCTTCGTGCGGCCGACGGAGTTGTGACGGGGCGGCGTGGGCCTCGGCGGGCATGACCGCCCGGGACGGACCTGGCCGGCGCGGCTGACGCGACCGGCCAGGGCAGGTGGACCCTCGCCGGTACGGCCGAAAGTCCCCACCAACCGGGGCCGAACGCCCGGTGTGCGGAGGCCGTCGCGGTCCGTACTTTCCCCTTGAGGGAAAGGCGGACGGCGATGACCCAGGCTCCGATCGTGGTGGGGGTGGACCGCTCCGGTGCCGCGCGCTTCGCGGTGCGCTGGGCCGAGGACGTGGCACGGCGGCACCGGGCGCCGCTGCGCCGGGTGCACGCCGGACCGGTGCCAGTCGGCCCAGGGGTGGGGGTGGTCGACGGGGCGCCGTTGCCGGTGCTGCTGGCGGAAGCCCGCTCGGCGCGGATGCTGGTGGTCGGGCCGACAGGGGAGGTGCCCGGAATGCCCGGGTCACTGCCCGCGCGGCTCGCCGCGTACGCCGACTGTCCGGTCGCTATCGCGAGGCAGGGCGGGGACGGGCCGGTGGTCGCCGGCATCGACGGTGGCCCGTTGTCCGACGCGGTGCTCGACGCCGCCTTCGACGAGGCCGCGAGCCGGGGCGCACCGCTCGTGGCGGTGCACGCCTGGAGCGACGCGGAGATCGAGGGCACGCCGGACCGGTACCTCGGCTGGGAACCGGTGGCGGAGGCCGAACGCCGCGTGCTGGGCGAGAACCTGGCCGCGTGGCAGGAGAAGTACGCCGACGTCCCTCTCCACCGCGTCGCGGTGCGCAACCGGCCGCGGCACCTGCTGCTGGAGTGGAGCACGCGGGCACAGCTCGTCGTCGTGGGCAGCCGGGGCCGGGGTGGTTTTCCCGGCATGGCGCTGGGCTCGGTGGCCCACGCGCTCGTGCAGCACGGACACGGCCCGGTGCTGGTGATCCGGCCGCCCGCTGGGGGAGCTTGCCCGGGGTGACGGGCAAGCCAGGCACGCGGCGACCGCCCGCTGCGGCCACGGCCCGGTGCTGGTGATCCGGCCGCCCGCTGCGGCAGCGTGCCCGGGGGTGACGGGCAGACCCCGCACCCGGCGGCCAGGCGCGGCCACCGGCTGCGGCAGCGTGCCCGGGATGACCGGCAGGCCCCGCACCCGGCGCACCCCACCCCCGCCCGCTACAGCAGCTTGTCCAGGGTGACCGGCAGGTCCCGCACCCGGCGGCCGGTGGCGTGGTACACCGCGTTGACCACGGCCGCCGCCGTGCCCACGATGCCGATCTCCCCGATGCCCTTGCTGCCCATCGGGTTCACGTGCGGGTCGTGCTCGTCGAGCCAGCGCGCCTCGATCTCGCGCACGTCCGCGTTGGCCGTGATGTGGTACTCCGCGAGATCGTGGTTGACGACGTGGCCGGTGCGCGGGTCGAGCACGCTCTGTTCGTGCAGCGCCATCGACAGGCCCATCGTCATCCCGCCGATCAGCTGCGAGCGCGCGGTGCGGGGGTTGATGATGCGCCCCGCCGCGAACACGCCCAGCAGCCTCGGCACCCGCACTTCGCCGGTGCCGGCGTGCACCCGCGCCTCGGCGAACTGGGCACCGAACGCGTACATCGCGTAGCGCTGCATCGCCTCGTTCTTGCCCGCGGTGGCCTCGGCTTCGTCGCCGTCGTGCGGGTCGTCGCCGTACTTCGCGCGGAACGCCCGCGCCGCTTCCACCACGGCCCAGCCCCAGCTCGCCATGCCCGACGAGCCGCCCGCGACCGGTGCCTCCGGGTACGCGGTGTCCCCGATCCGCACCTCGACGTCCTCCAGCGGCACGTCGAGCGCGTCGGCCGCCACCTGCGGCAGCGCCGTCCACGTGCCGGTCCCGAGGTCGGCCGCCCCGGTCTCGACGACGTAGCGGCCCCGCTCGAACCGCACCAGCGCGGTCGCCCCGGCCTTGAAGTACGTGGGGTACACCGAGGACGAGACGCCTGTGCCCACGAGCCAGCCGTCCTCCAGCCGCACGCCGGGACGCGGGTCTCGTGACTCCCAGCCGAACCGCGCCGCGCCCTCGCGCAGGCACGCCACCAGGTTCCGGCTGGAGAACGGGTTGCCGGTCTCGGGATCCCGCTCGGGCTCGTTGCGGATCCGCAGCTCGATGGGGTCCATGCCGAGCTTCTCCGCCAGCTCGTCCATCGCGACCTCGGGCCCGAACATGCCGGGGCACTCACCGGGCGCGCGCATCCACGACGGCACCGGCACGTCCAGCGCCGCCAGCCGGTGCGTCGTGCGGCGGTTCGGCGCGGCGTACATCATCCGCGCCGGGATCCCGGTCTGCTCCGCGAACTCCTTGATCTTCGACGTCTGCTCCACCACGTCGAGCGACAGCGCCGACAGCTTGCCGGACGCGTCCGCCCCGAGCCGCATCCGCTGGATCGTCGGCGTGCGGTACCCGGCGAGGGAGAACATCTGCTGCCGCGTCAGCGCGAGCTTGACCGGCCGGTCCGGCAGCGCCCGCGCGGCGAGCACCGCGAGCACGACGTTCGCGTGCGGCAGGCCCTTCGAGCCGAACCCGCCGCCGACGTACGGGCAGATCACCCGCACCCGTTCCAGGTCGAGCCCGAACAGCTTCGCGATGGCCTGGCGGGCCGGGTGCACGCCCTGCGTGGAGTCCCACAGCGTCAACGACGTCCCGTTCCACAACGCTGTGGTCGCGTGCGGCTCCAGGGGATTGTTGTGGTACATCGGCGTGGGGTAGGTTTCGTCCACAGTGTACTCGGCTGACGCCATCGCGGCGTCCACGTCGCCTTCGTCGGTGTCCGTGGGGAAGCTCGGGTTGACCTTCTCGGGCTTGTACAGGTCGTCGCGGTCGGCGGACAGCTCCGCGTCGTGGGGTTCCTGCGCGTAGTTCACCCGCACGAGGTCGGCCGCCTCCCGGGCGATCTCGGAGGTCTCGGCGACGACGGCGCCGACGAGCTGCCCGCGGAAGGCGACGGACCGGTCCTGCAGGATCGCGAGTTCCTTGTCCTCAAGGGAAACGAGCCGTTCCGCCTGTCCCGCGGTGAGGATCGCCAGCACCCCGTCGAGCCGTTCGGCGGCGGACGTGTCGATTTCCGTGATGCGGCCGCGGGCGATGGTCGCCTGGATCGGGTGGCAGTAGGCGGGCCGGTCGACGGGTGCCTCGTACGCGTAGGCCGCGGTACCGGTGACCTTCAGCTGTCCGTCGCGGCGGGCGGTGTCCCGGCCCATCGCGCGGGGTTCGAGCAGGCCGGTCACGCGCACACCTCCTTCAGCACCGAAACGAGCGTCCTGGTCAGCAGTGGGACCTTGAACGCGTTGCCCTCGTCCGTGCGGGCGTCGCGCAGCTCGGCCTCGGCGGCGGCGCGGAAGTTGTCCTCTGTGGACTCTCGTCCGCGCAGCACTTCTTCGGCCCGGTACGCGCGCCATGGTTTGTGCGCCACTCCGCCGAAAGCCAGCCGGATGTCGGAGATCGTGCCGTCCCGCACCTCCGCCGCGGCGGCGACGGACACGAGCGCGAAGGCGTAGGACGCGCGGTCGCGGACCTTGCGGTAGCGCGAGTTCCGTGCCGGCGGCAGCGGGGGCACGTCGATCGCCGTGATCAGCTCGCCGTGGTCGAGCACCGTGTCCTTCTCGGGCCGGTCGCCCGGCAGCCGGTGCAGCTCGGTGAACGGGATCGTGCGCTCGCCTCCCGGTCCCAGCACGTGCACCTCCGCGTCGAGCGCCGCGAGCGCGACGGCGAGGTCCGAAGGGTGGGTGGCGATGCAGTGCTCTGAGGCGCCGAGGATGGCGTGGTAGCGGGTGTACCCGCCGATCGCGGAACAGCCGGAGCCGGGCTCGCGCTTGTTGCACGGTGTCGTGACGTCTTGGAAGTACACGCACCTCGTGCGCTGCAATGGGTTTCCGCCCGTGGTCGCCATGTTCCGCAGCTGCCCGGTCGCGCCCGACAGCAGTGCCTGCGCCAGCACGGGAAAGCGCTTTCGCACGCGCCGGTCCGCCGCGAGGTCGCTGTTGCGCACGGCCGCCCCGATCGACAGGCCGCCGTCGGGCCGGTCGGTGATCTCGGCGGAGGTCAGCGAGGTGACGTCGACGAGGAGGTCGGGCTGCGCGACGCCGAGCTTGAGGTGGTCGACGAGGTTCGTGCCCCCGCCGAGGAACGCCGATGACGGATTCGCCGCGACGGCGCGCACGGCGGCGAGGGCGTCGGCGGGTGCTTCGTACGTGAACGGTTTCACCGCGCCTCCCCGGCCTGCCGCACGGCGGAGACGATGTTGACGTAGGCGCCGCAGCGGCACAGGTTCCCGCTCATCCGCTCGGCGATCTCCTCGCGCGTCAGCTCGGGCTCGGCTTCGAGGTCCTCGGTGACGTGGCTCGGCATGCCCTGGGCGACCTCGTCGAGCAGGCCGGCGGCGGAGCAGATCTGGCCCGGCGTGCAGTAGCCGCACTGGAACGCGTCGCGGTCCACGAACGCCTGCCGCACCGGGTGGTCGAGCCCCGCGGCGGTGGTGACCTCGGCTCCGTCGTGCGCGATGGCGAGCGTGAGGCACGACAGCACGCGGCGTCCGTCGAGCAGCACCGTGCACGCGCCGCACTGGCCGTGGTCGCACCCCTTCTTCGGGCTCAGCCGTCCCGCCCGCTCGCGCAGGGCGTCCAGCAGCGTGGTGCGTGGATCGATGGGGATGCGCAGGTCCTCGCCGTCCACGCGCAGCGTCGTCTCGGCCTCCATGCCCGCTGGCCTACCCCCGCGGCCACCCGGCAAACGACCGGCGGCCACTTCGGGCACGGCCGCCGGAGTTGCGAAACCTCACATTTCCACCTTAGGTATGGCTAAGTTAAGTTACGGGGCGTGAGCACGACCGCCCGGCTTCCGCTGTTCCCCGTCCTGCTGGTGCCGGCGTTGGCCTTGGCGGTCGCGGCCAGCCTCGTGCTGGGCAGCAACGATCTCGGCCTCGCCACCGCGGTCCACGTGCTCCTGCACGACGACGGCAGCGAGGCGGCGACGATCGTGCGGGACGTGCGGCTGCCACGCACCGTGCTCGGCGTCCTGTGCGGGCTCGCGCTCGGCGCGGCCGGGGCGCTCATGCAGGGCCACACCCGCAACCCGCTGGCCGATCCCGGGCTGCTCGGCGTCAACGCCGGTGCCGCGCTCGCCGTCGCGCTCGCCGCGAACGTGCTGTCCGTCGCCTCGCCCGCCGGGCAGGTGTGGTTCGGCTTCGGCGGCGCGCTGCTGGCGACGGCGGTCGTGTTCGCGATCGGTTCGCGGGGCGGCACCCGCGTCAGCCCCGTCCCGATGGCGCTCGCCGGGGCGGCGGTGACCGCGCTGCTGTCGACGCTCACCTCGCTCGTGGTGCTGGCCGACGCGCCGACGCTGGACGTCTACCGCCGGTGGGTGGTCGGCGCGATCGGGGGCCGGGACGCGGGGATCAGCCTCGCGATCCTGCCGTTCGTGGCCGCCGGGCTGGTGCTCGCGATGCTCAACACGCGGGCGCTGAACGCCGTGGCGCTGGGGGAGGACGCCGCACGGGGGCTCGGCCAGTCCGTCGCGGCGGGGCGCCTGACCGGGCTCGCGGCGGTCACGTTGCTGGCCGGGTCGGCGACCGCGGCGGCGGGGCCGATCGCCGCGCTCGGGCTCGTCGTCCCGCACCTCGTGCGGCCGCTGACCGGGCCGGACCACCGGCGGCTCGTGCCGTGCTCCGCGCTGGCCGGAGCGGTGCTGCTGCTGGCGGCGGACGTCGTGGGACGGCTCGTCGGCGGCGCGGCCGAGGTGCCCGCCGGGATCGTGGTCGCCGTGCTCGGCGGCGGGGCCTTCGTGCTGATCGCCCGGCGCGGCCGGCTGGTGAGGCTCTGACGTGGTCGCGACCCTCGGCCTCCGCCGGAACCCCCGTGCCCTCACCGTGTGCCTCGTCGCGCTCGCGGTGCTGCTCGTCGTGACGGCCGTCGGCGTCACGATCGGCGAGTACCCGCTCGAACTCGGCAGCCTGCCGGAACTGCTGACCGGCGGCGGCGCGCGGCTGGACCGGCACATCCTGTTCGACCTCCGGCTGCCCCGGGCGGTCACGGGCTGCCTCGCGGGTGCGTGCCTCGGTCTCGCGGGGGCGATCACGCAGACGGTCTCGCGGAACCCGCTGGCCACACCGGACATCCTCGGCGTGACGGGCGGAGCGTCCGCCGCGGCGGTTTCGGTGATCGTCTTCGGTGGCGGCGTCTACGCGATCACCAGCGGCCTCTCCGCGGTCGGCGTTCCCCTCGCCGCGCTGGTGGGCGGGCTGCTCGCGGCGACGGCGGTGTACGGACTGTCGTGGCGGCACGGCGTCGACGGGTACCGGCTCGTGCTCGTCGGACTGGGGTGCGCCGTCATCCTGACCGCGCTCACGTCGTGGCTGCTGGTGCTGGCGAGCGTCAACAGCGCCGCACAGGCGACGGTGTGGCTGGTCGGATCGATCAGCGCGGTCGGCTGGGACCAGGCGGTGCCGCTGCTCGTGCTGTCCGCCGTGCTGGTCCCGGCGGCGCTGACCCTGCCGCGCACGCTGGCGGTGACCCAGCTCGGCGACGACGCGGCGGTCGCGCTCGGCCTCCGCCTGCAGACCGCGCGCCTCGGCGCGCTGGGGATCGCGGTCGGCCTGACGGCCGCGGCCGTCGCGGCGGCGGGTCCCGTCGGGTTCGTCGCGCTGATCGTGCCGCAGATCACGCTCCGCCTCACCGGTGGCTCGCGCCCGCCGCTGGTCGCTTCGGCGCTCGGCGGCGCGGTGCTCGTGCAGGCCGCGGACCTCGCCGGACGGACGCTGTTCGGCTTGGAGGTCCCGGTCGGCCTGATCACCGCGGTGCTGGGCGCGCCCTACCTCATCCGGCTCCTCCTGCGCAGAACACGAGAAAGGTGAACCACCCATGTCCCCACTCCCCACCGCGCCGAGCAGGCGCGCGTTCCTCACCGGCGGCCTGGCGCTGACCGCCGCCGGGTTCCTGGCCGCCTGCGGTGCGGGCACGCAGGGGTCCGGCGGTGGCGGGGGCTGGTCGTTCACGGACGACGTGGGCACGAAGGTGGACCTCGACGCCAGGCCCGCGCGGATCGCGGGGCTCAACGACGCGATCGCCTCGCTGTGGAACTACGGCATCACGCCCGTCGCGTCCTTCGGCTACACCGCCCTTGAGGACGACGTGAACGTCAAGGGCCGGGACCTCGCGCCGGTCAAGCAGGTCGGCCGCACGTACGGCGAAATCGACATCGAAGCGCTCGCGGCCGCGAAGCCGGACGTGATCGTGACGCACGCGTATCCCGTTGACAGCGCTGGGAAGTTGGACCCCGCGAAGCCGCTGTACGGGTTCAAGGACATCACCCAGCAGCAGGCGGTCGCCGAGATCGCGCCGATCATCGCACTGAAGATGGCCGGGTCCGCGACGAACGTGGTGGACCGGACGGCAGAGCTGGCGCGGGCGCTCGGCGCCGAACCGACCGGGCGGCAGGACTACGAGACGGCACGCACGCGCCTGCGCGCCGCGGCGGTCCAGGGTCTCACGGTGATGGCCATCGCCGCGTATCCGGGCGACGGCGTGTACATCGCGAAGGCGCCGGACGACCCGGCGTTGCGCAGCTACACCGAGCTGGGGCTGACCTACCCGGATCCCGGGGGCAGCACGTACTACTGGGAGCAGGTGAGCTGGGAGAACATCGGCAGGCATTCGACGGACGTGGTGCTGTACTCGTTGCGCGCCATGGACAAGGCCACGCTCCTGCAGCAGCCGACTTTCGCGCGCCTGCCCGCGGCGGTCGCCGGGCAGGTGTACCCGTGGGAGTTCTCGTCGATGGACTACGTGGCGCAGGCCCGCACGCTGAACAACCTGGCCGCGAACCTGGAATCGGCCCGGAAGGTCGCCTGAGTATCAGTCCGCAATGGACTAACGCTGGCCGCAGGCGCAGGGCCGGAGTCCGTCCATCAGCAGATCCAGCAGGCGCGCCGCCATCGCTCGGTGCTCGGGTGAGCCGGCCACGGTGAAGATGCCGATGAGGGCGGCGGCGATGTCCCCGGCGGGGACGTCGGTGCGGAGCTGCCCGCTCGCGCGGCCGGCGTCGAGGATGCCGTCGATGGCGGCGAGCAGCTCGGTCCGGGTGTGGGCGTGCGCGATCTCACCCGATTCGACCATCGCGAGCAGCGTGTCGAGCATCCCGTTCTTGGTGGCGATCCACTCGCCGAACAGGTCCATCCAGCGCCGCAGCGCGGCGGGCGGGTCGAGCTGGGCGAGCAGCTCGCGGGCACCGGTGGTGAGCCGCGAGACCTGGTCCTGGTAGACGGCGTCGACCAGCGCCTCGCGGGTGGGGAAGTGCCGGTAGAGGGTGGCGATGCCGACCCCGGCTTCCTGCGCGATCGCGCGCATCGACGGTTCGGTCTCGGCTGAGGCGAACATGCGGGTGGCGACGTCCAGCAGCTGCTGGCGGTTGCGGGTCGCGTCGGCACGCGGTCTGCGGCGCTCGGCGGCGGTCAAAACGGATCACGCTCCATTTGTGTTACGGTGGGGACACCAACCGAAGCGTAGTCCGTTTACCGGCGGCGTGAGCAGCTCCAGGAGAACCAGTGCCCTTGAACGAACCCACTACGACGAGCCGGGCGGTCCAGTTCGAGTCCTTCGGCGGCCCGGAGCGGCTGCGGCTGCGTGAGGTCGCGGTGCCGCAGGCCGGGCCGGGGCAGATCCGGGTGCGGGTGGCCGCGGCCGGGCTGAACCCGATGGACTGGTTCATGACCTCCGACCCGGAGACCGCCGCCCGGTTCGGGCTGAGCCTGCCGTGCGGGTTCGGCACCGACTACGCCGGGACCGTGGACCAGGTCGGTGCCGGGGTGGACGACCGCACCGCGGCCACCCTGACCATCGCCGGCTGCACCGCGGCCGCCGCCCTGGACGTGGTCAAACCCAGGCCCGGGACACGGTGCTCATCGGCGGCGCCGGCGGCGGGGTCGGGGTGTTCGCCGTCCAACTCGCCCGCCGCGCCGGCGCCCGCGTGATCGGCACCGGCTCGGCCGCCTCGGCCGAGGCCCTGCGCGCGCTGGGCGCCGAGCCGGTCACCTACGGCCAGGGCCTGGTCGAGCAGGTCCGGGCGCTCGCACCCGACGGCGTGACCGCGGCCCTGGACCTGCACGGCACCGACACCGTGCACGCCGCCCGCGAACTCGGCGTCCCCGATGAGCGCATCACCACCATCGCCACCCAGATCGACGGCATCACCCCCGCCAACGGCGCCAACGGCACCGGTGCCCTCGGCGAGATCGCCACCCTCGTCGCGGCCGGACACCTCCGCGTGCCGATCGCCGCGACCTTCCCCGTCGACCAGATCCGCCCCGCCGTCGAACTCCAAGCCGCACGCCACGTCCACGGCAAAGTCGTCATCGACCTCTGACTCAGCCCACGACGGCGACGGCCTCGATCTCGACGAGGAGATCCGGCTCCGCCAGTGCCGCGACCCCGATCCCCGTCAACGGTGGCAGGGCGTTCACCCCGAGCTTCGCCGAGGCCCGGGACACGCCGTCCACGTACAGCGCCATCTTGTCCGGCGTCCAGTCGACGAGGTACACGGTCAGCTTCACCACGTCGTCGAACGTCGCGCCCGCTTCGGCCAGCGCGGTGCCCACGTTGAGGTAGCACTGCTCGACCTGTGCCGCGAGATCGCCTTCGCCGACCTTGTGCCCCTCGGCGTCGAGGGCGACCTGGCCGGCGAGGAACACCAGCTTCGACCCCGTCGCGACCGCGACCTGGCGGTACAGGTCCACCTTGGGGAGTCCGTCCGGATTGAGAAGTTCGACTGTCATGTCCGAACTATAGCAAAGCAATGCTATGTATTCTGGCCGTCATGGCGAGGACGAAGGACCCGGCGGTGCGCACCCTGCTCCTCGAGCGCGCCGCGCACATGCTCCGTACCCGCGAGCCCATCACGCTCCGCTCGCTGGTCGCCGGCACCGGCGTCTCGACCATGGCCGTCTACACGTACTTCGGCAGCATGGACGGGCTGTGGCAGGCCCTGCGCCAGGAGGGCTTCACGCGCATGGCCGCTCGCTTCGCCGACGTGACCCCGTCGGACGACGCCGTGCGCGACCTGACCGCCCTCGTCTCCGCGTACCTCGGCAACGCGCTCGACCACCCCGACCTGTACCGGGTGATGTTCGACGCGAACTTCGACCTCGAAGACCTGCAGGCCGCCGACGACACGCTCGAGCACCTCGTCCAGGCCGCCGACCGGGGCCGGAAAGCGGGCCGCTTCGCCGCCGGAACCGTGCCGCTGGACCTGGCGACCCAGACCTGGGCCGTCGCACACGGGCTGGTCTCCCTGGTCGCGGGCGGCCCGCTGCCCCGCACCACGCTGGGCTACGGACCGCCGATGCTGACCGCGTTGTTCGTCAGCCACGGCGACGAGCCCGGACGCTGCCGCCGTTCCGTCGAGCGCGGCTGGGAGGTGCCGGAAACCCCTGCGGCGTAGGAAGTCCTCCTTCTGGGTACTGCCTGCGGCATGACCAAGGTGACCGCAGACGATCTCCGAGTCCTCCTCCGTTCCGGCGAGGGCGGCAAGCTCGTGCTCGAAGCCGGGCAGCTGCTCGTCGTGCCGCCCGAGCGCGCCGCGGAGCACGCCGGCGCCATGACCGTGGTGTCCCGCGAGGACCTGCGGCAGCGGCTGGGGGAGGGCGAGCCGGACGAGCGGGCGCTCGAGGAGCAGGCCGCGGTGCTCGACACCGAGATCACCCAGCTGGGCGCGTGATGACGAGCGGGGTGCTCACCACGTCGATCCCCGCGCGGCTGGACCGCCTGCCGTGGGCGCACTTCCACTGGCGGGTCCTCATCGGCCTCGGCACGGTCTGGATCCTCGACGGGCTCGAGGTCACGATCGTCGGCTCGATCGCGTCCCGGATGACCGAGCACGGCAGCGGCGCGGGGATGAGTTCCGGCGACGTCGGGGTCGCGGCGGCGTTCTACGTGCTCGGCGCGTGCCTCGGCGCGCTCGTGTTCGGTCAGCTCACCGACCGGTTCGGGCGCAAGAAACTGTTCCTGGTGACGCTCGGCGTGTACGTGCTCGCCACGATCGCCACCGCCTTCACGTTCGCGCCGTGGTTCTTCTTCCTCGCGCGGTTCGTGACCGGCGCGGGCATCGGCGGCGAGTACGCGGCGATCAACTCCGCCATCGACGAGCTGATCCCCGCCCGCCTGCGTGGCCGCGTCGACCTCGTCGTGAACGGCACGTACTGGGGTGGTTCCGCGGCCGGTTCCGCGCTCGCGCTGGTGTTCCTGGACCAGTCGATCTTCCCGTTGCCGGTGGGCTGGCGGCTGGCGTTCGCGCTCGGCGCCGTGCTGGGCGTGGTGATCCTCGTCGTGCGGCGGCACGTGCCGGAGAGCCCGCGCTGGCTGTTCATCCACGGCCGCGAGGACGAGGCCGAGAAGATCGTCGGCTCGATCGAGCAGGAGGTCGAACGCGAGAGCGGCAAGGAGCTCGACGAGCCGGAGTCGTCGATCCGGATCCGCCAGCGGCACGCGATCCCGTTCCGCGAGATCGCCCGCACCGCCTTCAAGACCTACCCCCGGCGAGCCGTGCTGGGGCTGGCGTTGTTCGTCGGGCAGGCTTTCCTCTACAACGGCATCACGTTCAACCTGGGCACGCTGTTTTCGACGTACTACAACGTGAACTCGGGTTTCGTGCCGGTGTTCGTGGTGGTCTACGCGGTCGGCAACCTGCTCGGCCCGCTGCTGCTGGGCCGGTTGTTCGACACGGTCGGCCGCCGGCCGATGATCGCCACCAGCTACCTCGGCTCGGCGGTGCTGACGGTGCCGTTGATCTTCGTGTTCACCAGCGGGGCCGGTGGTCCGTGGGGCTTCCTCGCGCTGCTGGTCGCGACGTTCTTCCTGGCGTCGGCCGGGGCCAGCGCCGCGTACCTGACGGTGAGCGAGATCTTCCCGATGGAGACGCGGGCGCTCGCCATCGCGTTCTTCTACGCGATCGGCACCGGCGTGGGCGGCATCATCGGCCCGTTGCTGTTCGGCTCGCTGGTCGAGGCGAACGACCGCGGGCTCGCCGCCCTCGGTTTCGGCGTCGCCGCGGTGGTCATGGCGATCGGCGGGGTGGCGGAGCTGCTGTTCGGCGTCAAGGCGGAGAACGCGTCACTGGAGGACATCGCCCAGCCGCTGACGGCTCAGTGAAGTTCTGACAGCGGCAGGCTTTCGCCACGGCGGAGCATCCGCACGGCGGTCGCCGTTCCCCGCGCGGCGACTGCCTGCAGGAAGTTCGACACCGGCGACGTGAAGTTCGCGTAGTCGTCGAAGTGCACGGGCACGGCGTGGGCGGGCCGCAGCATTTCCAGCAGTGCCACGCCCTGCCGGTCGTCCATCGTGACGAGCACGCCCAGCACGCGCGTGCCGCCGAGGTGCACGATCGCGAGATCGACATCCGGGTAGCGGTCGTGGATCTGCCGGAGTTCGTCGTGCACCACGGTGTCGCCGCTGACGTAGATCCGCAGCGGTTTCGCGCCGGGACCCGCGGTGTAGGTCCAGATGCTGCCCATGACCGGCGGCAGCACGCGGTCGAGCGGGCGGGGCGCGTGGCGGGCGGGCACGGCGGTCACCGTGATGGACGCGTCGCCGTCGGTGAGGGTTTCGCTCGCCCACGTCTCCAGCGCCACGGTTTCGCGGAAACCCTTGCGGCTCAAGCGGTGCGCGGCGTGTGCGGTGGTCAGGACCGGCACGTCCGCCGCGAGGTCCCGGCGCGCGACGCGGTCGAACAGGCCCTGCCCGAAGTAGCACCACTGCCCGCGGTGCAGGAAGTTCGGATCGGTCAGCACCGTGAACGGGCCCAGCCGCAGCAGGACCGTGGCGGTGCCGATGAACGTCAGTGAGTCGCCGCCGGGCAGGGCGAGGGGTTCGCGCATAGACCGGGGGCTACCCGGCAATCCTGGCCCCATGCGACTCCTGCGCCCCGCGTTCGACGCCCTCGCCCACGTGCGGCACGCCCGCGCCTTCCACCCGGACGGGGTGCTGGCGGACGGCACCTTCACGCCGGTGCGGCGCGGCTCGTGGCCGCTCCCGGACGGCCCCGTGGAGGTGCGCGCCCGCCTGTCCAAGGGGGTGGGTGTGCCACGGGGTTTCCGGGATGTGCTCGGGCTCGCGGTGCGGATCCCGCTGGAGACCGGGCCGTGGGACCTGACGTTCTCGACCATCGGGCCGTTCGGGCGCGTGGTGCCCTTCCCGTCCGCGGGGTGGTGCGAAGCGCCGTTCAGCAGCCTCGCGCCGTACCGCGTGGACGGCGGGCTGCGGTGGCTGCTCGCGCAGGCGGCGGGCGGGCAGCCGGACGTGGACGCGTCCCTCCGCGCGGCGCGGCGGCTGGTGCGTGGCGGCGGGTTCGAGCTGGTGGTCGCGGAAGCGCAGGCGACCGGCGTGCCGCGGCCGATCGCACAGCTGCGCCTGCACACCGTCTGCGACGACGCGGAGAAGCCCGCTTTCGACCCGATGCTGCACCACCCACCGGGCGTCACCCTGTACCCGGACTGGCTGGCGAAGGCCAGGGAGCTGGCGTACGCGGGCAGCAGGGCCGGGCGTTCCTGACTACTTGCCTCCTCGGAAAGAAGCGACTACTTTCCAGATAGGCAAGTAGTCGAAGGAGGCGGTTGTGGAGTACGGGGACGAGCAGCAGGCGGCCGAGGCACTGGCGGCGGTCCGGGCCCACCAGGAGCGGGCGCGTCGCGCCGCGCGCCTGCCGTGGTGGGTGTACCTGGGGATGTTCGTGTTGATCGCGGCGGTCACGGCGGCGAACGACTTCGTCGACCTCACCGGGGCGAAGGCGATCTCCGCAGTCGTCCTGGTCCTGCTGGTCGTCGTGTTCGCCGTCACCTTCGGCTCCGGCTCCGCACCGCTGGGTAAAGTGCGGGGCGTGCAACCACGGCAGTCCTTCGTCCCCCGCGTCTTCGGCGTCGTGGCGGTGCTCGGCTGCCTCGGCGGCTGGCTGATCTTCCACTACGGCAACGGGTTCACGCAGGACGTCGCCGCCTCGACCGGGCTGCGGGACTACCCCGGCACGGTGGCGGGCGTGCTCTACGGTGCCGCGTTCACCGCGTTGTTCGCGCTGTCCCAGCTGCTGCTCTCGCGATCCCAGCGGCAACGCACGCGATGAACTCCGCGCCACCACCGGAACTGGACCGCCTGCTGTCGGACCCGACGCGGCTGGCGATCATGTCCGTGCTGGACGTGGCGGAGTGGTGCGACTTCGCGTTCCTGCGCGACGCGGTGTCGCTGTCGGATTCGGCACTGTCCAAACAGCTGGCGACGCTGCGCAAGGACGGGTACGTCGAGCAGCGGCGCACCTACCTCGGCCGGGTCCCCAGGACCACCGTGCGGGCCACCGGCGAAGGGCGGCAACGCTTCCTCGGCCACGTGGAAGCGCTGCGCGCCATCGTCGAGCGGCCTCGCCGCTTCACCGGCGAGCCGGCGGGCGGCTAACGCCCCAGCACCTTGCGGATCGCGTCGCGGGCGCGGTCCATGACCGCCGCCGGAGGGCCCGCCAGCACGTTCGCCGCGGCGCTCTCCACGCCGGGGTGCGGATGCGTCGGGGCCACGGCCTCCGCCGCCTTCACCATGTCCGCCATGGCCTCCAGGCGCTTCTGCTCCGTGGCCCGCCGCAGCAGCGGGAACTCCTCGCGTTCCTCGTGCTCGGCGTGGGCCAGCACGTCGTCCCTCAGTTGCACGAGCAGGGTGTCGAACCCCTCGGCGTCCGGGTCGAGGTCGTCCAATGTGGACAGCAGTTCCTTGGCGCGGTGCTCCTCGCCGACCCGGGCGTCCACCACCGGCTCGCCGCCCTCGGCCCGGCGCACCTCGGGGTGCACCAGCTCCTCCTCGGCGGTTTCGTGCACGGAGAGCAGCCGGACCAGCTCGCGGAAGGCGTCCTTGCGCTGATCGCCCTGGGCACGCTCGACCTCACCGAACAGCCGGCGGATCTCCTGGTGCTGCTGTTCGAGCAGCGTGATGACGTCGTTCGCCACGGTGTCCTCCTTCTCCGGTTCGCAGCCGGTGGGGTACCCGGCGGGGGAGGGGGTAACCGGTTCAGCGGAAGAACGTCGTCAGCTCCACCCGCGAGCGGATGCCGAGCTTGGCGAAGATGTTGCGCAGGTGGTGTTCGACGGTGCGGGGGCTGAGGAACAGCTGCGCCGCGATCTCGCGGTTCGTCGCGCCCTCGGCGACCAGTTTCGAGATCTGCGCCTGCTGCGGGGTGAGGTCGAGCTCCGGGGGCGCGGGGTGCTCGACCGCCTCGCCCGCGGCCCGCAGTTCCGCCCGCGCCCGGTCCGCCCAGTACGCGGCTTCGTAGCGCTGGAACGTCTGCCACGCGCCACGCAGGTACTTCCGCGCGTCGCGGGGCTTGCGGTCGCGCCGCAGCCGCTCCCCGTAGAACAGCTCCGTCTTGGCCAGCTCGAACGGCCGGTCCGCGCGCCGGTGCAGCCGCAGCGCCTCGCGGTACCGTTCGTCGGCCTCCTCACCGGTCGCGAGCAGTGCCCGGCACCGCTGGGACAACGCGAGGTGCGCGGGGCCGCCCGTGCTCCGGGCCCAGCTCTCGAAAACCTCCAGCGCCTTCGCCGCCGAGGTGTGGTCGCCGCTGCGGACGGCGGCCTCGACGAACTGCGGGGTGGCGAGCACCCGCACGAACGGGTCGGTGCCGCCGACCACGACGTCACGCAGCCGGTCGACCGCGTCGGCGGCGCGGTCCTCGGCGAGGTCGAGGCAGGCCAGCGCCCACGAGGCCAGCACCACCGGGCGGGCCAGCCCGCGTGCCGCGGCGATGTCGGCGGCGTGCGCCAGCCGCAGTTCCGCCGTCGCCCGGTCGCCCTGCAGCGCGGCGACCAGCGCGAGCGTGGCGAGGTGGTTGATCGCGCAGTTGTGCTGCCCGCGTACCTGCGCGAGCCGCAGCCCGTCCACCGCGGCCCGCGTGGCCGCGGCGTAGCGGTCCAGCCGCAGCGCGGTGTGCGCGAGGAACTCCAGCGCCCACGGTGCGAGCACCCCGTCGTCCGCCGCGGCCGACACCGCCTGCGTGGCGAGGCGTTGCGCGCGTTCGTCGTCGCCCAGCACGAGCGCGGCGAGCACGGCCCACACCTTCGGTGCGCAGCCGGCCAGGTGCTCGGCCGCGGTCACGACCCGCAGCAGCGGCTCCCGCGCCTCGTCGAACCGCCCGCGCAACGCCGCCGCGAGCCCGGCGAAGTGGTCGGACATCAAGCGCGGCAACGGTTCCTCCGGCCGCGCGAGCGCGCGCACCCGTTCGGCGGTGGTGAAGAACGCGGCGTAGTCGCCCGCGGCGCACGTGGCCTCGGCGGCGCGCATCAGCGCGGTGATCGCCAGCGCGGGGTCGGAGGCGCCGAGTTCGTCGGCGGCTTCGAGCAGGCTGCGGTGCCCGTCGGCGGGGGTGCCGTCGCGCAGCTCGATCTCACCGGCGAGCAGCGCGGCGAGCCCGCGCACGGTGTGGTCGCCGGTGAGCGGGGGTACGCGCCGCAGGAGCGTCCGGCTGCGGCGCGACTGACCGGACAGCCACGCGTCGCGGGCGGCCGCGAGCAGGCGCAGCGCCTGGCGGTGCGGATCGGCGGTCAGGTCGGCGGCCTGGTGGTAGGCGGTGGCGGAGGACGCGTAGTCCTTCGTCTTCCGCGCGGTCGCGGCGGCTTCGTCGAGTTCGTCGGCGAGCGGGTCGTCCGGGCGCGGGGCGATCGCGGCGCGCTGCACGAGCGCGGGCAGTCGGTGGCGTCCGTCGTCGAGCACCTTCGCGAGCAGCGCGTGCGTGGCGTGCCGGTCGGCGAGCGACAGCTCCGCGTACAGCGAGGACCGCACGAGCGCGCCCGCCGGCTCCAGGACATCGTCCGCCTCGCGCACCAGCCCGGAGGCGGTGGCCTCGTCGAGCGCACACAGGTCAGCGCCGGTTTCCCGCGCCGCGCGCACGACCGTGTCGCCGTCCACGCGCTCGCCCGCCACCACGAGGCGCACGAACTGCCTGGCCGCCGGGGAAAGCGCGTCGTAGCGGCGGCGGAACCGGGCGCGCAGGCGGCTTTCCGGGGGCAGCGCGGTCGGCGCGGAAGCGGTGCCCGCGAGCTGGGCCGGGGTCAGCGCGGCCGCCAGTTCGGTCAGCGCCAGTGGATTTCCCGAAGCCAGCGCGACGAGTTCGTCCGCGAGATCCCTCGGCACGCCGTCCGGTACGAGGTCGGCGAGCAGGCGGCGGCTCGCTTCGCCGGAGAGGGGCGGCAGCGGGACGACCGGGAATTCTCCGTGCTCGGCCGGATCACCCGCCAGCAACAGGAGTACGGGGTGATCCGCCATTCGGCGGGCGCAGAACGTGATTCCCCGACGGGAAACGGAATCGAGCAAGGGGAAGTCGTCCACACAGCAGAGCACGGGGTTTTCCCGCGCGGCCGCGGCGAGTGCGCGTGTGAGCGCGAGGTAAAGCGGGAAGAGCTGTTCCGGGCTGGTGTCGGAAACGTCACAGGCCGTGCCGAGCGCTGTCGCCAGCTGGTGCAGTCCCGCGCCGGGAAGCGTTTTCTCAGCCGCCGCACCGCGGACGTGCAGCACCCGGAAATCCGGGGCGAGTTCCGCCGCCGCGGCCAGCAGCGTGGTCTTGCCCAGCCCGGCGCCACCGCGGATTTCCACTGCTCCACCGGTTCCCCCTCGGGCGCGCGACAGCAGGTCCGCGAACTCGGCGAGCGCGGTTTCGCGGCCGTGCGGGCCGGAGCGGGACACCGTGGTTTCCTTCCGTCGCGGGATGTCGCGGGAGTTGCGTGCGGGTAACGGTAGGGGATGGGGACTGGTGATTTCACCGATTGCCGCTCACGGGAAACCGAACCCAAGATGCGACGCCTGGGATTTCCCGAACCGAACGAAGCCGGGGGACGTGTCGAGCACGTGCTGAATGTGGAAAGGGTTGTTGTGGAAGGTGGTCGCCCGGGCGTGCTGGAAGAACGAAGACGCCGGCTGGCCGCGTTGCTGCGCCCGGAACTGCCCGGGCTCGTCGACGAGATCACGCGCGAGATCCGCCGCGTGGTGCCCGAATACGGGCGCCCGCTGGAGGAACTGCACGGCGGGCTGCTGCGCGAGCGGGTGCAGTACGCGGTCCGGCTGTTCGCCGACCTCGTCGAGTACCCGCAGCTGGCGCGCGGCGACGCCGACCGCCGGTTCCGGGACATCGGCCGCGCCGAGGGCCACGCCGGACGCACCCTCGACCAGCTGCACGCGGCGCTGCGCACCGGTGGCCGCGTCGCGTGGCGGCGGGTGGCGCGGATCGAGCGGCAGCGCTCGCTGCCCGCGGTGGACGTGTCGTGGCTGGCGGACCGGCTGTTCGTCTACCTCGACGAGCTGGCGTCGCTGTCGGCGCAGGGCTATCGCGAGGCGCGCGTGCAGTCGCAGGAAGCCGGCCGCGGCCTGCGCCGACGGCTGCTGCGGCTGATCCTGCAACGGCCGCCGGTCTCCCGCACGGCCGTCGCCGACCTCGCCAGGACGGTCGGCTGGCCGGTGCCCGAGCAGTGCGCCCTGGTCGCGGTGGAACCCGAGCCGGGCACGCACCCGGAGCCCGATCCCGCGCTGGAGCCCGACGTCCTGGCGGACCTGCGGGACGCCGAGCCGTGCCTGCTGGTGCCGGGCCCGGTCACGAGCGAGCGGCTGCAGCGGCTGTCCGCGGCGATGCACGGCGCGCGCCTCGCGGTCGGCCCGACGGTGCCGCTGGCGGACGCGAGCGCGTCGCTGCGCTGGGCGCGGCAGGGGCTGCGGCTGGTCGGCGACGGGGTGCTGCCGGACGCGCCGGTGACGGTGTGCGCGGACCACTGGGCGGCGTTGTGGCTGCTCAGCGACCCCGCGCTGGTCAAGCAGGTCACCAAGCGCAGGCTCGCTCCGCTCAACACGTTCCCGCCGAAGCAGCGCGCGCGCCTGGCGGGCACGCTGTTCGCCTGGCTGCAGGCGCAGGGCAACGTGCAGGAGGCCGCGGTCGTGCTGCGCGTGCACCCGCGCACGGTGCGGTACCGGATGCGGCAGATCGAGGACGCCTTCGGCCCCGACCTGCGTGACCCGACGGCGCGGTTCGAGATCGAGGCCGCGTTGCGGGCGGTGGACCTGCTGACCCCGCACGAACACCAGGAGTGACGCCGTTTCGCCGGTCCGCTGAGCAGCGGCTACCGTGCGGATCATGAGCGCACGGTCCCGGCACCCGCACTGGTACGAGGAGGGGGAGGAGCCCGACTACCGGTTCACGCTGGCCAACGAGCGCACGTTCCTCGCCTGGCTGCGCACCGCGCTCGCCCTGCTGGCGGGCGCCGTCGCGCTCGCGCAGTTCGTGCCGCCGTTCCGCATCGCGGGGCTGCACACCGCGCTCGCCGTGGTGCTGGCCGTGACCGGGACGCTGCTCGCGGCGTTCTCCTACCGCCGCTGGGCGCGCGTGCAGCGGGCGATGCGCAACGGCCGCCCGCTGCCGATGACGTGGCTGCCGTTCATCGTCGGCTGGGCCGCGGCGCTGGCCGGGGTCGTGGTGCTCGTGCTCGTGCTGACGCACCCGCGATGAGGGACCCGGGGCTGCAGCCGGAGCGCACGGCGCTGGCGTGGCAGCGCACGGGGCTGTCCGCGGCGGTGGTCGCCGTGCTGCTGGTGCGCAGCGGCATCGTCCACGGTTCGGCACTGGAGATCGCGGCCGGGGCGTGCGCGGCGGTCGTCGTGGCGCTGTCGGCGCTCGCGGCCCGCGACGTGCCCGCCGCCCGGCTCCGGCTCGGGCTGACCACGCTGGCCGTCGTCGCCTGCGGTCTCTGCACGGCGGCGTCGCTGGTGGTTCAGTCGTAGTACTGGCGGGTCTGGCCGTACTCCCGGGTCTGCGCGGCGTAGGTGAGCTGGTCGCTGGCCCGCTTCACGGCGCTGCCCGCCAGGCTGATCACCAGCAGCGTGATCACCAGGTTCAGCAGCGCGGTGGCGATCTTCGTCTCGACGCCGGCGGACAGGCTCAGCGGCAGCACGACCCCGATCAGCGTCAGCAGCACCATGATCCAGCCGAAGAACGTGGTCGGCTTGGGCGTGGCCACCGACAGCAGGTGCATCAGGCCCGTCGCCGCGAGCGCGACGACCGCCGAGACGATCGCGTACGTCGCGGTGTTCGCGTTGCCCCACAGGCCCGAGCCCTTGGGCGCGAGGATCGCGACGTCGGCGAGCCCGCGGGCGATGAGGATGCCCACGATCGCCACCAGCGCCGCGACGAGCGCGGTGGCCACCCCGCCGGCCCACAGCCTCGCCGGATCGGGCCGGACCTGCCGGCCGTAGTCGCTCATGTCGTCTTCCTCCCAGGACAGCCGCGTGAGCACTCCGGGTACCCGTGCCGGAGGCGGGCAAACGGGCGCTACCGGGTCGCGAGCAGCAGCTGGAGGTGGCAGAACAGCCGTTCCCGCGGGTCGTCGAGGTGCAGCCCGCCGATCGCGGTGGCGCGGCGGATGCGGTGCCGCAGCGTGTTCGGGTGGATGTGCAGTTCACCCGCCGCCGCACGCACGTCCCCCAGCGCGTCGAGGTAGGCCAGCAGCGACGGGACGAGTTCCGTGCCGTGCTCGGCGTCGTGGGCCACGAGCGCGTCGACCGCCGGGTCCCGCAGCTCCGGTTTCGCCTCGATGACCGTGAGCGTCTCGTCGAGCAGGATCTCCGCGCGCAGTTCCGCGATGGTCGCGACGTCACGCTCGGGCGTGCGGGCCATCGCGTCCAGCACGCGGTCGGCCTCGGCCTTCGCCGTGGTCACGGCGCTGAGCGCGGGCGCGGGTGAGCCGATCCCCGCCTGGGCACGCAAACCGGCGCGCTGCAAGGCAGCCACGATCTGCCGGGCCAACGTCGACGGGGCCGACCGGGCTTCCGGCAGCACGGCGTACACCCGCGCGCCGAGCGTGCCGACGAGCGCGCTGCGCCGGTAGGACGTCGCGTGCACGGACACGACGTGGCTCAGCTCCAGCTGGTGCAGCTCGTGCGCGGGCCGGTCCCGCTCGACCTCGCGGGGCGCGAACGCGAGCACGACCGCGGGCGCGGCCGGGTCCAGCCCGAGCTGGCCCGCCACCAGGTCCGCGCTGATCCGCCCGTCCAGCAGGCCCGCGACCAGGTCCTCCCGCGGCCGGACGCTGGGCGAGCGGCGGCGCAGCAACTGCACGGCGGCCAGCCGGGCCGCGCCCAGGAGAGCGCTTTCCGCCCGCTCGGCGAACGGCTGCGCGCCCTCCTGCACCCAGATCGCACCGAGGTGCTGGCTGCCCGCCCGGATGCCCACCGCGAGGCGCCGCCGGATGCCCAGCTCGGGCCGCTCCTCGACGCGCACCACCTCCTCGCTCGACCGCAGCCGCTGGTACACGCCCCATTCGCGCAGCAACGCGAGGTACTGCTCCGGCCCCTCCCAGCCGAGGATCGACAGCCGCCGCAGCTCGTCGATCTCGTCGTCGGACCGGGAGTAGGCGAGCACGCGGTTGCCCGCGTCCTCAATCGTCACGCTGCCCGCGGTGAGGACCGCAACCGTTTGCGCCAGGGCGAACAGGTCCCCGCCGTCGGCTTCGGACGTCGCCGCCAGCTGTGCCGCGTCCAGCACCTCGCGCAGCAGCACCTGCAACTGGTCCCAGCGCATGTCCGGGCCGACGGTCAGCAGCGCGATCCCGCTGCTTTCGGCCGCGGCGCGCAGTTCGTCGAGCCGCCCGTCGTGCCGCACCACCGCCGCCACCGCACCCGCGCGTGCCGCCGCCCGGACGGCCTCCCGCCCGCGGGCACCGACGACCAGCACCAGCTCGCCGGAGAAACCGCCCAGCTCGTCGTCCGGGTCGAAGATGCCCACGCCGTGCACCCGCGCGTCGAGATCACCCGTGGCGGGTTCGAGCACCGGCTCGCCGACGGCCAGCAGCAGCTGCCGCAGGGGCATCCCGGGTGTTGTTCGATCGGACAACGTCACGAGGTCAACGGTAGCCGATCGAACAGTCCGCCGGACCCGTCCCGCGGCCTAGCCTTCCGCCATGGACGCGCTGACTCACCCGCCCGCGCCGCGCAACGAACCGGCGCGCGACTACGCCCCCGGCTCCCCGGAACGGGAGAGCCTGACCGCGAAGCTGGCCGAACTCGCCGGGCAGCGCTTCGAGCTGACGGCCACGATCGACGGCGAGCAGCGGATGGCCGGTGGTTCGCCCATCGACGTCGTCCAGCCGCACAACCACGCGCACGTGCTCGGCACGATGCACAACTCCACCCACGAGGACGCCAAGGCCGCCGTGGCCGCCGCGCTGCGGGCCGCCGAGAGCTGGCGGAACCTGCCGTTCGACGAGCGCGCCGCCGTGCTGCTGCGGGCCGCGGACCTGCTGTCCGGGCCGTGGCGCGACACGCTCAACGCGGCCACGATGCTGGGCCAGTCGAAGACGGTCGTGCAGGCCGAGATCGACTCGGCGTGCGAGCTGGCCGACTTCTGGCGCTTCAACGTGCACTTCGCCCGGCAGATCCACGCCGAGCAGCCGAACAGCGGCGCGGGCACGTGGAACCGCACCGACTACCGCCCGCTCGAAGGCTTCGTCTACGCCGTCACGCCGTTCAACTTCACGGCCATCGCGGGCAACCTGCCGACCGCGCCCGCGCTGATGGGCAACACGGTCATCTGGAAGCCGTCGCCGACGCAGACGCTCGCCGCGCACCTGACCATGCGGCTGCTCGAAGAGGCCGGCCTGCCGCCGGGCGTGATCAACCTGCTGCCGGGGGACGGGCTCGCGGTGTCGGACGTCGTGCTCGCCGACCCGGCGCTCGCCGGCATCCACTTCACCGGCTCGACGAAGACCTTCCAGCACCTGTGGTCGACGGTGGGCGCGAACATCGCGAACTACCGCACCTACCCGCGGCTGGTGGGGGAGACGGGCGGCAAGGACTTCGTGGTCGCGCACGCCTCGGCCGACGTGGACGTGCTGCGCACCGCGCTCGTGCGGGGCGCGTTCGAGTACCAGGGCCAGAAGTGCTCGGCGGCGTCGCGGGCGTTCGTGCCGCGCTCGGTGTGGGCGCGGCTGAAGGACGACCTGGTGTCCGAAGTGGACTCACTCGCCATGGGTGACGTCACCGACTTCCGGAACTTCCTCGGCGCCGTGATCGACCGCCGCTCGTACGACAAGCTGGACGCGGTGCTCCGCCGGGCGCACGCGGCGTCCGATGTGGACGTCATCGCCGGTGGTACCGCCGACGACTCGACCGGTTTCTTCGTGCGGCCCACCGTGCTCGTGGGCGAGGACCCGGCGAACGAGATCTTCTCGACCGAGTTCTTCGGCCCCATCCTCGCCGTGCACGTCTACGAGGACGGCGAGTACGAGCAGGTGCTGGCGAAGGTCGACCAGGGCGCGCCGTACGGGCTGACCGGCTCGGTGATCGCGAACGACCGCGTGGCGATCCAGCAGGCGAGCCAGGCGCTGCGGTTCGCCGCGGGCAACTTCTACGTCAACGACAAGCCGACCGGCGCGGTCGTGGGCCAGCAGCCGTTCGGCGGTTCGCGGGCGTCGGGCACGAACGACAAGGCGGGCTCGATCTACAACCTGCAGCGCTGGGTGAGCCCGCGGTCGATCAAGGAGAACCTCCAGCCGCCGGTCACCTCCGGCTACCCGCACCAGCAGTAGGAAGGGACGACCATGCTCCGCTCCGCGTTGATCGCCGCCTCCCGGTCCGCCGGGTGCCGAACGCTCGTCGAGCGCACGCCGCTGCTGCGGCCGATCGTCGACCGGTTCGTCGCCGGGTCCGATGTGGACGCCGCGATCCGCATCGCGCACGAGTTGTCGCGGGACCGGCTGGTCACCCTCGACCACCTCGGCGAGGACACGCTCGACCGCGGGCAGGCGGAGCAGACCGTCGAGGCCTACCGCACCGTCCTCGCCCGCCTGGCCGACGAAGGGCTGGGCGGGCGGGCGGAGGTCTCGGTGAAGCTGTCCGCGCTGGGACAGGCACTGCCCGTGGACGGCGACAAGATCGCGCTGGACAACACCCGGCGCATCTGCGAGGCCGCGGCCGCCGCGGGCACGACCGTGACCGTGGACATGGAGGACCACACCACCACGGACTCCACGCTCGGCATCGTGCGGGCGCTGCGCGTGGACTTCCCCGGCACGGGCACGGTCCTGCAGGCCTACCTCAAGCGCACCGAGGCCGACTGCGCGGATTTCGCGGGTCCCGGGTCACGGATCCGGCTGTGCAAGGGCGCCTACGACGAACCGGCCTCGGCCGCCTACCGCGATCGGTCCGAAGTGGACGCTTCGTATGTGCGCTGCCTCAAGGTGTTGATGAACGGCCAGGGCTACCCGATGGTCGCCACGCACGACACGCGCCTGATCGACATCGCGGAGCACCTGGCGGCGGAGGCGGGGCGGGCGCGGGACACCTACGAGTTCCAGATGCTCTACGGCGTGCGGCCGCAGGTGCAGGAACAGCTGGCCGGGCGCGGGCTGCGGATGCGCGTGTACGTGCCGTACGGGACCGAGTGGTACCCGTACTTCATGCGCCGCCTCGGCGAGCGCCCGGCGAACCTCACGTTCTTCCTGCAGGCGCTGGCCCGCAGGGGTTAGGGGCTCGGCTACCGGGGCCGGTAGACCGTCAGCGCGCGGGGCCGCTTGGTGATCGTCACCTCGGGGTCCACGCGGGTGAACTCGCCGTCGAGGGTCAGGTGCAGCACGCCTTCGGGTGCGGTGATCTTCAGCTCCGCAGCCGTGGTGCCCTCGTACGGGCGGGTCCAGCGCAGCGTGCCCAGCAGCACGCCGAGCGCGATGCGGGTGCGGGCGAAGGGGTGCTCGGCGTCCATGATCCGGATGTCGAGCAGCCCGTCGTCGAGGCGGGGCCTGCTGGTCGGCGCGAACCCGATCGGCAGGTAGCGGCCGTTGCCCGCGAACACCATCCACACGCGCCGCGGCCTGCCGTCGATGAGGAGTTCCTGCGGCTGGGCGCGGCGCAGCACGTGCACGAGCCCGACGAGCACCGCGGGCCACTTGCCGAGCTTGCGCTCCCAGCGCTCGCGGTAGCGCACGAGGTCGGTGTACAACCCGGTGCTGCACGTGTTGACGAAGGACCGCTCGTCGACGCAGCCCAGGTCGACCTGGCTCGCGGCACCGGCCTGCAGCGCGCCGATCGCCTCGTCGAAGTCGCCGAGGCCGAGGTCGCGGGCGAAGTGGTTGAGGGTGCCGGCGGGCAGCACGAACAGGGGGAGCCCGGCGTCGGCGGCGGTCTTCGCGGCCACGTTGACCGAGCCGTCGCCGCCGGCGATGCCGAGGACGCGGCAGCGGCGGGCCGCGTCGGCGAGCACGTCCGCCAGGTCCGCCCCGTCCCCGGGCTGGACGATCTCGGCGTCCGGCAGGCGGTCGCGCAGCAGTTCCACCAGGTCGTCGCTCACGCTCCCGGCACCGGAGTTGACGACGATCACCACGCCTTCGCCGGTGGGCGCCGCCGGCGCGGCGACGAGGGTGGCCTCCGCGGGGCCGGGCGGCGTGGGCGGCCACCACCAGGTGCTGAGCGCGCTCGCGCCCACCCCCAGCCCGAACCCGGCGAGCACGTCGGTGGGGTAGTGCACGCCGGTGACGACCCGTGAGGCGCCGACGCCCGCCGCGAGCAGACCCACGGGCGCCGCGAGCAGCGGCCACTCGATCGCGACGCCCGCGGCGAACGCGGCGGCGGAGGCCGAGTGCCCGGACGGGAACGACGTCGTGACGGGCATGCGCGCCAGGCGCCGCGCGACCGGGGTCAGTTCGAGCGGCGGCCGGGGTCGGCGGACCGCCTGCTTGCTGACGACGTTCGCGGCGAAGCTCGCCATCCCCAGCGAGATCAGCCCGCGCAGGGCGGCACGCCGGGCGCGCCGGTTGCCGGTGGCGGCGAGCAGCGCGCTCACCGCCCACCAGAGCCTGCCGTGGTTCGCGGCCCGGCCGAGCGGGGGCAGCAAGCGCAGGAACCTGGCTTCGGTCGTGCCCAGCCGGCGCAGGACCCAGCGGTCCGCCGCGGGAAGTCTTCGCCACATGGGATGCAGCCTACGGACTGCCGCCCGAGGTGATCCGCTCAGCTCGGCGTAGTGAAACCCTGCGCAATCTCGCTCGGATGGGCGACACTCTGAGGTGTGAAGCACCGGAGGAGAACGCGGATCGTCCGCTGGCCCGTGTCGTCCTCGGTGATCAAGACGGTGGGCTACGACCCGGCCAGGCGGATCCTCGACGTGGAGTTCCACAACGAGCACGTGTACCGCTACGACGATGTGGACAACGCCACGTTCGCGGAGTTCATGGCCGCGGAGAGCAAGGGCCGCTACTTCAACGAGCACATCCAGCACGGGTACGAGTACGAGCGGTTGTTGTGAGGCGGGTCCCGGCGGGTGGGTGGCGCGGGTGTGGTTGGCCGGGTTTCGGCTCCGGTGGGCAGGTGTCGTGGGTGGCGGGTGGCTCGCGCGGGTCCGCCGGGAGCGGCGGCGCGCGGCTGGCCAGGGGCTCCTGGCGCAGGCTGGGAGCCGGTCGGCCGACCGACCGAGAGCCGCTACGCCACTCCGGTCGGCCGGGAGCCGTCGCTCCGGCCGACTGAAACCACCGCCTCGGCCAGCCGGGAGCCGCCACTCCGGCCGACCGAACCTCACCGCGCCATCCCGGCCAGCCGGGAGTCGCCAGTCCGGCCGACCGAAACCACCGCCTCGGCCAGCCGAAGCCCTCGCCCAGCCAGCGGAAACCTCACCCGCACCAGCCAAAAACCTCAGCCCCAGCCAGCCGGAGCCCTTCACCCCGTCCAGCGGGGAGTCTCGCCCGCCCCGGGCGGGAGCTCTCCCGTCAGTTACCCGGGAGCCGCCCAACCAGCCGGAGCCCTTCACCCCGCCCAGCGGGGAGCCTCACCCGCCCCGGGCGGAAGCCCTCCCGTCAGTCACCCGGAAGCCCTCCCCGCCTGGCCCGAGGCCCCACTCCAGCCGCCGCCACGCCACTCCAGCCACCTCACCCGCCGGGCCCGAACCCCTCAGCCCAGCCAGCCTTCCAGCCACCGCGTGTGCACCGGCCCGCCGGCCAGCTCCGGCAGCAGCCGCGCGTGGAGCGACGCCGTGGTCGGCACGCCTTCCACCCGCAGCTCCGCGAGTGCCTGCCGCGCCCGGCTGAGCGCCTCGCCCCGCGTCGCGCCCCAGCAGATCAGCTTTGCGATCATCGAGTCGTAGAACGGGCTGATGCGGTCGCCCGCCACGAAACCCGTGTCGACCCGCACGCCGGGGCCACCGGGCAGGTCGAAGCGCGTCAGCTCACCGGGCGCGGGGCGGAAACCGGCGTCCGGGTCCTCCGCGTTGAGCCGCAGCTCGACCGCCGCGCCGTCGAGCACGATGTCCTCCTGCGTCACAGAAAGCGCTTTCCCGTCGGCGATGCGCAGCTGCTCCGCCACCAGGTCCAGCCCCGTCACGCACTCCGTCACCGGGTGCTCCACCTGGATCCGCGTGTTCATCTCGATGAAGTAGAACGACCCGTCGTCCGCCAGCAGGAACTCCACCGTGCCCGCGCCGCGGTAGCCGACGTGCCGCGCCAGCCGCACCGCCGCCTCCGCGATCGCCTCGCGGACCTCCCGCTCGAGACCGGGCGCCGGAGCCTCCTCGAACAGCTTCTGCCGCCGCCGCTGCACCGAGCAGTCCCGCTCGTAGGCGTGCACGACGCCGCCGTGGTCGTCCGCCAGCACCTGCACCTCGATGTGCCGCGCCCGCTCCAGCAGCCGCTCCAGGTACACCGTGCCGTCGCCGAACGCGGCGGCCGCCTCCGCCTGCGCGGTCGGCAGCACGTCCGCCAGCTCCTCCGCCGACGCGACCGGGCGGATGCCCCGGCCGCCACCGCCGGCGGCGGCCTTGACCAGCAACGGAAAACCCACCTCGGCCGCCGCGGCCTCCGCGGCGGCCAGGTCGTTCAGCGGCCCGCTGCCGGGCACCACCGGCACCCCGGCCTCCTCCGCCATCCGGCGTGCGGTGGCCTTGTCGCCCATCTTCTCGATCACGTCGGCCGGCGGGCCGATGAACGTGAGCCCGGCCTCGGCGACCCGGCGCGCGAAGGCCGCGTTCTCCGACAGGAAGCCGTACCCCGGGTGCACAGCGTCCACATCGGACTGCCAAGCCGCCGTCAGCACCGCATCCGCGTTCAGGTACGACTTCCCGGCGGGAGAACCGCCGATGTGCACCGAGTCGTCGGCGAGTTCGACCCACCGCGCGGCCTTGTCGGCGTCGGAGTAGGCGGCCACCGCCTCGACCCCGGCCTCGTGGCACGCGCGGATGATCCGCAGCGCGATCTCACCCCGGTTGGCGACCAGAACCCGCCTCATGCCTCGACCTCGGCGATGTCCTGGCCCATCGCCACCTCGTCGCCGTCGTCGAGCAGGAAGCGCTTCACCGTCCCCGCCTCCTCGGCCTTGAGCTCGTTGAACGTCTTCATGACCTCGATCAGCGCGATCGTCTGCCCCGCGGTGAAGGCCTGGCCCTCCTCCACGTACGGGTCCGCGTCGGGCGAGGGGCGGCGGTAGAACACGCCGGGCATGCTGGCCTTGATCGTCGACATGGGATAACTCTCCTTAGCTGACAAGGGACTTGATGCGGTCGAGCCGGGCTCGCCGGTCGCGCCGGGCGGCCAGCGCGCCGTCGAGGTCGACGGGCTCGAACGAGACGACGTCGCCGGTCTTGGCCTGCGCGATGCGGTCGCGGTCCGCGGAGACCACGGTGCCGATGGTCGCGTAGCCGCCACCGGTCACGGCGTCGTTGAGCAGCACGATCGGCTCGTCACCGCCGGGCACCTGGATCGACCCGACGGGGTAGCCGAGGTCGACGACGTTCGCCGGGTCGCTGCCCGCGCCGAAGGGCTGCTCGCGCTCGACGAAATCGAGCTTCCCACCGCGCAGGCGGTAGCCGACGCGGTCGGCGTCCTTGGTGATCTTCCACTCGGTGCCGAGGAACGAGTCCATCCCGGACTCCGTGAGCCGGTACGAGCACAGCCCCACGACCGTCCGAAGTGGAGTGACGGACGGGAACTCCGGCCGCAGTTCCTCGGGTACGCGGACGCCGGGACGGGCGGCGGTCGGCTCGCCCAGCGGCAACCGGTCGCCGTCGGCGAGCTTGCGGCCCTGGAAACCGCCCAGCCCGGTCAACGTGTACGTCGAGCGGGAGCCCAGGTACTCCGGCACCGCCACGCCGCCGCTCACCGCGATGTAGGGCCGGGCGCCCGCGGTGATCATCGAGAACGACAGCACGTCACCCGCGCGCACCGCGAAGGACTCCCACGTCGGCACGGGCTCGCCGTTGAGGCTCAACGGCGCCTCGGCACCGGTCACCGCCACCACGCGGTCGTCGGTGAACTCCAGCTTCGGCCCGATGTAGGTGGCTTCCAGCGTCGCGGCGCCCTCCGGGTTGCCGACGAGGAGGTTCGCCGCGCGGTGGGAGTACTGGTCCATCGCGCCCGACGGCGGCATGCCGATCTCGTAGAACCCGTCGCGCCCGGCGTCCTGCACCGTGGTGAACAGGCCGGGGGAGTGCACGATCAGTTCGCTCATCGGTACAGCACCTCCAGCAGCTCGCTGTTGAGCGCGTCGGGGTCGGCGAGGAAGGCGGCCGGGCTGAAGCCGTACTCGCGGATGCGGTAGGCGAACGTGCCCGCCTCGACCTCGCCGCGGATCCGGTCGAACTCGGCGCGGTCGATGGCGCGGTACCGGAAGATGTCCCCGGCGCGGGGGAACACGATGCCGTCGCGGAAGTCGGGCAGCGTCTGGGAAACGTCGAGCACGGGTGCCGGGGCGATGCCGAACAGCTGGTAGCCGCCCGCGCCACGCACCGGGTAGACCACCGAAAACGCGCCACCGTAACCGAAAGCGCGCTCCGGGGTGTCGGTGCGCGGGCGCACGTACTTGGGGACCTCGATCTGCCGTTCCCTGGGCACCATCTGGTAGCAGAACGGCAGTCCCGGCACGAACCCCAGCATCGTCACGAGGTAGGGCGCGCCGGACAGCGCCTCGATCAGCTGCGGCACGCCGGGGTAACCGTTGATGCGCGCCGCGTACTCCAGGTCGGTGGACTCCGGGTCCTGGTGGCGGTCGCGGAAGCGCAGCAGCGTCTCGCGGGTCCACGGGTCGTCGTAGAGCACGGGCACGTCGACGATCCGCGTCGGCAGCACCTGGTCGGCGCTCAGCGAGCTCGACGACTCCTCCAGCGAGCGCAGCAGGTCCACCAGTTCGGCGGGGTGCAGCACGTCGGGATCGAGGCGGATCAGGTAGGACGCGTTGGACGGGCAGACGTCGATCACGCCGGGCACGGCCCGCTCGCGCAACGCGGCGGTGATGGTCATGGCCTTGAGGTTGGCCTCCAGGCTCATCGCCTGGTCGATCTCGACGAACACGAACTCGTCGCCGCCGTGGGAGTAGCGGGCGGGCGGCAGCGCCAGGTCGGTCGTGGGCACGGCACCCTCCTTCCGGGTTGCGATCACCTTCGCCGTCCCGCCCCCGACGCGCTATTGGACGTTCCGGACAGGTACCCGTGCCGCCGTTGGCCAACCCGGCGAATTGCCGCCGCCGAGCCCGGCTCCCACGCTGGGGGCATGAAGAAGCTGATCGATCTGAACGCCGACGCCGGGGAGAGCTTCGGGCGGTGGCGGCTGGGCGACGACGAGCACCTGCTCCCGCTGGTCAGCTCGGTGAACGTGGCCTGCGGCTGGCACGCGGGCGACCCCGCGACGATGCGGCGCTCGGTCGAGCTGGCGCGGGACGCGGGGATCGCGCTGGGGGCGCACCCCGGGCTGCCCGACCTGGCCGGGTTCGGCCGCCGGTCGATGGCGCTCTCGCCCGCCGACGCGGCCGACGCCTGCCTGTACCAGTACGGCGCGCTCCGGGGTTTCGCGGACGCGCTCGACGTGCCGGTGGTGCACGTGAAGCCGCACGGCGCGTTCTACGGGCTCACGCTGCGTGAGCCGGAGGTGGCGGACGCGATCGCCCAGGCGTGTGCCGCCGTGTCACCCGAACTGATCGTGGTGCTGCTCGCGGGCCCGACGGCGGAACGCGCGGCGGCGGCCGGGGTGCGCGTGGCCCGCGAGGCCTTCGCCGACCTGGACTACGACGACGAGGGCCACATCATCATCGAGCCGAACCCGGTGGCGAAGGACCCGGCGGCGTGCGCGCAGCGGGTCGTGGACATCCTGTCCGGGCACGTCACGGCGGTGTCGGGCAAGCGCGTCGAGGTGGACGCCGACACGATCTGCCTCCACGGCGACCGCCCGAACGCGGTGGAGATCGCGCGGGCGATCCGGGAACGGCTGGCCGCGGAGGACGTGCGGGTCGCGCCGATCGCAGAGGTGCTGGCGGCGCGTTAGGGCCGCCACGCGGCCGAGGCGGCGGCGAGGAAGTCGTCGAGCGGCGTCGGACGGCGTCCGGTCAGCTGCTCGAACCGGGCCGGATCGGCGGCCAGCCGCATACCCCGCTCGGCGATCTCCCCACCGACGGCCGAGATGTGGCCGGCCATCGCGACGTTGACCGTGTCGTCGCCCCCAGCCGACAGCGCCACCAGTTCGTCGTGCCACTCGGCCACCGAGACGGGGCGGTGGTCGATGGTCCGGCCGAGCAGCTCGGTCAGCTTGCCCGCGACCTCCGGGTAGCTGAACATCTCGGTGCCCGCGAGGTGGTGCACCGTGCGGCCGGCGAACCGCTCGGGGTGCAGCAGGGCGGCCGAGGCGAGTTCCGCGGCGTCACGGCCGCTGATCCACGACACGGACGCCCGGCCGAAGGAGTTCCGGATCCGGCTTTCATCCCGGACGGACCGGGTGAACAGCAGTTTCAGGTTCTCGTGGAACTGCGCCGCGATCCGCAGGACCGTCAGGTCGAGGCCCGCCCACGCGAGCACCTCCTCGGCCAGCCACTGGGCCCGGCCCAGCGCGCTGGGGTGCTCCGGGGTGGCCGGTCCCATCGACATCACGACGACCCGGGGCGGGGCATCGGTTTCGCGGGCGGCCGAGGCCAGGTTCGCCGCCGCGGGCACGATGCCCGAGTCGATCGGGTAGGCGAAGTACACCAGCGGGACGCCCCGCAAGGCGGGGATGAGGCTGCGCCGGTCGTGCAGATCTCCGATGACCACCTCGGCGCCCAGCGCACGCAGTTCCCGCGCCTGTGCACCGGGCCGCCGGGTGAGCACCCGCACCGGGCGGCCCGCTTCGAGCAGCCGGTGGACGACGTGGGCCCCGGTGCCGCCGTGGCGTCCGGTCGCGCCCGTCACGAGCACGGGGCCGGCCGGTGTGTCCGGTTCCGTTGTCACTCGATCCCTACCTGGTGAAGACGAGGGCGGTGTTGTGCCCGCCGAAGCCGAAGGAGTTGCTGAGCGCCGCTTCGAACCGCAGTGGTCTCGGGCGGTCGCGGGTCACGTCGATGTCCAGACCGGTTTCGAGGTCGGCCAGCGTGGGTGTGGGCGGCGCCGTCTGGTGCGCGAGCGCCAGCACGGTGGCGACGGCCTCGAACGAGCCTGCCCCGCCCAGCAGGTGCCCCGTCATCGCCTTCACCGCGGACACGACGGGGGCGTGGGTCCCGAAGACGGTGCGGATGGCGCGGGCTTCGACGACGTCACCGGCCGGGGTGGACGTGGCGTGGGCGTTGAGGTGACCGATGTCGCGGGGGGACAGCCCGGCGTCCTCCACGGCGGCCCGCATGGCGCGGATCTGCCCGTCCCCGTTCGGTTCGGGAGCGACCATGTCGTGCGCGTCGGAAGTGATCGCGGCACCGGCGAGGGTCGCGTAGGGGACCCGCCCGCGTGCACGGGCGTGCTCCTCGCTCTCGATGAGCACAGCCGCCGCTCCCTCGCCGAGGACGAACCCGTCCCGTGCGCGGTCGAACGGGCTGGAGGCGCGCTGTGGCTCGTCGTTGCGGGTGGACATCGCGCGTGCCTGCCCGAACCCGGCCATCGTCAGCTCGTTGACACACGCCTCGGTGCTGCCGGCGACGACGACGTCCGCCCGGCCTAGCCGGACCAGGTCCAGCCCGTGGGCGATGGCCTCGCCGCCCGTGGCGCACGCGCTCACGGGCGACAGGGCACCGGCCCGCGCGTCGAGGTCGATGCTGACCGCGGCGGCGGCACCGTTGGGCATCATCATCGGCACCATCCGGGGGCTGAGCCGCCGCGGGCCGTGGTCACGCAGGGAGCGGTGGTTGGCGAGCAGCGTGCCGACGCCGCCGATGCCCGTGCCGATGATGGCGGCGACGCGGTTCGGATCCACAGTGGACACATCCAGCCCCGCGTCGGTCCAGGCTTCCCGCGCCGCCACGAGGGCCGCTTGTTCCGCCCGGTCGAGCCGCCGCGCGGCGACGCGGTCCAGCTTGGTGGCGGGATCGACGGCCATGCGGGCCGCGAGCCGCGTGGGCAGGTCCTCCGCCCAGTCCTCGTCCAGGAGCGCGATGCCGCTGCGGCCGGCGAGCAGTCCCTGCCAGCTCTCGGGCGCGCTCGCGCCGACCGGGCTGATGGCCCCCAGGCCGGTGATGACCGCGCGCCTCACGAGCGGGCCGCCTTGCGCCGGCCTTCCGCGCCGTAGCGCCTGCCCCACTCGTCCATCGCCCGCAGCACGGGGACGAGCGCCTCCGCGGCCTCGGTGGGCAGGTAGCGCTCGCGGACGCGGGAACCGGGCTCGCGGTAGCTCTCGCGGCGCAGGATGAGGCGCTGCACGAGGGTCTGCAGCCGGTCGCTGAGCACGTCGTGGCTCAGGCCGAGAGCGGCCCGGATCTCGGAGAACTTGGTGTTCCCGGCGAGCACCTCCCTGACGATGAGGAGCGACCATTTCTCCCCGATCTGGGCGATGCACAAATCCGCGCCCCGGTAGAGCCCTTCGGAGGCGCCGTCGGACCCGGCGGGGGTGGCACGAGAAGTCATGGCGCAACTATAGTGCATCTAAATCCTGGATCCGGAGCCAGGAGTGAAATGCCGCGCCGGCGAGGAGGTACGTCATGACGGGTGATCCCCGTAGCGAGGACCCGGCGCCCGGTCTGATCGGCCGGGACGACCTGCTCGGCGAGCTGCGCGGCTTCGTCGAACGGTCCCGCCACGAAGGGGCCGCACGCGTACTGGTCGGCGAGGCGGGGGTCGGCAAGACGGCGCTACTGGACGCGGCCTGCGCGTTCGCCGAGGAGACCGGGACGAGAGTGCTCCGGGTGGCCGGTGCCGAGTTCGAGGCGGAAATCGGGTTCGCGGGTCTCCACGCCCTGCTCGCACCGCTGCGGAACGCGCTGGACGAGGTCGGCCCGGACCTGCGGGACGCCGTCCTCCTCGCGCTCGGACTGCGGAACGGTCCTGTCCCACGCCCGCTCGTGACGTACAGCGCCGTACTCGAACTGGTGACCCGCGCCAGCGAGGACCGGCCCGTGCTGTTGTGCGTGGACGACCTGCAGTGGCTCGACAGGGCGAGCGTGGCCGCGATCGGGTTCGTGGCGAGACGGGTGCGGGGCACGCGGACCGGGGTGCTCGCCGCCGAGCGCGCGGCGCGCGCCACCGTCCTGGACGGCGGTGGCATCCCCGTGGTCCCCGTCCACCGGCTGCCGCGGGAGCACGCGCGGGAACTGCTCGCCCGCCGCCACCCCGCCCTGCCCCCGCGACTGCGCCGGCGCGTGCTGTCGGAGGCCGACGGCAACCCCCTCGCACTGCTGGAACTCGTCAGATCCGTGCCCGACTTCGCGGATCCGCTGGCCCACCTGCCGACGGTGATGCCGCTGACGTCGAAACTGGAACGGGCGTTCGCGGTCCGGACCACCGGACTGCCTGTCAGGACCCGGGAGGCGCTGCTGCTCGTGGCCGTCGCCGGGAGGCCCGACGTCCGGAAACTGGTACGCGGCGGTCTGCCGGTCGACGCCCTTGCGCCGGCGGAGTCGGCGGGGCTCGTCACGGTCGACCGGGAGTCGATGACGGTGGCGTTCGGCCATCCCCTCATCCGCTCGGCGATCGTCCGCTCGGCCGCGCCGGCGGACGTGCGACGTGCACACGCCGCGATCGCGACCGGACTGGACGACGACCCGGTCAGGCAGACCTGGCACCTCGCGGAGGCGGCCGTCACGCCGGACGAGGGCGTGGCGGGACGTCTCGAACTGGCGGCGCGCGGTGCACTCGCCGGAGGCGACGCCCCCGTGTCCACCGCTCTGCTCGCCCGCGCCGCCCGGCTGAGCCCTCTCGGTTCCGCCGCGGCCCGGCGGCTCGCCCAGGCCGCGTCCCTCGCCGCGCAGGTCACGGGCGATCTGGGCGCCGCGGCTCGCTTCCTCGACGAGGCACGCCGGCTCGATCCGTCGATCACGGCTTCGCTCCACGGGGCGTCGGCGGCGGCCTACACCATGGTCAACGGCGACGGAGACATCGACTCGGCCCACCGCCTCCTGGCCGCGGCCGTCGAACGGGAGTTGCGGATACGGGCGGCCCCGGACCACGAACTCGGCGAGGCGATGACGACGCTGCTCTTCCTCTGCTGGTGGGCGGGGCGGGAGGAGTACTGGACGTCCTTCGAGCGGGCGCTCGCCCGGCTCGGGCCGGACGCGCTGCCCCTGCTGGGAATCCAGAGTCCGGCGTTCACCGACACGGTGCGGCGGGGCGCGGAACTGCGGGCGCGACTGCGGGAGCTGATCAGCAGTCACGTCGACGAGCACGAGCCGGCCCAGATCATCCGCCTGCTGACCTCGGCCGTCTACGTCGACATGGTGGCCGGTTGCCGCGAGGTGGCGTGGCGGCTCGTCGAGAGCGGTCGCGGGGACGGCGCGATCCGGTCGGGCCTGGGGGCGCTGATGCTGTTGTGCCTCGACGACTTCGCCTCCGGCCGGTGGGAGGAGGCAGAACACCTCGCGGAGGAGGGGATCGAGCGCTGCCAGGCCCACGGTTACCGGTTCCTCGTCTGGTACTTCCTGTACAACAAGGCTCTACTCGCCGCGGTCCGCGGGAACGTCCCGGCGGTGCGCGAGTTGACCACCGAGCTGGACCGGGTGGCCCGCGCCCGCAGGGCGGCCACACCGGGGCACCACGCCGCCCACGCCCGCACCCTGGCCGCGATCGCCGCCGGGGACTGGGAATCGGCCTTCCGCCACGCCAGCGCGCTCAGCTCACCGGGCGCCTTCGCCCCCCACCGGCCGGTCGCGATGTGGGTGGCCTTCGACCTGGTCGAGTCCGCGCTGAAGACGGGCAGGGGGGAGGCGGCGCGCGCCCACGTGGCGGCGATCGTGGCGAACGACGTCGCGGCGGTGTCACCCCGCATGGCGGTGAACGCGTGGGCCGCGCGGGCGCTGGTCGCGGAAGGCGAGCGTGCTGCGCGGCTTTTCGAGCGCGCGCTCGCCGTCGAGGGAGCGGACGATTTCCCCTTCGACCTCGCTCGCGTCCAGCTGGCCTACGGCGAACGGCTGCGGCGGGACCTGCGTTTCGTGCGAGCGCGGCAGGTCCTGAACTCGGCTCTGGAGAAGTTCGAAGCGCTCGACGCCGTTCCGTGGGCGGAGCGCACGAGACGCGAACTGCGCGCCGCGCGGGATCCGGGCCTGCCCCGCCCCGTCCTCCTCGCGGACAACGCCCTGACCGCTCAGGAACGGGCGATCGCGGAGCTCGCCGCGGCGGGGTTGAGCAACAAGGAGATCGCCCGGCGCTTGTACCTCTCGCCTCGGACGGTGGGCGGGCACCTCTACCGCGTGTTCCCCAAGCTCGGGATCTCGACCCGGGCGGCGCTGCGGGACGCCCTCGATCGGCTCCCCGGGCCGGAACCGGTGCCGGTGCCCTGAAACCGCCAAGGCGGAGCGCCGCAGCGGGCGGTGCGGCGATCGCCCGCTGCGGCCAGACGATCACCCGTCCGCCGCGACCGGTGTGCGGGGGTTGCGGCGCCGCCACAGCACCAGCGCGGAACTCCACAGCACGGCGAAAAGGACCACGACCACGCAGCCGACCGTGTTCAGGTCCAGCCGTGAAACCCACCGCGAGAACGGGCCGTCGAGCCCGAGTCGCTCCCCGGCGAAGGACACGATCTCGACGGTGCCGACCGAAACGGCGACGACGACCGACACCGAGGTGACCACGAGGTTGTACCGGAGCCTGCGCCCCGGCCGCGCGAAGGCCCAGCCGTAGGCGTAGCGCATCAGCACCCCGTCCAGCGTGTCCAGAAGGGACATTCCTGCGGCGAACAGGATCGGCAGGGCCAACAAGGCGTACCAGGGCAATCCCGCCGTCGCGGTGGTCGCCGCCAGCACGAGCAAACCGACCTCCGTCGCCGTGTCGAAGCCCAGCCCGAACAGCAGACCGAGCGGATACATCTGCCACGGGGCCCTGACGGCCTTGATGACCCGGCCGAAAACCCGGGTCAGCAGACCGCGGGGCGCGGTGTTCGCGGCCAGCTCGGCCAGCTCCGCCGAGCCCCGGCGGAGCCTCCGGTACCGCCGCCACGTCGACAGGAGCAGAACGAGGTTCGCGCCCGCGATGACGTAGAGGAACAGTGCGGACACCCCGGTCCCGACGACGCCGGTCATTTCGTGCAGTACCGAACCGTCGTCGCTCAGTGCCCGTGACAGCGTTCCGGAGCCCAGGGCGAGGACAACGGTGAGCGTCAGTACCACCGTAGAGTGCCCGAGCGAGAACCAGAAGCCGAGCGAGATGGGCCGGCGACCGCCTTCCATCAGGGTGCGGGTGGTGTTGTCGATGGCGGTGATGTGGTCCGCGTCGAACGCGTGGCGCAGGCCGAGCGCGTAGGCCGCGACGCCCAGCGGGACGACTGCGGGGTACGTGCTCAGCAGCAGGCCGGCACCGAGCACGTGCAGGGCGAGAACGACGACGCCGACCACGACGAGGGTCACTGGAGTGCGGTCCACCGGAAAACTCCCTTCACGCACCGGATGTGACCGCGCCGAGGGGAACGTAGGGGAAACGGGACGACGGGCGCGCTGCCACCGACTCCTTCCCGATGCCCAGAGCGACCGGCGTGTTCGCGGCGGTGGAGAACATGACGTCCGGCGCGTTGTCGGTCAGGGCGCGGCCGTTCCACTCGAGGAAGCCGAAAGACGCGGGGCTGCCCACGGTGTAGGGCAGGATGTTGGGCAGGAAGCGCTCGGTGACCCGGCGCGCGTACGCCCCGGGATCTTCCGCCGTTCCGTACGCGGCGACGATACCCGCGATCTTCCTGGTGAGGAGCGGGCCGTAGGTCGCCGGGTCGTCGACCGGGCGGCCCGCGTTCAGGTCGTCACCGAGCCGCTCGTCGAACTGCGTGAACAGCGGGTGGATCATGGGCAGACCCACGCGGTTGACCGACCGCCAGCCGCCGGCGTCCGTCTGCAGGCTCGCCACCGCCCACACGCCGATGCGCTGGCCCTCGCCGAATTCGGTGTCGGGCAGCTCCAGGACGATCGAGTGGACCGTGTGTCCCGCGAAGAGGTTCACGGCCTCGGCGGGAGTCCACGCTCCGAGTTCGACCCTCGTCCCGTCCTGCACCGCGTGACCGACGGCGTGCAGGACGGTCGGTTCGATCCAGAAGGGATCGCCGGCCTTCCCGGCCCAGAGCCGCTCGCCGCCACGTCCGCGCACCTCGCCGCCGGTCGTCCCCTCCGCGATGAGGTCGCCACCGGCGAAGGGATCCCGGGCGTCGGTACCGGTGATCTTGCGCACCGAGTAGCGCTGGTCACCCGAGCTGTCCCGCTCGGCGAACACGAGCCGGTACGTGACGTCCTCGACGGCGTCCCCGTCGAGGTCGATTTTGAACTCGTACATGCCCTCCGGGTGGAAACCGGGGACCGGGGGCTCGCCCAGTGAGTGGGAGACGTCGATGACGAGCGCGGTTCCGGTCTCCCCGCGGAAGACGTACAGATCGGTGATGTCGAGCCGGACGTCCTGACGGGCGAGGGGCGAATCGAGGTGGTGTGACATCGGGTGCTCACTTCCTGTCCGGTGTGGGTTGGCGGGGCCGGAATGGCCTCAGCGCCACCTTCCCGGTCCGATTCCTCCGCGCTCCACGGGCGATTGACCCTGTTCGGTGGCGACGGTGCGGGGTGGAGTCGAACGACTCAGGTCGCCGCCGCTTCCGGCGGGGATCATGGGATCGACGGCCCGGAGAAGAAGATTTTTCATGCCCCGCTACGGCGAACCGTCCACTCGGGACGTGGTGGACGGCACGCTGCCCGTGACCAGTCACCGCGTGCTGTTCCGGGTCCCCCCGACGGACGGTGCGGAGGAAGCCGGAGCAGGGACGGGCGGATTCAGCAGAAGTGGGTGGAGGGGACCGTGATCGACGCGCGGCTGACCTCCGCCGGTGACACCCCCAACGATGACCGGACCCTGTGTGCCGGAGGAAGCAGTACCGAGAATGCCCTTGTGCACCCGTCGCGGAACGTTCTGGTCCGCGGCTTTCGTCCTCGCGCTCTGCCTGTGGAGCAGCGGCGCGCCCAGTGTGCTGTACCCGCTGTACGCCGCCGAATGGCGGCTTCCGCCGGTGGTCACCACCTCGGTGTTCGCGACCTACCCGCTGGCACTGCTCGTCGTGCTGCTCCTCGCGGGAGGACTGTCCGATGTGCTGGGAAGACGGCGCGCGATGCTCATCGGGGTGGCCCTGATCGCCGTCGGAGCCGCGGTCTTCGCCGTTCCGGCGTCCGTCGCGGTGTTGTTCCTGGGCCGCGCGGTGCAGGGACTCGGGGTCGGTTTCGCGTTCTCCGCCGCCAACGCCTCGCTGGTGGAGAACACGGTGTTCGACAGTCCGCGCGCGGCGGGTGTCGTGACGACGGCGTCGACCTCGGGTGGGCTCGCCCTGTCGCTCGTGGTCGGCGGGGTGCTCGCGCAGCTGCTCCCGCTGCCGCTGGTCCTCACCCACCTGGTGACGTTGGCGCTCGCGCTCCTCGCCTTCGTGTTCGTGTACTGCACGCCGGACGACCGGCCGGACGCGGCCCGGCCCGTTCCCGGGCGGCCCGCGATAGCGCCGGGCACGCACGGTGCGGTCGTCACCGCGACCCTAGGCGTCGTCGTCGCCTACGCCGTGGGAGCCGTGGTGATGTCGCTCGGCGCGCAGATGGCGCGCCAGCTCGCCGGCACCGGCGACCTGTCCGTCGTCGGTCTCCTGCTGGGTCTTTCGTGCGCGGTCATCGGCGCCACCGCGGTGCTGGTGGGCCGGTTTCCGCCGGTGGTCGCCACGCTGGTCGGGGCGGTGGTGTCACTGCTCGGCCTCGTCCCCGTGGTCATCGCCGCGGAGACCGGTTCGTTCGCGATGTTCCTCCTCTGGTGCGTGGTTTCCGGCGTCGGGTACTCGTTCGCCTTCAGCGGCGGGGTGAGTCTCGCGGCGAAGGAGGCACCGCCCTCGCACCGTGCCCGGACCTTCTCCCTGGTGTATCTGGTCAGCTACCTGCTGCAGACGGTGGTGGCCGTCGGAGCCGGGGCGCTGGCAACGGCGCTCGGCCTCAAGGTGGCCATCGCCTGGCTCGCTCCCGTCATCGCCGTGCTGTGCGTCGCGCTCCTGATCGGCTCGCTGTCCGGCATCGTGAAGGCGGGCCGTCGCTCGCGGGACGTCGCCGTCAGCGGTGTGCGCTGACGGATGCGGGATCGGCAGCGGTCCGACCTCAGCATTCCTCCAGGTGGGCGGGGTCCAGCACGAACTCCGTGTGTGCCGCCAGCGCGTCCGCCTCCTCCGGGTCCACCTCCCGGAAGCGCACCGTGTCCTGCCCCGGCCGCAGCTGGCCGATCCGCCACAGCGCGGCGTGCGTGACCGTCGCGAGCACGGTGAAGCCGCCGGAGCTGGGGCCGTCCGGGCCGAGGATCGTGGGCACGTCACCGTTCACGATCACGCCGCCGAACGGGTAGCTCGCGTCCAGCACGTTCGACGGGTGGTCGCCCGCGATGCCGCCGTCCTGGCGCGCCCACGTGAACCGGTGCGGGTTCAGCAGCACGCCCAGCCGGCCGGAGTTCAGGTTCACCCGCCACCGCGCGCTCGTGAACTCCCGCCAGTCCTCCGGCGTCACGAACTCCGGGTCCGCGTGGGGGCCGCGCACGACTTCGAGCTCCCAGTGCTGGTGGTACCGCGGCCGCAGCGACTGCGGCACCCGGAGCCGCCTCGGCTCGCCGCGGCCGACCGGCAGCAGATCGCCGCGGATGAGCGGGCGGCCGTCGAGCCCGCCGATGCCGCCCATCGTGTGCAGCGCCCGCGCCCCCAGCACCGGCGGCACGTCGATGCCCCCGGAAACCCCCAGGTACAACCGGAAACCGGGGCCCTCCGGCGCGGTCGAGGCCAGCACGTCACCGGGTTCGACCGGCACGCCTTCCCACAGGGGCACCGGCCTGCCGTTGACCGTCGGCGTACCCGCGCCGCAGAACGCGACCACGCCCGCGAACCGCGCCCGCGCGGTGAACCGGCCCGACGGGATCTCCAGTCCCGCCGCGCCGGGATCGTTGCCCACCAGCAGGTTCGCCAGCCGGAACGCGAGGTGGTCCACCGGCCCGGCCGGGAACAACCCGCGCGAGGCGAGGCCGACCCGGCCCGGGTAGTCCTGGATCGTGGCCTGCGGCCCCGGATCGAGGATCTCCAGCGTCACCGGCCCTCCAGGTAGTCGGCCACCACGAACGGCTCCTCGACGACCTCGTAGCGGTACCGGTTCTCCAGCACCAGCCGCCGGATCTCGGTCAGCTCGGCTTCCTCGACCCGCACGAACTCCAGCCGGTCCCCGGCGCGCAACAGGAACGGCGACGTGGCGAACACGTCGTTGCGGGCCAGCACGTCGAAGATCGGCACCGTGCGGCCCAGCAACTGGTAGCTGCCCGGCGAGTCCACCGGGAACACGGCGAGCGACGGGCCGCCCATGCCGACCGCGCCCTCCGGCGTCCACGCCCGCGCCGGGTTGTACTTCGGCACCGACAGCCCGGTCGGTTCCCGCAGGGAGAAGGTGAACGGCAGGCCCGGCGAGAAACCGGTGAACGCCGTCCACCACTGCGTCCCCAGCACCTTGGCGTACAACGCTTCCCGGTCCGGCAGCCCGTTCTGCTCGACGATGTGGTCGACGTTGCTCCCGCCTTGGGTGTACGGCGCGGCCCGGATCGTCGCCGCGTACAGCTCCACCGCGCGCCGCGTCGCCGAGTCGTCGAACGCGATCGGCAGCTTGATGCGGCGGCTGGGCACGACGAGCGACGAGATGTCGGGCAGCCGTTCGTGCACCACGGTCAGGTGCGCGAGCAGCGCCGCCCGACTGGTGCGCGCGGGGTCGAAGCGCACGAGGATCGAGCGGAAACCCGGTGCGGCTTCGACGAACCCGGGTGGCGGGTCCTCGCTGAGCCCGGCGAGCGCCCGCACCACGAAGAAGTTCAGCCGCAGGTCCAGTTCCGCGTCGCCGTACTCGACCAGCACGTACCGCTCGCCCGCGGTGCGGTAGCGGATCTTCACCGGCCCGCCTCCCGCAACCGCAGCGCCAGCCACAGCTCCGCCCGGGCCGTGGGGTCGTCGAGGTCGGTGCCGAGCAGTTCGACGATGCGGCCCAGCCGGTAGCGCAGCGTGTGCCGGTGGATGCCGAGCGCGGCGGCGGAGGCGTCGATGTGCCCGTTGTGGGCCAGGAACACGCGCAGCGTCGAGACGAGGTCCAGTTTGGACCGGGTGGCGTGCCGGGCGAGTGGTTCGAGCAGGGCGTCGGCCCAGCCGAGCGCCCCCGGCGTGTCGAGCTGCGCGAGCAGGCCCGCGGTCGCGGCGTCCTTGGCGAGCAGGAGGCGTTCCCCCTTGGGGGTGCCGAAGAACACGGAGCGGGCGCGGCGCAGCGCATCCGGCAGGTCACCGAAGCCGACGCCTTCGGTGACCACGCCCCGCGAGCCGGAGACGCGGTGCAGCACCTCCTCCAGTGCCTGCAGGTCCCCTTCCGCGACGGGCAGGACGACGACCACGGTGTGCTGTTCGTGCGGGACGACGAGCGCGTTCGCCTGCGCGAGGCCCTGGTGTTCCTCGGCGGCACGCAGCAGCCCACCGCTGTCCGTGCCGGCACCCAGCACGGCGACGCGGATCGGCGCGGCGGGCAACGGCACTTCGAGCGTGCGGGCGACCGTCCGCGTCAGCTCGGGGTGTTCGTCGGAGGCCAGCCGCAGCACGGCGCGGCGAGCGCTGCGCCGCGCCCTCGCCACGTCGCGTTGCGCGGCGAGGTCGAGGGACAGCAGGCCGGCGGCGCTGGTCAGAACGGCGTGCTCGGCGGCGCTGAGCGGCGCTTCCCGCCCGGCCGCGAGGAACCCGCCGTCCGGTTCGAGCGGCAGGAGCGCGACCTGGTCCTCGCCGAGGTCGAGCGAGGCGGCCCGCACCGGCGAGCCGAGCCTCGTGAGGTCCAGGCCGAGGCGGTCGGCGTGGCGGCGGGCGGTGGCGGGGGAGGCGTGCCGCGGGCCACCGCGTTCGTCGAGGACCAGGCACCAGCAGCCGAGCGCGCGGGCGAGCGTGTCGAGGACCGCGCGGGGCCCGCCGCCGTCGAGGGCGGCCGCGATGAGGGCGCGCTGCGCGTCGACGGCGTCGGCGCGGTCGTGTGCCCCGGAGATGGCGGCGGCGACGACCTCGCTGATGGCGATGAACGGCGTCGAGTGCGGGACTTCCAGCACCGGCAGGTCGTGGCGGCGGGCGGCGGCGAGCAGGTCGCGGGGCACCTCGTCGTGCCCGAAGCCGACGCCGAAACCGAGCCCGGCCAGGCCGTGTGCGGCCAGCCTGCGGACGTAGGCGCTCCAGCCGCCCGCGAGCCCGACGGTCAGCAGGAACTCGCCGCCGGACAGGAAGGGGGTCGGGTCGGCCAGTTCGCTCACGTGCACCCAGCGGATGGGCCGGGTGAGGTCCGCGTCGACCAGCGACCGCAGGCCGAGCTCACGCCGGTCGAGCAGCCACGCCGCGGTGGGACGCACCTCGCCTCCTCGGTCCGGGATCTCCTCCGGGAACGGTAACCCGTCCACAGTGGCCGGGCGCCACCCGATCGCGGGACGGGGCGGCGGCCGGGACGGGGGAGGCGCAGAATCGGGCGTTATGACCGGCTGGAGCCCGGAGAGCGGCGGCCCGTTGCGCGGGCTGCGTGTCGCCGTGTGCGGGTCGGGGGCGGCGGTGCGCCATGCCGGGCGGCTGCTCGCGTCGCTGGGCGCGGTGGCCGAGACCGGGGAAGACGGGTGGCGGGAGGCGGACGGCGTCATCGACGCCTCGGGTGCTGTGCCCTCCACAGTGGACATTCCCGTGGTGCGCACGGTCGACACGACGGCGCTGGAGGACTGGGCCTCCTCGGGGGCGATGATGCTGACCGGGCGGCGGGACGGGCCGCCGCTGCGCTGCCCGGGGCAGCCCGCGAGCCTGGGCTGGGGCGCCTTGCTGGCGACGGAGCTGCTGGCGCGGGTCGGCGGGCGGGCGGTGATGCTGCCGGGCCCCCGCGTGCTGGCGGAACGGGCGGCGCTGGCGGGCCTGCACCGGAACGCGCCGTGCTCGGCGGACGGGCGCTTCGTCGTCCCGGCCGCACCCGCCCAGGGCGAGCCGGACTGGCCGATCGTCCTCAATGGACTCGTGCGGAGAGCGCTTTCCGTCGAACGGCCGGGGCTCGTGCCTCGCCGGCACTGGCACTTCCCGGCGACCGTCGTCGTGGACCTGACGTCGTGCTGGGCGGGGGCGCTGTGCGGGCACCTGCTGACGCTCGTCGGGGCGCGGGTGATCAAGGTGGAGGACCCGGCGCGCCCGGACCCGGCCAGGAACGGGCCGCCGGAGTTCTTCGACCTGCTGCACGCGGGGCAGGAGTCGGTCAGTCCCGGGGAGCGGGGGCTGGACCGCCTGCTGCGGAAGGCCGACATCGTCCTGGAGGACGGGGAGGGGGGTGTCTGGGCCGCCCCGGACGTGGCCCTGCCGGACTGGGCGGAGGACAACGCGGGCCGTCGCGGGGCGGGTGGCGCCTGCTGGGTGCGGATCGACGGCGGCTCGGGCGACGAGGCGGCGGCCGCGGTGGGGCTGGTGGCCTTCGACGCAGAAGCCGGGGTGCCCGCGCCCTGCGGGGACGCCATCGCGGAGCCGCTGGCCGGGGTGCACGCAGCGCTCGCCGCGGTGGCGTGCCGCCTGGGTGGTGGGCGCTGGGTGGCGGAGCTGCCCTTGCGGGCTCAGGCGGCCGCGGCGCTGATGGGTTCGCTGGAGCCGGGTGTGGCGCCGTCGCCGGCTCCGCCTGTGGCGCGGCGGCCGGCGGGGCGGGCACCGGAGCCGGGTGCGGATACGGCGCGGGTGGCGCGGGAGCTGGGGTTGGGGTGATCAGTCCTCGGTGACCGGCTCGACGCGCCGCGGCATCAGCACCAGCGCGCCGATCCCGAGCACGCCCAGCACGACGAGCCCGAGGAACACGTGGTGCGTCGCGGCCTGCAGGGCTTCGCGGACGTACGCCGCGACGTCCGCCCGTTCCGGCTGGCCGCCGAGCACGAGGCTCGTCGCGTCGGCGCTGCGCGGCAGTTCGGCCGACACCCCGGCGGGCGGGCTGGCGAACCGCGCGGCAAGCGTCGCGTTGGCGATCGCGCCGAAGACCGCCGCGCCGACCGCACTGCCCAGCGAGCGGCTGAACATGTTCGCGCCCGTCACGACCCCGCGCTGCGACCACCCGACGGTCGACTGCGCCGCCACCAGCGTGGGGCTCGCACACAGGCCCAGCCCCACGCCGAGCACGAACGACGCCCCCGCCGCCACCCAGATCGACGTGCCCTCGCGCAGCAGCAGCGCCGTCAGCGCGGCGCCCGCGATCACGAACACGATCCCGATCAACGCCGTGTCGCGGAACCCGATCCGCAGGTAGATCCGCCCGGACACGGTGGCGGCCAGCGGCCAGCCGACGGTGAGCGCGGCGAGCGCGAACCCGGCGACGACCGGCCCGGTGCCGAGCACGCCCTGCGCGTACGTCGGCAGGTAGGAGCTCAGCCCGATCAGCAGCGCCCCCACCACGAACGCGATCAGGTTGCCGCCGGTGAGCACGCGCCGGCTGAACACCCACAGCGGCAGCACCGGCTCGGCGGCCCGCCGTTCCGCGAAACCGAACACCGCCAGCAGCACCACGGCGAACACGAAGATCACCAGCGACGGGACCGACAGCCACGGCCACGCCACGCCACCTTCGAGCAGGCCCAGGATGAGCAGCGAGAACCCGCCGGTGAGCAACGCGGCCCCGGCGTAGTCGACGCGGTGGGCCCGGCGCCGCACCGACTCCGGGAAGTGCCGCACCAGCATCCACACCGCGACCGCGCCGAGCGGCAGGTTGATGAAGAAGATCAGCCGCCACGACAGGTACTCGGCGAACAACCCGCCCAGCGCCGGGCCGAGCACGGACGCGATGCCCCACACGCTCGCGACGTAGCCCTGCACGCGTGCCCGCTCTTCCAGCGTGTACAGGTCACCGACGACGGTCATGCTGATCGGCTGCACGGCACCGGCCCCGATGCCCTGCACCGCGCGCGCGGCGATCAGCACCGGCATGCTCCACGCCGCCCCGCACAGCACCGAGCCCAGCAGGAACACGCCGATCCCGAAGAACAGCACCGGTTTGCGGCCGAGCGAGTCGGCGAACTTGCCGTACAGCGGCACGGTCACCGCCTGCGTCAGCAGGTAGACCGAGAACAGCCAGGGGAACTGGGAGAAGCCGCCGAGGTCGCGGACCACCGAGGGGACGGCGGTGGCGATGATCGTCGAGTCGAGCGCCACGAGCCCGGTACTGAGCATGATCGCCACGAGGACCGGGCCCCGCTCCGAACGCAGTCCGACACCGCTCACCGCCATTTCGACCCCTCTCAGCCGAGACGGGACAACTCCGTGCCGCCGCGAGGCATTCCCGGGGAGGACGAAACGGACATCCCCGGGAACGCCCTCGGCGGTCACTCCTCGTGGGCCGTGGCGACCGACTCGTCACGCCACGGCGCGATGTCGTCGGCCATCCGCGCGACCTTGACCTCCCAGCGGTCGAAGGCGTCGCGGCCCAGCAGCAGGTGCTGGGGCAGCTTGTCCCCGCTGGTCACGCGGTGGATGAGGGCGGCGCCGCGGACCGGGTCGCCGAGCTGGGTGTGGTTGGCCTCGTCGATCCAGTCCAGCGTCGCGTGGGCCGGCGTGCCGTCGTACTCCGGGATCCGGTGCGCGGCCACGGACAGCGACGACCGGTCGAGGAAGTCGGTGCGGAACACCCCGGGCTCCACGACCATGCTCTGAATCCCGAACGGCTCCAGCTCCGCCGACAGCGCCTCGCTGATCCCGGCGACGGCGAACTTCGACGCGCTGTACATGCTCACCCCCGGTTCGCCCTCGAACCCGGAGCGCGAACCGATGTGCACCAGCTTGCCGCCGCCCTGCGCCCGCATGACGGGCAGCACCGCGCGGGTGACGTTGATCAGGCCGAAGACGTTGAGGTCGAACAGCGAGCGGGCCTCGGCGTCGGTGATCTCCTCCAGCGCGCCGAGCAGGCCGCGGCCGGCGTTGTTGACCAGCACGTCGATGCGGCCGAAGCGGTCGGTGACCTGCCGCACAGCGGCGGGGATGTCGTCGGCGCGCGTCACGTCGAGCGCGACGGCGAACACGCGGCCCTTCAGGTCCTCGGGCAGGCGGTCCGGGTTGCGGACGGCCACCGCGACGTCCTCGCCCCCGGCGACCGCCGCGCGGGCGATCTCCGCGCCGAGACCACGGGAGGCACCGGTGACGAACCAGACGGACATGGTTGGCTTTCCTTTCCTCAGGTTTTTTCGTTGGCACCAACCACTTCACCAGTCGCAAGGGGCTCGCGGGGCCGCGAAAAGCGCCTCCGTTGTCGGGGGACAAGGAGGGCCACCTTCGGCCGTTTCGGCCTGGTTAGCATGAGGCATGACCGAGCGCGTTTTCGTCGACAAGCAGCACCCGCGGGCGTACCAGGCGCTGCTGGACGTGGCGAAGGCCGCGCGGGCGGCGGCACGGGAGGCCGGGCTCGACCGCGGGCTGGTGGAGCTGGTGAACCTGCGGGTCTCCCAGCTCAACCGGTGCGCCTACTGCCTCGCCCTGCACACCGAGGCGCTGCACAAGCTGGGTGAGACCCGGCTCGCCGTGCTCCCCGCGTGGGACGAGACCGACCTGTTTTCGCCGGTGGAGAGCGCTGCGCTGCGCCTTGCCGAGTCGCTGACCACCCTGCCGGACACCGCGGCTCAGGACGCGGCGTACGCGCAGGCCGCCGAGGTGCTCACGCCGGACCAGCTTTCGGCCGTGGAGTGGGTGGTCGTCACCATCAACGCGTTCAACCGCGTCTCGATCGGCAGCAGGCACCCCGTCACCGGTCTGTCAGCCTAGCCGTTCCTCCAGCCAGCGCAGCGTTTCCGGGCGCACCTGGTCGGCGATGTCGCCCTGCTCCGGGTGCTTGCGCAGGTACGCCGCGAACAGCGGGCACACGGGCACGAGCCGCCTGCCCTCGCCGCGGATGTCGGCGAGCGCCTCGGTGACGATCTTCGTGCCGAGGCCGTGGCCGGCGAACGCGTCGAAAACCTCGGTGTGGTAGACGACCCGCTGCCCGTCTCTGTCCACATAGGACGCGAAACCGGCGAGCTCGCCGTCGACCGTGATCTCGTACCGGTGCTCGTCCTCGTTGCGGCGGACGGTCGTGCTCATCGGATCTCCTCGTGCCGGAGGTTGCGGCGGGGCAGGATGCGGGTGCGGGGCAGCTCGGGCGCGGGCAGGCGGTCGCCGGGGTAGCCCTCGACCCGGCCGAACCGGTCCGAGCCGGCCTGCCACGCCTCGCGGAACTCGGCGATCTCCTCGTGGCTGCGGCCGACGAAGTTCCACCACATCACGATCTCCTCGCCGAACGGCGGGCCGCCGAGCACGAGGACCCGGGCGGGTTCGTCGGCCGCCAGGTCGAGGCGGCCGGCGCCGGGCGGGAGGTAGGCGAGTTCACCGCTGTGCAGCGTCGCACCCGCGACCGTGACGCTGCCGGTGTCCTGCAGCACGCCGTGTTCGAAGGCCGGGTCCACCTCCAGCGACAGCCGGGCGCCGGGTTCGAGCGTGAGTTCCGCGCCGAGCAGGGGAGTGCTGGTCGCGACCGGGGAGGTGCTGCCGGCGAGGCTGCCGAGGAACACCCGCGCGGTGGCGCCCGGCAGCCCGGTCAGCGGGGGCGCGTAGTGCTGGAAGTCCCGCGGGTCGTCCCGGTGCCCGGCGGGGAGCGCAATCCAGAGCTGGACCCCGTGCAGCGTCGTGGTGTCCGGAGTGGACACTTCCGAGTGCGCGATGCCGTGGCCCGCGGTCATGAGGTTGAGCTCGCCGGGCCGGACGAACGCGTGCGTGCCGAGGCTGTCGCGGTGTTCGACCTCGCCGCTGAACAGCCAGCTCGCGGTCTGCAGCCCGGTGTGCGGGTGCGGCGCGACGTCCATGCCGCCCGACGCGGCGACGTCCTCCGGGCCGTAGTGGTCGGCGAAGCACCAGGCGCCGATCAGCGAGCGTTCGCGCTGGGGCAGCGTGCGGCGCACGCGCATCGCCCGCGGCCCGCCCAGCGGCACGTCACGCGGGGTGAGCACGGTGGCCGTGCCGCCCCCGTCCCCGCACACCAGCGCGGCGGGTGCGGTCTCGGTGTTGCTCATGCGGTCCTTCCGGTCACCTGCTGGGTCTTCTCGTGAGACCCTGCGGTCATGAAGCGTACCTCGTTCGCGCGCTGGCCCTGCTCGATCGCGCGCACCATGGACCTCCTCGGTGACTGGTGGACCCCGCTGGTGCTGCGGGAGTGCTTCTACGGCATCAGCCGGTTCGACGAGTTCCAGCGGGAGCTGGGCATCGCGCGGACCACGCTGACGGACCGGCTGCGGCGGCTCGTCGAGGAGGGGCTGCTGGAGAAGCGCGCCTACCAGCGGGAACCGGTGCGGTACGACTACGTGCTGACCGAAAAGGGGCGCGACTTCTTCGGGGTGCTGGCCGCGATGTCGCGCTGGGGTGACCGGTGGCTCGCGGAGGAGGCGGGCCCGCCGGTGACCTTCCACCACGACGCGTGCGGGCACGACACCCACGCCGAGGTGGTGTGCGCGCAGTGCCGCGAGCCGCTGGAGGCCGAGGACGTCCGGATGCGGTTCGGACCCGGCTACCCGCCGAAGCTCGCCGCGCGGCCGGACGTCCAACGGCGGTTCAACCGGCCCTTGACAAGCTGAGTCCATCTAAGCAACTCTCCTCGTATGGAGTGGACCGGCGCGCGGTACGCGGATTGCCCGACGGTCGAGGCGAGCACGTGGATCGGCGCGCCGCCGGAGCGGGTGTGGCGGTTCGTCAGCGACATCGGCCTGATGCCCTCGCTCAGCAGCGAGCTGCGGGAGACCGAGTGGCTCGACGGCGCGACCGGGCCGGCCGTGGGCGCGCGGTTTGTCGGGCGGAGCGAGCACGAGGCGTTCGGCCGCTGGGAGACGACGTCGCACGTCGTCGAGTGTGAGCCGGGACGGGTGTTCGCGTGGGCGGTGTCCGATGTGGACGAACCGGCCGCGGTGTGGCGCTTCACGCTCGCACCGGCGGACGGCGGCACGCGGCTGACGCAGTGGATGCAGCTCGGGCCCGGCCGGTCCGGGTTGTCGGTCGCGATCGACCGGATGCCGGACAAGGAGCAGAAGATCGTGTTCGTCCGGCTGCGTGAGTTCGAAGGCGCGATCCAGCACACGCTCGCCGCGCTGAAGGACCTCGCCGAGGACGGTGCGTGATGCGCACGGCGACGACCATCGAGGCGTCCGGTGGGCCGTGGCGCGAGACGGTCGAATTCGTGGCAGAGGCCGAAAAACTGGGTCTCGACGTGTGCTGGGTCGCGGAGGCGTGGGGTTCGGACGCGCCGTCACCGCTGGGTTTCCTGGCCGCGCGGACGGAACGGATCCTGCTTGGTTCGGGGGTCATCCAGCTCGGCACGCGCTCGCCGGTCGCGATCGCGCAGACGGCGATCACGTTGTCGCAGCTGTCGGAGGGTCGGTTCCTGCTGGGGCTGGGCGCGTCCGGGCCGCAGGTGATCGAGGGGCTGCACGGCGTGCCGTTCGCGCGGCCGCTCGCGCGCATGCGGGAGACGGTGGAGATCGTCCGGCAGGCGTTCGGCGGCGGCAAGATTTCGTTTGAGGGTAAGGAGTTTCGACTCCCGCTGCCGGGTGGCGACGCGGTGCCGATGCGGTTGTCGGCGCGTCCGGAGCACGAAATCCCGATCTATGTGGCGGCGCTGTCCCCGGCGATGCTGCGGTTGACGGGCGAGGTCGCGGACGGCTGGCTGGGCACGAGTTTCGTGCCGGAAGGCGCGGGGCAGGCGTATTTTTCGCACCTGGACGAGGGATTGGCGCGGGCCGGGCGGTCGCGTGCGTCGCTGGATGTGTGCCAGGGCGCGGAAGTGGCGTTCGTCGAGGACGAGGACGCGTTGCGGGTGTACGTGGCGGGGCGGAAGAAGGAGCTGGCGTTCAGCCTCGGCGGCATGGGCTCGGCGGGCACGAACTTCTACTCGGACGCGTACGGCAGGCAGGGCTGGGCGGAGGTGGCGGCGGAGGTCCGGCGGCGCTGGCAGGCGGGGGATCGTGAGGGGGCCGCCGAGCTGGTGACGGAGGAAATGGTCCTCGCCACGACGCTCATCGGCACGGAGGAGATGGTGCGTCGCCGGTTGGCCGTGTGGCGCGATGCAGGCGTGAACACCGTGCGGTTGTACCCGGCGGGGGAGACGCTGGGGGAGAAGCTCGAGACGCTGGGGCGGGCGGTGGAGTTGGTGCGGGAGGTCGGGGGTTGAGGTTCTAGGGCCGGGCTTCGCGGTGGGCCTGGCGCTGGCTCTGAAGATCCGCGAGCACGGTCGAGGTCGAGAAGATCAACGACCCGCCTTCAATGCCAGGAACGCGATCCTCACCAACGGTGGCCTCCGAAACCGATCGACGCGTCGGGCAGCAGGACGGGCTCGTCCAGGTCCGCCAGCCATTCGCTGGGGTCGTCGTTCGCGGCCAGGTCCTCGGCATTCCCGTGCGACAGGAACCAAACCGCGACGCCGAGCAGGCTGACCAGGACGAGCTTGCGCCGCACAACGCGGTCCGCCGCACCGGTCCACAGCACCGCCTCACTCACGCGCGAACCGGCCCCACACCTTCCCCGCCGCGCCGGAAACCGCTTCCCCGACCTCGTTCAGCACCTTCGCGAGCGGGTCCGCCGACGTGGCGAGTGCTTCCTTGTACGAGCGGGCCGCCGACTTCAGGTCCTCGCTCCAGTCGGTGGCCGGCTGGTCGTCCTCGCGGCGGGGGTACTCGCCCGCCAGGATCGCCCGGTACTCCTCGCCCGCGGCCCACCGCTGCAGCTGCGCCGCCCGCACCACGGCGAGCGGGTGGTTCATCCCCTCCACGTACCGCAGCTTGTGCAGGCTGTCCCGCACGTCCTCCACCGACTCGTACTCCGCCGCCTGCTCCAGGAACGACCGGACGTCCACGCGCCCCGGATCGACCCCGCCCGCCAGCAGCACGTGCACCCGCAACGCCGCCGCCGGGTCCTGGCCGCACAGCAGGCCCGCGCGATCGCACGAAAGCTCCGCCTTCCGGAACCACTCGCGCAGCGCCGCGACGATCACCCGCAACCCCAGCGCCCCCGCGGGCAGCCACGCCATCGACACCTGCACCTGCAGCAACCGCAACATCATCGTCCGGTACACGGCGTGCCCGGACAGCACGTGCCCCATCTCGTGCCCCAGCACGAACCGCAGCCCGTCCAGGTCGAGCAGGTCGACCGCCGCGCTCGACAGCACGATGAACGGCTCGTCCATCCCGATCGCCATCGCGGTGACGTCCGGGTCCCGCGCCACGAACACGTTCGGCACGCGCTCCAGGTCCAGCACCTCCGCGCACTCGTGCCGCAGCCGGTCCAGCTCCGGGTACTGCCGCGGCCCGACGCGGATCGCCGACGCGAGCGCCATCAGCCGCTCGCCGCGTTCGCTGAACGCGCCGGCCACCGTCTTGAGCACCTGCGCGAACCCCGGCACCGCCCGCAGGGTCGCGAGCGCGCCGCGGTCGACGGGGTGTTCGTAGGCCCGCGGGCTGATGCCGGGGAAGCGCACGAGGGCGCGCGTGATCTCCACGGGAAGGAGATCGGCCCGGCGGGCGAAGTGTTTCAGGCCCAGGCGGTGACCGTGCGCCGGACGGGCCGCTGGTTGCCGTCCGTCGCGAACAGCTCCGGCGAGCGGCTCCTGATCCGCTCCACGTCCTGGAAAACCAGGCGCAGGTGGGCCCGCATCGCGGCCACGCTCGCCTCGTAGTCGGTCGCCGCGAGGGCGTCCACGATCGCCGTGTGCTGGTCGATCAGCGCCGACACCGGGCTGACCATGCGCATCCCCAGCCGCCGCGCGCGGTCGAGGTGCGCCTTGGCGGAAACGACCGTGCGCCACGCGTTCCCGTGCCCGCCCGCGGTCAGCAGCAGCTGGTGGAACTCCTCGTCGAGCTGGAAGAACCGCTCCACGTCGCCGTCGACCGCCCGCTGCTCGTCCAGCAACCGCCGCAACGTGACGAGCATGCCGTCGTCCAGCCGCTCCACCGCGTCCGCCAGCGACGCCACCTCGACGGCCTCCCTGACGAACTGGGCGTCCGCCACGCGCTGCAGGTCCACGCGCGACACGAACGTTCCCAGCTGCGGGAACACCTGCACCAGCTCCTCCTCGGCGAGCAGCAGCAACGCCTCCCGCACCGGGGTCCGGCTCACCGACAGCTCCGCGGCCAGCTCGTTCTCCGACAGGGGCGCACCGGGGGGCAGCTTCAGCGTGATGATCCGGTTCCTCAGCTCCCGGTGCACGACGACGCGTGCCGAAGGTTTCCCCGCTGCTCTCGCCATTGGCCCACCTTACCGGGGACGACAGGTCTTGACAGGACATGTATGGCAGTACTTGTATACCGCGTCCCAGCCGCACCACAACAGAAGGACAGCGCGGGACTTGGTCGCGGTGGAGGCCGCCCTCACCGGCAGGGCGCAGTTGAAGGTCGTGGTGGACCTGCGGGGTCACCATGAACGGCGCCTTGCCTAGGCTCGGGCCATGAGTGTGCACCGACGTGACGCCGACGCGACGCGCGAAAAGATCCTCGCCGCGGCGGTCGTCGAGTTCACCGAGCACGGCTACGCCCGTGCGGGGGTGCGGCAGATCGCCGAGCGGGCGGGCGTGACGGCGATGATGATCAACCGCTACTTCGGTTCCAAACAGGGACTTTTCGCCGAGGCGGTGCACCGGTCGTTCGCCCCGCCGACGATCGTCGGGGACGAGCGCCGCGGCCTGCCGGACGCCTTCGGGCACGCGCTCGCCGAGCGCACGGCGCCCGGCGCGGAACGGCTCGACCCGTTCCTGCTGATGCTGCGTTCCGCGGCCGACCCCGAGGCCGCGGAGATCGTCCGCGAGGGGATCGAAACGCACGTGGGCGCCCGCTTCGCGGCACTGCTCGACGGTCCCGACGCCGAGGTGCGCGCCCAGCTCGGGCTCGCGCTGGCGGCGGGCACCTGGCTCCTGCGCGCGGTCATCGGCACCGGTGCCCTCGCCGGAGCGGGCAACGACCGGCTCGCGGACCTGCTGAGCGACATGCTCCAGCCGCTCGTGGAGCCCTAGAACGCCGACCGGACCAGGCCGCCGTCGACGCGGATGGTCGCCCCGCTGACGTACTGGGCGTAGCCGCTGCACAGGTACGCCACGGCCGCCGCGATCTCCTCCGGCCGGCCGAACCGCTGCTGGTCGTTCGGGAGGAAGGCCTCGACGGCGTTCGGCTCGACCTCCTCCCAGGTGGCGCCCCACCCGCGGTCCGGCGCGAGCCCCAGCACGTAGTCCCGCGTCGCCTCGACGAGGATCGCGCCCGGCGAGACCACGTTGGAGGTGACGCCGGTGCCCCGCAGTTCACGGGCGAGCGACACGGCGAGGTTGTGCCGGGCGGCCAGCGTGGCGTTGTACTGGGGATGGGCGTTCATCGGCTGGATCGCGAGGCCGCCGCCGATCGTGATCACCCGGCCCCAGCCGCGTTCGCGCATGCCGGGGACGAGGTGCCGGATCATCCGGACGCCCGAGACGACGTTGACGTTGTAGGTGTCGCTCCACTCGGCCGGCGTGGCGTCCGCCCACGACACGTGCCGGTAGAAACCCGCGTTGTTGACGAGGATGTCGATGGGGCCGTGTGCGGCCGCTGCCCGCGCGACGGCGGCGGCACCTTCGTCGCCGGCGAGGTCGCCCACGACCGTGTCGGCGGTCCCGCCGTTCGCGCGGATCGCCTCCGCGACGGCCCGCACGCGGTCTTCGTGCCGCCCGTGGACGACGACCGCGGCGCCCTCGGCGGCCAGCAGCTTCGCGGTGGCTGCCCCGAGCCCGGCGCTCGAACCGGTGACAAGGGCGCGTTTTCCCTGCAGATCGAGGTTCATGAGGCTAAGTCTACACCTGTAGACTTGTGGCTCAGGCGGAGACGAACGCGACCTTCCCCGCCTCCAGTGCCACCGCGACCGTCCCGTCCTGGCGGACCGTCAGTCCGTGCGGCTCCGACTCGGGCGTCGGCAGGGTCAGGTGCTCGAACGCGCCGTCGGCGTCGAGGTGGCCCACGCGGTTCGCGCCCCACTCCGTGAACCAGCACCCGCCGCGCCCATCGGCGGCGACGGCGTGCGGCCGCGCGGCGCGGTCGGGCAGCGGGAACTCCTCGATCCGCCCGTCCGCGCGACGCCGCGCGAGCTATCCCGCCGCGATCTCCGTGCACCACACCTCGCCGTCCGGCCCGCACGCGATGCCGACCGGCGCGGCCTGTGCCGTGGGCAGCGGAAAACACACTCCACCTGCCCGTCGACGGTGACCCGCGCGAGCGCGCCCGCCTGGTTCAGCGTCAGCCACAGGGCCCCGTCGGCGCCCGCCGCGATCGCCGAGGGGTAGCTGTCCTCGACGCCGAGCGGGAACTCCGTGACCGCACCGTCCACCGTCACCCGCGCCACTCGGCCGGTGTTCATCTCGGTGCACCACAACGCCCCGTCGGGACCGGCGGTGATCCCGTACGGTCCGCACCCCGGCGCCAGCGCGACCTTCCGCACCTCGCCGCCGGTCGTGACGCGCCCCAGCGCGTGCTCCCGCAGCAGCGTGCACCACAACGCACCGTCCGGACCGGCCGTGATCACCGAAGGCCCGTCGCCCACGTCGAACACGTCGACCTCCCCGCCGTCGACCCTCGCGATCCGACCACTGTGGACCAGCGTCACCCACAGCGCGCCGTCCGGTCCGGTCGTGACGCCGTAGGGGCCGGAACCGGGCAGGGAGATCTCTTCGCAACGCATGCCGCCACTGTGCCATCCCCTTGTGACCGCCCGTCCCGTGGCGCATCATCGAGCGATGAGCGGCGCGCAGCCCGCCGGCGCCGCCGACGTGTGGACGACGTCGGCGGTCGCCGACTCGCGGGCGTTCGAGTACTGGCGGGACCTGATCTGCGACACCTTCGTGCAGCTGTCCGCCGCGCCCACGCGGCCGGGCCGGTTCGCGGGCCGGCTCGTGCACGCCGACCTCGGCTCGTTCGAGATGACCACCGTGCACGCGGGCGGCCAGCGCGTCCGGCGCACGCGGCAGCTGATCGCTCGTGCGGGGGAGGAGTACCTGCTCGCGAGCATCCAGCTCGCCGGGCGGGGCCGGGTCGAGCAGGACGGGCGCGTCGCCGAGCTGAACCCCGGCGAAATGGCGCTCTACGACAGCACCCGCCCGTACACGCTGCACTTCGACGACGCCTTCGAGCAGGTCGTGGTCCAGGTGCCGCTCACCGGGATGCTCGCCGAGACCGGCCTGCGGGACGCCCGCGGGGTCACCGCCGTGAAGCTCGGCGGCACCAGCCCGGCCGGGGTCGTCGCCCAGTTCTTCGCGGGACTGGCCCGGCTCCAGCAGGCCGACCCGCTGGGCGCGGCGGCGCTCGCCGGGCAGGGCCGCGGGCTGATGGCGTCCGCGCTCGCGTTGTCCGCGGGCCGGGCCCCACGCGGGAACGTGCTGGACCGGCAGCGCGTGTCGTCGTTCCTGCGCACCGCTCACACCGATCCCGAACTGTCCGTGGACGACGTCGCGCGCGCCTTCGCCATCTCCCGCCGCACGCTGTACCGGCTGTTCGAGGACACCCCGGGCGGTGTGCTGGCGCTGCTGCGCCGCATCCGCGTGGAACACGCGAAGTCGTTGCTGCGCGCCGATCCCCGGCGCCCGCTGGAATCGGTCGCGCACGCGTGCGGGTTCGCGGGCGAGCGCCAGTTCTACCGCGTCTTCCGGCAGGAGACCGGCCGCACGCCCGGCGAATGGCGTGGCACGGCCGGTCGGTGACCTGGCACGGGCTGTCGGTCCGCAACCCCGGCCGGACGGCCGATAGTGGGCGCCAGGTTTCCCGCTCACTCCGGAGGTTCCCGTGACAGAACAGGTGCGTGTGGCCGTCGTGCAGGCCGAGCCGCGGTGGCTGGACCTGGCCGCCGGGGTCGACCAGGTGGTCGGCCTGATCGCGGACGCCGCCGCGGGCGGTGCCCGGTTGATCGCCTTCCCCGAGACGTTCCTGCCCGGCTACCCGTGGTGGATCTGGCTCGACTCGCCCGCGTGGGGCATGCGGTTCGTGCCGCGGTACAGCGAGCAGTCGATGACCCGCGACGGCGCCGAAATGACCCGCATCGCCGCGGCCGCCGCGGAGCACGGCGTGCACGTGGTGCTCGGGTTCAGCGAGCGCGCCGGCGGCAGCCTGTACATGGCGCAGGCGTTCATCGACGACGCCGGGCGCGTGCTGTCGGTGCGCCGCAAGCTCAAGCCGACGCACGTCGAGCGCAGCGTCTTCGGCGAGGGCGACGGCAGTGATCTCCAGGTGCACGACACGAAGCTGGGCAGGCTCGGCGGGCTGAACTGCTGGGAGCACTTCCAGCCGCTGACGAAGTACACGATGTACAGCCTGGGGGAGCAGATCCACGTCGGCTCGTGGCCGAGCTTTTCGGTGTACCGGGGCGCGGCGAAGGCGCTCGGGCCGGAGGTGAACAACGCCGCGAGCCTCGTCTACGCGGTGGAGGGGCAGACGTTCGTGCTCGCCCCGTGTGCCGTCGTGGGCGAGGCGGCGCACGAGCTGTTCTGCGACACGGAGGGGAAGAAGCAATTGTTGTTGCAGGGCGGTGGTTTCGCCCGCGTCTACGGGCCGGAGGGCAGCGAACTGGCGGAGCCGCTGGGCGAGACCGAGGAGGGGCTGCTGTTCGCCGACCTCGACTTCTCGCTTATCGCGATCGCCAAGTCCGCCGCGGATCCCGTGGGCCACTACTCCCGGCCGGACGTGTTCCGGTTGCAGGTCAACTTCTCGCCGAACCCCCGGATCGTCCACAGTGGAGCCGAATTCGAGGACGTCGAGCCGGTCGTGGTGGAGGTGGACTGAGGAAGTCGGCGATACCTGACCGTGGCTGCCGGCGCCCCCACCGGCAGCCACGGGTCCCCTCAGCGCACGGTGAACGAGTGCGTGCCGCCCCGGACGGTGAAGCGCTTTCCGTTCACCACCACCGTCCCCGAGGTGTCCTTCGGGGCGGTCACGGTCAGCGACAGCCCACGGCCCGTCTGGCGCCAGCTCACCGTCAACGGCCCGTGCGGCGTCGGCACCTGACCACGCGCCCACGCCACCGAACCCGGGTGCGGTTCGACCGACCACGTGGCGAACCCCGGCGTCACCGGCGTCACGCCGAGCAGGTCGTTCGTCAGCGCGGGCAGCACGCCCGTCGACCAGCCGTGTGCCGCCGACGTGTACGCGCCCTCGTACAGCGAGCCGTCCGGGCCGATGCCCTTCCAGTCCGTCACGCCCGGGTCGTGCCCCGCCATCCAGCCGTACGTCCGCTTGATCTGGTCGATCGCCGAATCCGCCTGGCCCGTCCGGAACCGCGCCTGCAGCTCGGGGTACGACGTGAACGCGTAAACGCGCTTCGAGCCTTCGCCGATCAGGGTGTCGTTGTCCATGAACGCGTTCCCGTACGGCAGTGCGGTGTGCGTGGCCAGGTAGTCCAAAGCGGACTGTGCGCGCGCCTGGTCCGCGACACCGGCCACGACGGCGATGCTGTTGCCGTCCTGCCCGTGCCGAACCGGGCCGTTCGCCGCGTCGAGGTACGCGCCCGCGGCCGGGTCCCACAGGTACGTGTTGATCGCCGTGGAAACCGCCTGCGCCCGCTGCTGCCAGCGGTCGGCGTCGGCCTGGCGCCCGAGCGCCTTCGCCAGCTGTGCGGCGTCGGAAAGCGCTTGCACGTACAGCGCGTTGTAGTACGTGACCTCGCCGTCACGCGGCAGGAACGCGTAGTCGCCGTAGCCGCTCGGGCGCGACAACAGGCCGCGGGAGTCCGTCACGCTCGGGTACCAGCCGTCGAGTGTCTTGGTCAGCGCCCCGTAGTACTGCGCGCCGTAGGCGGTGTCCCCGGTGTAGAGCACGTAGTCCCAGCTGGACGTGACCCACCACAGTGGATAGTCGAACAACGGGAGCGTGTAGTCGTTGATCGACGCGGGCGGGATCCAGCCGTCGGCCCGCTGGTGGTCGGCGAGGTCGGCGAGCACGTTCCGCGCGGCCACGGCGGTGTCGTGGGTCAGGTACGTGGTGCGGCCGGAGACCCCGACGTCGCCGACGTACGGGTCGCGGTCCCGCTTCGCGCCGTCGTGCAGCACCAGCTTGCCCTCCAGCGTCGGGCTGGCGGCGTTGCGCGGCTCGGCGTCGGTGGCGCGGAAGGTGTCCGTGACCAGCTCGTTGGTGTAGGCGGCGCCGTACCAGTACTGGTTCAACTGCGGGTCGGAGGATTCGAACCAGCCGGTGTAGGTGTCCGGCGTACCGAGGAAGGCGCTGAACAGCAGGGAGACGCCGTCGATGCGCACCTCGCCGTACGGCTGCGCGTCGGGCGCGTCGCCCGGGAGGGCGTCGAGGCTGATCCGCACGTAGCGGAACCCGTGCAGCCCGTCCGAGCACACCTTGCCGTCGGGCAGGCAGCCCTTCGTGTCCGTCCACTGTGAACGTCCACTGGGGACGGCGTGCTGATCGGTGCCGGGTCCACCGGAGAAGTCGGAACGGGTGAAGTCCGAGCGGTCGGTGAGGTACTGCCTGCTCTCGGAGAACGCCAGCCGGACGCCGGGGTTGTTCGCCGAGGCGCCCGCGAAGCTGATCCGCGGGTAGCCGACCACGACCTTGCCGAAGTCGACGACCACCGACGGTACCGGGGGATCGGCGACCAGGCCCGGCCAGATCTCGTTGACGCGCGTGAACTCGCCCTTGTCCGTGGCCTGGTCCTTGGTGACGGTCAGCCGCACCTGCGTGGTGGTCGCCGGTTTGTCGAACGGCACCGCGAGCTGGGTCCTGGTGTTGCCGGTGACGGTGGCCGCGGTGTGCCAGGCCGCGCCGTCCCAGGTCTCGACGGTGAAGTCCTGCGGGACGCCGTCGGAGCTGGACTGGAGGGTGATGCCCGGCAGGTCGGTCGCGGGCGTGGTGATCGTGAGCGTGTCGGGGTAGGCGGCGAGGGTGTCGTCGTTCCAGAACGTCCCGGTGTCGCCGTCGATCGCGTTGCCGGGCGCGTACGTGCGGGGCTTGCCGTCGTTGCCGTTGTTGGGCGCGTGGAAGCTGGAGGCGGTGGCCGTCGTGCCCGCCGGCCACGCGGGTTTGGCGGGGGCGGGGGAGCGGCGCAGGACCGCGGTGCCGTGGCCCAGCACGCCCTGGGGGTGCGTCACGTCGCCCGTGGTCTCGACCACCCGCACGGGCCGCACGTCGCGGCTGTCCGGGGCGACGACGTACCGCTGCCAGGACTGGGCGGCGTCGGCCGGAGCGGCTACCAGGCCGGGGCCGAGCAAGGCGACCACGGCGACGGCGAGCCGTCGGCGCAGGTGTCTCATGAGCTCCTCGATTCCTCGTCGAACCGGGTTGAATCGTTTCATGATCAACCTGAGCGTAAGGTTCGTGTCAAGAGCCGCTTCCCTTGTGGGGCAACCGGTTAGGCCGTTCGGCCCTACGTTCTGGGGCGCACGGCGTCCAGTACGAGGTCGAGCAGCCGGTCCGCCTGGCCCGGTGCGCCCGCGGCCGTGGTGGTGAGCAGGACGCCCAGCAGCATCATCACGACGTCGTCGGCCTCGACGTCCGCGCGGAGTGAGCCGGCCTCGGCACCCCTGGTCAGGATCGGGGCGATGGCGGCGGTGATGCGCTGCCGGGTGACCGGGACGGCGATGCGCCCCGACGCCTGGCTGACCCGGAGCGTGTCGGCCATGCCGTGCTTGGTCGCGACGAACGCGGCGTAGCGCCCCATCCACGCCCGCAGCGCCTCGTCCGGCGGGAATTCCTCCAGCAGCGCGGGAACGCAGCCGGTGACGTCGTCGAGCTCGGCGGCGTACACGGCCTCCACCAGCGCCTCCCGGTTGGGGAAGTGGCGGTACAGCGTGCCGATGCCGACGCCCGCCTCGCGGGCGATGGCTTCGAGTGAGACGGATTCGTCTTCGGCGGCGGCGAACGCGGCCCTCGCGGCCTCGACGAGCTTGTCGCGGTTGCGCAGCGCGTCGCTCCGCGGCGCGCGGGCGCGCCGGGGTGCCGGGTCGGCGGTGGTCAAAGCGGAGGCACCTCCGGTATGGTCGTAGTCAGAGCGGAGGCACCTCCGCTTCACTCATTCTCCCATGCGGAAGGACCTCCCATGACCACTTCCTCCCCCGAGCTGACGGCGGCCGGCGTCCCGCGCGCCGGAGGGGCCGGGACACTCGGCGGCCACACCGTTTCCCGCGTCGGGTTCGGCGCGATGCAGCTGGAGCGCCTGCACGGCGACCGCCAGGCCGCGATCGCGCTCCTGCGCCGCGTGGTGGAACTCGGCGTCGACCACGTGGACACCGCCCAGTTCTACGGCAACGGCTTCGTCAACGAGCTCCTCCGCGACGCGCTGCGCCCCGAGGACGGGGTCGTGATCGTCAGCAAGGTCGGCGCCGATCCCGACCCCGGCGGCCGCATCCCGCTGCGCCTGGCCCAGCGGCCGGAAGAACTGCGGGCGAGCGTCGAGGACAACCTCAAGAGCCTCGGCGTCGAGCGGATCCCCGTGGTGAACCTGCGGCGCACCGACGTGGGGCCGGGGGTGCGGGCGGAGGGCGACCAGCTGGTCGACCTCGACGACCAGCTCGCGACGATGATCGCCCTGCGGGACGAGGGCAAGATCGGCGCGATCGGCCTGTCCGCCGTGACGCTCGACGTGCTGCGCCGGGCGCTGCCCGCCGGGATCGTGTGCGTGCAGAACGCCTACAGCCTGGTTTCCCGCGACTACGAGGAAATGCTGCGGCTCTGCGTCGACGAGCGGATCGCCTGGGTGCCGTTCTTCCCGCTCGGCGGCGCTTTCCCCGCCATGCCGAAGGTGACCGACGAGCCCGCCGTCGTCGCCGCGGCGGAGTCGCTCGGCCGCACCCCCGCCCAGGTCGGCCTCGCCTGGCTGCTGCACCACGCGCCGAACGTGCTGCTCATCCCCGGCACGGCGGACGCGGGCCACCTCGAAGCCAACGTCGCCGCCGGGGAGATCGAGCTGGACGGCACCACCCTCGCCACGCTGGATGCCGTCCAGTCCCGTTCCCTGGACGTCCCGCTCGCCTGAGCCCGCTCAGCGCTGCCAGTCCACCAGGCGGGTCCCGGCGAGCGTGGCGCCGGGACCCGTGGTGAGGCTGTCCTCCTTGAGCGGCGTGCCGAAGTAGCGCCCGTCGGGCTCGACGACCACCTTCCGGTCCGGCAGCACCGCGGAGATCAGCTCGGCGAACGAGAACCGCTCCGGGCCGCCGAGCTCGACGGTGCCGCGCGGCTCGCCGGAGGCGACCTCGGCGAGGAACGCGGACACGTCCGCGGCGGCGACCGGCTGGATCAGCGCCGCGGGCACGTGCACCACACCGTCCACAGTGGAGCCCTCGGCGATGGCGCCGACGAACTCGAAGAACTGCGTCGCCCGCACGATGCTGTACGGGATGCCCGACGCGGTGATCAGCCGCTCCTGCGCGTGCTTCGCCCGTAGGTAGCCGGATTCCGGCAGCTGGTCGGTCCCCACTATCGACAACGCGACGTGGTGCCGCACGCCCGCCGCCGCTTCGGCGTCGAGCAGGTTCCGCGTGGAGGTCTCGAAGAACTCCAGCACCGGCCCGTCCTCGAACGAGGGCGAGTTGGTCACGTCCACCACGACGTGAGCGCCCTGCAGCGCGTCGGCCAGCCCCTCGCCAGTCACCGAGTTGACGCCGGTGCTCGGAGACGCGGGCACGGCCTCGTGCCCCCGCTCCTTCAGCAGGTCGACGAGCTTCGACCCGATCAAACCGCTCCCGCCGATGACCACGATCTTCATCGCTGAAAACCCTCCTCCCGCCGGACTCCTGTCGTCCGGTCCCAGCGAGGACCGGACAGCGCGCGCTCCTGTGACGCGACGTGCGTCACATGGTGCAGCTTGTCCGGGTTGAGCACCAGGAGGACCTGGGCGATGCCGTCGACGGTCGTTTCGAGCGACACCAGGAATTTCGGCTCACCGTCGCGCAGGACGAGCAGGGCGGTGCGGCCGTTCGCCTCGACGAACCGCCGTTCGGCGTCGAGCCACCGCTTCGCCGCTACCCACGCCACGAAGCGGGCCACCCGGTCGCGGCCGAGTACGGGGCGCTTCGCCGCGTGCACCGTGCCACCGCCGTCCGCCCACGCCACCACGTCCACGGCGAGCAACCGTTCCAGCTCCGCGAGATCACCTGTGGTGGCGGCGCTGACGAACGCCTCGACGAGCCGCCGGTGTTCCCCGGGCTCGACCCGCGCCCGCCGTCCCTCCCGAACGTGCTTGCGTGAGCGCGAAACGAGCTGCCGCGCGTTCGCCTCACCGACCCCCAGCACCTCGGCGATCTGCCGGTACGGGTAGTCGAACGCCTCGCGCAGCACGTACGCGGCGCGTTCGGTGGGGGACAGGCGTTCCAGCAGCACGAGGAGCGCGAGGTCCACCGCCTCCGCACGCTCGGCGCCGAGCGCGGGATCGGCGGCGGTCTCCACGGGTTCGGGCAGCCACGGCCCGACGTACCGCTCCCGCCGCACGCGTGCGGACTGCGCGACGTTGATCGCGAGCCGCGTCGCCGTCGTCGCCAGGAACGCCGTCGGATCCTCGACGGCACCGCGGTCCGCGCGCTGCCAGCGCAGCCACGTGTCCTGCACGACGTCCTCGGCTTCCCCCGCGCTGCCGAGGATCCGGTAGGCGATCCCGAACAACCGCCCGCGCGCGGCGACGAACGCCGCTACGTCCCCCTCGCTCACACCCACCCGGCGATCTCACCAGATGACGGGCAGCTCGTACACTCCGTAGACCGAGCCGTCGTGCTTGAACGGCACCGCGTCCAGGTCCGTGGCGAGCCGCAGCGTGGGGATCCGCCGGTACAGCGTGCCGTAGACGACCTGCAGTTCCAGGCGCGCCAGCGACTGCCCGAGGCACTGGTGCACCCCGAACCCGAAGGCGACATACCGCCGCGCGTCCCGGGTGAGGTCGAGGCGGCCGGGGTCTTCGAAGACGGCGGGATCGCGGTTGCCGAGGTCGTTGGCGAGGATCAGGCCCTCGCCCGCCCGGATGGCCTCGACCTTCTTGACAGCGAACGGTGCCGTGACCATGCGGCGCAGGCGGGTGTGCTCCGGGTCGTCCATGAGGATGAGCCTGATGCCCATGCCGCCCGGGTTCCGCGGCGCCGGGCGGGGTGCTTCCGCCTGTTTCGCGCGCCCCTCCGGCGGCGGGTCGAACGGGCAGCCGGCCGCTCTGGTCATGGGGAAGCGGGGATCGTGCTGGTCATCTGAGCCCTCCGGACAGTGGGATTTCCGCTCTGCGCAGCCGCGCCTGCTTCGCCATGTTCCAGCCGAGCACGCCCGTGACCCGGCCGTCCCGCTCGTACCGCGCGACGAACCGGCCGGTGGCGGGATCACCGTCCACAATGGTCACGTCGCCGTCGCCGGCGATGCCGTGCACCTGGATGCGGGCGTCGAACTGGTCCGTCCAGAAGTAGGGGATCGGGCGGTAGCACGTGTCCTCGCCGAGGATGTTGGCCGCGACCACCCCCGCCTGTTCCGTGGCGTTGGTCCGGTTTTCCAGGCGCAGCACGGTGTCCAGCTCGTCGTGGTGCCAGCGCGCGACGTCGCCGACGGCGTAGATCCCTTCCGCCGCCCGGCATCGCGCGTCACACATCAGCCCGTTGTCCAGCTCCAGCCCGCTGCCGGAGAGCCAGTCCACGGCGGGTTCGGCGCCGATGGCGACCACGACCACGTCGGCGGGCAGCACCTCTCCGGTCGCCAGCCGCACCCCGCTGACCCGGCCCTTGCCGGTCAGCCCGGCGACCCCGGTGCCGAGCCGCAGTTCAACGCCCTGTTCGCGGTGCAGCACGGCCAGCCGTTCCGACACGAGCGTGCCGAACTGCAGCGCCATCGGCGCGGGCTGCGGTCCGGTCATCGTCACGGCGAGGCCCATCGTCCTGGCCGTCGCCGCGATCTCCGAGCCGAGCACGCCCTCACCGACGACCACGAGCCGTTCGGCAGCCAGCAGGTCCGCCCGCAACGCGATCGCATCTTCGAGCGTGCGCAGCACGTGCACCCCGGCGAGTCCGTCTTGTCCGGGCAGCCTGCGCGGGCGCACGCCCGTGGCGACGACGACCGCGCCCGCCCGCAGCTCGCGGCCGGACGCCGTGCGCACTGTGCGGGTGCCGGGGTCGAGCGCGACGGCGTGCTCGCCGAGCACGAACTCCGCGTCCAGCTTTGCCAATACCTCCTGTGTGCGCAGCCGCGCTCGCTCCGGTTCCCACTTGCCCGATAAGACCTGTTTGGACAGTGGCGGCCTGTCGTAGGGCAGGTGCGCCTCGGCGCCCAGCACCGTCACCAAACCCGTGAACCCCTTGCGGCGCAACGCTTCCACAGTGGACAGACCGGCGGCGGCCGCGCCGACCACCAGTACGTCAGCGGCAGGGGTCATGCTTCGTCGCTCAGCGCGATCGCGCCCGCGGGGCACACGTCGGCGGCCTCGCGGACCGTGGCGAGCAGCGACTCCGGGGGTTCGGCGTCGAGCAGCACCACGATGCCGTCCTCGTCACGCTGGTCGAACACGTCCGGCGCGAGCAGCACGCACGAGCCCGCGCCGCAGCACTTGTCCTGGTCCACGGTGATCTTCATCGGCTGGTTCCTCCCTCGGGGTTCGTGACGGGCGCCAGCCAGAGGCCGGTGAGCGCGTCGATCAGGCCGGTGGCGGCGTCGTGCCAGCTGGTCCGCGGGGTGGGGGTGCCCTCGGCGAGCGCGCGTTCCCGCTCGGCGACCATGTGCACCATCAGCTGGCGGGCCATGTCGGCCCGCTCGGCCCGCACCTCGGGCGGCAGGTCCGGCAGGCAGCGGTCGAGCCCGACGCGGATCTGGTGCAGCGAAGGGGCGCTCAGCGCCTCCTCGACCATGATCCCGCGCAGCGCCGGGTCGGTCATCACCTGTGCGCCGAACCGGGCGAACCACGTGGGGCTGCCCAGGTTCTCGAGGTGCTCGACGGCCGGCCGCACCAGGCAGCCCACCCAGTCCCGCACGTCGTCCGACCCCGCGACCTGCTTGACCATCGCCGCCCGCAGGCGCTCGGTCTCCTCGCCGTGCCGCCGCGCGATGGCCCGCACGAGGTCCGCCTTCGTGCCGAAGTGGTAACCCACCGCGGCGTTGTTGCCCTGGCCCGCGGCCTCGCTGATCTGGCGGTTCGACACCGCGAACACGCCGTGCTCGGCGAACAGCCGTTCCGCGGTGGTCAGGATGGCCTCGCGCGTCGCGCTGGCACGGTCGGTCTTCTGGGTCATGCTCACCATTGCACCGGAAGCTCCCTGAGCCCGCCCACGGCGAGCCCCTCGACCCGGCGCAGCTCGGCGGCGGGCACCGCCAGTTCGAGCGTGGGCAGGCGGCGCAGCAGCACCTCCAGCACGGTCTGCAGCTCAGTGCGGGCCAGCGCCTGCCCGAGGCACGAGTGCGCGCCCGCGCCGAAGGCCAGGTGCGGGTTCGGGGTGCGGGCGAGGTCCATCACGGCGGCGTCCTGGAACGCGTTCTCGTCGCGGTTGGCGGCGGCCATGCTGCAGACGACGGTGGTGCCGCCGGGCACCGCGGTCCCGGCGATGTCGATGTCCTCGGTGAGGTAGCGGACCATGCCGAAACCGGCGTTGGCGTCGAACCGCAGCGCCTCCTCGACGGCCGTGCGCACGAGCGACGGGTCCGCGAGCAGGCGCTCCCACCGCGTGCGGTCGGCCAGCAACATGCCGACCATCTTGCCGATCATGTTCGCGGTGGTCTCGTGCCCGGCGACCAGCAGGCCCTGGCCGGTGGCGATCAGCTCGGGGTCGGACATGCCGCCGGCAAGTGCGCTGAGGAGGTCGTCGGCGGGGTTCTTCCTGCGCGCTGCTACGTGGGCGGCCATGTATTCGGTGAACTGAGCCTGCGCGTCGTCGACCTCGGCCTGGTCGTAGCGGGTCAGGTTGAGCAGGGCGTCCGACCAGCGGGCGAACCGGTCGCGGTCGGACTCGGGCACGCCGAGGAGGTCGCAGATCACCCACACCGGCAGCGGGAAACCCAGGTGCGCCTTGAGGTCGGCGGGGGCGCCGTGGGTGGTCATCTCGTCGATCAGGCGCTCGGCCATCGCCGCGATGTCGGGGCGGAGGGCGGCCATCCGCTTGGCGGTGAACCACTTCGCGATGCTGCGGCGCCAGCGCTGGTGGCCCTCGCCGGACTGGGGGAGCACGTGCGCCATCTCGCTGTTGAACACCCCACCGGACTCGTTGGCCGCGATGCGTGCCGAGCCTTCGCCGGTGCGGGTGAAGCGGGGGTCGGACAGCATCTGCTTGACGTCGTCGTAGCACGTCACGAGGGATGCCTGGTCGCCGCTGGGCAGCCGCACCTTCGCGACGGGGCAGCGCTGCCGCAGCCCCGCCCACTCGACGGGCGGTTCCAGCGCCGCCGGGGCGGGCAGGGGGTAGCGGAGGGTCTGCTGCTCCGCCTCGCTCGTGGTCACGGTGGATCTCCCTCCGGTTGCGGCTCTGGTGTGTTGGCAGTCAACCGGGGTGGAGGAGCGTAAGTCAAGCGACTGATTTAAAGCTTTGCTCGGATGGAGGTGCGGGGATCGGGGTGGAGGACGGAGGGGCGGCGGGCGGCCAAGTGGCAGGGGCCGGGCCGCCGCTTTGGCCGCCTCCTGTTGCACCGGCCCCGGCTGCCGCCGCGCTCCCCGGCTGCCGCCGCGCTCCCCGGCTGCCGCTCCCGCCGCCGTATCCCCCGGCTACCGCTGCGTTGTCTGGCCGCCGGGCCGCCGCGCCGCCCGCCCACCGCCGTGCCCCGGGCCGCCGCGCCGCCCGCCCACCGCCGTGCCCCGGGCCTCCCGCCGGGTCGCCTGGCTGCCACCGCATCGCTCCTGCTACCGCCGGGCCGCGCCGCCTCCGCCGCGGCGCCCGGTTTCCGCCTTGCCCCGGCTCCCGCCGAGCCGCCCGGTTCCCGCCCTGCCCCGGCTCCCGCCGAGCCGCCCCCGGCCTCCGCCGCGCCGCCCGGTTCCCGCCTTGCCCCGGCTCCCGCCGAGCCGCCCGGTTCCCGCCTTGCCACTGCCCTCGGCCCCGCCGGGCCGCCCAGCGGCAGGCGCACCCCTCAAGCCTTCGCCCGGAGCGAGGCCCGGGCCTGCCGGTACAGGATCAGCAGGAAGGCGGGCACGCCGACGATCGACGTGGCGACCCCGACCGGCACCTCCTGCGGATCGAGCACGGTGCGGGCCAGCGTGTCGATCCACACCAGGAAGATCGCGCCGCTCAGTGCCGTCGCCGGGAGCAGGCGCGCGTGCCCCGGGCCGGTGAGCGCGCGCATGGCGTGGGGCAGCACCAGGCCGACGAACCCCACGGCCCCGACCGCACTCACCAGCGCCGCCGTCAGCAGGGCCGTCACGCACAGCAGCACCAGCCGCGTCCGCCCCATCGCCACGCCCAGCGCCGCCGCGGTTTCCCTCCCGAACGCCAGCACGTCGAGGGTGCGGGCGTGCCCGAAGCACACCACGAGCGCCACGACCAGCACCGCCGAGCACACTGCCACCTCCGGCCAGGACGCCGCCGCCAGCGACCCGAGCAGCCAGAACAACACCCCCCGCGTCGTCTCCGGATCGGCCGCGGTGAGCACGACGAACGACGTCAGCGCCGAGAACAACTGCATCGCGGCGACCCCGGCCAGCACGGTGCGGTCCGTCGTCCCGCCGAGCACCGAACTCAGCACCAGCACCAGCGCGAACGACACCACCGCCCCGCCGAACGCCCCCGCCGACACCGACACCAGACCGCCGCCGAACCCCAGCACGACCACGAGCACCGCACCGGTCGAGGCACCCGACGAAACCCCCAGCACGAACGGGTCGGCCAGCGGGTTGCGCAGCAGGGACTGCAACACCGCCCCGCACACCGCCAGCCCCGCCCCGCACACGGCGGCCAGCAGCGCCCGCGGCGTGCGCAACTGCCAGACGATCCCGTCCCGCAGCGGGCTGAGCGTGGGTTCGCCGAGGCCGAGGTGCGCCCGCAGCGTCGAGTACACGTCTCCGAGGCTCAGTCCCGCCGGACCGATCGTGACGGCGACCGCGAGCGAGACGACGAGCAGCATCAGCCCCGGCAGCAACCACCAGAGCGGGCTGAGCCGCCTCACTCGGCCAGCCCGATCGCGAGAGGGAGCGGCGCGGGCCGGGGCAGTGGCGACGAGACGGGGCTGGGCCCGGCGACGAGTAGCACCAGCCTCGGCAGCAGGGACCCCAGCGAGCTGGGCCCGGCCGGGCGGGTCGCGGCTGCGCACACGAGCGGGATCCCGGGCAGCCCCGCCCCGAACAACCCCCGCCCCGGCCTCAACCACCGGCCCGAACCGAGCCGCTTCACCCGACCAGCCCGAACGCCCGCAAAGCCTGCGCCACCTGCGCCACGCCGTCGACCGTCCGGATCGTCGGGTTCAGCGCCTGCCCGGACAACAGCACGTAACGCTTGTTCCGCACCGCCGTGAGGTTGCGCGTGACGGGGTTGGACTCGAGGAACGCGATCTTCGCCGCCCCCGTCTCCGCGGTCTGCGAACGGCGCGTGAGGTCGCCCAGCACGATGACGTCCGGGTCGCGCTCGGCCACGGTTTCCCAGTTGATCTGCGGCCACTCCGCGTGGGTGTCGGCGAAGACGTTCTGCGCGCCGAGCGCGGTGGTGATGATCCCCGGCGCGCCGCAGCAGCCCGCGAGGTAGGGCGACTCGGAGTTGGCGAACCAGTACATGAGCCGCACGTGGGAGGCGTCGATCCCGGCCGTGGCGGCATGCATCCGTGCCGTCAGGTCCGCGACCAGCCGCTCCCCGCGGTCCTCGACGTCGAACAGCTTCGCCAGGTCACGGATCTCGGTGTAGATCGCGTCCATCGTCAGCGGCGCCGTGCGGGCGCCGTCGCCGTCGCCGCTGTTGTCCTTCAGGCAGTCGGCGGGGGAGACGTAGGCGGGCACGCCCAGCTGCTCGAACCGCTCCGGCGTGGCGACGCCGCCCGTGCCGAGCGTGGCCACGAACGAGGCGCTCACGAAGTCCGGGTCGGTGTCCAGCACCCGCTCGAACGACGGGTTGTTCTCGGCGAGGCGTGGTACGCGCGCGTTGTCGGCCGCGAGCTGGGGCAGCACGGGGTCGGTCCACGTCGCCGTGCCCACCATGCGGTCGCCGAGGCCCAGCGACAGCAGGATCTCGGCGCTGCCCTGGTTGAGCGCCACCGCCCGCTGCGGCGGCTTCTCGACGCGGACCTGGCGGCCGCAGTCGTCGACGGTCCGGGCGGGACCGGCCCCGGCCCGCGGGGCGGCGGCGCAGCCGGCGAGTGCCAGCGCGGTGAGCAGGACGAGCGGAAGACGTGGAACCGGCACAGGTTTCCCTCGCGTCGAGGGCTCATACGCGGAGCCCAGCCGTACGGACGTCCCGGCGCCGGGGCACCGGGTGCCAGCAGGTCTTCGGACTCGGGGTCGTCCGGGCGGGACGCCTTCCCGGACCCGTCGGGTCCAGTGGCCGGATGTCCCGCCCGTCGCCGCTCACCGCTGCGCGTCAGTTCCGGATTCGCACCGGATTCCCTGGCCCGCGGGGTGCGGGCGCGACTGGCTCCCGCACGCTATCACGCGACCGGGCGAACCCCGTTCCCGCGCGCGGCGGGCGGGAGCGCCGACGCGTCGGCGGCGGGCCACGCCAGCGGGTCCGGCCCGAGCTCGACGAGCTGGGCCACCTGCTCCGCGCACCACGGCGACACGGCGCGGCGCCCGCTGAGCACGTCGTCGGCGAAGGCGGGCCACTCCACCCACTCGTAACTGTCCACTTCGGACGGATCAGGCGCCGGCTCGCCGCTGGTGCGAGCGCGGAACACGGGGCACATCTCGTTCTCCACCACGCCGTCGGGCATGACCGCGCGGTAGCGGAACCGCGGCAGCACCAGTGTGATGTCGCTCGCTTCGACCCCGAGCTCCTGCCGTACCCGGCGGCCGACGGTCTCCCATAGGTCTTCGCCGGGGGCCGGGTGGCCGCAGCAGGTGTTGGTGAGCACGCCGGGCCACGTCCGTTTCGTCCTGGCCCGGGTGGTCAGCAGCAGGCGGCCGTCCTCGTCGAAGAGGTAGGAGGAGAAGGCCAGGTGCAGCGGCGTTTCCGTGTGGTGGACGTCCGCCTTCGCCAGCACGCCCCTCGCCTCGCCCGACTCCGTCAGCAGGATGACCTGTTCCATTCGACTCCGATTCTCGCCGTGACAGTCCCCAACAGCACCTTATGCCGCGAGGACGGGTTCGGCGCCGGTATCGTCGCCCGGCTGGGGAGGGTCACATGAGCGATACGCGCAGGTGAGGAGCAGGCCGGGTTGCGGCGTGACCGGGCAGAGGCTCACCCTGCGCCGGGCAGATGCCGAGCAGTGGTGAGTCGGCGGTGTCGAGACGAGTGACGCCGCAGGTCGCGCCGCGTGCGCCCTCGCACGGGGCGGTCTGGGGTGCGGCCTGCGCCGCCGGGTCCGGCACCAGGGCTGGCGGCGAAGCTGGTCGAGAAGCGGGCGAGCGAAGAACCGTCGGACTCGGGTGAGGAGCGTCGGCTTCTTTGCTTTTCGGGATGGTGCAGGAGTTCCTGGACGGGCAGCGCCAGGACAACCCCCAGGGCCGCCCATCACTCGAACGGGTGACAATGGTGCGTGATCATCACTGCTCCCGTCCGGACCGTCGAGCCCGTCGCCGTGCGCAGGCGCTGGCCGCTCCTGCTGGTGCCCGCCGTGGTCGCGCTCGTGTCGTCCGGCTGGCTGGGGCTGAACTTCGACATCCGCTACGCGTTCGGCGGGTTGCGGAACGGGCCGGGCGGCCTGCTGGACAACTTCGTGCACCGGCCGCTCGCCTACCGCGTGCTGGTGTGGCTGCTCGACCGCGGGCCGTCCGTCCTCACGCCTGGTGACAAGTCCGGCGGGGTCGCGGAGGCGTTGATCCGCGGTGAGGCGCTCCTGCTGGCGACGGCCGTCGCGGTCCTGCTGTGGGCAGGGCTGCGCCGCCAGAACTCCGGCCTCACCGCCGCGCTCGTCGCCGCTGGGGTGTGGTGTGCGTTCGCCCTCGCGCCGAACTGGTCGTTCCTCCAGCCCGACTGGACGGGTGCGCTGTGGGCCACCGCCGCACTCGGCGCCGTCCTCCTGCCCCGCCGGACGGCGGTGGCCGTCGCCGTCGCGGCGGTGTTCGTGTTGCTGTGCGTCGCCACGAAGCTGACCACCGCGCCCTACGCCCTCCTCGCCGGCGGGGTCGCCTGGCTGTTCGACCGCCGGCGCGCCTACTGGACCGCCGCATGGTCCATACCACTGAGCCTCGCCTGGCTCAACGCGACCTGGCTGTTCGACCCGCTCGAATGGCAGTGGCTGCACGACATGTCCGCGCTCGTCCCGCACTCCCCGCTCCGCGTCGGCTTGACCGGCCTGGACTGGCACGCCTTCGCCGAGTCCGGGGCCAACCTCGCCGTGGTCTCCCCAGTCGTGCTGGTGCTGCCGCCCGCGACCGCGGTGCTTGCCCGGTCCGCCGCACGGCCCCGGCTCGTCGTCGCCGGCGCCGTGACAGCCGTGGTGCTGGCCGTCGTCCCGGTGATCGGCCAGGGCGAGTGGTACCTGTACCAGTGGATCGCCCTGCCGGTGCTCGCCGCGGGACTCGGCGCGGCGGCGCTGGCCACGCGCCCGCCCCTCGTCCAGACCGTGGCCGTGCTGGCACCGGCGCTCACCGGGGGAGCGGTTGCGCTCACCGGACCACGCCACCTTCCCCTTGTCACAGCGGCATTCGCGGGAATCGTGTTCATCGCGACAACGGCCGCCTGCCTCAGGTCCACCAAACCCACGAAGGCGCTGCTACCGCTCACCACGATCGCCGCGGTCGTCGCGTTCGGGGCGGCGAACGTGCCTGCCGCCGCGTACAGCATCACGATGGACCATTCGCAGGACACGAACCTGAGCCGCTACCTGAACACAGCCGGCCTGCGCGAGCGCTTCGCCCAGCTGCACCGGGAAATCGGCACGGACACCACCGTGCTGTACTTCGCTTTCGGCGACGTCAACTACCTGCTCGGCAACCCGACACCGTGCCGCTACCCGTCCCCGGTCTGGCTCCAGCGCTCGACCTTCCTGCCCTACGTCCGGGATTTCCCCAGCTACCACGACAACGTGCAGTGTCTCGACGCCCCGGCCGACTACCTGCTCGTGGACCGCAAGTGGTTCACCGTCTCCGGGCTCGAACCCGCACTCGTCGCACGCGTGGACCGGCTCTACGACTGCGGCCGCGTCGTGCACGTCACGGACACGCTGGACCTGTGCCCGCGCCGCACGTGACTCAGCTCAGGCTGTCCTTCAACGACGACAGGTGCGTGCGGCTCAACCGGGCCGCGGCCTCGCCGTCGCGGTCGGCGATCGCGGTGCACAGGGCCGCGTGCGCGTCGTGGTCGGCGGTGCTGCCGTAGCTGCCGCGCAGGCGCAGCATCTCCACCATCGCCTGGCGGACGCGGGGCACGAAACCGTCGAACAGCTCGATCAGGATCGGGTTGTGTGCGGCGACCATGACGGCCCGGTGGAACGCCGTGTCGGCGTCCACGTGCTCCTCGACCGTCGGGTGCCCCGCCCCGCGCCGGTCCAGCGCCCGGCGCAGGGCACGCAGTTCGGCCGGGGTGCGGCGCTCCGCGGCGAGCGCGGCACCCTCGGACTCGATCGCGATCCGGGCTTCCAGCACGGCGGCGATGTCGGCGCGCCGCACCACGGTGTCCCAGTCGTCCGGCACGTCGAGCGCCGTCACGAACACCCCGGCCCCCTGCCGCGTCTGGAGCACACCGCGCCCCGCCAGCTGGCGGATGGCCTCGCGGACCGTCGAGCGGCCGACGCCGAGCTGCGGGGCGAGCGTCGTCTCGCCCGGCAGCTTCGCGCCCAGCGCCCACTCGCCGGACCTGATGCGCTCCAGCAACAACTCGGCCGCCTGGTCGGCCAATGGCGCCCGCCGCACCTGTCCCATCGCGACCCTCCGCTGCTCGTCAGGGGAGAGCGTAGCCCGCGAGCACGCGCTCCCGTTCCCGCAGGGTGAACGACAGCGCGAAACCACCCGCGGTCAACAGTCCGATGAGGACGAACACGGTGCGCACGCTCGCGGCGTCCGCGAGCGCGCCCAGCAGCGGGCTGACCACGCCGCCCAGCGACAGCGTGAGCCCGAGGGTGACCCCGCTGGCCAGCCCGATGCGGTTGGGCAGGTAGGTGTGGGAAAGCGTGATCTGCGCGGAGAACGGCAGGAACAACGCAACGCCGACGCAGCCCGTCGCGACGACGACCACGGCGGGCGAGGGGGCCAGCACGATCGCGCCGACCGAGAGCACCGCCAGCGCGTAGCCGGACCGGATCACGGCCAGCCGCCCGAGCCGGTCCGCCAGCCAGCCGCCCGCCAGCGTGCCGACCGCACCCGCCGCCGGGAACACCGACAGCGCGAGGGACGCGTCCGAGGGCGTCGAGCCGAAGCGCGCGATCGAGTACAGCGCCACGAAGGACGTCGTGCCGACGTAGGCGATCGACCACAACGCGAGCACGGCGGTGAGCCACGCGAAGGAACTCCACGAATCCCGCTGCCCCGTAGCGACCGCCGTCTTGGTCGGAGCCGCGACCCGGCGGAACATTCCCTTGCGTGCCACGGAGAAATACACCGCGCCCAGCACGAGTGCGGGCAGGGCGAGCAGCACCGTGCCGGGCAGGCCGAACCGGCCGACGGCCAGCACGACCGCCGACGGGGCCAGCGCCGTGCCGACGTTGCCGCCCACGGAGAACAGGCTCATCGCCCCGCTGGACCCGCTGCCCGCGAGCCGCGCCTCGACCGTCGCCGCCGGGTGGTACGCGGCGACGCCGATCCCCGACAGCGCCACGACGGCGAGCACGAGCGGGTAGGAGTGCCCGGCCACCCCGCTCAGCGCGACGCCCGCGCCCGCGCAGAGCAGCCCGGCGAGGCTCAGCCAGCGGAGCCCGTACCGGTCGCTGAGGTGCCCGAACGCGGGCTGCGCCACGCTCGACAGCGCGGTGGCCGCGAGCGTGATGCCCGCCGCGGCGGCGTAGCTGTAGCCGGCGCGCGCGATGAAGTAGGGGAGGAGGGCCGCGACGGCTCCGGGGTAGAAGTCGTTGGCGGCGTGGGTCGCCGTCAGCGCCCACAGCCGCCCGCGAGCGGTACTGGTCATGCGCCGAACCTAACACAACTCCTCAGACAAGCTGAGTTGTTTTACGACTCGGCCGCGCACAGCGCTGCGGAGATGCGGTGGGAGATCCGCAGTGCGGTCTTGGCGAACAACGCGGTGTTGGTGCGCGCGACCGGGGCGACGAACAACATCACGCCGGCGAGGGCGTGCCGTTCGGCGAAGATCGGGGCCGCCACCGAAACCGTGCCGGGCACCATCGAATGCGGCACCACGGCGACACCCGCCTCACGCACGCGCGCCACCACCGCACGCAGCTCCGCGGGATCGGTGATGGTGCGTGAGGTGACCGGCGTGAGCGGCCGGGAGCACACCAGGTTCAGCAGCTCGGCGGGCCCGAACGCCAGCATCACGTGCCCGACGCCGGACGCGTGCAGGGGCAGCCGTTCCCCGAGCCCGGCCGCGAGCGCGACCGCGCGGCGGCCCACGAGGTGCTCGACGAGCACCGCCTGGTCCTTGTCGAGGACGGCGAGCATGACGTCCGCACCCGTCGCCGCCGCGGCCTCCTCCAGGAACGGCAGGATCCGCGAGCGGTGCCGGTACGCGCGGGGCGCGAGGGTGCCGATCTCGAACATCTTCAGCCCGATCACGTAGTGCCGCTCGTCGCGTTCCAGCGCGCCCCAGTCGACCAGCTGCGTGACGATCCGGTGCGCGGTTCCCTTGGGCAGCCCCGTCAGGCGCGAGATCTCCGACAGCGTCAGGTTCGGCCGCTCGGTGCTGAAGGCCGCCAACACGGACAGGATCCGGGTGTGCACCGCCATCGCCGCAGTGTCACACGGGTTGTGCAGGCAAAACAGCCAAGTGTTCCACCGGGCGGAACATCACCGGAATTGGCGCGGGCAGCGACATACACTCCGACGATCGTGGTGCGGATCGCAAGGGAGCGACGGTGCGTGCGGTGACCCGGATTCGAGGTGCGGTATGGCCGCGCGGCTGAACCTGCGGGAAGTGACACTCCACTTCGGCGGCGTGAAAGTGCTGGAGGACGTCTCCTTCGACGTGGAGCCGGGGGTCATCCTCGGGCTCGTCGGGCCCAACGGTGCCGGGAAGACGTCGTTGTTCAACTGCATCAGCGGGCACTACCGGCCGACCGCGGGCTCGATCACCATCGACGGCACCGAAGTCGTCGGCCTGGCGCCGTCGCGGCTCGCCCGGCTCGGCCTCGCCCGCACCTTCCAGCACCCCGCGCTCCACCTCGACGCCACGGTGCTGGACAACGTGGTGCTGGGCGGGCACACCCGCTTGCCGGGCGGCCCGGTTTCGTGGTCGCTCCGCCTGCCGCACACGGTCCGCGCCGAACGGGAGATCCGCGCGGAGGCACTCGCGCTGCTGGACCGCGTGCGGTTGCGGCACGCGGCGGAGCTGCCCGCCGACGAGCTGTCACACGGTCTGCACAAGGGGATCGAGCTGTGCCGCGCGCTGTTGTCGAAACCGGCGCTGCTGCTGCTCGACGAACCGGCGGCCGGGCTTTCCCACGCGGAGGTCGAACAGCTCATCGCCACCGTGCGGCGGATCCGCGAGGAGGAGGACGTCACGGTCGTGGTCGTGGAACACCACATGGGCCTCATCTCGGCCCTCACCGACCGCGTCGTGGTGCTCGACCACGGGCGCAAGCTGATGGAGGGCACGGCGGCGCAGGCGCAGTCCGATCCCCGCGTCATCGAGGCCTACCTGGGGAAGGACGCCGCGGATGACGTTGCTTGAACTGGCCGACGTGACCGCGTCCTACGGTCCCGTGCGGGTGCTGGAAGGCGTCTCGCTGAGCGTGCCGGACGGTGGCGCGGTCGGCATCCTCGGCGCGAACGGCGCGGGCAAGACGACGACGCTGCGGGCGATCTGCGGCACGGTCCGCGCGGACGGCCGGATCACCTTCGACGGGCGCGACCTCCGCGGTCTGCGGCCGGATCAGGTGGCGGCACTGGGCATCGCGCACGTGCCCGAAGGCCGGGGCACGCTCGGCAGGCTCAGCGTGCTGGACAACCTCCGCGTGGGCGCTTACCTGCGCAAGGACCGGAAAGCGGTTTCCGCGGACGTGGAGTACTGCCTCGACCTGTTCCCGCAGTTGCGCGCCCGCCTGAGTTCGAGCGCGGCCGCGCTGTCCGGCGGGGAGCAGCAGATGCTCGCCGTGGCAAGGGCTTTCCTGGCCAGGCCCCGGTTGCTGCTGCTGGACGAGGCGTCGCTGGGGCTCGCGCCGGGCACCGCGAAGACCGTGTACGAGGCGATCGGGCGGCTGCGGCGGGAGTCGGGGATCGCGATGCTCGTGGTCGAGCAGAACGCCAACCTCGCCTTCACCCTCGTCGACACCGCGGTGGTGCTGGAGACCGGGCGCACGGTGCTCACCGGCACCGCCGCCGAACTCAAGGGCATGGACGAAATCCGACGCGCCTACCTCGGAGGGTGACACGGTGGGAACCTTCATCCAGCTCGTGGTCGACGGCCTTTCGACCGGCTCGGTCTACGCGGCGCTGGCGCTCGCGATCGTGCTCGTGAACCAGGCGACCGGGCTGATCAACTTCGCGCAGGGCGGGATGGCCGTGCTGTCGGCGTACTTCGCCTACACCGGGCTGCAGCTCGGACTTCCCTTGCTGGTGGCGATCGTGCTCGCCGTGGTGGTGTCGTTCTTCCTCGGCGCTGCGGTCGAACGCTTGCTGATCCGGCGGTTCGAGCGCGGCGACCCGGACACGGCGATCGTTGTGACCATCGGGTTGCTGACGCTCGTCACCGGGATCTGCGGCTGGCTGTGGACGTACAACAACCTCCAGTTCCCCTCGCCGTTCCCGTTGTCTACTGTGGACATCTTCGGTGCGGTCGTCAGCGTCCGCTCGCTCGGCACGACGATCGCCATCATCGCGATCATGGTGCTGCTGCAGTTGTTGTTCCTGCGCACCAAACTCGGGCTCGCGTTGCGGGCCGTCGCCGACAACCCAGTGTCCGCCTCCTTCTCCGGACTCCCGGTCGGGCGGTTGCTGATGATCGGCTGGGGATTCGCCGCCGCACTGGGCGCGATCGCGGGCTCGCTCGTCGCCCCGCAGTTGACGCTCACCCCGGGGATGCTCGACAACGCGCTGGTCTACGCGCTCGCGGCGGTGATCCTCGGCGGGCTGGACAGCCCGATCGGTGCCGTGGTCGCCGCGTGGATCATCGGCGTGGCCGAGAACCTCGCGGCCGTGTACATCCCGTTCATCGGGCACGACCTGAAGATCGCGGTGCCGTTCCTGCTGATCTTCGTGATCCTGGTCGTGCGTCCCCAGGGCCTGTTCGGGCGGAAGGTCGTGGCGCGGGTCTGATGGCTACTTTGTTGCGCACCAAGTGGTTCCGGCTCGGTCTCGGCGTGGTCGTGGCGGTGCTGCTGCTCGCCGCGCCCCTGATGCTGCCGTTGTTCGCCAACCAGACGCTCGTGCGCATCGGCGTGTACGCGATCGCCGTGCTGGGCCTGAACCTCGTGATGGGCTACGCGGGGCAGGTCAACCTCGGGCAGATCTTCTTCGTCGGGCTCGGCGCGTACGTCGCGGCGTTCGGGGTCACCCACGACTGGAACATCGTGCTCGTGTTCGTCGCGGCGTGCCTCCTGCCCGGGGTGGTGGGGCTGCTCGTCGCGCTCGCCGCCGCGCGGCTGGGCGGGCTCGCGATCGCGATGGTCACGATCGCGCTGCCGATCGTCGGAGTGCCGCTGGCGAAACGGCTTTCCGACCTCACCGGTGGTTCGCAGGGCGTGTCGGCCCGGTTCTCCGGCGCCCCGGACTGGAGCGGTCTCTACGACGACCAGTGGCAGTACTACGTCCTGCTGGTCATCACGGCCGTCGCGTTCCTGCTGGCGCGCAACCTCGTGCGCGGGAAGTTCGGCCGCGCGCTGAAGGCGGTGCGCAGGAACGAGGCGGTCGCCGCGTCGATGGGCATTTCCCCTTACCGCTACAAGGTTCTCGCGTTCACCGTGGCGTCGGTGTTCGGTGGCGCGAGCGGTTTCGGTTACCTCGTCGCCGTGCAGTACACCTCGCCGGAGACCCTGAGTTTCGGCCATTCGATCGCGCTCGTCGCGGCGATGGTCGTCGGGGGTGCGGGCAGCATCGCCGGCTCGCTGATCGGCGGTGCGTACTACGTGTTCGTCCCGCAGCTGACCAACTCGATCGACCCCAACCTCACGGCGATCAGCCAGGGCGTGATCCTGCTGGTGGTGCTGTTCCTCCTGCCGGGCGGGCTGGTGAGCCTCCCGAGGGTGATCCGCAGGCTCGCCCGCCGCCGGTCCCCGCAACCGGCTTCCCCTTGGCCAGAAGAGACAGAGAGGCAGGCGCAAGCATGAAGGTTCGCAGGAGGTTCACCGCCGTCGTCGCGGTGGTTTCGGCCGTCGCCCTCGTCGCGGCGGGCTGCGGTCGGGGCACCAGGGGAGGGGAGGGTTCGGCGAGCCCCGGTATCACGGACACCGCGATCACGCTGGGGATCACGACCCCGCTGAGCGGTCCGACGGCCGGGCCCGGCACGTGCACGGTCGCGGGGGTCAAGGCGTACTTCGGCTCGGTGAACGCGGCGGGCGGGGTGAAGTTCGGCGACGGCAAGACGCGCAAGGTGGAGATCAAGAGCTACGACGACGCCTACGACCCGCAGAAGTCGCTGGCGAACTTCCAGCAGATGAGCTCCGACGGTGTGTTCGCCGTGACGGCGGGCCTGGGCACGCCGACGAACCGCGCGTTCCGCGACGCGGCGATCGACGAGAAGTTCCCGCAGGTGCTCGTGATGACGGGTGACCCGCTGTTCAGCAAGCGGCAGGACAGCCCGTGGCAGCTGGGTTTCGTGCCGATCTACCAGAACGAGGGCGCGGCGTTCGGCAAGCTGCTCGCGGCGTCGGGCGGGCAGCACAAGGTCGCGGTCCTGGCACAGAACGACGACTACGGCAAGGGGTACGTCGAGGGCTTCAAGCAGGCGATCGCGGGTGCGCCGAACGTGCAGATCGTCCGCGAACTGAGCTACGAGGCCACGGACACCTCGGTGGACGCCCAGCTGACCGAGCTGGCGTCGACCGGCGCGGACGTCTTCTTCAACGCCATGTCGATCACCCCGCTGGCGATCGCGGCGCTGCAGAAGGCGCAGCAGGTCGGCTGGCGGCCCAGCTGGTTCCTGCCGTCGAACACGTCGAGCCCGTCGGCGATCCTGCAGCCGGGCAACGCTTCGGCGTTCCCGGGGATCTACTCCGTCGCGTTCGCGAAGGCGCCGCAGAGCCCGGAGTTCGCCAAGGACGCGGATGTGGTGAAGTTCCTGGCGGACCTCAAGCAGTACGCGAACTACCCGGACGTGCCGGCGTTCCCGCACTGCATGTGGAGCTACATGGTGGGAGCCACGCTGCAGCAGGCGTTCGAGAAGATGACCAAGCCCACGCGTGACGACTTCATGACCGCGCTGCGCGGGATCTCGGGCTTCCGCGCCCCGCTGATGCTGGAGGGCACCGCCGTCGACACGACGAAGGACGGGCAGCCGGCGGTGTCGTCGGTCGTGGTGCAGAAGTACAACGGGAAGGGTTACGCCACGGCGCAAGCGTTCGGGTGAGGCCGTTGGGGGGCGGTGGTGGGTGGCGGCTCAGCGGCGGCTGGGGCAGCGAGCCGCGGTGCGGTGGGTGGCCGCGCCGCGCGCCGAGTGGTGGGCTCGGCCTGCACCGGTGCCTGCCCGAGGCCAGCCCCACCTCACCGCCCGCGGGGCGGCCGGACTGCGGTCGGCGAAGCGGTGCGGTGCAAGGGTTCGCCCGGCAAGCCGCCGCACCACGCCGAGGCCCCCACCTCACCGTCCCGCACCGCCGACCGGCACCCCCACGGCCTCGAGCTCGAACGGATCCTCGCCCAGCCGGTTCCCGCGTCTGGCGAGCCACGCCAGCGCGGGGCCGGTCGCCGCGGTCGTCGCCAGTGCCATGATCACCATCACCGAGTACAGGCGCCGGTCGATGACCCCGAGCTGCAGCCCCGTGCTCAGCACGATGAGCTCCGTCAGCCCCCGCGTGTTCAGCAGCACCGCGAGCGCCGTGGCCGGGCGCGTCCTCAGGCGGCACGCCTTCGCCGCACCGAACGCGCCCAGCGCCTTCCCCGCCGTGGCGGCGAACAACACGACGCCGAGCAGCGCCAATGAAGCCGGGTCGAACGCGATGTCCACCTGCAACCCCGCCACCACGAGGTACACGGGCAGGAAGAACCTGCTGATCTCCAGCACCCGCCCCCGCACCCGCGCGACGAGCGGCCCCGGGCCGGACCGCGCGGCGAGCAGCCCGAACACGAACGCGCCGAAGATGAAGTGCAGGCCCATCAGCTCGGTCGCCGCCCCGCACGCGAGCGCTCCGGCGAGCAGCAGCACGACCACGGCGTTCTCCTGCCGGGGCCCGAGCCGGAGCAGCACCAGCCGCAGCACGGGCCCGACCGCGAAGCGCAGCACCACCACCAGCGGCACCAGCAGCAGCACCTGCCACACGTGCCCACCGCTGCCACTGACGATCGCGACGACCACCGCCAGCGCCGACCACGCCAGCACGTCGCACAGCGCGGCGACGGTCAGCGCGAGCCTGCCCACCCCCGTCCGCACCAGCCCACGGTCGTCCAGGATCCTGGCCAGCACGGGAAAAGCGGTGATCGACAGCGCCACCCCGAGGAACAGCACGAACGCGGTCGGCGACCCCCGCTGCCCGACCCCCAGCACGGGCAGCAGGAGCGCCGTACCCACCCCCAGCGCGAACGGCACCAGCATCGCCCCCGCCGCGACGACCCACGCGTGCCGCAACCGGGTGCGGACCGCGCTGCCGTCGAACTCGGCTCCCAGCGCGAACATGAACAACGCCACGCCGACGTTGCCGAACGCGCCCAGCGTCGGCCGGACCGCGTCGGGGAACAGCACCCCCGACCACGGACCCAGCACGGTCGGCCCGAACAGCACCCCGCCGAGCAGCTCCCCGATCACCGGCGGCTGCCCGAGTTTCGCCACGAGCGAGCCGAGCAGCCCGCACACGGCGAAGACCCCCACGAGGTCCAGCAGCAGCACGGCGATCTGGTTACCGGACACGCTGCCGCACCTGCTCCGCGAACCACCGGAACAACGCCTTGCTCAACGGCCACTCCCGCGCGATCCGGTGTTCCGGATGCCACTGGACGGCCAGGCACGGCGCCGCGTCGACCGTGCGGGAAAGCGCTTCCACGTACCCGTCGGGGCTGACCGCCTCCACGGTCAGCCCCTCGGCCAGCCGGTCCACGACCTGCCGGTGGTAGGAGTTCACCCACACCTCGTCAGCCCCGTCCGCGAGGTCGGCGAGCAGACCGCCGGGCTGGACGCGGACCGGGTGGATGGCGCCGTAGAACGCCTCGGGCCGCAGCTCGGCGGACTCCGGTACGTCGGCGTAACGCCGGTGCCGCGCCTTGTCCGCGATCTCCTCGATCGTGCCGCCGAACGCGACGTTGACCTCGTGCAGGCCGCGGCAGATCGCCAGCACCGGCACGCCGGCCCGCAGCGCGCGCGGGATCAGCGGGATGATCGTGCCGTCCCGCCCCGGATCGCCCGTGGCCCCCTCGGCGAGCGCGCCGCCCTGCCACACGGCCGGGTCGATGTCCGAGAGGCTGCCGGTGAGCAGCAGGCCGTCGCTGACCTCCAGCAGCCGCTCGGCCGCCAGCAGCCCGCCGATCGGCGGGACCATCAGCGGCAGCGCGCCCAGTTCCTCGGCGGCGGCCAGCACGTACTTGTCGTCCACCCGGTACATCGAGCCGCCGTCGGCGCCCCCCGGCCGCGTGCAGCCCGACACGGCGACCACCGGCGCGGCGGCGTCACCGCTCATCGCGCCCCACGGCCTCCGCCGCCGACGCCGACGCGTCCTCCCACCAGCGGTCGTCGCCCTCCAGCGACTTCCGCAGGTCCCGCTGGCCCGCCCACGTCATGTTCAGGATCGTGCGCTGCCCGTCCTCGGTCAGCGGCACGGTGCGGTGCAACGTCGTGTCGGTGCGCAGGAAGTAGATGTCGCCCGACACCAGGCCGTGCGTGTCGATCCTGCGCTCGCACAGCGTTTCGTTGATGCGGGGATCGGTCTTGTCCCAGTGGGTGTGCGGGACGCACTGGAGCATGCCGCCCGCGCGCAGCGGTGGCATCCGCAGCGCCCAGATCAAGGCGAAGCTGTAGTCGCCCCAGTGCCAGCCGTGCGTGTCGCCCTTGTGCTCCTGGTGCGTGATGAGGAACCGCTCGTCGTCGGACACCGACGCGATCACCGGTTCCCTCGCCACCCGCGCCATGAAGCCGAGCAGCTCCTCCGACGAGGCCAGGCCGGAGATCAGTTCGCTCGCCTTCTCGACCTGTTCGCTGCGCACCACGCTCATCTTGCGCGGGGTGCCGCCCGTCGTCCTCAGCTGCAGATCGCGCCGCTCGGTGTGCTCCTCGACCAGCCTGCTCACCTCGTCGTCCACCGCGCGCAGCAGCTCCGCAGGCACGAGCGGCTGGTCCCCGCCGAACTTGACGAAGCCGTCACGGGAGAACACGTCCGCGCGCCGCTGCACGTCGGACTCGCTGAAGGTGGCGGCCAGGTGGTCGCTCAGCGCCTTGGTGGCTGTGTGGGTGTTCACGGTTCCGCCTCCTGGTTGTCGTCGGATCGTGCTGAGTCCTGTCCGGCCTGGTGCACCACGCCGCCCGCCGCCAGCGCCGCGATCTCGCCGCGGGAGAACCCGCAGCCGGCGAGCACCGCCGCGGTGTCCTGGCCCAGTGCCGGAGCGGGCCGCTCCGCCGGAGCCGGCAGGTGGACGGGCCCCACCTCGGGGTGCTCGACGTGCCGCCAGAACCCGACCTCGGCGAGGTGCTCGTCCTCGACCAGGTCGTCGAGCCCGAGCACCGGTCCACACGGGACTCTGTTGTCCCGCAAGGATTTCAGGCATTCGGACGTCGTGCGGGCCGCGGCGAACCGGGCGAGGTGGTCCGCGACCAGTTCGGGATGGGCCTGCCGGGCGGCCACGGTCGCGAGCCTCGGGTCGACGGCCAGCGCGGGCTGCCCGAGCAGTGCGGCGACCGAACGCCAGTGCTTGTCCTGGTACGGCAGGATCGTCACCGCGCCGTCCGTCGTCGGGAACGGCCTGCGGTGCGGGGAGAGCGCCCGCCGGTAGCCGGTGGGGCCGTCGTCGGCGAAGATCCGGCCGTCGAGGTGCTCGACCGCGGTGAACGCGGTCATCAGCTCGAACATGGGGAACTCCAGCTCGGCGCCTTCCCCGCTGACCGCGCGCCGGTACAACGCGGCGGAAATCCCTGATACGGCGTAGAGCGCGCAGACCTTGTCACACAAGATGCTGGGCGAGAAAGCGCTTTCACCAGAAGCTTTCGCCTGCAGCGCCACGAGTCCGGACACCCCCTGGATGATGTCGTCGTACGCGGGCAGCCCGGCATACGGCCCCTCACGGCCGAAACCCCAGCAGTTGGCGTAGACGATGCGCGGGTTGGCCGCCACGACGTCGGCATACGTCAGGCCGAGGCCGGTGATGGCGCCGGGCGTCATGGAGTGCACGAACACGTCCGCGTGCGCGGCGACGCGCAACAGCACCGACCGCGCCGAGCGGTGCCGCAGGTCGACGCAGACGCCACGCTTGTTCCCGTTGCAGGACAAGTGGATCGCGGACACCCCCGGCGCCGCGACGTGCCCCATCTGCCTGCCGATGTCGCCGTGCGGCGGCTCGACCTTCCACACCTCGGCGCCGAGATCGGCCAGTACGCGCGTGGTGAGCGGGCCGAACACGACCCTCGTGAGGTCGAGCACCCGGACGCCGTGCAGCGGACCCGGCATCACGGCCGCCCGGACTCGTGGCAGTAGTACACGGTCTGGAAGGGCTCCCGGAAGCGGACGACCTCCTCGCGGACGGCGGCCGGATCGGCGCCGTCCCGCAGCACGGCGGCCAGGAACCCGGCGATGCGCGCCATCTCCGCCGTCCCCATGCCCAGCCGGGTCACCTCGGCGGTGCCCAGCCGCACCCCGCCGGGGAAAGCCGTGTCGTCACGACCGGGCAGCGGCTGCTGGTTGACCACGAGGTTGGCTTCGGCGAGCCGGGACGCCGCGGCGAACCCGCCGCCCCAGCCGCGGGCGTCGACCAGCACCTGGTGCGTACTGGTGAACCCGCGCCCGGCGCCGAGCACCGGAACCCCGCGCTCGTGCAGCGCGGCGGCGAGGCACCGCGCGTTGCGCACCATCCCGGCCGCGAGGTCCGCGCCGTACTCCAGGACCTCGGTGGTGGCCACGGCGAGCGCGGCGACGCGGTTGAGCTGGTGGGACCCGGTGAGCACCGGGAAGATGGTGTGGGACACCGGTTCCGCCAGCGCCGGGTCGTTCCACAGCGCGAACCCGCCCTGCGGCCCGCAGAACGTCTTGCCCGACGAGGCGGTGACGAGGTCGGCACCCTGCGCGAGCGGATCGGGGTACGCGCCGCCGGCGATCAGCCCCGCCTGGTGCGCCGCGTCGACGTACAACCGCCCGCCCCACTCGCCGATGATCTCGCGGATTTCCGTTACGGGAAGCGGGAAAAGTGTCGTGGTCTGGCCCAGCGCGGCGAGCGGGGGCCGCAGCCGCCGCGCCACCTCGGCGAACCGGTCGAGATCGATGTCCAGACCACTCGCGTCCACCGGGATCGACGCGAGGCGCACCCCGCGCGCGGCCGGTGGCCCTTCCGCGGTGTGGCTGGAATCGCCGCCGCCGTCGGGCCCCAGCACCAGCACGGTGTCACCCGGCGCGGCCAGCGCTGTGTACGCGACCATCGTGGCGTGCATGCCGCCGAGCAGGCGCGGATCGGCGAACGAGCAGGCGAAGGCCCGTTTGAGCAACTCGACGCACAACGCCTCCAGCTCGTCGAGCACCGCCATCGCGGAGAACCAGCGCCGGTCCCGCCCGATCGCCCCGCCGGACGCCCTCGTGCCCGCCTCGCTGCTCAGCACACGCCTGACCAGCGGACTCGTCGGCGCCTCCGCCGCGACGAGGTTGACGCACCGGCGGCCGCGCCATTCCTCGTTGCGCCGCACGCGGTCCAGCACGAGGTCGCGCATCGCCGCCGTGTCGAGGCAGCCCTCGATCGCTTCACGCGCCTGCTGCAGGACGGCGGGGTCGTGCGCCGGCGAACTCGTGCCCGCCTGCTGTTCCAGCGTCATTTCGGAAACCGAAACGGATGGTCCATCCACGCTCGCGTGATCACCATTCCCCCAGTTGATCAGCCCCGCAGTTCTTCCTCCGACCTTAGCAGCACGGGGAATCGGGGGAAAGGGCTGCCGCGCACCGCCGCGAACCCCTAATGTCGTCGGGGAAAGAGGAGGGCCGGTGGAAAAAGCGATCTTGTATCCGTTCACTGATCTCGCCCGGCAGCAACGCGAAGGATCGCTCCGGATCGTGCGGGGCGACGGCGTGCGCGTCTACGACGAGGACGGCCGCGCGTACCTCGAAGGGACTTCGGGGCTGTGGTGCGTCTCCCTCGGGTTCAGCGAAAACAGGCTGGCCGGAGCGGCGGACCGCCAGCTGCGCACCCTGCCGTACTACCAGTTGTTCAACCAGCGCACGCACGGCGTCGCGGAGCGGCTGGCCGAACGGTTGCTCGAGCTCGTGCCGGCGCCCTTGTCCGCGGTCTTCTTCGGCAATTCCGGTTCCGAGGCCAACGACACCGCCGTGAAACTCGTCTGGTACTACAACAACGCGCGCGGCCGCCCGGAGAAGAAAAAGATCATCGCGCACCGGCTGGGTTACCACGGTTCCACGATCGCGACGGCGAGCCTGACCGGACTTTCCCTGAACCACACCGATTTCGATCTTCCTCTGCCCTGGGTGCGGCACGTGACGTGCCCGCACCACTACCACAACGCCCGGCCGGGGGAGGGTGAAGAGGAGTTCGCACGCAGGCTGGCGGGTGAACTCGACGCGCTGATCGAGGCCGAGGGGCCGGAAACGGTCGCCGCGTTCATCACGGAGCCGGTGCTCGGCGGCGGTGGCGTGATCGTGCCGCCACGCGGGTACTTCGAGGAGGTGCAGCGGGTGCTGCACAAGCACGACGTGCTCCTGGTCGCGGACGAGGTGATCTGCGGTTTCGGCCGCACCGGCGCGATGTTCGGCTGCGGGAGATTCGGCCTGCGGCCGGACGTGATGACCTTCGCGAAAGCGCTTTCCTCGTCCTACCTGCCGATCTCGGCGACCGTGGTGTCGGACGAGATCGCCGAGGCGATCGTGCCGCACACCGCGCTGCGCGGCGGGCTCGGGCACGGGTTCACCACCGGCGGGCACCCGGTGTGCTGCGCCGTCGCGCTGGAAACACTCGACATCTACGCCGAACGGGACATCGTCGGGCACGTCCGCGAGGTCGCGCCGGTGTTGCAGGACAGGTTGCGCCGCTTCGCCGACCACCCGCTCGTCGGTGAGGTGCGAGGGGTCGGGCTCATCGCGGCGGTGGAGCTGGTCGAAGACGGGGCCGGAGAACGGCTCGTGCGTCACGCGATGCGGCGCGGCGCGTTGTTGCGGCCGCTCGGGGACACGATCTCCTTCTGTCCGCCGCTGATCAGCACGGCCGGTGAACTGACCGAACTCGTCGGGATCTTCGGCGACGCACTGGAGGACCTTTCGCGTGAACTTCCGAACGCTGTTCATCCGTCCGCTGCGCGAGCGTGAGCTGGGCCTGACGACGTTCCTGCGCCGGGGCGCGGAGATCGTCATCGCCGACCACCCGTCGAGTGACCTCTTTGGACTCGCCGACCGGCAGATCCCCGTGCCCAGCCCGCCGGAAGCGTTCCGGAACGGCGGGATGGCGGAGATCGAGGAGCGGGTCGTGTCCTTCGCGCGGCGCTTTCCGCTCACCGCCGTGACCGCCGACTTCGACTACCTGCTGCCGCTGGTCGGCAGGCTCAACGACCGGCTCGGCCTGCGCGGGCACACCGGGGCGAGCGGAACGGTGTGCGCCAGCAAGGTCCGGCAGCGGGCGGCGCTCGACGCCGCCGGGGTGCCGTCGCCCGGCTGGCGTGCGTTCACGACGCGCGCGGAACTTTCCGCCGCGGCACGGGAACTCGGCTTCCCGCTGGTGGTCAAGCCCGGCGACCGGTCGAACAGCGCGGCGGTGCGGTACGTCGCGCGGGAAGCCGAGCTGGACGCGGCGTACGCGGCGGCTGTGGAGCAGTCCTGGACCGGGGAGTACCTCGTGGAGCAGTACCTCGACGGGCCGGAGGTGAGCGTCGAGGCCATCACGTTCCGGGGTTGCACCGAGGTCATCGCCGTGACGGACAAGGAGATCGGGCAGCCGCCGCGGTTCCTCAAGCTCGGTGCCGAGGTGCCGTCGCGGCTGCCGTCCGACGTGCTGGACGGGGTGCGTGAGGTGGCCGTCGCCGCGATCGCCGCGCTGGGCGTGACGGACTCGCCGTCGCACACGGAGCTCCGGATCACCGCCGAAGGCCCGAAGGTGGTCGAGGTCAACGCGCGGGTCGGCGGGCTGTTCCTGGCGCAGATGGTGCAGGCGGCCACGGGGGTGAACCTGTACGACGCGTGGTTCGATGTGGTGCACGGCCGCCCGCCGCGCTTGGCGCCGACGCGCTCAGCGGTGGCGGTGCGGCGCTGCGTGTCGGACGGCGCGGGCGAGGTGGCGGCGGTGGACGTCGGGACGCAGCCGGTGGAGGAGGCGGAACGGCATGTGCTGACCCGCTGCCACGTCAAGCCGGGCGCGGTGCTGAAACCGGCGGAGGACAACTTCGACGTGCGGGCCGTGCACGTCGCCGCCGCGCCGACGCGGGAGGAGGCGGTGGCGGCGGCGGAACGGCTGGTGGGGACGCTCGGCATCCGGGTGCGGGAGTTGCAGTGGTGAGGGGGGCGGGGTTGGCGGGCGGGCGTGCTGCGGTCCGGGGGTTTCGGCGGTGAGGCGGTTGGCGCAGTGCCTGGGTGGGCGGGCGTGCCGTGGTCCGGAGGTTCCAGCGGTGAGGCGCCTGCCCCCGGGCACGCGCCCGCTCGCGGTGGCGGTGTTCGCCAACGCGATCGGCACCGGGCTCGTGCTGACGGCCCTCGCCCTGTTCCTCGCCAGGGCGGCAGGGCTGCCGAGCGGGCGCGTCGCGGTGGTGTTGTCCGTCGCGGGGTTCGCCGGGCTGGCCGCGGGGATCCCGCTGGGGAGGCTCGCCGACGTGCTCGGCGCCCGCCGCACCACGCGGATCATGTTGCTGTGCCGCGCCGGGGCGACGCTCGCGTTCGCCTTCACGTCTTCGTTCCCACTGCTCGTCGTGGTGACGACCGCGGTGACCGTCACCGAACGCGGGGGCAACGCGGCGATCGGGGCGTTGATCGCGCGGGTGGGCGGTGCGGCACGGGTGACGGTGCGCGCTTACCTGCGCTCAGTGGCCAACCTGGGGGTCGCGCTCGGCGCAGGCCTCGCGGGCGTCGCCATCGCCGGATCGTCCTACGCGCTGCTGATGGCGGGCAGTGCCGTGCTGGTGGCGGCGGCCGGCGTGCTGCTGCGCTGGGTCCCGGCCCCGCCCGCGCCTCCCGCGCCGCCCGCCACTCGGACGTGGGTGGCGTTGCGGAACCGGCGGTACCTCGCCGTCACGGCACTGCACGGGGTGCTGAGCCTGCACTTCGACGTGCTGGCGGTGGCGCTACCGCTGTGGATCGTGTTCCTCGGCACCGTTCCGCCGTGGACGGTTTCGGTGCTGGTGGTGGTGAACACGGTGATCGTGGTGCTGTGCCAGGTGCCGGCGAGCAGGCGGATCGACACGGTGCGCCGCGCGGCGCGGGTCGGGCCGCGGATCGGGGCGGTGTTCCTGGCGGCGTGCCTCGTCTTCGGCGCCACCCGGTACCTGGTCCTGCCACCGGCGGCGCTCGTGGCGGTGCTCGTGGCGGGGGTCGTCGTGCTGTCGGTGGGCGAGCTGTGGCAGACGGCGTCGTCGTTCACGCTCGGGTTCGACCTCGCCGACGAGCACGCGCAGGGCCAGTACCAGGCGGTGTTCGGGCTGGGCCGTGGCCTGACGAAGGCGGTCGCGCCGGTGCTGCTGACCGGGTTGTGCCTGGGGTTGGGGTTGCCGGGGTGGGTGTTGCTGGGGTTGGGCTTGCTGGGGTGCGGGGTGCTTTTGGTGCGGGTGGTGCCCTCGGGTGAGGCGGTGGCGGAGCCGCCTGTCGGTCCGGCGGAGTAGCGCTGCCATTGGTCGGCAGGAGGGTGCTCGTGCTGACGGCGCTGCGCGGGGGTGCGGGGTGCTTTTGGTCCGCGTCGTGCCTTCGGGTGAGGCGGTGGCGCCGGAGTAGCGCTGCCCGCTGCGCGGCGCCCGTGCGTCAGGCGAGTTCGGCCAGCCGGTCGCGCAGCCACCGGTCGGTCCGCCGCAGTAGGGCGACCAGCGGCGGACAATCCCGCGGCACGGCGGAGTACAACGGCGTGAACCGCGCGCCCCGCAGGTGTTTCGCCTCGATCGTGCCCGGGCCGAGCAGCAGCCGCCGCCGTCCGGTGGCGTAGGCGTGCCGCAGTGGGAGGTAGTAGGTGGCGTTGAAGTACCCCGCCACCGCTTTCGACTGCGGCAGGCGGAAACCCGCGCTGTAGGACATGAGCGTGCGCCCCGCCGCGAGCAGGCACGTCGTGGCGACCGGGGTGCCCTCGGCCTCGACGACGGCCAGTGAGAACTCGTCGCCGAAGCCTGCCAGCAGGCGGCGGTAGATCGCGGCCACGGACGCCGCCTCGATCGACTGGCCGCGTGCCTCGTACGCCGCCGCGACGAGCTCGGCCGCGGTGTCCAGCCAGGGTTCCGCGTCCACCCCGGACAGGACGCGCGCCCCGTCGAGAGCCCGCATCTCCCGGCGGATGCGGGTCCGCCGGCGGCTGGGCAGCGTCGCGAGGAAGTCCTCCACGTCGTTCCCCGCCAACGAGATGCTCGCGTACAGATCCGTGACGCCGACCTCGAACCCCAGATCCGGCACCACGTCGAGCAGCGGATCCCCGGCGGGGCAGTGCAACACGGCGGGCACGGCGCCGTCCGCGCGTGCCGCCGTGGCGATGGCGTCGAGCAGTGGTGCGCTGTTTCCCTTGCCCAGCAACGGAGAGACGTAACCGTTCGCCGCCACCACCGCCTGGCGTCCGCACATCGCCCGTGCGGCGGCGAGCACGTCTTCGTCCTGCGGCACGCCACGCCGCACCCCGGAGCAGACGTCGACGACGTTCATCCGCGGCACGGCGGAGTCCGCGGACAGCAGGCGCAGCCACACCGCCGGCCCGCCGTCCTCGCCCGCGAACCCGACCCCCTCCTGCGGCGAGCCGACCGCCCAAGCGAGCGCCCGACGCGGATCATCGGGCGAAGAGGGCCACCACCCCGGCTTCGATGCCGCGTCCCGCACGAAGCGGTACGGCTCCGGCAGCTCGAACATCAGCCCGGGTTCCGCAGCAGCTGCCGGGCCGCCGTCTCCGGGTCGCTCCCGGGCCCGCGCAGGCGGTAGTGCGCCGCGACCACCGGACCCCGCCACAACGCGTCGTAGTGCTCGCCGTCAGGGGACAGGTCCGGTAGCACGCCCAGCTCGGCGGCGAGCGCGTCGGCCAGGCCCACGTAGTCCCCGTGCGGGAACTGCGGCCGGGGCCGCGCCGCGCGGATGCGGGCCTCCGCCGCGACCCCCTCCGGCATCCCCGATGGTGGTGCCTGCGCGCCGGACAGCACCGCCGCGGCCCACCGCGCCTGCAGTTCCAGCACGGCGAAGAACGGACCCCGGTACAGCCCCACGAAAGCCATGCGTGGCAGCCCGGGGGCGAAGGTGCACCGGTGCAGCAGGAGCGGCTGCAGCAGGTCGTCCGGCTCGAACCCGAGCGCCGCCCGGTCCGGCGCGGCCAGGAACGGCAGGTCCACGTGGTAGCCGGTGCACCACAGCACGGTGGCGCACGGCAGCCGGACGCCGGTGTCGAGCACGACGGCGTCCCCGTCCAGCCGCGCCACGCGTCCCGGTTCGAGGCGCACGCTCCCGTCGGCGAGCCGCTCGGGGAGCCGGTGCGTCGGCAGGGTGAACGGCGGCGCGGAGGAGTCGGGATCGAGCCACAGCCGCGAGTCGAAGCGGCCGGGGTTCGCACCCAGCTCGTGGAAGCGCCGGTTCGCCTCCGCCGGGGACAGCGTGGCGCGCTGCCGGGTGAAGCTGATCAGGTCACGGGGCACGCCGTCCACGTAGCGGGGGAGCAGCCACATCGGCCTGCTCGCCACGAGCGTGACCGCCCGCCCCGCTTCGGCGAGCTCCGCCGCGATTTCGCTGCCGCTGAACGACATCCCGGCCACGACGACCGGTCCGTCCGGTAGCTCCGCCGCCGTCCGGTACCCGCTGCTGTGCAGTGCAACGCCCGCGAAGCGACCGGGCAGCCGCGGCACGTGCGGCCGCGAGTAGACGCCGGACGCCACGATCACCGCGTCGAACCGTTCCCGCTCGCGGTGGGTCACGATCCAGCCGTCGCCGTCCCTCTCGACCGCGCGGACTTCGTGTCCCAGCCGCAGGTACCGGTCCAGCCCGAACCGTCGGACGTAGCGGTGCAGGTACTCCTCGACCTGTTGCCGCGTGGGGAAATCAGGGGTACCCGCAGGCCACGGCAGGTCGGAGAACGCGCACAACGGGTGCGACAGATTGGTGGTCATCCCCGGCCACGCGGCACCGCCCGCCCGCCACACCCCGCCGATCGCCGGAGCCCGCTCGAACACGACCGGCCGCAGCCCGCCCTCGGTCACAGCCTTCGCCGCCGCCAGTCCACCGGGCCCCGCCCCGATCACCGCGACGGCCACGCTCAGCCGCCGAAGGACCGGGCGTCCACGGCGTCCGCGATGTCGTCCGCCATGCGCAGGGTGCGGATCACGACGGGCAGCGCGACCGCGATGAGGTTGCGGTCCATGCCGCGGACCCGCTGCGCCTCCCGCACCTCCAGCGTGATGCGGGCGACGACGGGGACGAAGCGCAGCGCCAGCGAGAACGCCAGGCTCACCTTCTCCGGGTTCACGCCGACGCGCCGCAACGGGTACAGCGCCCGTTCCAGCGACTCGATCATCGCCGACGTGCGGGTGGTCAGCGTGACGGCGGTCGCGACCAGCAGCAGCGCCGCCAGCCGGAGCACCACGAGCGTCGCCGACAGCCAGTCCGTCAGCAGCCCCGCCACGACGAAGAAGAACACCAGCATGAACAGGCCGGGCCGGATCGACCGGACCGCCGTCCGCCAGGGGATGCGGGCCAGCAGGTACAGCGCGGCGACGACGACCAGGATGCCGGTGAGGATGCGCCAGTCGCGGATCAGGAACACCACAGTGCCGACCACGACCAGCGACAGCACCTTGTAGCCCGGCGGGATCCGGTGGACCACCGAGTCCCGGTCGACGTACAGCGGTGCGGTCACGACACGGCCTTGAGGTAGGCGTCGATCGCCTCCGATGGCGGAGCGTCGGCGGCGATCCGGCCCTCGTGGATCACCAGCACGCGTTCGAACTCGGCGAGGGTCTCCAGGTCGTGCGTGACCAGGACGACGGTCTCCTCCAGCGCCGTGAGCGCGTCCATCAGCTTGCGCCGGTTCGGCCAGTCCAGCAGCGTGGTCGGCTCGTCGAGCACCACGTACTGCGGGCGCATCACGAGCACCCCGGCCAGCGCCAGCAGCTGCTTCTCCCCGCCGCTGAGCAGGTGCGCCTGGCGCGTACGCAGCTTCTCCAGCGAGTAGCGGCGCAGCACCTCGTCGACCTTCGCGGCGATCTCGGCCTTGGGCAGCCGCAGGTTCTTCAGCCCGAACGCCACGTCCTCCTCGACCGTCGGCTGGACGATCTGGTTGTCCGGGTTCTGGAACACGAACCCGACCTTCCTGCGGACCTCGCGGCCCGAGCGGCGCGTGTCGAGCCCGTCCACCGTGACCGTGCCCTCCGTGGGCAGCAGCAGGCCGTTGAGCAACCGCGCGAACGTGCTCTTGCCCGAGCCGTTCGCGCCGATGACACCGACCCGCTTCTCCGCCAGCGTGACGGTGAGGTCGTCGAGGACGACGCGGTCGCCGTAGGCCAGGGTGACGTGCTCGAGAGCGATCATTCCGCGGTGCTCGCCTTGTCCTGCCGCGCGCGGGGCCGCGGCTCGATGACGGGGTACGCGCGTTTGACGCCCATGGCGATCAGGGCCGCGATGACCACCTTGCAGGCGTCCCCGATCAGGAACGGCCCGTTGGTCGCGACGGCCTGGAAGTAGCCCAGGTGCACGACCACCGCCACCCACGCGCTGCCGATGGCGTAGAGCACCACGATCCCGCCGAAGGCGATGATCAGGATCGCCACGGCCAGGTTGAGGTGGTGCCACAGCCGTTCGAACAGCCAGCCGATCAGGCCGGCGATGATGGCCCAGCCGATGATGTAGCCGCCGCTGGCCGACGCGAACCGCCCGAGCCCGCCGGTCCCGCCCGCCAGCAGGGGCAGCCCGGCGGCGACGAGCGCCAGGAACAGCAGCTGGGACAGCGCGCCGCGCTTCCAGCCGAGTATCGAGCCCGCCAGCATGGGGCCGAGCGACTGCGCGGTGATCGGCACGCCGGTCAGCGACAGCGGCAACGGCGGGAACAACGCGAGCGCCGCGGTGATCGCGGCGAACAACGCGACGTAGACGATGTCCCTGGTGCGCACTACCTCGACCCCACTTCGGCGTAGCTGATGGTGCGTGCTCCGCGGTTGTCGAAGAACGGGCTGTCCGCGAGCAGTTCCCCGTCCACGGTGGCCACCTCCAGGTGCGAGCGGGTGTAGGGCTGGTACCCGAACTGACGCACCGGGAAGTCTATGTTGAGCGCCCGCTGCCGGTCGTACCGGGCGCCGACGTCGACGAACCGCATGACGAACGCGTCCCGCCGGTCCAGCGGCCCCTCGCCCAGCTTCCGGCTGCGGTGGACGACGTACTTGTCGAACAGGAGGACGTCACCGGGCTCGAAGGCGTCCTCGACGGCCTGCGGTTCGAGGATGTCCAGCATCGCGGGGGAGTTCAGCACGCCCTCCCGCAGCGCGAAGTAGTCCTCCAGCGTGATCGGCTCGCCCCGCTCCGCCCTGATCCGCAGCGACTGCACCAGCGCGGGCTCGACATACTCGTACACGAACTCGGCCGACATGACGGTCCGCGGGACGTACTGCATGCCGCCCCGCTGCCCGGCGGGGTCGATCGGGTGCAGCGGCGCCCAGATGGTGCAGGCGAAGTCGTCGGCCCGCACGTAGCCGAAGCTCTGCACGCCGACGTGCCAGGGAAACCCCTTGCTGACGTTCTTCTCCAGCTCGAAGCACATCTCGAAGGTCAGGAACATGGTCCGCCCGGTGAGTTCGGTCATGGTGCGGCGGAAGTACGGCTGGGTCAGCAGCGCGTACAGGTCCTCCCGGCTCGTCTCGAAGTCGTACTTCAGCCGCTTGAACTCGGTCTCGAAGGCCGAGGGCACGTGCCGCAGCTCCACGTCGACGCGCTTGCGCAGCGAGTCCAGCACCTCGTCGTTGAGGAACCCCGGCAGTTTGACGAACCCCAGCGTGCGGAACTGGTCGAGCTGCTGCGGGGTCAGCTCGTAGTCCTGTGCGAATGCGTGTCGTTCCACCGTTCCTCCTGGTGTTCAGCGGCTGACCTCGGCGAGCGCGGGCAGCGTGCCGCCGAAGTACCGCTCGCGGCACCGGGCGCGCTGGACCTTGCCGGACGAGGTGCGCGGGACGGCCCCGCGCGGGGTCACGACGACCCGGTCGGGTGCGTGGCCCAGTTCGGCGCGCAACGCGGCCAGCACCTGCTTGGCGAGGTCGGCGGCGGCCGCCGCGTCGGTGCCCGCCGCGGCCTCGACCGCGACGACCATCCGTTCCTCCTCCGGCAGCGCGAAGGCGGCACACACCCCGCCGGCGCCCTCGGCCTGGCCCGCGACGTACTCGTAGTCCTCGGGGTAGAGGTTGGCGCCGCCGACGATGATCAGGTCCTTGAGCCGCCCGCAGACCACGAGTCCCGCGGGGGTCGTGTAGCCGAGGTCGCCGGTGCGCAGCCAGCCGTCGCGCAGCACCTCGGCGGTGGCCTCGGGATCCCGCCAGTACCCCGTCATGACCGAAGGGCCGCGGACCTGGACCTCGCCGACGTGACGCTCGGGCAGCGGGCGTCCGGCCTCGTCGACGACGGCCAGTTCGACGCCGGGCACCGCCGTGCCCACCACGGCGAGGGTGCGGGTCCCGGGCGCGTCGGGCGGTGCCACAGTGGCGACGCCGCCGTTGGTGAGGCTTTCGCGGTCCACGTGGTCCCACGCCATCGGCTCGGACCGGCTGCCCATCGACACCGACAGCGTCGCCTCGGCCAGGCCGTACATCGGTGTCACCGCTTCGGCGGGCAGGCCGTAGCGCCCGCCCTCCTCGGTGAACGCCGCCACCACGGGTGCGTGCGTCGGCTCGGACCCGTCGCCGCACACGCGCAACGCGGACAGGTCCAGCGGACGCGGGTGCTGCCGCATGCTGCGCGCGGCCAGACCGTAGGCGAAGTTCGGGGTGACGGTGCCGGTGGCGCGGTGCCGCGACAACGCGTCGACCCACGAGTCCGGGGAGGCCAGGAACGCCTCCGGCGACTGCAGGACGAGCTTCGTGCGCGCCGAGATGCTCGCGACGGCCGTCATCAGGCCGAGGTCGTGGTAGAGCGGGGCCCAGCTGGCGTGCACGCTGCGTTCGCCCTCCAGCATCAGCCGCTGGCAGCACACGACGGCGTTGGTGAGCAGCTGCCGGTGGCTGATCGCGACGGCCTTCGCCGGGCCCGTCGTGCCGGAGGTGAACTGCAGGTAGGCGAGGTCGTCGGGCAGCGCGGTGAGCGCGGGCGGGCGGTCGTCCCGCGCCGCCGCGAGCTGTCCGCACGTCAGCACCGGCCGCCGGTCGCCGAGGCGTTTGCCGAGGAACCCGGCGAGGGAGTCGGCGACGACGACGCAGCGCGCGCCCACGTGGTCGAGGCGGCGGCGCACGTCGGTCATGAGCCGTTCCAGGTCGCCGAGCCGGTGCGGTGGCGCGAGGATCACCGGCACCGCGTTCGCCCGCCACACCCCGTACAGGCACAGCAGGAACCGGGCGCCGGTCGTGGACAGCAGCGCGACGCGGTCGCCCGGCTCGACGCCGAGGCGCGCCAGCTCGGTCGCGACGCGGCGGGCCACGGCGGACACCAGCCGGTAGGGCAGCGGCGTCTCGGCGGGACCGCCGTCGAGCAGCGTGATGCCCCTCGGGCTGTCCGCCACGGCCTCGACCGCCTCGCCGACGGTCGAGATGCCGAACTGCTCCTCCGGGGTGGTGTACGCGCTCACCGCTGGTCCGCCAGCTCGCCGGTGAACCGGTCGGCGAGCGCCTTGACCGTCGCCTCCGTGTGCAGGTTCGCGCTGTAGGTCCAGTTGAGCCACAGCTCGCCGCGCACGGTCAGCGCGGTGAGGTGCAACGTGTGCGGCCGGTGGTCCAGACCACTGCGGTGGTGGCCGAAGGAGTCCACCACCGGGTGCGCGTCCTCGGTGAAGTACTCGCTCACCTCGCCCCAGAAGTTGAAACCGACCTCGGGCCGCGGTGCCTTGGCCAGTGCGGTCCGTACCGCCGGGTCGGGGTGCAGGTACCGCAGCACGCCGTACCCGACGCCGTTGTGCGGGATGGCGCCGAGTTGCGCGCGGATCTCCGGCGTGGAGCCGGTGCGCAGCAACGCCGGGGACACGGTGGACAGGCGGCCGACCGTCCTGGTCACGTCCAGCTCGCCGTAGGCCCGTTCGCGGCCGTGTGCCTCCAGCTCCAGCAGCGCCTCGTCCTCGCCGGTCCAGTCGGCGACGGTGCGCACGAGCGCGGCCACGAGCGCGTCGCGGATCCCGGCCGCGCGTGGCAGGGGCAGCGTGACGAAGTGGAACCGCGCCGAGGACTGGAGGTTGCCGCCCAGGCGGTGGTCCACGGGCAGCGGGGCGGGTGTGGTGTCGGCGAACCGCGTCCACAGCGGCAGTTCGGCGGCGACCTCGTCGGTGCGGGCGTAGGCGGTCAGCTCGGCCAGGCACGCCGACAGCGGGGCGGTCGGCGGCGGCAGCCGGGGCGGCTCGCCCGCGACGAGCGCGAAGTACGCCGAGCGCAGGTCCTCGTAGAACACGCGCGAGGAGTAGTAGTCCATCACCAGCCAGTGCGCGCTCACCAGCAGGCGCGGCGGGCGGTCCGGCCCCAGGTTGAAGTAGGTGAGCCGGACGGTGGGCCCCTCGGCGAGGTTGAGGCCGCCGTTGCGCCGGGCGACTTCCGCGCCGATGTGCTCCTCCAGTTCCGCTTCGGGCACGTCGGCCAGTGACACCACCGCGACCGGTTCGGCGGGCGCCGCGGGGACTATCTCGGCGTGCCAGCCGTTGTCGTCCTGGCGGAAGCGGGTGCGCAGGCCGTCGTGGTGCGCGAGCACGGCGGTCAGCGCCCGGGTGAGCGCGCCGGGGTCCAGCGGGCGGTCGAGCACGAAGACCGGCCACATCCCGTTCCAGTGGTCGGGGTGGCGCAGGCCCTGCTCGAAGAACCAGCGCTGGCTCGGGGTCAGCTCGACCGGCCCGGCGTCCTGGCCCGCCGACGACCGCCGTGGCTCCTGGCGTGCCACCGCCGCCTGCCCGGCCACGGTGGGGTGGCGGTAGAACTCACCGATCGTCAGGTGCAGCCCGTGCTCCGCGGCCTTGGCTACGGCACGCACCCCGAGCAGGGAATCCCCGCCCAGCGCGAAGAAGTCGTCGTGCCTGCCGACCTCGGGCACGCCGAGCAGCCCGGCCCAGACGCGGGCGAGCGCGCGTTCAGCCGCGGTCCGCGGTGGCTCGCCGGAGGAAGCCGGTGGCTCGGGCAACGCGGCCCGGTCGATCTTTCCGTTGGCGGTCAACGGCAGCCGGTCGAGCGGGACGACGGCCGAGGGCACCATGTACGCGGGCAGGCGGGCGGCGACGAACTCGCGCACCGCGTCCGGCTCGCTTTCGCCGACGACGTACGCCACCAGCCGTTTGCTGCCCATCTCCGGCCCGAGCGCCCGCACGACGGCAGCGCGGACGCCGGCGCAGCCGCCGAGCACGGACTCGATCTCGCCCAGCTCGATCCGGTGCCCGCCGACCTTGACGCGCGTGTCGTTCCGGCCGAGGAACTCGATCTCCCCATCCGGCAGGTACCGGCCGAGATCCCCGGTGCGGTACAGCCTACCGTCCACTGTGGACACGAAGGTGATGGCGGTCAGCTCGGGCTCGTCCCAGTAGCCCTCGGCGAGCCCCGCGCCGCCGATGTGGATCTCACCCGGGACGAAATCCGGTTTGGGGGCGAGCGTTTCGTCGAGCACGTGGCAGGTCTGGTTGCGCAGTGGCACGCCGTACGGGACGCTCCGCCAGCCCGGGTCCACCTCGCGGATCGGGTGCCAGATCGACCAGATCGCCGCCTCCGTGGCGCCGCCGAGGCTGTACAACGCCGGATCCGCGCTGACCGCACGGATCCGGTCCGGCAGCGACAGCGGGATCCAGTCGCCGCTGAGCAGGACCGCACGCAGTGACGCGGGCAGCGGGTCCGTGCGCTCCGCGTGGTCCACGACCAGTTCCAGCACGGCGGGCACGCTGTTCCACAGGGTCACTTCGTGCTCGCACAGCAGTTCCGCGAGCCGCGCCGGGTTCCGCACGTCGCCCGGCCGCGGCAGGACCACGGCACCACCCGCCCCGAGCACGCCGAAGATGTCGTACACAGACAGGTCGAAGCTGAGCGAGGACACGCCCAGCACCCGGTCACCAGGACCGACGGCCAGCCGCTCGTTGAGGTCCGCCAAGGTGTTCACCGCCGCGCGGTGGCTGATCACGACGCCCTTGGGCCGCCCCGTCGAACCCGAGGTGAAGATGACGTACGCCGGCCCCGCCGGATCGACCTCCGGCCCGGCGAACGGGACGTCCGACTCGGGCCCGGCAACCACCGCGTTGCGGCCCATGGCAGGGACTCCGGGCTGCGTCACGACGGTGCGCACGGAGGCGGCCGCGAGCACCTGCTCGATCCGCTCGGCGGGCAGCCCGGCGTCGACGGGCAGGTACGCGGCCCCGGAGCGCACCACGCCGAGCGCCGCCACCACCTGCTCCCATCCCTTGTGCATCAGGACCGCGACCGGTTCGCCGGGCGTGGTGCCGAGCGCGACGAGCCGTTGCGTGACGTGGCGGGCGCGCCGGTCCAGCTCGCCGAAGCTCAGCGCAAGCCCGTTGGCGAGCACCGCGGGCGCGTCCGGGCGGATCGCCACCTGCCGGTCCAGCGCTGCGTGGATCGGCTCGTGCGGCAGTGGGCCCGCGGTGTCGTTCACCCGCGCCCTGACAGCGAGCTGGCGCGGCGGCACCGCCACGGGCCTCGAACCGTGGGCGTGCGCGGGGTCGGCCGCGATGTGGCGCAGCAGATCGGTGTACGCGGTGAACATGTCGTCGAGCACGCCCGGCGGGAACATCGCCTCCACCGCGTCCCAGCCGACCACGAGGTCGCCGCCCAGCAGCAGCACCTGGTTGTCCAGGAACACCTGCGGCGTCTGGGAAGCGAGGTAACCCAGCTCGTACGTCACGCCTTCCAGCGCGCCGACACCACCCGGTTCCCGCAGCAGGCTCGTGAACACCACGGGCATCCTGGCGGCGCTCACGTCCCGCCCGCGGGCGAGTTCGCGCTGCACGGCGACCCCGCTGAAACGCGCGTGCGCCAGGTCCGCCCGCAGCTGGTTCCCCACGCTTCGCGCGGTGGTGGCGAGATCCGGGGAGCCGGTGAGGTCGCATTCCAGCAGGAGCGTGCCGGTGAAGTCGCCGATCACCCGCTCGACGTCCGGGTGCCCTCCCGGGCGCTGGGCCAGCGTGAGGTTGAGCGTGAACCGCGGCGAGGCGCTCCACGTCCGCAGCACCTCCGCGTAGGCGGCGCACAGCAACGCCGAGGGCGTGACCGCCAGCTTCCGGGCGAGCTCGCGCAACCCCGTCCAGACGTCGCCGGGGAGGCGGGCCTGGCGGCGGGTGAACTCGGGTAGGGTGCCGGGCGGCAGCGGGGTCACCGGCAGTCGCGGCGCGGGAGGCAGGTCCGGAACCCTGGCCAGCCAATACTGTCTGTCCTTTTCGGACGCTTCGCCGATGTCCGCGACGTCGTGGAAGGTCACGGCGGGAGCCGGTTCCGCCGAGGCGGGGTCGAGCACGAGCCGGAGCCATTCCGCGAGCAGCAGCTGCACGCTGGTGGCGTCGGCGACGAGCAGGTCGATGCTCAGGTGCACGCGCAGCCGTCCGCCGGGGAGGTCGTGTGCGCGGACCTCGAAGAGTGGCCACGTCGTGGCGTCGAAAACCTGCGGACCCAGTTCGGCGCGGGTGGCGGCCAGTCGTGCCTGCGCCGTTTCCTCCGGCAGGTCCGTCAGATCGGCGTGCCGGATGCGGTACCGCGGCACGCTGGGCAGCACCTGCTGGCGCCCGTCCGGCCGCACCACCGCGCGCAGCATGTCGTGCCGTGCGATCAGGTCGTTGAGGGTGTCCTCGGCCAGCGCCACGTCCGCGCCGAACAGGTCGACCTCGGCGTAGGCGTGCGCCGACCGGCCACCGAGACCGGGATCCTTGGCGCCGAGCCAATAAGCCCGCTGGATCTCGGTGAGCGGAAAGGGTTCGTGCCGGTTCGCGGCGTCGTGGACCACGGCCCGGCGGGGGACGGGGCTCGCACGCTGTTCGCCGACCAGTCGGGCGAGGTCGCCGAGCGTGCCGTCGCCCAGCAGGGCGTCCAGCGGGAGGTCCACCCCGAACCGATCGTCCACAGTGGATTTGAACCGGAGCGCGTCCAGCGATTCCAGCCACAATGGCGCGCCGGGATCCGGCGGTGGGGCTCCGGTTGTTTCCGTGAATACGGCGCCGAGCCGGTCCGGTAATGAATTCCCGGTTCCACCGGTCGCGAGCCCAGGCGGCATCGTCGTCCCCCTCCAGTGCATCGCGAACCACGTTGGCACACCAGGGAACTTGATCACAAGGCGGCAGACGGAGGTACTGGCGGCCTGTTTTCTTCCTTGTCGGGCCGCGGGGTCCCGTGTAACGTAGGCCGACGTGCCGGCCTGGGCGGCGCTTCCGATTCCGCCGTTGCGGTCGCCGGTATGGGGATTTCTTTTTCTTCGTTCTTCCGGATCGGTAATCCGGACAAATTTCAGGGGGAAGGGAAGGTGTTCGTGCCCGACGAGGTGCGCACGGTCGCCGACGTGCTCGCCCGGCTCGACCGGCCGGAACGCGGCCTGACTTTTCCCGGTGGACGGGCCGTGCCGTTCACGCGCCTGCGGGAGCTCACCGCCGACGCGGCCGCGCGGTGGCCGGGGCTGGGCGCCCGCCGCGGGGACAGGGTCGTGCTCGTCGTCGCCGACGAGTACGAGTTCGCCGTGGCGTTCCTGTCCGCGCTGCGGGCCGGGGTCGTCGCGGTACCGGTGTTCCCGCCGTTCCGCGCCGGGCAGCGCGAGTCCTACCGAGCGCACCTGCACGACGTCGTGGCGCGCACGGGTGCGGTGTGCTGCGTGGTCGGCGAGCCGATCCGGCGGGTGCTCGGCGACGGCCCGCTCGCCGGCCGCCCGGTGCACGGTTTCGCCGGACTGCTCGCCGCCCCGCCGGGGCCCGTGCAGCCGCCCGAGCCGGAAGACCTGGCGGTCCTGCAGTTCTCCAGCGGCAGCACGGGTACGCCGAAGGCGGTGGCGGTGAGCCACCGCGCGCTCCTGGCCACCCTGCTCGCCATCCAGGCCGGGCTGCGCATCGACGGCTCCCGCGACCGCGCGGTGAGCTGGCTGCCGCTCTACCACGACATGGGCCTGGTCGGGTTCCTGCTCACGCCGCTGATCGACCAGCTGCCCACGTGGTACCTCCCGCCGCTGCGGTTCGCGCGCGACCCGGTGTCCTGGCTGCGGTTGATCACCGAAGTGCGTGGCACGCTGGCGTTCGCGCCGAACTTCGCGTACGGCCTGCTCACCCGCCGTGCCAAGGACGCCGACATCGCCGCGCTCGACCTCAGCTCGTGGCGCGTCGCCGGGTGCGGGGCGGAGCCGGTGCGTGCCGCAACCCTGCGTGCCTTCGCCGACCGCTTCGCCCCGGCGGGCTTGCGGCGCAACGCTTTCCTCGCGTCCTACGGCCTCGCCGAAGCCACCCTCGCCGTCACGCTCACCCCGTGCGACGAGGGGCTCACGACGTTCCCCGACGGCGAACTGGTGTCGTGCGGGGTGCCCGTCGAAGGCGCCACCGTCCGCGTTGTGGGGCCGGACGGCCAGGACCTCCCCGACGGCACCGAGGGCGAGATCGTGGTGTCCGGGCCGGGGCTGGCCGACGGCTACTTCGGTGACCCGGCCGCGACCGCCCGCGCGTTCCGCGACGGGCGGCTGCACACCGGGGACCTGGGCCTGCTGCGGGAGAACCGGCTGTACGTGACCGGGCGGATCAAGGACGTCATCGTGATCAACGGCGTGAACTACCACCCGCAGGACATCGAGCTCGCGGCGAGCGAGGTGCCGGGGGTGCGGCCGGGCAACGTCGCGGCGCTCGCCGTGCGCGACGAGCACACCGAGGGCGTGCGGCTTGCCGTCGCGGCCTCGCGGGCCGTGGACCGCGACCGGCTGGCCGAGCAGGTCCGGCGGGCCGTCCGGTCGCGGCTGGGCCTGACCGTGGGGGAGGTGGTCGTCGTGGGCGGTGACCTGCCGAAGACCAGCTCGGGCAAGCTCCGGCGGGCCCACACCGCGGAGCTGCTCGCCAACGGCGGGCTGGTGGCCCGGTGAACGCCGTGTTCCCCACGCTGGTGCCCGACCACCGCTGCGGGTTCTGGACGGACGGGGCGGACGAGCTCGAAACGGCGTTGCGCCGCAGGGCCGACGTGCTGCGGGAGGCCGCGGGCGAGGGCACGCGGCTGCTCGACCTGGCGGCTCTCCCGGACGGGGACGGTGCGTTCGACGCGGTGATCGGTGACCAGTGCCTCGAACACGCCGTCACCCCGGAGCAGCGGTTGCGGGGGCAGCACCTCGGGGTGCTGAGCCGGATCTTCGCCCGCGCCCACGCGCTGACCGTACCCGGCACGCGCATGGCGCTGACCACCCTCACCGCCGGCCGCCTGCCGCGTTCGGCGGCGACCAACCGTGCGCTGGTTGACGTGGTCCGCGAAATCCCCTTGTGGCGCCGCTGTCTTCGCCCGGAGGACGTGGCCAAGGCGTGCGGGCGGTGGTGGGAGGTGCGGGAGGTGGACACCCACCAGCACGACTACGCACGCACCGCGCTGGCGTGGCTCGGCCGCCTGCGTGACCGCGAAGCGCCGCTGCGCGCCGAGTTCGGGGACCAGTGCTACGCGGCCTGCCTCCGCGCGGTCCAGACCTTTGCCGGCGCGATCGAAGACAACCAGTTGAGCCTGGTGCGCCTCACCCTGTGGCGCACCGACCAGTGACGGGAGAGCGGGATGGCACCGGTGGGCGAACAGCGGGTACTGGACGAGATCCGCACCGAGGCGAAGGCGGTGGTGCCGGGGCTGGACGCGAGCGGGCTGTCGGCGGAGACGCACATCGCCGACGCGGGCATCGACAGCGTCCAGATGCTCGAACTGGTGGCGCGCCTGGAGGAACGCTTCGACGTCACCCTGCCCGACTACGAGCTGTCCGGCATCCAGACGATCGGCGACCTGATCCGGCTCGTCGTGCGCGTCCACGCCGAGGCCGGCTGATGTCCACGCAGGCCGACATCGAGGTCAGCTATGACGTCGGCAACGAGTTCTTCGCGCTGTGGCTGGATTCCGAGCGCAACTACTCGTGCGCGCTGTGGGAGGACGGCGACGACCTGGAGACCGCGCAGCTGCGCAAGCTCGCGTACCTGAGCGAGCAGGCCGGCACCGGCCCGGACACGAGGGTGCTCGACATCGGCTGCGGCTGGGGCGCCAACCTCCAGTTCCAGGTGGACCGGCGGGGAGTCCGCCGCGCGCACGGCATCACGCTGAGCCCGGCGCAGCTCGCCGCGACCCGAGACCGCGCGATCCCCGGCGTCACGCTCGGCCTGTGCGACTACCGCGACTTCGCCCCGGCGGAGCCGTTCGACGCCGTGCTGTCGATCGGGATGTTCGAGCACGTCGTCAGCCCGGACGACGTGTGGGCGGGGCGGCACCTCGCCCGGTACGCCGACTTCTTCCGCCGCGTGCACTCCTGGACGCGGCCCGGCGCGGCCTTCGCGCTGCAGACCATCCTGCGTGACCGGATGCCGCGCGGTGGTCCAGACCTCGAAGAACTGCGCTGGGCCACGTCGTCGATCTTCCCGGGTGGCATGGCGCCCCGGCTGGAGGACGTGCTCGCCACGGCCGAGCCGTACTGGGAGGTGGTGCGCGTGCGCACCCGGCGCGAGCACTACCGCCGCACGTGCGAGGAGTGGTTGCGGCGGCTGCGTTTCCGTGCCGACATCGTCCGGGAGCGGTGGGGCGCGGCGGTCCTCGCCGACTACGAGCGGTACCTGTCGCTGTGCGTGCTCGCCTTCGACCGCCGGTACCAGAGCCTGGCCCAGTTCAGCCTCCGCAGGAGGGAGATCCGATGAGCTACCTCAGCGAGGAACAGCTCTACCGCAACTACCTGGAGTTCTTCGAGACCGCCGAGCGCAAGCGGCGGTGGAACGTCTTCGACGACCTGCCGTGGGAACTGGCCGAGCGCACCCGTCACAACGCCGATCTCGCGCTGTGCGCGGAGACGTTCTGCGGGGTCGAGTCCTACATGCCGGACTACGTCGGGGAGGGCCTCAACCTGTTCCGCGACTCGTTCGGCCAGGCGTGGTGGCACGTCAACTGGGGCTACGAGGAGGCGAAGCACGCGCTCGTGCTGCGGGAGTACCTCGTGCGCACCGGGCAGCGGACGTCGCGGCAGATGTTCGAGTTCGAGGCCGATCTGACCAAGCGGCGCTGGAAGCTGCCGTTCCCCACGATCCGGCAGATGATCTGCTACGGCGCGCTGCAGGAGAAGACGACGTGGATGATCTACCGGCGCCAGCTCGCCGCCGCGCAATACCGCTAAGTTTAGGCGAGTTTCCGCAGCTCAGAGGCGTTTGGAGGCGTCGCCCACAGAGCGGTCACACCCCGACAGAACAGTTGCCTCAATTGAAGATTCCCCTCAACCGCAACGGCGACTGTCTTAAGTGGAGAACCGCCTAACCGGCGGGAACGACTGAACAGAGCCTCCGGTAACGCCCTGACCAGGTAAAACGTACTAACTTAGCGGTATTGGCCGCCGCGCGGGAGGCCGGGGACGAGCTGCTCGCGTCGATCTACCGCTTCATCTCCCGTGACGAGGCCGCCCACGGCGGGTTCTACCTCGACGCCATCGGCGCGTGCCTGGCCGAGGACAGGGAGGGCACGGTGGCGGATCTGCACCACGTGTTCTCGAACTTCAACATGCCCGCGTACGACCTGGTGCCCGACTACGAAAGCCGTATCGAGGTGATGCGGGCGGTCGGCATCGACCGCACCGTGTTCCTGCGCGAAGTGTTCCTGCCGGTGTTGTCGCGGCTGAAGGTGAGCAGGCGTGAACTGGCGAAGGCCGCCGCCCGCGAAGCCGAGGCGGGGCTGCGGACCCGGCTGCCCATGGATCGGAAACAGTGAGTCACGAAGGGGAGAATCGCATGTCTGCTTTCCGCAAGGTGCTGATCGCGCTGGTCGCGTTGCTGGTTTCGGCCGGCACAGTCGCCGCCAGCGCCAGTGAAAGCCAGGGAACCGTCACGCCGACGCTGACGAGCCTGGCCGGCACCTGGTACAACGAGCTCGGCTCGGTGATGAACCTGACCGTGTCCGCGGACGGCGCGCTTTCGGGCACGTACGAATCCGCGGTGGGGGACGCCGAGAGCACCTACCCGTTGCGAGGCGGGTACGACATCGCGCCGGTGTCCGGTACCGGCACCGCGCTGGGCTGGACGGTGGCCTGGCACAACAGTTTCCGCAATGCGCACTCCACCACCAGCTGGAGCGGGCAGTACTACGGCGGCACCGGTGAGCGGATCGTCACGCAGTGGCTGCTGACCTCCGGCACCACCCCGGCGGACCAGTGGCAGTCCACTTTGGTCGGTCACGACGAGTTCACCAGGACCGCGCCGACGGCCGCCCAGGTCGAGCAGGCGAAGCAGCGGGGCGAGAGCGCGGGGCTGCCGCGCTGAGGAATTTGGTCTCCTCCGGTTACCGATGCTTTCTTCTGCCATTCTGGGAGGCATGGAATTGCTCACCGAGCTGACGGAAAAGGCCCTGCGCCGCGAACCGCTGACGCGGGAAGAGGCGCTCGCCGTGCTGGCCACTCCCGACGAAGAGGTGCTGGACGTCGTCGCCGCCGGTCACCGCGTTCGCAGGCACTACTTCGGCAACCGGGTCAAGGTCAACTACCTGGTCAACCTCAAGAGCGGGCTGTGCCCCGAGGACTGCACGTATTGTTCCCAGCGGGTGGGATCGGCGGCGGAGATCCTCAAGTACAGCTGGCTCAAGCCGGACGCGGCGGTCGCGGCGGCGTCGGCGGGCATCGAGCGCGGGGCCAAGCGCGTCTGCCTGGTGGGCAGCGGCCGCGGCCCGTCGGACCGGGACGTGCGGCGGGTCGCGGAAACGATTTCCGAGCTCAAGCGGACGTATCCGGACGTCGAGGTGTGCGCGTGTTTCGGCTTGTTGTCCGACGGGCAGGCGGGGCAGCTGAAGGAAGCCGGGGCCGACGCGTACAACCACAACCTCAACACAGCCGATTCGCACTACGCCGACATCTGCTCGACGCACGAGTACGCGGACCGGGTGGACACCGTCCGGCAGGCGAAGCAGGCCGGGCTGTCGCCGTGTTCGGGGCTGATCGCGGGAATGGGGGAGACCGACGAGGAACTGGTCGACGTGTTGTTCGCGTTGCGTGAGCTGGATGTCGACTCCGTGCCGGTGAACTTCCTGATCCCCATCGAGGGCACCCCGCTGGACCAGCGGTGGAGCCTCACGCCGCAGCGTTGTCTGCGGATCCTCGCGATGGTGCGGTTGGTGTTCCCCGATGTGGAGGTGCGGATCGCGGGCGGGCGGGAGATCCACCTGCGTTCGCTGCAGCCGATGGCGCTGTACCTGGCGAACTCGCTGTTCCTGGGTGACTACCTGACCAGCGAGGGGCAGGACGGTGACCTCGACGTGCGGATGATCGAGGACCTGGGGTTCGTCGTCGAGGGCGCGGGGGAGCCGACGCTGCCGGAGCACCGGCGGGACCTCGTGAAGGTGCGCAAGCGGGGTGCGGGCACGGATCTGCCCGCGAACGCGTAGCGGAGGGGTGCCATGCCGGTGCCGGAGGGGGCCGTGGGGATCCTGACGGGGGCCTCACGGGGGATCGGCGTGGTGCTCGCCGAACACCTCGCGCGTGCGGGGGTGCGGCTGGCGCTGGTGGCACGCTCCGAGGACGGCCTGCGGGCCGCCGCGGAGCGCGCTGCCGCGCACGGTCCGCGGCCGCTGGTGGTGCCGGCGGACGTGGCGGAGGAGGAGGACCAGCGGCGGGTGGTGCGGGTGGTGGCCGAGGCGCTGGGGCCGCCGTCGTTGCTGGTGAACAACGCCGGGGTGGAACGCATCGCGCGCTTCCAGGACGTGTCGCTGGACGACATCCGGCGCGTGGCGCTGGTGAACCTGGTGGCGGCGCAGTCGTTGACGCGGCTGGTGCTGCCCCACCTGCTGGCGGCGGGTGAGGGGCACGTCGTGAACGTCGGCTCGGTCGCCGGGCGCACCGCTTATCCTTACGGTGCCCTGAATTCCGCGGCGAAGCACGGTCTGGTGGGTTTCACGTGGTCGCTGCGGGAGGAGCTGAGGGGCACGGGCGTCGGGGTGTCCGCGGTGTACCCAGCGCTGGTGGCGGAGGTGGGGATTTCGTCGCGCTGGCAGGCGAAACGCCCGGTGCTGCTCGGCCGGGTGCCGCCGGAGGCCGTCGCGCGGGCCGTGGTGCGCTGCATCCGGGAGGACCGGGTGGAGATCACGGTCGCCCCGCCGCTGGAGCGCGTGGCGGATGTGGTGAGCGCCGTGTCGCCCCGCCTGGCGTCCTGGGTCGCGCGGCGCGTGGGGGTGGTTCGGTACCTGCGCGAGGTGGCCGAGGAGGGGTGAGCCGTGGCGGGGTGGGCCACGGTTCTCGGCGTTTCGCGTGAGGGTTGTGGCCGCCCACGGCCGCCCTCGCGCGGTGGCCGGGTGCGCCCCTTCGCGAGGGGCACGTCCCGCTGCGCCGGGGGGTTTCCGCCTGGCAGGGCCCGCCGCCGCGGTCCCGCGATGTCCACTCGCCACCGCGCCTGGCTTTTCCGCCCGTCTGCCAGGCCCGCGCCTTCTCAGGGAGGGGCACGTCCCACCGCGCTGAGGATTCCCGCCCGGCCGGGCCCGCCGCCGCGGTCCCGCGACGTCCACCCCCACCGCGCCTGGCGTTCCCGCCCGTCAGCCGGGCCCGCCACCGCCGTCCGCGGCAGCCAAACCCGCCCGCGGCGTTCCCGCCGAGCCGGGCCCCGCCACCGCCATCGCGCGGCGGCCGGGCCCCACTGTCCTCACGCCACAGTCGCGTCGACGGTCACCGGGATGTTGCCGCGGGTGGCGTTCGAGTAGGGGCACATCGCGTGCGCCGCCTCGACCAGCTGGTCCGCCGTCGCCTGGTCGACCCCCGCCAGCTCGACGTGCAGGGCGGCGCTGAGGCTGAACCCGCCCTCGGGCGTGGGGTGCACCTGGACCTCGGCCACCACCGCGGAGTCGCTGACGTCGACCTTCCGCTGCGCCGCCACGGCCTTGACCGCCGAGTGGAAGCAGGAGGCCCAGCCCGCCGCGAACAGCTGCTCGGGGTTGGTGGCGCCGCCGGGGCCGCCCATCTCCTTCGGGATCGCCAGCGTGACGTCGAGCAGGCCGTCGTTCGTGCGGGCGCGGCCTCCCGCCCTGCCGTCGCCGGTCGAGGTCGCGATCCCGGTGTAGAGGCTGTCGGACATGGTTTCTCCTGCTCGCAGAGGTAGACGAACTAGTACGTCTACAAGCTAGCACTGTCGGGCTCCCCTTGGCGAGAGGCGTTAACCTGGGGGAGTTCGCGGCGGAGAGGGGAGTGGTCGATGACCCGGGCGGCACAAGGCACGGCGACGAGCCGGCCACCGGTGCGGGACCGGATCCTGGCCGCGGCGGACGAGCTGTTCTACGCCGAGGGCATCCGCGCGGTGAGCGCCGACCGGATCATCGCGGCGGCCGAGGTCAGCAAGGTGACGTTCTACCGGCACTTCCCCACGAAGGACGACCTGGTGCTGGCGTACCTGGAGGGCCGGTCGGCGGTGGAGCGCGAGGCGCTGGAGCGCCTGCGGAGCCCGGACCCGCGCGCGACGCTGAAAGCCATCGCGCACCTGCTCGCGGACGCGAGCTGCGCGGCCGACTTCCGCGGCTGCCCGTTCATCAACGCGGCCGCCGAGTACGCCGACGCGAGCCACCCGGTGCGCCAGGCCGTCGCCGCGCACCGCGCCTGGTTCGCCGGGGTGCTGGCAGGCCTGCTGACCGAATTGGACATCGCCGACCCGGCCGAAGCGGTCGACCAGCTGATGATGCTGCGTGACGGCGCGATGGTCGGCGCGTACCTCGGTGCGGGCCCCGGCGCCCGCGCGGAGTCGCTCGTCGCGGCCGGCCGTGCGGTGGTCGCCGCGGCGCGGGGTTGAGCACCCGAGAAAGCGCTTTCGGCGTCCGCCCCTCCCCGGCGTGAGTGCCCAGAAGACGGGGCGGTAGGGTCCATCTCCCTGCTGAACCAGACGTCCACGCCCCTCCATCGAGGGTGCCCTTCGCAGCGATTTCCGCACCGGTTATGCTCGCGACCCCCACCGGCGAGAACTGAACAAGGACAACCTCATGGAAACCGAGAGCGATCAGCAGGCTTCTTCCGCGGACGTGCTGAGCAGTGCGGCCCATGCCGTCCGCTTGGCCACGATGAAGACGATGGACGAGAAGGTTCGCTACGCCTGTGAAGCACTGGAACAGCCGTCCACCTCGGACGTCATCGCGTTCCTCATGACCTACGGCGTGGTGACCAACCCCAAGCGCGAACGTTCCTCGGTGTCCGCGCAGGTGGACAAGTGGCGCAAGGAGCGCGGGCTCGGCGACACCGGTGACCTGCCGCGACTGTCCGAAAAGATGCTGGCCGAATTGGACGGCGCCCGCGCCGCCGGCAAGAACGACACGGCCACGGAGACCAAGACCGAGCCGGCGACCAAGCCCGAGCCGGAAGCCAAGCCCGAGCCCGTCACCGCCGAGGTCGTCCAGCCGGCGCCGGAGCCCGCTCCCGCCCCGGAACCGGCCCCGCAGCCGGTGCAGGTCACGGAGGTTGCCGCGTCGACGAAGCGCAAGGCGCCGGAGGGGTCGCGCGGCTTCTACCTCGTGGCGTTCATGTCGCTGCTGGTCTCGGTCGACACCTCGTGGCGGTTCTTCGGCGACAAGCTCGGCATCACCAACGTCTACGAGCGCGGCGCGATGTTCGCCGTGGTCGAGGTCGCGCTGATCGCCTGCGGGTTCGCGATGCGGGCCGGTATCCGGAGTTCGAGCGGCAAGCCCGGCCCCGCCCGCCTGATCCTGTGGGCGCTGTGCGCCGCGTCCGGGTACATGGCGTTCGACCTGGCCGGCCCGGTCTCGGGTCTGGCGCGTGTCACGCTCGGGCCGGTGCTCGGTGTCGTGATGCTGCACCTGGCGCTCGGGATCGAGCTGCGGCACAGCCGCACCCGGCCGTCCACGTGGTCGCGGGTCAGCCGTGAGCTGAAGGAGCGCTTCCTGTCGCGCCTCGGCCTGGGCGACGACGAGCGCGACGCGCTGGCCCGCACCCGCGACCGCGCTGCTCGCCGTGCCGCCCACCTCGCGCGCGCGTCCTGGTTCACCCCGTTCCGCAAGACCCGCCTCGACCGGGCCCTCCGCTCGGCGAACGTCGCGCACGACGAGCGCATGCGCGGCCGCCTCATGGCGGAGCTCGCGGCGGTCCAGCACGCCGACGAACTCCGTCGGCTCGACCTGGCCTCGCCGTGGTCGGACTCGCTGAGCAACGCGCTGAAGTACCTGAAGCGCTGAGGTTTTTGACGAAGGGGCTGTGTGTCACAAGCGTGGCACACAGCCCCTTTTCGTGGAGTCGCGTTGAAGATGCGAGCCCAGAAGCCGCTTACTCCGTAGCGTCGAATAGAGCGACAGAGCGATCCGTGTGGGGGCGCCTAGATTTATGCGGCCGTCAGAAGCGGAAACGCTCATCCCATGTGATTGAGGTCCGTTTCCCTGATCCCCAGTTCTCCCGGTTAAGCGATGGTGGTTTCGTCGGCACGAGCGTGAGTATGACCTTTGAGGCCGGAGGTGCCAGCTGAAAATTGGGTACCTTCAGGGAAGGGGCGATCTTGAAAATGTGCAGCTACTTCGGGGTTCGCATTTGGAACTGCTGCTTCTCCCAAGCGCGGCTCAAGCTGTTCTCATTCTATCCCTGTCACGATAGCCCTCGTAGGGGACGGAGACCTCATTCGCCTACAACGTGGCGTCCCAAGCAAATTGGCTCAGTCAGATCTAACCGGCTCCTCAATTCCTCAAGGCATTCATAGCTGGCGCACCGTTCGGCACAAAGTCTAACGCCAGCTCGACCTGCACGGCGACGGCCGAGCTGGCGAGACGGGGTCGTATGACCGCCGCCTCCGCCGACTCTAGCCTCGCCGCTCAGGTCACCGGAGCAGCGTCAGCTGCCGCCGTGATCACCATATCCGACGGTGCGAACACGGCGGCCGACGAGGGAAGACCGGTACCCGGAAAACTCCTGGTCACCGCCGGGCGGCGATCGCGTACCGCCAGAGGTTGAACGAGCTGGGGACGATCAGGTCCCCGTCCACACCCGGTTTGAAGACCATGAGCCGCGCTGCCGTCGACAGGGGAATCATGCTCGGCTCGTCGATGAAGAGGAGTTTGAGCAGGTTGTTGTAGATGGAGGCGCGAGCCTCGGGATCGGTCGTCGACCGGCCCTGCGTGATCAGCTGGTCCGCCTGCGGGTTGCTGTAGCCCCAGAAGTTGTTTGTGCCTTTGGAGGAGAAGAGCTGGTCCAAGACGTACGAGGGTTCGGGACTGAAGAACCACTGGCTGGCGACCGCGTCGAAGTCCTTCCTGGACCGTCGGCTCACATAGGTGGGGACGTCGATCCTCAGGATGTTCGCGGTCACGCCGATCTCCGCCCAGTTGCTGCGGAGCACTGTCGCGATCGCCTCCATCGTGGCGTCAGTGGCCAGGAGCTCGATGGTGAGGTCCTTCCCGTTCGCCTGCTGCATCAGTGCCTTGGCCTGCGCGGTATCGCGGGGGTAGTCGAGGTTCTTCGGGTAGCGCGGGTGAGTCGGCGCGTACGGTGCGGTGCATATCGGTTGGTTCAGGCTCCCGCCGGAAACCCGCGCGACCGCGGTGCGATCGATGCTGAGCGCGAGTGCCCGCCGAATTCGGGGGTCGCTGAGTTTCGGCCTCGTTGTGTTCAGGCCAACAAAGTTCCAGCCAGCCGAGTAGGAGACGCCGGCGAGCCGCTTCGAGTCGATCAGCTGCTGGAACATCGGCACCTGCGCGGTCGGCACGACGTCGAGTACATCGGTCTGGTCGGCGCGTATCGCCTGCGACGCCGCCTCTGAATCGGTCCGCAATGTCAGCCGCAACCGGTCGAGCCGGGGCAAATCCTTGTTCCAGTAGTCGGTGAAAGCGCTGTAGTCGATGTACGAGTCCTTGACCCACTGTTCGAACCTGTAGGGGCCGCAACCAATTGGGTTGGTGGCGAGTTGCGCGAAGGCCTCGCTCGGAACGATGCACAACCCGACGAGGTTGTACCGGAAGCCCGCGTTTGGTTCTGGGAGGACGACCTCGACGGTCTTCTGATTGAGTGCGCGGAACTGCACGTCGCGGAAAGCGCCGGCCCGGTTCGACGCCAGGGCTGGGCTGCGGAGGTAGTCAACCGTAGCCACTACGTCCTCGGCCGTCACCTGCCTGCCGTTGTGGAAACGTGCCTCGTGCAGTGTGTAGCGGTAGGTCGTCGGGTTGACGAATTCCAGCTTCTGGGCCAGAGATGGAACGAGGTTGCCGTTGGTGTCGAATCGTTCGAGAAAGTCGTGACAGGGATCGGCGTACCACTGGGTGTTGCTCGTCGTAGTCGAGAGGATGTTCAGCGTGGCGGAGGCGAAGGTCAGGGTGATGTCCAGGTTGCCCCCTCGTGGGAGATTCTTGACGACGTCGCTGTAAATGGTGCCTTCGACGCTTTGACCTGGCTGGAGCGCGCTCGCGACGGCCCCCGCACCGGATGCGGCGGGATTCCCGGCAGTACCACTGGGACTGTTCCCGCAAGAGCTGAGCGTCATCCCGAGCGCTCCCATGCCCAGGGTGGCGCCAGCCAGCCCCGAGGCCCGCAGCATGTCACGGCGGCTCAGTGGGGAATTGAACGGCATATTGGCTCCTAGTAGCAGATGTTGCAGAGAGTGATTGGGCTGTTCGGCAGGGTTTGGGCAACAAAGAAGGCACAGTGGGTACGCGCGACGGATCGCGCCTCCACGTGGCTGGCCTGAGGTGTGTCCGCGCCTCGGTCAAGCTGTTTCGTCACATGAAACAGCTTGTCCAACTCTCTGTCAACGCGGGAGATCGTGGACCGACGAAAGGATGCTCATCCGAGATTTGACGTCGTGCAGGGACGCAGGCCTGAGGCCCCCTGACCGCTCCGCCAGTGTCGCTCAGAGATGTCAGGGGCGTGCCCTGGTAAAGCTTGTCAGCCGTGAGTTGACTCGGTTGCCGCGGACTGACTTGAGAGGGTGGAAGGGGCCGCAAATGGAGCCGCTAGTCCAAGTTGTCGCCTACCGAGCCGCACGGCCGTGGAGACGGACCGTCCGAGCGGACCAGGCTCGGCCGCCTCTCTCGGCGTCGTTCTGTGTCTGCCTGGAACGGCGTTCTCGTAGTGATCTGCTGCTCGAGTCGGTACCATCAGGCTCGGGCCGCTGCTCAACCGGACGGTAGCCGAGCGCGCTTTCCGCTGCGCCTGTTTGCGCAGGTCTTTGGTGGGTCTCACGGCCGCTCGATCCAGCCTGACGATCGCCGTGGGTGCTAGCACCGTTCTGCTTCGGGCAGCATCGCCCGTCAATCCCTGGTGAACGGTCGATCTCGATCTCGGCAAGAACACCGTAGTGGTTACTGACCGGCGGTTCCGGTCAGAACGACCTAGGTCATGTCTGACAATGTTGTGGTCCAGGTGATGACGGCGTGCAGGAGGATGGCTGCTCGGTAGACGGTGGCGAGTTTGTCGTATCGGGTGG
>NZ_FORP01000044.1 GCF_900114035.1 Amycolatopsis sacchari | reverse complement strand
CTACAAAACCAAAAAACCCCACCACCACACCACCACATACCCCCAGCCACCACGCATCCGACTCCTCACCCAAACCGCCTAACTTAGCGGTATTGCCCGCCGGCGAGGCATTCTTTTGATCTTTGGGCTGGCTTCCTTGCTGGTCGAGTCGGACACGGGGTCTCCCGGGCGCTGGCGCGCCCTGCTTGAGCGGCCCCACCCCCGCCCCGATCTTTGAGTGTTCACGGCCGCTCCACCGCGTCAAGAGCGCCTTCGGCGTCCCTTCGGGATGGGCTTCGCCCACTCTTGACCCGGCGGATCGGCCGTAAGTGCGGCTGGGGATCGGGGCGGGGGTGGGTGTGGGCGGTGTGGCCGCTCGCGTTCGCGTTGCTGGGTGGCGGTTGTGTGTGGGTGTTGTTGTGGTTACCGGTCCTCCGGCGCTAGGCGCCAGAAGGCTGACACTGGGCCGACCTTCGCCCCCATGGGGTACGAGTGGGCGACTGCGTTGCTGACGAACCACTTCCCGAACTTCGCCGCCTCTGGGACCGTCATGCCCCTCGCCAGGCCCGCCGTCAATGCCGACGCCATCGAATCGCCCGCGCCGTGGGTGTGGGGGGTGGCGAAGCGCGGGCCCGGTAGTTCCGTGAAGGTCTCGCCGTCGTAGAGGACGTCGACGCATTCCGGGTCGTGTGTGAGGTGGCCGCTCTTCACCAGTACGTACCTCGGGCCCATGCCGTGCAGGGTGACCGCGGCCTCGTGCATCTGCTCCCGGCCCGTCACCTCCAGGCCCGTCAACAACCGCACCTCGTCGAGGTTCGGGGTCAGGACCGTGGCCCTCGGCAGCAGCAGGTCCCGCAGCGCCGCCAAGCCCGCCTCGTCGAACAGGGGGTGGCCGTGCATGGACGCCGCCACCGGATCGACGACGAACGGGACCTCACGGTCCCGCCCGATGTTCGCCCTGTCGCACGCCTCGGCGACCGCCTCGATGATCGCGCCCGACGCGAGCATGCCCGTCTTCGCCGCGTTCACGCCCATGTCCGCCGCGACCGCCTCGATCTGGCCCGCCACGATGTGCGGCGGGACGTCCGACCGGTCGTGCACACCGAGGGTGTTCTGCACGGTGACCGCGGTGACCGCGACCAGCCCGTGCACCCCGCAGGTCAGAAACGTCCGCAGATCCGCCTGCAACCCCGCGGCCCCACCGGAATCCGAACCGGCGATCGTCAGTGCGCTAGGAACACCCATGCCCCCTAGTGTCGCAGCCGCCAGAACGGCGACACCGGGCCGACACCCGCACCCAGCGGATACGCGTCCGCGACCGAGCGCTCGATGAACCGTTTCCCCTCCGCGACCGCGTCCGGCACGCCGAGGTCCTGCGCCAGCGAAGCGGTGATCGCCGAGGCCAGGGTGTCCCCGCCGCCGTGGGTGTGCTTCGTGTCGTACCGCGGGCCGGGCAGTTCGATGTGCTGCACCCCGTCGGACAGCAGGTCCACGCACTCCGGATCGGTGTAGAGGTGCCCGCCCTTCACCAGCGCCCACTGCGGGCCCAGCGCCAGCAACGCGTCCGCGGCCCGGCGCTGGCTCTCCCGGTCGGTCACCTCGACGCCGGTGAGCAACCGCACCTCGTCCAGGTTCGGCGTGACCAGCGTCGCGCGGGGGAACAGCTGGGTGCGGATCGCCTCCAGCGCCTCGTCCCGCAACAGCGGGTCACCGGTCATCGAGGCGGCGACGGGGTCCACCACGAACGGCACGTCGAACGACCGTCCGATGTGGACCTCGTCGAGCGTCTCCGCCACCGCCTCGATGATCTGCGCGGTGGCGAGCATCCCGGTCTTGGCCGCGTCCACACCCATGTCCTCGGCGACGGCCCTGATCTGCGCGGTCACCACGTCCGGCGGGATCTCCGTGAAACCCTGCACGCCCAGCGAGTTCTGCACGGTGACGGCCGTGATCGCCGTCATCCCGTGCACCCCGCACGCGAAGAACGTCCGCAGGTCCGCCTGGATGCCCGCACCACCGCCGGAATCGCTCCCGGCGATGGTGAGCGCCGTCTTCGGAGTACCGCTCATCGCTCCACGACCGGCAGGTAGACCTGGTTGCCGCGCTCGCCGAACTCCCCGGCCTTCTCGCGCATCCCCGCCTCGATCGCCTCCACAGTGGACAGTCCGTGCTCCTCGGCGTACTTCCGCACGTCCTGCGTGATCCGCATCGAGCAGAACTTCGGGCCGCACATGGAGCAGAAGTGCGCCGTCTTCGCCGGTTCCGCGGGCAGGGTCTCGTCGTGGAAGGACCGTGCCGTGTCGGGGTCGAGCGCCAGGTTGAACTGGTCGTTCCAGCGGAACTCGAAGCGCGCCTTGGACAACTCGTCGTCCCACGCCTGCGCGTACGGGTGCCCCTTCGCGAGGTCGGCGGCGTGCGCGGCGATCTTGTACGTGATCACCCCGGTCTTGACGTCGTCCCGGTTGGGCAGGCCGAGGTGCTCCTTCGGCGTGACGTAGCACAGCATCGCCGTGCCGTACCAGCCGATCTGCGCCGCGCCGATCGCCGACGTGATGTGGTCGTAGCCGGGGGCGATGTCCGTCGCGAGTGGACCGAGCGTGTAGAACGGGGCCTCGCCGCAGAGCCGTTCCTCCAGCTCCACGTTCTCCTTGATCTTGTGCATCGGCACGTGGCCGGGGCCTTCGATCATCACCTGGACGTCGTGCTCGCGCGCGATGTGCGTCAGCTCGCCGAGCGTCTCCAGCTCCGCGAACTGCGCGCGGTCGTTGGCGTCCGCGATCGAACCGGGGCGCAGCCCGTCACCGAGCGAGAACGTGACGTCGTACGCGCGCAGGATCTCGCACAGCTCCTCGAAGTGCGTGTACAGGAACGACTCCTTGTGGTGCGCCAGGCACCACGCGGCCATGATCGACCCGCCGCGCGACACGATCCCCGTGACGCGGTTCGCCGTCAGCGGCACGTACCGCAGCAGCACGCCGGCGTGCACGGTCATGTAGTCCACGCCCTGCTCGCACTGCTCGAGCACGGTGTCCCGGTAGATCTCCCAGGACAGCTTTTCCGGCTCACCGTCGACCTTCTCCAGCGCCTGGTAGATCGGCACGGTCCCGACGGGCACGGGCGAGTTGCGCAGGATCCACTCGCGCGTCTCGTGAATGCGCTTCCCCGTGGACAGGTCCATGATCGTGTCGGCGCCCCAGCGGGTCGCCCACACCATCTTGTCGACCTCCTCCTCGACGGAGGACCACACGGCCGAGTTGCCCATGTTCGCGTTGACCTTCACCAGGAAGTTCTTCCCGATGATCATGGGTTCGCTCTCGGGGTGCCTGCGGTTGACGGGGATCACGGCACGGCCGCTCGCCACCTCGTCCCGCACGAACTCGGGGCTGACCCGCTCACGCGCCGCGACGAACTCCATCTCGCGCGTGATCACGCCAGCCTTCGCCCAGCCCAGCTGGGTGTTGTGCTCCTGCGCCCACCCGCTCCGCAGCGGCTGGAGTCCCTTGTGGACGTCGATCACCGCGTCGGGATCCGTGTACGGGCCCGAAGTGTCGTAGACGTCGAAAGAGTCCCCATTGGACAGATCGATCCGCCTCGCCGGTACCCGCAGCCCGGACTCCGTGGCGTGGTAGACCTTCCGCGAACCGGTGATCGGACCGGTGGTCACGGTCACAGGCGCGTTGTTCTCCAGCGTCGTCAAAGCAGACCCACTCCCTACGCCGGCATTACCCGGTCAGGTTCGGCGGTCGGTGGCACCGGGTCCCAACGGACACCAGCCACCCTCTCAGCCCGCCAAGGCGCGAGCTCCCGCGATTGCTGTTGTGCCTCCGACCTTGCCACGCCGGCGCTGGTACCTCAAGGGTGACCTCCGGAATAACCCGTTCAGCCGCGCCCGTTGCCCGGAGTATGAAGGCAATCGCACTGCAGCAGTACGGCTCCGCGGACGACCTCCGGCTGATCGACCTGCCCGACCCCAAGGTGGGTCCCGCCGAGGTGCTGATCAGGGTCAGAGCGGCCGGCGTCAACCCCGTCGACTGGAAGCTCGCGGCGGGCGGCCTCGACGCGCTGATGGAGGTGCGGTTCCCGCTCGTGCCCGGCTGGGACGTCGCCGGCGTGGTGGAGCGCGTCGGGCCCGACGCGCGTGAGTTCTCCGTCGGGGACGAGGTTTTCGGCTACATCCGCAAGGACTGGGCGCAGGCCGGGGCGTACGCCGAGCTGGCGACGGCGAACGTCCGCATGCTCGCGAAGAAGCCGCGCGGCCTCGGCTGGGCGGAGGCGGCGGGTGTGCCGCTGGCCGGGCAGACGGCGTTCCGGTCGCTGAAGCGGGCCGAAGTGGGCGCGGGCGACACGGTGCTGGTCCACGCCGCGGCCGGGGGCGTGGGCTCGTTCGGCGTGCAGATCGCCGTCGCGCTCGGTGCCCGCGTGATCGGCACGGCGAGTGAACGCAACCACGAGTACTTGCGCTCCTTGGGGGCAGAGCCGGTCACGTACGGCGAAGGCCTCGCCGACCGGGTGCGTGCCCTGGCACCCGGCGGAGTGGACGCGGCGGTGGACTTCGTCGGCGGCGACGCGGTCGACGTGTCCCTTGGCCTCGGCGTCAAGCCCGAACGGGTGGTGTCGATCGCCAACCCGGAGGCCGACGCGAAGGGCGGCCACTGGGTGTGGGTGCGGCCCGACGGCGTCGAGCTGGCCGACCTGGCGCGCCTCATCGAGGACGGCAAGGTGACCGTGCCTGTGGAGCGCACGTTCCCGCTCGCCGAAGCGGCGGAAGCGTGGCGGCTCAACCAGCAGGGCCGGACGCGGGGCAAGATCGTGCTGACCGTCTGATTCAGGCGCTCTCCACCGCCATCGCCAGCCCGAACGCCACGAAGGCGCCGCCGCACGAGCGTTCCAGTGCCCGGCGCACGCGCCGGCTCCGCAGCCAGCGCCCGACGCGCGTCAGCAGGAGCGCGAGTGACGTGTACCAGACGGTGTCGGTGAGGATCCAGACGGCGACCAGCGCCAGCAGGGGCAGCGGGCCGGCGTCGGCGGTGGACACGAACTGCGGCAGGAACGACAGCGCGAAGATCCCCGCCTTCGGGTTCGTCACGTTGACCAGCAGCCCGGACCGGAACCCGGACCCAGGCCGGACTTCCGGTTCCGGGCCGCCGCGCGACACCAGCAGCCGGATGCCCAGGTACACCAGGTAGAGCGCGCCCGCGATGCGCAGGCCGGTGTAGGCGAGCTCGGACGCGGCGAGCAGCGTGGTGATCCCGAACGCCGCGGCCACGCCCCACACCAGCACCCCGGCTTCGATACCGGCGATGGTGGCCAGCGAGTTCCGGCGGGAGCCCAGCGCGGACTGCTTGACCAGCATGAAGGTGGCCGGGCCCGGCACGAGCGCGATGAGGAACGCGGCGGGCACGAAGGCGACGAAATCGGGCACGCCGCGAGTCTGCTGCCGCGAGCCGTGCGCGGCAACGGAATTGCTAGCCCGCGAGCTCCGTCGGCGCCGCGACGACGTCCACCATCGCGCCGTTGCGCAACACCGTCACCGGCAGCCGCGTCCCGATGACCTCGGCGAACAGCTGCCGCTGGATGTCCTGCGCGTCGGAGACCCGCGCTCGCCCGACGGTGAGCACCAGGTCACCGGGCCGGAGCCCGGCCCGCGCCGCCGGGCCGCCCGCGACCACCTCGACCACCCGCAGGCCCGCCCGCTGACCGGTGTGCTCGGCGACTTCGTCGGGCAACGGGGCGGGCACGCCGACCAGGCCGAGGTACGCGCGCCGGACCTTGCCCTCGACGAGCAGCGTGTCGATGATGCGGCGGGTCGTCGCGTTGATGGGCACGGCCATGCCCAGCCCGATCCCGGCGACCGCCGTGTTCACACCGACCACGCGGCCGCTCGAATCGGCGAGCGCGCCGCCGGGGTTGCCCGGGTTCAGCGCGGCGTCGGTCTGGATCACGTTCTCGATCACCCGGCCCGCGCGCGCCGTGCGCACCGGCAGAGACCGGCCGAGCGCGCTGACCACACCCGCCGTCACCGAACCGGCCAGCCCGAGCGGGCTGCCGACCGCGACGACCAGCTGCCCGACGACGAGCTTGTCGGCGTCACCGAGCCGGACCGCGGGCGGGGCTTCGGACACCCGCACCACCGCGAGGTCGGACAACGGATCGGCGCCGACCACGCGGAAATCCTGCTCGGTGCCGTCGGAGAACGTCGCGACCCCGGCGCGGTCGCGGCCGACGACGTGCGCGTTGGTGATCAGGTACCCGTCGTCGGCGAAGACGACCGCCGAACCGCCGCCCCGCGCGAGCCGCAGGCTGGCGACGTGCGGCGTCACTTCGGCGGCGACGGTGCTCACCGTGCGCGAATAGGCGTCGAGGACGTCGGAATCCTCCATGGCGATCACCACCTCTGCTCACCCCAGTGTGCGCCCGCCCGCGCAGGTGGTGCGCCCCTTTCACCAGGAGCGAACTGACCACCGTTCGCCGAGGTACCAGCCGCCCAGCGCGATGCCCGCGCCGAGCACGAACGCCACGAGCCCGGCCGCGAACGGCGCCCCGCCGAACTCGGCGATCGCCGCCACGAAGACGAGCACCAGCCCGAGCGCGGTGATCACGCGGCCGCCCCACTGCGCGGCGTTCGTCCCCTGTGGCCGAGCCGGGGTGACCGCGGGCGCCAGTGCCGGGGCGAGTCGGGTGACAGGGGGTGGCGCCGGCGCCGCTTCCGGGGCAGGGGTGGCCAGTTGCCGTCGCGCCGTCGCGGCGTCCAGCACCGTGACGCCCTGCTCGGCGGCGCGCGCCAGCCTCGGTTCTGTGGGGGCGATGTCGGGGCAGACCACGAGGTGCGTGACGGACGCGGTGAGGTTCTTCGCCAGCTGGAAGCCGCGCGTGAGCACGGCGGCACGGAGTTCGTCCGCGTCGGCCCCGCGTCCCAGCACGAGCACCCGCGTCGGGCGGTCCGCGCGTTCGGTCGGCCGCACGTCCGCGACGACGCCGGGCACGCCGAGCGTCGTCGCGACCGCCTTCAGATCGGCGACCTCCTCGACCGTCAGGATCCCGTCGGCTTCGGCGACGGTCCGCATGCCGTGCACGAAACCGGTGTGGATCCTCCGCAGCTCGTCCTCGCCGAACCCCGTGGGCGGGGCGGACGTCAGCTGCCGGGCGGCGACCGCGTTGCCGAGCACCTCGAGGTAGGCCTCTTCGAGCGCGGGATCGGGGGAGTCCACGGGCACCGTCAGGGGCATGCGGTCCGGCAGCTCGGCCGTCCAGCCCTGGGCGGGCGCGGCGGGCTCGGCCCGGCGGGGCGCGAGCGGCCGGGACTTCACCAGCTGCGGCAGGGGGCCGAAGCGGGGCCAGGCGGTCAGGCGCAGTCCGTGCACGCCGACCAGCGCGGTCACGACGCGGGCGCCGGTGCGGGCGTCGTCGAGGGCGGTGTCGCGCCGGGTGTCGGTGATGCCGAGCGAGCGGGCGACGGTGCCGAGGCGGTAGTTCGGCAGGCGCACGGTGTTCTTGGCGGTGGTCAGCGTGTCGACGGCGGGCACGCGAATTCCGTAGCGGTCCAGCTCGGGGCCCAGAAATCGGGCGACGAATGCGAGGTTGTGCGCGACGAGCACGGCACCCTGCAGCAATTCGGTGAAATACCCGAGGACCTCGGGGAGCGTGGGTGCGGATTCCTGGTTCAGCAGTGTTGACAGTTCGCCAATTGTGCTGCCGTCCGCGCGCGTGCGCACCGCGGCGAGTTCGACGAGCTGTCCGGACCGCAATGCCGTTGTGCGGCAACCGATCGCGGTGAACTCTAGTCCGGTGGCGTCGTAGCCACCCGCGCGGGTCAGTTCCAGCACGTCGACGACTTCGGGCACGGCGCCTCTCCTGTTTCGCGGATCACTGCCGGAAGGTGCATCGGAATTCCCGGCGCGGCGTAACGGCTCGTTATGATTTCGCAACGGTTGTAACGCCGGAGTGGTCCGTGACGAGAAATGCGCAGTGCGCCATGTCGGCGCCACGATTTTCTCCGAGGACTGCACATGACTGCTACCGCGCCCGGCCGTGGCCGGCGTCCACCCCGTTGGCTGCTCGTGACTCTCGGCGTGCTGGGGGTGCTGTTCGTGATCGGGGCGATCTTCGGCCCGGACTCACCCCCGACGACACCGACCGCCGCGGCCCCGCCGCCTTCGACGACGGTCACGAGCACGACGACGTCGACGAGCGCGGCGCCGCCGGTCGAGGTCTACACGGTGGTGCGGGTGGTCGACGCGGGCACCGTCGAGGTGGCGGATGCCAGGGGGACGCGGCAGACGGTCCGGGTGCAGGGGGTGAAGGCGCCGGTCGCGGGCTGTTTCACGGCGGAGGCCACGGGCTGGGCGACGAACATGCTGGCTAACCAGCAGGTGACGTTGGCCGAGGTGAGCGAGGCGGGTGTGGCTGCGTCGCTGCGGCTGAACAACGCGACGGACTACGCCGATGCGGTGATCGGCGCCGGTTACGCGAGGGCGGCGGACGGTGCGGTCGCAGCGCTGCGCTCGGCGGAGGACAGGGCGCGGACGGCGGTGGCGGGCCTGTGGGGACCGCCCTGCAACGGCGACATCGACCACCCCGCGCCGGTCGTCGCCCCGGTCACGCCCGCACCGGCGCCTGCCCCGGCCCCCGCCCCTGCCCCTGCCCCGACGAAGGCGAAGGCGACGACGCCGCGGCAGGCGGTCCCGGAGCCGACGGAGGAGACGGAGTCGCACAGCGGCGGCGGCAGCCCGTACTACCCGAACTGCGCGGCCGCGAGGGCGGCCGGCGTGGCCCCCCTGTACCGCGGCGAGCCAGGCTACAGCTCCAAACTGGACCGCGACGGAGACGGCGTGGCCTGCGAGTAGCGACGAAGGGTTGCTTTGCGGCGGATGGCGCTGGCCGTCCGCCGCGGGGCGGTTCGGGGTTGGGGGTGGGTGTGGATGGCGATGTCGCTGGGCCGTTTCGGGGCGGGCGCGCCACTACGTCGCGCAGCTCGCCGCCGCCCACCCGCCGCGATGCACCCTGTCGCCCACGTACCCCGGCCGCGCCGCTTCGCCGAGCCGCGCCGCCGAGCTGCGCCGCTCCGCTCCGCCGCGCCGCTTCGCCGCGACCGCGACGGCTCGCTGCCCGGGCGCAGGCCGCCGCCTCGGGCCGCCCCGCCGCGCCATCCCCGCGCCGCCCCGTCGCGCCGCTTCGCCGCGACCGCGACGGCTCGCTGCCCGGGGGCAGGCCGCCTCCTCGGGGCGCTCCACCGCGCCATCCCCGCGCCGCCCCGTCGCGCCGCTTCGCCGCGACCGCGACGGCTCGCTGCCCGGGGGCAGGCCGCCTCCTCGGGCCGCCCCGCCGCGCCATCCCCGCGCCGCCCCGTCGCGCCGCTTCGCCGCGACCGCGACGCCTCGCTGCCCGGGCGCAGGCCGCCTCCTCGGGGCGCTCCACCGCGCCACATCCGCGCCGCCCCGTCGCGCCGCTTCGCCGCGACCGCGACGGCTCGCTGCCCGGGGGCAGGCCGCCTCCTCGGGCCGCCCCGCCGCGCCATCCCCGCGCCGCCCCGTCGCGCCGCCCCGTCGCGCCGCTTCGCCGCGACCGCGACGCCTCGCTGCCCGGGCGCAGGCCGCCTCCTCGGGGCGCTCCACCGCGCCACATCCGCGCCGCTATCCGCCGCATCCCGCCGTCGCGCGCAGCGGTGCGTCGCCGCATCCCGCCGTCGCACAGCGGCGTATCGCGCTCTCGCTGCACCGCTTAGCGGCATCCCGGCCCGCCGCTGCCGCGTACCGGGCCGCCGCCCGCAAGGCGCCGCGCCGTCACCCAGCCCCCCGCGCCGGCGCCCGGCCCGCCCAGGTGGCCGCCAAGCGCCCCAGCGCCGCCGTCGCCCGGCCCACCCAGGTGGCCGCCAAACGCCCCAGCGCCGCCGGCACTCGGCTCGCCGCACCGGCGCCTGGCCCGCCGTGCCGGCGCCCGGCCGCCGTGCCGTCACCCGCCCCGCCGCGCCGCCATCCGGCCCGCCAGGCGCCCCCGAGTCGCCGCCACTCGGCTCGCCGCACCGGCCCCGGGCACCGGCCCCCCGGCACCACCAGCCCCGACGCCTCGCCCTCCGGCTTTACGACTCCTTCGGCGGGAGCCAGGACAGGCCCGGCACCCCCCACTTGTTGCGCTTGAGCATGCGCTTGGCGTCACGGGCGTGGCGCCCGATCAGCCGGTCGAGGTAGATGTAGCCATCCAGGTGGTCGGTCTCGTGTTGCAGGCAGCGTGCGAAGTAGCCCGTGCCCTCTACCTCGATCGGGTTGCCTTCGACGTCGAAGCCGGTCACCTTGGCCCACTTGGCGCGGCCCGTCGGGTACGACTCGCCGGGCGCGGACAGGCAGCCCTCCCAGTCGTCGTCCGGGTCCGGCATCGTCTCCGGGATTTCGGACGTCTCCAGCTTCGGGTTCACGACGACGCCCTTGTGCCGCACGCCCTCGTCGTCGGGGCAGTCGTAGACGAACACCCGCAGGTCGATGCCGATCTGGTTGGCCGCGAGGCCCACACCCTCGGCGGCGTACATCGTCTCGAACATGTCCTCGGTGAGCGTGCGCAGTTCGTCGTCGAACTTCTCCACCTCGCGCGTGGGGTGGTGCAGCACGGGATCGCCGGCGATGCGGATGGGGTGAATCGTCACGAAGAGCGATCGTACCCATCCGTGGACCGTGACGCGCCGGGCCGTGATCCCGCGCCCGGGGGGTGTCCGCGTGGTTCAATGGCGCCGCGGAACGACAACCGTGTTCTTCGGCGATTTGAGGGAGTCAGATGGACGCCGCGGAGTCGATGGCCGACGGGCGGCCGTCCCCGCCCGATCCCCCTGCCGGCCTGTCCGAGCGCGAGGTCGCCATCCTGGCCTTCGAGCGCCTGTGGTGGCGCTACGCGGGGGCCAAGGAGGAGGCGATCCGCGAGAAGTTCGGCCTCTCGTCGACACGGTACTACCAGTTGCTCAACCAGCTGCTCGAAAAGCCGGAGGCCCTGCAGGCCGACCCGATGCTCGTGAAGCGCCTGCGCAAGGTGCGCACCACCCGGCAGCGCAAGCGGGTCGCCCGGCGGCTGGGGATCGAGGGACGATGAACTTCTTCCAGGGCCTGTCCCGGCCGATGCGTCTCGCCGGTGTGGCGTTGCTCGGCGTCGCGGCCATCGCGGCGATCATCGGCATCGTCACGGCCGTCACCGGCGACAACGGCAAGAACACCGCGGAACCGCCCCCCGCGACGCCGACCGCGACCGCGCCCGGCAGCGAGGTGCCGTCGAGCACCACGCCGCCGTCGTCGACCGCGGGCAGCACGCCGCCGCCCGCCACGGGCACCACCCCGCCGCCCGCGGGCACCGAAGCGCCCGGCACGGCGGGACCGGGTCAGCCGGGTGGCGCGCCCGCGAGCCAGCCGCAGAACCAGAACGGTGGCGTCCCCGCCGACCAGGCCTCGGCGAAGTGGGTGCCGGTGCGCGTCTACAACAACAGCACGATCCACGGCCTCGCCGCCCGCGCGGCCAACGACCTGCGGGCCGACGGCTGGAACGTCGTGCAGGTGGACAACTACCCGTACGGCATCATCCCGACCACCACGGCCTACTACACGCCGGGCACGGACGAGGAGACCGCCGCGAAGTCGCTGGCGAGCTGGTTCAACATGAAGGCCGAGCCGCGCTTCGAGGGCATCCAGAACGCGAGCCCGGGCGTGATCGTCATCGTGACCAATGACTACAAGGGTTTGCGGGCCAAGGGTTCCTGAGTCTGGTTAGTAGGGGAAAGCGCCTTTCCGCCACCGGGTGGGAAGCGCTTTCTGCTGTCGGCCGGGGGTTGTTTGGCGTAGCTGCTGTGGCGGGGCTGGCTTTGCGGCGACGCTGCGCAGTAAGCGGTTTCCGGCGGGGGCGAGTAAGCGCTTGCGGAGGAGTGGCAAGCCACGTATCCGGCAAGCGCTTCCCGCCGTCACTGCGGAAGCGCCCGTGCCACTGGCGGCAGCAAGCGCTTCCCGCGCTCGCCCTGGAAGCGCTCGTGCCGGTTGCGGCAGCAAGCGCTTCCCGCGCTCGCCCTGGAAGCGCTTTCTCAAGGCGCTGGCAGCGGCAAGCGCTTCCCCGCTCGGGTGCAGTAAGCGCCTCCGCGCCCAGCGGTCACCGCGCCTGCTGGCCCTCCGCGTAGGCCTCCAGCGCCGCGAGCTGGGCCGGGTCCAGTGAGGGGCGTACGACCTTCCTCGCGGACTCCAGGTGGGCGGCCGTCACCTCTGCGGCCTCCAGCGACTCCCGCATCGCCGTGAGAGCGGCTTCTCGGATGAGGGCGGCGCAGTCCGCCGCGGAATATCCGTCCAGAGTGGATGCGATCTGCTCCAGGTCCACATCGGACGCCAACGGGGTGTGCCGCGCCGTGGCGCGGAGGATGGCCGCCCTCGCTTCGGCGTCGGGCGGGGGCACGTAGACCCGGCGCTCCAGCCGTCCCGGCCGGAGCAACGCCGGGTCCACCAGCTCCGGCCGGTTCGTGGCTCCCAGGACCACCACGTCCCGCATGGGCTCGACACCGTCCAGCTCCGTGAGCAGCGCTGCGACCACCCGGTCCGTCACCCCCGAGTCGCTCGACTGCCCGCGCCTGGGCGCGATCGCGTCGACCTCGTCGAGGAAGATCAGGGATGGGGCGGCATCCGCGGCTCGCCGGAACAGCTCCCGCACCGCCCGCTCCGACTCGCCGACCCACTTGTCCAGCAGCTCGGCGCCCTTGACCGCGAACACGTTCAACGCGCCCGTACCCGCCAGCGCCCGCACCAGGAACGTCTTGCCACCACCCGGCGGCCCGTACAACAGCACCCCCCGCGGCGGCTCGATGCCGAGCCTCGCAAAGGAATCCGGGTACCGCAGCGGCCACAACACGGCCTCCGTCAGCGACTGCTTCACCTCGGCCATGTCGCCCACGTCGTCGAGGCTGAGGCCGCCGGTCGCCAGATTGTCCGAAGTGGACAGCGAGATCGGGCGGACGGTGGCGAGCGCGTCGAGCAGGTCCTGCTGCGCGATGCGTGGCTGCTCGGCCTCACGCTGCCTGAGCGCGGCCCGCAACGCCGCGTCCCGGCGCAGTGCGATCAGGTCGGCCGCCACGAAACCCGGCGTCTTCTCCGCCAGCGCACCACAGTCCACACCGGACTCCACGGGCACGTCCCGCAGCAGCAGGCGCAACAGCTCGGTGCGAGTCCTGGCGTCGGGCAGTGAGATCGACAGCTCGCGGTCCAGCAGCTCCGGGCCGCGCAGGCGCGGGTCGCACGACTCGGGGTGCGCGGTCGTCGCGACCACGGCGAACCCGGGCTTCGCGAGCGCGTTCCGCAGCTCGTCGAGCACGATCGTCGCCACCGGCGGGCGGTCGGCGGCGGGCAGCAACGCGTCCACGTCGGTGAGCAGCAGCACCGTGGGCTCGCCCGGCGCCGCCCGCGCGATGGTCTCGCGCAGCGCCGCGGCGGCGGAGTTCGGTTCGAGCACCGCGATGTTCGGCGCGGCGAGGCACAGCACCCGCACGTCTTCGGCAGCGGCCACCGACCGCACCAGCGTCGCCTTGCCGACCCCTTCGGGCCCGGACAGCAGCACGCCCAGCTGGGCCGTCGTGCCCAGCCTCGCCAGCAGCTCCGGCCGCCGGAAGGCGAGATCGAACCACTCGGCGAGCGTGCGGGCCTGCGCCTGCGCGCCCACGAGATCCGTCACCGGCACCGCGGGCACGTCCTCCTCGACCGGCGCCACAGCAACTGCGACCGGAGCGGGAGATTCCACTGTGGACGGAGGTGTCGGGGTCCCGTTGCGCCAGCTGACGACGGTGGACGGGCCGACCGCCACCACGCCGGCCGGTTCGGTGGCGGTGACGGTGAGCAGCTCGCTGGTCCACGTGGCGCCGATCGCCCTGGACAGCTGCCCGCGCACCGAGGCGACGTCCGCGCCGGGCGGCGGCGCGAGGTCCTGCGGCAGCAGCGACACCGCGTCACCGACCGTGAACACCTTGCCGATCAACGCGAGCCGCAGCGTGCTCGGCGATACCGACCCGCTCGCCAGCCGCGAACCGGCGACCGTCACGCTCCGGGCCGCGGACACCTCCGCGGGCGCGACCACCACCTCGGAACCCTCTGTGACACCGAGGTTGGAGGCTGTCACATCGTCGGCGAGCACGACACCGGGCGGGTTGTCACCGTCGGCGGGGGCCGCCAGGGCAGCCGTGCGGCGTGCGCCCGTGAGGTGCACCGCGTCCCAGGCCCGCAGGCCGAGCGCGTCGAGCACCTCCGGGTGCAGCCGGACGACGCCGCGCCGGGTGTCGAGCGCGGACGGCGTGTGCCGCAGGGTCAGCGTGATCTGGGGGCTGCTCACGCGTTCACCTTAGAGCGAGGACTAGCGGTTGCCCCGTTGCCGGAGGCCGATGCGCCGCCAGCTGCGGCGGCGGTTGCGGTCTTCGCTGTCCGGGGGGAACGTGCGCACGCGCACGACGTGCTCCGGCTGCGTGCGTGGCTGCCGGCCCCCGAGCCTGCCCGCACCCGCGAGCTTCGGCCGCCGCAGGCGGAGGCGGCGGGTGCTGCGGGCTCGCCGGATCGCGCGGCGTTCGGCCAAGGGGGCGTGCCACGCTTCCGGGTGGTTGGCGAGCCAGTGGTAGCGACGCACCGCGTACGGGATGTGCGCGAGGTACACCAGCAGTGCGACGGTGAGCGCCACCAGCGGGTACTGGATGATCGCCGCGGCGAGCAGGCCCACGCCCACGAGCAGCGGCGCGACCGCCTTCGCCGGCGCCTTCACGGTCTTCAGCGACAACGTCGGGATGCGGCTGATCAGCAGCAACGCGATCCCCACCGTCCACACCCACACCACGGGTTCGGACGACCACCAGCCGTCGCCGTACTCCAGGGTCACGATCAGCGGCAGCAACGCCAGCAGACCGCCTGCCGGAGCGGGCACGCCGACGAAGAACTCCTTCGCGTAAGGCGGTTTCTCCACGTCGAGCAGGGTGTTGAAGCGGGCGAGGCGCAGCACGATGCACACCGCGAACACGAGTGAGGTCACCCAGCCGATGCCCTCGGTGTCGGTGTGCCAGATGTAGAGGACGAGCGCGGGGGCGACACCGAACGAGATGGCGTCGGACAGCGAGTCCAGCTCGGCGCCCATCTTCGACGTCGCGTCGAGCAGCCGGGCGATCCGGCCGTCGAGGCTGTCGAGCACCGCGGCGACGCCGATCGCGCCGATCGCCAGCACGTAGTTGTGGTGCAGCGCGAACTGCACGGCCGACAGGCCGGCACACAGCGCGAGCACCGTGATCGCGTTCGGCAGCAGCCGGACGCCCGGGGTCACCACGCGGACCATCCCTCAGTCCTTCCCCTGGGGAAGCTCGGCGAGCGGGGTTTCGCCGCCGATCGTGCGCTGGCCCTTGCTGACCAGCACCCGGCTGCCCTCGGGCAGGTACAGGTCGACGCGCGAGCCGAAGCGGATCAAGCCATAGGTTTCGCCGGCCGCGAGTTTGTCGCCTTCGGCGGTCTGGCACAAGATGCGGCGCGCGACGAGTCCCGCGATCTGGACCACGACCAGTTCGTGCCCGTCCACGGTGCGCAGCAGCAGCGAGTTGCGCTCGTTGTCGTCGCTGGCCTTGTCCAGGTCGGCGGACAGGAACTTGCCCGGCCGGTACGCGACGCGCTCGACTACGCCGCTCGCGGGCGCCCGCTGGACGTGCACGTCGAACACCGACAGGAACACGCTCACCCGCATCCGCGGCTGCGCCGGCAGCCCCAGCTCCGGCGGGGGCGTGGCCTCCTCGATGAGCGAGACGATGCCGTCGGCGGCGGCCAGCGCGAGACCGTCGCGGGCGGGCGGCACGCGCCGGGGCTCGCGGAAGAACGCCGCCGTGGCCAGCGTCGCCAGCCCGCCGAGGACGCCGAGCGGCTTGGCGACGCGGCGCAACAGCAGGGTGGCGGCGATCCCGCCGGCGACGAACGGGCGTCCGGCGGGGTGCATCGGGGGCAGGGTCTCGCGGGCCAGCTGCAAGGCGTGGGCGACGGGGTTGCCGGCCTGTTCCGGCGTCTTGGGGCTCATCACGTTCCCGGGGTAGGTGCAAAGGTCACCGGTTGGTATCGACCGAACCGGGTCCGGCGTGGCGATTCGCCGGTCTGGGTATCCACGCTACCGCCAGTCCGGGGCGGGCCTGGCTGTGAGGGGGAGCGCACTGGGGGCGTGCCTGCTAACACGGAGTCAGATCGGCCGATGCAGACCGTAGTAACAGCAGAGAGGAACCGTCATGCCAGCGCCCGACTTTTCGCCCGAAGGGCGACTTGGCGAGCTGCTCGAATCCTGGCGGCGGGACATCCTGAGCGTGCCGATCCCCCCTCTGGTGGACCTGGCGACGGCGGTCGCGCTCGTCACGGGGACCGGTAAGGCCCCCGATGAGGTCACGAGCGGCGGGTGAGGGTCAGCACCAGCCGCAGCAGGCCCAGCAGCACGACGGCGCCGAGCACGGCGACGCCGAAGCTGGGGAAGTCGAACTCGAACGTCTTCTCGTGGCCCGTCACCAGCCGGTAGAGCAGCCCGCCGAGCGCCGCGCCGACCACGCCGACGAGCACGCTGACCAGGCAGCCCTGCCGCCGCCGGTCACGCCCGCCGATGACGAGGTTGGCGGCCCAGCCGGCCAGCGCCCCGAAGACGATCCACGAGAAGAACCCCATGAGAGGAATCTAGTCGCGCGGAGCGCGTCCGTTGAGGGTGGCGGCGGGGAAGTGGCCGGCCCCTAGAGGAGGAAGACGTCCACCTCGGTGCCCTCGGGGAAGTGGCCGGCCACTAGAGGAGGAAGACGTCCACCTCGGTGCCCTCGGGGAAGTGGCCGGCCACTAGAGGAGGAGCACGTCCACCTCGGTGCCCTCGGGCGCCTCGGTCACGTCCTCCGGCAGCACGATGAGGCAGTTGGCCTGGGTGAACGCCGCGAGCAGGTGCGAGCCGGGGCCGCCACGCGGGCCGACCTCGCCGGTCACCTCGCCCTCGTGCTGCCAGTAGTAGCCGCGGCGGAACTGCCGCCGCCCGGCCGGTGACTTCAGCCCCTCCGTCAGCCGCGCGCGCACGCGGTGCCGGTCGACCTTCTCGTGCCCCAGCGCGGTGAGCAGCGCCGGGCGCAGGAACACCTCGAACGACACCAGCACGCTCACCGGGTTCCCCGGCAGGGTGACGACGGGGACGCCGTGCCACCGGCCGTTGCCCTGCGGCCCGCCCGGCTGCATCGCGACCTTCTGGAACCGCACGCCCGCGCCGTCCAGCGCGTCCTTGACCACCTCGTACGCGCCCGCGCTCACCCCGCCGGAGGTGACGACGAGGTCGAACTCCCCGATGCGCGGCTCGACGTTGTCGCGGAACAGGGCGACGTCGTCGATGCTCATCGCGACCTCGGCCTCGCAACCGAGCCCGCGGATCGCGGCGGCGAGCATCGTGCTGTTCGACTCGTAGATCTGGCCGTGCTTCAACGGCTCGGGCGGCAGCACGAGCTCGGTTCCGGTCGACACGACGAGGACCTTCAACGGCCGCCGCACGGTGAGCCGGTCGAGGCCCACGGCCGACGCGAGCCCCAGCTGCGCCGGGCCGAGCACCGTGCCCGCGGGCAGCGCCACCGAACCCTTCGCCACGTCCTCGCCGACGCGCCGCAGGTGGTTGCCCGGCGGCACGGCCTCGAAGACGCGGACGCGTTCGGTGCCGCCGTCGGTGCGCTCGACCATGACAACGCTGTCGGCGCCGGGCGGCAGCGGGGCGCCGGTCATGATCCGGTGGGCCGTGCCCGGTGGCAGTTCGGGCACCTCGACGCGGCCCGCCGGGATGTCCTCGCCCACGGGCAGCTCCACCGGGTGCTCCGCGCTCGCCCCGGCGACGTCGGCCGCGCGGACGGCGTACCCGTCCATCGCCGAATTGTCGAACGGGGGCAGCGAAACCCCGGCGAGCACGTCCTCGGCCAGCACCAACCCGGCGCACTCGGCGAGCGGCAGGCTCACGGTGGGCGCGGTGCCCAGCAGCGAGACGATCTCGGCACGGTATTCGTCGACGGAAACCACGGAGACCATCCTGCCCCGCCGGTCCAGCGTGCGACACTCACCCCGTTTCGATCACCTTCGGGGGAGGTCCGGTGCAGGTCCACACGCGGCACACGCCCACCTTCGGCGTGGCGCGGATCAGTCTGGCGCCGGGGGAGGCGGTCCAGGCGGTGCCCGACACGCTGCTCGCCAGCAGCTTCGGCGTCGCCGAGGTGCAGCCCTCGCGCGGCGGACTGCGCGCGCACGGCAAGGGCGGGCCGTCGGTGTTCACCGCGCCGAAGGAGGGCGGCTGGCTCGACCTCGCCCCGGACGGGCCCGGCGACGTCTACCCGCTGGAACTGGACGGGCGCACCGGGTGGAACGTCAGCAGGCAGGCGTTCCTCGCGCGCCCGGCCACCGTCCGCGTCGACCACGGCTGGCAGGCGCTGCAGGCGCTCTTCGGCAGTGACAGCGGTTTCCTGGAGCACTACAGCGGAACCGGGCCGTTGGTGCTGGCCTGCGCCGGTCCGGTGGACGCGCTGAAGATCGAGCCGGGCGAGCTCATCACGGTGCGCCCGCCCTACCTGCTCGCCTACCCCGACACCGTGCAGTGCAGGCTGCGCGCGATCGACCCGGCGGGGCCGCAGTCGATCCGGACCGGCGAGGGGCTGGCGCTCGACTTCGCCGGACCCGGGACCGTTTTGGTGCAAGCTCGTAAATCTCGGTGAATTGCCCATTGCCCACGGGCGTTATTCCGGTAGCGTGATCGCCATCTTGGGACACCGGATCGGCACGGTATCCCAGTGTTCTTTGGTGGCAAGGAGGACGCCGTGGCAGTCGGCACGGTCAAGTGGTTCAATTCCGAAAAAGGCTACGGGTTCATCGCCTCGCCCGACGGCCCTGACGTATTCGTGCACTATTCGGCAATCCAGTCCGACGGATTCCGCACTCTCGACGAAGGGGACCGGGTCGAGTTCGAGATCCAGGCCGGCCGCGACGGCCGCAGTCAGGCGGCGGACGTTCGCAAGCTCTCCTGAGAGCTGACGCTAGGCTGCCTGTGTGACAGGCGAAGTGTCGGGGGACCTCACCGGTCGCCGGCTGGGCAACTACCGCATCGACGGGGTGCTCGGCAAAGGCGGCATGAGTGTCATGTACAAGGCCACCGACGTCCGGCTCGGGCGCAAGGTCGCCTTGAAGGTGATCGGTGAGCACCTCGGCGCCGACGCGGAGTTCCGCGAGCGTTTCGTCGACGAAGCCCGCAACACCTCGGCCATCGACCACGCCAACGTCGTTCCCCTGTACGACTTCGGCGAGATCGACGGCATGCACTACATCGCCATGCGCCTCGTGGACGGGGCGGATCTGGCGAGTCTCCTCTCGGCGGGCCCGATCGCGCCCGAACGCGCCCTGCGCCTGCTGGACCAGGTCGCGGACGCGCTCGACAGCCTGCACTCGCGCGGCCTCGTGCACCTCGACGTCAAGCCCGCCAACGTGCTCGTCACCAGCAGGGAGTCGGCGCGTGAGCACGTCTACGTCGCCGACTTCGGGCTGACCCGCCGTGGTGCGACCGGGCACCGCACGCGGGGCGGTGACTTCCTGGGCTCGCCGACGTACGCGGCGCCGGAGCACCTGCGTGGCGAGCCGCTCGACGGCCGGACGGACCAGTACGCGCTCGCCTGTGTGCTGTACGCGTGCCTCACCGGCGGCCCGCCGTTCACGGGCGACGTGCCGACGGTGATCAAGGGGCACCTGGCGGGTGAGCCGCCGTCGGTGTCGCGTGCGGTGCAGCTGCCCGCCGCGGTCGACGACGTGGTCCGCCGGGGCATGGCGAAGAACCCCGCGGACCGCTATGAAAGCTGTCGCGCGCTGATCGCGGCGGCGCGCCAGGCGCTCGGTCCGGTGCTGGGCAACGACGCGCAGGCGACCGTGGCGGCCAGGGTGCCGCAGGCCGATGAGCCGTGGGCTTCTGAGCCGACCGTCGAGGCCCGGCCGCAGCAGCCGGGCGGCGCCTGGGCGGGCCCGCCCGGTGCCGGGAACGCCTGGGCCGCGCAGCCGACGGTCGAGGCCCGCCCGCCGCAGCCCGGTCCGTACTCGTCGGGGCCGCACCAGTGGGGCGATCCGCAGTCCTCGGGGCCCCGGCAGTGGGAGCGCCCCGCCGAACCGCAGTCCGGGGGCTGGCACCCCTCCGGGTATTCACAGCAACCCGGCTGGGGGCAGCAGCCGCCGCAGCAGTACGGGCAGGCGTTCCCGCCGCCCGGCTACGGCCACTCGTCCGGGTACTCGACGCCACCCTTCGGTGCGCCCCAGTACGGCTACCCGCAGCGGCAGCAGCCCGCCAAGAAGAAGAGCCTCCTGTGGCTGTGGCTGCTGCTCGGCGCGCTCGTCGTCGCCGGCGGCGTCGTCGCGGCCGTGGTGCTGACGGGCGGCGGCGGGAGCGGGGCGCCGGAGACCACCGCGCCCGACATCCCCGTCGGGCCGACGGGCGGGGCGTCGCAGCCCCCGTCGTCGGGTGGCAGGCCGCCCGCGACGATCTCCATCCGTCCCTCGGCCTGACCAGCACTTCTTGCACTCTCGGGGTGAGAGTGCTAAACACGACCTTGGCACTCGGCACCGTCGAGTGCCAGACAAGAGGTCGGGACGGTGAGGCCGGACCCGGGAGCTTCCGGGGCTGGTCGTCCGTCGCGGGCACCGAGCCTGGCCGAAGGACGTGTCCTGCTGCTGGCAGCAAACCAGGACTGGCCACGCAGCGCCCAATACCGGAGGACAACACCGCAATGGCCAAACTGATCGCGTTCGACGAGGACGCCCGCCGTGGTCTCGAGCGCGGCCTCAACACCCTCGCCGAAGCCGTCAAGGTGACGCTGGGCCCCCGTGGCCGCAACGTCGTGCTCGAGAAGAAGTGGGGCGCGCCGACCATCACCAACGATGGCGTCTCCATCGCGAAGGAGATCGAGCTCGAGGACCCGTGGGAGAAGATCGGGGCCGAGCTCGTCAAGGAAGTCGCCAAGAAGACCGACGACGTCGCGGGTGACGGCACCACCACCGCCACCGTGCTCGCCCAGGCGCTCGTGCGCGAGGGCCTGCGCAACGTGGCCGCCGGTGCCGACCCCATCAGCCTGAAGCGTGGCATCGAGACCGCCGTCGAGGCCGTCGTCGAGCAGCTGCACAAGGCCGCCAAGGAGGTCGAGACCAAGGAGCAGATCGCTGCCACCGCCTCGATCTCGGCCGCGGACCGCACCATCGGTGAGCTGATCGCCGAGGCGCTGGACAAGGTCGGCAAGGAAGGCGTCGTCACCGTCGAGGAGTCGAACACCTTCGGCCTCGAGCTGGAGCTCACCGAGGGTATGCGCTTCGACAAGGGCTACATCTCGGGCTACTTCGTCACCGACGCCGAGCGTCAGGAAGCCGTGCTGGAGGACCCGTACATCCTCCTGTTCGGCTCGAAGATCTCCAACGTCAAGGACCTGCTCCCGGTGCTGGAGAAGGTCATGCAGTCGGGCAAGCCGCTGCTGATCATCGCCGAGGACGTCGAGGGCGAGGCGCTGGCCACCCTGGTCGTCAACAAGATCCGCGGCACCTTCAAGTCCGTCGCCGTCAAGGCTCCGGGCTTCGGTGACCGCCGCAAGGCCATCCTGCAGGACATCGCGATCCTGACCGGTGGCCAGGTGATCAGCGAGGACGTGGGCCTCAAGCTCGAGAACGCCGACCTGAACCTGCTGGGCCGCGCCCGCAAGGCGGTCATCACCAAGGACGAGACGACCATCGTCGAGGGTGCCGGCGACGCGGAACAGATCCAGGGCCGGGTCAACCAGATCCGCACCGAGATCGAGAACTCGGACTCGGACTACGACCGCGAGAAGCTGCAGGAGCGGCTCGCGAAGCTGGCCGGCGGCGTGGCCGTCATCAAGGCCGGTGCCGCGACCGAGGTCGAGCTGAAGGAGCGCAAGCACCGCATCGAGGACGCGGTGCGCAACGCCAAGGCCGCCGTCGAGGAGGGCATCGTCGCCGGTGGTGGCGTGGCTCTGCTGCAGGCGTCCAAGGCCGCGTTCGAGGGCCTGCGCCTGTCGGGTGACGAGGCGACCGGTGCCAACATCGTCAAGGTGGCGGTCGAGGCTCCGCTCAAGCAGATCGCCGTCAACGCCGGCCTCGAGGGCGGCGTCGTGGCCGAGAAGGTCAAGGGTCTGCCCGAGGGTCACGGCCTCAACGCCGCGACCGGCGAGTACGAGGACCTGGTCGCCGCCGGCGTCATCGACCCGGCCAAGGTGACCCGCTCGGCGCTGCAGAACGCCGCTTCGATCGCGGCGCTGTTCCTGACCACCGAGGCCGTCGTCGCCGACAAGCCGGAGAAGGCCGCGGCCGCTCCGGCGGGCGACCCGTCCGGTGGCATGGGCGGCATGGACTTCTGATCAGTCCGGTCGGTCGAAAAGAAGCGCCCCTCTGCTCGCGCGGAGGGGCGCTTCGCCTTTCTTTTCTCCCTGGTGTCTTCTGGGGGTGCGACCCCCAGACCCCGCCCGGGGGCACGCCCCCGGACCCCCAGCCGTGGTCAGGGATCGGCCCGTTCCACACAGCTCGAGCTCGGAGGGGGCTTCGGCACTTCGGTGCCGGAGCCCCCTTCGGCGTTTCCGGGTCACTCGGCGGTGTCTTCGGGCGTCAGGAGCCAGCACGCGGCGTAGATGATCGCCGCCGTGCCGGCGCTGAAGACGGTCGCGGCGACCGCGGCGATCCGGACGACCGACACGTCGACGCCGAGGTAGTCGGCCCAGCCGGCGCAGACGCCGGAGAGCATGCGGTCGGTCGTGCTGCGACGGAGTTTCCTGGTGGTGTGCACGCTGTTCGTCATGACCCCATGGTGGGCGCCGCGGCCCGCGGGAACATCGGGGAACGGCCCTGAGCCGACCCCGGTTTCCACCCCTGACCTGGAGTTGCTCCACGTGGGCATCGGGCGGCCTCGGCGATAGAGTCGGGACCATGCCGGGATCTTTGCTGGGGACCGAGGTGCGCCGGGTCGAGGACCCGGAACTGCTGCGCGGCCAGGGCACGTACGTGGGCAACCTGCGCATCGAGGGCGCGCTGTACGTGGCGTTCGTGCGCTCGCCGTTCGCGCACGCGCTCGTCACCGCGATCGACACCACCGAGGCCGCGAAAGCGCCGGGGGTCGTCGCCGTCTACACGTCCGAGGACCTGGGGCTGCCCGCCCTGCCGCCGTTCATCGAGCTGAACCCGAAGTGCGCGCGGTACCCGCTGGCGAGCGACCGCGTGCGGTTCGTGGGCGAGCCGGTGGCGGTCGTGGTGGCCGAGACGCAGACCGCCGCGGTGGACGCGCTGGAGCTGGTCGACGTCGACTACGAGCCGTTGCCCGCCGCGGTCGACCTCGAGGAAGCGCTGGACCCCGACGCGCCGACGCAGTTCCCCGAGCTGGGCAGCAACATCGCCGCCGGTAACCGGGACGCGGACGACGACGTGCTCGCGGGCGCGGACGTCGTGGTGCGGGCGCGCATCGAGAACCAGCGCCTCGCCGTCGCGCCGATGGAGGGCAACGCGATCGCGGCCCTGCCCGGTGACGACGAGTTCGACCTGACCGTCTACGTCTCCACCCAGATGCCGCACGGGTTCCGCAGCGCGGTGGAGAAGGTCTTCGGCCTGTCCGCCGAGCGGATCCGGGTCATCGCGCCGCACGTGGGTGGCGGCTTCGGCGGCAAGGCGGGGATGACGGCCGAGTACGCCGTGGTCATCGAGGTGTGCCGCCGGCTCGGCAGGCCCGCGCGCTGGACCGAGACCCGCTCGGAGAACCTGCAGTCGATGCCGCACGGCCGCGCGCAGGTGCAGTACGGCGAGCTGGGGCTGCGGTCGGACGGCAAGATCGTCGGCCTGCGCTGCCGCGTGATCGGGGACGCCGGCGCGTACGCGGGCTTCGGTGGCGCGCTCGCGCTCGGGCCGACGCGGACGATGGCGCAGGGCGTCTACGACATCCCGAAGATCAGCTACGCGGGGATCGCCGCGCTGACGAACACCACGCCGGTGGGTGCGTTTCGCGGTGCGGGGCGGCCCGAGGCGGCGGCGATGCTGGAGCGGCTGATGGACCTCGCCGCGGCCGAGCTGGACCTGGATCCGGCGGAGCTCCGGCGGCGCAACTTCCTCAAGCCCGAGCAGTTCCCGTACACCACGCTGACCGGCGCGAGCTACGACAGCGGTGACTACGACCTGCCGCTGCGGGAGGCGTTGCGGCTGGCGGGGTACGAGGACCTGCGGGCCGAGCAGGCGCGGCGGATCGAGGCCGGGGAGACGGTGCTGCTGGGCATCGGCATGTCGGCGTACGTGGAGATCACCGGTGGTGGCGCGGGTGAGTTCGCCTCGGTCGAGATCGACACCGACGGCGGGGCGACGATCAAGGTCGGCACGTCGGGCCACGGGCAGGGGCACCCCACGGCGTTCTCGATGATCGTCGCGGACGCGCTGGGTCTGCCGCTGGAGCGGGTGCGGTTCGTCCAGTCGGACACAGCGACCGTGCCGCGTGGTGGCGGCACGGGTGGTTCGCGATCGTTGCAGCTGGGCGGCAGCGCGGTGCGGCAGGCGTCGGACCTGGTGCTGCGCCGGGCCAAGGAACTCGCGGCGACGCAACTCGAAGCGGCGGTCGAGGACATCGAGCTCACGGACGACGGCGCGCTGGGCGTGCGGGGCGTCCCCACGGCGACGATGACGTGGGCGGAGGTCGCCACGGCCGCCCAGAACGAAGGCCGCCCACTCGCCGAGGAGACCGACTTCAAACCGGACGGCGCGACGTTCCCGTTCGGCGCCCATGTGTCCGTTGTGGAGGTCGACACCGAAACCGGGTACGTGAAACCGTTGCGGCACATCGCCGTTGACGACTGCGGGCGCGTGCTGAACCCGCTGCTGGTGCGCGGGCAGCAGCACGGCGGGGCGGTGCAGGGCATCTCGCAGGCGCTGTGGGAGCAGGTGTCGTTCGACGAGGACGGCAACCCGGTGACAGCGTCCTTCGCGGAATACCTGGTCCCGTCGGCCGCCGACGTGCCCGACCTGGAGGCGGCCAACACGGAGACGCTGACCCCGAGGAACCTCATGGGCGCCAAGGGAATCGGCGAATCCGCCACGGTCGGCTCGACCCCGGCGGTGCAGAACGCGGTGATCGACGCCGTCCGGCACCTGGGTGTCCGGCACATCGACATCCCGGCCACACCCCAGCGAGTCTGGCGCGCCATCCGCGACGCGAAGGCAGGCACCCCGAGCGATCCGTGGCGTGAGCCCCCGGCCGCGTTCGAGACCCTGCCGGTCAGGGAGAGCGCCAAGTCCGAGGACGCCGACGAGGCGGTGGCGTAGAACGCCACCCACCCACCCACCCGAGAGTTGGGTGATCATCCCGTCGCCTGATACCGGGCGATCACTTTGAGGAGCAGCCGCAACCTTTTTCGAGACTCGCGCTTGCTATGCCAGGCTTGCGGCTGGTCCTCAAAGTGATATGCACAAACCGCAGGCGACGGGATGATCACCCAACTCGACCACCTCGCCAAGGTGAGATCCCTTTGGGGCCCCGATCATCCTGGAGCCTGCCCGCCGGCCAATACCGCTAAGTTAGTACGTTTTACCTGGTCAGGGCGTTACCGGAGGCTCTGTTCAGTCGTTCCCGCCGGTTAGGCGGTTCTCCACTTAAGACAGTCGCCGTTGCGGTTGAGGGGAATCTTCAATTGAGGCAACTGTTCTGTCGGGGTGTGACCGCTCTGTGGGCGACGCCTCCAAACGCCTCTGAGCTGCGGAAACTCGCCTAAACTTAGCGGTATTGCCCGCCGGCGAGGCATTCTTTTGATCTTTTGTTTTTCCCTGCCGCACCCAACAGCCCGGGCACCGGGGTTCACCGGGCGCTGCGCGCCCTGCTCGAGCGGCCCCTCCCCCGCCCCATCCCCTTGAGTGTTTAACGGTTGGCTCACCGCGTCAAGGGCGCCTGACGGCGTCGCTTCGCGATGGGCTTCGCCCACCCTTGACCCGGTGAGCCAACCGCTAAGTGAACAGTTCAGAATGGGCTGGCGTGTCGGCTTTGCTTGCGGTGCAGGATGTTCCAGGATCACGGCGTGCGCGAGGAAGTCCTGACCGATGAG
>NZ_FORP01000005.1 GCF_900114035.1 Amycolatopsis sacchari | reverse complement strand
ACCACCTCGTCGTGCAGGCTCTCGTGCACATACAACCGCTTCAACGCCGCACACGTCTGCCCGGTGTTGATGAACGCACCCCAAAACAGATCCTCCGCGATCGCCGCGGGATCGGCGTCCGGCAGCACGATACCCGGGTCGTTACCCCCCAGTTCGAGCGTCAACCGCGGCAGGTTCCCCGCACTCGCCGCCACAATCGCCCGCCCGGTACGCGTGGAGCCGGTGAACATCAACTTCCCGAACCCACGGTCAGCCACCACCGCCGCCCCCAACTCCCGGCCACCCGAAAGCACCGTCAACACCCCCTCCGGCAACACCCGCCCCACAACCTCCCCCAACGCCAGCACCGACAACGGGGTGTACTCCGAGGGCTTGAGCACCACCGTGTTGCCCATCCGCAACGCCCCCGCAAACTGCCAACACGCGATCAACGCCGGCCAGTTCCACGGCCCAATCGCCCCCACCACCCCCACCGCCCGATACCGCAACACCGCCGACTCCCCCACCCGCTCCGGCTCCAACGGCGTATCCGCCGCCGCCCGCAGCCACGCCGCCACACCACCGGCCTCGAACCGGCTGCCCGGCCCATTCAACGGCTTACCCTGCTCCCGCGAAATCAACTCCGCCAACGCGGCCGCCGAGTGCTCCACCGCATCAGCCGCCACGTGCAATAAGCGGGAGCGCTCCTCATGCCCCAGCGCCTCCCACCCCGGCTGCGCCGCCTTCGCCACAGCCACCGCACGCCGCAGATCCTCCACGGTGCGGTCCGGCGCGTAACCGAGCACCTCACCCGACGCCGGATCCGTCACCCGCAGACCGTCCTCAACGGCAACCGCGGCCAGCAAACCCTCGAAAGTGTCGATGTCACCCATACCCCGATCCTCGGCGCACGCCCCGCTCCCGCGTTTGTCCCAGCGCGCACACGACTACCGGAAAAGTGCACAGTTCACAGCTCCCAGACGTCCGGCGGCCGCGAAAGCCGGGCGGCGGTCCCCCGCAGCTCCCGCACGGCCCGTTCCTCGTCGAGCTCCCCGGCGAACACGAGACCGACCGCGGCGGGCACACCGTGGTCCAGCTGCACGGGGGCGGCCAGTTCCGTCAGGCCCGCGTGGATCTCGCCCACCGTGCGCACGTACCCCGTCTGCCGCGCCCAGGCGACTTCCGGCCGTTCGTGGGGCTCGGCCGGCCTCGCCGACAGCACCGCCAGACCACGCGCCCCGCGGGTCAGGGCCGATCGGTCGCCCGGGTGGTAGACCACCGCCGCCGTGCCCTGGCGCGGACCGGCGGTCAGCACCGTGACCATCTCGCTGCCCTGGGGCACCGCGAGGAACGCCGTCGCCGCCGCCTTGTCGGCCAGCTCCGCGAGCACCTCCCGCAGCTGTTCCTGCGCGCCGCCGAGCAACGAGCGGGACAGCACCAGCAGGCCCAGCCCCAGCGTGTAGCGCCCCTCGGGCGTCCGCGAGACGTACGAGCGGTCCTCGAGCGTGCGCAGGATCCGGTACACGATCGAGCGATGCAGCCCGGCTTCCGTGGCGAGCTCCTGGCTGGAGCGCGGCCTGCCGTCGGCCAGCAGCTGCAGCACGTCGAGGGTGCGGTCGAGGATCTGCACGCGCACCCCGGCCCTCGGCCTGGCGCTGTCGTCGGCCACCCCCGCTCCCTTCCTCGCTCTGGTGTCCTGCCCACCCTAGCTGCTAGCCTGCTCGCATTGCGAGCTGATCGAGTGTTCACAGCTCGCAATGAGAGACGAAGGAGGACGACGATGTCCCACCGTTCCGCGGTCACCACCGCGGCACCCGACCTCGACCCCTTCCGGTTCCGCCGCACGGTGGGCCGGTTCTCCACCGGCATCACGGTCATCACCACCGCCGAAGGCGAGCAGGTGCACGGCATGACCGCCAACGGGTTCCTGTCCGTGTCGCTGGAACCGCCGCTGGTCCTGGTCTCGCTCGCGACGCGGTCGCGGATGGCGGGCCTGCTGGCGCGCACGGGCCGCTACGGCGTCAGCGTCCTGGCCGACGACCAGCAGATGCACTCCCAGCACTTCGCCGGGCGGCCGGTCGCGGACCTGCGCCCGGAGTTCCGCTGGGCCGCCGGGCTGCCGTTCCTCGACGGCGCGCTCGCCGAGATCGGCTGCGACGTGGTGGACGTGCACGAGGCAGGGGACCACCAGCTGTTCATCGGCCACGTGCGCCACCTCGCCGAGCGCGAGGGCAAGCCGCTCGTGTTCTTCACCGGTTCCTACCGGGCCCTGCACGCGGGCCTCGACGAGGACTTCTTCACGTACTGAGCCCACGGTTGACGGAGTCGACGATGACGTTCGTGACCACCACCGACGACTGCCCCGCCCGGGAACGGCTGGACCTCTGGCGTGAGGTCACGGCCACCGCCTTCGTGCCGCTGGCAGTGCGGGAGCCCGGCGGAAAGGGCTTTCACGGCGAGCTGCGCTCCGCCGGCGTCGGTACCGCCACCCTCTCCGAGATCCGGACTTCCGCGTGCGTCGTCGAACGCACGCCCCGGCTGATCCGCCGCTCGGACCCCGGGTACTTCAAGATCGAGGTGCAGCTGGCGGGCAGCGCCATCGTGGAACAGGGCGGGCGGACCGCCCGGCTCTCCCCCGGCGACTTCGTGCTCTGCGACACCTCGCGGCCCTACCGGCTCGCGTTCCCCGGCGAAGCGCACCTGGCGGTGCTGATGCTGCCGCGCGCCGACCTGTCGCTGCCCGCCGGGCTGAGCGAACAGGTGACCGCTGTCGCCGTGCCGGGTTCGGAGGGGCTCGGCCGCGTCGCGTCCACTGTGGTCGCCACGCTCACCGAGCAGCTCGACGCCGTCGAGCCCGCCGGGGGCCTGCGTGTCGCCGAGTCGGTGACGGGCCTGCTGCGCGCCGCGCTGCTGACCCGGTGCGGCGCACCGGCACCCCCGTCGGCACGCGCGGACACCATGCGCGCGCAGATCAGGGCCTACGTCGACGCGCACCTCGACGATCCCGGCCTGTGCCCCCAGCAGGTCGCGGACGCCCAGTACATCTCCTTGCGGTACCTGCACAAGCTGTTCGAGACCGAGGACGTCACCGTCGCCGAGCTGATCCGCGCGCGACGGCTCGAGCGGTGCCGCCGCGACATCGAGGACCCGGCGCTGGCCGGGCTGTCGCTCAGCGAGATCGGCGGCCGGTGGGGCATGCCGGACCTCTCGACGTTCAGCCGCGCCTTCCGCGCCGCCTACGGCATGGCGCCGAGCGAGTACCGGCGCGCGTGCACCGGGAGTCAAGCGGCGGTACGCGCAGCGGCAAGCGCCGCACCCCGCGTTCCCGCGACACTCTGAGACAGGAAAAGGCTTCCGACCACGTGCCGGTCCGATGTGGACCGTCGCGTGGTGGCGAGGAGAAAGGAACAGGCGTGTCGGGTATCGGCATCATCGGCTCCGGCGTCGCTGGGTTGCACCTGGGGCTGCTGCTGCGGCAGCACGACGTCCCGGTGACGATCTACAGCGAGAAGTCGGCCGAGCAGCTGGCGGGTGGGCGCCTGCCCAACAGCGTCGCCCACCACAACACGACCGTGCTGCGGGAGCGCGCGCTCGGCGTGGAGCACTGGGACCTGCAGGAGTACGGCTACTTCTGCCACCACCACTACCTCGGCGGCCCGCACCCGCTGCGTTTCCCCGGCTCGTTCGAGGCGCCGTCGCGGGCCATCGACTACCGCATCTACCTGCCGAAGCTGCTCGAGGACTACCAGGAGCGCGGCGGCGAGTTCCAGGTCCGCCCGATCCAGGCCGCGGACATCCTCCCCCTGTCGGAGAAGCACGATCTCGTCGTCGTCGGCACCGGCAAGGGCAGCATGGGCGCGATGTTCCCGCGCATCGCCGCCAAGTCGCCCTACGACGCGCCGCAGCGCAAGCTCTGCGTCGGGCTCTACCACGGCATCGTGCGTTCCGAACCCCGCGGCGTCACGATGAGCGTGTCGCCCGGCCACGGCGAGCTGCTGGAAATCCCGATGTACTCGTTCGAAGGGCACGTCACGGCGCTGTTGTTCGAGAACGTGCCGGGCGGCGATCTCGAAGTGCTGGCGAACGCCCGCTACGACGAGGACCCGGCGGCGTTCGAGAAGCTGGTGCTGGAGAAGACGCAGCAGCACCACCCGACGGTGTTCGAGCGCATCGACCCGGCCCGGTTCCGGCTGACCCGCCCCGAGGACCTGCTGCAGGGCGCCGTGGTGCCGACCGTGCGCGAGGACTACGTGCGGCTGCCCAACGGCCGGTACACGATCGCCGTCGGCGACGTGCACACCGTGGTGGACCCGGTGATCGGGCAGGGCGCGAACTCGGCCTCGTACTCCGCCTGGGAGCTCGGGCACGCGATCGTCGAGGACCCGAACTTCGACGAACGGTTCTGCCGCAAGGTCGCCCGCCGGCGGCGCGACCGGGTCCACTCCATTTCGGACTGGACCAACCTGATGATCCAGACGCCACCGCCGCCGCACCTGCTGGAGTTGTTCGGCGCGATGGCCGAGAACCCCGCCATCGCGGACGAGTTCACCAACAACTTCAACTTCCCCGAGCGCCAGTGGGACATCCTCGCCACCCCCGAGCGGGCGAGGAAGTTCCTGGCCCGGCACGGCCGGTAGGAGGTCCGGAATGCACAAGATCGTGGTGTTGTACCCCGAGCCCGCCGACGCGGCGGCGTTCAAGGAGTACTACGAAAGCACGCACCTCCCGTTGGCCGCGAAGCTGCCGGGACTGCGCGCGATGCGTTACAGCTTCGACGTCTCGGGCGACTACTTCGCCATCTGGGAAGGCGAATTCGACGACGCCGAGGCCGCGGGCGCCGCGATGGCCTCCCCGGAAGGCCAGGCCGTGCAGGCGGACGTCCCGAACTACGCCACGGGCGGCGCGGTGGTGCTCGACTACCCGGTGCGGGTGCCCTGAGTGTGCGGTGGCCGCGAAAACCGGTGGACCGGACCGGGTTTCGCGGCCACCATGGCCCGGGTGCGCCAGGAGATCTGGGACGAGGAGACCGCCCGCCGCTACGACACGCCGGGCACGGGGATGTTCGCCCCCGAGGTGGTCGAGCCGGCGGTGGACCGGCTCGCCGAGCTGGCCGGTGGCGGGCGGGTGCTCGAGTTCGCCATCGGCACCGGCCGGGTCGCCGTCCCGCTGGCGGCGCGCGGGGTCCCGGTCACCGGGATCGAACTGTCCCCGGCGATGATCGCGCGGCTGCGCACGAAGGCGAGCGCGGCGGAGGTCCCGGTGATCACCGGCGACATGGCGACCGCCACCGCCCCGGGCCGGTACTCGCTGGTCTACCTCGTCTACAACACGATCTCGAACCTGCTCACCCAGGAGGCGCAGATCGCCTGCTTCCGCAACGCCGCCCGCCATCTGGAGCCGGGCGGCCGGTTCGTGCTCGAGCTGGGGGTCCCGGAGCTGCGCACCCTCCCGCCCAGCCGCGACGCGATGGTGTGGCGGAACGAGCCGGGCCGGATCGGGCTGGACACCTACGACGTGGTGCAGCAGCACCTGGTCTCCCACCACTTCAGCTTCGACGAGGACGGGCAGGCGCATCTGGCCCGCAGCACGCACCGCTACATCTGGCCCGCAGAACTCGATCTCATGGCGCGGCTGGCGGGCTTGGTACTCGAAAGCAGGCACGCGGACTGGGTCGGGGGTGAGTTCACCGCGGAGTCGGGCTCGCACGTGTCGGTGTACCGGCTTCCGGCGTCCGGGTGAGTCGCGGTTGAGTGGGGTGGGTCGGGCTTCCGGCGTTCGGCTTGCCTCGGCGAGCCGCCACCCCCGCCCCGAGGGGTTTTGCACGGGCCTGCACCCCGGGCCGCTCTACCCCGCCATCCCGCCCAGCCCACCGAACTGCCACGCAACCGCCACCACGGAAACTCCGCCACGTCCGAGCCCGAGGTGGCCTGGCACAAGCCCCTAAACCCCGCCCGCAGCGACCCGCCATCCCGGCCCGGCCCTGCCCATCTCGCCGGGCCGCCACCTCACCGCCTCCCGCGGCACCGTCGCGGACCCCACTCACCTCGCCGGGCCGCCACCTCACCGCCTCCCGCGACGCCGTCGCGGGCCCCACCGCGCGCCGCGTCCCGACCTTCTCCGGCGGGAATCTAGAGTCGGGTCCGTGCGGGTGAGGGCGTGGGTGGTCCGGTGGGTGCCGCCGGGGGCGGTGGCCGCGGTGTGGGTGTACGAGGGGCTGGTGGCCAAGCTGCTCGGCGCCCGGCCCGACGAGCGCGCGATCGTCGCGGCCGTGCCGGTGCTCGGGGCCGCCGCCGGGGTCGTGCTCGTGCTCATCGGGCTCGCCGAGGTCGGGCTCGGGCTGTGGGTCCTCACCGGGTGGGCGCCGAGGACCGCCGCCGCGGTGCAGACCGCCTTGCTGGCCGCGTTCAACGGCGGCGGCTTGCTGTTCGGCGGCGGGCAGATCGCCGAGCCGCTCAACCTGGTGCTGCACAACGTGGTCCTGCTCGTGCTGGCGTGGCTCGTCGCGACGAGGAGACACGCGTGAACCCCTGGACAGCCGGGCGCCTGCTACCCCGCCGCCGACCGAAGGTGCTGCTCGCCCGGAGCCACGAGGAGACCGGCGTGAACCCCTGGACCGCCGGGCGCCTGCTGCCCGGCCGCCATCCGAAGATCCTGTTCGGCTGGGGTTACGAGGACCCGCGCGTGGAGCTGGAAGCGTTTCCCCCGGGCGGCCGCGTGCTCGCGATCGCCGCGGCGGGTGAGACGGTGTCCGCGCTCGCCGGGGCCGGGTTCGACGTGACCGGGGTGGACATCAACCCGGTGCAGCTCGACTACGGCCGCGCGCGCCTCGCCGGTGCCCCCGCCGTCACCGGCAGCGCCGAACGGCTGCTCGCAGCAGGACGCGCCGTGCTGCGAGGCCTCGACCCGCGGTGGCGGCCGCACAACGTGGCGGAAGCGTTGCGGCAAGGCGACTTGACGCCACTGCTCGCGTCGAAACGCCTGCGGGGCCTGCTGGCGTGCGGGCTGGCGCCACTGGGTCTGGTCCTGCGCCCGGGTTTCCGCCGGTCGATCCCGCCCCGGCTCGATCAGGTCCTGCTGAACCGGCTCCGCCGCGGCCTGCGCGATCGCCCTGCCGCCAACCCCTGGGCCTGGCGGCTGCTGACCGGCCGCGACGAGCTCGCCACCGCCCCGGAACCCCGCCACGCACGGTTGATCCACACGGACGTGGCCACGCATCTGGAGCAGGTCCCGCGTGGCTGGTACCAGGGTGTGTCGCTGTCCAACATCCTGGACGGCCCGGACGCGACGTACGCCGCACGGCTCGAGCGCGCCCTTGCGCACGCGCTGAAACCGGGCGCGGTGGTGGTGCTCCGCTCGTTCCGGGAACCGGCGCCGCGCCAGGACGCGGGTCCCGTGGACCGGGCGATGCTGTGGGGCGTGGTGGAAATTCGGAGAATGGGAGCGTCATGAGCTGGTTCCTGAGGCGGCATCCGGTGCCGATGCGCACGCGGTTCGACCACTCGCTGGTGCTGACGTACGCGTTCGAACCGGAGTTGCTCGCACCGCTGCTCCCCCGCGCGCTGGAGCTGGACACCTACCGCGCGCCGAACGGCACCGAACACGCCTTCGTGGCCGTGGCGCTGGTGTCGCTCCGGCAACTGCGCCCCGCGTTCCTGCCCGCCCACGCCGGTTTCCGCTCGGTCATGGCGGGCTACCGGGTGCTGGCCAAACTCCGGACGCCCACGGGAAAAACCCTGCGCGGACTGCGGATCCTGCGCAGCGACACCGACCGCCGCGCGCTGGCGCTGGGCGCCAATGTGCTGACCGGCTACCACTACCACCACAGCCCTGCCGGAGTGTCGTTCGACGGAAACCGGCTGTGCTTCAAGGTGGTCTCCCGCGACGGGACGGCGGATGTGGCGGTCACCGCGGACTTGGCCGAAGAATCTCCTTCATGGGGCGGCGTTTTCGCCACTCCGGCGGATGCGCGCAGGTTCGCCGGACCGCTGCCGTACACGTTTTCGCCAGAGGACAAGGGGATCGTCGTCGTGAAGGCGTACCGCCAGAACTGGCAGCCCGCACCGGTCGCGGTCACCTCGGCGGAGGTGTCCTTCCTCCGGCACGGCCCGTTCGCAGGTGTGCAACCACAGCTGGCCAACGCCTTTCACGTGTCCGATGTGGACTACGGCTGGCACCGGGGTGAGCTGCGGTGACCGTCCGAGGCGTCGCCCAGGTCCTCGCGTTCAACTGGCCCAAGGTGCTCGGCGGTGCGGCGGTCGCCGTGGCGGGGTTCCTCCCGGTTCCCGCGCCGTTGCGCCGGCCGGTCCGGTGGGGCTCGGGTGCGGCGGCGTGGTTCACGTTCGCGAGCCTCGCCGCGTCCTGGTGGGTCTACGACCTCTCCGGTCTGTACAGGTGGAGCTGGTTGCGCCCGGTGCTGCCCGCCCGGGTCCGGCGCCATGTGCTGATCACGGCGGGGTTCGACGAGGTGTCCCCCACCCTCCCCGCCGTGCTGCCGGGTTCGGTGGGCGTGACCCTGGACGTCCTCGACCCGGATGCGCCCGTGGAGGCATCCATCCGCCGAGCGCGCAAACGCTTTCCCGCCCGTGCCCTGCAGGCTCGCGCGCACGCCTTGCCCGTCGGGACCGCGTCGGCCGATCTCGTGCTGGCGGTGCTCGCCGCGCACGAGTTGCGGACCCCCGCCGGACGGGAGGCGTTGTTCGCGGAAGCGCGGCGCGTGCTGCGGCCCGGCGGCAGGCTGGTGCTGGTGGAGCACCACCGCGACCTGCCGAACGTGCTCGCTTTCGGCCCTGGCGCGTGGCACTTCTACCCGCGCCGGGAGTGGAACCGTGTCGCGGCGCGGGCCGGTTTGCGCCCGGTCGCACGCCTTCGGCGGACGCCGCTGGTGTCCGCGACGGCGTTCGAGGCGAGGGAGCTGCCGGCCGGAGCCACGTCGTGACCGCGCTGCTGGCCCTGCCGGTGCAGTTGCGGCTCGCCGGGTCGGTGGCGATCGCGCTCGGGGTGGCGCACCTGGTCTTGCCGCGGCTGCTCGGCTGGCCCGCGGACCTGCTCGCGATGAGGCCGCTGTCCCGGCTCGTCGTCGGGCTGCACACCGGGTTCACCGGGCTCACCTGCGTCGTGCTCGGGGTGCTGCTGTGGCCCGCCGACGAACTGCTCGCACCCGGGCTGCTGGCCAGGACCGTGCTCGCCGCGCAGACCGTGTTCTGGGGCGCTCGCTGGGTGTGCGAAGTGGTCCTGGTCAGCCGCGTCGTGCGGACGGCGCCCGTGCCTTGGCGGGTGGCGCACGGCGTGGCGCTCGCCGGGTGGGCGTGGCTCACCAGTGTGCCCGCGGCCGCGCTCCTGGCCCACTGACCGGACTCCATCACCCGGGGCGCCGCGCCTGGATCTCGGCGAGCCGGCGGGCGAGGAAGCGTTGCTCCGGCTCGGTTTGCGCGAGGTCGAGCGCCCGCTGGTAGGCCTGCTGCGCATCGGCGTCCCGGCCCGCCCGGCGCAGGAGTTCGGCCCGGGTGGAGTGGAAGTAGCGGTAGTGGTCGAGATCGAGCCGGTCGAGGAGGGCCAGGCCGGCGTCGGGGCCGTCGATCTCGGCGACGGCGACGGCGCGGTTCATCTCCACAATGGACGATCGCGTCTGCCTGGCGAGCGCCTCGTAGAGCGCGGCGATCTGCTGCCAGTCACGGGGTTCTCGCAGGTGCAGGTCCGCGATCGCGGCCTGCACGAGGTACGGCCCGCTCCGCCCGTGCGCCATGGCGCGCCGCAGCAGCGCGCGGCCCTCGTCGAGCTGTCCGGTGTCCCACAGGGTGCGGTCCTGCTCGTCGAGGGGGACGACCTCGCCGTCACGCAGGCGAGCCGTTCTGCGGGCGTCGTGCAGCAGCATCAGCGCCAGCAGCGCGAGCACCTCGGGTTCGTCGGGCATCAGGCCGGCCAGCGCCCGGCCGAGGTGGATCGCCTCCCGCGCGAGGTCGACGCGGCCGCCGCCCCAGCCCTGGTTGAAGACCAGGTAGACCACGGCGAGGACGGCCGCCAGCCGCTCGGGCAGCTGGTGGGCTGGCGGCACGGCGAACGGGATGCCCGCGTCCCGGATCTTGCGTTTCGCCCTGGTCAGGCGCTTGCTCATGGTCTCGAACGGAACCAGGAAGGCGAGCGCGATCTCGTCCGTGGACAGGCCGCCGAGGGTGCGGAGGGTGAGCGCGACCTGCGCTTCGGGAGCGAGCGCGGGGTGGCAGCAGGTGAAGATCAGTTCGAGCCGCTCGTCCGGGATGGCGGCGTCGTCCACCGGGGCCTCCGGCGAGACGGTGCCGAGTTCGCGGGCAAGCAGTTTCGTCTTGTCGGCCAGGACCTGGCGGCGGCGCAGCTGGTCGATGGCGCGGTTGCGCGCGGTCGTCACCAGCCAGCCCCTGGGGTTGGCCGGTTCGCCGTCGCGGGGCCAGCGTTCGGCGGCGACGGCGAACGCGTCGGCGGCCGCGTCCTCGGCGAGTTCGAGGTCGCCGAGGACGCCGGTCAGCGTGGCCAGCACGCGGCCCCAGTGTTCGCGGAAGACGGCGTCAAGCGCCACGGAAGTGCCCCGCGAGGACGGGCCGCACCTCGATGGCGGTGCCGGGCCTGGTCGTGTGGAGCATCTCTTCGGCGATGGCGAGGGCGCGGTCGAGGTCGCCGGCCTCGATCAGGATCAGGCCGGAGAGGTACTCCTTGCTGTCGATGAACGGCCCGTCTGTGAACAGCGTCCGGCCGTCGTCGTTGCGGAGCGTCGTGGCGGAACCGTCGGCGTGGAGCCGGGCCCAGCCGGTGACGTCCGGCCCGTCGAGCAGGGGCGCGAGGCCGCCGGGGATCGGGCGCTCGGCCCGGTCGCCGGTGTCTTCTGGCTGGCTGTAGGCCAACAGCGCGTACTGCATGGGTCCTCCCTGTGCTGGGTGTGTCCAGTATCAGACGAACGGCACCGGCTCAGACGGACAACGGATTTTTTCTGTCGAGGGTGTCCGTCCGGCGGCCGGCCGTTCGTCACTGGTGCGGATCGTCTCGACGAAGGGAACGCAAATGCCCGACATCCTGCACCGCTTCAGCATCGACGCCCCGCCGCAGCGGGTGCACGACCTCATCGCGAGCACCGACGGCATCGCCTGCTGGTGGACCGGGCGCCCGCTCGCCGGTGAACACGCGGTCGGCTCCAGCTTCGCCATCTACTTCGGCGACGCCGACAAACCGGCCGCCAAGATGGAAGTCCTGGCCGACACCCCGGACGAGGTCGTGTGGCGGGTCACCGAAGGGCCCGGCAGCTGGGTCGGCACCCGGATCGAGTTCACCCTCCGCCCCTGGGGCGACGGGGGCACGACGCTGCTGTTCACACACGCCGGGTGGGCGGAGGCGAGCGAGTTCATGAGCGGCTGCAGCACGAACTGGGGGTCGTACCTGAGCAGCCTCAAGGCAGGCGCGGAAAGCGGCGCGTTCGCCGCCTTCCCGCACGGCGAGCTCAGCCGCTGGAGCTGACCGATGACCACGGAGCCCGCGCGGATCGAGCGCACGTACGACGCTTCGCCCGAACTCGTCTGGGAGTTGCTGACCACCGCGAGCGGCCTCGCCGAATGGTGGGCGCCCGACGGCTTCACGACCCGCGTGACCGAGATTGAACTCGTGCCCGGCGGTCAGGTCCACTACACGATGACCGCGACCGCGCCGGAGCAGATCGCGTTCATGAAGAACGTCGGCCAGCCGCTCACGACGGCGTTGCACAAGACGTTCACCGAGGTCACGCCGCCGAAACGCCTGGCTTATCTGTCGCCGATCGACTTCGTGCCCGGCCAGGAACCTTACGACCACCTGACCACGATCGACCTCGAGCCGGACGGTGACCAGACGCGGCTGGTCATGACGCTCGCCCCGCTCCACGACGACAACTGGACGCGACAGCACCACGCCCACCGCGAGCAGGAACTCGACAACCTCGGGGCGGCGATCACGCGGCGCAGGCCGGCTTTCCGGAGGGGATCACCTTCGTAGCCCAGGTCGGCCGATGTGGTGGCCAGGGACGTTGTCCCGGGTTGAGGTGACCACAGGTGGCCTGTCGTGCTGACAGGTGAAGGCCTCCGGTTGTGAAGTGGAGCTGTCCAGGAACCACATCACCCGCCGGAGGCCTTCGTGTCCCACCCCGACCCCACGCACCCGGCTGCGACTCGCACGCCTGATCGTCGACCATCGCTGGACCTATGCCGAAGCGGCGAAAATGTTCGTGGTCACGGACGGCCGCGAAGTGGGCCGAGCGCTACCGCGCCGAAGGTGTGGCCGGGATGGCTGATCGCAGCAGCCGCCCGCACCACAGCCCGGTCCGCACCCGCGGCCCAGTGGTGCGGGCGGTCGTCCGGGCTCACCCACATCGACCGGGTCACCGGCGAACCGCTGCGCCCCGCGGCGCCGACTACAAGCCCCGCACCGGCACCGCGTTCGTCCACACCGTCATCGATGACCACTCCCGCGTCGCCCACGCCGAAATCCACACCGACGAAACCACCGCCACCGCCGTCCTGCGCCGGGCGGTGGCCTGGTTCGCCGATCTGGGCGTCACCGTCGAACGCGTGCTCTCCAACAACGGGTCGGCCTACCGCTCGCATGCCTGGCGCGACACCTGCACCGAACTGGGGATCACCGGCCTGGCCGAAGGCTGGGCCTGCGCCCGCTTCTACCCGTCCGAGACCCCAGCGCGGGAACTACCCCGCACCGCCACCGGACGGCCTCGGCAGGGCGAGGTGCTCCCGAAGGGTGGCGCCGGTGTACTCGCTCCGGAAGCGGCCCTTGCGTTGCAGGATGGGCACGACGTGGTCGACGAACGCCGTCAGTTCGTACGGCAGCGTCGAGCCCATGATGGTGAACCCGTCGACGGCACCCGCGTCCTGCCACTCCAGGACGTGGTCGGCGAGCTGCTCCGGCGTGCCGACGAAGTGGTACTGGCCCGCGCCGCTCTTGAGCTCGCCCGCCAGTTCCCGCAGTGACGCACCGGGCCTGGCGCGGGCGGCCGCGTACAGCTGCTCCGCCCGGCTGGAGGGCGCGGACTTCCCCGTCCACAGCTCCGCCGGCAACGGGACGTCCGGGTCGAACGCGTCCGGGTCCAGGCCCGCCGTGTAGAGCACGTTCTGCCAGCGGAACTCCGGGCTCGCCAGTTCCTCCAGCCGCCGCGCCTTCGCCCGCGCCTCGGCCTCCGTGCCGCCCAGCGTGATCATCAGCGCCGGGAGGACGAGCACGTGCTCCGGGTCCCGGCCCGCGGCCGCCGCCTTCGCGTGCAGGTCCGCCCGGAACGCGACCGCGGCCTCCAGCGAAGGCGGGCCCGAGAACACCAGCTCGGCGTACCGCGCCGCCAGCCCGATGCCCGCCGCCGACTGCCCCGCCTGCACCAGCACCGGCCACCCCTGCGGCGAGCGCGGGAACGGCAGGATCCCTTCCACGTCGTAGAACCGGCCGTGGAACCGCGGCGCGTGCAGCTTGCCGCGATCCGCCCAGACCCCGCCCTCGCGGTCACCCACGACGGCGTCGTCCTCCCAGCTGTCCCACGCCCGCGTCACCACCTCGACGAACTCGTGCGCCCGCTCGTACCGGTCGGCGTGCTCGGGGTGCGCCGTCTCGCCGTAGTTCGCCGCCGCCAGCGGGGTGACCGTGGTGACGATGTTCCAGCCCGCGCGGCCACCGCTGAGGTGGTCCAGCGTCGCGAACCGGCGGGCCAGCTCCCACGGCTTGTTGTACGTGGTGGACCCCGTGCCGATCAGTCCGATGTGCTCGGTCACGCCCGCCAGCGCCGACAGGACCGAGACCGGGTCGAACTGCGTCTGCGGCAGGTGCGTCGTGCGGTACTCGGCGATCGCGATGTTGTCCGCCAGGAACACGGCGTCCATCAGGCCGCGTTCCGCCGTCCGCGCGATCTCCGCGTAGTACGGCAGCCCGAGCACGCCACGCACGTCGTCCTCGACGACCCGCCACGCCGATTCGTGGTACCCGTTGGGCCAGACGAAAGCCGTGAAGTGCAGGTCCGCCATCAGGCCAGGCCCTGCTTCGACAGCCAGTCCTTCGCCACGTCCGCCGCGGGCTCCCCGTCGGAGTCCACCCGGGAGTTCAGCTGCCGCAACTCGTCCGTCGTCAGCTTCGCGCTCACCGCGTTGACCACGTTCGCGAAGTCCGCGCCGCGCTCGTCGAGCACCTTCCTGCTCACCGCGGGCACCACGTTCTGCGCGGGCTCGATGCCGAGGTCGTCCTTGAGCACCACGTACTTCGGGTCGTCGACGACCGGGCTCACCGACGTGACCGGGATGACCGTCGCCGCGCCCGAGTCGAGCTGGCGCACGCGCGGCCCGATCTCCTGCACCGTCTGGAAGGTCGCGTTCGTCAGCTGGTAGACCTCCTTGAACCCGCGGAAGCACGGCAGCCGCTTCTCGCACTCGGGCCCGCCGGCGAGCACCACCTTGTCCAGCTTCTTCAGGTCGCTGATCGTGGCGATCCCCTGCGACTTCGCGAGATCGGCCTTCACGAGGAACACGTCCTTGTCCTCGGCGGGCGCGTAGTTCAGCAGCCCGATGCCCTCGGGCTCGAACAGCTTCGCCAGCTGCTGGTGCTGGCCCTCGGCGTCCTTCGCCGCGACCTGGCCGAAACCGGTGGTGATCGCCGCGCCCTGGTACTCCGGCACGAACTGCAGCTCACCCGACTTCAGCGACGGGTAGATCAGCTCACGCGAGCCCAGGTTCAGCTTGCGCGTGACCGGGTAGCCCTTCGCCTCCAGCGCACCCGCGTACACCTCCGCCAGCACCTGGCTGTCGGTGAAGTTGAACGACGCGACGACGACCGGCGCGCCACCCTTGCTCTCCGCCGACGACTGCGTGCCCCCGCCGCCCCCGCACGCCGCTATCCCGGCAGCGGCCGCCAGCGCCAGCGCGACCGCTCCGATGTTCCGGCTCCAGCCCACGTTCCCCACACTCCCCTGCTCCAAGATCGATCGCCCACGACCTTAGCCGGGGGTACCGACAAAACCCACGATGTGGGACACGGGGTGGCTCCGGCAGCCCGGATAACCAGTGGCGCCGCCGAGGTCCGCGGCCGGATACTCCGTGCCGTGCAGGGCTTCGCGGACGAGCGGTTCGCCCCGGTGCGCGCGGTGTTCGAGGAGAACCTCGCCAGCGGCGCCGAGCTGGGTGCCTCGGTGTGCGTGAACGTCGGCGGCCGGACGGTCGTCGACCTGTGGGGCGGGTTCGCCGACGCGGCGCGGACCCGGCCGTGGCGGCGGGACACGATCGTCAACGTCTACTCGGTCACCAAGACCGTCATGGCGCTGACCGCACTGCTGCTCGCCGATCACGGGGAGATCGACCTGCACGCGCCGGTTTCGCGCTACTGGCCGGAGTTCGCGGCGAACGGCAAGGACGGCGTCACCGTCGCGCACCTGCTGAGCCACTCGTCCGGGCTGTCGGGCTGGGAGCGGCCGATCTCGGTGACAGATCTGTACGACTGGGAGAAGGCGACGGGTCTGCTGGCCGCGCAGGCACCGTTCTGGCCTCCCAGCACGGCGAGCGGGTACCACGTCCTCACGCACGGCTACCTCGTGGGCGAGGTGGTGCGCCGGGTCACCGGCCGAACCCCGGGGACGTTCTTCCGCGAGGAGGGCGCCACGCCGCTCGGCGCCGACTTCCACATCGGACTGCCCGCGGCCGAGGACGACCGCGTGGCCGAGATGATCCCCCCGGACAAGGACACCCCGCTGTTCGCCGAACCGACACCGTTGCAGGCCAACGCGTCCGGCAACCCGCCGTTCGACGTGGCGGTCACCGGCAGCAGGGCGTGGCGCGGCGCCGAGATCCCCGCCGCGGGCGGCACCGGCAACGCCCGCTCGGTCGCCGACGTGCTCGCCGTCCTGGCGAGCGGCGGGCGGGGCCTGCTGTCCGAGGCGGGCGCCCGCCGGGCGCTCGAGGTCCAGGTCGAGGGCCGGGACCTCGTCCTCGGCCTCGACCTGCGCTTCGGGCTCGGGTTCGCCGTCTCCGGCGGCCTGATGCCCAACCCGAACACCCTGTACTGGGGCGGTCTCGGTGGCTCGCTCGCCATCGTGGACCTCGACGCCGGGGTCACGTTCGCCTACACCCCGAACCGCATGGCGGGCGGGCTGGCCGACGTCCGCGGTCTCGGCCTCGCCATGGCCATGTGGGAGTCGATGGCCCTGCTGTGACCGGGTTCAGGCGACGACCTGCACCCTCGCGTGCACCCCCAGCGCGTCGAAGAAGGCGGCGGAGTCGGCGTCGGACAGGTGCACGCACCCGTGTGACGACCGCTCCAGGCTGCCCGCGTGGAAGGCGATCCCGCCCGCCGCGAAGAACACCGAGTTCGGCATCGGCTCGTGGTTGTACTCGCTGCTGTAGTGCTCGCGGTCCTTCCACTCGACCCGAAACGACCCCACCGGCGTCGGGCTCTTCGGGCCGCCCGGCTCGGCCTGCACGGGCCCCAGCACCACCGCCCCGTCCCGCAGCAGCCACGCCTTCTTCCGCGACAGGCTCACACAGGCCGCGACGCCGGGACCGCACGGCGGAGGCGCTTCCGGCGTGCTGGTCACCGGTGGTGGCGGCGTGGTGGACACCGGAGCCGCGGTCGTCGAAGTGACCACCGGCGCCGATCCCGCGGCCGGGGCGCAGCCCGCGGCGAACGCGAGGAGGGCCGTCGAAACCCAGAGAGTTCTCCCTTTCACGGCGCCTACTACGAGTGGGCATCGGGAAAGGTTGAGCGTTCACCAGGCGATGGGCCCCTCCTCGCTGGTGAAGGTGCCGGTCGGACCGTCGTCGCCGAGCGTGGCCATCCGCACGGCGACCACCGCCGCCTGCTCCGGGGTGCGCTCGCCGGTGAAGCCGTTGCCCTCGGTCGCGGTGGGGCCGGGGCAGACGGCGTTGACGAGGATGCCGTCCCCTCGCAGGTGTTTCGCGTACTGCAGGGTGATCGCGTTGAGCGCGGCCTTGCTCGCCGGGTAGCCCAGCAGGGGCGGCAGGTCGGCCAGCTCCCCGTCCGGCGCGGCCATCGCGGTCAGCGAGCCCGCCCGGCCGGACACGTTCACCACCCGCCCGGCGGGCGAGCGGCGCACCAGCGGCAGCATCGCCTCGGTCACCGCGACGACGCCGAGGACGTTGACCTCGAACACCCGGCGGACTTCGGCGGCGGCATCACCGCTGCCGGGGATCTGCCGCTCGTTCCCCGTGATCCCGGCGTTGTTGACCAGGACGTCCAGCCGTCCGTACCGCTCGGCGATGGTCTTGGCCGCGGCGGCGAGAGTGGCGGGATCCGTGACGTCCAGCTCGATGCCCTGTGCTGACCCCAGTTGCCGCACCGCCGCGTCGCGCTGCCTGGCGTCGCGTGAGCCGATCAGCACCGTCATGCCCCGGTCGGCGAGCCCTGCCGCGATGGCGTAGCCGATCCCCTTGCTGGCCCCGGTGACCAAAGCGATCTCGTCTGTCATGCCGCCAGCCCACCAGCTGCCGGGCACCGGAGCCAAGATCGATCGGGACCCGTACCTATACCCTGGAGGTATGGACTCGCGGGAGCTGGCCTACTTCGTGGCCGTCGCCGAGGAACGCAACTTCAGCCGTGCCGCCGCCCGGCTGGGCATCGCCCAGCCCCCGCTGTCCCGTGCGATCCAGCGCCTGGAACGCCGGCTCGGCGTCCGGCTCCTGGACCGCACGAGCCGCCAGGTCACGCCGACCGCCGCCGGGGACGTCCTGCTGCGCGAGGGCCGCAAGGCGCTGGCCACGCTCGCGGTGGCCGAACGGCTCACCCGCCGCGCGGGCGCGCGGCCACAACTCGTGGTCGCGATGAAGCCGGGTGGTGACGCGGGCCTGCTCGAACCCGTCCTCGCCCGGTTCGCCGGGCACCCCGACGCGGTCGACGTCGAGGTGCTGGTCTGCGGCCTCGGCGAGCAGACGGCCCTGCTGCGCGACGGCACCGCGGACCTCGCGCTGCTGCGCCTGCCCCAGCCCGACCTGTCCGGCCTCGCCACGGAGGAGCTGCTCACCGAGCGGGAACTCGTGGTGCTCCCCCGCACCCACCGGCTCGCGGGGCGGGCCCGCGTCCGGACGGCGGACCTGGCGGGCGAGGTCCTCCCGCGCTGGAGCGAGGAGTCCCCGGGCACCGGCCCGGTCATCACCGACACCGGGCAGGTGGCCGAGCTGATCGCGCTGGGACGCATGATCGCCGTCCTCCCGGAATCGGTCGCCGTCCGCCTCGGCGGCGAGCTGGTCACCGTGCCCGTGGAGGGTGGGCACACGACCCTGCTCGCCGCCTGGCCCGAAGACCGCCGGGACCGCGCGCTCGCCGCGTTCGTCCGCACCGCCGCCGAAGTGGCGGCGGGTCACCGCTGAACTTCCCAGAGAAATGAGGACGGACATGGAATTCGACGGACTGGTGGCGGCCGTGACGGGTGGCGCGTCGGGGATCGGGCTCGCGACGGCCAGGGAACTCGCGCGGCGCGGGGCGGCGGTCGCGGTGCTCGACCGGACGGTGGACGGGCTCGAGTCCGGTTTGGACGGTTACACCTGCGACGTCACGGACACCGCCTCGGTGCGGGCCGCGGTCGAGGGGATCGAGCAGCGGCACGGGCGGCTCGACGTGCTGGTGAACAACGCCGGGATCGGCGCGCAGGGCACGGTCGAGGACAACGACGAGACCGAGTGGCAGCGCGTGTTCGACGTCAACGTCACCGGCATCGCGCGGGTCAGCGCCGCCGCACTGCCCCTGCTGCGCAGGACGGCCGCCGCGGCCGGGCGCACTGTCGCGATCGTCAACACGTGCTCGGTCGCGGCCACCGCGGGCCTGCCCCAGCGCGCGCTGTACTCGGCCAGCAAGGGTGCGGTGCTCGCGCTGACCCGCGCGATGGCCGCCGACCACCTGCCCGAGGGCGTCCGCGTCAACTGCGTCAACCCCGGCACCGTCGACACCCCGTGGGTCGGCAGGCTCCTCGACGCCGCGGCCGATCCCGAAGCGGAGCGGGCGGCGCTCGAAGCGCGGCAGCCGACGGGCAGGCTCGTCACGGCCGAGGAGGTCGCCGCCGCCATCTGCTACCTGGCGAGCCCGGCGGCGGGCGCCACCACCGGTACCGCCCTCGCGGTCGACGGCGGTATGCAGAACCTGCGGCTGCGCCCCGGACCGCGGTGAGTCGGCAGCCTCCCTGTTTTCACTGATATCATCGTCTTGTTATCACTGGAAACAGCAGGAAGAGGCGGCAATGTCCGGCAAGATACGCATCGTGGGGCTCGAAGAGCACCTGGTCCTCCCCGTCGTCAGCGAAGCGTGGCAGAAGGCGGGTGTCACGGGCGGCGGACCGTACCCGCACGACCACCCGGTGATGCGGCGGCTGCGTGACGTCGGCGAGCAGCGGCTCGCGGACATGGACGAGCAGGGCATCGACGTCGCGGTGCTGTCGGTGACCTCCCCCGGGGTGCAGAACCTGCCGCCCGCCGACGCGGTGCCCGTGGCCCGCGAAGCGAACGACGCCATGGCCGAGATCGTCGCCGCCCACCCGGAGCGGTACCAGGCGTTCGCGACCCTCCCGACCCCCTCGCCCGAGGACGCCGCGGCGGAGCTGGAGCGGGCGGTCACCCAGCTCGGCTTCCGCGGTGCGATGGTCAACGGCCGCACCGGCGACAAGCTCGCCGACGCCCCGGAGTTCGACGACCTGTACGCGACGGCCGAACGACTGCGCGTCCCGTTGCACTTCCACCCGCAGACCCCGCTGCCGGCGGTGCAGCAGGCGTACTACTCGGGGCTGCCCGGCGCGATCGGCCCGGCGCTGGCGACCGCGGGCCTCGGCTGGTACTACGACCTCGGCGTGCAGTACCTGCGGATGATCTTCTCCGGGGTGTTCGACCGCCATCCCGGGCTGCAGGTGATCGCCGGGCACTGGGGCGAGGTCGTCCTGTTCTACCTCGACCACGTCGGGTACCTGCAGGAGATGGCCGGGCTGCGGCAGCCGCTGATCGACTACTTCCGGCAGAACTTCTGGATCGCCGGCAGCGGCACGGTCAGCGAACGCTACCTCCGGTGGACGGCGGAGGTCGTCGGCACCGACCGCATGCTGTACTCGACCGACTACCCGTACACCTTCGGCACCCGGCCCGCGGGCTTCCCGTACCTCGACACCAGCGGCGGCGTCGCCCGCTCCTTCCTGGACAACGCCCCGTTCACCGACGAGGAGAAGGCAGCCATCGGCGCGGGGAACTGGGAACGGCTGACCGGGCACCTGCCTGGTGCGACGGGAGTTGGGTGATCTTTTTTCGCTGCTCGCCTGAGTGCCCGGGTCCCCGGGCGTGACCGCCCTGCCGAGCGGCCCCACCCCCGCCCCGATCCTTGAGCGCTAAGGCAGCTGGGGATCGGGGCGGGGGTGGGCGGTGGGGCCGCTTTCGTTGCGTTGCCGGGTGTCCTGTAGGTGGGTGGTGGCTGCTGTTGCCGGGCTCAGTGCGGCGGCTAGGACCAGCAAGCCTTGTGCTGTGCGGGGGTTGGCGCCGGTGAGCGTTGTGATCCTCGACAGGCGGTTGTCCACCGTGTTGGGGTGGACGTGCAGGCGCCTTGCGGTTTCCCGGCGGTGGAAATCCGTCGCGAAGTAGGTGGTGATCGTCGTCAGCAGTTCCGGTTCTTCGCGCAGCCGGGCCGCGATCGACGCCAGGCGTGGGCGCGCTTCGCTGTCGTGGGCGATCTGGTATTCGAAGAGGCGGTCCTCCAACACTGCGACCTCGCCCGGTTCGCGTGTCAGCTCCAACAACTTTCTCGCCTGGTTCGCTGCCGTGGGAATGTCGGCCACCGTGGGGGCGTACGCGTAACCTGCGGTGATCGCGATCCCCGTGGCGCGCTGGAGTTTCGGCAGTACCGCACGGATCGCCGCTGGGTCCGATGTGGACGGTGCCAGGACCAGACCGCCACCGGGGTCGAGTGCGGCCAGCGCGTCCGGTAGTTCCCGGCGCAGGTGCTGGATCAGCCGGTGGACCTTGCGGTGTCCGGCGAGCCGCCTGCCGACCGTGTCCTCGACGGCTTCCGTGGGGTGTGCGGCGAGCCGTAGCGCGAGGATCCCGTAGGCGTCCGCGAGCCGGATCTCGAAGCGCGCGGCCAGTTCCGCCGCTGGTTCACCGGCGACGAGGGCGCGCACGACGTCCCGCATCGCCTCGCGTTCTTCGCCGTGGGCGGCTTCGGTTTCCTCCTGGTGCGCCTGGACGCCCGCGTGCGCCACCCGGTGGATGCACCGGAACAACGTCCCCGCCGCCTCGGCCGGCAGGTCCGCGGACACATCGGACAACTCCGCCCAGATCGCCTCCGCGATGAAGAAATACGCCTGCAGCAGCTCCGCCACCGGCAACCGTTCCGCACCCCGATCGGCACCCCGTTCAGCGAACAGCCGCAGCTCGTCCTCACGCGGGTCACGCCGCTCGCGCACCAGGCGCACGTACAGCCGCACGATCTCCCGGCAGGTGTGCGCCATGTTCAGTTCGAGGTGCTCCGGAACCACTCCGCCGTAGTGCGGTGAAGCCGCCGCGTACGCGTGCACGGCACGCTCGGCCACAGCCTGTGTCCGCCGCTCCAGCCGATCCCAGGGTGCTTGTGACATGTCACAGCAGCATAGCCGGAACCGTGGACGAAGAGCGCTTCCGCGGACGGATCACCAGCGGCGACAGTTGGAACAGTGTCCATGACGGCGATCACAAAGGAGTTTTCGTTGGAAGCCATCTTCCGGCCGAAGTCGATCGCGGTGGTGGGGGTCTCCGCCACGGACGCGGCGTCGTGGGGGCGTATGACCGTGCGGCGGCTGCTCGAAGGGGGCTACGGCGGGGAGGTGGTCGCCGTGGCCCGGGGTGAGCTGACGTTGCCGGGCGCGCGGGTCGTGCGCTTGCTGGCCGAGATCGGCCACGCCCCGGACCTGGTGGTGCTCGCGACGCCCGCCGCCACGGTGCCGGATCTCCTGCGCGAGGCCAGGGAAATCGGGGCAGGCGCGGCGATCGTGTACGCCGCGGGCTTCGCCGAGGGTGGCAACCGGGACCTGGAGGAAGAGCTGCGGACCGCCGCCGGGTCGATGCCGGTGCTCGGGCCGAACTGCCTTGGCATCGTGAGCCGCCCCGCCTCGGTGCAGCTGTCCACCACGCGCTTCCTGGACCGCGAGCGCGCCGACCCCGGTCCCGTCGCGATCGTGACGCAGAGCGGAGCGATGGGCTTCGTGCTCGCCGACCTGCTGGAACAGGCGGGCGTGGGCTACTCCTACTACGCGAGCGCCGGCAACGAGACGTGCCTGTCCGCCACCGAACTCGGCGCCTACCTGCTGGACCAGCCGGAGACCGGCGTGCTGGTGCTCTACCTCGAAGGCGTGCGGGACGCCGCCGGCCTGCGTGAACTGGGGCGCCGGGCGCGGCGGGCGGGCAAGGCCATCGTGGCGCTGAGCGTCGGGCGCAGCGCCGCGGGCAGGCGGGCCGCGCTGTCCCACACCGCGGCGGTCGCCGGGGACCACCTGCTCCTCGCGTCGCTGTGCCGTCAGGAGGGCATCCACCTCGTCACCGACGACGAGCAGGTCGTCGACGCGGTCCTGTGTGCCCGCAAGCGCGTCACGCTGCCGCCCGCGCCCCGGCTGGCGGTGCTGACGATGTCGGGCGGGGCGGGCGGGGTGCTGGCCGACGTGCTGACCTCACTGGGCGCCCGTGTCCCACCGCTCGGCGAGCAGACCCGGGCGCGGCTCGCGGAGATCGGTGGGATCGGGGCCACCGACGCCAATCCCGTGGACCTCGGCGGGAACTTCGACCGGGCGCTCGACCGGATCACCGGCCTGCTCGGCGTGCTCGACGCGGCCCCGGACGTCGACGGCATCGTGCTGTACCTGACCTTCGGAGACCGCTTCCTCGACACCTACCGCACGCTCGCCGGGATCACCGCGGGGCTGTCCACCCCGGCCTGGTTCGTGTGGGCCTGCGCGCCACCCGGCGAGCTCGCCCGGCTGGCCAGCCCGGAAACGGTGCTGCCGAGCATCGGCGCGCTCCGGCGGCGGCTGCGGGTGCTGCTGCCCGATCCCCCGTCGGCCGAACCCACACCGAGTCGTGGGGATTCGCGGCAGCGGGTGGTGTCGGAACTGCACGCGGCGCCGGTGCTCGCGGAGGCCGGGATCGCCCACGTACCAACGGTTTCCGCCCCCAATGCCGCCGAGCTGGCCGAAGCCGTGCGGGACTGGCCGGGTCCGTTCGTGCTCAAGGGTGACGCGGACGACGTGCCCCACCGTGCCCGCCACGGGCTGGTGCGGATCGGGGTGACCGCGGGTGAACTGCCCACGGCCGCCGCCACGCTGGCGGAACGGCTGGCGGAGGTGTCCGCGGACCCGCGGCGGATGCTCGTCGCACAACCCCTACTGGCCCACACCCGTGAGGTCGCGCTCGGCGCCGTGCGCGACCCGGTCTACGGCACGGCGCTCCTGCTCGGCGAGGGCGGTGACCGCGCCGAAGATCCCGCCGCGCCCCGGCGTGCCCTGCTGCTGCCCGCGGACGACGACCAGCTCGCGGAGCTCGCCACCTGGGCGGAGTCCGTCCTCGGGGTGCCCGCCCCGGCCGCCCGGTCGGCGCTCGCCGCGGTCGTGCACCTGCTCACCGCGGAACCGGACATCGCCGAGATCGACGTGAACCCGTTGTGCCTCACCGGCGACGAGCTGGTCGCCGTGGACGCCTTGATCACCTACTCGAAAGGACAGCCGTGACCGAACTCCTGGACTACGCCGACCGCGTCTGGCGCGGTGAGGCCGACCCCGGCTTCTTCCACACTGGACGGTTGCGCAAGGACGGCCTGCACGAGATCGCCGAGGGCGTGTGGATGTGGCCCGCCTTCGGCAACGTCTACCTGTTCCCGACCGAAGAAGGCCTGTTCTGCTTCGACACCGGCGAACAACGCACCGCGAAAGACCTGTTCAACGCCACCCGCGCCCGCACCGACGCGCCCCTGCACACCGCTGTCTACTCGCACGGGCACCTCGACCACACGCGCGGCGTCGTCCCGTTCGACGCCGAGGGCGGCAGGCGGCCCACGGTGATCGCACACGAGAACCTGCCCGCGCGGTTCCGCCGGTACGCCGCCACCGCGGGCTACAACACCGTGATCAACGAACGCCAGTTCCAGGTTCCCGTGCGCTGGCCGGAAAACCACCGCTACCCCGACGTGACGTACCGCGACACGACGACGGTGCGCGTCGGCGAGCTGGACGTGCACCTGCGGCACGGACGCGGCGAGACCGACGACGCGACGATCGCCTGGCTGCCCGAGCGCCGGATCCTGTGCTGCGGCGACTTCTTCATCTGGGCCTCGCCCAACCCCGGCAACCCGCAGAAGGTCCAGCGCTACGCGGGCGAGTGGGCGCGGAACCTGCGGTGGATGGCGAGCCTCGGCGCGGAGCTCCTGCTGCCCGGCCACGGCGTCCCGGTCGTCGGCGCGGACCGGGTGCGAGCGGCGCTCACCGACACCGCGGAGTTCCTGGAGACGCTGCACGACCAGACCCTCGAAGCGATGAACGCGGGAGCGACCCTCGACGAGGTGATCCACGGTGTCACGGCCCCGGCCGAGCTGCTGGCCAAGCCGTACCTGAAACCGTCCTACGACGAGCCGGAGTTCGTGGTGCGCAACGTCTGGCGGCTCTACGGCGGCTGGTACGACGGCAATCCCGCGCACCTCAAACCCGCCCCCCGCGAGGACCTTTCCCGCGAGCTCGCGGCCTTGACCGGCGGCGCCGACCGGCTCGCGGAGCACGCCAAGGACCTGCTCGCCGCGGGACAGCACCGGCTCGCGGGGCACTTCGCCCAGCTCGCCGCCGACGCCGAACCGAAGAACCTCCACGTGCACGCGATTCGCGCGGAGGTGTTCGCGGCGCTGGAAGCCGCCTCGACGTCGACGATGGCCAAGGGCATCTACGCCTGGGCCGCCAGGGAATCGCGCACACTCGTCGACGAGGAGGGCTGAGGGCCATGGACCTTTCCGCGACCCGGTCCACGGCGGCCCGGGCCACCACGGGGACACCGGGCGCCGGCCGCGCCTGGCTGATCACCTTCCTGCTGCTGGCGTTCATGCTGATCAACTTCGCGGACAAGGCCGTGCTCGGGCTGGCCGCGAAACCGATCATGCACGATCTGCACCTGTCCCCCAGCCAGTACGGCCTGCTCTCCAGCGGTTTCTACTTCCTGTTCAGCGTTTCCGCCGTCGTGGTCGGGTTCGTGTCGAACCGCGTGGCGACGAAGTGGGTGCTGCTGGTGATGGCGGTGGTCTGGGCGCTTTCGCAGGTGCCCGTGCTCGGCGGCGCCGGGTTCGGGGTACTGCTCGCCTGCCGGGTCGTGCTGGGCGCCGCCGAGGGCCCGGCGAACCCGATGGCGATGCACGCGGCCGCCAAGTGGTTCCCGAACGAGAAACGCAGCCTGCCCAGCGCGATCCTGAACATGGGCTCGGCCATCGGCGTGACGCTCGGCGCGCCGCTGCTGACCGCGGTAATTGTCCACTATGGATGGAGGTGGGCGTTCTTCTCCCTGTTCGCCGTGGGCATGGTGTGGGTCGTGGTGTGGGCCGTCCTCGGCAGGGAGGGCACCGTCGTGGACACGGCCGCGCCCACCCCGGCCGACGAGCCCGCGGTGCCCTACCGCCGCATCCTGCTGAGCGGCACGTGGCTGGGCGGGTTCGCCGCCGGGTTCGCGGCCTACTGGACGCTGGCGCTGCTCACCGCGTGGGTGCCGCCGTACCTGGAGAACGGGCTCGGCTACAGCGTCAGCACGACGGGCACGCTCGTGATCCTGCCGTGGGCGGCGCTGGCCGTGTTCAACCTGGCGCAGGGCGCGGTGACGGAGTGGCTGATGCGGCGCGGGGTGCCCAGCCGCCTCGCCCGGGGTGTGCTCGGCGGTGTCGCGGTCGGGGTCGCCGGGCTGGCGATGCTGCTGTTCCCGCTGGCGGGCGGTGCGGTGCGGCTGGCGCTGCTCACCCTCGCGTTCAGCCTCGGCGGGATCGTGTTCGCGATCGTGCTGACGGTGAACGCGGAGATCAGCCCGGTCCGCAGGCGCGGGGCGGTGCTGTCGATCAGCATCGGCCTCATCACGACGGCCGGCCTGCTCGCGCCGTACGTGACCGGCCGCATCGTCGAAGCCGTGGGATACACGCCGGCGTGGGTCGTGGCGGGCGTGCTGTCGGTCGTGGGCGGCCTGCTGGCGGTGCTCTTCGTCCGCCCTGAGCGCGACGCGCGGCGGCTGGGGCTCCGGGCGGGGTAGCCCGCTCAGATCAACCCGGACCGCGCCGCGTGCACCGCGATCGCGGTCCGGGTCGGCAGGCCGAGCTTGGTCCTGATGTTCGCCACGTGGCGGTGGACGGTGTGGGCACTGATCCCGAGCCTCTCCGCGATCTCCCGGTCGCTGAGGCCCCCGGCGACCAGGCGCAGCACCTCGACCTCGCGGCCGGACAGCCCGCCGGTGGCGGGAGCGCGGGGGCCCGCGCCGAGGAAGTCCCGCACGGCGCGCACGACCGACTCCACGTCCCCGCGCCACGGCAGGTGGTCGTCGCCGTCGAGCGGGACGAACGTGGCGCCGCCGACGCGAGCTGCCACGTCCTGGCCGAGCCGGAACGGGATCGCCCTGTCGTCACGCCGGTGCACGACCAGAGCCGGGGTTTCGAGCGTGCCCAGCCGGTCGCGCACGTCGAAGCCGTACAGCGCGGCGAGCGAGGCCGCCGCGCTCTCCGGGGACGCGCTCGCGCGCTGGAGCCGGACGAACTCCTCCCGCTCGGCCGCGGTTCCGCCCGGCAGGAAGACGTCCGCCAGCAGGCGGGAACCCACGCCCCAATGCCGCGCGACGGCCGCCAGTATCGAGTCCCGCGCCTCGGCGGTGGCGATGTCGGCGCCGTGCGCGTAGCTGCCGTACAACACGAGGCGGTCCACGCGCTCCGGGTGTTCGGCGGCGTAGGCGGCGGCGACGCAGCCACCGGACGAGCCGCCGAACAGGGACACCCGCTCCCCCGCCTCGTCGACGACGGCGCTGAGCACCGCGACCTCCTCGGCGAGGCTCGTGGGCGGCGGGCCGGTGCGCCCGGACATGCCGGTGCCGGGCCGGTCGTACCGGATGAGGGTGAAGCGGTCGGTGAACAGTTCGGTGAACCGCCGGAACAGCGGGTTGCGCCAGTCCAGTTCCAGGTGCCCGCACCACCAGCCGCCGAGGACCAGCGGCGGGCCCGAACCGGCGCACGCCCACGCGACCCTCCGGCCGCCCGCGGCAGTGAAGCGCACCACCTGGTCCCCGGCCCGCATCGGCACAGTCTAGGCGCTGCCGTGGCCCGGTCCGGCCATGCGCGGAATGGCGAAGACGGGCGATGCGCGTGGTGGCCACCGGCTGGTGGACTGGCCGTCATGACCGGGAAGAAGAGAGCGGCGCGGGACGGGGTCTGGGAACGGTTCGGCGCTTTCGTGTACGAACCGTTCATCCACCGCGGCGAACGGCTGGGCATGACCGAACGCCGGGCGGAACTGCTGCGTGGGGCGCGGGGCAGGGTGGTCGAAATCGGCGCGGGGACCGGGCTCAACGTGCGGCACTACCCGCGGGAGGTCGATCAGGTCCTGCTCACGGAGCCGGTGCCGGCGATGTACCGGAGGCTGTCCCGCCGCGCGGCGGGCCGGGAGTCGGTGCACGTGGTTCAGACCACTGCGGACGCGCTGCCGGTGCCCGACCACAGCGTCGACACGGTGGTGTCCACGCTCGTGCTGTGCACGGTCCCCGAGGTCGACCGCGTGCTCGCCGAACTCGTGCGCGTGCTGCGGCCGGGCGGCAGGCTGCTGTTCTGCGAGCACGTGCGGGCCGAGGACACCAGGCTGGCCCGCAGGCAGTCACGGCTGGCCGGGCCGTGGGCCGCGTTCGCCCAGGGGTGCCGGTGCGACCGCGACACGCTCGGGCTCATCGGCCGGCGCTTCGAGACCTTGGACGTGGACACGGCGGCGTGGCGCGGGATGCCGTCGGTGGTCCGCCCGCTCGTCACGGGCGTGGCGCGGCCACTCAACTGAGGTCTCCCCGGCTCGACGGCGATCGCCTCGTGCGGTAGGTGTCGTAGGTGCACCTGAACCGTGACGCGGAGGGAGGAGCCGTGCTGCGTTCCCGGAAGTGGGTCGAGGACGGTACCCGGTTGTTCACCGCACAGGTGGCCGCCCTGGACGAGCAGGGGATGGCGCAGCCGAGCCTCCTGCCCGGCTGGACGCGCAAACACGTCGTGGCCCACGTCGCCGCCAACGCGGAGGCGCTCGGGAACCTCGTGCACTGGGCGAAGACCGGCGAGCCCACCCCCATGTACCCGTCTCGCGAACAACGCGACGCCGACATCGAGGCGGGTGCCGCGCTTCCCGCGTCGCGGCTGGTGGCGTGGCTGGAGGAGGCGGTGCGCGAGCTGGACACCGCGATGGACGGCCTGTCCGGCACCCGGTGGCAGGCCGAGGTCCGCACCGCGCAGGGCAAACCGGTGCCCGCCACGGCGATCCCCTGGCTCCGGGCCCGGGAGGTCTGGCTGCACACCGTCGACCTCGGCACCGGCGTGACCTTCGCGGACCTCCCCGGCGAGTTCCTGACCGAGCTCGTGGCGGACGTCCAGGCGCAGCGCGGGCTCACCACCGTTCCCGACGGACCGCTGCCCGAGGTCGCCGCCTACCTCACCGGGCGCCCCCACTCGCTCGTGAACGCGCCCGACCTCGGGCCCTGGCTCTAGGTGTACTTGGCCGTTACGTTGGGACGGCGTGGTATGCGCACTCGGTTTGGAGTGTTCGGTACTGCAGCGGCGAAGTCGCGGGAGATGACGTAGTTCTTGGCGTTGTCGGTCAGGATTCGCTGGACGCGGGGGATGCCGTGGTCGGCGAACCAGGCGGCGGCGCGAAGCAGGAAGGCCGTGCGGGTGCGGGGTGTTGGTAGCGGATCGTGGTGTGGCGGGTAGCGCGGATGTGCTGCCCGGTTAACGGGTCGCACTCAGCCAGCCGGGGAATCCCGCAGCGGGCCAGCACGCGTGAGACCGTGCGGACCGGCACACCGGTGGCCTGGCTGATGCGGGGGGCCGGCACCGCATCTGTTGCCGGGCGGTGACCACCTGAGTTTCGGTCTCCGCGCTGACCCGGGTCGGCGAGTGGTGTGGACGGCTTGAGCGACCAGGTCGACCAGGCCTGCCGGTCCTTCCTCGCGGTAGCGGCGCACCCAGCGGTGCGCACACTGCCGCGACACCCCCAACTCCTTCGCGACATGCGCCACCGGTCTGGACCACACGCCGACGTCCCAGAGCACTACATCCAAGCAGCCCCTCCCGCGGCCAGTTCCTTCGCCAGCTCACGCAGGGTCGCCGCCGGGAGCACGCCGCGGCGGGCGAGGTCCAGGACGCTCGTCGTCGCCGGGAGGGTGACCAACTCCGTCCTGGTCAGCTCCGGCAAGTGCCGTTCCAGCACTGCACGCAGCTCCACCCGGTCCCGCAGCTCCGCCAGCGGCGCGCCGAGCAGGTCCCGCGCGGGCAGGTCGGCCGGCAGCGGCTCGGCGAGTGCCGCCGCCCTCGCCGCCTGCGCGCGGACCAGCAGGTGCTCCGGCCCCGGTTCGCCGTCCCACGGGATGCCGAGCCGCTCGAACTGGCTGCGCGGCGCCTCGTTGTCGTGCATCAGCCGGGCCAGCAGCCGGAGCATGCGCAGCTCCGTCTCGTCGTCGGGGATGGGGTGCTCCTGACCGGGATCGGCTTCGAGGTCGAACAGCAGCGTGCCGTGCCGCCACGGGTTCATCCAGCCGCCGCTGGCCGGCACGCGCATCGTCCGCAGCCCCTTGGTGAAGGAGAACGGCTCGGCCGGTTCCCACGCGGACAGCTCACGAGGCGAGAACCGTGCCCTCATGCGCGTCGGCATCAGCGTGTACTCCTCCAGCGGGCCGTTGTCCTCGCTCACCGCGGCCCGCATGTACACGAACCGGCCGTCGGTGACGTTCACGTGCCCGCCGTGAACCCCGAACAACGCACCCGAACGCGTGCGGCCCGGCGTGCCGAGGTCCGAGCCCTGCATGTCCGGCGGCGGTTCGATCCCGAAGAACCCCAGCACCGTCGGCGCGATGTCGATGGTCTGGCACAGCTCTCCGCGCCGCGTGCCCGCCTCGCCTGTGCGCGGGTCCCACAGGAACATCGGCACGTGCACCAGTTCGCCGAACCACGGCGGCATGCCCTTCGCCCACCAGCCGTGTTCGCCGAGCAGGAACCCGTGGTCGGTGTTGACGATCAGCATCGTGTCGCGCCACAGGTCGTGCTCGTCCATGAAGTCCAGCACCCGGCCCAGCGAGCGGTCGCACATCGACACGAGCGCCGCGTACTCCAGCCGCGCGTGCTCGACCTGGTCCGCGGGTTCGGTCACCTTCGCGTACGGCGGCCAGTCGAACTCCGGGCCGTCGTAGTCGTGCGGGTACAGGTCCTTGTACCGCTGCTGCGTGAAGAACGGCTCGTGCGGGTCGAACAGCTCGAGCTGCAGCAGCCACCGGTCGGCGTCCACATTGGACTCCAGGAACTCCAGCCCCGCGTCGACCGTGCGGGTCTGCGGGTGCTCCGCCTCCGTCGGGAGGTACCGGCGGTTGATCGCGTCCTGCCGCCGCAGCGCGCCCTGCACCCCCGGCCCGGCGGCGGGGGCGTCCACGATCCCCTTCCACGGGTCGCCTTCCTGGCCGCGGAAGAACTCCCACGTCGAATACCGCGTGTGGTAGGTCGCGCCGCCGTCCTCCCAGTAGTGCGGGTGGTCCGACGCCAGGTGGGTGTGCACCCCGGCGTCCTGCAGCAGCTGCGGCATCGAATCGTCGAACGGTTCGAGCGGGCCCCAGGCGCGGTGCAGGAAGTTGTACCGGCCCGTGTGCAGCTCCCGGCGCGCCGGCATGCAGGGCATCGACCCGGCGTAGAAGTTGTCGAAGGTCACCGACTTCTCCGCCAGCCGCGTGAAGTTGGGCGCCTTGACGAACGTGTCGGCGTACGGCGGCAGCAGGTGCCGGTTGAGGCTGTCGAACATCAGGATGATCGCGCGCATACCCGTCCTTTCGGCGGTCGTCACGGGGTGGGCAGCTCCACCTTCGGCCTGCGGGGATCCGGCGTGTACGGGATGACGTCGGCGGTTTCCAGGTACCAGCGCAGGATTTCGTCGCGCATCCGCTGTTCGACCGCGGCGTGCTCGGGCCTGCCCGCGAGGTTCACGCTCTCGTGCGGATCAGCGACCCGGTCGTACAGCTCAGGTCCCTCGTACAGGCGGTGCACGTAGGTCCACGACCGGTCCCGCACCGCGACCACCTTGCCGACCAGCCGGGGGTTCGCGTGCTGCAGCTCGCCCTTGCGGTCGTAGGGGTAGGCGGGCCGTTCCAGCTGCGGCTCCTCCTCGACGGTGAACCCGGCTTCGGAGAAAGCGTATTCCCGGTGCACCTCCACCTCGCCCCGAAGCCGCGGCAGGAGGCTGCGGCCGAAGTGGCGATGCGTGTCATCGGGCACGTCGCACAGCTCGAGCAGCGTGGGGAACACGTCGATCAGCTCGACCATGTCGTCCACCACCTCGCCCTCGGGGACGCCCGGTCCGGCGATGATCAACGGGTCCCGCGTGATGTTGGGGCTCATCGACGTCGGCCACTTCTCGACGAGACCGAAGTCGCCGAGGTACTCGCCGTGGTCGGCGAAGAAGGCGGTGACCGTGTTCTCCCCCGCCGCCGCGAGAACCCGGCCGAGGTGATCGTCCATTCTGGACACCATGGCGTAGTAGGTCGCGATGATCTCCCGCCACTTCCCCGGCGTCATGCGGTCCAGCCCGTAGCCCTCGCGGATCGCCTGGTGGAAGGCCGGTTCGCCGGACCCCGGCGGCAACGGGTCCGGCATCTCGTCGCGGTCGTACATCGAGAACCACGGCTCGGCCGCCTTGAACGGCACGTGCGGGGCGAGCAGCGGGACGAACAGCACCCACGGTTCGGGCGGCGGCTTCGCCAGCCACTGCTCGGCGGACCGGATGGCCGCCTCGTCGAAGTCGACGCTCTCCTCGGCCCGCCCCAGGTAGAAGGTCCGGGCGGCGAGATCGTCGTCATAGTCGGCCCGGGCGGGCCAGGTCACCCCCGGCGGCACCGAGAAGCCGTACTCGTGCACGCTGGCCTCGGTGCCGCCGGGCGCGAACGTGTCGCCCCGCTCCCCCACCCACGTCACGTGGTAACCGTTGTCCTTGAACGACTTCAGGAAGTTCGGCTGCTCGGGGCGCAGCAGGTGGGTGAGCGTGCGGTGCCCGGCCACGTGCGGGTACCAGCCGGTCAGGAACGACGCCCGGCTCGGCGAGCACACGGGGTGCTGCACGAAGGCGTTGGTGAACCGGGTGCCCCTCGCGGCGAGCGCGTCGAGGTTCGGCGTGCGCACGTGCGGGTTGCCGAAGCAGCCGACGGCGTCCGCGCGCAGCTGGTCGGGCACGAACACGACGACGTTGGGGCGTGCCATCAGCGGCCTTTCGGAACTCGGAGTGTGGGCAGCGGGGCCTGCGCGTGCCAGGAGACGGTGACGGCACCGTTGTCCGGGTGCAGGCGGGCTTCGAGGTCGTCGGCGAGCGCCGCGCGCCCGGTCGCCCTCAGGTGCGCCGCGTACTCCTCCGGCTTGCTGTAGAGCGTCGGCCCGGTCTGCAGGGAGGTCTGCATCGGGTCCGGCAGCGCGCCCGGCGTGCCCGCGTACCGGTGCCACCACTCGAAAAGGTGCGAGCGCATCCTCATCAGCAGGTCCGGTTCCTCGGCGCTGAGGTCGTGTTCCAGGTGCGGGTCACGGGTGACGTCGAACAGCGACTCCCACTCGGCGCGGAACGAACCGGGGTGGTAGGTCCGGATGTAGAGGTGGTCGCGGGTGCGCACGGAACGCTGGAACGTGTGCGCGCCGTGGCCGAGCACGAGGTACTCGCGTTGTTCGATCGGCTCGCCCCGCAGCGCGGGCGCGAAGGACCGTCCCTGCCACTTCTCCGGGATTTCGATGCCGAGCAACTCGCAGATCGTCGGGGCGTAATCGATGTTATACAGCAGGGAATCGTCGCTGCCCCGCTCGGTGACGCCGGGCCAGTGGACGATCATCGGCAGCCGGTGCACGGGTTCGCTGGCCAGCCCGTGCTCGCCGTAGGAACCCAGTTCCCCGAACGCCTCGCCGTGGTCCGCGCTCACCACGATCGCCGTCTCCTCGTCGAGCCCGAAGTCCTCGATCGCCTTGAGCAGCCTGCCGAAGTGGTGGTCCCAGTACAGGATCGCGCCGTCGTAGCCGTTGATCATGTGCACGAAGTCGGCGCGGGTGCGGATCTCCTCCGGCAGGTTGTGCGGCACCGGCGACGGCCGCGAGCCACCCGCGTAGTGCAGGTCGAGCGCGGTGCGGGGGCCGTAGATCTCGGCGTGCCGGTCGATCGCGGCCTGGTCGGGCCAGTCCGGCGGAGGCCCGCTTTCGGCCGCCCGCTGTGTCCACTCCGGACCCTGGAGGTAGTCCATGTGCGGGTCCCAGTAGGTGATGTGCAGGTAGAAGTCCTCGTCCCGGTGACGGGAGATCCAGTCCACGGCGGTGTCGGTGACGATCTCCGCGGGCTCGTTGCCGATGTCCGGCGTCGCCTGGATGTGCTCGCGGAAGTTGCCCTCGAAGAAGTACGCGCGGTGGCGCTCGGCGAACGACGACACCGCCGCCGTGCGGTAACCCGCTTTCGTCAGCACCTGCCCCAGCAGCGGGCGCCCGGGGTACGGGCGGTGCCCGGTGTCGAGCCGGAACCGCGCGGCCTCGCCCGCATGCCCGACGACGCCGTTGGTGATGCCGAACTGCCCGCTGGTCAACGCGGTGCGCGAGGGCAGGCACGGCGAGTCGGAGCAGTAGTACCGGTCGAAGCGGACGCTCCGCTCGGCGAGCCGGTCGAGGTTCGGCGTGATGGACCGCTGGTAGCCGTACGGCCCGGTGTGGTCGGGCCGCAGGCTGTCCACGTCGACGTAGATGATCTTCATGCCACCTCCACCTTCCCGGTCAGCGGGAGGTCCGCGCTGGACGTGCCCACGTGGACCAGGAACGTCCCGGGCTCCACCTGCCAGCCGCCGTCCCAGTGGGACAGGGCACGCGCCCCGATCCGCACGACGACCTCCACGGTCTCCCCCGGTTCCGCCCGGACCACCGACCACCCGGCGAGCCAGCGCACGGGGCGGTCCAGCTCGCTCTCCGGCCGGGACAGGTACACCTGCACGACCTGCTTGCCCGCCCGCGTCCCGACGTTGGTCAAGCGGACCGCCGCCGTCAGTCCTCCCCCTGCGGGGACCGACTCGGGCACGTCGAGGTCGTCCAGGCGCCAGGTCGTGTAGCCGAGCCCGTGCCCGAAGGGGTAGGCCGGTTCGCGCCCGGCCCGCAGCCACGCCCGGTAGCCGATGTGCACGCCCTCGGTGTAGTCGAGGACGCCGTCGACCGGATCGGTGGACAACACGGGCACGTCCTCCTCGCTCGCGGGCCACGAGGTGGGCAGGCGACCGCCGGGCTCGGCGACGCCGAGCAGGACGTCGGCCAGCGCGTGCCCGAACTCCTGCCCGGGGAACCAGGTCAGCAGCACCGCCGCGACCTGCTCGCGCCACGGCATGAGCACGGGCGAGCCCGAGTTGACCACGACCACGGTGCGCGGGTTGGCCGCGGCGACCGCCCGCACGAGGTCGTCCTGCCGTCCCGGCAGCGCCAGCGACGTCCGGTCGGCCCCCTCCGTCTCGACCCGTCCCGTGGTGCCGACCACCACGAGCGCGACCTCCGCCGTGCGGGCCGACTCGACGGCTCTCGCGATCTCGGCGTCGGGGTCGTCCACCGCGGGCTCGATCCCGAACGCCAGCGACACCGAGCCCGTGCGGCCGGCGCGGGTGGTCAGGTCGTGCACGACCCGCAGCTCGACCTCCTGCTCCTCGACCAGCTCCGCGACGCCGGACTCGGCGGGCGGCGCGAACAGCCCCGTGCCGAGGAGGTCCCCGGTCCGGTCGGCGGTCACCACGGGCACGCCATCGACGGACAGCGTCGTGCGGCCGACCGCCGCTACCCCGAGCACCGTGCGGCCCCCGGTTTCGGGCCGGTACCTCGTCACGATCTCCAGCGTCACCGCGCCGGCCGCGCTCGTGCCGAACCAGATCAGGTCGGTGGAGAACCGGTCCTCGGCGAACACCTCGCCGCCGTCGGCGTCGAGGAAGCGCACCCGCACACCCGGTTCGCCGGTGACCGGATTCGTCAGGCGCGCTAGGGGAAGCGGCAGCGGGCCGTCGGTGATCACCGCACCGGTGTCGTACCGGACGTCGGCGCCGGAAAGCGCTTCCCGGAGCCCCGTCAGCACGGGCACGGTCGTGGGCGGGGCCACCTTCGCACTGCCACCGCCTTGCGTACGCGCCACCGTCGCGGCCTGCCCGGACACCGCGACCGACCGCACGCCGCGCCACGGCAGCTCGCCGTTTTCGTTGCGCAGCAGGACCATGCCCTCGGTCGCCGCCACCCTCGGCAGGTCACCCGGCGGCGGTGGCGGCGTGGAGAGAGCGCTTTCTTCGCCGAGCGCGCCGACCTTCGACGCGAGCCAGAGGATGCGGCGCACCTTCTCGTCGATCACCGACTCCGGCACCCGCCCGTCTCGCACCGCGCGGGCCAGCTCCTCGCCCCACGGTCCGTCCGGCCCCGGCATCGCCACGTCCTGCCCGGCGAGCGCGCTGGCGACCGTGGTGCGCACCGCCGTCCAGTCGGAGATCACCGGGCCCTCGAAGCCCCATTCGTCCGCCAGCGGGCTGCGCAGCAGGTCGTTCTCGGTCATCGCGGCGCCGTTGACCCCGTTGTACGCCGACATGATCGCCCAGGCCCCGCCCTGCACCACCGCCAGCTCGAACGGCAGCAGGTACACCTCACGCAGGGTGCGCTCGCCGACCCGCACGTCGACCGTATGCCGCTCGTTCTCGGAGTCGTTGGCCACGTAGTGCTTCGGCACCGCCGCCACGCCGTACTCCTGCAGGCCCCGCACGTACGCGGCGGCGAGCACACCCGACAGCAGCGGGTCCTCGGAGAAGCACTCGAAATGCCTGCCGCCCAGCGGGCTGCGGTGGAGGTTGATCGTCGGCCCGAGCACCGCGTGCACCCCCTTGCGCCGGGCCTCGCCCGCGAGCACGGCGCCGTACCGCGCGGCGAGCGCCTCGTCCCAGCTGGCGGCGAGCGCGGTGCCCGACGGCAGGTTCAGCGACGGGTCGCGCTCGTCCAGGTGCTCGCCACGCACCCCGGACGGCCCGTCGGACATCAGCATCGAGCGCAGTCCCACGGCGGGTTCCGCCGCGGTGCGCCAGAAACTGGCCCCCGTGAGCAGTCGGATCTTCTGGTCGAGATCGAGCCGGTCCGGCAAGACGTTCCTCCCCTTGTTCTTCGGTTCACCAGGCACGGACGGCGATCCCCCAGCGGGCGAGTTCGAGTATCCGTTCCCTGGGCACCACTCCGCAGCGCGCGGCCCAGGCCGCCCACTCACGCGCCAGTTCCCGCACCACGTCCGGCTGCGAACCGGCCACATCGGACAGTTCCGTCGGATCGGTGTCCAGGTCGTACAGCTCCCAGTCCGCCGGGTACTCCCGCACGAGCTTCCACTTCCCGCGGCGGACGGCGGCGTTGCCGATGTGCTCGTAGAACTGGCAGCGCTCCTCGGAATCCGGTGCGCCACGCCAGGAACCGAGCATGCTCATCCCTTCCAGCGGCAGCGGTGCGTCGTCCGGATAGGACACTCCCGTGGCTTCGAGCACGGTGGGCACGAAGTCCGGCAGGTAGTGCGGTACCCCGGTCAAGGTGCCCGCCCGGTCGCCGAGCCCGGCGGGCCAGTGGACGATGAACGGGCTCGCGATGCCGCCCTCGTGCGTCCAGCGCTTGAAGAACCGGAACGGGGTGTTGGACACGTTCGCCCAGGCCTTGCCGTACATCTGGTACGTGTCGTCGCTGCCGGGCAGGTACTGCGGCTGCGGTCCCACGTGGACCGGGCCGCCGTCGCGAGCCGCGGCGGGCACCACGCTGAAGCCCCTCGCTGCGTACTCGCTGCCGAGCCCGGGCGGGAGCTCCTCCGCGCACCCGCCGTTGTCGGACAGGAAGACGAACATCGTGTTGTCGAGCTTTCCCTTGGCGCGCAGGGTTTCCACGATCCGCCCGATCCCGCGGTCCATGGCCTCGACCTGCGCGGCGTAGACCTCCATCTTCCGCTGTTCCCAGTCGCGGTGCTCGGCGTCCTCCCAGGCCGGGACGTCGGGATCCCGCGGGCTGACTTCCGTGTCCTCGCCGAGGATGCCGAGTTCGCGCATCTTCTCGACGCGCCGTTGCCGGACCACGTCCCAGCCTTCCCGGTACCGGCCGCGGCAGCGCTCGATATCGCTTTCCCGTGCGTGCAAGGGGAAGTGTGGTGCGGTGTAGGCGACGTAGCAGAAGAAGGGCTCGTCGCCGTGCCCGTCGAGGAACTCGACCGCCGCGTCGGTGACCGCGTCCGTGAAGTAGTAGTCCGGGTCCGCCGCCGCTTCCGCCGAAATGTCCTCTTCGCCCCGCTTGAGCCGGATCGGCGCGAAGTAGTTCCCGCATCCGGCAAGGGTTCCGTAGTAGTGCTGGAAACCCCGCCGCGTCGGCCACGAGTCGTTTGGCGTGGTGGTGTCGTGCGACAGGTGCCACTTGCCCGACAGGTACGTGGTGTAGCCGCCGGCGGCGAGCACCTCGGCGACGGTGCGGCAGCGGTCGTTGAGGCTGCCGGGGTAGCCGCCGGGGCCGTCGTTCCAGTTCAGCACGCCGATCCCGGTCTGGTGCGGGTGGAGCCCGGTCAGCAGCGAGGCGCGCGACGGGCTGCACCGCGCGGTGGTGGTGAAGCGCGTCATCCGCACCCCGTTCGCGGCCAGCGCGTCCAGGTTCGGCGTCTCGATCTCCCCGCCGTAGCACCCGAGATCGGAGTAGCCGAGGTCGTCGGCCAGCACCAGCACGATGTTCGGACGCTCCGTCATACCGCGGCCTTTCCTTCCGTGATCAGCAGTTCCCCGGCGAAGTGGCAGGCCGCGCCGTGCCCGCCCCCTGGCAGGACGGGGGACTGCTCGACGCAGATCGTGCGTTCGGGGTGGGTGAGTGGGCCGATCGGGCAGCGGGTGCGGAACCGGCAGCCGGACGGCGGGTTCTTGGGGCTCGGCAGGTCACCGGTCAGCACGATCCGTTCCCGCTCGCGCTCCATCGACGGCGAGGACGACAGCAGCGACACCGTGTACGGGTGCTGCGGTGCGCGGTAGACGTCCTCGGCGGGGCCGGTTTCCACGATCCGCCCGAGGTACATCACCGCGACCCGGTCGCTGATCGAGCGCACCACGGCGAGGTCGTGCGCGATGAACAGGTAGCCGAGGCCGAGCCGGTCCCGCAGGTCGGTGAGCAGGTTCATCACCTGCGCCTGGATCGAGACGTCCAAAGCGGACACCGGCTCGTCGAGCACGAGGCACTCCGGCTCGACGGCGAGCGCCCGCGCGATCCCGATCCGCTGCCGCTGCCCGCCGGAGAACGCGTGCGGATACCGGTCGAGGTGGCGTTCCCCGAGCCCGACCAGCTCCAGCAGCTCGACCGACCGGGCCCGCCGCTGCGCCGGTGCCACCCCGGCGACCTCCAGCGCCTCGTCGAGCACCTGCCGGATGGTGCGGCGGGGGTTGAGCGAGGCGTACGGGTCCTGGAAGACGTACTGCACCTTCCGGCGGGCGGCCGCGACCTCGCGTCGCGCCATCTCCGTGAAGTCCTTGCCCAGCACGCGGATCCCGCCCGACACCGGCTCGTTGATGCCGACGACCGTGCGCGCCAGTGTCGACTTCCCGCAGCCGGATTCGCCGACCAGGCCGAGCGTTTCCCCGGCGTGCACGCGCAGGCCGACGCCGTCGACCGCGTACACCGGGTCCCTCCGGCCACCGACGTTGACCCGCAGGTCCTCGATCTCCAGGACCGGTTTCTCCCCCGGCGCCACACGTGCTGCCGTCGTCGCGGGCTCTTTCGGCGTCTCACTGGTGTCCACCGGGAACCAGCACGCGACCTCGCGGCCGTCGGCGAAGGGTGTGAGCGCGGGCTTCTCCTCACGGCACCGGTCCTGCGCCAGCGCACAACGCGGGTGGAACGCACAACCCATCGGCAGGTGCGCGGGATCCGGAGCCTGGCCGGGGATCGCGTACAGCCGTCGTCGCACGTCGTCGAGCCTGGGCATGGCCCGCAGCAGGTCCCGCGTGTACGGGTGGGCGGGCTCGGCGAACACCTCCGCCACCGTGCCGGTCTCGACGATCCGCCCGCCGTACATCACCGCGAGCTCGTCACACAGCTCCGCGACCACGCCCATGTCGTGGGTGATGAGCAGGACGGCCACGCCGATCCGGTCCCGCAGCTCGGCCAGCAGGCGCAGGATCTGCGCCTGGATCGTGACGTCGAGCGCCGTGGTCGGCTCGTCGGCGACCAGCAGCGCGGGGTCGCCCGCCAGCGCCATCGCGATCACGACCCGCTGGCGCATGCCGCCGGAGAACTGGTGCGGGTGCTCGCCCGCCCGCCGTTCCGCGTCGGGGATGCCGACCAGTTCGAGCAGTTCGACGGCACGCCGGTGCGCCTCGCGGCGGGAGGTGCCGTGCACGATCAGCGCCTCGGCGACCTGCGCGCCGATCGTCATCACGGGGTTGAGCGAGGCCTGCGGGTCCTGGAAGACCATCGCGATCCGCTCGCCGCGGACCGAACGCATCTCCCGCTCGGGCAGCGCGAGCAGGTCCTGCCCGTCGAACCGCACCGTGCCACCGGTGACCCGGCCCGGCTCCGGCACCATCCGCATCAAGGTCCTCGCCGTCACGGACTTGCCGGAGCCGGATTCGCCGACCAGGCCGACGATGTGCCCGCGGCGCACCCGCAGCGACACCCCGTCCACGGCGACGGTCTGTCCGAACTGGACACGAAGGTCCTCGGCTTCCAGTACCAGATCGGTCATTTCCGGGTCACCGCCTCGTTGAGCGCGTCGGAGAGCAGGCTGAAGGACAGGGCGAGCAGGATCAGCACCACCGTGGGCCCGAGCACGTAGGACGGCGCGAGCGAGAGGAAGCGGACACCGGTGTTGAGCAGCATCCCGAGTGACGGCTGCGGTGGCTGGATGCCGAGGCCCACGATGGACAGCCCGGTCTCCAGGAAGATCGCGATCACCATGGCGATCGCGGTGTGCACGATGATCGCGTCCAGCGAGTTCGGCAGGATGTGCCGGACGAGCACCTTCCACCGCGAGATGCCGAGCACGCGGGCCGCGAGCACGTACTCGCGCTGTTCCTGGGACAGCATCGCCGCGCGGGCGAGCCGACCGAACCCGGGGAGTCCGAAGAGGACGATCGTGACCGTCAGCGAGGCGATGCCGGGTCCCATGATCAGCACGATCACGATGCCGAGGATGAGGCTGGGGAACCCGACGATGATGTCGAAGACCCGCTGCACGGCCAGCCCGAGCGGGCGGGACAGCGTGCCGACCACGCCGAGCAGCGTGCCCAGGATCCCGCTCAGCGGCACGCCGACGAACAGCAGCACCAGGTCGGACCGCAGCCCGTAGAGCGTCCGCACGAACACGTCGCGGCCCAGTTCGTCCGTGCCGAAGGGGTGCTGCCACGACGGGGAGAGGAACGTGTCGGCCGACTGCTGGTCGTAGCCGCTGGAGAACAGCGGAACCAGCAGTGCCGCGCCGACGAGGAGGACGAGCAGCGACACGGCGACCACGCCACGCGGCCGGCGCACGGCGTCGAGGTAACGCCACCAGCCCTCGCGTGCCCTGGTCCCGGCGGCCCGCGTGACGGGGGCCGCGACGGCGGTGGCGGTCATGCGGGTGCTCCTTCCAGGCGGATGCGGGGATCGAGGACCGAAAGCGCTATCTCGGTGAGCAGCTGGATGACCACCGCGATCGCGACCGCGAGCAGGATCAGCGTCTGCAGCACGAGGTAGTCGCGCTGGTTCACGCTGCTCACGGCGAGCGCGCCGAGCCCGTTGCGGGCGAAGGTCGCTTCGATGACGACCGCGCCGCCCAGCAGTTCGCCGACCCGCATGCCGAAGCTGACCAGCGCGGAGGCGAGCGAGTTCCGCAGCACGTGCCGCAAGGTGATCCGGGTGCCGGAAGCGCCCTTCGCGACGGCGGTCTGCACGAACTCCTCCGACCGCGACTGCCACATCGCGCTCTGCAGCAGCCGCGCGATCTGCGCGGCCTGGGGCAGCGCGAGCGCGAACGCGGGCAGCAGCAGGTACTGGATGCCGATCTCGGGATCGGCCAGCAGCGAGACCTCGCCGGACACCGGCAGGATCCGCCAGAACACCCCGAGCAGCAACGCGAGCACCAGCCCGGTCAGGAACGGCGGCACCGCGAGCAGCAGCGAGCACAGCACGTCCAGGAAGCTCTTGGCGGCCCGGCCGCGGGCCGAGCCCGCCGCGACGCCCAGCGCCACCCCGATCACGACCATGAACAGCGCGGCCAGCACCGCGAGCTGGAGCGTCGAGCCGAGGCGGTCGCCGACCAGCTGCGTCACCGGGCGATGGGTCACATAGGACTGTCCGAAGTCGCCGGTGAACACCCCGCCGATCCAGTGCAGGTACTGGGTCACCAGCGGCCGGTCGAGGCCGAGCTGGGTGCGGATGGCGGCGATGTCGGCGGGTGTGGCCTCGGGCCCGGCCACCGCGACGGCGGGGTCGCCCGGCGCGAGCCGGGGCAGCACGAACGCCAGTATCGACGTCACGAACAGCACGAGCAGTGCCGAGGGGATTCTGCGTACCAGGAATCGGGTCATGGCTACACCAGGTAGGTATCGGTGAGGACGAAGCTGCCGACGGCGGTCTGGCCCAGGTCGCGGACCCGGTTGGACTGCACGTTGACCGCCTGCGTCACGAGGAAGCACTGCTCGAACGCCTGCTCCTGCAGGTACGTGCCCAGCCGCCGCACGGCGGGCTGCCGTTGTCCGGGCGACGCGGTGAGCACCTGGTTCATCACGGTGGCGTATTCGGGACTTTCGAACCGGGAGGCGTTCTTCAACGCGAAGGCCGGCACGGAGCTGACGAACGTGGCGGCGGACATGTCGGACAGCCCGTAGCCGTTGAGGAACAGTTCGCCTTCGAGGCTGCTGTTGGCCATCCGGCGCGTGAAGTCGACCGTGTCCAGCACCCGGACGGCCACGCGCAGCCCGGCCGCTTCCAGGTCGTACCGCACGACCTCCGCGAGGCTGCGGGCCGCCTGGATGCCGATCACGTCCATGGTCACCCGCGCCCCGGCCGCGCCGGCGCCCGCGATCATCGCCTTGGCGCGGGCCGGGTCGTAGGTGTAGGTGGCCGCCTGCGCGGCGTCCCAGCCGGGTTCCTTCCGCGTCCACCACAGGCTGCTGCTTTCGCCGTAGCCCGCGAAGATCTGGTTCAGCGCGCGTTTGCGGTCGACGGCGTAGCCGACCGCCTGCCGCACCTCGACCTTGTCGAACGGTGGCTTCGTCACGTTCATGCCGGCCGAGTAGGCGACCGAGATGCCCTGGTTCACGGTGAACCGGTCGTCTGTGGACAGTCCCCTGGCGTCCATCGGCCCCACCCCGTAGGCGATGTGCGCCCGCCCGCCCCGGATCGCCGTGACGAGCGCGGTGGGGTCGGTGATCAGCGGCTGCTCGATGCGGTCGAGGTAGGGCCGTCCCGGGACGCGGTAATCCGTGTTGCGCACCAGGGTCAGCTGCGAACCGGGGGTCCACGACTCCCACCGGAACGGCCCGGTGCCGATCACGGCGCTGCCGTCGTCGAGGCCGCGCGCGGACTCCTCGTCGACGACGGAGCAGAACTGGAACAGGTCGAACAGGTTGCTCGCCTGCCTGCTCAACCGCAGCACGACGGTGTGCGCGTCGGGCGCGCTCATGTCCTTGATGAGCTTGCTGATCGAGCTGACCTGTGACTGCGCGGCGGGCTGGGTGGTGCGCCGGAGCGAGAACATCACGTCCTGCGCCGTCATCGGCCGTCCGGTGTGGAACCGCACGTCGTCGCGCAGGCGCAGGGTGACCGTCCGGCCGCCGTCGGCCAGCTCCCACGACGTGGCGAGCGCCGGCTGCGGGGTGCCCGAACTGTCGTACGCCGTCAGCGTTTCGAAGACGAGGTCGCGCCAGGTCGTCGAGGTCGGGCCCTGCGACTGGACCCGCGCCGGGGTCGGTTCGCTGTTGACCGCGAGGATGAGCGTGCCGCCCTGCCGGGGGCCGCCGCCGTCGGCACCGCGTGCTTCGTTCACCGCGAGCCGGCAGCCACCGAGGGTCAGCGCACCGAGCCCGGCGAGGCCGAGCAGCGCTGTTCTCCGGGGTAGTTCCGGGATGTTCCTGCCGGACGCCATGGGCGGTCCGTCCTTCCTGCGCCGTCGTTGGCGCGCACCAGCCGCGTCGTTGGGGTGGGAGGACTGTAGGCAGAAAAACCTATCAACTGAATGGTTTGTTACTCGTTCGTTACCGGTCGTCCGGCGCGAGACCGCGGAGGTAGGTCTCGAGGAACTCCCGGAACACCTGGGGCATGTCGACGGTTTCGGGGTCGAGCAGCCACTGGATCTGCAGCCCGTCCATGACCGCCATGATCACCGCGGACGCCCCGTCGAGGTCCGCGTCGGCGCGCAGTTCGCCCTCGTCACGGGCACTGCGCAGCCGCTGCGCGACGCGCTCCCGCACCGTGGCGTAACGGTCGAGGAAGTACTGGCGCGCGGGGTGCCCCGGGCTCACGGACTCCCCCGCGAGCACCGTGTACAGCCGGACCAGCCCGACCTGCCTGGCGTTGAGGTCCACCAGGTCGAGCAGGTAGCGGATCGCGTCGAGGCCGCGCCCCTCCCCGAGGCGCTCGTTGAAGGCCGTCTGCTCCTCGTCACGCAGCCGCAGCACCTCCTCCAGCAGCTCTTCCTTGGAGGAGAAGTGGTGCAGCAGCCCGGCCTGGCTCAGGCCGACCATCTCCGCGATCTCCCGCATCGACGTCGCCCGGAAACCCTGCTCCGCGAACGCGCGGAGGGCGGCGAGCAGGATCTCCCGGCGGCGGGCCCGGCCTTTCGCGTAGCCACGGGCGTTGTCAGACGGCATGCCCGGAACGTTAGCGGCAGTCAGATATCGGCGGCGGTGCGGAACCCCAGGTTCCCGCTCGAACTGTCCGGGGTGTTCGCGGTACGGGCCGCGACCCGGTACCGGTTGCAGTACGAGTCGTGGCACAGGTAGGAACCGCCGCGCATGGCCCGGTTCGCCCGCGCCGGGTCGAACCAGTCCGCGCACCACTCCCACACGTTGCCCGAGACGTTGTAGAGCCCGAAACCGTTGGGCTGGAACGCGTCCACGGGTGCCGTCCCGGCGAACCCGTCCTCCTCGGTGTTGTGCACCGGGAAGCGGCCCTGCCAGATGTTGCAGCGGTGCTCACCGTCCGGGGTCAGCTCGTCACCCCACGGGTAGCGGGCCTGGTCGAGCCCGCCGCGGGCGGCGTACTCCCACTCCACCTCGGTCGGCAGCCGGCGGCCCGCCCATGCGCAGTAGGCCGTCGCGTCGTTCCAGGACACGTGCACCACGGGGTGGTCCCAGCGGTCCTCGACGTCGCTGCCCGGGCCTTCCGGCGCCCGCCAGTACGCCCCGGCCACGCCGCACCACCACGGCGTCTGCTCCGGGCGCGGCGCCCCCTTCCGCAGGTGTGCTGGCACGAACTTGGCGAACACGTACGTCCAGCCGAACCGCTCCGCCTCCGTGCGGTAGCCCGTGGCGTCGACGAACTCGGCGAACCGCGCGTTCGTCACGGCGTACGCGTCGATCGCGAACGGGCCGACCGTGACTTCGCGGACCGGCCCCTCGTGATCCTCGGGGAAACCGTCCTCGTCCTCGGTGCCCATCCGGAAAGTGCCGCCGGGCAACGAAATCAGCCCGTCGGCGTCGGGAGCCCGCACGGGCCCCGCCTGCGGCACGACGGCGGACGGCGCGGCGGACCGCGAAGGTGGGCAGCATCCGGACACGCTGGGTACCTCCTGTCTTTCCGTCCACAGTAGCTTCCCGGCCCGCGTCCCCCGCTAGGCTGTGGCCGTGGCCGAGATCGCTCCGGAATCGCCGTTCGCACTGCTGTCGGAGGACGAGCGACGCGCCTGGTTCGCCTACATGAAGGTGCACCTGCGGCTGCGCTACGAGATGAACCGGCAGTTGCGGGCCGACCACGGGCTTTCGCTCGCCGACTTCGACGTCCTCGTCGCACTGACCAGCGACGAGGACGCCACGCTGTCCGTCTCCGACCTGGCGGTGCGCATCGGCTGGGAACGCAGCCGGGTCAGCCACCACGTCCGCCGCATGGCCGCGCGCGGATTGGTCCATACCAGTTCGAGTGCCGAGGACAAGCGGGTCACCGTCGTCGCGTTGACGGCTGCGGGGCGGGAAACCCTCGCCGCCGCCTCACCGAGCCACGTCGCCCTCGTGCGGACGATGTTCCTCGACGCGCTCGACGACCGCAGCACGGGCGAATTCGCGGAGTGGTTCGAGAAGATCTACGACAGCCTCATCACCCACGGCACCCTGCCCCGCCCCGTCGACCACCCGTGACGCGCGGGGTTCACGTGAGGATCGTGTAGACCTTCGTGATGAGCCCGTTCTCCACCAGGCAGATGTCCATGCCCCGCACGGCGGGCGGCTGCCCCTCCGGCCCGAAGTTCCAGGCCAGGACACCGAGATCGTGGTTGACGTGGACCGGCCCGGCTTCGGAGAACACGAACCCGGGCGCCTCGTCGAGCAGCCGCTGGGCCTTGGCGTGGATCGCTTCGCGCCCGACCACGACCTCCTCGGGGTCGGCGAAGACGACACCCTCCGCGTAGGTGCGCTCGACGGCGGCGGCCCGCCGCCGCGGGTCGCGCTCGCCGAACACCTCGTGCAGGTTCGCCTTCATCAGCGACTCGACCTCCGACATGCGTGAAGTGTCACGCAAGCGGGCCGGGCGGTCAAGCGCGCCCGCGGTCAGGAGGCGACGGACAGGAACCCGGGGTGGTCCCAGTTCTGCTGCCGCAGGAGTTCCAGCAGGGCGGTCTCCGCGGGGCCCGGCTCGGGCCGGACCACGGCGACCACGGGCTGGGACACGACGGGGCGCAGCGGGCGCACGAGGTGCTCGTACCCGGCGGGCACCGCGGACGCCGGGACGAGCGTGACCCCCAGCCCGTCGGCCGCCCACCGCACGGCCGTCGCGGTCTGGGACACCCTGGCGGCCGTGTCCGCGGCGAGCCCGTTGTCCCGCAGCACCTTCTTCAGCACCGCGTCGAGCGCGCTGTCGCGGTCGAACCGCACCCACGGCTCCCCCGCCAGCTCGGCCAGCTCGACCCGGTCGGCGGCGAGCAGCCGGTGCCCCGCCCCCAGCGCCACGACGAACTCCTCGGCGCCGAGGAGGTGCGCGTCCTCGGGGGTCTGCTCGCACTCCGCGACCAGCAGCAGGTCCAGGATCCCCTTGCGCCCCAGCCGTTCCAGCTCGGCGCCGTTCGGCTCCTCGAACAGGGTGATCTCCAGCCGCGGGAACCGGCGGCGCAGCGCGCCGAGCGCCCGCGGGAGCTGGCGCGTGCCGAAGCCCATCTGCACCGCGACCGCCAGCTCGCCCGCCACGTCGCCGGTGCCGGCCCTGGCCGTCGCCCGCGCCCGCCGCGCGGCCCGCACCGCCACCTCCGCCTCGCGCAGGAAGGCGCGGCCGGCGACGGTGGGCACCAGCCCGGTCGGTGTGCGGGCGAACAGCCGCACCCCCAGTTCACGCTCCAGGCCACGGATCTGCTGGGACACCGACGGCTGCGCGACGTGCAGCACCTCCGCCGCCGCCGTCACCGAACCCTCCTCGGCCACGGCCAGCGCGTACTCGAACTGTCGAAGGCTCACCAGCAAGAGTGTAATCAAGTCACCGGCCCACCCGGCGGGATCAGCCGGGCGCGGGACCGGTGAGGTGCTGCGCGAGCACCGGCCGCAGCCAGCGGACGAGCGCCGCGTCGTCCATGGCCGCCAGCGGCGGGCTGCCCAGGACGTGGCGGGCGACGGCCACCCCGAGCAGCTGGGCCCCCACGAGCGCGGCGCGTTCGGCGGGGTGGTCGGGGGTGACCGCGGCGAGCGCGGGCGCGACCTGGTCCGTGAAGACCCCGAGCAGGGCCTCCGCCGCGGCCGGGTTCGACGCCGCCGCCCGCAGGAGCGGCAGGAACGGGCCGTCCGGGCCCCACGACTCCGTGAACACGGGCAGCAGCACGTCGGCGAACCGCTCGGGCGGCACGCCGGTCAGGTCGGGCAGGGTGATCTCCAGCTCGGACGCCGCCGCGAACAGGCCGTCCTTCGAGCGGAAGTAGTGCATGACCAGCGCGGGATCGACGCCGGCCGCCGCCGCGACCGAGCGGATCGTCGTCCGGTCGAACCCGTTCCTGCCGAACTGCAGCCTCGCGGCCGCCAGGATGGCCTCCCGGCTGCCCTCCGGTCCCCGCGCTCTCGCACCCATGCGACCCATCCTATTCAACGCTTGTTGACATGTCTCGACAGCCAGGGCTACCGTCGGATTCAACAAGCGTTGAATGGCTTCGCTTGAGTCCCGAAGGAGCCGCCATGACCGTCACCGTGATCCAGATCGGGCTCGACCCCGGCGTGATCGACTACAGCTCGCCCGACTTCGCCCGGTTCGCCGGCCTGCGTGCCGCCGGGTACGACGTCGACAACTGCCTGGTCGACTTCGGCGACGAGGGCGTGCGCAAGGCGCGGAAGTGGTTGTCCGCCAAGCGTTACGACGCCGTGCTCATCGGGGCGGGCGTGCGGCTGGTCGCGAACAACACGCTGCTGTTCGAAGCCATCGTCAACGCCGCGCACACCGCCAACCCCGGTTGCCGCTTCGTCTTCAACCGCGACGCCGTCGATACGCCGCGGGACATCCAGCGCTGGTACCCGGACCCGGACGACGCCACACCGGTCCAGTGAGAGGAGGAACCGCTGTGCACACCACCGACGTCCTGGTCGTCGGCGCGGGCCCCACCGGGCTGACCGCCGCGGGCGACCTCGCCCGGTCCGGCCGCGCGGTCACCGTGCTGGAACGGTGGCCCTCACCGAACCCCGCCAGCCGGGCGTTCGCCACGATGGCCCGAACGCTCGAAGTCCTCGATGCCCGCGGCCTCGCCGAGGAGCTGCTGCGGTCCGGGAACCGGACTTCGGAGGTCTCGATCTTCTCCGGTGCCCGGCTCGACCTGAGCCACCTGCGCACCCGCCACCCGTTCGCACTGGTGATCCCGCAGACCACTGTGGACAGTGCGCTTGCCCGTTACGCCACCGCGGCGGGTGCCGACATCCGTCGCGGAGTGAAGGTCGTCGGCATCGAACAGGACGCCGACGGCGTGACGGTCACCGCACGCCCCAAGGGCGACGACCACCACCGCACGCGGTGGCGGGCGAAGTACGTCGTCGCCGCCGACGGTGCGCACAGCACGGTGCGCGAACTGCTCGGCATTCCCTTTCCCGGCAAGACGATCCTGTCGTCGGTCGTGCTGGCCGACGTCAAACTGGCCCACGGGCCCACGTCCGGTGGGCTGACGCTGGGCAGCACCCGGGACGTGTTCGCCTTCCTCGCGCCCTACGGCCGGCACGAGGCGGACGGTGCGTGGTACCGCGCGATGGTGTGGGACCGCGGGCACCAGGTCCCGGACAGCGAACCGGCCGACCGGTCCGAGGTGACCGGCATCCTCCGCCGGGCGACGGGCACCGACCACGGCGTGCGGGAAATCGGCTGGCTGTCCCGGTTCCACTGCGACGAGCGGCAGGTCACCCGCTACCGGCACGGCCGGGTCTTCCTCGCGGGCGACGCCGCGCACGTGCACTCCCCCATGGGCGGCCAGGGCATGAACACCGGGATCCAGGACGCGGCGAACCTGGCGTGGAAACTCGACGCCGTGCTGGGCGGGGCGCCCGGCGACGTGCTCGGCACCTACCACGACGAGCGCCACCCCATCGGCCGCCGGGTGCTGCTCCAATCAGGACTGATGGCACGCGCGGTCACGCTCCACCCCCGCCCCGCCCGCGCGGTGCGCGACCTGATCTCCCCTCTCCTGCTGAGGATCCCGCGCCTCCGCGACGCGGTCGCGGGCGGTTTCGCCGGCACCACCCTGCGGTACGGGGGCCGCGATCCGGTCGGCACCAACGCCGCCGCCATCCCGCTCGCCGGGGAACGGCTCGCCCGGCTGCAGCGCGTGCCCGGGTTCGTCCTCGTCAGGGAACGCGGTGCCCCCGCCGTGAAAGGCGTGCGGCAGGCCGAACGCACGGACGACGGACCTGCCGTGCTCGTGCGCCCCGACGGCTATGTGGCCTGGGCGGGCCGCGCCGCCGACCGCCGTGGCTGGCAGACCGCGCTCGCCCGCTGGACGGGGCACCTGACGGGCGCCCCACAGGCCGCCGTGGGGTTGACCCCACGCTAGCTCTGGTGGCGGCACCCTGGTGCCCGCGGTCCTGGTGAAGAGACTGGACACCAAGGAAACCCACCCTCCGACCTCGAGCGGGAACCGTGATGTGCCCACAGAACCAGAACGTCCTGCTGTTCTCCTTCCACGACGCGCGCCGCGCCGCGGACGTGCTCGCCACCGCCCACCGGCTGCCCGGCCTGCGCGAGGTGGCCGTGCTGGCGTGCACCGCGACCGGTCAGCTGCGGGTCGAACCGCACTGCCCCGCGAGCGACCGCAGCACCGTCCTTTCGCGAGTGATCGACGCACTCGCCGTGGCGCTCGCCGGGCGGACCACCGGCAGGCGCACGTTCTCCGACAGCCCCGAGGACGTCGCGGCGTTCGCGGCGCTGGTCCGCCCCGGCCACCCGGTGCTGCTGGTCGCCGCGTGCGACGAGATGCGGCCGGAGATGGAGCTGGCCGCCGAACGGTTCCAGGCCGCCTTGTACCGGCTCCCGGTCAGCGCGGCCTGACCCGTCACCGACCGCGGAACGTGGCGCGGCAGGTCCTGGAGCCTGCCCGCCGGCGAGGCACTCTTTTGCTCTTCTCGCCTCCGATCCTTGATCGTTCAGCAGCGGGTGCGGGGCGATGTGGCCACTCGCGTTCGCATCGTCGCGGGGACCCCGGGCCTCACCGGCCGCGGAACGTGGCGCGGTAGGCGGTGGGCGACACCCCCAGCTCGGCCTTCAGGTGCAACCGCAGCGATCCCGCGGTGCCGAACCCGGTGGCGACCGCGATCTCGTCGACGGGCAGGTCGGTGCTCTCCAGCAGGGCACACGCCCGCTCCACCCGCTGCTGGACGAGCCACCGCCCCGGCGAGGTGCCGAGTTCGTCGCGGAACCGCCGGGTGAAGGTCCGCGTGCTCGTCGCTTCGCGCGCCGCCAGCTCCCGCAGCGTGACGGGCCGGTGCAGGTTCTTCAGCGCCCACTCGCGCGCCCGGCTGGTCGAGGACGTGCGGGGCTCGGGCACCGGCCGGTTCAGGTACTGCGCCTGCCCGCCCTCGCGGTGCGGCGGGACGACGGTGCCGCGGGCCACCTCGTTGGCGACCGCGGCGCCGTGGTCACGGCGGATCATGTGCACGCACAGGTCGATGCCCGCCGCCGCCCCGGCCGAGGTGAGGATCCCGCCCTCGTCGGTGTAGAGCACGCCGAGGTCGAAGGTGACGTGCGGGAAGCGCTCCCGCACCCGCGGGGACGAGCGCCAGTGCGTGGCCGCCCGGCGTCCGTCGAGCAGCCCGGCCGCCGCCAGCACGAACGCCCCCGTGCAGATCGAGGCGATCCGGGTGCCGGGCCGGATGCGCGCCAGCGCCGCGGCCAGCTCGGGTCCGAGCAGGTCGTCGCGGGGTTCGTAGTCGGTGTCCGCGCCCGGGACGACGACGGTGTCGGCCTCGGCCAGCGCGTCGGGCCCCGCGGGCACGGCGATGGTGAAATCGGCGTCCGTGCGCACGTCACCGGGCACGGGTGTGCAGGTGACGATCTCGTAGAGCGGCACGCCGTCCGCGCCGCGGGCCTGCCCGAACAACCGGTGGACGAGGCTCAGCTCGAAGGGCAGCACCCCGTCGCGGACGAGGACGGCCACCCGGTGACGGCCGTCACCGGCGAAAACGGTCATGGCCCGATCTTCGCACATGTTGTCCATCAGGCCAGTCGTCGCCGTGGTCCGGGCGGCCGAGGATCGGTGTCATGAACGTTTTGTGGATCCTCGCCCACCCCGAACCCCGCTCCCTGAACGGTTTCCTCGCCGCGGAGGGGCAGCGCGCGCTGCGGGCCGAAGGGCACGAGGTCGAGGTGTCGGACCTCTACGCGATGGGCTGGAACCCCGTCGTCGACACGGCGGCCTACGGCCACGACCCGGCGGAGCGGTTCCGGGTCGCCTCCGCCGCCAAGCGCGCGCACGCCGACGACACGGTGAGCGCGGACATCCGGCGCGAGCAGGAGAAGATCGACCGCGCGGACACCCTCGTCGTCCAGTTCCCGCTGTGGTGGTTCGGCATGCCCGCCATCCTCAAGGGCTGGTTCGACCGGGTCTGGCACCAGGGCTACGCCTACGGCCTCCGGGGCCCGAACAGTGAGTGGATCGGGTACGGCGACGGGTTCCTCGCGGGCAAGCGCGCGATGGCCGTGGTGACGCTGGGCGGGCCGGCGTGGATCTACGGCCCGCGTGGCATCCACGGCTCCGTGGACGAGCTGCTGTTCCCGCTGCAGCACGGCACCCTGTTCTACGCTGGCGCCGCGGTGGTCCCGCCGGCGCTGTTCCCCAGTGCCGACCGGTTTACGCCCGAGGACGCCGAGAACGCGGCGAAGGAGCTGCGCGAGCGCCTGCTCGCGATCCCGGACGCCGAGCCGGTTCCGTACCGGAAGCAGAACAGCGGCGACTACGACGAGAAGTTCGTGCTGCGGCCGGACGTGGCGCCGGGCGCGACCGGGCTGGGCGCGCACGTGATCAGCTGTACGAACGCGCAGGGCGCGTGTTAGCCTCTCGCCGTGCGGTGCCGGCTGACGTCCCAGCGACTCGTAGTAGCCCGGCGCGCCGGCTGAGCCAGGTCGCCGGCGCGCGGTTTCGCGACCGCTGACGACGCGGCTCCTCTTTCGGGACCTGGCCCGGATCCCAGCCACTTCCTCATCCGTGGAGATCCGCCATGACCAGCCCCGCTTTCCTCGCCGACCGCACCTCCCGATCGACGCTGCCGGTGCGGCGCCGCATCGCCGCCTACTTCACGGGCGGCGTCGGCGCCGTCCCGGAGCTGGCGGGCCTGCTCGCCCGCCGGAGCCGCACCGTGCACGAGCTGTCCGTCGACATCCGGGACGGCGTCAGGGAAAGCGGCCTGGTCTGCACGGTCCTGCTGCCGGCCGACGAGGTCGAAGCGCTGCTCACGGACCTCCGCGCACTGCCTGGTGTGGTGTCGGCCGAACTGGCCTGAGCGGCACCCGCCCGGTCGTGGCCGCCAGCAGTCCACAAAGGACCAACGACAGCGCCATGATGCCGAACGGCAGCTGGTAACCGCCGCTGAGCCCGCGCAACCACCCGGTCACGTAGCCCGCGGCGAACCCGCCGACGCTGCCGACGGTGTTGATCAATGCCAGCCCGCCCGCGGCGGCGGCGCCGTCGAGCCCGGCACTGGCCGTGTTCCAGAACACCGGGATCGCGCCGTAGATGCCGGTGGCGGCGCAGGCGACCCCGACCACCAGCAGCGGGAAGGAGGAGCCCGCGAACGCGCACAGCGCGACCCCGGCCGCGGCGAGCAGCACGGGCAGCACGAGGTGGCGGGCGCGGGGTTCCCGTCGCGCGATGCGGCTCCACGTCACCGAGGCGACCGCGCCGAGTGCGAACGGGATGAACGTGACCACGTCCACGGCCGCGCTACCGCGGTCCGGCACCAGCCCGGTCGCGACGAGCGGGACGAAGAACGTGATCGCGAACATCGGGAAGGTCAGGAGCAGGAACACGACCGCGAACCGGATCGTCGTGGCGCTGCGGAGGGCGGAGGCGAAGGAGTGCTTCCCCTCACCGGGCGCCCGCCCCGCGAGGTTGGCCTCGGTCAGCGCACGCTGCTCGGCCGGGGTGAGCCAGCGGGCCTCGGCCGGGGTGTCGGTGAGCAGGAACAGCACGACGAACCCGAGCACGACGGCGGCGGCGCCCTCGACCGCGAACATGAACCGCCAGCCCTCGACGCCGAAGGTCTGCTGACCGTGGTGGATCAGCCAGTTGGACAGCGGCCCGCCGAGCGCGGTCGAGAGCGGCACCGCGACGTAGTAGGCGCCGAGCACGAACGCCCGCTGCCGTCCGGTGAACCAGCGCGAGATGTACCAGAGGATGCCCGGCAGCAGGCCCGCTTCGGCGATGCCCAGCAGGATCCGCGCGCCGACGAACGTGCCGGTGCCGCTGACGGCCGCGTGCAGTGCGGCCACGACACCCCAGCTCAAGGCGATCCTGGCGAGCCAGCGGCGAGCGCCGACGCGCTGGAGCACGTAGTTGCTCGGCACCTCCAGCAGGACGTACCCGACGAAGAAGAGCGCCACGCCGAGGCCGTAGCCGGTGGTCGTCATCCCGAGCGCGGGGTTCATCGTGGGCGCCGCGAAACCGACGTTGACGCGGTCGAGGTAGTTGACGAACAGCAGCAGCACGAGGATCGGGAGCAGGCGGCGGACCGCCTTCCGGTGTGCGGAGCGCAGGTCGGGGTTCACGCGGTCACCTCGATCAGTTCGTGCCTGCCGCCGGGGTTGGTGAGGTTGACCGTGCTGTCCGGTCCGATGTGGACGAAGTCCTCGATGTGCAAGCCCTGCACCGGATCCACCCAGCCCAGCTCGATCTCCAAGGTCATCCCTTCGGACAGCGGATCCTCGTACTCGACGGTGAGCTGGGGTTCCTCGTGCAGCACGAGGCCGATCCCGTGCCCCACGATGCTCCAGCGGAACTCCTCTCCCAGCCGCTCGTACCCCTTCCTCGCGGTGTCGACGAGTTCGCGGGCGACGACGCCGGGGCGCGCGGCCTCGACGATCTCCGCGTGCACCGCGCTGATCCGGTCGAACCGCGTGCGTTGTTCGCGGGTCGCCTTCCCGACGACGGCGGTGCGGGCGATGTCCGAGGTGTACCCGTCGATGCGCACGCCCCAGTCGGCGCGCACCAGCATGCCTTCGGCGAACGTGGCCGGGCCGGGCCACGGGTGCCACTGCCCGCCGCGGCAGCCACCGCCGAGGATGGAGTGCGACAGTTCCTGCGCACCGTCGGCCAGGAGCGCCGCGGTGATCCCGGTCGCGACCGCGAGTTCGGTGTCTCCTGGCCGGATGCCGCGCAACCCCGCTTCGAGGTGCCGTGCGGTGAGCTGGTTGACCCGGGTCAGGACGTCGAGCTCGGCCGGGGTCTTGACCTTGCGCAGCTCGTTGAGCAGCGGCCAGGCGTCGGCCAGCCGGAGCCCGGTTACCCGGCTGCGCAACCCCTCGCTGATCTTGAACGGGGTGGCCCTCGCCTCGATGCCGACGTACCGCGCGCCGAGCTCCCGCAGCACCCCGGCGGTGACGTCGACCATGTCGTCGCCCTCGCCGGTGTAGCCGCGGATGTCGGTGATGTGCGGGACGGTCCCCTCCGGCGCCCACGTGTCCGAGCCCGCGCCCGTCCAGTTGTCGGCGCGTGCCGCGGGAACCACGTAGACGGGCTCCCCGTCGGCCGGCCACACGACGATGTGCAGCCGCTCCCACGTCAGCCACAGGTCCGGGTGGTAGAAGCCGGACAGGTACGCGGTGTTCTCCGGCCAGGTCGAGACGATCGCGTCGAACCCGCTCGCGCAGACCAGTCGGCGGATGCGGGGCACGTCGGCGTAGGTGGTCATGGTGGCTCCCTCAGTGGGACGGGGAAACGGAGTGGGAAAGCGCTTGCGTGACCGCGGTGCGCATGAGGGTCACGGCGGCGCGTTGCGCGTCGAGGGGAACGCCGTCGTCACTGAGGACGGGGCGGGCGTGCCAGCCGCAGACCACGCCCGAGCGCACGGCGGCACGCAGGAGCTCCTCGACGTAGTCGGCGTCGGCGGCCAGGTCGGGCCGCCGCAGCAGGTACGCCAGCAGTGCCGTGACCGCGTAGCCGCCCCAGTCGGAGATCGCCGCGGTGAGCACGTGGTCGGCGGCGACCGCGGCGGCCATCCCGCCCCCGCACGCGCAGCGGCACCGGGCGCCCGCCGGCTGGATCACCGCGACCTCGGGCACCGCACCGAACCCGGCCTCGTTGCCCGCGTCGCCGATGCCACAGGTCAGGACGCCGCGCGCGGTCGCGGCCGCGAACAGCGGCGCGGGGTTGAAATGCACGTCGTGCCAAGGGTTTCCGGTCGCCCCGTGGATCACCCCGGCGTGGTTGGGCGCGAGCTTCTCGATCGCCAGCACCAGCGCCGGGCGGAGCTCGTCGAGGACCGCGGTGCTGAAGCGGGCCCCTTCGGCGTCGTCCTCGGGCGAGACGTGGATGGTCACCTCGGCGGGGCCGTGCCCGAAGGCGTCCGAGTGGACGTTGAGCTGACCCGCCCGCGCGATCTCCTCCAGCGGGCGGACGAAGCGGGGTTCCGCGGCCAGGTGCACCTCCGCGCCCAGCCCCAGCGTCAGCACCCTCGCCAGCGCGATCGCGCCGGGCAGGCCGTCGATCTCCCCGCGTGGCAGGCTGGGCGCCCCGCCCGCACCACAGACGACGAGCACCCGGTCGCCCTCGCCGACGCGGTCGTGGATCGCCGTGGCCATCGCCGTGCTCAACGGTCCCTTCGCCCGTCCCCGCACCGCTTCGTACAACCGGTGTGCGACCCCGCGGGGCATGTTGCCGACCGGCCGCAGTTCGGCGGTCATGATCTGGTCGACGTACTGACCCACCACCTCAGGCACGCTCTTCTCCTGTCTTCACCACGGTTTTGGCCACGGGCTGGTTCCGGAACTCCGGGCGCTTGCGCAGCGCGAGTGCGGCCACGGCACCGGCGAGCATCACGGCGGCGACGACGAACATCCCCGTGCGGTAGCTACCGGTGGCGTCGTGCAGCGCGCCGGTGACGTAGGGCGCGAGGAACCCGGCGACGTTGGCCAGGCCGCCCGCCACCCCCATGCCCGCCGCGACCGCCGCGCCGGTCAGGAACCGGGGCGGCAGCTGCCAGAACACCGGCAGCACGCTGTAACTCCCGGCGGCGGCAACCGAAATCGCGACCAGCACGAGAGCCGTCGAGGGCAGGTACAGCGCCCCGGCCACCGCGACCGCCCCCGCGACCAGCGGGACGGCGGCGTGGAAGTGCCGTTCCTGCCTGCGGTCCGAGCTGCGGGCGACCAGCAGCAGGGCGACCGCGGCGACGGCGTACGGGATCGCGGTGAGCAGTGCCGTCCTGCCCAGCGTCACCTGGTTCCCGAACCGCCGGGACAGCTCCGCGATGACCTGCGGCAGGAAGAACGACAACGCGTAGCCGCCGATGTTGGACGCGAACCCGATCAGCGAGACCACGTAGATCCGCCAGTCCCGCAGGGCGGCCAGCACGGTCGACCGGCCGTGCTCCCCCACGCCGCCTTCCTCGGCTCGCAGCGCCGCGACCAGCGCTTCGCGCTCCCCGGCGGTCAGCCAGGACGCGCGTTCCGGCGTGCTCGGCAGTGCGAAGTAGGCCACCACGCCGACCACGACCGCGGGCAGCGCCTCGACGAGGAACATCGTGCGCCAGCCGGCGAGGCCGAGGAACCCGTCGCCGTGGCTGATCAGCAGCGCCGACACCGGGGCGCCGAGCACCACCGCGAACGGGATGGCGACGATGAACCGGGCGATCATCCTGGCCCGCACCGGCGCGGGGAACCAGGTGGTCAGCAGGTAGACCACGCCGGGCACGAAGCCCGCCTCCGCCAGCCCGAGCAGCACGCGCACCACGTAGAACTGCGTTTCGTCGCCGACGAAGGCCATGGCTCCCGACACGACGCCCCAGCTCACCATGATCCGGGCGAGCCACCGGCGGGCGCCGACCCGGTGCAGTACCACGTTGCTCGGCACCTCGAACAGCACGTAGCCGATGAAGAACAGGCCCGCGCCGAGCCCGTAGGCCGCCGTGGACAGGCCGAGGTCCGGGTTCATGGTCTGCGCGGCGAAGCCGACGTTCACGCGGTCGACGTAGCTGATCACGTACATCACCGCGACCAGCGGCACGATCCGCAGCGCCGCCTTGCGCGTCGCGGACCGCACCGTCGATGTGGGGGGTTCGGAACTCACGGGCTCACCTCGTTTACACCGTATCCGCATCTCGTACGCTGTATATGAGCGGTAAGCTAAGCACATGCCCCGCCCCCGCACCAGCCCCGAACGCCGCACACCCCCCGCGGTGACCCTGATCTCGCAGGACGACGTCGTCAGGGCCGCGCTCGAACTCACCGCGGAGCAGGGACTGGAGGCGCTGTCGATCCGGCGGGTCGCGACCGCGCTCGGCATCGCGCCGATGTCGGTCTACAAGTTCGTCACGGCCAAGGACGAGCTGGTGGACGCGATGCTGCTGCACCTGCTCGACCGGATGGAGATCCCGTACACCGCCACGACGGACTGGCGTGAGCAGATCGTCCGCACGATGTGCGCGTGGCGCGACCTGGTCGAGGAACAGCCCGGCGCCGTGCAGATGCTCGCCACCCGGCGGCTGCCCCCGGGGTCGGCGGGCCTGGCCCGACTGGCGGAACGCGTGCTCTCCGCGCTCGACCACGGCGGGATCACGGGACCGCGGGCGGCGAGGGCGTTCTGGCAGGTGTTCTCCACGACCGTCGGGCACATCGTGTTCGCCCGCGCCCGCGCCGGCCTCGACGACGCCGACCAGGCGTCGGCCCGCGAGGCGATGCACCGCACGGCCACGGAACGCGGCTTCGACCACGTCGCGGACCTCGCCACGGACCTGACGCGGATCGAGAACCGCGGCACCCTCGAAGACGCCCTGCGCGTACTCCTCACCGGGCTCTCCACCGAGCACGCCTAGGGCGCGTCTGCCTCGGCGAGTTGCCAGACACGCCTAGCGCGCTTTCCAGCCCTCACACGGAAACCCTGCCCGAAGGGCGGACACCGCCATGCCACGCGCCTCGGCTCTATGCTGATTGACATAGGCTTGATCCGTCTGTTTTACTCCTCCCCGGAAGACGCGAGGAGGCGCTCGTCCCAGGGAGCGCGTGTCATCGGGTTCCCGCAGCCGAGCCCGGCCCTCGACGTCGAGGAGGTCGAGAGCCATGCCCGGACAGCGACTGCGGTCACCCCGGCCCGCCCCACCCCTGTTCGCCGAGTTTTCCCCGCTCCGCAAGGTCCTCACCGTGGTCGGCGCACCGCTGCTGTTCGGCGTCATCGCCGCCTTCACGCTCGTCTGGTGGTTGCCGGCGTGGTGGACGTGGCAGGGGATCGGGATCCTCGGCGCCGTCGTCGGCGGGTACGAGCACCTCCGGCTGGGGCCGGCCGCCCTGCGCGGCGCCGCCGGCGGGCTGGTCGCCGCCGCGGCCGTCGTCGGGCTCCGCGCCGTCCTGCCCGGCGAGGACGTGACCGACTTCGACCCCGTGTCCTTCCCGGTCACCGCGGTCATCGCCTCCGTGATCCTGCACTCGGGCGGCGCACTGCTGCGGCGGCGGCGCCGGGACGCACGACCGGTGCCCGCCGAATGACGAGCGCACTGGACGGCGTGCGGGTCGTCGACCTCAGCACCACCCTGATGGGCCCGTACTGCACGATGCTGCTGGCCCAGTGGGGCGCCGAAGTCGTCAAGGTCGAGCCACCCGGCGGGGATCCCGCGCGCTACATCGGGGACGTCCGCGGCACCGGGATGGGCCCGTTCTTCCTCAACGCCAACCGCGGCAAGCGCAGCGTCGTGCTGGACCTCAAAACCGCAGCGGGGGCCGAGGCGCTGTCCGGGCTGATCGCCTGGGCCGACGTCGTCGTGCACACGCTCCGGCCGGACGCCGCCCGCGAACTGGGGTTGGACGCCGACAGCGTCGTGCGCCGCAACCCGCGTTGCGTGGCGGTGGCGTTCCGCGGTTTCGGCCGGGGCGGCCCGGCGGCCGACGAGCCCGCCTACGACGACATCATCCAGGCCCGCAGCGGCCTGGCCGACCTGCAGGGCGCCGGCTCGGACCCGGCGTACGTGCGCAGCGCGCTGGCGGACAAGGTCGTCGGGCTCCACGGCACCGCCGCCCTGCTCGCCGCGCTGCGGCAGCGGGACCTGACCGGCCGCGGCGTCGCGCTGGAGATCCCGATGTTCGAGACGATGACCGCCTTCAACCTCGTCGAGCAGCAGGGCGCGCAGGTCTTCGACCCGCCGCTCGGGCCGCCGGGCTACGGGCGGACCGCGTCGGCGCACCGCCGTCCCTACGCCACCAAGGACGGCGCCGTCTCCGTCCTCATCTACACCGACCGGCACTGGCGGGTGTTCTTCGACCTCATCGGCGAGCCCGGACTGGCCGAAGACCCGCGGTACCGCACGATCCGCGAGCGCACGCAGCACATCGACGAGCTGTACCGGCTGGTCGCGGAGACGTTCCCCGAACGCACCAGCCAGGAGTGGATCGACCTGCTCAAGCCGCACAAGATCCCGATCGGCCCCGTCAACCGGCTGACCGACCTGCCCGAAGACCCCCAGCTCGTCGCGACGGGTTTCTTCACCGCGGTCGACCACCCCACCGAAGGCCCGCTGCGCCTCCCCCGCACGACGGGGCCGACCGCTAGTCGGCCCGGACGCGACTGGGCACCGCTGCTCGGCGCGGACACCGAAACCGTCCTCGCGGAGGTCCGCAACGATGGCTGAACTGGACTACGACAAGGCGGGACCGGTCGCGACGATCACCCTCAACCGCCCGGACCGCCGGAACGCCCTCACCCTCGCGATGCTCGGCGACTGGGTCCGCGCGCTGACGGATGCCCAGTCGGACAACGAAATCCGGGCGATCGTGATCACCGGTGCCGGTGACGCGTTCTGCTCCGGCATCGACCTGGGCGTGTTCGCCGACCACGCCGCCGACCCGGTGTGGATCAAGCAGGCGCTCACGCGGCACATCCACCCGGTCGCCCTGACGCTGGAGAACGTCGACAAGCCCGTCATCGCGGCCGTGCCGGGGAGCGCGGTCGGCGCCGGGATGGACATGGCCCTGCTGTGCGACTACCGCATCGCCTCCCCCACCGCGACGTTCAGCGAGGGCTACATCCGCGTCGGGGCGGTGCCGGGCGACGGCGGCTGCTGGCTGCTGCCACGCCTCGTCGGCACCTCGCGCGCGCTCCGTCTACTGTGGACCGGAGAGACCGTGCCCGCCGGGCAGGCGCTGGAACTCGGCATCGTCGACGAGGTCGCCGACGATCCATTGAGGACAGCGCACGAGTTCGCCCGGCAGCTCGCCGCGCGGCCGCCACTGGCGGTCCAGGTCATCAAACGCGCCGTCCGGCAGGGCGCCCGGCACGACCTGCCCACGGCACTCGACCTGATCTCGTCGCACTTCGCCATGATCGCCACCACCGACGACGCCGCCGAAGCACTCGCCGCCTTCCGGGCGGGCCGCACCCCCACCTTCCACGGACATTAGGGAGAACCATGCGCACACGTGGAGCCGTCCTCGCCGAGGTACCCGGCAGGCTCGAGGTGATCGACCTCGAAGTCGACGAACCGCGGGCCGACGAGGTCGAGGTCAAGGTCGTCGCGTCCGGCCTGTGCCATTCCGACGACCACCACGCGAAGGGCGACTCGTACCAGAGCCTTCTCCCCATCGCGATGGGGCACGAAGGAGCCGGCGTCGTGACCAGGGTCGGCGGCCCGAACGCCAAGGGCCTCAAGGAAGGCGACCACGTCGTGCTCACCGCCGTCCCCTCCTGCGGGCACTGCCGCCAGTGCGCCAGCGGGCACCAGAACCTCTGCGACCTCACCCCGGGCGCCCTCAGCGGCGCGCGGTGGACCGACCCCGGCAGCTACCGCCTGCACACCACCGACGGCAGGCCCGTCGCGCAGATGTGCGGGATCTCCACGTTCGCCGCCACCACGCTCGTGTCGGTCGACTGCGTCGTGAAGATCCCCGAGGACATCCCGCTCGACAAGGCCTGCCTCGTCGGCTGCGGGGTCAGCACCGGCTGGGGCTCGGCCGTCAACCTCGCGGAGGTCCGGCCCGGCCACACCGTCGTCGTCATGGGCACCGGCGGCGTCGGCGTCAACGCCGTGCAGGGCGCCGCCCACGCGGGGGCCGCCCACATCATCGGCGTGGACCCCGCGCCCTTCAAACGCGAAGCGGCGCTGCGGTTCGGCGCCACGCACGCCGTCGCGACGATGGAGGAAGCCACCGAGCTGGCCCGGCAGCACACCAACGGCCAGGGTGCCGACTCCGTCGTGGTGACCGTCGGCGTGCTGCGGCCCGAGCACGTCGCGCAGGCGTTCGCGACGCTCGGCAAGGGCGGCATCTGCGTGGTGACCTCCGTCGGCCCGCTGGACACGGTCGGCCTGCCGATCAGCCTGTCCGAGCTGACGTTCTTCCAGAAACAGGTGCGCGGCGCGGTGTTCGGCGGCACCAGCGGCAACTGGGACGTGCTGCGGCTGCTCGACCTCTACCGCGCGGGCAGGCTGAAGCTCGACGAACTCGTCACGCGCACCTACACCCTCGACGAGGTCCAGAAGGGGTACGACGACCTGCTCTCCGACCAGCTCGTCCGCGGCGTGGTCGTGCACGACTGACGGCTCACCCCAGCAGGTCGCGCAGCTGGGCGCGCGTCGTCACGCCGAGTTTCGGGAACGTCCGGTACAGGTGCGAGCCGACGGTGCGCGGGGACAGGAACAGCCGGTCCCCGATCTCCCTGTTCGTCAGGCCCCTCGCGGCGAGCTGGACGATCTGCTGCTGTTGCGGGCTCAGGCGCGCGATGGCGTCCGGCACGGCTTCGACGACGTCCATGCCGGACGCCCTCAGCTCGCCCTGCGCCCGCTCGATCCACGGCCGGGCGCCGAGCCGCCGGAACACCTCCAGCGCGGCGGTGAGCAGCGGCCGGGCTTCGGCGATGCGCCGCCGTCGCCGCATCCACTCGGCGTATTCGAGGAGCGTCTGCGCCCGTTCGAACGGCCACGGCGCCAGCGCCGCGTCCGCGAGCGCGGCCTTGAAGTGCCCTTCGGCGTGCTCGGGCTCGGCGAGCAGTGCCCGCGCTCGCTGGAACAACGCTGCCAGGCGTGGGGAAACCTCGTTCCCGAGGTCCTTTTCGGACTGTTCGACGATCAGCTCGGCCTCGCGGCCGTGCCCGGTGCGGGCCGCGGCCGCCGCGAGTTCGGGGACGGCCGCGTAGCAGGCGTGGTAGTGCGTCGGCGTGCCGTCCGCCTCGAACAGCGACCGGTACTGCTGGTACGCCGTCTCGTGGTCGCCCTCCACGGCCGCCGCCGCGCCGAGCGCGCGCCGCGCGTAGGCCGCCACGGAGCGGCTCGCCTCGGGATCGACCGCCGTCAACGCCCCTTCGGCCAGCTCGCGCGCTCGCGCGGTGTCGCCCTGCGACGCGGAAACCATGGCGCGCACGGCATCCGCGCAGGCGACGGCGTGCACCAGCCCGGTCGCCTGCCCCACGGCGGTCACGTCGTCGCACACCACGTGGGCCTGCGACCAGCGGCCCCGTTCCAGGTAGGCCAGCGCGGCCGCGCAGCCCAGCCCGTTGGGCAGCGGCCCGGTGGTGCGCCACAGCGCGAACGCGTCGTCGAAGGTGCGCGCCGCGAGGACCGGTTCGTCGAGCAGCCACGCCACGATCGCCACCATCACGAGGCGGTCGGGCCGGTCCCGCACCGCCTCGACGAGGGACGGCAGCCCGGCCACCGCATCGGCGCGACCGGTGAACGGTTCGGACACGACCGCCGTCCAGGCCGCCGCCACGTCGTCCGTCCCGCTCGGCAGACCGGCCAGCAGTGCCCGGAGTTCCGACCGCATCGGCGAGGATCCCGAGTAGAAGCAGACGACGGCAGCCCAGGACAACGCGGCGAGCGCCGCCTCGGGGTCGCGTTCCAATGTGGCGCGGGCGATGAGGGCCAGCGTCGAGAAGGCCACGTCGTGTTCGGCGGTGAGTGACGTCAGCTGGCCGGCGAGGAGCGTGGCGGCGCGCTCGACCGCCGGGTCGTCGCTGAGGGAACGCGCGGAGTCGGCCAACCGCTCGACCCAGCCGAGGTCGCCGGTGAAGGCCGCGGCCCCGGCGGCGGCGAGGAGGAGCCGCGCGGCGTCCGCCCGGCTCGCGGCCAGCGACGCGGCGCGTTCCAGCGCGGCGGCCGCCGCCGCGTGCCCGCCACGGCGGCGGGCGCGGTCCGCGGTGCGCTCCAGTTCCGCGGCGGCCGCGGGATCCGGCGGCACGGCCACGGCGGCCAGGTGCCAAGCCCGGCGGTCGGGCTCGTCGGTCAGCGCCGCGGCCAGCCGCAGATGCGCCGCACGCCGGTCGGCGAAGGAGGCCCGGTGGTACACCGCCGACCGGATGAGGGGGTGGCGGAACACCAGCCGGTCCCCCGCCGGGCGGACCAGCGCGGCCCGCCGCGCGGGGAGCCAGACCTCGTCGGTGGCGGGCAGCACCGCCGAGACGTACCGGGCCGGGTCCGCGGCGTCGGCGGCCGCCAGCAGGAGCAGCGCCTGCCGCGTGGCCTCGGGGAGCGCGTCGAGGTGCGCGCCGAAGAGGCCTTCCAGCCGGTCGCCGACGGGGAACGGGCCGGGCGCCGGGTCCAGTACGGCTGGATCCGCGGCGGCGGCCCGTGCCAGCTCGCGGAGGGCCAGCGGGTTGCCCGCGGCCTGGTCCAGCACCTGCTGGCGGGCCCACGCGGTGAGCGTGACGGGCTGCGCCGCCAGCACCCGCGTCGCCGCACCGGCGTCGAGCGGCTCCAGCACGATTCGCGGCGCGAACTGGTCCAGACCAGGCAGCGGCTCCCCGTCGCGAGCCGCGACCAGCAGCGTGACCGGCTCCCCCTCCAGCCGCCGGGCGACGAAGGACAGCACGTCCAGCGACGCCCGGTCGAGCCACTGCGCGTCGTCCACGACGACGCACAACGGCGCCTGATCTCCCAGGTCCGACAACAAGGTCAGCACCGCGAGCCCGACCTCCCACGGATCGGGCCTGCCGGGCGGGGTGCCCAGCCCGACCGCGCCCAGCAGTGCCGCCCGCTGCCCCGGCAGCAGCGCGTCCGCCGCGGCGAGCACCGGCCGCAGCAGCTGGTGCAGGCCGGCGAAGGCCAGCCCCGCCTCGGATTCGCTGCCGGCCGCCTGGAGGACCCGCTGCCCGAGCTCCCCCGCGACGACGGCCGCGGCCTCCAGCAGCGCGCTCTTGCCCGAGCCCGGTTCCCCGCTGACGACGAGCACGCGCTCGCCACCGGGCGCGGACCGCACCGCCCCGGTCAGGCGGCGCAGCTCGTCGTCGCGCCCGGCGAGCACCGGTGTTGCTGACACCTGGACCACCATAAGCGGTGTCAGTCCCCGAGCACGGCCAGCGCGTCGATCTCGACGAGCATCCCCCGCGGCAGCGGTGTGCACACCGTGGTGCGCGCCGGGTAGGGCTCCCCCACGAGCTTCGCGTAGGCCTCGTTCAGCTCGCCGACGTGCGCCGGATCGGTGAGGTAGACCCGCAGCATGACGACGTCCGCCATGCTCGCCCCGGCCGCCGCGAGCACCGCCTCCAGGTTGCGGACGACCTGCGCCGTCTGCTCCGCGACGGTGGTGCCGGCGACCGTACCGGTGCCGGGGTCGATCGGCAGCTGGCCCGACACCTGGAGGACCGGTCCCTTGCGCACGGCCTGGGACAGCGGCGCCGGGAGCTGCGGCGCGTCCCCGGTGCGGATGGTGCTCCTGCCCATGCCCCGCCTCACCTCCACATCCGGCGTTCCCCGGCGCGGGGGTCGTCGACCTGGTGCCACTCGGTGTCGATGACCATGGTCGCCCGGCGGGTGGTGTCGTAGCGGTCCCAGCCAGGCGAACCGGTCTTCGCGAACTCGACCCACGCGGCGTGCACGCGGCGCGCGAGGTCCGACGGGGGCAGTTCGGGCCCGAGTATCGCCTTCGGCCCGTGCAACGCGGGCAGGCCGGTGACGTCGAAGACGAACGGCAGGTCCACCGTGTGCGTCGCGCCCAGCTGCCCGTCCAGCGCCCCGGAACGCCAGGCGAACGCGTAGGCGTAGGTGGCGGGATGGCGTTCGGCGTGTGCCTCCGTCAGCGCCCACGTGCCCGCGCCGAACAAGGCGTCGCCCAGGATCGCCGAGCGCAGTTCCCCGTCCGAGGCCTCCGGGCGAGCCTTCCGGTAGGCCTCGACGAGCGCCGCCGGATCGGGGTGGGAGCGCTCCGCGGCGGCGGTCACGTTGTCGGCGGTGGACCGGGCGTACGCGCCCGAAGGTGCCAGGTAGAGGTTGCCCTCCTCCGTCGTGGTGCCGATCAGCAGATCGACGTCGGCGCGGTCCGCCCATGCGGGCTGCTCGTCCAGCACCAGGCTGAACGGGCTCAGGCCGACGAGCGGGTCGCGGGCGGTCGCGGTGTGCAGGTCGATCCCGCCCAGCCGGGACGCGGCCGCCACCAGGCGTTCGTCGGGGATGTCGGCGAACGCTTCGGCACGCGGCTCGACACCCAGCACCTCGGCGGCGGCCCGTGTGACGCGGGCGGCCTGTTCCGGGGAGAAGGCGCCGAGGCCGCTGCCGCTCTGCACGATGGCGCGCGCGAACAACCCGTGTGCCTCCGGCGTCGCGAGCAGGGCGCCCACGATCGTCGCCCCGGCGGACTGACCGAAAACCGTGACGCGGTCGGGATTTCCGCCGAACCGCGCGATGTTCTCCCGCACCCAGCGCAGGGCCTGCACGACGTCCAGCAGACCGCGGTTGGCCGGTGCGCCCGGCAGGTCGAGGAACCCGGGGATGCCCAGGCGGTAGTTGAGCGTCACGAGCACCACGCCGTCGCGGGCGAAGGCCGTGCCGTCGTAGATCCGGGACCGGGCCGATCCGGCGACGAACCCCCCGCCGTGCACGAAGACCATCACCGGCAGGTCACCCGCGCCGGGGTCGGGGGTCCACACGTTCACCGTGAGGTAGCCCGCGCCGGGGATCCAGCCGGGGCCGAAGTAGGGCGACATGTCGAGATCGCCGAGGTTGCGTTCGCCCTGGGGCGCGGTCGGGCCGAACGCGGTCGCGTCCCGCACGCCCTCCCACGCGGCGTGGGGTTGCGGCGGGGCGAAGCGGGCGGCACCGACAGGCGTTGCGGCGTAAGGGATTCCGCGGAAGACGACGGCGTTTTCCTCGGCCACGCCACGGACCGAGCCTTGCGCGGACCGCACAACGGGCTCGTTCACCGGTTTTCACCTCCTTCGGCCGGCGACAGCGGTGCCCAGCCCTTGATGGCGAAGCGTTCCCCGTCGCGGGTGACCTCGGCGCCGCCGCCCCCGCCGAAGTGGGCGGGGAAGACCAGCGCGTTGTTGTCGGCGGCCCAGCCCAGCAGTTTGCGCCGCGTCGCGCGGGCCTGGCCCGGGTCCTCGCAGAAGCAGCTGTTGGTGTCGGGATGGACGATCTGCACCGGGTTGTGCATCAGGTCCCCGACGAAGAGGGCGCGGTCGGTGCCGGACTCGAGCGTGAGCACCGAGGAGCCGGGCGTGTGGCCGGGCGCGAGGTCGAGGCGGAGGTTGCCGTCGATGCGGTGGCTGCCGTCCCACAACAGCGTCTGCCCCGCCTGGTGCACGGGGGCGACGCTGTCCTCGAAGACGTTCTGGTTGCCGCGGCCGAGCACGGTCGGGTGCTCGTTCTCGGGGTTCCAGAAGTCGAAGTCCGGTTTGGGGATGAGGTACGTGGCGTTGGGGAAGGTGGGCACCCACGAGCGGTCCTGGAGGTAGGTGTTCCAGCCGACGTGGTCGATGTGCAGGTGCGTGTTGATCACGAGGTCGACGTCCTCGGGCCGGACCCCGGCGCGCGCGAGGTTGGCGAGGAAGTCCGTGTCGAGGCGGTTCCACACGGCGGCGTACGGGCGTTCCTTGTCGTTGCCCACGCCCGTGTCGACGAGGATCGTCTTGCCTTCGCTGCGCAGGAGCCAGGTCTGGATGGCGGAGTTGACGATGCCGGTCTCACCGTCGAGGAACTGCGGCACGAGCCACGAGCGGTGGTCCGCCCAGGCCTCGCCGGGGGCGTCGGGGAAGAAGACGTCGGGCGTCATGTCGACGGGCCCGTAGTACTCCCACACGCGCGTGACGGTGACTTCGCCCAGGGTGATGCTGTGCATGGCTGTCATCGTGTGCCGGTGCGCGGTGGCCCGGTATCCGTCACGTGACTGCAGTTGATCGGGGGCGGGGCGGCCGGATCGCGGCGACGATGGCGGCGGCTTGGGCCGGATCCGCTGCCGTGAGCACGGCGAGCCACCTCACTACCCTGCCCGCACCTCGCCCACCCGCACTCGCAAATAATCGATTATCCATGCTATAGTCGATTCCGTGCACGCCACTTCCGATCTCATCGACACCACCGAGATGTACCTCCGCACCATCCTGGAGCTGGAGGAGGAAGGCGTCGTCCCGCTGCGGGCGCGCATCGCGGAGCGGCTGGGCCAGAGCGGGCCCACCGTGAGCCAGACCGTCGCCCGCATGGAGCGCCACGGGCTGGTCGAGGTCGCGCCCGACCGCCGCCTCCAGCTCACCGCCGAAGGACGCCGCCTCGCCACCCGCGTGATGCGCAAGCACCGCCTGGCCGAATGCCTGCTCGCCGACGTGCTCGGCCTGCCGTGGGAGCAGGTGCACGCCGAGGCCTGCCGCTGGGAGCACGTCATGAGCGAAGCGGCCGAGCGGCGCATCCTCGACCTGCTGCGCCACCCGACGGTGTCCCCCTACGGCAACCCCATCCCCGGCCTGCACGAGCTCGGCGAGCCGGGTACCGTCGAAGCGTTGTGCGACAACGACCTCGTCGGGCTCGACGGCCTGCGCCCCGGGCCGGACGGCACGAGCGCCGTCGTCCGGCGCATCGGCGAACTGGTCCAGACCGATCTGCCGTTCATGGCCACCCTGCGGCGAGCCGGGGTGCGCCCCGGTGTCGTCGTGCACGTGCGGCCCGCGTCCGGTGGCGTCCTCGTCAGCGGTGACGGGCAGGCCGCCGAACTCCCCACCGACCTCGCCGCCCACGTCCTCGTCCACGACACCCGGAGGATCCATGCCTGAGCACCTGACGGTTCTCGTCACCGGCGCGACCGACGGACTGGGCAAAGCCCTCGCCCACCGGCTGGCCGGCCGCGGCCACCACGTGCTGCTGCACGGCCGCAGCCAGGACAAACTGGACCAGACCAAAGCCGAGCTACAGCAAGGGAATCCCGCCGCGCCCGAACCCGCCACGTTCCGCGCGGACCTCTCCGACGGCGAGCAGGTGACCGCGCTCGCGACCGCCGTGCTCGCCACGACCGGCCGCCTCGACGTGCTGGTCAACAACGCCGGGGTCGGCGGCGGCCGGGACGGGAAGCGCACGGTCACCGCCGCCGGGCACGAACTCGTCCTCGCCGTCAACTTCCTCGCACCGTTCGCCCTCACGCTGCGGTTGCTGCCCCTGCTGCGGACCACCGGGCAGGCCCGGGTGGTCCACGTGGCCTCCGGGGCGCAGCAGCCGGTCGACCCCCGCGACCTCATGCTCGAAAAGGGGTACAGCGACTCGCGCGCCTACGGGCAGAGCAAGTTCGCCCTGATCGCCACCGGGTTCGCGCTCGCCGCGCGCCTCGATCCGGCCGAGGTGACCGTCAACAGCCTCCACCCCGGCACCCTGATGCCGACGAAGATGGTGCTCAGCCGGTCTCGGTCCACAGTGGACACGCTGGAGACCGGTATCGACTCCGTGGACCGGCTCGTGACGGACCCGGCGTTGCGGGCGGTCTCGGGCCGGTACTTCGACCGCCGCCGGGAGGCCGAGGCCTCGCCCACCGCCTACGACCCGCGGGTCCAGCAATGGTTGTGGGACAAGGCACTCGACCTCACCGGCGCGCCCGAACCCGAGTGACCTCAGGACGCGGTGGCCGCCCCGATCGCCCGGTTTCCCGCCCCCGTCGTCACCCCGAGGGCGAGGACCACGCCCAGCGCGATGCTCAGCAGGTACGGCCCTGGCGCGAACGCCGCCGCGACCCCACCCGTCTTGACGATCGAGAACGGGACAACGCAGACCACCGCGCCGACAACGGCGGCCAGCACGCTCACGACCGTCGCGGCCGCGATCTCCCACAGCAGCATCCGCCGCGTCTGCCCCGCGGTCGCCCCGATCAGCGACATCGCCGCGAACTCCTCCCGCCGCCGTCCCAGCGCCGCCACCAGGTTGTTGGTCAGCGCGATCGCCATGAACAACGCGATCAGCACCACCACGAGGTAGTTGATCGACGCCAGCACCCGCGCGGTGCCGCCCGACGCGGAATGCTCGTTTTCGATGCCCTGCATGGACAACGTCCCGGCCGCGACGCCGACGAGCAGCGTCAGGAACGTCACCGCGGGGCGCAGCCGGTCCGGCGCCACGGCCAGGTTGACCGCCGCGAGGTGACCGGACGCCCCGCGCGGCACCCTGGCCAGCCGGTTGGCCAGGCTCACGAGTTCCGGCGCGAGGATCGCCAGCCCGATCGCGGTGAGCACCGTGGCGGGCCCGGTCATCGCCGTCGTCGCGATGTCGTCCGCCGACAGGCCCAGTACCGCCGACGCCGAACCGATCCCCGCGACCAGCAGCACCACGGCGGCGACGCGGCGTGGCCGGCCGGAACGCCGGACGCGCGTCACCACGGGGACGTCCACCGGTCCCCGTTCCGCCGCCTTGCGGCTGCCGGTCCACGCCGCCACGACACTCGCGGCGAGCACGACGACAGCACCGGCGAGCGGCAGCAGGAACCCCGGTGCGTACCCGGAAACCGGGTCGGTCAGCCCGGACGAGCGGACCCCGGCGAGCACGAGCAGCCCGAGCAGGTAGCCGAGCCCCAGCCCGGGCGGAGCCGCCACCGCCGCGACGGCGAACGTCTCCGCCGAGACCATCACCCGCACCTGCCGCGGCGCCGCGCCCAGCAGGCGCAGCCCGCTGATCTCCCCGGCGCGGCCGCCGAGCGTGACGGTCACCGTCGACACCACGGCGAACACGACGATGGCGACCACCCAGCCGCCCATGATCAGCGGGAACTGCGTCAGGAACGGCCGGTCGGCCGCGGCGGTGCCGTCCGCGAGGCCGGTGCCGAGCAACGCCGCCATCGCCGTGACCAACGCCGTGCCCACGAGCGCGATGAGCCCGGTGGCGACGGCGCCGCCGCGGTGGTACCTCAGCAGCCGCAACGCGAGCTTCAGCACCTCAGGCCACCCCCATCGCGGCACGCTCGGCGGACTCGACGAGCGTCGCCATGCGGCCCGCCACCGCGGCGGCGGACGGCCGGGGCATCCGGTCGACGAGCAGCCCGTCGGCGAGGAACAGCACCTCGTCGGAGAACGACGCCGCGACGGGGTCGTGCGTGACCATGATGATCGTCTGCCCCTGGTCCGCGAGCCCGCGCAGCAGGCCGAGCACCTCGCGGGCGCTGCGGATGTCGAGCGCTCCGGTGGGTTCGTCGGCGAAGACCACCTCCGGCTCGGTGATCAGCGCCCGCGCCACGGCGACGCGCTGCTTCTGACCACCCGACAACTGGCCGGGCCGGTGCTCGCCCCTGTTGGCGAGCCCGACGCGCGCGAGCAACGCGGCTGTGCGGCGCGGATCCGGCTTGCGGGAGTCGAGCCGCAGCGGCAGTTCGACGTTCTCCGTGGCCGTCAGCGCCGGCAGCAGGTTGAACGACTGGAACACGAACCCGACGCGGCGGCGGCGCAGCTCGGCGAGCGCCGTCTCGTCCAGCGCGGCCAGGTCGGTGCCGTCGAGCCGCACCGTGCCCGCGGTGGGCGTCCGCAGCCCGGCGGCGCAGTGCAGCAGCGTGGTCTTGCCCGAACCGGACGGGCCCATGATCGCGACGAACGAGCCCCGCCCGATCTCCAGATCGACGCCCCGCAGCGCGTCGACCGGGCCCGCCTCCCCCTCGAACCGGCAGCGCAGCCCCCTGGCGCGCACAGCGGCTGTCCCCATGTCCTGCTCCCTCTCCTGGTTTGAACGATCGTTTTAAACGAACGTTTATATGATACGGTAGCACATGTGGGACACCGGGAGAACCTGCTCGACGCGGCGCGAAAATGCCTCCTCCAGGCCGGCTACGCGCGAACGACCGCACGCGACCTCGCCGCCGCTTCGGGGGCGAACCTGGCGTCGATCAACTACCACTTCGGCTCGAAGGACGGCCTGCTCACGCAGGCGCTGCACGACCTGAACGTCGAGTGGGGCGAGCTGCTGTTCCAGGTGCTGGACGACGGGCCGGAGCCGGGACCGGACGTCCGCGCGGCGCACGAAGCGCGCTGGGCCAGGATCATCGAGTCGATCCAGGCGCACCGGGAGCTGTGGTTCGTGAACTTCGAGGAAGTCGCCCAGCTGCAGCGGGACGAGAAGATCCGCGCGATGGTGGCGGAGGGCCAGCGGGCTGCGCGCGCGGCGCTCGCAAGCGCTTTCGGCGGCGTGGACGCGGAAGCCGAACCGGAACTGGCCCGCGCGGTCGGGTCGCACTACTACTCACTGCTGGTCGGGCTCGCGTTGCAGTGGCTCACCGACCCGGACAGCGCCCCCACGGCGGCGGAGGTCGTGACCGCCGACCACCACCTGACCCCGAAGGCCTGACCGCTCCGCGGGTTGCCAGGAAGCGCCCGGCGAGCTGCTGGCTCAGCGTGGCGACACCGGCGAGGAAGATGTCGATGCCCGCGAGGAACTGTTCGCGGTCGTCGTGTTCGGGCAGCCGGGCCGCGGCCTTGCGCACGAACGGGTACGTGCCGGGGTCGAGCCGCGACCAGCGATCGGCGACCGCCGCCAGGAAGGCCGCCCGGTCCGCACCCTCCGCACTCCTGGCCTGCGCGGCGTTCTGCTCGGCCACCCCGGGCACGTAGTTCATCAGCGCGCCCACCGCGCCGAACAGGCCCAGCGCCAGCCCGCGCAACGCCTGCCGCGACTCGGCGTCGACGGCCACGCCGGCCAAGACCCGGGCGACGACCTCGTCGGTGGCGGCGGCGAGGAGGTCGTTCTTGTCGGCGACGTGGTGGTAGACGGCGCCATACCCGGTCTTCAGGCGGGTGGTGAGCGCCCGCAGCGTCAGCGCGCTCTCGCCGCCGCCGTCCAGCAGGTCCGTCGCGGCCCGGATGATCACGGTCATCGGCGCGGGCCTCGGCGGGCTGACGCTGGCCAGAGCGCTGCACGTCCACGGCATCCCGGTCACCGTCTACGAGGCGGAGCCCTCGCCGGACGCACGCCCCCAGGGCGGGCTGCTGGACATCCACCCCCGGAACGGCCAGCCCGCACTGGAGGCCGCCGGTCTCCTCGACGAGTTCCGCGAGCTGGTCCTGCCCTGCCGCGAGTCGTACCGGGTGCTGGACCGGGCGGGCACCGTCCTGCTCGAACACCGACCACGGCACCGGAGAGCGCCCCGAGGTACCCCGCGGCGCGCTGACCGCTGCTGCTCGATTCACTCCCGCCCGGCACTGTCCATTGGGGACACAAGGTCACCGGCGTCCGGGCTCTCGGGGACGGCCGCCACGAGGTGGCGTTCGCCGACGGCAACTCGGTCACCACGAACCTGCTCGTCGGCGCGGACGGCGCGTGGTCACGGGTACGGCCGCTGCTCTCCGGCGCCGTTCCCGAGTACACCGGGATTTCCGTGATCGAGACGTTCCTGCACGCCGCGGCCGTGACCGCCCGTGTCGCGGAGGAGTACCACGGCTGGGCCCCCGAACTCACCACGTTGATCACGGGCAGCGACACCCCGCCGGTCCTGCGCCGCATCTTCACCCTGCCCACCGGGCACCGCTGGGACCGCGTGCAGGGCGTGACGCTGCTCGGGGACGCCGCCCAGCTCGCGCCACCCAACGGCGAAGGCGCCAACCTGGCCATGCTCGACGGAGCCGAACTCGGCCGGGCCCTCGCCGCCCACCCCGGCGACACCCCACAGCATGGTCGCCCTGCTGGCCGGGCAGGCCTCCTGATTGTCAAGCGGCGCAATCCGTGCTACGTTCACCTCGATCCCTCGCGGATGCCGGCTCAGCCGCCCGCGGGAAATCTTCTCTCCACCACCCGAGCACGGCCCGGGTGTCGCGTTCGCGGAATTTCCGCTGACCCATCATCAGAGGTGAAACCATGCCCATTTCCGGAATCCTCGACATCAGAGGAAAAACCGCCACCCTCGGTGGCACAACCGTCCACAACGGACTGATCAGGGAGTACGGCCTGCGCCGCGGCGACGAGCTCGTCCTCGAGGGCGACGAGCTCATCGCGCTCAACGGTGCCATGCCCGGCAAAGAAAAGCGCCCCCGCTTCGAGGAGCTCACCCCCATCCACCCGGACGAACGTCTCGTCCTCGAAACCACCCCGCACCAGCTCACCACCCGCGTCCTCGACCTCGTCGCGCCGCTCGGGAAGGGGCAGCGCGCCCTCGTCGTCGCGCCGCCGCGGACCGGGAAAACCACTGTGCTGCAAGCGATCGCGCACGCCGTCGCGACCAACCACCCCGACGTGCACCTCATGGTGCTCCTCGCCGACGAGCGGCCCGAGGAGGTCACCGAAATGCGCCGCACGGTGCGGGGAGAGGTCGTCGCTTCGACGTTCGACCGCAAACCCAGTGAGCACACCGCCGTCGCGGAGCTGGCCGTGGAACGCGCGAAACGGCTCGTCGAAACAGGGCGCGACGTCGTGCTGCTGCTGGATTCGCTCACGCGCCTCGGCCGCGCCTACAACCTCGCCGCCCGGCCGTCGGGGCGTGTCCTCTCCGGCGGTGTTGACTCGGGTGCGCTGCACCCCATGAAGAAGATCCTCGGCGCCGCACGCAACATCGAGGGCGGCGGCTCGCTCACGATCGTCGCCACCGCGTTGATCGGCACCGGTTCCCTCGCCGACACCGTGTTCTTCGAGGAGCTCAAGAGCACCGGCAACTCCGAGCTCCGCCTCGACCGCACGCTCGCCGACCAGCGCGTCCACCCGGCCATCGACCTGTTCGCCTCCGGCACGCGCCGCGACGAACTGCTGGTGCCGCCCGCCGAACTGGCCGTGCTGGCCGAGGTCCGCCGCGCGCTGGCGGGGAAGGACCCCAAGCAGGCGGCGGTGCAGTTCCTCGACCAGCTCCGCACGACGAGGTCCAACGCCGAGTTCGTCACCCGCGTCGCCGCTTCGCTGCACGGACCGGCCGCCCAGGCGGCCTAGCCGTGCGTGACGGTGAGGGAGTAGAACTTGACCTTCGCCCCCTTGCTGGTGCTGCTCGACGAGGACTGGTTGTAGTCGCCCGCCTTGAAATACTGGTGGTAGGCCGAGAATCCCGAGGCGATCGGGTAGGTGTGCACCTGGCCGTTGACCGTCACCTGGATCCTGCCGCCGACGATCGCGATCACGTAGGTCCACTGCGTACCGAGCGGCACGTTGGTCAGCGTGTGCAGCGTCTGGCCGCCGCTGGGTGAGTTCTCCAGCCCCAGCACCACGTCGCCGTTGGCGTGGTAGTACAGCTCCAGCAGGGGTTTCGTCGACGAGCCACCGCTGCCGAGGTGGATCTGGCCGACGCACACGTTCGACGTCACTGACACGACCCGCAGCCGCGCGGACAGGGTGTGCGTGCCCGAGAGCGACCAGTCGGCCGCGCTGCCGTTCGGGTTCATCTCGCGCAGCTCGGTGCGGGCGTAGTTCGAGTTCGGTGTGGTCACCCCGGATTCGGGGTCCCAGAAGGTCATCGAGCCGTCGTTCTTGTCGGTCCAGAAGTACGCCGGGTTGGTGTAGCCGTTGGGCCCCTGCAGCTGCGACGCGCCGATCGTCGTCGGCGAGCCCGGTGAGCCGATCGGCAACTGCAGCTCCCACACCGACAGGTCGAAGTTCCCGCCCGGTGCGACGTTCGGGTCGAGCGCGGCTGCGGCCGAGGCCGGCGCCGCAAGTGCGGCGAGGGCGCCACACACGAGCACCGCAAGAGTCCTGCTCCGTCCGCGACGGGTCCTGCCGTTGACAACCTGCACGGAACACACTCCTTCGTGTCAGTCCCCCACGCCTTCGACGGTAGGGAACGGAGGGCGAGTTTGTAAAGAGTCCTTCCGTACGAGGTCTGGACCAGTCGGCAGTTGCCGGTCCGGTGATCGTCGGGCTGGTGGCGTGCATGGCGAAGGTGGTGCGGTGACGGCGAGCTGCACTTCTTGGCCCGGTCACTGGACAGCGGCTACGACCTGCTCACCGGGGCGACGTGGCTCGAGCGGTCCGCGAACCCGCGAGGGCGCAGCCGTGGCTGCGGGACCTGGCCCACCGGCTGCGCTGACCACGGTGGCACGATAGGACCGTGCTCGTCGCGATTCCCGGAACCCTGTGCAGCGTCCGCGTCTTCGACCGGCTCGCGGCCGAACTGCACGACACCACGGAGCTGGATGCCGTCGACTGGATGAGCGAGCCCGGACCTTGGCGCATCGACGACGTCGCCGCCCGGATCGCTTCGCGGATCGAGCGGCACGGGGGCCCGGTGCTCGTCGCCGGGCACTCCACGGGCGGCTGCATCGCGCTCGCGCTCGCCGCTGCGAGGCCGGAGCTGGTTTCGGGGCTGCTGCTGGCGAACACCGGTGCGCACATGCGCGGGCACGGAGACGTGGACAGGATCCTCGACACCATCGCAACCGCGTGGGGGCCGCAGCTGCACGCCGCCGTGCTCGACAGGTCCTTCGCCGAGCCGGTCCCGCCGGAGTTCCGCGAGACGTTGCTCGCGTACGCCGCCAGTGTCCCGCAGGCCGCGGCGCTCGAAGTGCTCCGCAGCCAGCGCGACCGCGATCTGACGGCGGAGTTGCCCCGGATCGGTTGTCCGGCCACGGTTCTGTACGGTGTGCACGACCGCGCCCGCTCGGTCGGCGACGCGGAGGCGCTTGCGGCGGGGTTGCCGGATTGCGAGCTCCGGTTCGTCCAAACCGGACATACGCCGGTTTGGGAGGATGCTCCGGCAGCCGCGGCCGCGGTGCGCGGTCTTCTCGACCGTGCCGGGCGGTAGGTCGTGACCCGGTCCGGCTGCCGTGACTGGGCGGCTGAGGCCTTGACCCGCCACCGCGCCGAGGCTGGAACCGCGACCGACACGGCCGCCCGAGCCGGGCGACTGCCGCTACCGGCCCGGCCACCCGAGCCGAGCGGCTGCCGCGCGGCCCCCGCCGGGCGCCCATGCCTCGGCGGCTGCCGCTACCGGCCCGGCCACCCGAGCCGCCTCCGGCCTGCCGCCCCGCCAGATGGCGGCGCCGCGAACCCCACTCGCCATCGGCAACCTGTGCCTCCGCGGCTGCCGCGCGGCCCCCGCCGGGCGCCCGCACCTCGGCAACTGCCGCTACCGGCCCGGCCACCCGAACCGCCTCCGGCCTGCCGCCCCCGCCCCATGGCGGCGCCGCGAACCCCACTCGCCATCGGCAACCTGCGCCTCGGCGGCTGTCGCGCGGCCCCCGCCGGGCGCCCATGCATCGGCGACTGCCGCTACCGGTCCGGCCGCCCGAGCCTTGGCGGCTGCTGCTACCGGTCCGGCCACCCGAACCGCCTCCGGCCTGGCCGCCCCGCCAGATGGCGGCGCCGCGAACCCCACTCGCCATCGGCAACCTGTGCCTCGGCGGCTGTCGCGCGGCCCGCGCCGGGCGCCCGCGCCTCGGCGACTGCCGCTACCGGTCCACCAACCCGAACGCCGCCCCAGCTGGCCGGGCCGGACGGTGGCTTGCCGCGAACCCCACCCGCCACCGGTCGCCACCGACTGCTCTCGCCGGGCCGCCCCGGCCGCCCCCGCCGGGGCGGCAACCCCTACCGGCCCGGCTGCCCGAGCCGCGAATCGAGATGCGTGGCGAGTTCCGCGGGTGACGGGTGGGCCCACACGTCGGCGGGGGTCAGGGCCACCTCCAGGTCCGCCTGCAGCTTGCGGGTCAGGGCCACCGCGAGAAGGGAATCCAGGCCTAGATCCGTGAACTTGGCGTGCGCGGGCACGCCATCCGGCTGGGTGCCCAGCAGTGCGGCCAGCACCTGCACCACCGCCTGCTGCACCAGCTGCGTCCTCGCCGGGCCCGGTTCCTCCGCGTGCAACCGGGCGGCCGGTGCCGCCTCGACGGGCGCGGCCGTGCCCAGTTCCGCCAGCAGCGGGCTGTCCGCGGCGTGCGGGAAGGCCCGGAACAGCGCCTCCGGCTGGTAGTCGAACACTCCCGTGTGGACCCTCTGATGCCGCAGAAGTGCTTCCAGCGTCGCGAATCCGTCTGCGGTGGACAGGGTGTCGAAACCCCGGTCGGCGAAGCCCGTCGCCCGGCCCGCCTCACCCCAGGCACCCCAGTCCACCGACAGCGTCGGGAGCCCCTGGTCGTTGCGCCAGCGGGCGAACGCGTCCACCCACGCGCCCGCCGCGGCGTAGTTCGCCTGGCCCGCGTTGCCCAGCATCGCCGTCATGGACGAGAACACCACGAACCAGTCCAGCACGTGGTCCCCGACCGCCTCGTGCAGGTTCGCCACGCCCGTGACCTTGGGATGCCACACGCGGGCCAGCTTGTCCGCGGTCAGGCCCGCCAGTGGGGTGTCGTCGAGGACCACGGCGGTGTGCAGCACCCCGCGCAGACCGGGACCGGCCGCGTCGACGAGCCGTCGTGCCGTGTCCGGATCGGCGATGTCGCCCCGCACGAATTCCACCTCACAGCCCGCGACACGGAACGCTTCAGGCGACGGCTCACCACGACCCCCGAGGACGACCCGCCCTGCTCCCGCTTCGGCCAGCCAGCGGAGCGCCTCCAGCCCGAGCCCGCGAGTCCCGCCGGTGACGATGTACGCGCCACCAGGACGGACAACGGCCTCCCGTGCAGGCTGGTGGACAAGCAAACGTGTGCCCGCAGGTGGGAACTCGAGCACGATCCGTCCAATGTGGTCACCCGAGGCGAGCTTTCCGAACCCCTCCACCGCTTCCGTCAGCGGCACGACCGTGCGAGCGGGCAAGGGCAGCCGTCCCGCTTCAAGCTCTGCCACCACCCGGTGCAGCGCAGCACGGAACACCGCGGGTTGTTCCGACGCGGTGAGGACGAGGTCCAGCGCCGTGTAGGTGACGCCGTGCCGGAACGCGTCGAGGCCGATCCGGGCGCCGTCGTACAGGTCGCGCTTGCCGATCTCGACGAAACGCCCCGTCGGAGCGAGCAGGCCCAGCGAGGCCTGCATCGCTTCCCCCGTCAGGGAATTGAGCACCACGTCCACGCCCCGGCCACCCGTCGCCGCCCGTACCCGCTCCGGGAAGTCCAGCCCGCGGGAGTCGAAGACGTGCTCGACCCCCTGCTCACGCAGGTAGCGGCGCTTGGCCTCGGTACCCGCCGTGCCGATCACGGTCGCGTCCAGCAGCCGGGCGACCGCGACCGCGGCCAGCCCGGTACCCCCGGCGGCCGAATGCACCAGCACGGTTTCGCCCGCTCGCAACCGCGCGAGGTCGTGCAACGCGTGCCAGGCCGTGACATAGGTGAGCACGGCGGGAGTGGCGTCCAGCAGCGACAGGTCGCCCGGCACGCGCACCGTGAACTCCGCCTTCGCCAGGCACGCCGACGCCATCGTCCCCGTGCCCTCAGGCACCACGGCCACGACCCGGTCCCCCACGCCCAGGTCGTGGACGCCCTCACCCACGGCGAGCACCACGCCTCCCGCGTCCGACCCGAGCCGGGGCAACGTCCCGTCATCCGTGGGGTAGATGCCGAGCGCGATCAGGACGTCGCGGAAGTGGATCGTCGTCGCCTCCGTGCGCACCAGCACCTGTCCCGGCCCCGGCGTGGGCAGGGGTTCCTCGACGGCGGTGAGGCGGATCCGCTCCAGCCCGCCGTCCGGATCGGCTTCGAGCACGTACTCGTCCGCCACCACCTCACCGGCCGGACGCGGCGGCCGCGCGGCCAGCGGCGCCCGCGTCATCCTTGCCACGTAACGCTGTCCCGCCCGCCAGGCCACCTCCGTCTCCGCCGAGGCCGCGGCCAGTTCGACCGCGATGTCCGCGGTGCTGTCGCCGTCGATCCACGTCATCCCGGACTCGGGCTGTTCGATCGCGGCCACCCGCAGCAGCCCGCGCAGCGCACACACGCCGGGCGCCACCGGGTCGCCGTCCAGCACGGCGCGCGCCCCGGTGCTGACCACCCAGATCCTCGGCGGGTCGGACCGGTGCGCGTGCTCGCGCAGCAGGTCCGCGAGCCGTGTCACGCGGTCGAGGTCGTCGAGCGATCCCGTGGCGCACCAGACGATTCCCGCGTCACCGTCGGCAGGGACGTCCTGGACGACCACGGCGTCCGACAGGGCGGCGGCGAGCCGGCGAGCCACGCCGTCGCGGTCCCCCGGCTCCTCCACCACCACCCAGTTCGCGGGCCCGGGACGTTCGGCGGGCACCGGCGCGGGCTGCCACGAGATCTCGAACAGGCGGGAGTTCAGCAGCGCCCGCGCCGAGGAGGTGCTGGTGTTCCGGACGAGCTCGACGTCCTCCAGCGCACCGATCCACTCCCCCGCCTCGTCGTGGAGGTCGGCACGCCCGGTCGCCGCGCCGGGACCGGTGTGCCGCACTTCGGGCCGGACCCACGTGATCCGCCCGGGATCGCCGGGAAGCACGACCTCGCCGATGCGTGCGGGCAGCCACGGCGAGTCCCCACCGGGGTCGTCGCGGACCAGCAGCGCGGCGACCGAGAGCACGCAGCCGTCGACGAGCACCGGATGCACCTTCGGCGCCCCCGTGCGGATTTCGGCTTCCTGCGGCACTTCCAGCCGGGTCACGCCGTCGTCGGCGACCGCGGCGATGGAGTGGAAAGCCGGGCCGGTGTCGAGCCCGATCCGGCGGAACCCCTCGTACAGGTCCCCGGGCGCATGCGTCCCGGCGGGCACGGGCAGGGCGGGCCTCGCGTCGGCGGCCTCCTCGCAGCGGGTGGCGGTCGCGGCGGCCACGCGGTCCCAGCCCGCACCGCTGCGCTGCACGATCTCCACGTCCACGCGGAGGCCGGACCGGCTCGCCAGGACGTGCACCGGCACGGAAGGCGCCAACGGCAGCATCCGTTCGAACCGCACGCCGGTCAGGCACACCTCGTCGAGCGCGCAGTCCAGCAGTTCCGTGGCGGCGGCGAGCACCAGCTCGACGTGGACGGCACCCGGCACCAGCGCCGTGCCCCGCAGGGTGTGCTGGCTCAGCCACTCGACACGACCGGTGCCGAGGTCGCCTGCCCAGACGTGGCGCGTGCGGTCCTCGGCGTCCTGGTCGGGGACCACCGAACGCTCCTCCAGCCAGGGATGTCCCGCTGTGCCGCGGTTTCCGCGTGCGGGCTCCTGCCAGTACCGGGCGCGGTCAAACGCCGTGGGCGGCAGCGGTGTCGGCACACCCCCGCCGTTCACCGCGCCGAGGTCGACCGGAACCCCCGCCACGTGCAGCGACGCCGCGGACCGGCACAGCGCCTCGCGTCCGCCCTGGCCCCGCACGAGCGAGGGCACAGTGGCGACCGGAGCGCCCAGCGCCGCCGCGGTCTCCTCGACGGCCTGCGTCAGCAGCGGGTGCGGGGACAGCTCCAGGAACGCCCGGTGCCCGTCCTCCACCAGCGCCCTGCTCGCCAGGTCGAACCGGACCGGGGCACGCAGGTTCCGCGCCCAGTAAGCGCTGTCGAAGACTACTGGAGTCCGCGGATCGACGGCGGTGGAGTAGAACGGCACCTCCGGCGGCGCTCCCGCCAGCCACGACGTCCGTGCCACGATCTCGTCGAGGATCGGCTCGACCTGGGCGGAATGCGCCGCCACGACCACGGCGATCCGTTTGCAGAACACGCCCCGGCGCTGCCAGCCCCGCACCAGTTCTTCGACCGCCTCCTCGTGCCCCGCGACGACAGTGGACGCCGGTGCCGTCACCACCGCCACGGACACGCCCGGCACTTCCGCGATCTCGTCCTCGACCTCGGCGACGGGGAGCGCGACCGCGACCATCCGGCCCCCGGCCACCCGCTGCAGCAACGACGAGCGGGCGAGGGTGATGCGCATGCCGTCCTCCGGCGAGAGGATCCCCGCCGCCACGGCCGCGGCCGCCTCGCCCATCGAATGCCCCACCACGGCGGCCGGGCGCAGGCCCCAGCTCCGCCACACCTGGGCGAGCGCGGTCTGCACCGCGAACACCACCGGCTGCACGACGTCCATGTGCTCCAGGGGTTCGCCCGATCCGAGCAGCCGCCGCACCGGCACCCCGTCCGCCACGGCGTCGAGGCGGTCGATCATCTCCGTGAACGCGGCGTCCCGGTCGAGCAGGTCACGGGCCATCCCGGGCCACTGCCCGCCGTGCCCGGAGAAGACCCACGCCGGCATCCCGGGAGCGCCGGTGGCTCCCGGGACGATCGCCGGGTGCTCGCGCTCCTCCGCGAGTGCGCGCAAGCCTTCGGCGAGTTCCGCTTTTCCTTCCGCCACAATGCAAGCGCGGGTCGAAAGGTGACTTCGCCGCGTCGCGAGCGTGTGTGCCACGTCGTCGGGCCGGGCGGCTTCGACACGCTCGGCGAGCCGGCCGGCGGTGGCCGCCAGTCCCCCGCGTGAAGCCGCGGACACCGCGTGTACCAACGGTTTCGCGACCACCGGGCGTCGGCGCACCACTGGCACAGGGGGTTCCTCGACGATGGCGTGCGCGTTGGCCCCGGTGACCCCGAACGCCGACACCCCGGCCCGGCGCGGCCCGCCGGTGTCCTCCCACGTCGTTTCCGCCGTGGGTATGAAAAAGCGGCTGCCCTCGGCGTCGATCTCGGGGTTCCAGCGGGTGAAGTGCAGGTTCGCGGGGATCTTCCCCTCGCGCACCGCCAGCGCGGCCTTGATCAGCCCCAGCACACCCGCCGCGCTTTCCGGGTGCCCGATGTTGGTCTTGAGCGCGCCGAGCGCACACGGTGTCTCCGCCGGACCGTAGGCGTCCGACAGGGCACCGAACTCGATCGGATCGCCGACCGGGGTGCCCGTGCCGTGTGCTTCCACGTAACCAATCGCGCCAGGATCGACGCCCGCCGCCCGCATCGCCGCTGTCACCACCGCCCGTTGCGCCGAGCGGGACGGCTGGGTGACCCCGCGGACCCGTCCCGCGTGGTTGATCGCGGTCCCGGTGATCACGGCCAGCACCCGGTCGCCGTCGCGCCGGGCGTCGGCCAGCCGCTTGAGCGCGACCACCCCGCACCCCTCGCCGCGCACGAACCCGTCCGCGCTCACGTCGAACGCGGCACACCGCCCGCGCGTGGAAAGTGCGCCCGCGCGGGCGAAACCCACGAGCCCGCCCCACTCCAGCTGCACGGTGACCCCGCCGGCCAGCGCGAGGTCGCTCTCGCCGTCGTGCAGCGAACGGCACGCCAGGTGCACCGCGATCAGCGACGACGCGCAGGCCCCGTCCACGGCGAGAGAGGGGCCGTTGACGTCGAGGATGTAGGAGATCCGGCCCGGCGCGCCGGACGGGACGGCGGAAATGCCGTGGTAGACGTTGAAGTCCGCGAGCGTGAACCGCTTCGCGTAGTCGGCACCGCTGATCCCGACGAACAGCCCCGTGCGCGAACCGGCCAGCGACCGGGGCGGCACACCGGCGTCTTCCAGCGCCTCCCACGTCGTCTCCATGAGCAGCCGGTGCTGCGGGTCGACGCTCGCGGCCTCCTGCGGGGGGATCCCGAAGAACCCCGGGTCGAACAGGTCGATGTCGTCGAGGAACGAGCCGCTGCGGAGCATCCCCGAGCCGGCGAGATCGGCGGGCACCACCCGTTCGCCCACGTCCCAGCGTCGTCCCGGATCCGAGCCCCGCACCACGTCACGGCGGTCCAGCAGCAGCTGCCACAGCTCGTCGGCGGAGGTGACCCCGCCGGGGGTGCGGCAGCCCGTGCCGATGATCGCCACGGGGGTCTGGTTCCGGTCTGTCGCCATGAGGAAGTCCTCTCTGTTCACGGAAGGAGCCCGGCGACCGCCAGCGCGGCCCTGGCGGGGCGCGTGCCGAGGACGTCGGGGATGGTGGCGGTGCCCGCCAGGTAGGAGTCGAGCCGCTGCCACACCGGCGGGACGGACGTCAGTGCCGTGTGGACGAGGCCGGGCCGCCGGGTGAAGAGGTCCATGATCCGGCGGGAGGCCCGCATCTCCGCGCCGAGCGTCGTCATGACGGCCGCGGTGTACGCGCCGCGTGCCCGCCGGAGCTCCGCTTCGTCGTGTGCTCGCACCATCCGCGCGGCCGCCTCGCCCGCCCACGCGCCCGAGCGCAGCGCGAAGGAGATCCCCTCGCGCGACCACGGGTCGCACAGCCCGGCGGCGTCACCGGCCAGCAGGACGCGGCCCCGCGCCAGCGGCGAGTCCGGACGGCGGCACCTCGTCAGGTGTCCCGTGTCGTGCACGGGAACCCGCTCGTCGAGCCCGTGGCGCCGGAGGAACTCCCGCAGGTAGGACTTGGTGTCCTCGCCCCGCCCCTTCGCCGCCACGACGCCCGCGGTGCAGATGTCGCCCTTGGGGAACACCCAGCCGAAGGAACCGGGCAGCGGGCCCCACTCCATCAGCATGCGGCCGCGCCACCGGTCCGCCGTCCGCGGCCCGACCGGCACCTCGACCTCCAGCGCGAGATCCACCTGCTCGCAGCGCACCCCGACGTGCCTGCCGATCCGGCTCGCGCTGCCGTCCGCGCCCACCAGGACGCGGGCACGCACCCGGGCACCGGCCGCGGTCCGCACCGTGACGGTGCCGTGCCCGTCCTCGACGGCGAGCACCGGTGTCCGGTCCGCCACCAGGGCGCCCGCGCTCGCCGCGGCCCGCGTCAGCGCGGCGTCGAGCTCGTCGCGGAAGACCATCTTGCAGCGCCCGGCGGACCGCATCGTGCGTTCCCTGCGGCCCCGCAGGCCGAAGGTCACCGCGTCGATCTCGTCCCGGACGGTGAGCGGCAGGCCCTCCGGCAGGTGGTGCTGGGAGCAGCCGATCAGCCCGCCGCCGCAGGTCTTGTACCGCGGTATCGCCGCCCGTTCGAGCAACAGCACGCGGCACCCCGCCGCGGCGGCCGCGCGGGCCGCGCTCGCACCGGCCGGCCCCGCACCGACCACCACGACGTCCCACGTGTCACTGGCGAATTGTTCCACACCCATGGTTCTCCACGTCCTGATCTGTCCACAAAGGATTCTCAGGGGAAGAACCGCGAAATGTGACAGAATCTCCGATGTTCGGAATGCACGTATTTCGCGTTGTCGGCGGGTGCCGGTGGGACAACTATGGGCAGAAGGCGGCGGCGCGGGCAACCGCCGTCACGCGATCGAGTAGGGATTCCTACGCGATCCGGGCCACGCGCTCGGTCTCGGCGGGAAACCGGTGCAGCACCTCGGGATCGTGCCCGGCGACGACCAGCGACGGGGCATCGGCGAGGGCGTTGATCCGGTCGAACGCGGCGTACATGCCCGGCATCGAGTGCAGGATCGGGAAGGGCCGGTCGTCCTCGATGTTCTCGTAGAAGTGGCTCGCGTCCGACGCGAGCACGACCCGGCCGCGCTCCGTCGAGACCCGCACCACCTGCATGCCCGCGGTGTGGCCGCCGACCAGGTGCACGCTCAGCCCCGGCAGCACCTCGGCGTCACCGGACACGACGTCGGCACGGCCGGACCCGAGGACCGCGTCGACGTCGCCGGGGTCCACCAGCCACTTCTCCCGCTCTATGCGGGCGGCAACCGGGCCGGTCCAGTAGTCCACTTCGGACTGTTGCACGACGTACCTGGCGGAGTGGAACGCCGCGGCGGTGCCGGTGTGGTCGTAGTGCAGGTGGGTCAGCACCACCCGGTCCACCGACCCCGCCGGCACCCCGAACTCCGCCAACAGCGCGGAAGGCTCGACGTAGTCGTCGAAACCCTCCGCGCGGGACGGGCCGATCCCCGTGTCGACGACCACGGTGTGCTCCGCCGAAACGGCCAGCCACACGTAGTACGCCGTGGGGTGCGGCTCGTCCCAGCGCTCGTCGTAACCGCAGAAGTGCTGGCCACGCCGTCCGGTGCGCCGCGCGTAGCACAGCGCGTAGACGCGGTAGGTGCTCAACCACGCACCTCGGTCTTCACCGGCAGCGGCGCGGGGTCCTTCAGGCCCAGCCGGTCCGTGGGCACCCGGTAGGTCTCCCGCCCGGTGGCCACCGCGATCACGTTGACCAGGCACAGTCCCGCGGTGAAGAGCGAGACCCCGAGCCACGCGCCCTTGCCGGAACCGCCGACCGCGGCCGCGATGCTCGGCAGGAAACCGCTGATCGCGAACCCGATCTGCGTGCCGATCGCCATACCGGACAACCGCACGCGCGCGGGGAACATCTCCCCGTAGAACGACGGCCACACCGCGCTCGTCATGGTATAGACCACACCGAACATGGCGATGCCGAGCACGAAGATCCACGCCCACGACCCCGCGGCGATCGAGCCGAGGTACGGGAAGATCAGCACCGCGCACCCCAGCGAGCCGATGACGAAGACCGGTTTGCGCCCGGCGCGGTCGGAAAGCTTGGCCCACAACGGGATCGACACCACCGCGGCGATGTTGGCGAGCACCCCGACCCACAGCATCGGCGTCCTGGACAGGCCCACGGTGTTCACCGCGAAGCTCAGCGCGTACACGGTGAAGATCGTGCTCACCGAAGCGATCAGCGCCGCGACGATCACCCGCAGCACGTCGGCCCAGTGGTCCCGCAGCAGCACGACCAGCGGCAGTTTCGCCGCCTCGCCCTTGACCTCCTGCTCGAACACCGGCGTCTCCTGCAGCCTGCGCCGGATCAGGTAGCCGACGAGCACCATGACCGCGCTGAGCCAGAACGGGACCCGCCAGCCCCACGACAGCAGCGCCGGCGAGGGCAGCGCGGCGACCGGCAGGAACACCGCCGTCGCCACGATCTGGCCCGCCTGCGTGCCGCTGAGGGTGAAGCTCGTGAAGAACGCGCGGCGGTGGTCGGGCGCGTGCTCCAGGCTCATCGAGTTGGCGCTCGCCTGCTCGCCGCCCGCGGAAAGCCCTTGCAGGAGCCGGAGGACCACCAGCAGGACGGGTGCGGCGAGCCCGGCGCTCGCGTAGCTCGGCAGGCAGCCGACGAGCACTGTGGACACTCCCATGAGCAGGAGGGTGAGCACCAGCACGCGTTTCCGCCCGAACCGGTCGCCGAGGTGGCCGAGCAGGATCCCGCCCAGCGGCCGGGTCACATAGCCGACACCGAACGTGGACAGCGCCAGCAGGGTGCCCGCCGTCGGGTTCGAGGCCGGGAAGAACACCTTGCCGAAGACGAGGGCCGCGGCGGTGCCGTAGATGAAGAAGTCGTAGTACTCGAGCGCGCTCCCGATCCACGCCGCGAGCGCGGCCTTCCTGGGCGTGCCCCCGCTGGTGTCTGGCTGGGCGGTCACGTCGATCTCCTCTGTCGCGCCGTTGCAGAAGCAGGATTGAACGGACTGGATAGTTATGTACCAGATGGTTAATTGGAGATGCTGTGGCACGCGAGGACGCTTGTCAAGAGGCGATCCGGCGGCGGCTCAGCGCGCGGTGAGGTAGTCCAGCACCAGCTCGCCGAGCATCGTGCGGTAGTGCGCACGCCGTCCGGGGTCGAGCATGTCCCGGCCGAAGATCGCGCGGAACGTGTACCGGTTCCCGGTCCGGAACACGCAGAACGCGCTGATGATCATGTGCACGTCCAGGGGGTCCACGTCGTCGCGGAAGATCCCCTCGGCGCGCCCGCGTTCGAGGATCCGGCCGAGCACGTCCAGCGCCGGCGTCGCGAGCCCGGACAGCATGGACGAGCGCCCGATGTGCTCGGCCCCGTGGATGTTCTCGATGCCGACCAGGCGGATGAAGTCGGGGTGGGACTCGTGGTGGTCGAAGGTCAGCTCCGCGAGCTGGCGGATCGCGTCGGCGGGGCTGAGGTGCTCGACGTCCAGCTCCTGCTCCAGACCGCGGATCAACGCGTACGCGCGTTCGAGGACCGCGATGTAGAGCCCCTCCTTGCTGCCGAAGTAGTAGTAGATCATCCGCTTGGTGGTGCTGGTCTTCGCGGCGATCTCGTCCACCCTGGCGCCGTCGTACCCCTTGTCGGCGAACTCGCGCGTGGCGACTTCGAGGATGTCGGCACGCGTGCGGTCACGGTCGCGCGTGCGCTCCGCCCCTGCGGCTTCGCCGGGTTGCGCGCTCAAGAAGTCCCCTCCGAGCTGGTGTTTCCAGTGCCGCCACTGTAACGCCTCTTCCGCCGGGCCCCCCTGGTGCGTACAATTAACTAGCCAGTTCGTACATTGCCTGCGTGCGAGGAGACCGAGTGATCTCTAGTGACAGCCACCTGATCGGACTGGTCGGCACGGGGATCGGGCCGTCGCTGACCCCCGCGCTGCACGAACACGAGGCGGCCGCGCTGGGGCTCCGCTACCTGTACCGCCTGCTCGACCTGGACGCGCTCGGCCTGCCGCCCGCCGCGGTCGGCGAGGTGCTCGCCGCGGCGAGGCTCACCGGGTTCACCGGGCTCAACGTCACGCACCCCGTCAAGCAGCTGGTCATCGAGCACCTCGACGACCTCTCCCCCGACGCGGCGGCGCTCGGCGCGGTCAACACCGTGGTCTTCCGCGACGGCAAGGCGATCGGGCACAACACCGACGTCTCCGGGTTCGCCCGCAGCGTCGGCGCCGGGCTCGCGGACGCCCCGCTCGACCACGTCGTGCTGATCGGCGCGGGCGGCGCCGGGGTCGCGGTCGCACACGCGCTACTCACCCTCGGGGCCGGCGAGATCCGCGTGGTCGACACGGACCGGTCCCGTGCCGGCACGCTCGCCTCGCACCTGCGCCGCCGCTTCGGCGCGGACCGGGCGCGGCGCGCGGACGACCTCGCCACCGCGCTGCGCGGCGCCGACGGTCTCGTGCACGCCACCCCCACCGGGATGCGCGAGCACCCCGGTTCGGCCGTGCCACCGGAGCTGCTGCGGCCGGAGCTGTGGGTGGCCGACGTCGTGTACCGCCCGCTGGACACCGAACTGCTCACGACCGCCCGCGCCAGGGGGTGCCGGGTGCTCGACGGGGGCCGGATGGCGGTCTTCCAGGCCGCGGACGCGTTCCGGCTGTTCACCGGCCTCGAACCGGACGCGGACCGGATGCTCCGCCACTTCGACACGCTCGTCCGTGAGGATGCCCATGTCCCGAACTGACCGCCGGAGCATCGCCACCGTCTGCCTGTCCGGCACGCTGGAGGACAAGCTCACCGCGGCCGCCGCGGCCGGGTTCGACGGGGTGGAGATCTTCGACAACGACCTCATCGCCTCGCCGGAATCCCCCGCCGCGCTGCGCAAGCACTGCGAGGAGCTCGGCCTGTCCATCGAGCTCTACCAGCCGTTCCGGGATTTCGAGGCGGTGCCGCCGGACGTGCTCGCGTCGAACCTGCGCCGCGCCGAGCGCAAGTTCGACGTCATGGAGCAGCTGGGCGCGGACACCCTGCTCGTCTGCTCCACCGTCTCCCCCGACGCCGTGGACGACGACGACCTCGCCGCCGAACAGCTGCACCTGCTGGCTTCGCGGGCGGCCGAGCGCGGGATCCGGATCGCCTACGAGGCGCTCGCGTGGGGCCGGTTCGTCAACACCTACGACCACTCCTGGCGGATCGTCCGGCGCGCGGACCACCCCGCGCTGGGGCTGTGCCTGGACAGTTTCCACATCCTCTCCCGGGGCACGGACCTGGCGGGCATCCGCACGATCCCCGCGTCGAAGCTGTTCTTCCTGCAGCTGGCGGACGCGCCGCGGCTGGACATGAACGTGCTGCAGTGGAGCCGCCACTACCGGCTCTTCCCCGGGCAGGGTTCGTTCGACCTCCCCGGTTTCCTGCGGGCGGTGCTGGCCGCCGGGTACGACGGGCCGTTGTCGCTGGAGGTGTTCAACGACGTCTTCCGCCAGGCCGACCCCCGGCCGGCGGCGGTGGACGCGATGCGATCGCTGGTGAGTCTGCAGGAAGCCGTGGGGCACACCGACATCCCGGCGCCGCCGGAGCTGGCGGGGCATTCCTTCGTCGAGCTGAGCGCGGCCGGGCCGGAGACGGCGGCGACGCTGGCCGCGCTCGGCCTCACCCACGCCGGACAGCACCGGTCGAAGCCGGTTCAGTTGTGGCAGCAGGGAAACGTGCGCGTGCTGCTCAACTCCGCGGACGCGAGCGGCGGGACGCGGATCGGGGCGATCGCGGTGGACAGCGCCGACCCGGCCGCCTCGGCGGACCGGGCCGAGAAGCTGCTCGCACCGAAGCTGCCGCGCGAACACCGCGCGGACGAAGCGGACCTGACCGCGGTGGAGGCGCCGGACGGGACGGCGGTGTTCCTGACCCGTACCGACGCGTGGCTGGCGGACTTCACCCCGGTGGACGGGCCACGCCACGACACGGGACTGACCGGGATCGACCACGTCGCGCTGACCCAGCCCTTCGACCACTTCGACGGCGCGGCCCTGTTCTACCGGTCGGTGCTGGGCCTGCGGCCCGAGGCGGCAGCCGAGTTCGCGGCGCCGTTCGGCCTCGTGCGCAGCCTGCCCATGGCCGATCCGGGACACCGGGTGCGGCTGGCGTTGAGCGTGGCGGTGCTGCGGCGCGGCGAGTGGGCCCCGGGTGTGCAGGACCCGCAGCACATCGCGCTCGCGAGCGAGGACGTGGTGGCGAGCGCCGAGCGGATGCGGGCGCTGGGCCTGCGGACACTGGAGATCCCGGACAACTACTACGACGACCTCGACGCGCGGCTGGAGCTGCCCGCTGGGCTGCTCGCGAAGCTGCGTGAGCACTCGATCCTCTACGACCGCGACGAACGGGGTGAGTTCCTGCACTTCTGCACCCCGCTCGGCACCGGTTCGCGGGTGTTCTTCGAGGTGGTGCAGCGGATCGGCGGCTACGCGGGGTACGGCGCGGCGAACGCGCCCGTGCGCATGGCCGCGCACCGCAGGGCGCGGCTCGGCGGTGCCCCCACTTCCTGACCGATCGGTGCCGAAGGGGCATACCATGCGGTCATGGGCTCCAGCGGGAAAGCTCCGATCGGCCGGCCGAGGGGCTTCGACGAGGACGAAGCACTCGAGCGCGCGATGGTCGTCTTCTGGCGGCAGGGCTACGAAGGCGCCAGCCTCACCGACCTGACCGACGCCATGGGCATCGCGCGCACCAGCATGTACGCGGCCTTCGGCAACAAGGAGGAGCTGTTCCACAAGGTCCTGCGGCGCTATGCCGAAGGCCCCGCCGCCTACGTCGGCCAGGCGCTGGAGGAGCCGACCGCCCGGGAGGTGGTGGCCACGTTCCTCACCGGCTCGGTGCGCGCCACCACCCAGCCCGGCTTCCCGCACGGCTGCCTGGCGGTGCAGGGCGCGCTCGCGGCGGGGGACCTCGGCCGGCCGGCGCGCGACACGTTGATCGCCTGGCGGGACGAGGTGTGCGCGCGGCTGCGTGACCGCTTCCAGCAGGCCGTCGACGGCGGTGAGCTGCCTACGGGCACCGATCCCGCGGTGCTCGCCCGCTACGTCATGACGGTGGCGCACGGCATCGCGGTCCAGGCCGCGGGCGGCGCCGAACGCGCCGAACTGGAGCAGGTGGCCGACCTGGCGCTGCGGAACTGGCCGCCCGTCTGATTCCCGGCGGCGGCTAGGGTTTCCGCCGTGACCGACTCCGTCTCGCACGCCTACGACGCCGTCGCGGCGCTCTACGCCGAGTTGTTCAGCGACATGCTGGAAACCCTGCCGCTGGAACGGGCGCTGCTGGCCGCGTTCGCCGAACTCGTGCGGGACCGGGGGCCGGTCGCGGACGTCGGGTGCGGTCCGGGGCAGGTGACCGCGCACCTGCACGCGCTCGGGCTGGACACCTTCGGCGTGGACCTGTCCGCCGAGATGGTCGCCCTCGCCCGCCGCGCCCACCCCGGGCTGCGGTTCGACGAGGGCTCGATGACTGCGCTCGACCTCGGCGACGGGGTGCTCGGCGGGGTGCTCGCGTTCTTCTCCACCATCCACACGCCGCCACCGGAGCTGCCCGCGGTGGGCGCGGAGTTCCGGCGGGTGCTGGCGCCGGGCGGTCACCTGCTGCTGGGCTTCCTCGCCGGGGACGGCCCGTTGCCGCGGGAGGTCGACCACAAGGTCGCGCCCGCGTACGAATGGCCGCCGGACGCGCTGGCGGACCTGTTGCGGGAAGCCGGGTTCAGCGAGGTCGGCCGCATGGAGCGCGCGCCGCACGAGGGCGAGCGTTTCCGGTCCGGCTACCTGCTGATGCGGGCTAACCCGGCAACCGCCCGCCGCATTCGCGAACCAGGTCGGCCATGATCTCCCTGTCCGCAGGGGACACGTAGTCGGCGTAGTAGGCGTAGAGGGTTTCGCGGGCGAGGCGTGAGGCCAGCAGGCCGTCCCGCTCGGAGATCGCCGCGAACACCGCCCTGTGGTGGCGGATGGACTGCAGCATGAGCGCCGTCTGGTCGTCCGCGTCGAGGATGGTCTGCTGGATCAGCTTCAGGATCGCCTCGCGCGTGACGTCGCCGTAGACCTGGACGAGCGGGTTGCCCCCGGCTTCGGCGATGAGCTCGTGGAACTCCAGGTCGGCCCGGCTGAACTCGGCGTAGCCCCGGTGCAGGCAGGCCCGCATCCGCGCCATGTTGCGTTCCAGCGCCAGGAGCTGTTCGTCGGTGCGGCGCGCCGCGGCGAGCAGGTTCGCGGCCGCGTCGGCGATCATGCGGAACTGCACCAGCTCCGCGAGCCCCCACGCGCCGCCCGACGTCAGCATCGCCACCGACCGGCGCACCGGCTCCACCGACAGCGGCAGCACCAACGGCCCGCGCGGGTCCCGCGGCCGCGACTTCACCAGGTGCATGTTCTCCAGCACCCGCAACGCTTCCCGCACCGACGCCCGCCCGATGCCGAACTGCTCGACGAGCTCGCGCTCGCTGGGCAGCCGGTCGCCGGGCTTGAGCTCACCGGAGGCGATGGCGTCCTGCACGTGGTCGACGACCCGCTGGAAGAGCCGTTCGCCGTCCACTGCCACCCCTCCCGCCGTCACGATCCTCAGCCTCCGACGATACCGGCGAGCGCCGTCGCCGGTGAGCGGCCCGGGCCGGCGGCCGCCGCCGGATCGGCAGCCGTGCCTGGCCTCGGGCGGGCGGGCAGCCGAGCGCGGAGGCCGCCGGGTTGAGGTGAGCGGCCTCGGCCGATCACCGCCGGATAGCCACCCCACGCCAGGCCCGGGCGGGCGGGCAGCTCGCCGAGCGCGGAGGCCGCCGGGGTTGGGGCGAGCGGCTCCGGCCACCGATCACCGCCGCAGCCGAGGCAGGCGGCCCCACCAGCGACCGCCGCCGGATCGCCACCCCATGCCAGGCTCGGACAGGGCGGACACCGCGCCGAGCACGGACACCGCCGCAGCCGAGGCAGGCAGCCTCGGCCACCGATCACGCCGGATCACCGCCCATGCCAGGCCCCGGGCAGGGCAGGCAGCCCGCCGAGCACGGACACCGCCGCAGCCGAGGCAGGCGGCCCCGGCCACCGATCACCGCCGAATCGCCACCCGCTCCCCGCCCTGACCGGGCAGCCCGCCGCGACCGGACGCCGCGGCAGCCCGCCGAGACCGGCCAGCCACCCCCTCCCGCCGCGATGCTCAGCCTCCGACGATCCCCGCGAGCGCGGTCATCAGCGACCGCGCCGGGTCACCGATCGCGGCGGGGTCCACGTCCGTGACCCGCTTGGCGATCCGGTCGCCGATCGCGGTCGTGTCGCCGCCCATGCTGGGGCCGGACAGGGCCGGCATCTCCGCCAGCACGGACGCCGCAGCGGCTTCCAGCGCCAACGCCGCGTCCCGCTCGCCGAGGCCCGCCAGGCACAGCGCCGCCGACAACGCCGCCGCGGCCGGGTTCGCCCAGCCCTTCCCCGCGATGTCCGGCGCCGAGCCGTGCACCGGTTCGTACATGCTCGGCGCCGTGCCCCGCGGGTTCTGGTTGGCGCTGGCCGCCACTCCGAGCCCGCCCTGCACCGTCGCACCGAGATCGCTGAGGATGTCGCCGAACAGGTTGTCCGTCACCACGACGTCGAACCGGCCGGGGTCCAGCGGCAGGTGCAGGCACAGCGCGTCCGCGTGCACGTAGTCGTGCTCCACGTCCGGGTACCGCGTGGCCACCTCGTCCACCACGTCCTGCCACAGCTGACCCGCGTGCACGAGGATGTTCTTCTTGTGGCACAACGTCAACCGCTTCCGGCGCGCCGCCGCGAGCCGGAACGCGAACTCGACCGCCTCCGTCGTCGCGGCGACCGTCGTGATCGAGTTCTGGATCGCGACCGCGTTGGGCGTGCCCGGGTGCGACGTCGAGCCGCCGCCCGCGTAGAGGCCTTCGGTGTTCTCGCGGACGATCACCAGGTCGCAGTTCTCCGGCGACACCCCCACGACGGGACTCCGCACCCCGGGGTACAGGCGCACGGGCCGGACGTTGACCGACTGCGCGAACGCGACCCGCAGCGCCACGATCAGCCCGCGTTCGAGCACACCCGGCGGCACGCGCGGATCGCCGACCGCGCCGAGCAGGATGGCGTCGTGCCGGCGCAGCTCAGCGAGCGCAGCCTCGTCGAGCGCGACGCCGGAGCGCAGGTACGCCTCGGCGCCCAGGTCGAAATCCGTGGTCTCGACGGCGAAGCCGTACCGGTCGGCGGCGGCCCGGACCCCGGCGAGCGCTGCCGCGGTCACGTCGGGTCCGATGCCGTCGCCGCCGATCACGGCAAGGTGGTGAGTGCGCATGTTCAGTCCTGCAAAGCGAAGTCGCGCCACGTCTTGCCGTCCGCGGGCTCGACGTCCACCCACAACGCGGTCACGCAGTGCGGGCAGACGTACGCCACCGCCCCGAGCGCGTCGTGGACCTCCACGCGAGAGCCGAGGTCCTCCGGACCGAGCGGCACGCGCCCCGCGACCTTCTCCCATCCACCGGTGAGGTCCCCGAGCACCTGACCACAGTGGCGGCACGACCCGACCAGCCCGTCGGCGGTCCGGTGCGTCAGCAGCGCCGCACCCCAGATCCCGGTCGGTTCGCCCGACACCGCAACGGGTTCCGCCTGGGGGCTGATCATCCGGCTGCGGCGGGATTCCCGGATACGTTCCCGCAGGGCGTCGGTCGCCGCCTGGTCGACCTCGCCGTCCCGCAGCGCGACGCCGTAGAGGCGCGAGGCCGCTTCGACGCTGACCGCGCCGGATTCGACGTCGGCCAGCACCTTCGCCGGGTCGCGCAGCAGCGGATCGCCGTAGCCGCCGCCGTTCTGCACGGTGCACTCGAAGACGTCGCCGTACGCGATCCGGGCGGCCGGGGCCACCCCGGGCAACACCTGGTGCTCGCCGTCGAGCTCGGTCAGCGCCTCGACGGGTGCGCCGGAACCGAACCGCTCCAGCGCGTTCGCCCCGGTCACCCGCTCGAAGCGGGCGCACGAGCCCGGCAGCCCGCCGAACAGTCCGGTCCGGTTCGGCAGTGCGACACCGTGGGTGCCGAGCACGCCCGTGACCTCCTGCGTGTCGATCGGGGTCAGCGCGAACTGGATCCCGTTGCCACCGCGGAAAGTTCCGGCACCGCCGGAGTCCGGCACCATGCGGCGCCACAGGTACAGCAAGGGATGGCGCATCTCCTGCTGCTCCACGTCGGTCGCGCCGCCGGAGAGGATCACCATCGCTCCCCCGGCGTCGACCCCGTCGCGGAAGGAGAACGCGGGACCGCCCCACAGCAGGGAGTCCATGTACATCGAGGCGAACGGCTCGCCGTGCTGGTCGATCCCGCCGAACTGGTTGAGCTGCCAGGAACCGTCCGAGGGCCCGAAAGCGTAACCTTCGTACTTGTCCGAAAAGGACAGCATCTTGGCGATCGCGCCCCCGGCCGAGCAGGTCGCGGTCCAGTTCGCGCCCGCGGCACCGCCGGAGACGGGCATCGGCTCGACCGCCGTGACGCACAGCCCGTCCGGCGCGGTGACCTCGACCGGCCGCATCAGGCCGTGGTTCCACGGGATGTCGGCGCCGAAGGTGATCAGCATGAGCGTCGCGACCGCGCCGAGCAGACCGCCACGAGTGGTCATGCCGTAGGCGGGCGACTGCGGGCTCGCGTCCGAGAAGTCGAACACCAGCCGATCGCCGGTCTTCTCCAGGCGGCACGGCACCTGCAACAGCTCGATGCCGTCGCCACCCGGCCGGTCCAAATAGGACGTGTGCTCGTACACGCCGTCCGGCAGTTCCCGAAGCAGGGCACGGAGATCGGCCTCGGAGTTGTCGAGCGTCTTCTCCATCGTGGCGCGCACGGCGTCAGCGCCGTAGCGGTCACACAGCTCGTGGAAACGTTGCTCGGCCACGCGTAGCCCGGCCAGGAACGCGCGGAAGTCGTTGGCCACGGTGTCGTGCATGCGGGAGTTGAGGACGACGGTGTCCCACAGCTCCTGGTTCAGCACGTCCTTGCGCACGATCCGGCCCGGCGGGATGCGGATGCCCTCCTGGAACACGTCGGTCGCGGTGGTGCACCAGCTGCCCGGGTCCATGCCGCCGAGGTCGACCTGGTGGGCCATGCAGCCCAGCCACGCCACGATCTCGCCGTCGCGGAACACCGGTTTGCAGAACTGGACGTCGTTCTGGTGCATCGCGGCGAGGTAGGGGTCGTTGATGATGAAGACGTCCCCCGGCTCGATGTCGTCGTAGCGGTCGAGGAACACCTCGATCGCCATGGCGCCGGTGTAGATCGGGGTGAGCAGGTAGGTGCCGATGATCGCCATCTCACCGGCGGCGGTGTAGATGCCGAAGTTGTAGTCGGTGGCGTGCACGACGGGTGAGCCCGAGACGTGCTCGACGGTGGTGCCGCCCTCGGAGTTGATGGACCAGAGCTTGTGCCGGATGACCTCGTAGGTGACCGGGTCGACGGTGGTGGTCATGCGTGTTTTCCCTTCCCGGTCAGCGGTTCTGGATGACGATGTCGCCGAAGCGGTCGATCTCGGCGTCCTGCCCGGGACCGATCACGACGGTGGTGTCCCGCAGCTCGACGATCGCGAGCCCCTCGATGCGCAGCCCGTCGTGCAGGTGCTCGGTGCGGTACACCGCCGCGTCGCGCCACTGGCCGCCGGAGAACACGCGCCGCGTGCCCGGTTCGGCGCCGCCCACCGCACCGAGCGTGCCTGCGTCGAACTCGGCCCGCGGCACGGGACTCGTGGCGACCACGCGGAACGTGGTGATTTCCAGCCCGCCTTCGAGGAACGCGGCGCCCTTGCCGAAGCGCCCTTCGTAGATCTCGACGAACTTCTCGACCATCGCGTTGACGTCCGCCGCGGTGATCCGCTCCGCCTCGACCGGCACGGTGAGCACGTGGATCTGCGCGCGGAACCGGATTTCCACGAACTTCGCGAACGAGATCGTCTCCGGCGCGGCCCCGGCGGCGACCAGGTCGCGGCGGGCGCGGGAGGCCAGCTCGTCGAACGTGGCGTTGAGCTCCTCCGGTGCCAGCGCGGACGCATGGTCGGTCGTGCCGGGCGGGGTCTGCAGGGGTTTGGACAGCTCCTCGACCATCGTCAGGTCGGAGCAGCCGATGCCGAACGCCGAGTGGACGGACGCGGTGAGCGGCACGACGATCTGCGGGCAGCCGAGTTCGGCGCCGTAGGAGAAGGCGTGCAGCGGCCCGGCGCCGCCGTAGGCGAAGACGGCGAAGTCGGCCGGGTCGTAGCCCTGCTCGACCGTGACCTGGCGGACCAGGTCGGCCATGCGAGCGTCCACAATGGTCTTGATGCCCTCGGCGGCTTCCTCGACGGACAGCCCCGCGGGCTTCGCGACATGTTCCTCGATCGCCGCGCGGGCCTTGTCCACGTCGAGCTTCAGCCTGCCGCCGAGGAAGTTGTCCGGGTTCAGGTAGCCGAGCACGAGATCGGCGTCGGCCACGGTGGGCCTGGTCCCGCCCCGGCCGTAGCAGGCGGGACCGGGACGGGCACCGGCCGATTCCGGGCCGACGCGCAGAACTCCGTTGCGCACCGAGGCGATCGAACCCGCACCCGCACCGATCGCACGCACCGCGACAGACGGGAGCGCGAGCTCGTCACGGCCGATGAGCGTCGTGTTCGACATGACCGGGCGGCCGTCGAGGACGAGACCGACGTCGAAGCTCGTGCCGCCCATGTCCGTGGTGACGATGTTGCGGTACCCGTTGCGGGCCCCGGCGAACTGCGACGCGACGACACCGCCGACTGGGCCGGACATCACGGTCGCGGCGGCCCGCTTCTCGACCTCCGCGAACGTCGCCAGCCCGCCGTTGGACTGCATCAGCAACGGCCCGGTCTTCAGGCCCGCCTTCGCGAGGGTGTTCTCGAACGAGTCGAGCGAGGTCTTCAGCACCGGGCGCAGGCTCGCGTTGACGGCGGTGGTCAGCGTGCGCTCGTACTCCCCGATGCGCGGCAGGAACTCCGACGACAGCGTGACCGACGCGCCGGGCACCTCCTCCTCGATGATCTCCGCGACGCGCCTTTCGTGCACGTCGTTGGCGAAGGACCACAGCAGGGACACCGCGAACACCTCGGCGCCCGCGTCCTTCAGCTCACGGACCGCGCGCCGGACGTCGGCCTCGTCGAGCGGACACACCACGCGCCCGGCGTAGTCGACGCGCTCGGTGATCTCCGCGATGAGCCGCCGCGGCACCGCGGCCGGCTGCTTGACCAGCGTGCGGAAGCGCTTGATCTCGTCCTCTTCCAGGCCGGTCGCCTTGAACCCGCGCATGATCGGGAGCGTGTCGCCGAACCCGCGGGTCTGGATGAGCCCGACCTTGCGGCTGCGGCCCTCCAGCATGGCGTTGGTGGCGACGGTGGTGCCATGGGCGAACACCTCGACGTCGGCCAGCAGCCGCTCCAGCGGGACACCGCGCTCACCCGCCGCGAGCTCGAGCGTGTCGAGCACGCCCTGCGCCGGGTTGTCGGGCACGGTGGAGGACTTGTAGCGGCCGACGCCGCCGTCCGAGTCGATCACGACGGTGTCGGTGAAGGTGCCTCCGATGTCGGAGGCCACGTAGTAACTGGGCATCCCGGCGTTTCACTCCTTTGTGCGCTGACTCCGGATCGTCGAGGTCAGGACGCGTCCTCGGCCGCCGACTTCTTCTTCCGCTCGAGTTCGGTGATGGTGGCTTCGATGTGGGCCCGCGCGAGCCGTTCGGCGGCGGGGCCGTCCCCCGCCTCGATGGCGTCGGCGATGGCGGTGTGCTCGGCGATCGCCCGCAGCGCGCTCTCCGGCCGGACGAGCGCGACCGGCGCGAACACCTGCGCGGTCATTCGCAGGATCGGCAGCTGGCCGAGCACGAACTCGTTGCGGGACAGGTGCAGGACGTGCTCGTGGAAGTCCACATTGGACTCCGTGTAGTCGCGGGGCGCCCACGGGTCCACCGTCGACCGCTGGACCTCGATGGCGCGGCGGAGGTGGCGCAGGTGCGCACCGTGGTTGTGCTCCGCCGCCAGCCGGGCGGCGAGGCCGTCGACCACGGCACGCAGCTGGTAGGCGTCGAGCAGCGTGTCCAGGTCGCCGGTGATGACCTGGGCGCCCTGTCCCGCGGTGACCTTGACCAGGCCCTCCTGCTCCAGCAGCCGCAACGCCTCCCGCAGCGGGGTGCGGCTCACGCCCAGCTCGGCGGAGAGGTGTTCCTGCCGCAGCCACGAGCCCGTCGGGTAGCGGTGGGTGTAGATCCGCTCGCGGATGATCGAGGCCGTTTCGTCGACGAGCGGGACCCGCGACAGAGCTGCTCCCCCGTCCTCGCGACTGACCACGGCTCGCCTTTCCGACATTGGATACAACGCCGTCAGACTGACTCACCGACTGCCTGTCGTCAAGCCCATGAGCATGGATTTCCCTCGTCGGCGCTTGACGTCCCCGTGCGTACTGAGCCATGCTCGGACTCGCTAGCTGGTCGGACCAGCTCTTCGTCCAGAGGAGAATTTCTGATGGGTTCGCAGGCGGGTTCCGCACTGCCCGAGTTCCGCTCCGGACTGCCGGTCGGCCCCGGCTGGGTCACCGGCACCGACACCGCACCGGTGGTGTTCCCCTACGACGGCTCGGTCGTGGCGCACGCCCCGGTCGGTTCGGTCGAGCACGCGCACGCAGCGCTCGCCGCCGGGGCGGCGGCCGTGAAGCCGGTCGGCAGACTCACCTCGGCGGTCCGCCGCGCGATCCTGCTCGACGTCGAGGCCGCGCTCCGGTCGCATTCGGACGAGTTCGTCGAACTGCTCATCGCGGAGACGGGGAAGACCAGGGGCGACTGCGAAGTCGAGTTCTCGCGCACGGTGTTCACCTGGTCGGCGGCGGCCGAGGAGGTCGCCCACATCCACGGCGAGACCGTGCCGCTGGACCTGCAGGCCTCCGGCGCCGGGATGATCGGCTTCTGGACGCGCCGGCCGATCGGGCTGGTCGTCGGGATCGCCGGGTTCAACGGCCCGCTCCTGCTGGCCAGCCACAAGATCGCGCCGTCCATCGCCGCCGGCTGCCCGGTGATCTGCAAGCCCGCGCCCGCCACGCCGCTGACGGCGTTGTGGCTGGCGGACCTCGTCCGGCAGGCGGCGGCGCGGCACGGGGCGCCGCCCGAGATCGTGCAGGTGATCACCGGGGACGCGGAGGTCGGCCACACCCTGGTGACCGATCCGCGCGTGGCGGCGGTGTCGTTCACCGGCTCCGCCGCGGTGGGACACCAGATCGCGCGGGACGCCGCGCCGCGGAAAGTGTTGCTGGAGCTGGGTTCCAACGCGGCACTGGTCGTCGCGGACGACGCCGATCTCGACAAAGCGGCCGACGCGGTGCTGCGCGGCGGCTACTACTTCAACGGCCAGGCCTGCATCGCGGTGCAACGCGTGATCGTGTGCGAGGCGGTGCGCGACGAGTTCGTCGGCAAGCTCACGGCCCGCATCGGCGAGCTGAAGGTCGGCGATCCCCGCGACCCGGAAACCCGCGTCGCGCCACTGATCAACGAAGCCGCGACGCGGCGGACGCTCGACTGGATCGAACAGGCCGAGCGGGCCGGGGCGAAGGTCCTGCACGGTGGCCGGGTGGTGGACCGCACCATCGAGCCGACGATCCTGCTCGACGTCCCGGAAACCGCCGACGCCTGGTGCGAGGAGATCTTCGCGCCCGTCGTGGCCGTCCGCTCCGTGCCCGACGTGGCGACGGCGCTGGAGCTGGTCAACCGCTCGCGCTACGGCCTGCACGCCAGCGTCTTCACCCGCTCGCTCGCGACCGCGTTCGCCGCCGTCGAGGAACTGGAGGTGGGCGGCGTCGTGGTCAACGAGGTGCCCGGGTTCCGCTCGGACATCATGCCGTACGGGGGCGTGAAGGACTCCGGCATCGGCCGGGAGGGACCGCGCTTCGCGATCGAGGAACTGACCGTCACGCGCATGGCCGTCATCCGGCCGGAATGAGGGACCCCATGACCGACTACACCACGCTGTTCCGGCTCGACGGCAAGCGCGCGCTGCTCATCGGCGCCGGGGGCATCGGCAGGGAGGCCGCGCTCGCGCTGGCCGCGCACGGCGCCCAGGTGATCTGCGCCGACAAGGACCCCGAGACCGCGAAGGCGACCGCCGCCGACGCCGGTGGCGACGCGCTGGCACTGGACATCACCGACGTCGATGCCGTGGAGCGAGCCGCAGCGGAACTCGGGGACCTCGACGTGCTCGTGTTGACGGCCGCGACCAACGTGCGCAAGCGGATCCTCGACTACGCGCCCGAGGAGTTCGACCGGGTCGTCGCGTTGAACCTCAAGGCGACCTTCACCGTGCTGCGCGCCTTCGGGCGCCGGATGGTCGAGCGGGGCAGCGGCAGCATCGTGGTCTTCTCCTCCGTGCGCGGTTTCGTCGTCGAACCCGGCCAGTCGGTGTACGCCGCCACGAAGGCCGGTGCCATCCAGCTCGTCAAGACCGCGGCCGCGGAGTTCGGCGAAGCGGGGGTGCGCGTCAACGCGATCGCCCCCGGGGTCGTGGAAACCCCGCTGACGGACCAGATCAAGGCCGATCCGGGCTGGTACCAGGCCTACGCCACGAAGGGCGCGCTGGGCCGCTGGGCGAAACCGTCGGAACTGGCGGGCGCCGTGGTGTTCCTGGCCTCCGACGCGGCCGCCTACGTCACCGGGTCCACCCTCATGGTCGACGGCGGCTGGACGGCCGTGGACGGGCGGTTCACCCCGCCCGCCTGAGGCCGGGCGGTCATCCCCTCGGCAGGCCCACGCCGGCGTCCTCGACGGTCCGCCGCAGGCGCGCGAGCGTCGCGGCGAACTGGTCGAGCGACCGGGCGGTCAGCGGTTCGTCCAGCCAGGTGCTCAGCTCGTCCTCGAAGGTCTCCGTCGCCGTGTCGAGGAGCTTGCGGCCCTCCTCGGTCAGGCCGAGCAGCGACGAGCGGCGGTTCGCCGGGTTCGGACGGCGGCTCACCCAGCCGCGGGCCTCGAGCCGGTCGACACCCTTGCTCGTCGCACCCACCGTGATCGCCACCTCGCGGGCCAGGTCCTGCACGCGGCAGTCGGCCCGGTCGGCGATGATCTTCAGGAACTCGTACTGGCCCGCGCTCAGCCCGTGCTCGGCCCGCAACCGGTCGTCCACCGCGTTGTAGAGCCGCGTCTCGAACCGGACGAGGTCGGCGAACACCTGCGCGAGTTTCGCCATCCCACACCTCCCTCTGCCCGATAGTACATTCCTTGGAATAACCTTCCGCCGTCGCCTGTTACGGGACACGTTCCCGCACCGGAGACCAGGAGGACACCATGAGCCAGGCCCAGCGCGCGGCGCTCGACGCCGCGATCCGGTCGATCACGTTCGACACCAGCCGGCCGCCCGCCGAGTTGCGCGAGGGCTTCCGCGCGATGACGGCCGGGCGCCCGATCCCGCCCGGCGTCACCATCACCCCCGCCGAGATCGGCGGCCGCCCGGCGCTGGCGTTCGAGCCGGAGCGCGTGACCGCCGAGGGCACGATCCTGTACTTCCACGGCGGAGCCTGGGTCGTCGGCTCACCGGCCACGGCGCAGGCCCTCACCGCGGGACTGGTGCACCGCACCGGCATGCGGGCCGTCTCCCCGGACTACCGGCTGGCCCCGGAACACCCGTTCCCCGCGGCGATCGACGACACCCTCGCCGCGTACCGCGACCTGCTCGACCAGGGCGTGCCCGCCGAGCGGATCGTCTTCGCCGGTGACTCCGCCGGAGGCGGCCTTGCGGTGACGACGATGCTCGCGGCACGCGACGCCGGGCTGCCACTACCCGCCGGGGCGGTCGCCTTCTCGCCCGCGCTCGACGCGACGCTCAGCGGCGAGAGCATGACGACCAAGGCCGGGGTCGACCCGCTGTTCACGCGTGAGTCGCTGGGCCAGCTGCTGGCGCACTACGTGGCCGGGCAGGACCCGCGGCAGCCGCTGCTGAGCCCCGCCGTGTACGCCGACCTCGCGGGACTGCCACCACTGCTGGTGCAGGTGGGCTCGAACGAGGTGCTGCTGGACGACTCGACCCGTTTCGTCGCCCGCGCGGCCGCCGCGGGCGTCGACGTCATCCTCGACGTGACCGCGGACGTGCCGCACGTGTTCCAGTCCTCCGCCGGAATCCTCGACGAAGCGGACGCGGCGCTCGACCGCGCCGCCCGCTTCGTGCTGGACCACGTGTCACAGGCCGTGCTCGCGTAGCCCCCAGGTCGCGTTCGCCACCGTCGGGCCGCCGCTCGGCGCGGCCCGCGGTGGCGAAGCGCGCTCACGACACGAACTGCTGTCCGCCGTCGATGTCGTACGTGGCACCGGTGAGAGCCGTGTTGGTCATGAGGTGCACGGCGAGCGCGGCGACGTCCTCGGGCCCGACGACCCGGCCGATCGGCAGCGTCGCCCGCAACTCGGCGCGGCGCTCGTCGAGCCGGTCCCCCAGCAGCGACGCCGACAACGGCGTGTCGACGAAGCCCGGGGCGATGAGGTTCACCCGCACCGGCGCGAGTTCGAGCGCGAGCGCCGCCGTGAACGGGGGCAGCGCCGCAGTGGCGGCCGAGGCGATCCCGAGGCCGTGGCCGATGCGCCTGCCGCCGGTGCCGCCCATGAACACCAGCGTGCCCCCGGGCCGCATCCTGCCGACGGCGTTGCGGGCGACCTCCAGCGCCAGCACCACGTGATCGCTCAGCGCCTCACGCACGTCGTCCGCGGACATCTCCAGCAGCGGCCCGTAGCGCGGGCCACCGGCGGTGACGAGGACGTGGTCGATGGGCCCCGGCAGGTCCTCGAAGAACCGCGCGAGGGCGGCGCTGTCCGTGGCGTCGAAGGCCGCGCTGTGGCTCGCGCCGACCTCCGCCGCCGCACGGGCGAGCCTGCCGGGATCGCGGCCGGCGAGGACGACCTCGGCGCCCTCGGACCGCGCCCGCCGGGCCGTCTCCAGCCCGATCCCGGCACTGCCGCCGATCAGCACGACGGTCTGCCCGGTCAGCTCCGGCTCACGCCGCGTCACCGGCGAGGCTGCTGTACTGGTCATGGTTCCTCCGCTCCCGGTTCGACGGAACCAGCCTCGCGCGACCTCCCTCCCGGTCGCACCAGGGAAACACCCTGGGCGCGGGCGACCACCTGTCCCCGCTCGGAATCCGGGAAGCGGCCGAGGATCGCGCGCAGCTCCGCGGCGGTGACGTTGGCGCCGAACGCCTCCGCGCCCGGTTCGAGGCGGACACCCTCCGCCAGCGGACCGGCCCCGACCGGGTCGAAGCCGAGCGCATCGACCAGTTCCGCCACGGCGGCCACGTCGGCGGGGTCGTCCCCGGCGACGGCGATCGCCCTGCGGCCGGGGGCTCCCGCGGGGAGGGCGCCGTCTTCGAGGTCGTGATAACCCATGTGGTTGAAGGCTTTCACGACGCGAGAGCCCGGCAGGTACGTCTGCACGGTCTCGCTCGACGACGTGCGCGGGTCGTTCAGGTCGTCGCGGATCCCGTCGACCTCCCACCAGTAGTTCATCGCGTCGACGACGAGCTTGCCCGCCAGCGCCTCGACGGGGATCTCGCGGTACCTGCCCAGCGGGAGGGCGAGGATCACCACGTCGGCCGCACCGGCGGCCTCGGCCGCGGTGGTCGCGACCGCACCCGGGGCGAGGATGTCGACGGTGAGCGCGATCTTCTCCGGAGCGCCGGAACCCGCGATGAGGACCCGGTACCCGGCCGCGACCGCGAGCCGCGCGAGCACGGTCCCGACCTTGCCCGCGCCGAGGATGCCGATAGTGGTCATGCTGCCCTACCTTTCAGGTGTGCCGCTGGTTGTCCGGACGCGGCAAGCCGCGACAGCGCTGTCACGTCGGCGAGCACGACGCCGATGATTCGCTCGCAAGCGTCACTCATGCCGCTTCCGAAACGAGGTCCCGCACCATCGGGATCACCTTGGTGCCGTACAACTCCACCGCGCGCAGCCGCGCACTGGCCGGCTGCGAGCCGCTGCTGTAGATCAGGTCGAACCGGCCGACGCCCAGGTCCGTCACGGCGCCCGCGATCTTGCGGGCGACCGTCTCCGGCGAGCCGATGTACAGCGAGCCGTGCTCGATCTCGCGGTCGTACTCCTCGCGGCGGATCGGCGGCCAGCCGCGCTGGCGGCCGATCCGGTCGCGGATCACCCGGTACCGCGGCCAGAACACCTCGCGGGCTTCCTCGTCGGTGTCGGCGATGAACCCCGGCGAGTGCAGCCCGACCGGGTGCGCGGTCGTGCCGAACTCGGCCGCGGCCCGCCGGTACAGGTCCAGGTACGGGGCGAAGCGCTTCGGCGAGCCACCGATGATGGCGAGCATGAGCGGCAGGCCGTACCGCGCGGTGCGCACGACGGACTGCGGCGAGCCGCCCACCCCGACCCACGTCGTGAGGCGCCCGGACTCCGTCTTCGGGTAGACGTCGGCGTCCTCCAGGGGCGGGCGCAGCGTGCCGCTCCAGGTGACCGGCTTCTCGTCGAGCAGCCGGGCGAACAGTTCGATCTTCTCCTCGAAGAGCCGGTCGTAGTCGGCGAGGTCGTAGCCGAACAGCGGGAACGACTCGGTGAACGAACCCCGGCCGAGGATGATCTCCGCGCGGCCGTTCGACAGCGCGTCCACGGTCGCGAACCGCTGGAAGACGCGGACCGGGTCGTCCGAGCTCAGCACCGTGACACCGGAGGACAGGTGGATGCGCGAAGTGCGGGTCGCGATGCCCGCCAGCACGGTCTCCGGCGTGGAGATCGAGTACTCCGGGCGGTGGTGCTCGCCGAGTGCGATCACGTCCACGCCGATCTCGTCGGCGAGCACGGCCTCGGCGACGACCTGCCGGATCGCCTCGGGGTGCGACAGCAGACGGCCGGAGTCGTCCTCGGGCACGTCGCCGAAGGTGTCCAGCCCGAACACCAGATCAGACATCGGGCACTCCTCCCAAGTAATTGACGCGTCAATCTCTTCTCCCCCGTGATACGCCGGTATGATTGACGTGTCAACCAGGAGGTGGAATGAGCCGAGCACGACGGCACCGGGTGCTGCCCACCACGGAGGAACTGCGGGTGTGGCGCGGGTTCATCGAGACCGCTGAGGCGTTGCGCACCGAGCTCGGCTCGCGGCTGCAGAGCGAGTGCGGCCTGTCCCCCGCCGACTACACGGTCCTGCTCGCGCTGAGCGAGGCGGACGGGCAGCGGCTGCGGTCGTCCCAGCTCGCCGCCGAAGCCGGGTGGGAGCGCAGCAGGCTGTCCCACCACCTCGCCAGGATGGAGCGGCGCGGCCTGATCCGGCGCGAGGACTGCCCGACCGACAGCCGGGGGGCCGAGGTCGTCCTCACCCCCGAGGGCGCCGCCGCCTTCCGCGGCGCGACGGTCCCGCACCTGGGCGCGGTCCGCGAACTGTTCGTCGACGCGCTGACCCCGGACCAGCTCGCCGCGGCCGACGAAATCGTGGCAGCGCTGGCGGACCGGCTCGCCGCGGTGCGGCGTCGCTGAGTGGTACTGCCTGTCCCTGGAAAGAATGATCCTGCCACGGCTCGGGCCGCCGCCGTTGACTGGAGGCATGCGAACCACTGAGCACGCGGCCGTCGTCGTCGGCGGCTCGCTTTCCGGTCTCATGGCCGCGCTGGGCCTGGCCCGGTACGGCATCGGCGTGACGGTGCTCGAACGCTCGGGCCCGCAACCCCGCACCGGCGCGGCCCTCGGCGGCGCCGAAGGCAACCTGCACCGGCTGTTCGGCGCGGACGGGCTGGCCGGCCCCGAAGCGACCGCCGCCGCACTGGACGGCCCGCGCCCGCACCTGCAGAGCTGGGCACAGGCACACGGCCTGCTGCGCCGGGCGGCCGAAGCGGACCCGCACATCGAACTCGTCCACGGCGCCCGCGTCGTCGAGGTCGGCCAGGACGCCACGTCCGCGTGGGCGAGGACCGCGGACGGCGTGCTCCACCACGGCGATCTCGTGGTGGGCGCGGACGGGCACCGCAGCGTGGCCCGGCGGCACGTCGCCCCCGAACACCCCGACGCGGCCTTCGCCGGGTACGTCATCTGGCTCGGCATCGCCGAAGAGTCCGAAATGGACTTTCGCGGGCCGTGGCCCGGCATGGACATCTTCGACGCCGGGAGCGACTGCCTCCTCGGCTACCCGCTCGCCGAGTCCGCGCCGCCCGGGCAACGGCGGCTCGGCTGGGCGTGGTTCGACCCGCGCCGCAACGACCTGCTGCGCGCGAAGGGGTGCGTCGACGGCGAGGTCGTCCAGCATTCCCTGCGGCCTGAAGACATGCCGACCGACCTCGTCGCCGATCTGGACGCCGAAGCCGAGCAGTGGCCGGAGGCGTGGCGGGAGGCGGTCCGCGCCTGCCTGCGGCGCCGCGGCGTCACCGGCACCCCCGTCGCCGAGTACGTCCCGGATCGGTTGGCGCGCGGCAGGATCGCTCTCGTCGGCGACGCCGCACACGTGTCCACCCCGATGACCGGCCGTGGTTTCGGCGTCGCGCTCACCGACGCCGAGGTGCTCGCCGACGAGGTCGCCAAGGCCTTCACCGAGGCCCGCGGCGACGCGGTGCCCGCCGCGCTGCGCACCTACGAGCGGCGCTCACTGGGCCGGGCGCGCGAAGCGGTCGAGTCCGGTCGGGCTTCACCGCTCGTTCGTCGCGTCATACCGTGGCGACCCCGCTCACCGGTGACCCGACGGCGCCGGTGAGCCGCAGCGGCGGCGCGGTGAGCAGAAAACGGGAGCGGCCGTGCTCCCGGAGCCAGGCGTTGAGGTCGTGGAAGTACCACATCTCGCCGAGCGGGATGCCCTGCCGGAACAGGCAGTGGTCGTGCAGCGGCAGGACGTTCCGCGCGCCCGGCGCCGGTTCCAGGCTGAACCGCTCCACCGCGAGGTTGTCGGCCACGATCGCGGAAACCCCGCTGTCGGTGATCCACTGCAGGAGCCGGTCGTCGGTGGCGTCGAGGTAGGCGCAGCTGCCGTCGAGGACCTCGTGGGTCAGGTCGTCGCCGAGGTCGAGCATGATCTTCGTCATGCCCGTGTGCAGGCACAGGACGTCCCCCGGCTCGATCACGATGTCCTGTGCGGCAAGGATTTCCGTCAACATCCCGTACCCGACACCGACGCGGTCGTGCCCCACGGCGGCCGCCAGGTCGACCATCACGCCACGCCCCTGCACGCAGCTCTGAGCGAAGTTCTCGACGCCCAGCGCGCGGGCCCGCGGCTCGACCGACCCGTCCGGCTCGCCGATCACGTCGGCCCCAGCGCGGTAGCCGTTGTAGTAGCAGACGACGGGCTCCCCGGTGCCGTCCAGGTCGAACAGGGCACCGGCGTGTGAGAACGAGTCCCACTGCGTCGAGTACTGCAGGTAGATCGTGGCGAAGTCGTCGCTGACGACGTCGTCGACGCCGGGCAGGAAGTGGTTGTTGTGCCCGAGCGGGGTGCTCGCGAGCTTCGGGGGCTTGCGCGGGCCGTGCGCGTACTCGCCCTTCGGGAAGTCGAGCGGCAGGCTCAGCGGGAACGCGATCCCCTCGCGCACCTCCGCCGCCGCCGCGCGGCGACGTTCGGCCGTGATCAGGTTCAGCCTGCCGAGCTGGTCGTCTTCGCCGAACTCGCCCCAGTTGGAGCCTTCGGGGCGTTTCGCCCAGCGTGTCATGCGTGGTCCTCTCGTGGATCTTGGTGTCCCCACGGAGTCTGCCCACGCCGGTATCGCTTGTATAGAAGGCACCGGTCGGATATATAGGTACCTGATGGATACCAAGTCGCTGCCGGTGTTCAGCGCCGACTGCCCCTCCCGGACGATCGTCGACGTGCTCGCCAACAAGTGGGTGCTCTACGTGCTGGGGCTGCTCCGGGCAGCGGACCGGCCGCTGCGGTTCGGCGAGCTGAAACGGTCGGTCGAGGGCGTGACGCAGAAGTCGCTCACGAAGACGCTGCGCACGCTCGAACGCGACGGTTTCGTCGACCGCCGCGTCCACGCCACCGTGCCGCCCCGCGTCGAGTACCGCCTGACCGACCTCGGCCGCGACGCCGGGCAACTGCTGACGGCCCTGAACGACTGGGCGAAGCACAACGCGCCGAAGGTCGTCTCGTCACGAGAGACCTTCGACGCCGGTCAGCCGCGGGAAGCGCCTGCCTGGACCCACCGCGGCTGACCGCGGATCAGTCGTGTGCCACCGGGAGCCGGTTGGGCAGCCTCGCCGCGAGGACGACCGTCACCACCGCGAGCGCGGCCGAGACGGCGAAGGCCAGCTTCATCCCGCCGAGCTGGGCCGGTCCCGCGGCCACGCCCTCGGCGGCCAAGTGCCCGGCGCGCGACGACATCACCGTCACCGCGAGCGCGGTACCGAGCGCCGACGCGACCTGCTGCAGCGTGCCCAGCAGCGAGCTGCCGTGCGAGTACAGGTGCTGGGGCAGCGCGCCCATCCCCAGGGTGAACGCGGGGGTGAACGTCGCGGCGAGGCTCACCATCAGCAGCGTGTGCAGCGCCAGCACCTGCCAGTACGGCATCGTCGGCGAGACCTGGGTGAACCCGGCGAGCGCGACCAGGCTGCCGATCGTCCCCGGCAGCACCAGCACCCGGCTGCCGAACCGGTCGAACACCTTGCCCACCGTCGGGCCCAGCAGCCCCATCGCGAGCCCGCCGGGCATCACCAGCAGGCCGGTCTCGAGGGGGCTGAGCCCCCGCAGGTGCTGCAGGTACAGCGGCAGCAGGATCATCGCCCCGAGCAGCACCAGGAAGCAGGCGGCCAGCAGCGCCAGCGTCAGGCGGTAGGTGCGGTGCCCGAGCGTGCGCAGGTCCATCAACGGCGTGCCGGAGCGCTGGAGCCTGCGCTGCCGCAGCACGAACACCGCGATCGCCGCGAGCCCGGCGGCCACGACCACCACGCCGCGTCCGGTGCCGCCGCTCCCGCCGAACAGGCTCAGCCCGTACACCACGCCGCCGAAACCGAGCGCCGCCACGGCCACGCTGGGCCAGTCGATCGTGCTCACCACCGGTTCCCCGATGTCGTCCAGCTTGCGCAGTCCCAAGGCGGTCACGGCGGCGGCGACGGGCAGCACGACCACGAACAACAGCCGCCACGAACCCGCCTGCAGGACCACCCCGGCGACCGCGGGCCCGAGCGCGGGCGCCACGGACATCGCGAGCGTCACCGTGCCCATCACGCGCCCGCGGTCCGACGGCGGCACCACGGTCAGCAACGTGGTCATCAGCAGCGGCATCATCACCGCCGTGCCCGCGGCCTGCACGACCCGCCCCACCAGGAGCACCTCGAACGACGGCGCGACGGCCGCCAGCGCGGTGCCCGCGAGGAACACGCCCATCGCGCTGGCGTAGGCGCGACGCGTGGTGAACCGCTGCAGGAACCAGCCGGTGACCGGGATCGCGGCCGCCATCGCCAGCATGAACGCCGTGGACACCCACTGCGCCGACGCCTCCGAGACGCCGAGGTCGTCCATCAGCCGCGGGATGGCGTTCATCATGATCGTCTCGTTGAGGATCACGACGAACGTGGAGAGCACGAGCAGCCGCACCACGGCGGGGGCACGACCCGTCCGCGTGGCGGGCCGCTGCGGGAGCACGACTGACATGACAGCACCTCATCGGTTTCGCGAGCTGGCCATCGGGCCGGGACACCAGTACCGACCGGCGCCGCGCGCGAAACTCATCGGCGGGCGGTGCTGAACTGCCGCTGGTAGGCCGCCGGGCTGATCGACAGCCGCTTGGCGAACACCCGCCGCATGCTCTCGTAGCTGGGAAAACCCGCGAGGGACGCGGCCTGGGTCGCGTTGTGCCCCTGGTCCAGCAGCGCCCTGGCGATGTCGAAGCGGATGTTCTCCACGTACCGGGCCGGGGTGGTGTCCAGTTCGTCGTGGAAGAGCCGGGTGAGGTGCCTGGTGCTCATGTTGAGGTGCTTCGCGAGCTCGCCGAGCGAGTGGTTCCCCCGCGGGTCCGCCGTCACCAGGTCCGTGATCTTCCGCAGTGCCGGGGACCGGGGCGGCGGGCCCTGCAGCGGGGCCGAGAACTGCGACTGGCCACCCGAACGCTGCATGTACACCACCAGCGCGCGGGCGACCTGACGTGTCAGGTCCGGTCCGTTGTCCTCCTCGACGAGCGCGAGAGCCAGGTCGATACCGGCCGTCACCCCGGCGGAGGTGTAGATGCCGCCGTCGCGGACGTAGATCGCGTCGGGTTCGACGTGGCACGTCGGGCAGCGGGCGGCGAGTTCGTGTGCGGCCTGCCAGTGCGTCGTCGCGCGGCGGCCGTCGAGGAGACCGGCGGCGGCGAGGACGAACGCGCCGGTGCAGATGGAGACGACCCGGCGTGCTCCCGCCGCCGGGACCCGCGCGGCCTCCGCCAGGGCTCGCGGCACCCGCGTGCGCGGGAACCGCGGGGAGCCCGGCACCAGGTACGTGTCGGGCGAGGGCTGGGAGGACACGGGGCCGTCGACCGCGACCTTGAACCCGAGGTTCGACGTGACGTCCTCCCCCGTCGGCGACACCAGCACGATCCGGTAGTCGGCGCCGAACCGGTTCGCCTCCTTGAACACCTCGGCCGGACCGGCGATGTCCAGCAGGGTCACCTCGTCGTAGACGAGGACGGCAACGGACGAAGACACACCCCTTGGTAGCACAGCGTCCTGATTCGAGGGGTTCCTGGCCGGACGAAGGCGGCGCCCGGGACGCGGTCCGCGTCAGCATGGGGTCATGCCGGAAGTCATCGCAGGGGTGGAAATCCCCGAAACCACAGCGACCGCCGAGGCGACCCGCCTCGTCCGGGAAATGACCAGCCCGCTCCTCTACCACCATTCCCGCCGGGTCTACCTCTTCGGCCGGATCCACGCCCAGCGGCTGGGGGTGGACCCGGATCCCGAACTGCTCTACCTGGCCGCCCTGTTCCACGACACCGGGCTCGCGAACCCGTTTTCCGACGCCGTGCAGCGGTTCGAGCTCGACGGGGCCGACCACGGGCGGAAGTTCCTGCTCGCACACGGGTTTTCCCCCGCCGCCGCGGAAACGGTGTGGACCGCGATCGCGCTGCACACCACGCCGGAGGTGCCGGAACGGATGGGACCGGAGATCGCCGCGACGTACCTCGGCGTGCTGACCGACGTCATCGGGTTCGGTGTCGACGGGTTGGCCGGGGAGCAGGTCGCCGATATCCTCGCCGAACACCCCCGGGGCGATTTCAAGAACGAATTCCTCAGCACTTACCTCGACGGGTTGAAGAACCGCCCGGAAACGACCAACGGCACGGTGAACTCAGACGTGCTGGAGCATTTCATCCCCGGTTTCCACCGGACGACCATGGTCGACCGGGTCCTCGGCTCGGCCTGGCCGAGCTGACGGCGGAAACCCTTGTCACGAAAGGAATCGACGTGAAAGCCATCGTCGCACGAGACCGTTCCGGCGGACTCGCCCTGGCCGACCTGCCCTCGCCGCACGCCGCCGAGAACGACGTCATCGTGAAGGTGCACGCCGCCGGGTTCACCCCCGGCGAACTGGACTGGCCCGCCACCTGGACCGACCGCGCCGGGCACGACCGCACCCCGACCGTGCCGGGGCACGAGCTGGCCGGGGTCGTCGTCGAGCTGGGGTACGGCACCACCGGCCTCACCGTCGGGCAACGGGTGTTCGGCTTTGCCGACTGGGCGCGCGACGGCTCGCTGGCCGAGTACACCGCCGTCGAGGCCCGCAACCTCGCGCCGCTGGCCGCCGACATCGACTTCACCGTGGCAGCGGCGCTGCCGATCTCGGGGCTGACCGCGTGGCAGGGGCTGTTCGTCCACGGCGGGCTGGCGACCGGGCAGACCGTCATGATCCACGGCGCCGCGGGTGCGGTGGGGTCGCTGGCCGTCCAGCTCGCGGTCGACGCGGGGGCGAGGGTGATCGGCACCGGCCGGGCCGCCGCGCGGGACACCGTGCTCGGCCTCGGCGCCCAGGCCTTCCTGGACCTGGACAACGATCCGCTGTCGAGCGCCGGTGAGGTGGATGTGGTCTTCGACGTGATCGGCGGTCGCGTGCTCGAACAGTCGACCGCGCTGGTGCGTCCCGGCGGCACCGTCGTCACCATCCCCGGGCCGCCGACCGTGCAGCCCAAGGACGGGCGGGCGGTGTTCTTCGTGGTGGAGCCGGACCGGGGCCAGCTGACCGAACTGGCCAGGCGGCTGCGGGACGGGCGGCTGAAGCCCCTGGTCGGCGAGGTCCGCCCGCTGGCGGAAGCACCGGATGCGATGACCCACCGCAGCCGCACCGCGGGGCGGACGATCATCAAGGTGGCTTAGGGGTTGGCGCGCTCAGTGCGGGTCCTGAGCGGCTCCCCCGCCGGGGAGCACGGATTCGAGCCACGTGGGGGTGCGCTCCGCGGTCGGGCGACGTGACGGCCCACCGAGCTGCTCCCCGCGGGTGTCCTAGCGGCGCGGCAGGGATCCGAGCCACGAGGTGATGCGTTCCGCGGTCCACCCGGCTCGTTCGAGGTGTGGCAGGTGTCCGGTCGCGGGGATCGTGTCCACCTGCCACCCCGGGAGCAGCGCCCGGACGGTCTCGGCCGTGGCGCGGGGCATGATCGGGTCCTCGGTGCCGTGCAGCCAGAGCCCGGGCGGGGTCAGGGTCCTGAGCAGGTCGATCCACCTGCGGGGGCGGCTGAGCTGCACCAGCGCGTCGTTGCGGGTGCGCCAGAGCGCGGCGCGCCCGGCCGGGTTGCCGACCGACCACGCGGGCTCGGGTTCGGCACGGAGCGCCGTCAGGTATGCGTCGGGGATCGAGTCCACAAAGGACGTCGCCTCGGCGGTGAGCGCGTCCGGGTCCTCGCGACGGCGGCCGGACCGCACGTCGGCGTCGTAGCGATCCCTTGCCACGCGGGCCTTTTGCACCAGCCACTGCAGCACCCGCACAGGGTCCACCGGGATCCGGGACGGGCGCACCGCGGGCCCGATGAGCACGAGCCCGAGCACGGCGTCCGGGGCGGTGCGTGCGACGTGGGCGCAGACCATCGCGCCGAAGGAGTTCCCGGCCAGCACCACCGGCCGCCCGACAACCTCGCGCACGAACGTGGTGACGAGCCCGACCTGGTCGGCCAGCGAGCCCGCGCTCGGGTTGCCCGGCGCCGCGGGGGTGCGGCCGTGTGCGCGCAGGTCGAGGAGGTGCACGGGCCCACCCGGCCGGCGGCCCAGCTCGCAGTGCTCCAGCGCGCTGCCCTGGACGCCGTGCACCAGCACGACAGGCGGATCGGGGCGGTTGGAGGGGTGGGGCCGGTGGGGCGGGTTGGCTCGGGCGGGCTGGCCGGTGGGGGCGGGCTGAGCGGTGGGGGCGGGCTGGCCAGAGCCGCCCGACTGGCCGGAGAGGCTGGGTGGGCCGCCGTGGCCGGAGAGGTCGAACGGGTCGGGCTGGCCGGAGAGGCTGGGCTGGCCGGAGTGCTCAGGCGGGCCGGGCGAGCCGGAGGGGACGGAGAGGCTGCGCAGGCCACCTTGGCCGGGCGAGCCGGAGGGCTCGAGCGCGCCGGGCGGGCCAGCTTGGCTGGGCTGGTCGCCTTGACCGGGCGAGCCGGACTGGCCAGACAAGCCGGGCTGGCCGTCTTGGCCGGGCTCGCCGGAGTGCTCGGGCTGATCGGGCGCACCGAGCGGCTCAAATTGGTTGGAGGCGCCGGACGGGCCAGCTTGGTCATTCGCCCCCCGCCAGCCGCCCGTCTCCCCACTCGCCCCGGCCGCCGGATCCACCCACCCGGCCTCCGCCGCCGCCCAACCCCCGCCACCTGAACCCGCCAACTCCAGCCAGCTGAGGGGCTCTCCGCCGACCGACGCCGTGTACCGTTCGTAGCCCGCCGTCCAGTGGCCACTGTCGTTCATGCCTGCCTCCGCTATGCTGACTAACATAGAGTTGTCCGTACGATATACACGAGGTGGTTCTGTGAGGGAGTGGAACGGCTCGGTCGCCTTCATCACCGGGGGTGGCCAGGGCATCGGCCTGGGCATCGCCCGCGCGCTGGCCAAACGCGGCGTCCGGCTGGCGCTCGCGGACATCGACGAAGCGGCCCTGGCCCGGAGCAAGGAGGAACTCTCCTCGGTCACCGACGTCGAGGTCTTCCGGCTCGACGTCCGCGACCGCGAGGGCTTCGCGACGGCCGCCGACGAGGCAGAAGCCAGGCTCGGACCCGTCGACCTGCTGTTCAACAACGCCGGGATCGCCCCGGCCTCGGCACTCCCCGACCTGACCTACGAGAAGTGGGACCTGGTGCTCGACATCAACGTCGTCGGCGTGGTCAACGGGCTGCAGACCTTCCTGCCCCGCATGATCGAGCGCGGGAAGGGCGGCTACATCGTCAACACGGCCTCCGGCGCGGGCCTCGTCGGGCACGCCAACGTCCTGTACACCACCAGCAAGTACGCGGTGGTCGGGCTGTCCGAGGCGTTGCGGCAACCGGCGGAAAAGCACGGCATCGACGTGAGCGTGCTCTGCCCCGCCTACGTCGCCACCGGGATCCTCGAGCACACCGACGGACTACTGGGCAGCCAGACCGTCCACAAAGGCCAGACGCGCAAGCAGGCGGAGGGGAACCTCCAGTCGGGCGTCACCATCGACTCGGCGGGCGAGAGCGTCATCGCGGGCATGGAGGCCAAGGCGATGTGGATCCACACCGACGGCTCGATGAAGCCCTACGTGCGGATGCGGATGGAAGCCCTGCTCGACTCCATTCCCTCCTGAAAGCGTTGTGGGGCAACGGAAACCGCCCGTTGCCCCACGACGAGCTAACCCTTCGACAGCTGCCGCATCACCTCGATGCCGCTCGGGTCGACGGGGAAACCGTCGAAGACCGCGCGGGCGTTGGCGTGCCCGGCCTGGTGCAGGGCGAACGCGGTGTGCAGCGCGTTGAGCTGTCCCTGCGCCTCCAGCCCCTGGTTCACCGACATCTTCGCCAGCTTCAGCCCGAAAGCGGGGCGCTGCGCGATTTCCGACGCCATGTCCAGCGTGAACTTCTCCAGGTCCTCACGCGCCACGACGTGGTTGATCATGCCGAGGCTCTCGCATTCGCGCGCGGTCAGCGAGTTGCCGCGGAAGAGCATCTCCTTCGCCTTGCGCGCCCCGAGCTCCCACAGGTGCGTGTGGTACTCGTGCCCGTTGACCGCCAGCGCCACCGTCGGGTCGGCGAACGTCGCGTCCTCGCTGGCGATGACGAGGTCGCACGGCCACACCAGCATCAGCCCGCCCGCGATCACCTTGCCCTGGACCTGCGCGATGGTCGGCTTCGGCACGTTGCGCCAGCGCCAGCACATCCCGAGGTAGAACTCCTCCTCGTTGGCCATCGGGCCCGCCTGCCCGGGCTGGGCGTAGCCGCCGGTCATGACCCTGGGCTCGAAGTCGGCCCCGGTGGCGGTGCTCGCCAGGTCGTGGCCCGAGGAGAAGTGCGGTCCGTCGGCCGCGAGCACGATCACGCGGATGTCGTCGTCCAGCGTCGCGCGCTGGAACGCGTGGTCGATCTCGTGGAGCATCCGGTAGTCCTGCGCGTTGCGCTTGTCCGCGCGCGCCAGGGTGATCCGGGCGACCCGCTCGACGGGGACGTCGTAGCGGATCCGCTCGTAGGTGGGGTCAGGCACGGGTTTTCATCCTTTCGATGGCGGCGTCGCGCAGTTTGCTGCGGCGCACCTTGCCGGAGTCGTCACGCAACGGCTGGTCGGTGAACTCGACCGACCGCGGGATCTTGTAGCGGACCAGGCGGTCGGCGAGGAAGTCGAGGACCTCCCGCGCGGTGGTGCCGGGCTCGGCCTGCACGATGGCGTGGGCCCGCTGGCCGAGGTCCTCGTCGGGCAGGCCGACCACGACGGACGACAGCACCGCGGGGTGCTGGTCGATCGCGTTCTCCACCTCGGCGGGGTAGATGTTGGCGCCACCGCTGACGATCATGTCCACGCGGCGGTCGCTGATGTAGAGGTAGCCGTCCTCGTCCTTCCAGCCCAGGTCCCCGAGCGTCTGCCAGCCGCCGATCGTCCTCGCCTCGGCGCCGACATACTCATAGCTGGGCCCCATGCCCTCGGCGCCCTTCATGTAGATCTCGCCGACCTCCCCGGGAGGCAGCTCGTTGCCGTCGGGGTCGAAGACCTTCATGTCACCGATCCACGGCCGCCCCACCGAACCCCGGTGCGCCAGCCACTCCTCGCCGGTGATCAAGGTGATCGAGATGGACTCGGTGCCGCCGTAGATCTCCAGCACCTTCTCCGGGCCGAGCAGTTCCAGCCACTGCTCCTTGAGCCATTCGGGACACTTGGCCGCCAGGTGCAGCAGGACGCGGATCGACGACAGGTCGTACCGGCCGCCGGCCTCGATGAGCCGGTACATCCGGTGCATCATCGTGGGCACCAGCGTCACCCACGTGACCCGGTGCTCGCCGATGAGCCGCAGGACGTCCTCGGCGTCGAACTTCTTCGCCACCACCAGGCGCTGCCCCAGCAGCAGGCCGCCGACGGACGCCGCCAGCGCCGAGTTGTGGTACAGCGGCGCCACCACGGCCTGCACGTCGTCGGCGGCGTAGTGGTAGAAGAACTGGTTGATCGCGGGCGAGCCCTCCGCGCCCGAACCGGCCCTGATGATCTTGGGGCGGCCGGTGCTGCCGCCGGACGTCGGCGCCTTCCACGCCGGGGAAACCACCTCCGGCAGGGGTTCTTCGCTCACCGACGCGTCCGGCTCGAACCCGGCGGGCAGCGCGGGGTAGCCGGGGTGCTCGCCCTCGGCCACGCCGACGAGGAGCGCCGCCTTGGCCAGGTCGAGGATGGCCTGCCGCTCCACGACCGGCAGCCGGTAGGACAGCGGGAGCGGCACCGCGCCGACCTTCAGCGCGGCGAAGAAGGCGAGGTAGAACTCGATGCCGTTGGGCAGCGCGATCGCGACGTAGTCCCCGAACCCGGCTCCCCGCTCGGCGTAGGCCCTGGCGAGCCGGTTCGAGCGCCGTTCGAACTCCCGCCGGGTGATGGCGTCGCCCTCGCAGACGATGGACACGAAATCCGGGTCCTCGTCGGCGAGGCGGGCCATCGTCCGCACGAACGGTTCCGGCGGGCTCGCGGCCAGCAGCCGCTGCAGTTCCGCGACGTCCATGGCGCACCTACTTTCGGTCGTCGTTGACAGTTGGATCAACTCTATGTCATACAGCACAGAAAGTCAGGGGTCGCGCGTGCCGCCCCACACGACGGCGAGGTTGGTGTCCACGAGCGCGGCCAGCGACTGGAGCGCGGCCTCGAGATCGACTTCGGGATCGACGAGGAACTGGAGGTGGATGCCCATGACGGCACCGTTGAGGGCGACGGCGGCGGCGCGTTCCCGGTCGTCGGCGCCGCCGCCGGCTCCCGCGGGCCGCTGGGCGCGCAGCCACCGGACGACGCGCCGGCGGCGTGTCTCGAAGAACTCCTGGTACTGACCGCGCACCGCGCCGGTGCTGCCCATGGCCTCGGTCAGCACCATGAAGATCAGCGCGGAGTTCCCGCTGCGGGCCCAGCTCTCGTAGTCCAGCAGGAGGGTGGCCAGCGAGGGCAGGGACCGCTGGTACCGCTCCGGCGGCAGGAACCGGTCCATCGCCCTGGCCAGCACGGCCATCAGCAGCCCGTCCTTGTTCCGGAAGTGCCACGGGATGCTGCCCCGGCTGATCCCCGACCGTTTCGCGATGTCCACGAACGACGTCCGCTCGAAACCCCGGTCGGCGAACAGCTCCTCCGCCGCGTCGAGGATCCGGCGGCGGCTCTCCTCGCCGATCTCGTCGATCCGGCGCCGTCCGTGCTCGGCCACGCCGGAACCGCCGCTCACGCCGCCTCCAGCACCGTGCCGGTGCCGATCCCGCCGGCACAGCACATCACCGAAAGGCCCAGTCCCGCCCGGGTTTTCAGGCCGTGGGCGAGGTCGGCGAGCTGGCGGACGCCGGACGCGCCGAACGGGTGGCCCATGCTGATGGCGCCGCCGTGGGGGTTCAGCCGGTCCTCCTCGGCGCGGTAGGTGTGCTGCCAGGCGCAGACCACCGGCGCGAACGCCTCGTGGACCTCGACGAGCGTGAAGTCGCCGATCGTGAGGCCCTCGGCGTCGAGCAGCCGCCGGGTGGCCACGATCGGGCCTTCGAGCATGAGGTCGGGATCCGTCCCCACGCTGACGACCCGGCGAACCCACGCGAGCGGGGTGAGACCGTGCTCGGCGACAGCGCGTTCGGACGCGAGGAGCACGGCGGCGGACCCGTCGGACAGCTGGCTGGCGGAGCCCGCGGTGATGACGCCGTCGGCGTCGAACGCGGGCTTGAGGCCCGCCAGCTTCTCCGCCGTGCTGTCGCCGCGGATGCCCTCGTCCCGCGTCAGCAACGGCCCGTCCGCACCGTCCACAGTGACCACGTGGTCGTCGAAGATCCCGTTCTCCCAGGCGGCGTGCGCCCGCAGGTGGCTGCGCAGGCCGAAGGCGTCCGACTCGGCGCGGCTGATGCCGTAGGCCCGCGCGAACGCCTCCCCCGCCACGGCCTGGTGCGGCATGCCGTGGCGGGAGCGCAGCGACGGCGGGTACGGATCTCCGCCTTCACGGCTCAGGTCGGGCGTCACCCGCCCGAGCGACTCCACCCCGGCGGCCACCACGAGGTCGGCCTGTCCCGCCATGACGAGCGAGGCCGCGAGGTTGACCGCCTGCTGGGACGAACCGCACTGCGTGTCCACTGTGGACGCAGGTGTCGTGACCGGCAGACCGGCGGCGAGCCAGGCGTTGCGGCCCACGTTCGCCGACTGGTCCCCCACCTGGTACACGCAGCCCACGAGTGCCTGGTCCACGGCGGCGGGGTCCGGCAGACCGCGCACCGCGCCCTTGAGGGACGCGGCGAGCAGGTCCACCGGGTGCACGCCGGCGTAGGACTTTCCCGCCCGGCCGATGGGGGTCCGCACGGCGCTGACGATCGCGACCCGGTGCGTCATCCGGCTTTCCCCTCGGGCAGCTCGTGGCTCGCCAGGAACTTCTCGGCGTGCTCCATCGCGGCCACGAGCTCGTCGGTGCGGCGGCGCAGGAAGTCACCGATTTCGTTGCGCGTGGCGATGTACGGCGCGTTCGTCTCGACCGCGTCGAGCACGAGCTCCCCCACGGCGTCGGGCGAGGCGCCTTGTTCCTTGAGCACCCGGTGGGCGTCGTCGAGGATCCGCGTGATGCGGGGCGAGTGGGTGGGCGCGGTGTCGGGCCGCAGCCCCCGCGTGTTCTCGACGATGTCGGTCGCGACCGGTCCGGGGAACAGCACCGACACCCCGATGTCGAAGTGCGCCAGCTCCCGCCGGAACGACTCGCTCAGGCCGACCACGGCGAACTTGCTGGCGTGGTACAGGAATCCCGACCGCGCTTCGAGCAACCCCGCCTCGGACGAGGTGTTCACGATGTGGCAGCGCAGCGGGGAGGCGATCATGCCGGGCAGGAACGCCTCGATCCCGTGGTACACGCCGTTGAGGTTGATCCCCATGACGTGGTCCCACATCCGCGGCGACAGCCTGCTCGGGCTCACGGAGTCGATGATCCCGGCGTTGTTGAACAGCAACGACACCGTGCCGAGTTCACTGTGGACAGTGGACGCCACCTCGGCGTACTGCTCGCGGTCGGCGACGTCGAGCTGGTAGCACCGCAGCTGTTCCGGTGGCACGCCGAGCAGTTCGCGGGCCCGCTCCAGCGCCCCGGGATCCACGTCGGCGACGGCGACCCGCACCCCGCGGCGCAGCAGCGCCCGCACGATGCCCAGCCCGATGCCGCGGGCGCCGCCGGTCACGAACGCGACGCGCCCGGAGAAGTCCGTGATGCTCATTCGAAACCCCCACCCGCGACCAGGACCTGGCCGGAGACGTAGTCGGCTTCGGGGTAGGTCAGCATGACCACGGACCCCGCCGCCTCTTCCGGTGTGCCCGCCCGGCCCAGCGGGATGATGTTCTTCAGCGCCGCCAGCGCGGTGGGCTGCACACCGACGTTGATCTCGCGCCCCTCGACCTCGATCGGCGCACTCCCGGTGGGCGCCAGGAGCCGGGTCTCGACGAAGCCGAACGCGACGCAGTTGACGTTGACGCGGTAGCGGCCCCACTCCTTCGCGAGTGTCTTGGTGAGACCGACGATGCCCGCCTTCGCGGCCGAGTAGTTGGCCTGACCGGCGTTGCCGCGCAGCCCCGCGACCGAGGAGATGTTGACCACCTTGCGGTGCACGACCGCGCCCTGCCCGGCCTCCCGTTTCGCCGCCGCGCTGATCACCGGCTGGGCGGCACGCAGGATGTCGAACGGCGCCTTGAGGTGCACGTCGAGGATCGCGCCCCACTGCTCGTCGGTCATCTTCTGGATCACCGAGTCCCACGTGTACCCGGCGTTGTTCACGATGATGTCGACGCCGCCGAAGCTGGTCACCGCGGCACCGACGAAGCGGTCCGCGAACCCGGCGGCGGTCACGCTGCCCGGCACCGTGACCGCCCGGCCGCCCGCGGCCTCGATCGCTTCGGCGACTTCCAGCGCCGGCTTGTCGTCGAGGTCGTTGACGACCACCGAAGCGCCTTCCGCGGCCAGTTTCAGCGCGATCGCACGGCCGATGCCGCGTCCGGCACCCGTGACGAGCGCGGATTTCCCTTCGAGCTTCCCCACGTCAGGCGCCGGCCTTCCGGTACATGGTCACGACGGCCGCGCCGCCGAGCCCGAGGTTGTGCTGCAGTGCGACGTTCACGCCGTCGACCTGGCGGTCGCCGGCCTCACCCCGCAGCTGCCAGACCAGTTCCGCGCACTGCGCGAGCCCGGTCGCGCCGATCGGGTGCCCCTTCGCGATCAGCCCGCCGGAGGGGTTGACGACCACCTGCCCGCCGTAGGTGCCCTGGCCGTCGAGGACGAACTTCTCCGCCGTGCCCTCGGGCGTGAAGCCGATCGACTCGTAGATCAGGAACTCGTGCGTCGTGAAGCAGTCGTGCACCTCGGCGACCCGCACGTCCTCGGGGCCGATGCCGCTCTTCTCGTAGACCTGCTTCGACGCCGCGGCCGTCATGTCGAAACCGATGAGCCGCTTCATGTCGCCCTCGAAGGTGCTGGGGGTGTCGGTGACCAGCGCCTGCGCCGCGATCTCCACGTCGGCACGCAGCCCGCGCTTCTTCGCGTACTCCTTCGACACCACGACCGCGGCCGCGGCACCGGACGACGGCGGGCAGCACTGGAACTTGGTCAGCGGCCCGTAGATCGTGCGTGAGCCGAGGACCTCCTCGACCGTGAGCGGGTCGCGGAAGACGGCGTAGGGGTTGTTCGCCGCGTGGCGGCGGTTCTTCACGGTGATGTTCGCGAAGACCTTCGGGTCGATGCCGTACTCCTCGACGTACTGGTTGCCCGCGGCGCCGAAGAACAACGCGGCGCCCGGCAGCGGCCCCTCCGGCATGCCGTACTTGCCGAGCACGACCTTGACGAAGTCCTCCAGCGGGTGCGGCCGCTCGGGCCACCGGCCCTCGACGTCCGGTTCCATCTGCTCGAACCCCAGCGCGAGCGCGACGTCCACCGTGCCGCTCTCGACGGCCTGCCGGGCGAGGAACAGCGCCGACGAACCGGAGGAGCAGTTGTTGTTGACGTTGACGATGGGCATGCCGGTCTTGCCGACCTGGTAGAGCGCCTTCTGCCCCGCCGTCGAGTCCCCGTAGATGTAGCCGGCGTAGGCCTGCTGCACGTCGGCGAGGTCGATCCCCGCGTCGGCCAGCGCCTGCCTGGTGGCCTTGGCGCCCATGACGTCGTAGCTCTCGCTGCGCCCCGCCTTCGTGAACGGGATCATCCCGACCCCGGCGACCACCACGTTCTCGGACATGGCTGCTCCTCTGCTCGCGCTCCCGGGCCCGTTCCCGGCAGCCCGTCCGCAGTATGCGCCAGACTCGGCCATGCAATCAAGTCTGTGTTGGTCGTTATAGAGAAGATCGAGGTGTCCTGGGCCGGGTGGTTCGGAGTGCGGCAGCGCCTCGCGGGCCGCCTGCTCCCGCGCGCGTTGCGGGCGCGGGGATCGAAAAGGACGGGCACCGGGAACCGGCTCTGTGGCAGACGCTTGCGCCCGGCCGGGAATCCCGACCTGCGTGGTGGCGGCGGTACGGGCCGCGATGGCGGCGGCACGGGCCGCGAGCCCCCGGGAACGGGCGCCGGGCGGTCACTTCGCGCCGGTGAAAATCCCCGACCCGCCCACTGGCGGCGGCACCAGCCGCGAGCCCCCAGGAACCGGCGCCGGGCGGTCACCCCGCCCCGGTGAAACCCCTCACCCAACCACGGGCGACGGCACCGGCCGCGTGCCCCGGGAACGGGCGCCGGGCGACGACCCCGCCCCGGCGAAACCCCTCCCCAACCACCGACGGCGACACCGGCCACGAGCCCCCGGGAACGAGCGCCAGGCGACCACCCCACCCCGGCGAAACTCCCGGCCCCAACCCCTGGCAGCGGGCGTGCCAGGATCGACGGGTCCTCCCGCGCCGAGATCGGAGTCCGGTCGTTGTTCCCCCGTCCCGTCTGGGCCGCGCTCGCGGTCGTCGCCTTCTGTGGTGCGTGTGCACCGGCCGCGCCGCCCGTGCCGGTGATCCCGCCGGCCAAGGCTGCCTTCGACTACCAGCTGGGCGGCGCCTACCCGCCGCCCGCCGGGGTCCAGGTCGTCAGCCGGGACCACAGCGCGCCTGCCGCTCCCGGGCTCTACAACATCTGCTACGTCAACGCCTTCCAGGCCCAGCCGGGAACGGAGGAAGAGTGGGACGAGCTGGTCCTGCGTGACGCGAACGGCGAACCCATCATCGACGAGGACTGGAACGAAGCCCTGCTCGACGTGCGGACACCGGCGAAGCGCGAGCGCGTCGCCGCGAAGGTGAACGGGTGGGTGGACGACTGCGCCGCCCGCGGCTACCAGGCGATCGAGCCCGACAACTACGACAGCTACACCCGCTCCCACGACCTCCTCACCGCCGAGGACGCCCAGGCCTTCATCCGGCTGCTGTCCGCCCACGCACACGAAAAAGGGCTGGCCGTCGCGCAGAAGAACACCGCGGAGCTGGCCGGGCGGCACGAGGCGAACGGGCTCGACTTCGCCGTCGCCGAGGAATGCGGCGAACAGGACGGCTGCGACGAGTACACGAGCGCGTTCGGCGATCACGTGCTCGTCGTCGAGTACACGGACGCCGGGCTGACGCACGCGTGCGACCGCTGGGGCGGCTCACTCAGCATCGTCCGGCGGGACCGCGACGTCACCCCGGCCGGCTCGCCAGGGTACGTCCGCGAGACCTGCTGAGGCGTCAGCCGACCCACCGGTCGACCCGGAAGCGGCTGCCGTCGCGCTTCACCTCGACCGCGCCCGCGCCCGCGAAGTGCGCGGGGACCACGATCTCCCGCTCGTCCGCGGCCTGTTCGAGCACCCGCTGCCGTGTGGCGGCCGCCTGCTCGCGGTCCTCGCAGAAGCAGCTGTTCCACGACGGCTCCATGATCTGCACGGGGCTGTGCAGGATGTCCCCGACGAACACCGCCCGGTCGCCGCCGGAGCGCACGCGCAGCACGGACGAGCCCGGTGTGTGCCCGGGCGCCGGTTCGAGGGTGAGGTTCGCATCCACCCGGTAGCCGCCCTCCCACAGCGTGGCCCGGCCGAGCACGGGCGCGACGCTGTCGGCGTAGACGAGGAGACTTCCCTTGCGCCGCAACCGGTCGAAGTCGTTTCGGGGTGCCGGGCGGCGGTGGGCGTTCTCGGGGGCGAAGTAGCGCTGGTCGACGGCCGGGATGACGTAGGTGGCGTTCGGGAACGCCGGTTCCCAGCCGTCCTCGCCGCCGACGGTGTTCCAGCCGACGTGGTCGTAGTGGATGTGGGTGTTGATCACGACGTCCACGTCCTCCGGCCGGACCCCGGCCGCGGCGAGCCGGGCGGGGAAATCGGTGTCGAGGTGGTCGAACAGCGGGATCTGCGGCCGGTCGCGGTCGTTGCCCACGCCGGTGTCCACGAGCACCGTCCTGCCCTCGCTGCGCAGCACCCACGTCTGCACCGAGCCGTGGTAGCTGTCCGTCTCCGGGTGCCAGTGGTCGGGGGCGAGCCAGCTTTCGTTGTCCCGCCAGATCTCCGGGGTGCTGTCCGGCACGATGAACCGCGCGGGCGCGATCTCGCCGGTCCACTCGGGCACCTTCGTCACCTCGACGGCACCGATGGTGAAATCACTCATGCCGCCAAGCTAGCCCGCCACAACGGGCCGATAAATGATCGATCAGCCCGATTGCATACGCGATCGTGTCAGCGCGCGGGCAGTAGAGTTCCGGGTGTGGATCTGCTCAGCGACATCATCGCGGTGATGCGGACCGGCCGCCCCTCGGCGAACTGGGCGCGCGTGGGCTCCCCCTGGTCGTACCGCTTCGCGTCCTACGACGGCGCGGGTTTCCACGTCGTGGTGCGGGGCTCGGGCTGGCTGCTGATGGACGACGGGGACCCGGTGCAGCTCGGTCCCGGCGACGTCGTGCTGCTGCCCGCCGGCCACGGCCACGTACTGGCCGAGTCGCGGGACCCCGGCCACCCGGTGCCGTTCGAGGACGCCGTGCCGGACGAGACGGGGAACGTGGAGCTGCTGTGCGGGAAGTACCGGCTGGACCGGCGGCGCACCCACCCGCTGCTGGCCACGCTGCCGAACGTGCTGCACCTGCCCGCCCACGCCGGCGACCACGGCCGCCTGCGCGCGGCGCTCGGCCTGCTCGCCGCCGAGACGACGAACCCGCGCCCCGGCCGGGACGCCGCGCTCGCCGGCCTGCTCGACCTCCTGCTCGTCTACCTGATCCGCGCCTGGTTCGACGACCACGAGGACCTCGGCTGGCCCCGCGCGCTCCGGGACCGGGCCATCACCGCCGTGCTCGAAGCCATGCACGCCGCGCCGGACAAGCCGTGGCGGATCGAGGAGCTGGCCGCTGCGGCGGGGTTGTCCCGCACCACGCTCACCCGCCGGTTCACGGATCTGGTCGGCCAGGCCCCGATGACGTACCTGACGCACTGGCGGATGACGCTCGCGGCCCGGGTGCTGCGCGACACCGACCTGGGGCTGGCGTCCGTCGCGCGGCGCGTCGGCTACGCCTCGCCGTTCGCGTTCTCGCACGCGTTCAAGCGTGAGTTCGGCGTGGCGCCGGGGCAGTACCGGGCAGGTCACGTGAGCGGTTCGAGGCCGCCCGCGTCGGTGTAGCGGACGGGGACCGGGTCCGCCAGTTCACCGGCGAACGCACCGTCCCGCTCTTCGACGAAACCGATGAGGTGCCAACGGAAATCGCCGTCACGCACCAGCCGCGGCGCGTACCACCCCGGGCAGGCCACGGGCCGCGCGAGGGAGAGGTCCCACGGCCCGGTCATCGAAGGACCCGGCACGACCCACACCTTGCCCGCCGCGACGCGCTCTCCGACGTTGCTGCAGAACAACAACAGCGGCTGCCCGTCCACGACGGCGACCTGCGGGACTTCGAGGTGGCCGAAGCCGCCCGGACGCGTCAGCGGTGGCCCGACGCGCCACGTGAGGAGGTCGGACGAGCGCGCGTGGCCGACCACGCCGCCGCCGCGAAGCGGGTCCTCGCCCTTCGCGTGGGCCGTGATGAGCATGTGCCAGCCGTCCCCGTCCGGCGACGGGAACACCCACGGGTCGCGCCAGGCCTCCCCCGCCCAGTCGGCGCGACCGCAGTGCTCGTACCAGGTGGGATCCGGTTCGACCAACGGCTTCTCGCCGAAGCGGTGCCACGTGTGGAGGTCCTCGGAGATGGCGAGCCCGATCCGCTGCACCACGTGGTCGCCGTCGTCGCGGACCCCCGTGTAGAACAGGTACCACCGCCGGTCCGGGCCCCGCACGACGGACCCGGTCCAGGTCGCGAGGTCGTCCCAGGCCGGCGCGTCCGCGGGGACGAGGGCGTCGGCCGTCAGCTCCCAGTTCCGCAGGTCGGCCGACACGGCGTGGCCGATGGAGGCGCGCCGGTGACGCCGTTCGGGGTCGAGCAGCGCGCGGGACGCCCGCAGGAAGAAGACGTGGTGCCGCCCGTCGTCGTCGGTGGTGTACCAGCTGTCCCACAACCAGTGGTCGGGCAGGCGCAGCATCGAGGACCTCCTGGTGCGTGGTTCAACGTCGGGGGCTCGCGACGGAATCGCGGTCGCGCAGCGGCATCGGCACCCGGTGGAACTTCTCCCCGGTGGCGGTGCCGTCGATCTCGGCGAGGAGCACCTCGACGGCCTTGCGCCCGAGTTCGTAGTGCGGGAGCGCCACGGTGGTGAGCCGGGGGCGGACCCAGCCGGCGAGCGAGTGGTCGTCGAACGAGACCACGGATACGTCATCCGGTACGGTCAGCCCGGCGTCGTCCAGCGCCTGGTAGGCACCGAAGGCGATCCGGTCGTTGAGGCAGATCAGGGCACGGGGTGTCGCGCGCGAGAGCAGTTCGGTGGTCGCGGCGAAGCCCTCTTCGGGCTGCCAGTCACGGCACAGGGCGCCGCCCGCGAGCTTGACCCCGGCCTCGGCGAAGACCTCGCGGACGCCGACGAGCCGTTCCACCGCGGCGACGCTGTCCCGCGGGACGTTGCGGGTGCTGGGCCCGACACCGATCAGGTGGATCCCTTCGCGGTGACCGGCTTCGAGCAGGACGCGCGCGGCCGTGCGGCCGGCCTCGACCTCGTCGGGCACCACCACCGGCAGCGGCGACGACGTCTTCGGCACGGCGTTGAGGAGCACGACCGACGTCGGCCGCGGGCTCTTGGGCACGCTGATGCGCCTGGTGTACATCGAGGCGAGCACGATCCCGTCGACCTGCCTGTCGTGCATGGCTTCGAGCAGCGCGCCCTCGAGCTCGGCGTCCCCTTCGGACTCACCGATGAACAACAGGAAACCCCGGTCCCTGGCGGCTTCGATCGCCCCCTTGATCATGTCGCCCGCCAGCCGCGACGTGGCGACCGTGTCCGACACGAAGCCGATGGTGCGCGTGCGCCCCGTGCGCAGCCCGGCGGAGACCATGTTCGGCCGGTAGCCCATCTCGTCCGCCGCCGCCCTGATCCGCTCCTGGACCGCGGCGGAGATCCGCAGCTCCGCCCCGCGGCCGGACAGCACGAGCGAGGCGGTGGACCGCGACACCCCGGCGGCCTCGGCCACATCGGCCAGCGTGACCCGTCGTGGGCTCAACTCCGCGCTCCCGCCTGCTCCGGCCACCGCTCCGCTGCGGACAGGCCTTGACACCAGCTCAACCGATCACCGAGACTACCCATGCTAACGCGGTTTAGCAAGATCCGACCCGCTGGACCGGCCGAATCCGAGCCAGAGAGGGGACAAAGTTGTCTCGTCGAACACCCACCACCCGGCGCACCCGGCTGCCCGTCGTCCTCGTGCTCGCGGGCGCGCTCGCGGCCGCCTGTTCGGGACCGGGCGGTGACGCGGGAGCGGGGAACGCCACCGCCACCGCGGTCACCTCGGCGCCGACCTGCGGCAGTCAGCCGGTCACGATGCGCGGGTACTTCGAAACCGGCTTCCCGATGTCCAAGGCGCTCACCGACGAGTTCACGAAGCAGTTCCCGAACGTCACCTGGGACGTCCGCGAGGACCAGTTCGCGGTGATCACCCAGAACGCGCCGCGCGTGCTCGCGGACGACCCGCCGGACCTCATGCGCCTCCCCCAGGTGTCCGAACTCGTCAAGGACGGGCTGCTGAAGAACCTCGACGGGTACGCGCAGTGGTTCGGCTGGGACAAGTGGCCCGCCGGGCAGCTCGCCCAGCTGCGGATGGGGCCCGGCGGCCGGCCGCGGGGCGCGGGCTCGCTGTACGCGATGGGCCTGAACTTCAGCACGACCGGCGTCTTCTACAACAAGGACCTCGCCACGCGCATCGGCATGTCCAGTCCACCGAGGACACTCGCGGAGCTCGACGACGCGCTGGCGAAGGCGAAGAACGCCGGTATCCAGCCGATCCAGCAGTTCAACGGCGGGGCGACGGGTGGCCTGGCGTTCCCGCTGCAGGACCTCATGGCGGCCTACGGGCAGCCCGGCCCGGTCAACGACTGGATCTTCCAGAAACCCGGCGCCACCATCGACACCCCGGCCACGCGGCAGGCGGCGCAGCACCTCGACCAGTGGATCAAGGCCGGGTACTTCCCGCCGGACGTCAACGCGGTCGACTACGCGCAGATGATGAGCCGGTTCCTCGCGGGCCAGGGCCTGTTCAGCTTCAACGGGGACTGGGAGTCCGGCAACCTGGACGAGCACCTGCCCGGCAAGGTGGGCTTCTTCCCGATGCCGCCCGCTCAGGCGGGTGCCCGCCCCGCCGCCATGTCGGCACCGCTCACGGTGGGCATCAGCGCCAAGGCGGCGCACCCGGACTGCGCGGCGTTCTTCCTGAACTGGGTCGCGACGAACCCGAAGGCGCGGGAGATCGCCGTCCAGGTCGGGGGTTCGCACCCGATGGGTCCCGCGGACGCGCCGATGCCGTCGGTCGCCCCGGGCACGGTCACCGCGAGCACGCTCCAGGCGGCGGCGCAGGTCGACGCGGACGGCACCGCGATGGACTTCATCGCCAACGCCACCGGCGCGATCTACGCCAAGAGCTGGACCCCGCAACTGCAGAAACTCGTCGCCGGTGACCAGACACCGGACGGGCTGCTGCAGTCGGTGCAGCGCGACTACACCGAGCAGGTCGGGGGCTAGGTCCCGATGGCAGGACCGACTGGAGTCGTCGCCGGGGCGGGGCGTGCCACCGCGGTGGCGCGGACCACGCGGCCCCGGCGGCGACGGCGCCGCACCGGCTGGCTCGGCTGGCTCTTCGTGGCGCCCGCGCTGATCGTCTACGCGGTGTTCGTGGTGCGGCCCCTCCTCCTCACCTTCCAGTACTCGCTGTACGACTGGGACGGGATCGGGCCCTCCACGTGGGCCGGGCTCGGCAACTACGGCAAGGTGTTCACCGATCCGGACCTGTACTGGTCCATCCTGAACGCGTTCAAGCTGATCCTGTTCTTCAGCGGGGTCCCGGTGCTGCTGGGCCTCGCGATCGCGGCGACGCTGCGCCGCATCGCGAAGAGCAGGCTCGCGCTCGTCGCGCGCACGGTGTTGTTCCTGCCGCAGGTCATCCCGCTCGTCGCGGCCGGCATCGCGTGGACGTGGCTGCTGGCGGCCTCCGGTGTCGTCAACCAGATCCTGTCGGCGGTCGGCCTCGGCGGGGTGACCAGGGCGTGGCTCGGCGACTCCGGCACCGCCCTGCCCGCGGTCGGGGTGATCGGCGCCTGGGTCCTGCTCGGCCTGTGCATCCTGCTGTTCCTGTCGGGGCTGAGCAAGATCGACCCGGCGCTGTACGAGGCCGCGCGCATCGACGGCGCCGGCCCGGTCCGCGAGTTCTTCTCGATCACCGTGCCCGGGCTGCGCCAGGAGATCGGCGTGGCCGTGACGGTGACGATGATCGCGGCACTGGCGAGTTTCGACATCGTCTACGTGTCCACACAGGGCGGTCCCGGCAACGCGACGATGGTGCCGGGCCTGGAGATCTACTACCTCGCGTTCTCGCAGCGGGAGGTGGGGCTGGCCTCCGCGCTCGCCGTCGTGCTCATGGTGCTGGTGCTCGCACTGGTGCTGCCGGTCCAGCGCCTGACGAGGGAGGAGTCCGCGTGATCGGCGTTCGCCGCGAGGGCTGGACGGGACGGGTGCTGCTGGTGCTGCTGATGGCGGCCACGCTGCTGCCGTTCGTCAGCCTGTTCGTCACCGCACTGCACCCGGAGGGGACGTATCCGTCCGGTTTGGACTGGCCGGCCGATCCGCAGTGGGGCAACTTCCTCCGCGCGTTCGAAGTGGCGCGGCTGGCGGAGTTCCTGAAGTCGAGCGTGCTCATCGTGCTCGGCGTGGTGCCGGTGTCGCTGGTGATCGCCACGATGGCGGGCTTCGCGACCGGGCACCTGAGGATGCCCGGCGGCCGCGTGGTGTTCCTGGCGTTCGTGCTCGGCCTGACGCTGCCGTTCGAGGGCATCATCACGCCGCTGTACTTCCAGGTGCGGGACATGGGGCTGCTCAACAGCCGGTGGGCGATCATCCTGCCGCTCATCGGGCTGTACATGCCGTTCTCGGTGTACTGGATGCGGGCGCACTTCGTGAACATGCCGCGGGAGCTGTCGGAGAGCGCCAGGGTGGACGGCGTGAACACGTGGCAGCTGTTCTGGCGCATCCACGTGCCCCTGGCGACCCCGGCCCTGTCGTCGCTGGCGATCCTGCTGTTCCTGTGGACGTGGAACCAGTTCCTGCTCGCGATCGTGCTCGTGGACGAACCCACGAAGCGCACGATGGCCGGTGCGCTGGGGGCGTTCCAGGGACAGTGGGGCACCGACATCCCCTTGCTGTGCGCGGGTTCGCTGCTGATACTGGCGCCGACGCTCGTCGTGTTCCTCGTCTTCCAGCGGCGGTTCGTGACCGCCTTGCTGCAGGGTTCGCTGAAGGGCTGAAGCAGCCGGGGTCAGGAGTGGACGATCGCCGTGAGCGCCGCCGCGTAGGGAGCCGGGTCGACGTCGCCCCGGACGGCGAGCTGGTTGTTGTACCCCTGGCAGAGAGCGACGAACGCCTCCGCGATGCGGTGTGCGCGCGCCGCCCCGTGCCTCGGCAGGAGCGCGGCCACCGCGTGGCGCAGTTCGTCGAGCTGGGACCGGACGAGTGCGGCCAGCGGCGGGGAGACGGCGGCCTCGGCGTAGATCTGCGCGATCAGCCGGGCGTGGTCCTGCTCCCTGGCCAGCGTGCGGATGTGGTCGAGGAAGCCCGAGATCGCCGCCGGTGTCAGCTCGCCGGGCAGCACCTGGCTCGACTGCGCGCAGATGGCGGCGATGATCTCGTCCTTGCTCTTGAAGTAGCGGTAGATCGCCCCGACGGAGAGTCCGGAGGCCGCCACGAGGTCGGACATCGAGGTCCGCGCGAAGCCGTGCGTGGCGAAGCGGGCCCGGGCGGCGTCGATGATCTGCTGCCGGCGCGCGTCGAGGTGGTCCTGGGTGACCTTGGGCATAAGAGAACGACCATTCGTTTTTTGTGCTAGCGTCCGTCAGCGTACCCACACCGATGCCGAGGAAGCAGGCGTTCATGCGTTATCAGACCTTCGGACGACGAACCGGGCTCCGGGTTTCGGAGTACGTGCTGGGCACGGCCAACTTCGGGTCGGCACCCGCCGCGGCCGGCAGGGCGGGCGCACGGGCGATCTTCGAGGCGTTCGTGGCGGCCGGGGGCACCACCTTCGACACGTCGAACATCTACCAGGACGGCGAGGCCGAGAGCGTGCTGGGCGACCTGCTGGGCCGGGAGCGCGACGACTACGTGGTGATCACCAAGTACAGCGGGAGCAGGAGCCTGCCGGTGCGGCCGGGCACGACGGGCAACAGCCGCAAGACCATGATCCGCTCCGTGGAGGCGAGCCTGCGGCGGTTGAAGACCGACTACGTGGACGTCCTGATGCCGCACTTCCCCGACGGGGTGACTCCGGTGCAGGAGATCCTGGCCGGCTTCGAGGAGCTGGTCCGGGCCGGGAAGATCCGCTACGGCGGGTTGTCGAACTTCCCGGCCTGGCGGACCGCGGGCGCGGCGGTTCGCGCCGAGCCGGCGGACCCGGCCCTGCTGGCCGGGATCCAGACCGAGTACAGCCTGGCGGAGCGGTCCGCGGAACGCGAGCTCCTGCCCATGGCCGAGGCCCACGGGCTGGGGGTGGTCCTGTACTCACCGCTGGCCGGCGGCCTGTTGACCGGCAAGTACCGCCGTGGCGAGCAGGGGCGGCTCACCAGCCGGGGCACGGCCACCGAGACCGGGCAGCGCGCCGCCGTGCTCGACGCCGTCCTGACGGTCGCGGAGAAGAGCGGCGCCGGCCCGCTCCAGGTCGCCTTGGCGTGGCTGCGGCGGCGGGCGCAGCTGGCGCGGACCTCGATGATCCCGATCGTGGGACCGCGGACCCCGGCCCAGCTCGCGGGGTACCTGAGCGCGCTGGACACCCAGCTCGACCCCGACCACTACCGGCTGCTCGACGAGGTCAGCGCGGTCCGGCTGGGCACGCCCCACGAGGACGTGGCGGCCGCGCTGGACCACGGCGTCGACGGCGACCGCCTCCTCCTCGACACCCCGCTCATCCCCGTCGCCTGACCGCAGGCGGTGGCTGGGAGAACTGCACCCTCCCGGCACCCGCCTCCCGCCGCCCAGAATGGGGACCATGAACAACCCGGTTTTCGTCGTCGGCGCGGGGCCTGGCATCGGGGCCTCCGTCGCCCGCAGGTTCGCCAAGGAGGGGCACCCCGTCGGACTCGTTTCCCGTACCCGGTCCCGGCTCGACGGGATCGTCGACGGCCTGCGCGCGGAAGGTCACCACGCCGTCGCGGCCACCGGCGACATCACCGATCCCGAGGACATCACGCGGGCGCTGGGCGAACTGACCGCCGCGCTCGGCGTGCCGGAGGTCGTCTGCTTCAGCCCGCTCCCGGAAATCGGGCTGATCCGGCCGGTGCTCGACACCACTCCCGCCGACGTCCGCGACGCGCTGGCCCTCAGCGTCGTCGGTGCCGTCGCGGTCGTGCGGAGCGTCGTACCGGGCATGCTCGAACGCGGTTCCGGCACGCTGCTGTTCACCACGGGTGGCGCGGCGGTGCGGCCGAGCGCGGAGCGGGCGGTGAGCGCGATCGCCTACGCGGGGCTGACCAGCTACGTCGGCCTGCTCGCGGAAACGCTGCCCGCGCGCGGAATCCGCGTGGGCCGCGTGACGATCGTCGGCGCGGTCGGCCCGGGGCTCACCCACGAACCCGACGACGTCGCGGAGCACCTGTGGCGCCACCACGCGTCGCCTGGCGAGCCGGTCACGGTGCTGGCGAACTGAACGGTGCGACCACGCTAGCCCGCCTTCGCGGCGTGCTCCGCGAGCCCCGCCGCCATCCTGCCCATGAACTGGCGGAGGTAGCGCCGCATGAACCAGCGCATCCCCCACCGCGCGGAATACGTGCCGTGCCACCGGATCCGCGTGCCGCCGCTGGGCAGCTCCAGCAGGTCGATCGCCGCCCGGTAGTCGCTCAGCTGCGGGTTCTCCACGCCCTCGTAGGCGAACCGGCGGCCCGGCTCCAGCGCGGTGATCCGCTCCTTGGTGACGACCTTCCCGGTGCGGAACGCGCGCACCGCGCCGACCTCGTCGTGACCGTCGGCGGAAAGGCCTTGTGACTGGCCGGTTTCCAGTGCGTCGACTGCGGACCACGTCGGCCAGCTGCGGGCGTCCAGCAGCAGGGACCACACCGCCGAAGGCGGCGCGGAGGTCTCGACGGTGACGTCGTAGGACTGCATTATCCGGTTTTCCTCATCCTGTCGTGCGTATCTCGCGGAACGCGTCCCTGATCTCGGACACGAGAACGGCGGGCTGCTCCAGCCCGGGGAAGTGGCCGCCGCGGTCCAGGACGTGCCAGCTGCGCAGGTCCCGGTAGCGGCGCTCGGCCCAGCGGCGCGCGGTGGGCCAGGGTTCGGCGGGGAACGACGAGCAGAAGGTCGGCACGCTGACGGGCAGCGCGTTCTCCTCCTCCGCGCTGCGCGGCACCCACCGGAGCGCCTCCCAGTACCAGCGGGAGCTGGAGGCACCGGTACCGGTCAGCCAGTACAACGCGATGGTGTCGAGCTGCTGCGCCAGGCTCACGCCGTCGGAATCGGCGTAGGCGGCGAACTTCTCACCGAGCCAGGCGGCCAGCCCGGCGGGTGAGTCGAGCAGCGCGTACCCGATCGTCTGCGGTCGCGTGCCCATCTGCATCCCGAAGCCGTACCCGTCGGCCAGGTGCCGGTCGCGGCGGTCGAGCATGCGTTGTTCGTCCGGGGTCGGCGCCGTCCGGTCCTCCGGCAGGGGTGACGCCACCGGCATCGTCAGGTGCAGGCCCACGACCCGCTCGGGCACGAACCGGGCCAGCTCGGTGCTCACGTGCGCGCCCCAGTCCCCGCCGTGTGCCGCGAAGCGGGGGTAGCCGAGCGAGGTCATCAGGTCCGCCCACGCCCGCGCCGTGCGGCCCGGGTGCCAACCCGGCTCATGCGGCCGGTCACTGAAGCCGAAACCCGGCAACGCGGGCACGACCACGTGGAAGGCGTCCTCCGCGGAACCGCCATGGGCGACGGGATCGGTGAGCGGACCGAGCAGCTGCTCGAACTCCAGCACCGAACCCGGCCAGCCGTGCGTCAGCAGCAACGGCAGCGCCGACGGTTCCGGCGAACGCACGTGCCAGAAGGCGATTCCGAGCCCGTCGAGCTCCGCCCGGTAGTGCGGGAGAGCGTTCATCCGGGCTTCGGTCGCGCGCCAGTCGTGCCGCCGCCACTCGTCGATCAGCGCGGTGAGCCGCCGCAGCTCGAGCCCCTGCGTCGCGTCCGGGACGGTCTCGGGTTCGGGGAGCCGCACGCGGTCCAGGCGCGCGCGCAGGTCGGAGAGGTCGCGCTCGGGGATGTGGATCTCGAAGGGCTCGGGCGCCATGCCGGAACCGTAGGGCCGCGCTCGTGCCCGGCCCCATCCCCGGAATTGCGGTCTGCCGGTCAGGAATTGCGGTAGACCGAGGGGCGCACGCCGGTGTGGCGCAGGAACGCGGTGGACAGCGCGCCGGGGCTCGCGAACCCGCACCGCCGCGCGATCGCGTCGAGCGCCAGGTCGGTGTCCCGCAGCAGCCGTTTCGCCTCGTCGATCCGCAGCCGGGTGAGGAACCGGTGCGGGGTCTGGCCCGTCGTGTTCCGGAACACGCGGACGAGGTGGTAGACGGACAGATGCGCCTCGGCGGCGAGATCGGCGAGCGTGATGGGCTCGGCGAGCCGCTCGCGCATGAGCGCGACGACCGCGCGCACCCGGGCGTCCTCCCGCTCCGGAGGGCGGTCCGCGCGCAGCCGCCCGTGCCGGGTGAGCAGGTGCGTGGTCAGGAAGGTGGCCGCGGAGTCGGCGTACAACTCGCTTGCCCCATCGGGAAAACCGACTGCCCGGACGGCTTCTTCGAGCAGCGGGTCTCCTTTCGCGACGGACGCCGCCACGGCCTCGTAGTCCACCGCGCCGCCGAGCTGCGCCGCGACCGTGTCCACGGTGTCACGCGGGATGTGGACCTGGACGCTGCGCATCGACTCGTCCCCGCGGTAGCGGCGGAGCGACGGCCGGTCCGGGACGTCCACCTGGAGCCGCCCCGGGACCCACGGGATGCGCTCCGGCCTGCCGCCGTCGCTCGACTCCATCTCCGCACTCCCGGACAACGGGAGCACGAGGTGCAGGTCCGCGGCGGCGGGCAGCGCCAGGTCCTCGGCGACCGGGACGTGCTCGAACCGCTGCACCAGCAGGGACCGCCAGCCCGCCTGCTCCCAGCTGCAGAACGTCCGCCGGACGTAGCGGCCGAAGTCGAAACCGGCATACGGCCGCAGGTCGAAACGAGCGGAATCGAACACCACGCTCCCGAGGCTACCGGCAGGTGAGCGTCGGCAGCGCCCAGTCCGCGTGGTCGCTGCCGTTGCCGTCACCGCCGTCGGACACCAGCAGGTCCAGCACCTGCGCCCCGGTGACGTCGACGTCGACCGGCACCGCCGCCTGCCCGCCGCGGACCACCGGCGTCGTCACCCGCGTCTGGCCGTCCACCGCGACGCTGAAGGCGACGCTGCCGTTGGCGCCCGTTTCGCCGTCCACCCCGACCGAAGCGGTCAGCCGCGTGCAGGCGCCACCGAGGTAGAGCTGGACGTCGCCGGGCGCGTGCACGCCGAGGCCCTTCGCGTACGAGACGCCGCCGATGGTCATCGGTTTTCCGTCACCCGCGGCCGCTTCGCCGTTGCTCGTGTCGCGTTCGACCGGGCCCCAGCCGTTCGTCGCGCTGAGGAAGGGCAGCGAGCTGACCGCCACCTGCCCGGCGGGCGGCACGGGTGGGACCGCGCCGACGATCCGCTCGTCGGTGACCGAGCCCGGGTGGCCGGCCTGCCGGTACGTCACCGCGACCTTCAACGGTGCGGTATCCACTGTGGACGGTGGCGTCACGGTCCACGAGAACGTCGCCGAACCGCCGCCGTCGATCCGCTTCACCGTGCGCGGCGAGGCGGCGCCGACCGTCCAGCCCGCCGGGGCGGTGAGCGCGGGGGCGACGTCGAACGCCGGAGGCGCGCCCGCCGGTACCCGCACCGTCGCCGACGCGGTGAACGCCTGGCCTGCGGAGGCCGTGTCCGGCACGGCCAGCGACACCCCGGCCGCCGGGGCCGGCGGCATGGCGTACCGCGCGGGGTCGTAGCCGGGCGAGACGTTCTGCCGGACCGCCAGCGGCGAGCGGTAGCTGCCGTAGTTCGTCCACTCGACCTTGCCGAGCCCGCCGGTGCTGCCGTCGAGGTTCCACACGGCGATGGCGATCGTGTTGCGGCCGTTGGGGTTCAGGATCCCGGTGGGGACCGGGAAGCTGTGCTGCGGCCCGAGGTAGTTGACGTACTGGCCGAGCTGCCAGCCGTTGACGAAGATCAGCGCACGGTACTGCCGCGCGGGGTCGTCGGTGATGGTCAGGCCCAGCGAGGTGTCCTGACCACGCGGCAGGTCGAGGTCCGCGGTGGTCCGGTACCAGCTCACCCCGGGGGTCGTGTTCTTCGCCGGGAGGGTGACCCGGTTCCAGCTCCCGTCCGGGAACCCGGGCAGCGACCAACCCGCGCGCTCGCCGTACAGCCCGCCGGTGTTCAGGGGGCCGCGGACCGGGTCGAGGCCGGTTTCGCCGCCGCGGACGCCCTGCAGCCGCCAGGTCACCGACGTCAGCGGCGCCCCGGTGAGCCGGGCGGAGGTGAGCCCGCGCGCGGCCTTGTTGCCGTTGCCGGCGTTGTAGTCCTCCTCGTGGCCCATGTTCACCGTCAGCACGGAAATCTCGTTCTCCCCCTGCCGCAGGACGCCCGGCGGGAAGTCGAACGTGTGCTGGAGGTCCTTCGAGCTGCCGAGGAAGACCCCGTTGAGCCACACCGAGAACGCGCCGGCCGGACCACCGCTCTGGCTCGCCAGCGTGATCCCGGTCTGCCGCCCGTCACCGGTGAACCGGCCGCGGTACCACGTGTTGCCGGTGTGGAAGCCGTAGTCGTCGGCGAAGAGCACCGGCTTCGTGCCGACCGTGGTCGAGCTGTTGCTGGTGTCCTTGTCGGCCACCGGCCACGACGAGTCGTCGAACCCCGGCTGGCTCTCCGGGGACTCCTGCTGCTGCTTCCAGCCGGTCAGCGCGGGCAGCTTCACGGGCTGCGCGGTCGGGAGCGTCCCGGCCAGGCTGCCACTCGGCGTGGGCCGCACCGGCACCGGGAAACCGTTCCACAGCACGGCTTTCGCCGAGCTGAAGACCTCGAAGGCACCGTCGGTGCCGGTGTCGCCGGTCAGCGCGAGGACGCCGTGCTGGTCGGCCGCGGTCCGCACGAGGTGGGTGCCGCGGACGAGCACCGGGCCGGCCGCGGTGTCCTGGCGCCAGAACGTCGCCGCAGTCGCCTTGTCCGCGAGCAGCAGGAGCAGCGGCCGCGCACCGGGTGCGGTGACGAGTACGCGCGTCAGGCCGTCGTGCGTGTAGTTCAGCCGGAGATCACCGCGTGCGGAGTCCCAAGTGGCCACCGCGTTCCCGTCGAGCACCCGCACGGACGGCTGCTGCGCGAACCGCAGGACGGTCTCCCCCGGGCCGCCGTGGTCCCCGTAGAGGACCGCGACGTCCCGGCCGCCGATGGTCGCGGACGTCATGATCTCCGACGTCGAGTACTGCATCCGCGTCTGCCCGAGGTCGTACCCGGCGACGAGGATCTTCGACTGGCGGCCGTTGAGCGTGACGCCGGTGCCGGGCTGCTGCGGCACGACCGGGTAGTAGTCGGCGCTGCCGGAGAGCAGGTCGACGGCGTCCACCACGACGAACTGCCCGTTCGCGGCGGGGTTTTTCTGGCCGCTGACGACGATCTTCAGCGTGTGCGCCCCGGACGGCAGGCCGCGGACCTCGTAGCCGCTCACCTGGTTCTGCTTGCTCGGCGCGTACAGGTCCACCGAGCTGACCTTCGTGCCGTCGAGGTAGACGTCGGCGATGCCGTGGTTGGTCTCCTTCGACGTCACCCAGCGGATCCCGGTGCCGGTGAAGGGGATGCTCACGCTGTCACCGGTGGTCTCGGAGAACGACTCGGTGTGCTGGTAGTCGCCGCCGGTGTAGTTGACCTCGGTGCCGACGTGGCTCCACGTGCCGGTGTAGGCGACCTCCGCGGCGCGGTCGTCGTAGGTGTAGCCCGAGTGCGCGGCGAGGTCGAGCGCGATGCTGGTGGTGTTCGTGGCGGTGGACGTCGAGTCGGTGTGCCGCAGGGTGTGGAACTGCGTGCGCGTGTCGGGGTTGATCCGCGCGGTGTCGGTCAGCGCCGGGTCGGTCAGCGGCGCGGAGGCGAGCCCGTCGGTCTTCGTCAGCGGGGCGACGGACTGCGTGAAGTAGCCGATCAGCTTGTCCTCGTCGTACTTCGGGTCGAACTGGCGGCCTTCGGTGATCGCCGCGCCGTAGTCGTAGGAGGTGTAGTTCTGCGGGATCGCGCTCCAGCCCCAGGACGTGCCGCCGTGGAGCATGTAGAAGCTCTGGCCGGTCGCGCCGACCGCGATGTTCTGCTTGTAGAAGACGTTCGCGAACTGGTCGTTGATCAGCTGGGCGCACTTGGCGTAGCCCGGGCCGCCCCACGGGTCGAAGGCGCCGCCCTGGAACTCCGCGGTGATCAGCGGTTTGCCGGGGGCGTGGGCGTAGCTGATGTCCGGCACCCCGGCCCAGTGCGTGGGGTTCGAGCAGTCGAAGCCCTGCGGGTAGGAGTCGGGGGCGTCCACGTCGAGCGCGGCGTCACCGGAGTTGAAGGTGCCGTTGTTGTTGCCCACCAAGGGAACCGTGATGCCGTCGGCGCGGGCCTTGTCCTCCAGGTGCTTCATGTAGGCGCGGCCGTCGGCGCCGCCGTTGTAGTACTCGTTCTCGACCTGGTAGGCCAGCACGCTGCCGGTGCCGTTGGTGAGCTGGTGGCGCGCGATGATCCGGTCGATCTGCGTCTGCCACTCGTCGGAGTAGCGGAGGTAGACGGGATCCGCGGAGCGCGTGTGGCCCGGCGTGGTCGACAGCCAGGTCGGGAAGCCGCCGCCGTCGACCTCGGCGTTGATGTACGGGCCCGGCCGCGCGATGACGTACAGCCCGGCCTGCTGTGCCATGTCGAGGAGCTTGTCGAGGTCGCGGATGCCGGTGAAGTCGTAGACGCCCTGGCGTGGCGAGTGGTAGCCCCAGTCGAAGTACAGGGAGGTCGCGTTGAACCCGGCCGCCTTCATCTTCTGGAAGATGTCGAGCCACAGGTCCGGGCTGGGCAGCCGGTAGGAGTGGAACTCGCCCGACCACAGGTAGGTCCGCTGCCCGTCGACGAGGAAGGAGTACCCGTCGTAGGTGACGCTGTGGGTGGGTTTCGGTGCCGCCGGTGCGGCGGTTGCGGTGGGTGCGGCGCTTGCGGCGAGTCCGAGGAGCACGGCGACGAGGACGCCGAGAGCACGGCGGGCGGAGCGCATGGGGACCTCCTGGGCGGCACCGAACCAGAACCAACACAATCCTTCGGCGACTCCACAGAAGTAGTCAAGATACGACAGTAGGAAGGCGGGAAACCTGTCCGGAACAGGACAGGGCGGGGTGGGGCGGGAGGTGGGGGCGGCACGGGTGGCGAGGTTGGGCGCGAGGTGGCTTGGCGTGCCACGGGAGGCGGGGGTGGTGGCCCGCTACGGTGGCGGGGTTGTGCGGAGCCGCGCGGCTGTCGGGGGTGGCCAGCGCGCCACAGGTGGCGAGGTCGCCCGGTGCGCCGCGGAAGGCGGGGGTGGACTGCGCGGCGCGAGGGCGGAGCGCCACAGATGGCGGGGCTGGACTGCGCGGCGCGAGGGCCGTGCGCCACGGATGGCGAGGTTGGGTTGCCCACCGCGAGCGGGAGGCTGGCCAGCGCGCCACAGGTGGCAGGGTTGCCGGTGCGCCGCGGGTGTGCGGGGCGGCTTGGCGTGCCGGAGGCGGCGGGGCCGGGCGGCCCGCCGCGAACGGCGGCTGGGCGGCGGCGCGCCGCTCGTGGCGGGGTGGCTTGGCAACACGCCCCGGAATCCCAGCCCCCGAAAGGCGGCGATGTCCCGCCAGCACGGGGAAAAGCCGGTCCTCCGGCGGCTGCGGGGGCGCGCCGCCTCACTGGCCCGCCAGCAAGGCCCCGCCAACCCCGCCCGTGACCGCGGACTGCCAGCCCAGCCCCACCGGACCACGCCGCACCCCCACACCGCCCACCCCGGGCGCGGGCCGGGCGGTGCCGAAACCCTCAGGCGTACATGCGGTTGAACCGCGGCGGGGTGTACTGCACGTACCGGCCCGGGCCACCGTCCACGCCCACACTGCGGGCGTTCATCGCCGCCGGGGTGGTGTCCGGCCAGTGGCCCGACTCGAGGCGGAACAGGACCGAGTCGATCGCTGCCACCTGTTCGCCCGTGGTGTAGGTGCAGTGCCCCGCCGTGCGCACGTACGTCTGCCGCAGCAAGGGAGCGTTGCCCCGCTCCCGCACCAGCGCCCCGTAGGACTGCTGCTGCGCCACAGTCGAGATCTGGTCACCCAGACCGTTCACCGTGAGCACGGGGATCCGCAGCTGGCCCGTGAACACGATGCCCTTCTCCAGGTACCGCACGGCCGCCGGATCAGCCGCCACGCGGGGCGCCGCCGCGAGCGTGTCCAGGTCCGCGCGGAGGTCCAGACCAGCGCGCTCGTACAGCCGCCGGACCGCGTTCCGCTGCTCAGGCGCGGCCATCGCGAGCTGCCGCGCGTAGTCCACGCCCGTGTTCCACGACGGGTTGCCCCCGGCCAGCTGCTCGATCGTGCGCCTGCTGCTGACCGCCTGCCCCAGGTGCGGCAGCGGACCACCCGCGAGCGCCAGGAACATGCCCTGCTCGATGCCGTCGGCGTCGTCCGGGACCGGGGTTTCGCTGCCGTCCGCCGCCAGGCCCCACCCGGGCAGCTGCCCGACCGCCGCCGCGAGCGCGATCCGCGCCCGGCCCTCCGCTGTCGCCTGCGCCGACGTGACCGCCGAGATCCACTGCTGCTGCGTGCCCGGGACGTCCGCGGGCACACCGGTGACCGGCAGGCCCGAACCTGGGAACAGCAACGTCTTCAGGGTGAACACGGTGTCGAGCTTCTGGTTCCACTGCCCCACGGACCCACCCAGCCCGCCGCACATCGGCACCGCCGCGTCGAACCGGTCGGGGTGCACCTGCGCCACGCCCGCCGCGACCATGCCGCCCATCGACCGCCCCTCGGCGATCGCATGACGGACAGGACCGAACGCGGCCTCGAACCGGCCGAGCGCTTCGGCCTGGTTGTCGATGGCCCGCGCGATGTTCCAGCTGCTGACCGTCCGCGTGGTGCCGCCGACCGCGTAACCCCGCTCCAGCAGGCTCGCCGTGAGCGGAGCCGACAGCCCACCCGACGCGAAGTCGAGGTCCACCAGCACGGTGCCGTTCCAGCGCGCGGGTTTCGCGAACGTATAAGGCGTCCCGTCGGTCAGCTTCCCCTCGACGCACCGCGCCGCGCCCGCACAGGAACTGCCCGACGCGGTCGCGGGAAGTCCGACCGCCACGAGCACCAGCGCGAGCACGAGCCAGCCCAGTCTGCGGCCCATCAGGCTTTTCCTCCCCCGAGCTCGTCGAGCCAAGCGCTCAGCTGCGAGGTCAGGTCGCCGCCCTTGCGTGCGTCGACGTTGTCCGCGTGCAGCTCCAGCACCGGGATCCCCGCCGCCCGCAACGCACGCGTGGTGAAGTAACCGCCACGGGCGTCGTCGGAGACGAGGTGCACCACGCCGTCCACCCCGTGGTGGCGGGCCTCCTTCACGTACCACTCCGAAGACCACGGTGGCGTGTAGAGCTGGTCGCTGAAGGCGGCGAAACGGGCGGCGAGGGCACGCAGCGGGTCGTCGCCGTACCGCAGGTACCCGTCGGCGGCGATCGCGAGGTACATCGACCACACGAACACCGCGCCGTGCGATTCCTGGAACCGCCGGTAGAAGTCCAGGTCGAACCACAGCCCGCGGCCGATCCACATCAGCCGCAGCCGCTCGTCCTCGAACACCCCCACCCCGGCGTCGACCCGCTCGCGCACCTCGTCGTGGAAGGCGCGGGCGGCGTCGCGGGCCCACTCGGTCCCGCGGTGCCACTGCGGCACCATGACGCTCGGGATGCCGTCGGTGACCGCGATCGGGCAGGGCCGCGCCGCGGCGATGAGGTCGCGGGTGCGGCGGTTCCACTCCTGCTGCTCGTTGACCAGCGCCATCACCTCGCGGAACCGGGTCTCGGAGAACACCCGGCCCGTGGTGAGTTCGAGGTACCGGATGAACCCGGTCAGCTCGCCGGTCATCAGGTCCAGCCGGGTGCTGCCGATCGCCTCCTCCCACCGGTGCGGCATCAGCTCCCACCACCGCTCGGGCACCGCGTTCTCCGCGGCGCTCTCCAGCGCGTAGTAGGTGACCCCGGGCTGGGCGTCCCAGACGTCGAAGATCTTGCGGGACGCGTCCCCGGTGGTTTCGCCGAGCACGATGGTGGGCTTGGGCAGACCGCCCCACGGCGCCTGCGCCGGATCGGTCTCGAAGGCCGACGCGAGCGACGTGGCGCTGTACTGCTCGATGTAGTCGGGGTAGCCCCGTTCCTTGAGCAGCCCGAGGTAGCGCGGGGTCTGCCGTTTCGCGGCGACGATCGACGCCCACCACTGGTTGACCACGTACGGGATGCCCATGGTGCGGAAGATCTCCTGCGGTGCGTCGGCGTTCACCAGCGCCAGCGGCGCACCGCCCTCGACCTCCTCCCGCATCCGGGCGAACCACTCGCGCTGGTGCGCGGTCGCGGCGGTCGCGGAAGCCAGCCTGCCGGTCATCGCGCCACCCCCGCCGTCGTCAGCTCGCGGATCGCGGCGAGCGCGTCGTCCGTCAGCTCCCCGTAGGGCTGCCGCTCCGCCAGCACCGCGGGCAGTCCGGTCGCGGCACGCTGGTCCGGGAAGTCCCACGGCGGCGCGTCGTCCCCGGCGCGGGCGTACGAGACGAGGACCTCCGCCCCGCAGGCGCGGGCGGCCTCGGCGGTGTGCGTGGCACGCTGCCGGATGGACGCGCGCGGCGCGGCGGGGCCGTTGTACTGGTAGCGCTCGGCCAAGGCCAGTTCGGTCGGCGCGGCGCACGTGCGGGCGAACAGCGCCTCACCCCAGTCGTGGTCCTCCCCCGCGACGAAGAAACCGTTGTCCTCCAAGCGTTCGTAGACGGCGGGACCGTCGTGGGAGCTGCCGGTGAGGAACACCCGGGTCCCGCCGGCCTCCGGCAGCGCGGGAGCCTCGGCGAGCAGGCGCTCCACCAGGTCCGTCGCGGTGGCCACCGGAAGGGCGGTGGCCGCCGCGACGACGCCGAGGAACTGGGTGCCGGTCAGCCGGTTTTCCCTGCGCAGCACGGCAACGCGGCCGAGCGCCTGCCGTAACGCGTCGTGCGCTTCGATCGCCGCTGCCAGGTCGTCGTCGCCGATCCGCCGCCACCGGCCCAGCCAGTCGCGCAGCTGCCCGATCCTGGCCTGGACGTAGCGCGTGGTGGTGTGGTGCGGCAGGTGCAGGACGTCGACCAGGTACACCGGGGGCAGCGCCGTCTCCGGCTCGACCCGGTGCAGTTCCCGCAGCGCGTAGAACAGCCGCAGCGACGCCTCGCAGTCCCGCGATACCACTATGGCTTCGAGGTTTCCGTAGTCCCCCGCGAGGATGCCGGTGAGGACCGAGCGCGCGACCGGGTCGACGCCGACCCCGAGGTAGCGGTCGCCCAAGGCGTGGTCCCGCTCCGGCTGCCCGGCGAGCCGGAGTGGCAGCAGGCCGGCGGCGGTGATCAGCTCGACCGGCACGTCGGCGCCGACGCAGCCCACTACGGGCAGGCCTGCGCCTTGCGCGCTCCCGGCCCGGTCCTCCGCCACGGCGAGGAGTTCGGTGAGAGCGCTCATCAGATGACGGCCTCGTCGGCGAGCTCGGCGAGGCGTTCCTCGCTGTAGCCGAGCAGGTCGCGGAACACGTGCTCGTTGTGCTCGCCCAGCGCGGGCGCGGGCCGGTCGAGCGCCACCCGCGAGGCGGAAAACCGGATGGGGACACCGGTTCCGAGGAGGTCGGCCACGTCGCCGTGCCGGGGGTGCCGCAGCGGGACGACCTCCTCGCGCTGCCGCACGAGGGGGTCGCGGACCGCCTCGCGCGGCTCGCGGACCTCGGCCGCCGGCACGCCCTCGGCGGTGAACGCCGCGAGGATCTCCGCCAGCGGCCGGACCTCGCACCACTCCCGGATCAGCCCGTGCAGCTCGTCCGCCGAGCGCACGCGCTGGTCCCTGGTGCGGTACCGGTCGTCCTCGACGAGGTCCGGCCTGCCGATCGCGCGCAGCACGCCGCGGGCGAACGCGTCGGTGGGCGCGCACAGCGCGACGTACCCGTCCGCCGCGGGCAGGATGCCGAACGGGGCGAGCCGCGGCACCATCGAACCGGTGCGCAAGGGCAGGCCGACCGCCTCAAGCGCGTCGAACGGCTCGCACGCCACCAGTGACGTCAGCGCGCCGAGCATCGACACGTCGACGTGCTGCCCCTCGCCGGTGTGCTCGGCCTGCAGCAGCGCGGAAACCGTGCCGACGACCGCGAACAGCGGCGCGAGGAGGTCACCGATGGGCAGCCCGAACCGGACCGGGCCCTCGTCCGGCTCGCCCGCCGTCATCATCACGCCGGACAGCGCCTGGATGATCGAGTCCATCGCCTTGCCCGAGCCCGGCCCGCCCTGGGCGCCGAAGCCGCTGATGGAGGTGTAGACCAATCGGGGGTTGATCTCGTGGACCTTCTCGTACTGGATGCCCAGCCGCTCGGTGACGCCGGGGCTGTAGTTCTCCACCAGCACGTCGGCGTCGCGGACGAGGTCGGCGAACACCGCGTGGGAGCGCGGGTTCTTCAGGTCGAGCGTGACGCTGAGCTTGTTGCGGCCGCGCACCAGCATCGACACCGACAGGTCGTCCTCGTGCCGCCGTGCGAGGTTCAGCCCGTCCCGGCCGACGTAGGGCGCGTTGTTGCGGGAGGAATCGCCGCCCGTGGCGGGGTTCTCGACCTTGATCACGGTGGCGCCGAGCCCGGCGAGCAGCAGCGTCGCGTACGGGCCGGCGAGCGCCGTGGTCAGGTCGATGACGGTGCGGCCGGCCAGCGGCTGGTCGGTCATTGGTCCCCTCCGGAAAGATCGATGCGCACTTCGGCGCCGTGTGCGGTGAACCGGCCGTTGAGCCCGGCCTCGCGGGTGATGTCCTCGATGTACCGGGTCACCTCCGCGCCTTCGGGCGTGCCGCCGACCGGCACGGGACGGCCGCGGTCGTCGATCCGGCACGGCACGAAACCGGCCTCCCGCAGGCCGTTCTCGTCGAACCGGCAGACGGCGATGGCGGTGTTGCGGCTCTCGGGGTGGAACGGGTAGTACGGCATGTCGGGGTCGGGCGCGAAGCCGTACAGCTTCGTGCGCCGCTCGGCCCACGCCCGCAGCTCGTCCGCACCGGTGCCGGCGCTCGGGGTGAGCGCGTGGGTCACGGTGACGAAGTTGCCCAGCCCGTGGAAGATCGGCCGTCCTTTGTGGACCTCGATGCCGCGCATGATGTGGGCGTGGTGGGAGAACACGGCGTCGGCACCGGCGTCGATCGCCGCCCGCGCCACCGGGCTCTCGTACATCGCGACGACCGCCGGGGTGTGCCCGACGCCCTTGTGCAGCGACACGAGCACGACGTCGGCGTCCGCGCGGGCCCGCCGCACGTCCTCCTCCATCAGGGCCAGGCTCGCCGGGTCGGCGAAGGTGAAGACCTCGGGCGGGCCGCCGGGGCTGGCGTGGTCGAGTTCGTAGTGGGTGAGCACGCGCACGTACGCGCAGCCGGGTTTGCGTGACGTGGCCCAGGAATCCCGTGGCCCCACGCAGTTGTACGACAGCACCGCGAAGCGCAGCCCGCCGCGCTCGACGACCGCGGGCCGCCGGGCCTCGGCGAGGTCCGGGCCCGCCCCGGCGGTCTCCAGTCCCGCCGCCCGGGCGTGTGCGATGGTGTCCGCCAGTCCCTCGTCGCCGGCGTCGTAGATGTGGTTGCCCGCCAGCGTGGCCACGTGGAACCCGGCCGCGGAAACCGCTTTCAGCGCGGCGGGGTCGGCGGGCGGGGCCGGCACGTCCGTGCTGCGCTGGACGGTCGTGGTGGAGTGGGGCACCTCGATGTGCCCGATCGCCAGGTCCATCCCCCGCAGCACCGGCGCGGCCGGGGCGAGGAAGGAGTCCGGATCCGGCTCGTCGAGGATGAGGTCGCCGACGGCGCCCACGGTGATCACGAAGCAGCCTCCCTTTCGGACAGGTGGCGGGACAGGAACGCGCGCAGCCGTTCGGTGCGCGGGCGGCTGAACAGGTCGGCGGGCTTGCCCTCTTCGACGATCCGGCCGGCCTCCATGAACACGCACCGGTCGGCGGCCTCTCGCGCGAACGCCATCTCGTGCGTGACCACGACCATCGTGGTGCCCGCCGCCGCGAGGTCCCGCAGCACGGCGAGCACCTCGTCGACCAGCTCCGGGTCGAGCGCGCTGGTGGGCTCGTCGAACAGCATGATCCGCGGCCGGACCAGCACGGCCCGCGCGATCGCGACCCGCTGCTGCTGCCCGCCGGACAGCTGCCACGGGTAGTGGTCCTCCCGGCCCGCGAGGCCGATGCGGGCCAGCAGCTCCCGCGCCTCACGGTCCACTTCGGACCGGTCGCGGCCGTGCACGCGCACCGCGGCGTCCGTGACGTTGCGCAGCACGGTGAACTGCGGGAACAGGTTGAACTGCTGGAACACCATGCTCATCCGCCGGCGCTGCTCGGCGATCCGCCGCTCGCTCAGCGGGCGCAGCCCGCGCGGCGTACGCCGGTAGCCCAGCAGCTCGCCGTCGAGGTACAGCGCGCCGCCGTCGATCGTCTCCAGCTGGTGGGCGCACCGGATCAGCGTCGACTTGCCCGAGCCCGACGGTCCGATCACGACGACGCTCTCCCCCTCGTGCACGTCCAGGCTCACCCCGTCGAGCGCGGCGACCTGCCCGAAGTGCTTGCGGACGGCGCTGATGCGCAGCACTGGCTCGCTCATCGGCTCCTCCTCACGGCGACGGGCCGGTGCCCGCGGGAGAACCGGCGCTCCAGCCACCGCTGGCCCGCGGTGAGCGCGGTGACCACGACGAGGTACCAGAAGCAGGCCACGAGCAGCATCGGCACGATCTCGTACGTGCGGTTGTAGATCACCTGCACCGAGTGCAGCAGGTCCGACATCGCGATGACCGAGACCAGCGCAGTGCCCTTGAGCACGTTGATGAACTGGCTGCCGGCGGGCGGCACGATGACCCGCATCGCCTGCGGCAGCACGATCCGCAGCAGGGTCTGCGCCGGCGGGTAGCCCATCGCCCGCGCCGCGTCGCGCTGCCCGGGGTCCACCGCGCCCATGCCGGCGCGGAAGATCTCCGCCAGGTACGCGGACTCCACCAGCGAAAGCCCGATCACCGCGGCGGTCAGCGGGGTGATCACGGTGTTCGCGTCCCAGCTGCCGAACACCGGGCCGAACGGGATCCCGATCGACAGCTTCGGCAGCAGGTAGGCCAGGTTGAACCAGAAGATCAGCTGCACCAGCGGCGGGATCCCGCGGAACAGGCCGACCCACAGCGTGGCGACCCAGCGGGCGGGGGCGAACCCGCTCAGCTGCATCGCCGCGACCACCCCGCCGATCAGCGAGCCGAGCGCCATCGCGGCGATCGCGAGCACCACCGTGGTGCCCAGCCCCGCCATGACGCTCTTCTCGAACAGGTACTTCGCGACGACGTCCCACTGGAACCGCTCGTTGCGCACCAGGAAGAGCACCAGCTGCGCGGCCAGCACCGCGAGCACGAGCACGAACAGCCAGCGCAGCGGGCGGAGCCGGCCGCGCGCCGACGCCACGTCCTCGCCGGGTGCGGCGACGGTCACCGTTTCGTCTACTGTGGACATCGTGCTCACTTCGCCGACGCCACGTCGAACAGCGGCTGCTGGACCATGACGTCGGTCAGGCCCCACTGGTTCATGATGCGGGCGTAGGTGCCGTTGCGGAACAGCTCCTCGAAGGCCTTCTGCAGCACGGGCCCGAGGCCACCGGCCTTCGGCGTGTACAGCGCCAGGTTGTCCTTGGTGGCGCCCTGCTCCTCGCTCTGGGTCACGTAGCGGTACTGCCCCTTCTGCTGCGTGGTCACGTCGATCGCGGCGGCCTGCGTCATGCCCGCCGCCTCGGCCCTGCCGGACTTCGTGGCCAGCAGCGTCGCGTTCGTGTCGTCGAGCCCGATGGACTGCGCCGCGGGACGGCCCTGTCCCTGGCAGAACGCCGAAAGCTTGGTCAGCTGCTCCTCGACGACGCTGCCGGTGACGACCGCGACGCGCTTGCCGCACAGGTCGTCGGCGCGCTGGACGCCCGCGGTGGAGTCGGCCGGGACCACGTAGGACGTGCGGGTGGTCATCCAGGTGACGGTGTCGAACTGGCGCTCGCGCTCGGCGGTCGCCTTGACGGGGCCGTTGAACGCGTCGTACCGGCCGCTGAGCATGCCCTGCAGCGCGGCGGGCAGTCCACTCACGACAGTGGTCTCCGTGCGCACGCCCAGCAGCTGGCCGAGCGCCTGCTGGAAGTCGTTGTCGATGCCGGTGACCGTCTTGCCGTCGGGGCCGACGGTGCGGTACGGCGGGTGGGAGTCTCCGGCGAACCGGATGATCCCGGCGTCCTTGACCGCCTGCGGCAGCTGGTCGTGCAGCGCCGGGACGACGGCGAGGCTGGCGGGCGCGGGCGCGGAGGCCGCTCCGTCGTCCACCGTGCAGCCGGCCAGAGCCAGCCCGGCCACGACGATCGCGACGGTGGTGCTTCGACGCCATTGACGAAGTGGGGAACCCATATGGCTTTCTTCCTGCGAGGGGGGAACCTGCGAAAGATCGAGAGGATCGGTTGCTATTACGCGATCGATCGTCGCATGATGTGTAGCGTGATTCAACCCCTTGCTGGAGACGGCGGCCCGAAGCTGCGACCATGGGCCTCCGCGACCGACGGGCGAGGAGGAAGGGTGCGCGCATGACGACCGGCCCGCTGCCCCGCACCCAGCAGGGGGCGGAACCGCAGCTCCTGCTCACCTCGCTGCTGGGCGACTTCTGGTACTGGCGCGACGAGCACATCCCGTCCGCCGCGCTGGTGCGGCTGCTCGGCGAGTTCGACATCACCCCCGCCAGCGCCCGCGCGGCGATCCGCAGGCTCACCGCCCGCGGCCTGCTGACCGTGTCGAAGTCGGGGCGGACGACGGCGTACGGCATCCCGGCGCGCACGTCCGAGGTGATCATCGAGCGCACGCACCGGATGCTGACGTTCGGCACGACGGCGCCGGACTGGGACGGGCAGTGGACCGTCGTCGCGTTCTCGGTGCCGGAGCAGGACCGCGGGCTGCGCAGCGCGCTGCGGTCGCGGTTGCGCGTGCTGCGCTTCGCCGCGCTCTACGACGGTGTCTGGGTGTCGCCGCACGACCAGGCCGACTCCGCGCTCGCCGCGCTGGACGAGCTCGGCGTGCGGAGCGCGACGGTGTTCCGCGCGGCGGAGGTCCCCGGGGACTCCGGGGAGCGGAGCCCCGTCGCGGCCTTCGACCTCGGCCCGCTCGCCAAGGAGTACCAGCGGTTCGCCGAGCGCTACGAACCCGTGCTCGCGAGCCTCGAAGACGGCCTGGTCAGCCCCGCGCAGGCGCTGCGCATCAGGACGGAGCTGCGCGTGGACTGGCGCCGCTTCCCCGAAACCGACCCGGACCTGCCCGCCGGGCTCCTGCCGGAGGACTGGGCGAGGGAGCGGGCGCAGCGGGTGTTCGTGCAGATCTACGACCGGCTCGGCCCGCTCAGCGAGCTGCGGTTCCGGCAGCTGCTGGCCGCGACCGACCCCGAGCTGGCCGCGCTCGCCTCCCACCACGACTCGGCCGGGGTCGCGAAGCTGTTCGCCGCGCTCGGCGACCGCCACCCGGCAGGCGACACCCCGTTCGAACAGGCCGCCCGTGCACGCAGGCTGGACGAGGCACGCCACGAGTAAATACGACACATCGCCGTACGTACGTCAGTCATCATGTAATCGAGAGGCCCGCCGGGCGCGGTCCGCCAGGTCGGCGAACGCCGCTCGCAAAGCAGGCGGGCCGACCACCTCGACCTCGGCGTCGAACCGCGCCAGGCCCGCCGCGAGCGCGGCCCACGACCAGGACCCGGTGCGCAGCCTGGTCCGCCCCGGGGCGACCTCCTCGGCCACCCCGTCACCCGCGAAGGGTGCCACCTCGGCGAGGGGCAGGTCCAGGACCACCTCCCCCTGGCACGGCCACGCGTCCGCGGTGTCGGAGCCCTTGAACCGGGCGGCGAGGAACGTCGCGACGTCCCCGCCCGGGACCTCGCGCGGGGTGAACCGCGGCCCGTTCGGCACGCGCAGTTCCATCCGGTCGACGCGGTAGGTCCGCCAGTCCTCGCGGGCGGCGTCCCAGCCCACCAGGTACCACTTCCCGTTCCGGACGACGAGGTGGTGCGGCTGCACCCGCCGCACCGGACGGGCTTCGGCAGGACGGGACGGCGAGGCGTAGTCGAACCGCACCTCCTCGCTCGCCCGGATCGCGGAGCTCAGCGCGAGCAGCACCTCCGTGTCGACCTGCGTGTCCCGCTCCGCCGCGGTGACCTCGACCAGGTCGGCGCGCTGCCGCAGCCGCGACGGCATCACCTGGCGCACGGTGGCCAGCGCCCTCGCGGCGGCCTCCTCGATACCGGCCCCCGTCCCGACCGCGATCCGCAGCGCCACCGCGAGCGCGACCGCCTGCTCCTCGTCGAACAGCAGCGGCGGCATCTGGCTGCCGCCTTCGAGCCGGTACCCGCCCTCCGGACCCTTGATCGCCCTGACGGGATAGCCGATCTCCCGCAGCCGGTCGACGTCGCGGCGCACGGTCCGCTCACTCACGCCGAGGCGGCCGGCGAGCAGCGCGCCCGGCCAGTCCCGCCGGACCTGCAGCAGGGACAGCAGCGAAAGGAGGCGGCCCGAGGTCGCCGCCGAGGAAGCGGTCGGCATGAATTCCATGGTGCCACGAGAAGAGGACGTTCCCTGGCCGCTACCGCTGCCACAGTGGCGTTCGCCGCCGGGAACCCCCGGCGGCGCGAGCACTCACGAAGGACCGGAAAACCCATGTCGCTCAACGCTGTCGCCCACCTGAACTTCACCGGCCAGGCCCGCGCCGCGCTGGAGTTCTACCAGTCGGTCTTCGGCGGACAGGCCACCGTCGTCACCTACGGCGACTTCGGCATGCCCGCCGAGCTGCCCGACGCCAGGAACGTCGTCTTCGGCCAGGTCACCGCCGACAACGGCTTCCGCGTGATGGCCTACGACGTCCCGGGCACCGACGGGCCTGCCGTCCCGGCCACCCCGGCCACCCGCCGCGAGAACGGCACCACCCTCACGAAGGAGCGCTTCTTCCTGTCCGTGCGCGGCGAGACCGTCGACGAGGTCTCGCCCGTGTGGAAGGGCCTCGCCGAAGGCGCCACCGTGATCGAGGAGTTCGGGCCCTCCCAGTGGGCGCCCGCGTTCGGCATGCTGACCGACCGCTTCGGCGTCACCTGGATCGTCGACGTCGCCGCCTGACCCGTTTCCCGCGGTGGGGTGCCGGACAGCCGCATCCCACCGCGCACCACCTCTGGAGAACCCCTTGCAGACGCGACCACTCGGCCGTACCGGCATCCAGGTCAGCACCTACACGCTCGGCACGATGATGTTCGGCCCCTACGGCAACCCCGATCCCGACGCGTGCGTCCGCATCGTCCACCGCGCGCTCGACGGCGGGATCACCACCATCGACACCGCCGACGTCTACGGCGGCGACGGCGAAAGCGAGCGGATCCTCGGCAAGGCCCTGCGCGGCCGCCGAGACGACGTCGTCCTCGCCACCAAGGGCAACGGGCCGATGGGCCCCGGCCCCAACCAGCGCGGCAACTCGCGCCGCTGGATCATCTCCGCCGTCGAAGGCTCGTTGCGCCGGCTCGGCGTCGACCACCTCGACCTCTACCAGCTCCACCACCCCGAGCCCGGCACCGACATCGAGGAGCCGCTGAGCGCCCTGACCGACCTGCTGCGGGCGGGCAAGGTCCGCGCGATCGGGCACTCCAACCTGCCCGCGTCGGAAATCGTCGAAGCCCAGTGGCTGGCGCAGCGGCGCGGGCTGGCCCGCTTCCGCACCGAGCAGCTGCACTACTCGATCCTCAACCGGGGTGTGGAGCGCGAGGTCCTGCCGGTGTGCCAGCGCTACGACCTGGGCGTGCTCGTGTGGAGCCCCCTGTCGATGGGGCTGCTCAGCGGGCGGTACCGCAGGAACGGCGCGGAAACGCCGTCGGCCGGCCGGCTGCACTGGGCACCACGGCACCTGACCGACGAACGCAAGCTCGACGCCGTCGAAGCCCTCGTCCCGCTCGCCGAGGAGGCCGGAATTCCGTTGCGGCACTTGGCAATCGCGTTCACCACCGCGCACCCGGGGGTCAGCTCGGCGATCATCGGCCCCCGCACGGAGGAACAGCTGGAGGACCTGCTCGCCGGAGCCGGCACGCGGCTCGACGACGACCTCCTCGACCGGATCGACGAGATCGTCCCGCCCGGCACCGACCTCGGCCCGGTGGACGTGGCGTACGTGCCGCCCCACCTCAGGCAACCGCACCTCCGCCGCCGCACCGGGGTGCCGGGATAGCGCTTGTCCCCCGCGAGAGCTACCCGGAAAGGTCTCCCGCGGGGTGACTCGCGGCGTGCCGCCCCGCTCCTACCGTCTGAGCACACCCGATGGAAGGAGCTTCCCCGATGTCCACTCCCCGCACGGCGAACGAAGGGCGCACGCCCCCGGCCTGGCTGCACACCTGGCGCTTGCCCGTGATGGTGGTCGCGCTGCTCGTGATCCTGGTCGTCGCCCAGCAGCTGACCGTCCTCCTCAGCGGCACCGGCCTGCTGGGGCTGGTGGTGGGCGTGGCCGCCGCGGCCGCCACCCTGTTCTGCTACGTCCGGCTGACCAGGTTCGTCGAACGACGGCCGTCCGTCCCCGAGCTGCCGCGTGACCGCGCCCGGCCGGGCCTGCTGTGGGGCAGCGCCATCGGGACCGCCACGTTCCTCGTCACCCTGCTGATCATGCTGGTCTTCGGCGGCGCGGACTTCTCGGGCGGCGACGCCTGGAAGTTCCTGGCCACGCTCGGGATGATGGCGTGCGTCGCGGTCACCGAGGAAGTGATCTTCCGCGGTGTCCTCTTCCGCGTCGTCGAAGGGCGGTTCGGGTCCTGGGCCGCGCTGGGGGTGTCCTCGGTGCTCTTCGGCGCGCTGCACCTGGCGGGTGCCTCCGAGGTGAGCGCGGGGGCGATGCTGTGGGGCGCGTTCTCGATCGTCCTGCAGGGCGGGATCATGCTCGGCGCGGCCTACCTCGCGTCCCGCACGCTGTGGTTCCCGATCGGCCTGCACTTCGCCTGGAACGCCGTCGAAGCGGCGTTGGGCACGGCGGTGTCGGGCAAGTCGAGCGACTTGGGCGGACTGGTCCAGACCACTCTCACCGGACCGTCCGCGCTGACCGGCGGCTCGTTCGGCCCGGAAGCGGGCCTGGCCGCGACCGCGGCGTGCCTCCTGCTCTCGGCGCTCCTGCTCCGCTCCGCCAAGCGGCACGGCCGCCTCGTGCCCGCTACCGCTCGTCAGCGCTGACGAGGCCGGTCCGGTAGGCGAACACGACGGCCTGCACGCGGTCGCGCAAGTCCAGTTTGGTCAGCAGGCGGGAGACGTAGGTCTTCACCGTCTCCACGCTGAGCACCAGCTCCTGCGCGATCTCGGCGTTGGACAGGCCGTGCGCGATCAGCCGCAGCACTTCGCGTTCCCGCGGCGCGAGCCGGTCGAGCGGCTCGCCGCCGCCGGCGCCGGGAGGGCGGATGCGGTCGGCGAAGCGGCCGATGAGCGTCCGGGTCACCGCGGGCGCCAGCAGCGACTCACCCCGGGCGATCGTGCGCACCCCGTTCACGAGTTCGGCCAGTGGCGCGTCCTTCAGCAGGAAACCACTGGCCCCGGCCCGCAACGCTTCGTAGACGTACTCGTCGACGTTGAACGTGGTCACCACGAGCACCTTCGGCGGCGAGGCCACGGACGGCCCGGCGAGCCGCCGGGTGGCCTCGATGCCGTCCAGCAGCGGCAGGTGGATGTCCATCACGACGACGTCCGGCCGCACGCGCGCGGCGACGTCGAGCGCGGCCAGTCCGTTGGCCGCCTCCCCGGCGACCTCCATGTCCGGCTGCGCGGCGAAGGCCGTGACGTACCCGGCGCGGACGACCTCCTGGTCCTCGCAGATCAGCACCCGGACCGTCATACGTCCCTCCCGACCGGAATCGCCGCACGCAGCCGGTACCGCCCGTCCGGCTGCTCCCCCGCGCTCAGCTCACCGCCGAGCACGCCAACCCGTTCCCGCAGCCCGTTCAGGCCTCGCCCACCGGAAAGCGACCGGGCGGCGGCCACCTCGGGGAGGGGGTTGGTGACCTCCACCTCGACCTGGCCGTCCCGCCGGCCGATCCGCACCGCGGTCGGCTGCCCCGGCGCGTACTTGACGGCGTTGGTCAGCCCCTCCTGCACCACCCGGTACACGGCCAGCTCCACCCCCGCGGGCAGCGGATCGCCGTCCTCGACCAGCTCGACCGGTTGCCCGCCGCGCCGGATCTGCTCGACCAGGTCCGCCACCCGTTCCGGCGGTGCCGCGGCTTCGCCGGTCGCCTCCAGGACGCCGAGGAGGTGACGCAACTCGGTCAGCGCGCGGCGGCCGCTGTCGCCGATCGTCGTGAGCGCCCCCGCGACGCGGTCCGGCGAACCGGTGAGGAACTGCGTCGCGTCGGCCTGGACGACCATCGCGGTGACGTGGTGGGTGACGACGTCGTGCAGCTCCCGCGCGATGCGGGCCCGCTCCGCGGTGGCGGCTGCGGCCGTGGCCAGCCGCTGCCGTTCGCGCTCGTCGATCCGCCGCCGCCGCACGAAGGCGCCGAGCACCCAGCACCCGGCGAGCACCACGTAGTAGGTCAGGAAGTCGACCGGCCGGGCGGGCGAGCCGAGCAGGTGCAGGACGGCCGAGAACACGCCGTACGCGGCCGACGCCGTGATCGCCAGGCCGTGCCGGAACCGTTCCTGGTGCGCACCGGCGGAGTACAACGCCAGGTACAACGTCACGGTGCCGAAGTGCGGCGGGTACCCCAGCGACTGGTGGACCGCGAACGACACCCCGACGACCGCGAGGCAGGCGGCGGGCCAGCGGGTCCGCACGGCGATCGGCAGCGTCTGCGCGAGCACGAGGACGACCGCGAACGCGCCCGCCCGCCGCGTCGGCAGGTCCCCGAACTGGGCGCTCAGGCTCGACAACGCGGGCACGAACGCCAGCCCGGCGCACCCGACGGCGAGCCAGCGGTCCCACACCGCGGGGTCGTAGGCGCGCCACCAGTTCCGCAGCCGGTCGATGACGCGGGTCGTCGGCATGGCGCAGAGCCTAACGGCACCGCGGCCGCCCGCCCGCGCGCTACCGGCCCCACTCCCCCGCGAGCAGTTCGTAGGACCGCACCCGGTCGGCGTGCTCGTGGGTGATCGTGGTGATCACCAGTTCGTCGGCACCCGTGGCGTCCCGCAGGCGCCGCAGCCCCTCGGCCACCGTCTTCGGCGAGCCCGTGAACTGGGTGCGCACGCGGTCGGCGACGATCGCCGCGTCCTCGTCCGTCCACGCCTGCGCCGCGACGGTTTCCGTTGCGGGGAAAGGGATCGCGCCCTGACCGGTGCGGATGCTGCGCACCCACGGCCCGTAGCCCGCGGCCAGTTCCGCCGCCTTCGCGTCGGTCTCGGCCACCACCACGTCCGCCGACACCGCGACGTGGGGCCGGGCCAGGTACTTCGACGGCGTGAAGGCGGCGCGGTAGGCGCCGACGGCGTCCAGCACCGTGGACGGGCTGACGTGGTAGTTCGCGACGAACCGCAGCCCCCGCTCACCCGCGGTCCGCGCGCTCGCCCCGCCGGAGCTGCCCAGGATCCACACCTCGACGTCGGCTCCCTCACCCGGCACCGCGTGCGCGTCGAGCCCTTCCGGCGAACGGTAGGTCCCTTCGAGCAGGGCGAGGATGTCGGCGACCTGCTCCCCGTAGTCCGGCGTCTCGGCTCCCGGTTGCTGCAGCAGGCCGAACGTCAGGGCGAGCCGGGGCGAGCGGGTCAGCCCGCGCAGGTCCGGCGGCGGCGGGATGAGCACGCCGGCGTCCGGCGGCGGCGGGATGAGCACGCCGGCGTCCGGCGGCGGTGCGGCGGGCGCGGGCGGCCGGTCCGCGCGTTCCCGCAGCAGCTGCTTGCCGCTGCGGCCGAGCCCGAGGTCGAGGCGGCCGGGGTGCAGTGCGTCGATCAGCCCGAACTCCTCCACCACCGACAGCGGCGTGCGGTGGGCGAGCTGGACACCGGCCGAACCGACGCGGATCCGCTCGGTCGCGCTCGCGACGAGCGCGCCGAGCACCGGCGGCGAACTGCCCGCCACACCGGGCGCGAGGTGGTGCTCGGCGAGCCAGTACCGCTTGTACCCCAGGCGTTCCGCGTGGCGCGCGAGGTCGATGGTGTTGCGCACCGCGGTGGCGGCGGTCGCCCCCTCGCTGATCGGGGCCAGATCGAGCACGGACAGCGCGACTTCAGGCACGGCGATCCCTTCGACGACTGCCAGCATCCTGCGCCGCGCCGCCGGTGTCGACCGCTGTCCACATCGTGGCGGCCCTCTGTGTCCACAAAGGACAGAGGGGCGGCCGTAACGCCAGCCACAACACGGCTTCCCGCGGCGCTCTTCCCCGTTCCACCTCCTGGGAACCGGTGCCGTGACCTGGCGCGTTGCCGCAGGATGGCGGCCGGCCGGACACGATCCGGTCCAGACCACCCGTTCCTGACCTGAGAGGCAGCATGTCCACGCAAGACGCCCCGGAGCCGACGGCCGACCTTCCCGAGAAGCCGGGCCGGGGCAAAGGTTTCTTCCTCGGTCTCGCCGCGGCGATCGTCGTCGTGGCGGCCGTCGTCGTGGTGCTGGTCACCACGACCGGCGGCTCGTCCAACACCGCCGGCCGCACCACCGTGCGGATCGGGGTGACCGACATCAGCGCCGACTACTGGAAGACCTACACCCGGCTCGCCGCGGAGCAGGGGATCGACGTCCAGCTCGTGAACTTCAGCGACTACACGCAGGCCAACCCCGCGCTGTCGCAGGGCCAGCTGGACCTGAACCTGTTCCAGCACATCCTGTTCCTGGCCAACTACGACGTGTCCAGCGACGACACGCTCACTCCGATCGGCTCGACCTACGTCGTGCCGCTGAGCCTGTACTCGCGCAAGCACAGCACGCTGGCGGAGATCCCGGCGGGCGGGCAGGTCGCCATCCCGAACGACCCGACGAACCAGGCCAGGGCGCTGCTGGTGCTCCAGTCGGCGGGGCTGGTCAAGCTGCGGGGCGGCGGGACCGTGCTGTCCACCCCCGCGGAGATCGACCAGGCCGCGTCGAAGGTCACCGTGACGCCGGTCGACGCCTCCCAGACCGTCGCCGCGCTGCCGTCGGTGGACGCCGCGGTCGTCAACAACAACTTCGCGCTCGACGCCGGGCTCGACCCGTCCAAGGCGCTGTTCAACGACGACCCGAAGAGCCCCTCCGCCGAGCCCTACATCAACGCGTTCGTCGCCAGGGCCGCCGACAAGGACAACCCGACCTACCTCAAGCTCGCCCAGCTCTACCGCGACCCGCGGGTGACGGGCGAGGTCGAGGCGGAGTCCAAGAACACCGCCGTGCTCGTCGACCGGCCCCGCGCCGACCTGGAGGCGATCCTGGCCCGGCTCGAGCAGACCGTGCGGTCCGCGAAGAAATGAGCATCGTCGAATTCCGCGGGGTCACCAAGACGTTCGGCACCGGCGCGCAGGCGGTCACGGCGGTCGACGGGGTGGACCTCGCCATCGAGGCCGGGCAGGTCTTCGGGATCATCGGCTACTCCGGCGCGGGCAAGAGCACCCTCGTGCGGCTGATCAACGCGCTCGAACCGGTCACGTCGGGGCAGGTGCTGGTCGACGGTGTCGACCTGTCGACCCTGTCCGAGCGCGAGCTGCGCCGCGTCCGCGCCGGGATCGGGATGGTCTTCCAGCAGTTCAACCTGCTGCGCTCGCGCACCGTGTTCGGCAACGTCGCCTACCCGCTCAAGGTCGCGGGCTGGGACCGGGAACGGCGCCGGCGACGCGTCGCGGAGCTGCTGAACTTCGTCGGCATCGCCGACAAGGCGTGGAGCTATCCCGACCAGCTCTCCGGCGGGCAGAAGCAGCGGGTCGGGATCGCGCGGGCGCTCGCGACCAACCCGAAGATCCTGCTGGCCGACGAGGCCACCAGCGCGCTGGACCCCGGCACCACCGCGGAGGTCCTGCGGCTGCTCAAGCGGGTCAACACCGAGCTCGGCGTGACGATCGTGGTGATCACCCACGAAATGGACGTGGTCCGCGAGATCGCCGACCGGGTCGCGGTGCTCGACGACGGCCGGATCGTCGAGGAGGGCACCGTCTATGACATGTTCTCGGCACCGAAGAGCGCGACCGCACGCCGGTTCGTCCGCACGGTGCTGCGCGAAACCCCGGAGGGCGCCGACCTGGAGCGGCTCCGCGCCCGGCACGGCGGCAGGCTCATCGCGGCGAGGGTCGACGACGCCGGGCGGCTCGGCGCCGTGCTGTCGGACGCCGTGAGCAGGCACGGGGTCCGCTTCGAGATCGTCTACGGCGGCATCACGACGTTGTCGGGCCGGTCCTTCGGCGGGCTGACGCTGGAGCTGCTCGGCGAACCCGCCGGCGTCGACGCGCTCGTCGCCGAACTCCGCACCACCACCGAAATCGAGGAGCTCGCACGATGACCATCGACTGGGACACCCTCGGCCCGGTCTTCCTCTCCGCGATCGGGCAGACCCTGTTCATGGCGGTGACCACGCTGCTCGTGGGCGGCGTGCTCGGGCTGGTGCTCGGGATCCTGCTCTACACCACCAGGCCCGGCGGGCTGCTGGCCAACCGCTGGGTGTTCACGGTGCTCAACGTGCTGGTCAACATCATCCGGCCGATCCCGTTCATCATCTTCATCACCGCGATCGGCCCGCTGACCATCCTCGCCGTGGGCACCCAGCTGGGCACCACCGCGGCCACCTTCGCGCTCGTGGTGGCCGCGACGTTCGGCATCTCCCGGATCGTGGAGCAGAACCTGGTCACGATCGACCCCGGGGTGCTCGAAGCCGCCCGCGCGATGGGCGCGAGCCCGCTGCGGATCATCGTCACGCTGCTGGTGCCGGAGGCGCTCGGCCCGCTGATCCTGGGCTACACCTTCGTGTTCGTCGCGGTGGTCGACATGACGGCGGTGGCGGGCGCGGTCGGCGGCGGCGGGCTCGGCGACTTCGCGATCACCTACGGCTACCACCGGTTCAACTGGGCCGTCACGGGACTGGCCGTGCTCACGATCATCGTGCTCGTCCAGGCCGCCCAGTTCCTCGGGAACCTGCTGGCCCGCAAGGCACTCCGCCACTGAGGAACGCGCGGGCAACCCGCGATCGCCGAACGGGCAAAGCCGTGCCTGCGGTGCAACAGAAAACGCCCCCTTCGACGTCGTTTTCCCCACCGTGCAAACAATTCTGCGTGTGAGTCACCGCCGTTCCCGAGCCGCGGCCCCGGCACTTATGTTGTCGCCACCACGACGCGGCGGGGGTGGGGACAACCCCACCGTGAAGAGGGGACTCCGGGTGATCGTTCCGGGCCGCCGCGGCCCATAACGTTCATCGCGTCGCCGGCACGGCGAGCACCAGCTGAAACCATGGGAGAAACACGATGTTCCGCACCACGAAGGTCACTTCGCTGATCGCACTGGGGGTTGCCGTCGCCGGCCTGTCGCTCACGGCCTGCGACGAGGAGGGCAGCGAGGACCAGCCGGCACCGGCCGCCCCGCCCGCCACGACGGCGGCCGCCGCGGGTGACAGCGCGCCCGGTGGCATCGACGGCACCACGAAGATCACCGTCGACGGCAAGTCGGTCAACGTCTCGTGCTCCGGCGCTTCCGCGCAGGGCAAGCCGGTGGTCGTCCTGCTGGCCGGGCTCGGCGACGGGCTCGACAAGCTCACCGACTTCCAGCGGAGGCTCAGCGGCACCCACCGCGTCTGCTCCTACGACCGGCTCGGCGAAGGCGCCAGCGACCAGCCGGACGGCCCGCAGACCTTCGACACCACCGGCAAGATCCTGACCGGGGTGCTGGACCGCGTCGCCGGGAAGAGCCCGGTCGTGCTGGCCGGGCACTCGCTCGGCGGGCTCATCGCGGCCCGGTACGCGCCCGACCACCAGGACCGGGTGAAGGGCGTCGTCCTCATGGACGCCACCCCGTCGACCATGAGCGCCGACGTCACGAGGATCATCCCGGAGTCCGCGCCCAGCCCCGCCAGCGATATCCGGGCGCAGTTCGTGGCCGTGGTGCGCGGCGAGACGCCGGAACAGCTCGCGACGCCGGACGGGGAGGTCCGGTCCGCCGGGAACGTGCCAGTGGAGGTGATCCGGCACGGGCAGCCCTACCTCGAGCAGGGCGTGCCCGGCTACGGCCAGGCGCTGGAACAGGCGTGGACCGAGGGGCAGCGCAAGTGGCTCGCGTTGTCCAGCCACAGCACCCTGACCGTGGCGGACAACAGCGGCCACTACATCTACGTCGACCAGCCGGACGTCGCGGTGCAGGCCATCGACCGCGTCACCGCACAGGTCGCGCGCTGACACCGGCCGGGGGGAGGGGGCCTGACGGTCCTCCCCCGCCGTCGTCACCCGAAGCGGCAGGACGCGCCCTAGCGTGCGTCGGCGGGGAAATCGGCCGACCGGCTCAGCTCCGCCCACTGCTCGGCTTCGGCCGAACGTTCCCGCGCCGACGCCAGTGCCGACTCGACGGCCGCGGCGCCCAGGATCAGCCGGCGCGGCGGGTTCGGTGCCCCGACCGCCTCGATCACGGCCTTCGCGCCACGGACCGGATCGCCCGGCTGCTTGCCGTCCTGCTCGTCCCGGTACCGGTGCAGCGCGCCGACCGTCTCCTCGTAGCCGGGGCCGACCGGGTGCCGCGTCATCGACGACCCCTGCCAGTCCGTGCGGAACGCACCCGGCTCGACGATGATCACCCGCACCCCGAACGGCGCCACCTCGCTCGCGAGCACCTCCGAGAACCCCTCGACCGCGAACTTCGCCGTCTGGTAGGCGCCCATCCCCGGCGTGCCGCCCACGCGCCCGCCGATCGACGAGAACTGCACGAACGTGCCGGACCGCTGCTCCCGGAACACCGGCAGCGCGGCACGCGTGACGTGCACTACGCCGAACAGGTTCGTTTCGATCTGGGCGCGGAAGTCGTCCTCGGCCATCTCCTCGATCGCCGCGCTGTTGGCGTAGCCCGCGTTGTTGACCACCACGTCCAGCCCGCCGAACGCGCTGGTCGCCTCCTTGACGGCCCGGCGCGCGGCACCGGCATCGGTCACGTCGAGCGCGACCGCGCGGATCCGCTCGCCGTACCTGGCGACCAGATCGTCCAGCTGCCCGGGCCGCCGAGCCGTGGCGACGACGGAATCGCCCGCCTCCAGGACGGCCTCGGTCAGGCTGCGCCCGAAGCCGCGCGACGCTCCGGTGACCACCAGATCCTGCTCATCGTTGTCTCCTCTGCACTCTAAACTGCCTCATCAATGTAGCACTTAATTGGCAGCCGAGGTGTCTGGTGAGCGGCGCCATAGAGGAATAACCTTCGCCCGGTGAACAGAAAATCAGCGGCGGCCACCCTCGCCGCCGGCCTGTGCCTCGCCACCCTTCCCGCCACCGCGAACGCGACGCCCGGCCGCGGCGTTTCGGCGGTCACGCTCTTCGACCACGTCGTCGGCGGCACCGAGTACGTGCTCAGGGAGATCACGCTCGCGCCGGGCGGCAGCACCGGCTGGCACTACCACCCCGGGGAGGTGACCGGTTTCGTCAAGCAGGGCGTGCTGAGCCACAACGACGCCACGTGCGCCAGTGACGGGACCTACCACCCCGGCCGGCTGATCTCCGAGAACAGCGGGCCCGGCTATGTCCACATCGGACGGAACCTGGGCACCACACCCGTCGTGCTCGACGTGTTCTACCGGAACCCGGCCGGGCAGCCGCTGGCCGTCGACGCGCCGAACCCGGGCTGCTCCTTCGACTGACACCGGTGAGTTCCGGCGGCGGCACCGGTCTACCCGGGTAACGACTACCGACGAGGACGGGCACGATGAGCGATTCGAACGCAAGCAGCGGCACCCAGCGGTTCCGGTTCGGGGCCGTCGCCCCGATCACCTCCGACCTCCCGGCGTGGCGGGACCGGGTGCGCCGGATCGCCGACAGCGGGTTCTCCACGCTGCTGATGCCCGACGTCCCGCGGTGGCAGCCCGCACCCGGCCCCACGCTGGCCGCCGCGGCCGGTCTCGCCGACCTGCGCGTCGGCACCTGGGTCTACGCCTCCCCGCTGCGCCCGCCGTGGCACACCGCGTGGGAGGCGCACTCGCTGTCGGTGCTCACCGAGGGGCGCTTCGAGCTGGGCATCGGCACCGGCAGGCCCGGCATCGAGGACGAGGTCCGCGAGCTGGGCCTGCCCACACCCGGGCTGACGGGGCGGCTGGCCCAGGTGCGGGAAACCATTGCGACGCTTCGGGATCTCGACGGACCCGACGCGCACACGCCCGTGGTGATGGCCGTCCGCGGCCCGAAGGCGCAGGCGCTGGCGGCCGAGGTCGCGGACACCGTCACCTTCGCGCTGATGCCGGGGGACGACCGGGCGGAGACCACCCGCCTGGTCCGCGGCTTCCACCCCGAACGGGAGATCGAACTCTCGCAGCACGTCGCGGTGATCGGCGACCGGGTCGCGCCGTTCATGGCCCCTCCCGGCACCGACCCCGCCGCGCTCCGCGCCGTGGACTCGCTGGCGATCCTCCCGGACGACCCGGCCGCGGCCGCCGAGGAGATCCAGCGACGGCGGGAGGAGATCGGCTTCACCTACTTCGTCTTCGGCGCCGATTTCGCCGAAACGCTCGCACCGGTCGTCGCCGAGCTGGCCGGGAAGTAGGCCCCGGTCACGCCAGCGATGCCGTCGCCTCGCGGAGGTCACGCAGGGCGGCCAGCGCGTAGGGCGCGAGCCCTTCACCGTCCCCGCGATCGGTTTCGGACCACCGGGCGAAACCCCGCTTGAACGCGAGGACGCCCAGTTCGGCCGCGAGGTGCGCGGTCAGTTCGGGAACGCCGCGCGCGACGAGGGCGTCGGTCATGGCGGCCGCGAGACCGACGGTCTTGAGCGCGTCCCGCTCCTGCAGTTCGGCGCTGGCCGCCACGGCCGCCTTCAGGCGGGGGCCGAGTTCGCGGTTGGCCTGGCCCATGACGCCGGACGCGCGCTCGAGGCCCGCCGCGACCGCTTCGAGGGGTCCGTCACCTTCCGGCGCCTCGGCGATCCCCTCGGCGAGCAGGCGGCTCAGCGTTTCCTGGCCGGCGACAAGCAGCTCCCGCTTGTCGGAGAAGTGCCGGAAGAAGGTGCTCTTGGTGACACCCGCGCGCTCGGCGATCTGCGCGACCGTGGTGGCGTCGTAGCCCTGTTCCGTGAACAGGTCGACGGCCGCCACGACGAGCCGGTGAGTCGTGTCGGGTTGCCAGCGGGCCATGACCTCATCCTAGCGATGGGACAAGAGTCCCGTCACCGTGTATGGTGACGGGACAAAGGTCGCATCACCTCAGGAGGGTCTTTCCATGCAGGTTTTCGTCACCGGGGGCACCGGCACCATCGGCTCCGCGGTCGTCGCCGAGCTGCTCGCCGCCGGTCACTCCGTGCTCGCGCTGGCCCGTTCGGACAAGTCCGCGCAGGCGCTCACCGACGCCGGCGCCCGGGTGCTGCGCGGTCAGCTCGCGGACCTCGACGTCCTGCGCGCCGGTGCCGCGCAGTCGGACGGCGTGATCAGCCTGGCGTTCGGCAATGACTACAGCACCGACGAGGCGCTCGCGCGCTCGATCGCCGAGGAGAGCGCGGCCATGGCAGCGCTGGGCGAGGCACTCGTGGGCAGTGACCGCCCGATCGTCACCGTCTCGGGCACGCCGTGGGTGCCGGGCCGCGCTTCCACCGAGGCCGATCCCCTGCCGGTCGAGGGGCCGGTGGCGGGTCGCGCCCGTTCGGTCAACGCGCTGCTGGACCTGGCTTCACGCGGGGTCCGGGCGACGGCGGTCCGCATGCCGCGCACGGTGCACAACGAGGGCAAGGGCGGGTTCGCCGGGCTGCTGACCGAGCAGGCCCGCCGCACCGGGGTGGTGGGCTACCCCGGCGACGGCACCCAGCGCTGGCCCGCCGTGCACGCGCTCGACGCGGCGGTCCTGTTCCGCCTGGCGCTGGAATCGGCCCCGGCAGGCACGGCCTGGCACGCCGTGGCCGACGAGGGTGACGCGGTCCGCGACATCGCGGCCGTCATCGGCCGCCGGCTCGGCCTGCCGGTGCGGTCGGTGCCGCAGGAGGACTTCGGCCCGTTCGGCCCGATCTTCGCCATGGACCAGCCGGCCTCCAGCGCCCACACCCGCGAGGCCCTCGGCTGGGAACCCACGCACCCCAGCCTCTTCGAGGACCTGGAGAACGTCCAGCCGTGAGCCGTCACGCGGCACCCGCACGGCGCGAGAGTTCGTCCAGCAGCGCGCGGACGCGCCGGTCGATCTCGTCGCGGATGGGGCGGACGGCAGCGACGTCCTTGCCCGCCGGGTCGTCGAGCTGCCAGTCGAGATAGCGCTTTCCCGGGAAGACGGGACACGCGTCACCGCAGCCCATGGTGATCACGACGTCCGCGGCTTGGACGGCTTCGGTGGTCAGGGGCTTGGGGAATTCCTTGGAGAGGTCCAGACCGAGCTCGCGCATGGCTTCGACGACGGCGGGGTTGACGGTGGCGGCGGGCGCGGATCCGGCGGAGCGGACGGTGACGCCGCCCGCCGCGTGGTGGTCGAGCAGGGCGGCGGCCATCTGCGAGCGGCCCGCGTTGTGGACGCAGACGAACAGGACTTCAGGGGTGGGGTTCACGACGGCTCCTGGGTGTCCGGAATGGGGGTGAGGACGGCGGAGAGCCGGGCCAGGGTTTCGGGCCGCACGCGGTAGTAGATCCAGGTGCCGCGCCGTTCGCCGGTGATCAGCCCGGACTCGCGCAGCACCTTGAGGTGGTGGGAGATCGTCGGCCCGGTCAGGTCGAAGGCTTCGGTCAGGTCGCACACGCACACCTCGCCGCCGTCGTGGGAGGCGATCAGCGACAGCAGCCGCAACCGGACCGGGTCAGCGACCGCCTTGAACACCTTCGCCAGGTCCGCGGCCTGCCCGTCGGACAGCGGTTCCCGCACCAGCGGCGAGCAGCACAACTGCTGGGACACAGCGCTATCTAAACAGGCTTCTATCTTGACGTCCATCGATACAGAGGAGCAGAGTCCTGCTCGTCCACCGACGGGAGGAGCCGGCATGGGTGAGCAGGAGCTGCGTGAACAGGTGCGCGAGCGCTATGCGGAGGCCGCGGTGCGGGCCGGTTCGGGGGTGTCCTGCTGCCCCGGGCCCGCCGACCTGACCGGTGGTTTGTACGACGAGGCGGAGCGCTCGTCCCTGCCGCCGGAGGCGGTGTCGGCGAGCCTCGGCTGCGGCAACCCGCTGGCCGTGGCCGAGCTACGCGAGGGCGAAACCGTGCTCGACCTCGGGTCCGGCGGCGGCATCGACGTGCTGCTGTCCGCTAAACGGGTCGGCCCGGCCGGCAAGGTGTACGGGCTCGACATGACCGAGGAGATGCTCGCCCTCGCACTCGCCAACGCCGAGAAAGCCGGGGCGACGAACGTCGATTTCCTCAAGGGGAACATCGAGGCGATCCCGCTTCCGGCGAACCGGGTCGACGTGATCATCTCCAACTGCGTGATCAACCTGTCGGTGGACAAGCCGGTGGTGTTCGCCGAGATGTTCCGCGTGCTCAGGCCCGGCGGCCGGATCGGCATCTCCGACGTCGTCGCCGAAGACCACCTCACCGCGGCCGAGCGGGCGGAGCGCGGGAACTACGTCGGCTGCATCGCGGGCGCCCTGTCGTTCGCCGAATACCGCACGGGCCTGACCCACGCGGGATTCACCGACATCGAGATCACGCCGACGCACGAAGCCGCCGAGAACATGCACTCGGCCATCGTCAAGGCCGTCAAACCACGCGCCGCGGCCGCGCGGGAACTCCCGGTGGTGGCGAACTCCGGGTGCTGCGGCTGAGCACTTCGGCAGCCTTGGTACCGCTCACGTAGCGCACCTCGCTCATGCCGAGGTCGTCCCCGTCGAGGGAGAAACCGTGGGCGGCGAACAACTCCCGGACGCTGACCCCGGTCAGCACCCAGCCGCGCGCAGCGAGGTACGCGGCCGCTTCGTTGCGCTGACCGAGGTACCGCTGGGCGGCGTGGTCGAAGTCGAACCCGTGTGCACGCCAGCGTGCGGAAACGCGGTCCAGACCTTCCTTCACCTCCTCGTTGCCCGGTCGGCTTTCCGTGGCCACCCGGCTTCCCGGCGCGCTGAGTTCCGTGACGGTGTCCAGCATCCGGTCCTGCGCCTCGGGCGGCAGGTAACCCAGCAGGCCTTCGGCGCTCCACGCGGTCGGCACCGCCGGGTCGAATCCGGCGGCGCTCAGCGCGGCGGGCCAGTCATCGCGCAGGTCGGCGGCCACGGCCGTGCGCTGCGCGGTGGGCTCGGCACCCAGCCCGGCTAGTGTGCGGGTCTTGAACTCGACGACCCGCGGTCGGTCGACCTCGTACACCACGGTGCCCGCCGGCCACGGCAGCCGGTACGCGCGGGAATCCAACCCCGCCGCCAGGATCACCACCTGCCTGATGCCCACCGCCGTCGCATCGAGGAAGAACTCGTCGTAGAACCGGGTTCGCGCCTTCGCGCCGTCGATCGCCGCCCGCCCGACCAAATCCCCAGGGGGCTGTTCGCCGGTCGCCAGCCGGGTGAGGAGCTCGATGCCGACCGCCTCGACGAGCGGTGCGGCGAACGGGTCCTCGATGAGAGCATCGCCTTCACGGCTCGCGATCGCCCGGGTCATCGCGGCCATCGTCGCGGTCACGCCGACGCCGGAAGCCAGATCCCAGGAATCCCCGTCCTGCCTGGTCGTCATCATCAGCGGACCGTAACGGACACCCCCGTCCGCGTGGCTAAAGTGAGAGCGGTGACCGATCGATTGCCTCACGGCCGGCGTTCCGAGGCGCGGGACAACCGCGGCCTCATCGTCGACGCGGCCAGGGCGACGTTCCTCACCGACGGGCCGGCCGCGCCGATCAGGGAGATCGCACGGCGCGCCCAGGTCTCCCCCGCCACGGTGTACCGCCACTTCCCCACCAAGGAGACGCTGGCCGCCGAGGTGTTCACCGAGCAAACGCGCCCGTGGTGGTCCATTGTGGACAGTGGAATCGCGGATCCCGATCCCTGGCGGGGCTTCTGTCTCGCCATCGAGAAGCTCTGCGCGAGGCAGGCACTCGACCGCGAGTTCACCACCGCCTTCAAGTCCGAGTTCCCGCACGCGGTGGACTTCGCCGCGATGCGGGCTCGCTCGCTGGCCTCCGCTGCCGAACTCCTCCGCCGGGTCAAGGCCACCGGCCGCGTGCGCCCCGAGGTCGCCGTGGACGACCTGGTCCTCATGCTCACGGCGGTAAACGGTTTCCGGGCGAGCACGCTCGCCGGGCGAGTCGCGGCGTCCCAGCGCTTCGCCAGGTTCGTGATCCACGGTTTCGCGCAACCGCCGGCTTGACTCGCGCGATCCGGGGCGAGAAAGATCATGCGGCATGGGGAAGCTCACCGTGGCGGCCATGGCGGCCGCTCTGCTGGTGACCACCGCCGCCGGTCCGCAGGCCGACGCGGCACCGGCCGGGCCCGGGGGCGGTGACGCGTGGGTGCTGGCGAACAGCACCTACACCCCCGACGACTACATCCAGGAACCGTTCGTCGGCAACGGTTATCTCGCGCAGCGGCTGTCCGCGATCGGTGCCGGGTTCGAGGGCGGCGGTGAGCTCGGCGTCGGGAACTGGCCCCTGTACAACGACCGCTCGACCACGGCGCTGGTCGCGGGGGTGTACGAGAACACCGGCACGACGGACCACATCTCGACGCTGCCGACGTGGTCCGACCTGTCCTTCGCCGTCGACGGGCACGTGCTGGACGCGGACGTGCCCGCCGCCCAGGTCAGCGAGTACCGCCAGACGCTGGACATGCGCACGGGCACCGTCACCACCACCTTCCGCTGGACACCGGCGCCGGGCCGGTCCGCGGCGGTGCGGTACGAGGTGCTCGCCAACCGCGACCGCATGCACCTCGCCCAGGTTCGGGCGAGCATCACCCCGTCCTGGACCGGGGACCTGGCGGTCACGTCATTGCTCAACGGCGCCGGCGCCCAGCGGATCACCGCTGCCGGCCGGGCCGTGGACACCGCCACGGACACCGCGACCGTCCAGCTGGTCACGCCGGGACGCGGCACCGCGGTCGCCGAGACCGCGCGGCTCGTGGCCGGCCCCGGTGTGCGGGTGTCCCGGCGGGACGCGGTGCTGCCCGGCGACGACGCGGCGACCGCCGGTACACAGTGGACGGTTCCGGTCCGGTCCGCACTCTCCTACGAGTTCACGAAGTACGTGGGCATTTCGACGTCGAACGACCCGGGTGCCCCGGCGGACGTCGCGCGGGCGACGGTCGACGGCGCCGTCGCGACCGGCTGGCAGCGGCTGGTCGGCGCGCACACCGCGCAGTGGGCGGCGTTGTGGCAGCGGCACATCACGGTCGAGGGCCTGCCCGCGGTGCAGACGGCCGTGAACAGCTCGTTCTACCTTCTGTATTCAAGTCTGCGTGAGGGCGTGAACTTCAGCATCCCGCCGGCCGGGCTGTCCAGTGACAACTACGCCGGCGTCATCTTCTGGGACGCCGATACGTGGATGTTCCCGTCCTTGCTGGTCCTGCACCCGGAGCTGGCGAGGTCGATCGTCCGGTTCCGCTACGACACGTTGGCCGCGGCCGAGGCCAACGCCCGGTCCGCGGGCTACCGGGGCGGCTCGTGGGCGTGGGACGACGGCCCGACCGGCAAGTGCGGCGGCCTGGCGCCGTGCAGCCATTACGAGGACCACCTGCAGGCCGACATCTCCCTCGCCCAGTGGCAGTACTACCAGGCCACCGGTGACACGGACTGGCTGCGCACCGACGGCTACCCGGTGCTCAGGGACGTCGCCGAGTTCTGGGCCAGCCGGGTCACGCCCGGCGCCGACGGCAGGTACCACATCCACGAGGTCACCGGCCCCGACGAGTACACCTCGGGTGTCGACGACGAGTCGGCGACCAACGCCGGCGCCGTGATCGCCCTGCGCAACGCGACGGCCGCCGCGCGCGTGCTCGGGCTGTCCCCCGATCCGTCGTGGGCGGCCATCGCGGAGAACATCTTCGTCGCGACCGACGCCGACGGCACGCACCCGGAGTACCCGGGCTACACCGGCCAGCCGGTCAAGCAGGCGGACACGGTCCTGATGACCTACCCGTTCGGCTACGTCACGGACAACCAGGTGGCCGCCGCGGACCTCGACCGGTACATGCCGGTCACCGACACGGGCGGGCCCGCCATGACGGCGTCCGTCGAGGCGGTGGTCGCGGCGCAGGTCCAGCGGCCGGGCTGCCTCGCGTACACGCTGTTCCAGGACTCGTACCAGCCCTTCCTGCGCGGCGCGTTCGCCCAGTTCAACGAGACGCAGTACCTGACGCCCTCGGGTGGCCAGTCCAACCCGGCGTTCGACTTCGCGACCGGGGCCGGTGGGTTCCTCCAGACCTTCGCCTACGGTTTCGCCGGGCTGCGGTGGGACTCCGGTGCCCTGTCGCTGAACCCGACCCTGCCCCCGCAGCTGTCCCCGGGCATCACGATCACCGGCCTGCAGTACCGGGGACGCGCCGTCGATGTCCACATTGGACTCGACAGGACGACGGTGACGCTCATGTCCGGTACGCCGGTCGCGCTCAGCACACCGTCGGGAACGCAGACGCTGAGGTGGGGCAGGCCGGTCACGGTGACCACCGCGCGCCCGGACCTGGCGCCGAGCGACAACACGGCACGCTGCGCGCCGGTGTCGGCGAGTTCCGCGCAGCCGGTCAACCAGCCCGCCGCGGCGGTCGACGGCAACGCGGTGACCAGCTGGGCCGCCACCGGCACGTCCTCGTCGTTCACCGTGACCCCGGACAAGCCGGTCAGGACCGGACATGCCTCCGTCGTGTGGGGCGCGACGCGGCCGGAGTCCTACACGGTGCGCGTGCAGGCACCGTCCGGGCGGTGGCAGCAGGTCGCGGCCGGTGCGGTACCGGCGACGGGCACCCTCGACGCCCTCTGGCCGCCCGTGACCGCCCGCGCCGTGCAACTCACCTTCGACGGAGGGCAGCCGGCCAGCATCGCGGAGCTGACCGTGCCTGACGCGTCGGCCCCGGATCTGGTCGCCACGCTCGACGCACCCGACGCGGCGGCACCGGGCTCGCCGTTCCAGATCACGCAAACGCTCCGCTCGGTCGGCGGTGCGGACGCGAGGGACGTCAAGACGGAGCTTTCGCTGCCCAGCGGGTGGAGCGCCACCCCGGGTGCGGCCGCGACGCGCGGGGCGACCGTGACCAATACCTGGACGGTGACCGCCCCGGCGAACCAGCCTCCGGCGCGCGTGCCGCTCACGGTGACCACCACGTGGCAGGGCAAGAAGAACGCGGTGGACCAGACCACGTCGACCGCCGCGCTGTACGTGGCGCCACCGGTGCCCGCGGGGACGGTGGCCGAGGCGGAGCAGGCGATCCTCAGCGGCGGTGCGTCGACCGGGCGGGACCACCCCGGTTACACCGGCACCGGTTTCGTCGACCACCTCTACGGCGGTGCGGCGATCACCGCCGTGGTCTCCGTGCCGGCCGCCGGACCGCACCGGGTGACCGTCCGCTACGCGAACTGGACCGGCGGGCAGAACCCGCCGTACCTGACCGAGACCAGGACGATCACCCTCGTCGCGGGCGGCACCGCGCGGCAGCTGTCGTTACCGGTGACGGGCAGCTGGGACACGTGGTCCACCGTCACGGCCGACGTGCCCCTGCCCGCCGGGAACGACGTGGTGCAACTGCTCGTCGCACCCGGTGACTCGGGCAGCATCAACCTGGACAGCCTGCTCGTCGGCTAGCGACTGGCGTCCAGGGATATTGTCGGCTTGTCGTCGAAGACGGTCGGACGTACTCGATGGCGGCGAAGATAGTCATGGTGCTGTCTCGGACGCCCACCGACATGGGCCAGTCGATACCGGTCCGAGGGCGGTAGTGTGCTGCGCGGTGTCCTGGTCCTGGCGACCGTTGCCGACCGGTTGCGGTCGCCCTGCTGCATGCCGACGTAGCGCCGCCCGCCGCCCGTCGGGGATTTGGCCGAACTTGGCGACACTGCGATCGCGGTCGCGGTCGTCTCGTCGGCGCAGACCCCGGCGTAGGCGACGCGGGAGTGGTCGTCGAGCACGGTCTGCCGAAGGCCGTGCCCACCGACCGCCGCCAAGCCCTGCCCGCCGGGCTCAACCTCGACAGCCTGCTCGTCGGCTAGCGACTCTCAGCCACCGACGTCCACCGGGTATCGTCCGCGGCGCTGCGTTCCACGGCGGCCAGAACGCGTTGCACCCACAGCCCGTCGCCGAAGGAGGGGCGCGGTTGTTCGCCCTTTTCGATGCCCCGCACCAGATCCACGACCTGGTGCGTGAAGCCGTGCTCGTAGCCGAGCAGGTGCCCCGGCGGCCACCACGCCGCGACGTACGGGTGGCCCGGCTCCGTCACGAGAACCCGCCGGAAGCCGGCCGTCTCCCCGTCGGCGAAGCGGAAGACCTGCAGCGTGTTCAGGTCCTCCAGGTCGAACGCGATCGCGCCCGCCGTGCCGCTGATCTCGAACCGCAGCGCGTTCTTGCGCCCGGACGCCATCCGGCTCGCCTCGAAGGTCGCCAGGCCACCGCCACTGAGCTTCCCCGTGAACAACGCCGCGTCATCCACGGAAACCTCGCCACGGCCGCCCGAAGGCAACGGCCGCTCCGCGACGAAGGTCCGCGTCGTGCCGCTGACGGTCGTGACCGTCTGGCCCGTCACGAACTGCACCGCGTCCACGATGTGCGCGCCGATGTCGCCGAGCGCGCCCGAACCCGCCTCGTCGCGCTGGAGCCGCCAAGTGAGGGGCGCTTCGGCATCGCTGAGCCAGTCCTGCAGGTACTGCGCCCGCGCCTGCCGCACCTCACCGATCTCGCCCCGCCGGACGAGGTCGGCCGCGAGGGTGATCGCGGGCACGCGGCGGTAGGTGAAGCCGGTCATCGCGAAGACCCCGCGCCGCGCGGCCTCCTCCGCCGCGTCCGCCATCGCGACCGCCTCGGAAACCGTGTTCGCCAAGGGCTTTTCACACAGCACGTGCTTGCCGGCCGCGAGCGCCGCGACCGCGATCTCGGCGTGCGACGAACCGGGGGTGCAGATGTCCACCAGGTCGATGTCGTCCCTGGCGACGACCTCCCGCCAGTCGCTCGCGCTCGACGCCCAGCCGTACCGCGCCGCGGCTTCCCGCGCGCGCTCGGCGTCCCGGCCGACGACGACGTCCATCGAGACCGGTCGCGGCAGGTCGAAGAACCGTGGCGCGTTCCGCCACGCCTGGGAGTGGGCCGCCCCCATGAAGCCGTGACCGATCATGGCGACCCGCAACACTTCGCTCATACCTGCTTCTCCCCGAAGGCGGCGTCGAAGGACGCGGCCGGCGGGTCGAACAGCCGCGACCGCACGAATTCGAGCGCGTCGGGGGCACCGACGAGCCGGTCCATGCCGGCGTCCTCCCATTCGATCGAGATCGGCCCCGAGTAGCCGATGGCGTTGAGCGCGCGGAAACACCGCTCCCACGGCACGTCCCCGTGCCCGGTGGACACGAAATCCCAGCCGCGGCGCGGATCCCCCCAGCCGAGGTGCGAGCCGAGCCGCCCGTTGCGGCCGTCGCCGACCGCCAGCTTCACGTCCTTGCAGTCCACGTGGTAGATGCGGTCGGCGAAGTCGAGGATGAACCCGACCGGATCGGTGTCCTGCCACATCATGTGGCTGGGGTCCCAGTTCAGGCCGAACGCCTCGCGGTGGCCGATCGCCTCCAGCGCCCGCTTGGTCGTCCAGTAGTCGTAGGCGATCTCGGACGGGTGCACCTCGTGGGCGAAGCGCACGCCCACTTCGTCGAACACGTCGAGGATCGGGTTCCAGCGGGCGGCGAAGTCCTCGTACCCCGCGTCGATGAGGTTCCCCGGCACCGGCGGGAACATGGCCACGTACTTCCAGATCGCCGAGCCGGTGAACCCGACCACCGTGTCGACGCCGAGGCGGGCGGCGGTGCGCGCGGTGTTCTTCATCTCCTCGGCGGCCCGCTGCCGGACGCCTTCGGGTTCGCCGTCACCCCAGATCGAGGCGGGCAGCATCGCGCGGTGGCGCTCGTCGATCGGGTCGTCGCAGACCGCCTGGCCCTTGAGGTGGTTGGAGATCGCGAACACCCGCAACCCGTACTTGTCCAGCAGGGCCCGCTTTTCGTCGAGGTACGCGTCGTCGACCGCACCCCGGTTCGGGTCCAGGTGGTCGCCCCAGCAGGCGATCTCCAGGCCGTCGTAGCCCCAGGAGGACGCCAGCCGCGCGACCTCCTCCAGCGGCAGGTCCGCCCACTGGCCGGTGAACAGGGTGATCGGTCGGGTCACGGTGGCTTCTCCCATCGTCAAACTCGGCTGTGCAGCACGATTTCCGTGCCGTCGTCCGTCCACACCAGACAGCGCAGCTCGTGCGGCCCGGTCTCCACCGGCCCGGCTTCGAGGCCCGCCGACACGGCTTCCGCGCGGGCCGCCGCCACATCGGCGACCCGCAGCAGCAGCGCCGGGTGCCGGGTGACGCTGTCGGTCCCGGCCAGCGCGACCCGCGCGCCGGCCACGTCGAACTGCGCCCAGCGGTCGCCGTCGACGAACGCCGGTTCCGCGCCCAGCAGGCGCGACCACGTGCCCACCGCGGCGGGCAGGTCGGCGACGGGCACGACCGTCGCGATCTTCTCCACGTCCATCAGACCTCTTCCGCGATCGCCCTGGCCCCGGCGACGGCCAGCGCCACCGAGGTCAGGGTCGGGTTGCAGGCGGTCGCGGTGGGGATGACGCCGTTGCCCGCCACGTGCAGGCCCTCGACGCCCCACACCCGCGAATCCGGGCCGCACACCGAGGTTCCGTCGTCGGCGGCGCCCATCCGCACCGTGCCCTGGTAGTGCAGGGACGCGCCGGGCGGGAGCGTGATCGGCTCGTCGTCCAGCGGGGTGCCGAGCGCGGCGGCGGCCCGGCGGACGGCCGCGCGGGCGGCGTCCAGCGCGGCTTCGTCCCGCGCGGTGAGCCGGTAGTGGATGCGCATCGCGGGCATCCCGTAGCCGTCGCGGGCCTCGTCGTCGAACGTGACCCGGTCCTCGGGCCGCACGTCCTTGGCGCAGAACCAGCCGAGCCCGACGATCGAGCCGGGCGCGGGCACGTCGTCCGGCGCCAGGGGCACGGGGGACGCGTCGAGCTGCATCACCTGCCCGTGGCAGGGCTCGGTGTCGGTGAACGGCACCCAGCTCACCCCGCTCTGCCGCACGATCTTCGACCTCCCGCGTGGATCGGTCCCCGCGGGCCCGACGTCCCGCAACCGTACCGCGAAAACGACCTGCGGTTGATCATTCAGGTAACGACCGAGCGCGGGCGGCCGCACCCCGGAGGCCCACAGCAGCTGCGGCGTGCGCAGCGCGTCGGCCGCGACCACGACCCGCCTGGCACGCACCTCGTGCTCCCCGCCGTCCCGCAGGTCGCGCACCAGGACACCGGTCGCGCGCCCGTCCTCGACGAGCACTCGGGTCACGAGCGCCTCGGGGAACAGCGTGTGCCGCTCGTTGCGCCGGGTGGCCTCGCCGAACACGACGTCGGCTCCGGACCAGATCAGCGAGCCGTCGGGCTCGCACCGCACCGCCAGCGGCATCGGCCGCACCCGGCGGTCCTCGGCGCGGCCGGAGTCGAACTCGGCGGCCAGCCGCTTGCGGACTTCCGCGGCGAAGGGCGCGTCGTCGAAGGCGTGCGCGGACACGCCGAGCAGCCGTTCCGCCTCGTCGAGCAGTTCGTCGAGGCCGGGCAGGAACCCGATGCGCTCGCTGTCGCCGGGGCGCGGGCAGGCCGCCGTCCAGTGCGCGCCCATCCCGCCGACGTTGCTGGACATGGCCGCGGCGGGCAGCGCGTCGTTCTCCAGGAGGAACGTGCCCGGGCGCCCGCGCGGCGACCCGCCCGGTCCCTCCGACCGCCGCTGCGCCCGTTCCCGCGCGGCCGGGTCCTCGATGTTCTTCACGTGCACGCCCGGCGGGTCGGCCAGCAACGGCCCGGCCTCGAACGTGGACAGCCGCAGATCCGGTCGCTTCTCGGACAGGATCCGCGCATAGGCGGCGCCACACGGCCCGCTGCCGACGACCGCGACGTCCACAGTGGACGGAAAGGTGCGGCTCATGCCGCCACCAGCCGCTTGCGGTCGCGCCCGCCGCCGGGCACCGGCATGTAGGAGATCCGCAGCCGCACCGAGACGGCCACGTCGTGCTCCCCGGGGGCGAGCGGTTCGCCGGTGTCGAAGCCCAGCACGGCCCGCTCCCCCATCTCCCACCGGTCGCCGGTGACCCCGGGCAGCTCGGCGAAGGTGTAGGTGTTGCCGTGCACGGTGAACGTGGTGCGCTCCGGCGGCACGGGGACGCCGTCGAGCACCAGGTCGACGGCCTCCACCATGGACAGGAAAAGCCCGCGGTAGTAGGGCATCCGCACCTCCACCTCGCCGCCGGTCCGGCCGCGGGCCCGCAGCCCGCACACGATGTACTGGTCGAACATCGGGGTTCTCCTCACTCGCCGAGCAGCCGCGCCAGCATGTCCTGCTGGCGGCGCACCTGCTCGACGCTGTCGACTGCGAAGGCGTCCTGGATGTGCCGGTTGCCCTCGTACTCGCTGGACAGGTACCCGGTGAAACCGCCGTCGGCGAGCACCGGCACGATCTCGTCGTAGGGGATGCTGTACTCCTCGCCGTCCTCGGTCATCTCGTAGAACTTCGCCTGCACGTGCCCGATGTAGGGCAGGTGCTCGACCATGTCCTTCGGCTCGGTCCAGATGTAGTGGGTGGCCTGGCGCGCCAGGCCGAACTCGACGGGCCCGCCGCCGCGGTAGTTGACGATGTCCATCAGCGCGCGCGTGTCACCGTGGTCGTCGTAGGTCCGCACGATGTAGTCGACGAGCTCGGGCTTCGCGCCGTCACGCAGGGCGCGTTCGCTGACCACGCGCGGGAACCGCCGCACGTGCACGCCCATGTCCGGCATCAGGCCGAGCACGTGCGGGCCGAAGCGGTGCATCACTTCGAGGTGTTCGAGGATCCACGGGTGCCGGAAGTGGAACGGCGCGTGCACCTCCAGCAGCAGCCGCACACCCTGCTCCTCGGCGTAGGGCCCGGCGGCCGCCATCACCTCGGGTGAGAAGTTGATGGTGGCCTTGACGATGCCGGCGCCGAGCCGGACGGCGATGTCGATGTCCCGCCGCACCGAGGCGACCTGCTCCTCGAGCGTGAGCCAGCGGTCGGGGTGCAGCTTCGTGTCGAGGAAGGCGTTGGTGGCGACCGGCGTCGTCCCGTAGGTCTCCATCCAGCCGTGCCACCGCGCCACGAACTCGTCGGTGAGCACCGGGTAGCCAGGGATGGACTGCTCGGGGATGATCTCGATCCCCTTGGCACCCATGGCCGCAGAGGCGGCGACGCAGTCCTCGACGGACATGGTGCGCAGGAAGTACTCCTCCTGGAAGGAGTACAGGCTCACGCCGCGGCGCGGGCGGTCGGGCAGTGCGCTCACGGGATCCTCCACTTCGGATTCAACATGATGATTCAAGGTTTACGGGCGCGGAAAAGCCAGGGCTCGCGCTACAGGTCGAGTACCAGCGAAGGCGTCAGGGAGCGCGACACGCACGGCATCAGGTACTTCCCGGCCGCCCGCTCGGCGGGGGTGAGCACCGAGTCCCGGTGGTCCGGCGTGCCACTGAGCACCCGCACTTCACACGTGCCGCACGTGCCCTCGCGACAGGTGGACGGCACCTGGGCACCGGCCCGGTTCAGCGCGTCCAGCACCGGCTCCTCCGCCCCGACGTGGACGGTGCGCCCGCTCGCCGCGAGGACGACCTCGAACTCCGTACTGTCGCCGGGCTCCTGCGGCTTCGGCGCGAACCGCTCGACGTGCAGCGCCAGTGCACGCCGGTCGCACAGCTCCTCCACCGCGGCCAGCAACCGCTCCGGCCCGCAGCAGTACACCGCCGTGCCCGGCTTCGCCGAGGCGAGGAGCGCGTCGAGGTCGAAGCGGCCGCGATCGGAAGGCCAGATGGTCGCGTGCCCGAGGCTCCGGACGAGCTCGCGGTAGGGCATGCTCCGCTCGGTCCGTCCCAAGTAGACGGTCCGCCAGGGCGCCGCGGCCCGCGCCATCATCGGGAGCAGCGGCGTGATCCCGATGCCTCCCGCGACGAACAGGTACTCCGGCGCCGGGACGAGCGCGAAGTTGTTGCGTGGCCCGGCCAGTGTCACCTCGTCCCCCACCGCCAGCCGGTCGTGCGCGTGGACGGAGCCACCCCGGCCGTCCACCTCGCGCCGGATCGCCACGCGCCACCGGTCGTGTTCACCCGGATCACCGCACAGCGAATACTGGCGTATGAGCCCCGGCGCGAAGCGGACGTCGATGTGCGCTCCGGGCGCCCACGCCGGGAAACGACCGTCCAGCGGGGTGAACTCCACCTCGACCACGCCCTCGGCGACCACGGACTTCGCGGCCACCACGGCGGGGATGTCCTGCCGCGCGCGCACCGGTGGCCGCCGCCGGCCGGGATCCCACCGCACCAGCAGCTCCGGTACTCCCCGTGCTTCGCCGACGGGACCGTACTCCCGCTCGGCGTACGGCTTCGCGAGGCGGAGCCCGGGAAGCCGCTCGTGGATCACGCGCAACTCGGTCCTGAGCAGCAGCCTCGCCAGCGGCGCACCGAGGCAGGCGTGGACGCCCTGGCCGAACCCCAGGTGCGGTCGCTCGAACCCGCGGTCGAGCACGATCCCGTCCGGGTCGTCGAACACGGCGGCGTCCCGGCTCCCCGAGGCGTAGGCCAGGAACACCTCCTCACCCGCCCGCAGCCGGGTGCCACCCAGCTCCGTGTCGCGGGTGACCAGGCGCGGCATGCCCGTGATCGCCGACTCGTACCGCAGCAGCTCCTCCAGTGCCCTGGCCCGGCTGGCGTGGTCGTACTGGGCGGCCTCGTACGCACCGTCGCGCGAAAGGAGGTGGGCCAGCCCCATGCACAGCAGGTTCGACGAGGTCTCGTGCCCGGCCAGCATCAGGCCGGGGAACATCGACAGCATCTCGAAGTCGGTCATCTCGACCTCGCCGCTGTCGCGCACGTTCCAGATGTGGCTGATCAGGTCGTCGCGGCGGTCGCGCCGGCGGTCGGCCATCACCTCGCGGAGGTGGTCGTGCAGCTCCAGCAGCGCCTCCGCCTTCTCCTCGGGTGAGGCCTGGTAGTGGGTGTCCTTCGGGCCGAGGAAGAAGGCCAGTGCGAAGCCGATCCAGCCGGCCTTGGCGGTGTCGAGACCGACGACGTGCGCGATGGTCCGCAGCGGCAGCGGCAGGGCGAAGTGGCGTTTGAGGTCGATCTCGCCGCGGTCGGTGAACTCGTCGATCAGCGAGTGTGCGGTCCGCTCGATCCAGGGTTCGAACCGGGCCAGGCGCCTCGGCATGAAGAACGTGTTGACCGCGCTCCGCAACCGGTCGTGGTCGGGGTTGTCGTGCCCCAGCAACGTGCCCCGGTCCGGCACCCGTCCGGCGAACCGGTCCCGCCACGGCGAAGGCAGTTCGGGCACGACCGGCCTGGAGGAGAACACCTCCGGCCGCTGCAGGGCCTCGACGATGTCTTCGTAGCGCGACACGACGTACCGCCCCAGCGACTCGCTCCAGGTCAGGCCGGGCCGCGCACGAGCCGCCGCCAGGTCGCCGAACAACGCGCGGGGATCGGTGAAGGGACAGCTCATACCACCCTCACTTCAGATTCAACATTATAATTCTAGTTTTCCCGGCGCAGAAAAGCCAGGGCTCCCCGGGCGGAAACCCTCAGCGCCGACGGCGTTTCCGCGGCGGCTCGGGCTGGGTCAGGAACGCCAGGACCATCCGCGCGAGGTCGACCAGGATCTCCGACCACTCCCCCTCGCCGGACGCCTGCTGGGTGCTGCCCAGCGCGAGCCAGCGGGCGAGCACGCTGTAGACGACGGTGAAGCTCCACTCCAGCGCCCGGTGCGGGTCGGGGTGGCGGATCTCGTCCTCCCGCTCGGCGAGCGCTGCGACGAACGCGTCCCGCAGCTCGGCGTGCGCCGCGCCGCCCAGCTCGGCGATCTGCGCGTCGGTGTTGGCCAGCAGCATGAACGGGCCGAGCACCGGCGCGTTGCGGCGCAACAGCTCCGCCGCCGTGCCGAGGACCCGCTCGACCGCCTCGCCGAACGTCTCCCCCTCCGGGGCCGGTCCGGCGAACGCCGCGCGCTGCTCCTCGCCGATCCGCGCCATCTCACGGACGTGCGCGGCGCGGATCAGGTCGTCCTTGCTGCTCACCCGGCCGTAGATCGAGCCGGTGGACACCCCGGCGCGCTGCGCGACGTCGGCCAGGGTGAAGGCATCCGAGCGGCGCTCCACCAGCAGCGCGACGACCGCGTCCAGCGCCTTGTCGAACGACAGCCTGCTGCGCTCCTGCTTGGGCTCCCTGACCCGGGCGTTGACGCTCTCCACGGGCCGACCGTACGGCACGGCGGCCGCTCCGGGCGACACCGGGATCACGCCGGCACCGCTGCCGCGGCGTACCGGCCGCGCAGGAACACCATCGGCTCCCCCGCGTCCGGCTCGACCTCCAGCGCCCGCACCCGGCCCAGCACCAGCTCGTGGTCGCCCGCGGGCCGCACCGCCTCGATGTCGCAGCCGACCCGCAGGACCGTGCCGGCCAGCCGGGGCCCGTACGGCGCCGGACCGGGCAGGCCGTGCACGGCGAAGCGGTCCGGCACCTTCTCGACGAAGTCCCGGCACAGCCGCTCGTTCCCGGCCGCGAGCACGTTGGCGCAGAAACGGCCGGTTTCGCGGATCCGGGGCCACGACGTGCTGGACCGGTCGGGCAGGAACCCCACCAGCGGCGGGTCCAGCGACACCGAGGTGAACGTGCCGACCACCATCGCGGCCCCGGTGCCCGCGGTGATGACGCAGACGCCGGTCGGGTAGTGGCTCAGCGCGCGCCGGAACTCGGTGCCGTCGAACGGGTTCACGTCAGCCTTCCTCCTTCGCGCGGGTCGCGCGGTCGATCTCCTCCGCCATCCGCTCGTGCTTGCCGTCGAGGTCCCAGAACGCCATCGTCAGGGCCTGCAACGCGATCAGCAGCAGCGGGGCGCCGTAGAACATGACCCGGATCGCGGTCAGCGCCGAGCCGGAGGCCTCGCCGGGCGTGTACCCGGCCAGGCCGAGGCCGTAGGCGACCGCGGCGGACCCGATCGCCGACCCGACCTTGGTGGCGAAGCTGATGCCCGAGGACAGCAGCCCCTCGTTGCGCGTGCCGAACCGCCACTGCTGGTACTCGACGGTGTCCGCGACCATCGTGAACATCGAGACCATCGATAGGTTGATCGCCAGCGTGCCGAGGATGTAGCAGGTCAGGAACGCCGGGAAGGTGCTCTCGAGCGGGATCATCGCGGCCCAGAACACGAAGCCGACACCGAGCGCCTGGATGTTGCCGCGCCGCTTGCCGAAGCGGCGGTAGTAGGCCGGGGCGACGAACCCGCCGACGATCATCGCGCCGGACACCAGCGGCAGCAGCACCGAGATCGCCCACGGCGCGTGCAGCACCGCGAGTGCGAAGTAGACGGTCACCGCGAGCACCATGCCCAGCCGCACGAAGTTCAGCACGCCGTAGACGAAGGTGAGCTTCCAGACCCGGTTGCCCCACAGGGTGCGGAACGCGTCGCGCGGCCGCAGCGAGTCGCTCTCCGGCGGCAGTGCGTACCGCTCCTTGCACACCAGGAAGGTGAACACGAAGAACCCGACGGACAGCACGCTGAAGATCAGCGTCGCGATCGTCCAGCCGCGCTGCTCGTTCCCGCCGCCGAGCAGGGCCACGAACGGCGTGGTGCCCGCGGTGACGATGATCGAGCCGACCGAGCTGCCGATCGCCCGCAGCCCGCCCATCTGCATGCGTTCCTGCGAATCGCGCGTCATCATCGGCAGCAGCGAGCTGTAGGGCACGTTGACCATCGAGAACAGCAGGCCGAGGGTCAGGTACGTGAGGAACGCGTAGATCAGCTTCCCGGTGTCGCCGATGTCGGGGACGGTGAAGGTGAGCACGCCGAGCGCGCCGAACGGGATCGACGCGAAGATCAGGTAGGGCCGCGCCTTGCCCCAGCGGGAGCGCGTCCGGTCGACCAGGACGCCGATCGCCGGGTCGACCACCGCGTCCAGCAGGCGGGCGACGAGGAACAGGGTGCCGAGCGCGGCGACGGGCACGACGGCCACGTCGGTGTAGTAGTAGAGCAGGAACCCGCCGACGAGGTTCCAGGAGAGGTTCGAGGCGAGGTCGCCGGCTCCGTACCCGAGCTTTTCCCGCCATCCGAGCCGGACCGCGCGTCCGGGCGCCACCCGCGGGGTGACGTCGCTGGTGATGTCCACAGTGCCGCTCCTTTGCGCACACGGCGCCGTCGTGGCGCCGGGGAAGACACCGACCACGATGCGGCACGGCACCAGGATAAAGGAAATTCATAGTTCGGATTCTGCTTATTGACGAAAGCGATGCCGCCGCCCTGACCTGCGAGAACCCGCCGTCGAGCGGTCCTGGGCGCTTCGGGCGTGGTGCATAATCGCGCCGACGGCGGGGTGCGCCCGCGAGCCGCCCGTCGGGGAGCCGACCCCTCCCCGCGCCCGGTCGCCGCCGTCGCCCCAGGGAGAACCCCGTTGCCTGCCACCGCAACCGGGCGCCGCGCGCTGTTCGCGTGCCTCGTCCTCGTCACCGCGCTCGGCGCGCTCGACCAGACGATCGTCGCCACCGCACTGCCCGAGATCGTCGCCGAACTGGGCGCGCCGTCCCGCGTCTCGTGGATCGTCACCGCCTACGCGCTGGCGCTGACGGCCGCGATGCCCGCCGCCGGGGCGCTCGGCGACCGGTTCGGCCACCGCCGCGTGCTGGTCTGCTCGATCGCCGTGTTCGTCGCCGCCTCCACCGCCTGCGGGTTCGCCGGCGACGTCGGCTTCCTGGCCGCGGCCCGGCTGGTGCAGGGCCTCGGCGGCGCCGGCCTGCTGGTGCTGCCGCAGGCCGTGGTGGCCGGTGCCGTGCCCGCGCGTGAACGCGCCGCGTTCCTCGGTCCGCTCGGCGCCGTGTACGCCGTCGCCACGGTCGCCGGCCCGCTCCTCGGCGGCTGGCTCACCGACGCCACGTCCTGGCGCTGGATCTTCTGGCTCAACCTGCCGCTCGGGGCCGCGGCGGCCGCGCTCGTGCTCACCGCCGTCCCGGCCGATCACGGGCGGGACGAGCGCACGCGGTTCGACACGACCGGCGCCGTCCTGCTCGCCGCGGCGGCCACCGGGCTCGTCCTGGTCACCACGGCGGTCGCCGAAACCGGCTGGAACCCCGCCACCACAACGGGAACGGCGCTCACCGTGGTGGCCGCCGCCGTCGCGCTCGGCTGGGAGCGCAGGGCGGCGAACCCGGTCCTCCCGGTGGGGCTGTTGCGGGACCGCACGGTGCTGCTGTGCTGCCTGCTGGCGCTGCTGGGCGGCATGGGCCTGTTCGGCGTGCTGGCGTACGTGCCGACGTGGGTGCAGGAGGTGTACGACACGTCGGCGACGACCTCCGGGCTCCTGCTGCTGCCGATCACCGCGGGGATCGTCGCCGGGGTCAACGCGTCCGGTTTCGCCGTGCGCCGCTGGGGTTCCTGGCGCCCGTTCCCCATCGCGGGCTGTGCGTTGTCCGGCGGCGCGGCGGCCGCGCTGGCGTTGCTGGACGGGGCACCGCTGCCGGTCGTCGCGGCGCTGCTGGCACTGCTGGGGCTCGGCACCGGGTCGTTCATGCAGCTCCTCGTCGTGGTGGCGCAGGACGCGGGCGGGGCACGGGTGGCCGGCGCCGTCACGGCGGGGCTGGCCTTCGTGCGGGAGACGGGGGTGACCGTCGGCGCCGCCGTGCTGGGCGCGCTGGTCGCCCGGGCGGCGGGCGGGTCCTACGCGCCGGTGTTCACGGCGACCGCGGGGTGTTTCGCCCTCGGGCTCGTGTGCGCACTGGCCCTGCCCGCCGAAAGACTAGAATCAGAATCTTGATTATGTTTCAATGAGGCACCCGACGTTCTGGAGTTGATCGACGATGACCAGCCTCCGCTGGAGCTACATGGACCACTGGCGGGTGGACAGCCCGCGCGGTCCCGTGACGCAGTACTCCGCCCGCCGCCACATGGACGACTTCGTCAAGCAGATCAACGCCGTGGGCTTCGAGGGCCTGGACATGTTCGACTTCCAGGTCTTCGCGCTGAGCGGCATGTTCGGCTCGGTCGCGAAGTACCAGGACTACCTGCGCGACCACGGCATCGACAAGATCGTGAACCTGTTCCGCGGCATCATGTACGACCCGCGCCTGGCCGACCCGCACGTGCGCGAAACGCACGACGAGATCGTCGAGAGCACGCGCCGGATGCTCGGGATGTGGCAGGCGCTCGACATCGAGAACCTCATCGTGATGCCGGCGAGCCTGTACACCGCGGCCGCGCCGGTGACCGACGACAAGATCAAGGCGGCGGCGGAGTGCTGGAGCCGCGTCGGAGAGATGACGCTGACGGAGTTCGGCGTGCGGACCACGGCGCACCACGAGTTCTTCTGCGCGATCCGCACCGAGGCCGACATCCGCAAGTTCTACGACTGGTCCGACCCGCGGTACGTGAGCTTCTTCTGCGACACCGCGCAGCACTGCATCGCCGGGATCGACCCGGTCGCGTTGTTCCTCGACCTGCACGAGCGCTGCTCCGGGTTCCACTTCAAGGACACGCGCCAGGTCGACACGACCGAGGCATACCGGCACAGCCCGGACGCCGAGCTGATGGCGCCGCAGACCGACCGCTGGTTCCACGAAATGGGCACCGAGGGCGGGCTGGTCGACTTCCCGCGCCTGATGCGGGCGATCCGGGACACCGGCTACACCGGCTGGATCACCGTCGAGCACGACAAGGCCAACATCGGCGGCGACTACGCCGAGGCCACCGCACTGTCCATGTGGTACGCCCGCAACGTCCTTTCGGAGATCTACGCATGACCGTCCGCCTCGGGTACGCCATCAACCAGTGGAAGCCGAACTTCGACGACTTCACCCGGCCCGAACAACACCGGCGCGCGCTGAAGGTGATCGCCGCGTGCGGGTTCACCGGTGTCGAACTGCGGGCGGGTACCGGGCGCTGGGACCCGCTGGGGCGTCCGTCGTCCATCGCCGCCACGTATGGTTCCACGAGCGCGTTCCTTGACGTCGTAAGGGAAATCGGCCTGCGGGTGTGCTCGTACTACGTCGATCCCGGCGAGCCGGTGGACGAGGAGCTGAGCCGTGGACGGTCCATTCTGGACAGTTCACAGCACGCGGCGATCGTCGAGTCGTTGCGGCCGTTCGCCGCGTTCCTCGCCGAGGCCGGCGCCGACCGGCTGGTCGTGCGGGCCCTGCCGGGGCACGGCGCGCTGACCGACGGACGTCTCGGTGACGCGGCGGACGGGTGGAACGCGGTCGGCGCGATGGCGGCGGAATCCGGTGTGCGGGTGTCGCTGCACGTGGACTGCCTGTCCGCGGCGGCCGACGAGAAGGTGATCGCCGGGCTGCTCGCGGCCACCGATCCCGCGCTCGTCGGGCTCACCGTGGACACCGCCGAGCTGACCGTCGCCGGTCTCGACCCCGTGCGGGTGCTGTCCGGGCACCTGGACCGGGTGGACCACCTGCACCTCAAGGACACCCGCTACGTCGACGAAACCGGCGAGCGGCTGGCCCCGCACGCGGAGGCGAGCATGCTGTCGGAAGGCGGCACACGGGAGATCGAGCGCTGGTTCTACGAATGCGGTACGCGGGGCGGGCTGGTGGACTTCCCCGCCGTCGCCGCACTGCTGCGGAACTGGTCGGGCTGGGCGGTGTTCGAAAGCGAGCAGACCCCCAACCCGGCCCGCAGCGCGATGCTGAACGGCTGGTACGCGCGCCGTTTGTTCGACCACACCAACTGAGCCATGGGAGATTCCGTGTCACTACCCCTGTCCGTCAACGTCGAACTGCTGTTCCGCGAGGCCGGTGACGACCTCGGCGACCGCATCCGCGCGGCGGCCGACCACGGCTACGGCGTCGTGGAGATCTGGTCGCACAGCGACAAGGACCTCGACAGCATTGAGAAAGCGCTTTCCGACACCGGCTCGACGCTGCACACGATGCTCGTCGAAGGACGCCTCACCCTCGCCGACGCCGGTACGCACGAGGCGTTCACCGGCCACGTCCGCGCCGCCGTCGAGGCCGCGCGGCGGTTGGGCTGCACCCGGATCGTGACCGGTTCCGGGGTCGGGCTGCCGTACATGAAGCGGGCCGTGCAGCACGGCATCGTGGTCGAAGCGCTGAAGGCGGGCGCGGACATCGCGGCGGAGCACGGCGTGACGATCGTGCTGGAGAACCTGAACACGCGTGTCGACCACCCCGGCACCCTGTTCGACACCACGGCTGAGTGCATTGCCGCGGTGCGCGCGGTCGGCTCTCCCGGGCTCGCGTTGCTCTACGACGCGTACCACTCGCTGCAGATGGGCGAGGAGCCCGCGCGGGAACTGGCCGGTGCGATGGACGTGGTGTCGCACGTGCAGATCGCAGACCTGCCGGACCGCACGGAACCGGGCACGGGAACGGTCGACTGGGCGGCCCGGCTGCGGGAACTGCGCGAGCTGGGCTACGCGGGCCCGTTCGGCCTGGAGTACCTCCCGACGACGGAGTCGCTGGCGTCCCTGCGGGCGATCACGGAGATCGCGGCGGGGTTGTAGGGTCCGGGGTTGTCACCGGGCTCCGGCCGGTGACCCACTGCACTCGCCACCGCGGCCGCGGTGCAGCCGAACCGGCCCACCGCGGCCGCGCCGGGGGCGTCACCCGGCCCCGGCCCGGCTGGCTGCGGTGATCCCCGCGGCAGCCACGATCGCCGCGGCACTCACCACCGCGGTTGCCATCCAGCCGAACCGGCCCACCGCGGCCGCGCCTGCCGCGGTGCCGAGGGTGCCGCCGACGAAGTAGACGACCATGTAGGCGCTGTTGAACCGCGCAGGGGCCGCCGGGTCGAGTGCGAGCACGGTGCTCTGGTTGGCCACCTGCGCGGCGAACAGCCCGGCGTCGAACATGCCGAGGCAGACCAGCGTGAGGGGCGTGTTCGGCAGGCAGAGGCCGAGTGTCAACGCAGCCGCGGCGGCGAGCGCCAGTCCGATGAGGATGACCCGCCGCACGCCGATGCGGTCGGTCCACACCCCGGCGATCCGGGTGCCGACGATGCCGAGCAGCCCGGCTGCCGCGTACGCGCCGATCCGTTCCGGCGAGTACGAGAACGGCGGCTGCGACAGCGCGACCGCGATGCCCGCCCACACCGCGCAGAACGCGAAGAACCACAGGACGCCGCGCCCGGCGGCCAGCCGCAACGCCGGGAACCTCAGGTACAGCCCCGGCACCCCGCGCAACGTAGCCAGGTAACCGGTGCGGCCGGGCGTGGCGGGCAGCGCCCACCGGGCGGCGAGCGCGAGGATCGCGCACGCGAGCGCGAACACCAGCAGCATGCCGCGCCAGCCGATCATCCCGGTCAGCCAGCCACCACCGATCCGCCCGGCGAGGATGCCCGCGGAGATCCCGGACGTCACCACGCCGAGCACGGTCGCCCGGCGGTGCGGCTCGGCGAAGCGTCCCGCGACCGAACTCAGCTGGGCCCCCACCGCGGAGCCGGCCCCGATCACGGCGAGCACGAGCCCGAGCAGCACGGCTGACCCGGCGGCAGTGGCCAGCGCCAAGGCGGCGGCGAGCGCGGCGAACTGCGCGGCCACCACCGTTCTCGGCGGGAACCGGTCCACCAGCGGGACCAGCACCGCGAGCCCGGCCAGGTACCCGGCCGGCCCGCAGGCGAGCACCGAGCCGACGACGGCCGCCGGGATGTCCAGCGACCCGGCGACCTCCGCGATCGAGGGTTGCAACGGGTACAGGGTCGCGGTGCCCACCGCGGCGGCCAGCGTCAGGAACCCCACCACCGGCGCGCGGAGCACCGGCCGGGCCGGCGAGAGATCAATATCCACGGCGACGACGGTAGAAGCGCCGCGGAGGCGAAGCTGGCGGGAAAACGACGGCGCGGTGACGGGGGGACGCGGCGGTGAAGCGCTTTCCGGCGGCGCCTGCCACCGCCCCTCACGCCACCACCGCCCCGGCTCCCGCCCGATCACACCACCTCCACCTCCGCGGCCTCCCCCGCCGGGCGCCCCACCAGCACCTCGTGCCTGCCCGGCGGCACCTGCCACCGGCCCGCACGCCACCGCTGCCACACCCGCTCCGCCAGCACGACCTCCGCCCCCGCGAACCCCGCGCCAGTCACACCTCCGCGATCACGCTCCACACCTGCCGCGGCCTCCCCGGCGCCACCCACCATCACACCTCGTGCTCCAGCACCTCCACGACCTCCTCCGCCGAGCGCCCCACCAGCACCTCGTGCCTGCCCGGCGGCACCTGCCACCGGCCCTCACGCCACCGCTGCCACACCCGCCCCTCCAGCACGACCTCCACCTCCGCGGTCTCCCCCGGCGCCAACCGCACCCCGGCGAACCCCGCCAGCCGCGCGTCCGCCTCGCCCGGGGCGCGGACGTACACCTGCACCACTTCACGACCTCGCCGCGCACCGGTGTTGGTCACGTCGAGCCGGACGCGCCGTCCGTCCCAGCGCGACGGTCCGAAGTGGAACGTCGTGTAGCCCGACCCCGAGCCGAACGCGAACCGCGCCCGCGTGCCCGTGCGCGCGAGGTGCCGGTAGCCGGTCGGCTCCGCGGCGGTGTAGTTCCGGCGCAGGTCCGCGTCCAGCGTCTCGCCGTGCGTGGAACGGTCCTCGTCGCGCAGTGGGACGGTCACCGGCATACGGCCGCCGGGTTCGTCGTCGCCCGCGAGGACCCGTGCCAGCGCGTCCGCGAACCCCTGGCCGGCGAACCAGCCCTGCAACACCGCACCCGCAAAACCGGCCCACGGCGCGTCGACCGGGCGCCCGGCGTTGACAACCACCACGGTCCGCGGGTTGGCGCGGCACACCTCCCGGATCAGCTCCACCTGCGCCGCGGGCAAAGCCGACGACTCCAGGTCCCGGCTCTCGCGCGAGGTCTCCAGCTCGTCCCCGACCACGAGGACGACCGCGTCGGCCTCGGCCGCCGCTCGCACGGCACGCGCCAGCGCACCGGGCACCGGCGGCGGGGCACAGGTCACCGTCAACGCCTGCACGCGGCTGCCCGCCGACGTCATCTCGGCGACCACGGTCACCGGCTGTCCCGCCCGTAGCTCGACCTCGGCACCCGTCGTCTCCGCACGGGCGACCTGCCCCATCACGTCACCCGGGGCCGGGGCGGGCCGGGACGCGAGCACCGTCCCGTCGACCGACAGCACCGTCGTCCCGGACCCGCCCGCCGCGAACGTCCACCGCCCGTCGGCGGTCGGCGTGCACACGGCGGTCAGGCGCAGCACGCCCGGCCCGGTGGTCGCACCGACCCCCGGCACGTGGCCGAACCAGATGAAAGCGCTATCCCCCCGCACCTCCGACAACACGAGTTCGCCGTCCCGGAAGTGCTCCAGCAGCACCCCAGGCTGACCGTCCGGAGTGGACACATCGAACGCGCCGAGCGACACCGCGGGAACGCTGTCCACACCCCGCTCGTAGCTCACGGGAAAGCGTTTGCGCAACGCCTCCACCGGCGTCGTCACGCCCCCTTCGGGACGGATGCGGCCGAACGTCGCGCCCTGGTAACAGGGCCGGTCGGCGTTCGGCCCGATGACCGCCAGCCGCGTCCCGGGCGCCAGCGGAAGCAGCTCGTCCTCGTTACGGCACAACACGAACGACGCCACAGCCGCGTCGGTCAGCACCTCGTGCGGCGGCACATCCGGCGCCGTGACCTGAGGACTGCTCCCGTCGAGCGCACCCACCCGGCGCGCCAGGCGGAGCAGCCGCGTCACCGCGTCGTCGAGCCTCTCCCTCGGCACGTCCCCGCGTTCCACCGCCTCGGCCAGGCGAGCGCCGAAGTGGATGGCGGGACCGGGCATTTCGAGGTCGAGCCCGGCGAGCGCGGGCCCGAGCGTCTCGTGCAGGGCGAAGTAGTCGGAAATCACGATTCCGTCGAAACCCCACTCGTCCTTCACGATCGCCAGCAGCTCGGCGTGCGCCGCGCAGGGCGTGCCGTTGAGCCGGTTGTAGGCGGTCATCATCGCCCACGCTCCCGCGCGGACGGCGTGCTCGAACGGCCGCAGGTACACCTCGCGCAGGGCGGTGTCGTCCACGTCGGCGCTCATCCGCTGGCGCTCGGTCTCGGTGTCGTTGCACACCAGGTGTTTCGGCACGGCGGCGACGCCCTGTCCCTGCAGGCCTTCGACGAACGCCGCGCCGAGCACCCCGGCCAGCAACGGGTCCTCCGACAGCATCTCGAACGTCCGGCCGGAAAGCCCGGTGCGGGCCAGGTTGAGGTTGGGCGCGTAGACGGCGTCGAAACCACGGCTGCGGGCTTCCGAGCCTTCCGCCGCCGCCACCGACCGCACCACGTCCGGATCCCAGGTCGCGCCCAGCGCGATCCCGCTCGGCAGCAGCAGCGACGTGTCCCGCTCGTCGAAGGTCGGGCTGACCAGGCCGAGCGGACCGTCCACGAGGTACACCGGGCGCAGCCCGACGGCGGGCTCGGCCGGGGTGCGGTACCCGGTCTCCCCGGCCGTCAGCGCCGCCTTGCGCGCCGGATCCAGCGCGCCGGTCACGCCGCCGCCCGGAAGTGCGGCATGACGCGCGTGGCGAACAGCTCCATCGACTGACGGCCCAGCGCGACCCGCTCCGGGGTCAGCGGCCCGCCGAGGAACCCGCCGAGCACGTTGCCGATCCCGATGCCCTGGATCTCCCGCAGGTGCTCGGTGACGGTTTCCGGGCTGCCCCACAGGCACCAGGTGCGCTGGTAGCCGGGTTTGCGGGCGTCCGGCGGCGGGGGCAGCGTCACGCCCGTGATCCGCTCGGCGGCGAGGTTCGCGACGTGCTCGCGCTCGATCGCCTCCTGGTACTGCTCCATGAGCAGCTGCAGCTCCTCCTCGGCCTGCTCGTCGGTCTCGGCGAGGTGCACGTGCTGGTAGGTGTGCGTGGTCCACTCCAGCGCGTGGGCGACGCGGGCTTCGTCGTGCCCGGCCGCCTCCAGCGCTTCGCGGTAGGCCTGGAAGTAGCGGCGCAGGTGCTCCAGCGGCCGCCCGTCGTCGATCGTCGGCGGCGTGAAGGCGAGGATGAACGCGGGCTGGGCCTTGCTCGCCGCCCGCTGCGTGCTCGACGGCCGCGCGGCGACCGACATCAGCTGCGGGCCGCCGGCCGAGTAGGGCGCGGGCACGATCCGCGAGACGACCGAGCCGCGGTAGTGCCCGTTGTCGAACTCGATCGGCGGGTCGGAGATCTCCTTGGCCCACAAGCGTTCCACGAGCTCCAGATTGGACACCGACAGCTGCGCGGTGTCCTTGTAATTGATACCTAGCCCGATCATCTCCTCCGGCGTGGTCCCGCTGCCGGTGCCGACGAGGACCTTGCCGTCGGTGAGCTGGTCGATGAGGTTGAGCCGCTCGGCGAAGCGGACCGGGTGGTGCAGCGGGATGGTCTGCACGGAGAACCCGAAGTGCAGCCGGGGCAGTTTCGCGGCGAGGTAGGCCGCGAACATCATCGGGTCGCTGGCCGGCGGCGCGTAGCCGGTGAAGTGGTGATCAGGCAGGAAGACGGCGTCGAACCCGAGCCGTTCGGCCTCCACCGCGTGGTCGACCATCGCCTCGATGACGGGCCGGTCGTCGGCGGGACCGGAGGACCGGGTGGTCAGGAACGCGGAGAAGTGCACAGCGACCTCCAGTGGCCGTAGAAACAAGATTTAGAATGTTGATTCTGGTTTTAGCGTAGACTCCTCCGCGTCCGCGCGTCAACGGCGAAGGAGAGGGCGACCGTGAACCTCACGAACCTGGACCTGAACCTCCTTGTCCCCCTGGACATGCTCCTGCGGGAGAAGAGCGTCACCAGGGCCGCCGCCCGGCTCGGGCTCAGCCAGCCGGCGCTCAGCTCGTCACTGGCCCGGCTGCGGCGGCACTTCGGCGACCAGCTGCTGGTCCGCAAGGGCAACGCCTACGAGCTGACCCCGCTGGCCGCGCAGCTGCGCCCCCGCGCCGAGGCGGCGCTCATCGGGGTCCGGCAGGCGTTCAGCGCGCACCCCGGGTTCGACCCGACCACCTCGGGCCGCGAGTTCCGGGTCGCCGCCTCGGACTACGTGGTGGCCGTGCTGGGCGCCGCGGTCGGCCGGATCCTCGACGAACGCGCACCCGGGGTGCGCCTGCGGTTCGAGCCCAGCACGGCGTCCATTGTGGACAACGCGCCGGAAAGCCTGCGGCACGTCGACGGGATGATGCTGCCGCACGGGTACCTCCGCGGCGTCCCGCACGCCGACCTGTTCGCGGACTCCTGGGTGTGCGTGGTCGGTGAGAGCAACGACCAGGTCGGCGACGCGCTGACGATGGACGACCTGCGGAAGCTGCCGTGGGTGTTCACCTACCTGTCGGCGACCGCGTTCACCACGGTCGCCCGGCAGCTGCAGGCGCTCGGGATCGAGCCGAGGGTGACCGCCGTGGTGGAGAGCTTCCTCGCGGTCCCCCACCTCGTCGCGGGCACGGACCGGATCGGGCTGCTCCAAGGGCACGTGGCGCGGCTGCTGTCCGGTGTGGACGGAGTGCGGATCCTGCCGTGCCCCTTCGAGCCCGTGCCGCTCGTGGAAGCCCTGTGGTGGCACCCGATGCACGACGACGACCCGGAGCACCGCTGGATCCGCGAGGTCTTCGCAGAAGCGGGGCGGGCGCTGGCGCCCGCCCCGTGAAGGCCCCGCCGCGGTCAGACCCGCAGGCCGGTGCCGCCGCCGACGACGAGGTTCTCGCCGGTGATGTAGCCCGCGTCCGGGGAGAGCAGGAAGGCCACGGCCGCAGCGACTTCCCGCGCCTCGCCGAGCCGTCCCAGCGGAACCCCCGCCGCGACGGCCTCCCTGGCCGCGCTCACCTGCTCGGCCGGCATCCCGGACTTGGCCCAGATCGGCGTCGCGATCGGGCCGGGGCTCACGGCGTTGACCCGGATCCCGCGCGGCGCCAGCTCCACCGCCAGCGACGGCACCATCGCCAGCAACGCCCCCTTGCTGCCCGCACCGAGGCTCGCGCCCGGCAGGCCGCGGGTGGCCGCGATGCCGACCGTGAACACCACCGACGCGTTGTCCGCCAGGAGGGGCAAGGCCTTCTGCAGCAAGAAGAACTGCCCCTTCGCGTTGACGGCGAACACCTCGTCGTAGGTGTCCTCGTCCACTTCTCCCAGCGGCACCGCCTTGTTGACCCCCGCGTTCAGGAACACTCCCGTGAGCGAACCGAAGCGGTCACGCGCCGCGGCGATGACGCGGTCGGTGTCGGCGAGCGAGGCGATGTCGGCCTCGACGATCTCGACCTCGCCGGGGAGTTCAGCCCGGGCCGCCCGGATCGTCTCGGGGTTCCGGCCGGTCACCAGCACCTCCGCACCGCGCTCGTGCAGCAGCCGCGCGGTGGCGAGACCGATCCCGCTGGTCCCGCCGGTGATGAGCACCGTTTCCCTGGTCACAGCTGCGTCGCACCGCCGTCCACGGCGAGTTCGGCGCCGGTGGTGTAGGTCGCGTCGAAGGCGAGGAAGGCGACCGCCCGCGCGATCTCGTCCGGGCCGCCGAAGCGCTGCATCGGGTTGTTCGCGACCACCTGCGCCTTGAACGCCGCGGCGTCCTCCGCGCTCATCTCCTTCTCCAGGATCTCGGTGTCGATGGGGCCGGGGCTGACGGCGTTGACCCGTATCCCCCGCGGCAGGAGCTCGCGGGCGAGGCTGCGGGCCATCGAGCGCACCGCCGCCTTGCCCGCCGCGTAGGCACTCGCCCCCTCGATGCCCTGCACGTTCGCGGCCGAGGTGGTGAGGACGACGCCGGCGCCCGTGCTCAGCAGCGGAGCGAGCTTCTGCACGGTGAAGTAGGCGCCCTTGACGTTGATCGCGAACAGCTCGTCGTACACCTCCTCGGTCATCGACTCGAACGGCGACGACCTCGTGATCCCGGCGTTGACGAACAAGGCCTCGACCGAACCGAGCTCGCGCTTCACCCGGTCGGCCATCTCGTCCAGGTCCGCCGGCGACGCCACGTCACCCCGCACCGTCACCACGTTCTCGCCGAGCTGTTGCCGCGCCGCGTCGAGGGTGGCCTGCGAACGCCCGGTGATCGCCACCCGAGCGCCACCCGCCACGAAGAATTTCGCCACCCCGAAGCCGATTCCACTGCTTCCGCCGGTGATCACCACATTTTTGCCGCGGTACACGTGCGCGCCTTTCAGTGTTTGGGGTATTCGCCGCCGTCGACGACGAGCGTGCTTCCGGTGACCCAGCTCGCCCGCTCGGAAACGAGGAAGAAAACGGCGTTGGCGATGTCGTCCGGGCGGCCGTCCCGGCCCAGCGGGGGCGAAGTCACGTCCTGCCCGGGTCCCTCCGTCATCAACGACCACTCCTTCCGCCTCGCCACCCCACCGGGAGTCTCCGTGCGGCCCGGCGACACGATGTTGACCCGCACCCCGTACCCGGCCAGCTCCAGCGCCAGGCCGCGGCTGTAGTTCTCCAGCGCCGCCTTCGCCGTCGTGTAGTGCAGCCACGGCGGGGCCACGGTGGGCGTGGCCGCCGAGGCGACGTGCACGATCGCCCCCGAACCGCGCTCCCGCATCCCCGGCGCGAGCAACGAGTCCAGCCGCACGGACGCCAGGAAGTTCAGGTTCAGCGCGTTCAGCCACTCCTCGTCGGGGATGGCCAGCGCACCCGGGTGCGGCCCCGCGCCCCCGGCGTTGTGGACCACGATGTCCGCTCCGCCCAGCCGCTCCTCCACCGCGGCGGCGAGTTCCTCGATCCCGGCGCGCGTACGCACGTCGACCGCCACGAACGACGCGCCCTCCGGCACGGTGCTCGTCTCGGACCTGGCCGTCGTGAGCACCTCGGCGCCCGCGTCCAGCAACTGGCGCACGATCGCCGCCCCGATTCCACGGGAACCACCGGTGACCACGGCCCGCTTTCCGGCGAGTTCCCGGGTTGCGGAACCGTTTTCGGTCGTGGTCATGCACGATTTCCTTTCCCTTGCGTTCTCCGGTTTCCCCAGGCTAAGTCCGGAAAAGAACGCGAAGCAAAGACGAAATCGCAGCAGGGTCCATAGGGAACGCCTATTCCCCCTGGCACCCGGACGCCGGCCAGTGCCCGGGTGCCCGCGTTCGCGTCTCCCGGGCGTGCCGAGCCCCACCGGACGGCGCACCCACTAGGCTGCGGTGCATGCCTGCCGCGCCCCGTCACGCCGCCTCGAAGCGCGACGCGGCGCCCGCGCCCCAGGGGCGGGACGCCGCGGTCCAGCTGGCGCGGCGGCAGTTCCGCAGCGGGACCCGCATCGAGATGCAGGCGCTCGCCACCGAGCTCGGCGTCAGCCGGATGACGCTCAACCGCTGGGTCGGCAGCCGCGACCGGTTGCTGGGCGAGGTCAACTGGTCGCTGGCGAGACCGACCCTCGACCGCTGCCGGAAACGCACCGCGGCCACCGGGGTCGACGCGGTGGCCGACACGCTGGAGGGGTTCATCGCCGCGGTGCTCGACGCGCCGTACATGCGCACGTTCCTGCAGCAGGAGGGCGAGATCGCGCTGCGGATCCTGACGACCCGCAGCAGCGAGCTCCAGCACAACTTCATCGCGTACGTGACCGGCCTGCTGCGCGACGAGCTGCCCGACCCGCCCGGCGGGCTCCCGCTCGAGGACCTCGCCTACCTCGTGGTCCGCATCGCCGAGTCGTTCTGCTACGTGGACCTCATCACCGGCGGTGAACCGGACGCCACCAAGGTCGGGACGGCCATCCGGCGGCTGCTCTCCTGAGCGTCACACGGCCGCGACCGCTGGCGCCCCGAGGAACTGCCGCATTTCCGCGGCGACCACTTCGGGCGTCTCGTAACACGCGAGGTGCCCGGCGTCGGCCAGCAGCACCAGCCTGCCGCCGGGCACCTGCCGCACGTCCGAGATCTGCTTCTCCAGGTTGACCACGACGTCCTTGCCGCCGACCAGGTACAGCAGCGGCACCCGCAACCCGGGCAGCTCGTCGGCCATGCTCGTGTACACGCCGCCGCCGAGCCAGCCACGCCACATCTGCTCGGTGACCGTGGGCATGGTCCGCACCAGGTCGGTCGTCTTCGCGGGGTCGTGCGAGATGCCCGCGACGCCCGCCGTGATCGTGTCCAGGTCGCCGAAGGCGGCGTAGAAGGCTTCGATGACGGGGTCACCCGGCGAAGTCCCGCCCGCGTTCCACGGCATGACCCCCACGACCGCCTCCACCTCGGCGGGGTGGTCCAGCGCGATCCGCACGCTGATCGCACCGCCCAGCGACAGCCCGGCCACGGCGAAACCGGTGAGCCCGATTTCCCGGCAGGCCTCGAAAACGGTGTCCGCGAGACGGGCGAGGTTCCCGTCGGCCCGCGCGCCGGACGAGCCCGCGTGCCCGGGGAGGTCCACCAGGACGGTCCGGTACCCGTCGAGCAGCGGGGCCACCCCGGCCCAGCACTCGATCGAACACCCGAAGCCCGGCAGCAGGACGATCGTCCGCGGCCCGTCGCCGCGGACCTCGTAGTGGATTCCGTTGGCAGTGGTGGGCATCGTTGCCCCTCCCTCCCTGTGTTACGTGTGGACATGTGTAACAGCTCACAACGCCCGGCCGCAAGGTGTGTTACGTTCAAGAAGATGTAACAGTGGAGGAACCGATGACCACGACCAGCCGAGAAGTCCACCTGGTGTCGCGTCCGGTGGGAGTGCCGTCCCCGGCCGACTTCACCATCGTGGAGCGCGCCGTGCCCGCCCCGGAGCCGGGAGAAGTGGTGGTGCGCAACGACTGGATGTCCGTCGACCCCTCGATGCGCGCCCGCATGCGGGACGTGCCGTCCTACCTCCCGCCGTTCGCCCTCGGCGCTCCGCTCGACGGCGCCGCCATCGGCACGGTCGTGGAGTCGCGGAGCCCGGGGCTGCGTGCGGGGGACGTCGTGTGGCACCACAGCGGCTGGCGGGATTTCGCCGTCGTCCGGGCGGAAGACACCCATCGCGTGGACACGGCGGGCGTCCGCGGCTCGGACTACCTCGGCGTGCTCGGGATGCCCGGCCTCACCGCGTACCTGGCGCTGAGCGAGTTCGCACCCGTGCGCCCCGGCGACGTCGTCTTCGTGTCGGCCGCCGCCGGTGCCGTCGGCGTGGTGGCCGCCCGGGTCGCCCGGCACCTCGGCGCCGCCACGGTGATCGGGTCGGCCGGCGGGCCGGAGAAGGCCCGGAGGCTGGTGGAGCGACTCGGGTACGACCGGGCGATCGACTACAAGGCGGGACCGGTCGGGCCCGCCCTGCGCGCCGCGGCGCCCGACGGGATCGACGTGTACCTGGACAACGTGGGCGGGGACCAGCTGGAGGCCGCTCTCGACGCGCTGCGGACGGGCGGCCGGGTGGCGGTGTGCGGCTCGGTGTCCCAGGCGAACGCCGAGGAACCCGTGCCCGGCCCTGCCAACCTCGCGCTGATCACGAGAAAACGCTTGTCCCTGCGGGGTTTCATCGTGCTGGACCACCTGGACCGCTGGCCGGGCTGGATCGCGCTCGCCCGCGGCTGGCTCCAGGACGGCTCGTTCGACCCGCCCACGACGGTGGTGGACGGCCTCGAAAACGCCGTCGGAGCGTTGCTCGGCCTGCTGTCCGGCGCCAACGTCGGCAAGATGCTGGTGCGGCTCAACCAGGCGGCACGATGACGGTCGCGATCGAGCCCGAGCTGTGGCGGGTGAACGGGGTGGAGCTCGCGGTGACCGCGGCGGGTGAAGGCCCGCTCGTCGTGCTCGCGCACGGGTTCCCCGACCTCGCACTGACCTGGCGGCTGCAGATCCCCGTGCTCGTCGAGGCGGGTTTTCGCGTGCTGGCTCCCGACATGCGCGGCTACGGCGGGAGTTCGCGCCCCCGCGAACGATCGGCCTACGCGCTGCGCACGGTCGGGCTGGACCTGATCGGCCTGCTCGAGCACGAAGGTGCCGACGCGGCCCACTTCGTCGGCCACGACTGGGGCGCCGCGTGCGTGTGGCAGCTCGGCCTCGACCACCCGGCCGCCGTCCGCTCGCTCGCCGGTTTCAGCGTGCCGTACACCGCGCCCGCGCCCGCCCCGCCGACCCGGATCCTCCGCGCCCGCTGGGGCGAGCAGTTCTACCAGATCCGGTTCCAGGAAGCCGGTCCCGCCGAGGCACTGCTGATGCGCGACGTCGAGCGTGCACTGGCCGCGATCTTCAGCGACCGCTACGACCTCCTCGACACCGGCACGCCCGTGTGCCCGCCCGGTTGGCTGCCGCCGGAGATGTTCGGCAGGATCGCCGCGCAGTTCCGCCGCACGGGTTTCGCGGGCGGGCTCAACTACTACCGCAACATCGACGACAACTGGCGCCACACCAAGGCGGCGCCGGAGCGGGTCTTCCGGCAGCCTTCGCTGTTCGTCACGGGCAGCGAGGACCCGGTGACCACGTTCATGCGGTCCGAACCGGGCGCGCGGGCGTTCGAGGACCTGCGCACCGTCGTCGTGGAAGGTGCCGGGCACTGGGTGCACCAGCAGGCCCCGGACACGGTGAACGAAGCGCTCCTGGCGCACCTGCGCCGCGCCCGCTGACGCGGAGACGGCTCAGGAGATCTCCCGCTTGAGGATCTTGCCGGTGGACGTCATCGGCAGGTGCTCGCGGAACTCGACGATCCGCGGGTACTTGTAGGCCGCCAGCTGCTTCCGGCTCCAGTCCACCAGGTCCTCGGGCCGAACGCCCTCGTGGCCCTCGGCGGGGACGACGACGGCCTTGACCTCCTGCCCGTGCGAGGGGTGCGGGACCCCGATCACCGCGACCAGCGACACCGCCGGGTGCTCCATGAGCACCTCCTCGACCTCCCGCGGGTAGACGTTGTAGCCACCGCGGATGATGAGGTCCTTGGACCGGCCGACGATGTAGTAGCAGCCGTCGGCGTCCTTGCGGGCCAGGTCCCCGGTGCGGAACCAGCCGCCGCGGATGGCCTCGGCCGTCGCCTCGGGCCGTTTGTAGTAGCCCTTCATCACGTTGTGCCCGCGGATCGCGATCTCACCGACGGTCCCCGGTTCGCCCGGGAGGTCGGACCAGTCGTCCGCGATCAGCTTCATCTCGACGCCGTCGACGGGACGGCCGATGGACCCGGCGCGGACCGGCTCACCCAGCCTGGTGTGGCTGGCCATCGGCGAGGTCTCGGACAGCCCGTAACCCTCCAAAATGGACACGCCGAACCGGGCCTCGAACTCCCTGTGGAGCTCGACCGGCAGGGCCGACCCACCTGAGGCGGCCACGCGGAGCCGCCCGTGCAAGCGCTTTCCCTCCGGCAGGTCGTCGAGCGCCCGCAGCAACCCCCAGAACATCGTCGGCACCCCGGCGAAGATCGTGACGTGCTCGTCGAGCATGAGCCGCAGCGCCTCGGCGGCGTCGAACCTGGGCAGCATCACGATCCTGGAGCCGCAGGCGGTGGACGCGTTCTGCACGCACGTCTGCCCCAGCGAGTGGAACAGGGGCGCGACCAGCAGGTGGGTGTCCGGCCGGGCGGGGTCCAGTTCGTACACCGACTCCGCCGCGCGCGCGTTGAGCCGCAGGTTGCGGTGGGTGAGTTCGGCGCCCTTGGGCCGTCCCGTGGTGCCGGAGGTGTAGAGGATGACGGCGGTGTCGCCGTCCTCGCGCGGCACGGTGGCGAACGAGGCGGGACCGGTCAGCGGCTCGCCGCACCAGGTCGTCTCCCCCGCCTCGTCCGCACCGATGGTCCAGACCCGGCCGCCGGCTTCGCGCGCGGTTCCCACGAGGCGCGGGTCGTCGTGCACGAGGTGCGCGACCGCGTCCGAGTCTTCCAGGTGGTAGGCGATTTCCCTGGCGCGCAACAGGATGTTGAGCGGCACCACCACACCGCCCGCCCGCAGCACCGCCCAGTACGCGATGGTGAACTCCGGCACGTTGGGGCACGACAGCGCCACCTTGTCCCCGGGTGCGACCCCGGAATCCACCAGCCGCCGCGCCAGCGCCGCCGCCCGTCGTGACACCTCCGCGAACGTCAGGCGACGCGTCCCCGCGACGAGGAACTCCCGCGCGCCGAAGCGCCCGGCGGAGACGTCCAGCACGGTGGCCAGGTTCGCCATGCCGCCCTCCCGCTTGCCGTGTTACTTTTCCCGAAACGTAACGCGATCGGGGCGGCGAGTCAACCGGCGGCCCGCCCCGCTCAGATCGACTTGAGCACCCGGACGCGGTCGGCGACGGCGCGCCGGGAGACGTCAGCGGTGAAGGCGATCGAGTCGAATTCGTGGGGCGCACCGGGGTGGAGGTGGAACTCCACCGGCACCCCGGCCCGGCTGAGTTTCGTGGCGTAGGCGGTGTCCTCGTCGCGGAAGAGGTCGAGCTGGCCGACCTCGATGTAGGCGGGTGGGAGGCCCGCCGCGTCCGCCAGCCGCGCCGGTGCCGCCGTGGCGGGCACGTCCGCCGAGCCGCCGAGGAGGGCGGGCCACGCGGTGCGGCTGTCTTCGTGGGACCACAGCAGGTACGGCGCCACGTGCGGGTCCGGCGGAGGGGTGCGGTCGTCGAGCATCGGCATGATCAGGATCTGCCGGGCGATCCCCGGGCCACCGCGCTCGCGGGCGAGGATGGTCAGCCCCGCGGCCATGCCCCCGCCCGCGCTGTCGCCCATCACCGCGATCCGACCGGGGTCGACGCCCAGTTCCGCGGCGTGCTCGTGCAGCCAGGTCAACGCCGTGTAGGCGTCCTCCAGCGGGATCGGGAACGGGTTTTCGGGCGCACGGCGGTATTCGACCGACAGCATCGGTACGCCGCTGGCGGACACGTACCGGGAGACGGGCCCGTCGAACAGGTCGATGTGGCCGAAGATGTACCCGCCGCCGTGGAAGAACAGCACCGCCGGACCCGGCGTCGCACCGTCCTTTGTGTACCAGCGCATCGTGATCCGCGCACCGTCCCCGGCGGTGGCGTGGTAGTCGGTGGTCTTGACGTCGTCCGGGATCGGCTGCGCCGCCGAGGCGGCGCCGATGATCGGCTCCCACAGCGCGCGGCGCGCGGCGACGTCGCCCACCGCGGGCGCGGTGGCGCCGGCCATCGGGGCCAGCGCCTCCGCGATCTCCGGGTCCAGGCTCAGCGCCATGGTCAGCGGCCTTCCGGAGCCACGGTGATGACGACCTTGCCCGCCAGCTCACCGGCGGCGGCCTGGGCGTGCACCGAGGGCAGTTCGGCCAGCGGCACCCGCCGCGCGACGTCGACCCGCAGCTCGCCGCGGTCGATCAGCTCCACCAGCTGCGACAGCTGACCGGTGTCGCTGCGCACGAACAGGTCGATCCCGCGCACCCCGCGTTCGTCGTCCGACGGCGCGGGCATCCACACCGTGGTGTTGACGAGGACCCCGCCCCGGCGGATCAGGCCGACCAGCGCGGCCAGCTGCTCCGGGGCGACCGGGGCGAGGTTGAGCACGACGTCCACCGGCTCGCTCACCGCGGACAGCACGTCCGTCGTGGTGTGGTCGATGACCTCGTCGGCACCCGCGGACTTGACCGCCTCGCCGGTGCGAGGGCTGGCCGTGGCGATCACGTGCGCGTCCGCCCGCTTGGCCAGCTGCACCGCGTAGCCCCCGACCGCGCCACCCGCGCCGTTGATCAGCACCCGCTGCCCGGCCGTCAGCTTGCCGTGGTCGAACAGCGCCTGGTACGCGGTCAGCCCCACCACCGGCAGCGCGGCGGCGTCGGCCAGCGGGATGCTCGTGGGCGCCGGCACCAGGACCTCGGCCGGGGCCAGGACGTACTCGGCGGCGGCGCCGGGCTTGTCCATCGGCAGGAAACCGATCACCCGGTCCCCGACCGCGAGCCCGTCCACCCCCTCGCCCAGCGCGTCGACCGTGCCCGCCACGTCGATGCCGGGGGTGTGCGGCAGCTCCACCGGGATCGGCCCCTGCATGAACCCGCCGCGGATGTTGCCGTCGACGCCGTTGAACGACGTCGCCGTGACGCGGACCCGGACCTGCCCGGCGGCGGGGACGGGCAGCTCGACGTCCTCGTACCGCAGGACACCCGGGTCGCCGTACTCGGAGAAACGCATCGCCTTCATCGGACTCTCACTCTCCTGGTTGTTGCTTCGAGTTCGAAGCACCTGGCAAGAACACTAACCTTGCTTTGAATTCGAAGCAAAGTGATGTGGGGCACGCCCGTCAGCGGGGCGGGCCGAGGACGACGTTCCCCGCGAGCTCGGCGGCCTCGGCGAGCATCTGCGGCGTGATCTCGAAGCCCTCCGGCCGCGGCTCACGCAGGTCACGGCCCGCGTGGCGGAACATCTTCTCCAGCCCGCCCGGGGTCGCGATGAGCAGCAGGTCCGCCTTCTCCGAGGTGATCCGGTAGCTGTGCGGGATGCGCCGGGGCAGGAAGACGATCCCGCCCTCCCCCAGCTCGTGCTCCTCCTCGCCCGCCCACACCAGCGCGGAACCGGACAGCAGCAGGAAGACCTCGTCCTCGTTGTTGTGCAGGTGGAACGGCGGCGCTTCGCCCTCGCTGACGGCGAAGCGGCCCACGGTCAGCTGCCCGCCGGTCGCCTCGGCGTCGAGCAGGACGCTGAAGACGCCGCCGCCGATCCACTCGAGCTGCTGCTGGTCCTCCCGCTGCGCGAGGTAGGGGATGCTCATGGCGGTCCTCGGGGTCCGTGGACGGCGGCGCCGTCCTCCTACCCGCGACCCTGGGTCACCGCACTGCCCGATATCCACGTCCCGCGGTGCTCAGTCACGCCCAACACTGCCCACCCACGCGCTTCACCGGCCCGATCTCCGGCGGCAAGATGGATCCCGACGAGAGGAGCCGGATTGGGCGCGACGGAACTCGCGAGCCGCCTGGCCGCGGCACGGGCCGGGGCACTGGTGGGCCGGGAACGGGAGCGGGCGGCGCTCGACCGGATGCTCTCGGGTGCGGCGGACGCGCCGCTCGTGGCGTACCTGCACGGCCCTGGCGGCATCGGCAAGTCCTCCCTGCTGCGCTACGCCGCCCGCCGGGCCGGGCTCGCCGGCCGCACCGTCGTGCACGTCGACGCCCGGTTCGTCGACGCCGATCCGCGCCGGCTGGAGGAGGCCGCGGCCACGGCGTGCACCGACCCGGGCGCGGTGCTGCTCATCGACACCTTCGAGCAGTGCCAGCCGCTGGAGGCGTGGCTGCGGGAGACCTTCCTGCTGCGGCTCGCCGAGAACGCGGTGGTGGTGCTGGCCAGCAGGGTCGCCCCCGACGTGGAGTGGTCGCTGGACCCGGGGTGGGCGCAGCTGTTCACCGCACTGGCGGTGCGGCCGCTCGACGCCGCCCAGTCCGACGCGCTGCTCGCCGCGCGCGGTGTCCCCGCCGAACAACGCGGCGCCTTCGTCGCCTTCGCCGGCGGCAGCCCGCTCGCGCTGTCGCTGGCCGCGTCCGTGCCCGCGGCGCCCGGCGCGCCGTGGCAGCCCACCGGCGACGTGCTCACCACCCTCGTCGAGCGGCTGGTCGGCGACCTGCCCAGCACCGTCCACCAGCGGGCACTGGAGGTCGTCGCGCAGGCCTACGTCACGCGCGAGCCGCTGCTGCGCGCCGTGCTCGGGGACGAGGACACCACGGCGCTGTTCTCGTGGCTGCGCCAGCAGCCCTACATCGAGGCCACCCCCGAAGGGCTGTACCCGCACGACGCGGTGCGCGCGACGCTCGAGGCCGACCTGCGCTGGCGGGATCCCGAGCGCTACGACGACGTCCGCGTCCGCATCTCGCTCGCGGGCCTGCGGGCGGTGCGGGCCGCCGCCGAGGACGACGCGCTGCTGCGCGCCGCGGAGTGGATGTTCCTCTTCCGGGACCAGGGCGGTCCGGAAGACCCCTACGACTGGCGCGCGCATCCCCACGTCGAGGACGCCCCGCTGCGGGCCGGGGACGTGCCCGGCGTGCTGCGCATGGCCGAGGAGGCCGAGGGCCCGGAGTCGGCGGCCGCGGTCGCGCACTGGGTGCGCCGCCAGCCGGAGGCGTTCCGCGTGTACCGCTACGCGGGCTCCACCACGCCGGTGGCGTTCATGGCCATCCTGCGGCTGGGCGCGCCGCTGCCCGAGGACCGCGCGGCGGACCCGGTGATCGACGTGGTCTGGGACCTGGTGGCGGCGGCCGCTCCGCTGGGCCCCGGCGAGCACCTGGGCATCCGGCGGTTCGCGGTGCACCCCGGCTGGTACCAGCGCCGCTCGCCGCTGATGGACCTCATCAGCAGGCGCACGATCGCGGAGGAGATGAGGACCAGGGGGCGCGCGGTCACCTTCACCGTCTTCGAGGACGGCGAGCGCTGGCGGCGCTACCTCGCCGCGGCCGGGCTGCGGGAGGTCGCGGTCGTCGACGTCGGCGGGCGGGAACAGCACGTCTTCGGCCGGGACTGGCGGCGGCAGACCGTGGAACAGTGGGTGCGGCACCGGGCCCGCGCGACGGCCCCGCCCGTCGCGACCTGGCCCGGCGACGAGCGTGACGGCGACCTGCCGCGCGCCGCGTTCGAGGACGGCGTGCTGGAGGCGCTGCGCACGTGGCACACGCCGCGGGAGTTCGCCACGAACGTCCTGCTGCGCTCGCACCTCGTTCCGCCCGGTTCGCCGGACCCGGTCACGGACCTGCGTGGCGCCATCACCAAGGCGCTGGACGCGCTGCTGGTCGACCCCGCCGGGGTCAGGGCGCACGAAGCGCTCACCGCCACGTACATCTCGGCCTCCCGCACGCACAAGGCCGCGGCCCGGCGCCTCGGCGTGCCCTACGGCACCTACCGGCGTCACCTCGCCCTGGCCAAGGAACGCCTGGTCGAACACCTGCTCCGGCAACCCGCGGCACCCGGGCAGCGCTGACGCGCGCGAGGCGCGCGGGCCACGGAGGCGGCCGACGACAGGCCAGCGCTGACGCGCGCGCCGCACTCAGCGCAGCACGGCAGCGAGCAGGTCGGCGCCCAGTGCCGTCAGGTCGGGCACGTTCACCGTGTACCGGACGTACCGGCCCTGCCGCCGGGCGGTGAGCAGGCCCGCGCGGCGCAGGGCCGCGAGGTGCCGGGACACCTCCGGCGGAGTGAGTTCCCACGCGTGGGCCAGCTCGCCGGTGGTGTGCGCGCCGCGGGCCAGGGTGCGCAGCAGCCGCAGCCGCACGGGGTGCGCCAGCGCTTCCAGCCGCAGCGTGACCGTTTCCAGCGAGACCGGTTCCGGGACATCCGCCTCGGTGACGGGGTACTGCAGCACCGGCTGCCACCCGGGCGCGTGGACCGCCACGATGTGCGGGCGGCCGAAGACGCTGGGCAGGAACGTGACCCCGGAGTCGCCGGCGGTGGTCGCGTTGTCCTGCAGCTTGTCGACGACGATGCCGTTGCCGTCCGGCGCCAGCGCGACGGCGCCGGAGATCGACGCGAGCGCCGCGCCGATGCCTTTCCGCTTCAGCAGGTCGTTCTTCAGGCGCAGATCGGCGGCGAGCCGTGGGGTGACGTCCGCCCAGGCGGCGTCGAAGAAGGCTTCGCCGCACCATTCGAGGGTCTGGCGCACGCGCGCCCGCACGGCCGCCGGATCCGCGAGCAGCCGTTCCGCGAAGGCCTCCTGGAGCGCGCCCCGGGCCTGGGCGAGGTCCAGCGCCCGCTCGCGCGCCGTCGCGTCGGCGAGCGGTGACGGCAGTCCGAAGTGGACACGGTTGCTGCCGCACGTGGTGATGAGCGCGGCGGTCGCGTAGGTTTCGTCGTCGAGCCGGTCCACCTCGTCCAGCTCCCCGGCGAGGGTCGGCCGGGGGCGGGCGGGCACCAGGAAGTCGGCTCGCGAGGAACGCCAGAGGAACTCCGCCTCCTTGAGCCGCTCGGCGAGCTCCGGCCGCAACCCCGCCCAGACGTTCGCGGCCCAGCCCGCCAGCTGCGGGTGGTGCCCGGGTTCGGCCAGCACGTGCAGCATCGCGGTCAGCTCGGCCAACGGCGAGGCGGCGAACCGCAGCCCACCGGAGGGCACGCCGCCGATGTCGATCCTCAACGTCACCCCCTCATTCTCACCGCCAGTACGGCCCGCGTCGGCGTCGATTGACGGTGGTCGTCAATCGACGTGGCTTCCCCGGTGCCCGGGCGCACGGTGGGCGCCATGGCAACGAAGATCCAGCCGCGTGTCCTCGTCCGCGCCTCCGGTGGCCCCCGCTACGCCGTCGCCCTGGCCGTGGACGCGCTCGGCACCGGGCTGCTGCGGCCTTTCCTGCTGCTCTACGGCGTGACCGTGCTGGGGCTGTCCGCGCCGGTCGCCGGCACCGCCATGACCGCCGGCGTCGTCGTGGCACTGGGGTGCATGCCGGCGGTGGGCCGGTGGCTGGACCGGGGCGCGCGCAGCACGGTCGTGGCGGCGTCGATGCTGGTGCGGGTGCTGGGCGTGGCACTGCTGCTGGTCACCCCGGCGGGACACGTCTGGCTGTTCACGGCGGCGGCGCTCTTCCTCGGCGTCGGCAATGCCGTGTGGCCGGCCGCCCACGCGGCTGTCGTGGCGACGATCGCGCACGGCCGCGAACGCGACGCCGCGCTCGCCGCGGGGCGCGTGCTGCGCAACGCCGCCCTGGGCGCGGGTGGTCTCCTGGCGACCGCGTTCCTGGCGGGCGGCACCGGCGCGTTGCGGGCACTGGCAGTCGTCACCGGGCTCGCCTACCTGGCCGCGGCCGCCTTGGCGTGGTCGGTCCACCTGCGCGCCGCTCCTGGCGCCGGGCGTTCCCCGGACGGTCCGGCCCCGCGGATGCCCGCGTTGCTGGCGGCCAACGTCGTCTACGTCTTCTGCCTCAACATTCCGGAAATCGCGCTGCCGCTGGTGCTCGTGACGCAGTTGCACGCGTCCCCGGCGTGGTCGGCCGCGGTCTTCGTGGCCAACACGGTGCTGGTGGTCACCCTGCAGGTGCCGGTCACCGTCCTGCTGTCCCGTTTCTCCCGGCGGTCCGTGCTCGCCTTCGGCGGCGTCGTGCTCGCCGTGTCCTACCTCGGTTTCCTCGCGGTCACGTCGGGCTGGGGCGCCCCGGCCGTCGCCGCGGTGTCCGTGGTCTGCACGCTGGGCGAGATCATCTACGCCGGCAGCGCCACGGCACTCGTCACCGCGGTCGCTCCGGCTCACCTCCTGGGCCGCGCCCTCGCCCGCTTCCAGCTCTCCACGGGTTTCGGCCTCGCGGTCTCCCCCGCCGTCATCACCGCCCTCGCGGCGCGCGGCCCGGTCACCCTGTGGGGCAGCCTCGCCGCCGCGACGCTCCTGTCCGCCTCGGCCGTGGCGGGTGAGGGGCGAGTTCGTCGCGGTTGACGGCGATGGCGCCGTCACGCCAGGGCAGGTACTTGCTGGTGTCCAGCACGCGGATCTGGGTGCCGATCGTCGTCACGTCAGCGGCCCACGGCGCGCTCGATCATCTCCAGCGCGGCCGTCTTGGCGCGCTGGAACTCCTCCTCGCCGATACCCGCCTTGTGCAGGAACTCGATCCCCTGCATGACGGCGATCAGCGCCCGCGCGGTCGCCTCCGGATCGAGGTCGTCGTCGATCTCGCCGCTCTCCTGCGCCTCCCTGATCCGCCCGGCGAACAGCTCGAGCGTCCCCGAATAGGACCGGCACGCGCGGGCCCGGACCCCCTCGTCCTGCGCGCTCAGCGCCGCGGCGCTGTTGGCCATCAGGCAGCCCTGCGGCGGCAGCTCCATGCGGCCGCCGTCCTCGAACACCACGGCCGAGGCGAGGCCGTGCCACGGGCTCGGGTCCTCGTCGAGGGCGGCCTCGAGCCCCGCGGCCTGGCGCGCGCAGTACTCGTCGAGGATCCGGAGGAACAGCGCGCGTTTGCTGCCGAACGCCCCGTAGAGGCTCTGCGTCCCCAGCCCCGTCGCGTCCGTGAGGTCCTGGATCGACGTGCTCGCGTAACCACGGCGCCAGAACCTGTCCCGCACGGCCGTGAGCACGGCCCGCTCATCGAACTTCCTCGGCCTCGCCACGGCGCCGACCCTACCAGTTATGGAGCGATCCCTCAAATTTGACAAACGCACGCGTCCCGGTGTGTATTTGAGCGGACATTCCATAATTCACGAGGAGGACACCCGCATGGCAACGCGACCGCTCGAGGGCAAGACCGCACTGGTGACGGGCGGATCCAGGGGCGTCGGCGCCGGGATCGTCGCCCGGCTCGCGGCGGACGGCGCGAAGGTGGCATTCACCTACGCCCAGGCCCGGGAGCAGGCGGAGTCCGTGGCCGCCGCGACGGGGGGTGTCGCGCACCCGATCCACGCCGACAGCAGGCACGAGCAGGACGTCGAGGCCGCCGTCGCGCAGACCGCCGAGCGGTTCGGTGGTCTGGACATCCTCGTCAACAACGCCGGTGTCGGCAGCTTCGGCCCGATCACCGACCTGAAGATCGACGAGATCGACGCGATGCTGACCATCAACGTCCGGTCCGTGGTCATCGCGATCCGCGCCGCGCTGGCACACCTCGGCGAGGGCGGGCGGATCATCAACATCGGCAGCATCAACGCGGACCGCACGCCGTTCCCCGGGCAATCCGTGTACGCGCTGACCAAGGGCGCGGTGCAGAGCCTCACCCGCGGCCTCGCGCGTGAACTGGCACCGCGCGGGATCACCATCAACAACGTCCAGCCGGGCCCCATCGACACCGACGCCAACCCGGCCGACGGGCCCCTCGCACCGTCGATGCTCGGCGTCATGGCGACGGACCGGTACGGCACCGCGGCCGAGGTCGGGGCCTTCGTCTCCTACCTCGCCGGCCCCGAGGCCGCCTACATCACCGGCTCCAGCCTCAACATCGACGGGGGGTTCACCGCCTGATCCCGGGCCGGGGGGTGCGAGGCCTTCCTCAGGACCGCACGGCGTGCAGCGCCGGTCGCACCCCCTCGCCGAGGATCTGGTGCACGTCCGTGCCCGGCAGGCACGGCAGTGCCGTCCAATGCGTCACCGTCTCGTCGCTCTCCCCGCCGAAGGGCAGGCGGACCACGTAGTCCGGGTCGACGAAACAGTTTTCGACGATCTCACCGGTCTCCTCGACCGGATGAACCGTCCGGAAGTACATCGGGAGCACGAGCCAGAACTCGAGGCCCTCGCCCGGTTCGGGATCGTATTCGTCGGGGGGATAGCGGCCGGTCACCGCGGCGCACACCGCGGCGCCGTCGTGCGGAAGCCGCTCGTCGACGCTGATCCATTCGACGGTCGTTTTCATGGCGGAAGCCCTGTCGGTCGTCGGTCCGTTACGGCCGCCCACTCAACCGGTTCCGCTGGCCCCGGCGCATCGGGGACTCCCCTGAGATCATCCCGGTGCCTGGTTCCCCGAAGCACGTCGCAGTTCCCGTTTGAGGATCTTGCCCGCCGCCGACATCGGGAACCGTTCCACGATCTCCAGGCTGCGCGGGCACTTGTAGCCGGCGATCTCCCGCCCGCAGAACTCCCGAAGCTCTCCCACGGTGAGGGTGGCGCCCGGAACCAGTGCCACCACGGCGTGCACGCGTTCGCCCCACTCGTCGTCGGGCAGGCCGATCACCGCGACCTGGGCCACCGCGGGGTGTTGCGCGATCACGTTCTCGACCTCCGTCGAGTACACGTTCTCGCCGCCGCTGATGATCATGTCCTTGAGGCGGTCGACGACGAAGAGGTAGCCGCGCTCGTCCAGGTACCCGCCGTCGCCGGTGTGCAGCCAGCCGTTCCGGATCGCCGCCGCCGTTTCCGCCGGTTTCTTCCAGTACCCCAGCATCACGTGGTCACCGGCGACGACGATCTCGCCGACCTCGCCCGGCGGCACCTCTCGGCCCGCCTCGTCCACGATCCGCACCCGCGAGTACGGCACCGGGCGGCCGGCGGACCTGCGCAGCACCGGGTCGTCGTGGTCCTCGTCGCACAGGACGGCCGTGGTCGGCGACAACTCCGTCATGCCGTACGCCTGCGCGAACCGCGCGGACGGGAACGCCGCACGGGCGCGGACGAGCAGCGCCTCGGAGATCGGGGAACCGCCGTAGGCCAGCAGTTCCAGGCTGCTCACGTCGAACTCGCCCGCGCCGGGGTGGTCCACGAGCAGCTGGATCATCGTCGGCACCAGCATGATCTGCTTCGCCCGGTGCCGCTCGACCGCCCGCAGCACCCCGGCCGGGTCGAACACGGGGACCGGCACCACGGTCGCGTCCGTCAGCATGCCGGCGATCCAGGACCCGAACCCCGCGAGGTGGAACGCCGGCGCGACCAGCACGCACGCCCCGCCGTGCGGCACCCTGCGCTGCGCCATCAGCGTGCCCATGGCCGCGAGGACGAGCTGCCGGTGCCCGAGCACGACGCCCTTCGGGAAGCCGGTCGTGCCTCCCGTGTAGAAGATCCCGGCCGGCTGGTCACCCCGCCGGTGCGCGTCCTCGGCCGGCTCGGCCGCCAGCAACCCGGCCAGCGGTACCACGCCGTCGGGCGTGGGGCGGTCTCCACAGTGGACTACCGTGCGCAGGCCCGGCACCCGCTCCCGCAGCTCGGCCACGACCGGCAGGAAGGCGTCGTCGACGAACAGGACGGTCACGCCGGCCTCGTCGAGCGCGTAGGCGTTTTCCTTGCCGCTCCAACGGGTGTTGAGCGGCACGACGACCGCGTCGGCCCACGCGACGCCGAGCGCGACCTGGCAGAACCGGTCCGTGTTCGGCGAGAGCAGGCCGACCCGGTCGTCCTTGCGCACGCCGAGCGCGGCCAGCCCGCCCGCGATGCGGGAGACGACGTCGTAGGTCTGCCGCGCCGTGTGCGTGCGCTCGCCGTACACGGTGAACGGGTGGTCGGGCGATTGCCGCACGGCCCGGTGCAGCGACTGGGTGAGGTACATCGACGGCCTTTCGTTGTCCACTGTGGACGGCTAGCGGGCGACCGGAGGACGGCGCCGGAAGACGCCGAATCCGATGAGGACGACCGCCCCCGCGACGCAGAGCCAGGCCACGGCGTCCCCCATCACGCGGTAGGGCGTGGTGACGCCGTGGACCGGCACGTCGACGAGCCACAACTCCTGGTCCACCAAGGTGTTCTGGGTGGACAGCACACGACCGTGGCTGTCGAACGCCGCCGACCAGCCGACGTAGTCCTGCCGGACCAGCGAGTAGCCGTTCTCGACGGCGCGGAGGCCGGCCATCCGGGCAATACCGCTAAGTTAGTACGTTTTACCTGGTCAGGGCGTTACCGGAGGCTCTGTTCAGTCGTTCCCGCCGGTTAGGCGGTTCTCCACTTGAGACAGTCGCCGTTGCGGTTGAGGGGAATCTTCAATTGAGGCAACTGTTCTGTCGGGGTGTGACCGCTCTGTGGGCGACGCCTCCAAACGCCTCTGAGCTGCGGAAACTCGCCTAAACTTAGCGGTATTGCCTGCCCGGCGAGGGCATGTTCTTCTCCCTTTGCGGCGGCTGTGGGGCCGCCTGGCCTCCGTCGAACCGCCGCGCGGGACCGGCGCCAGCCGCACGCCCGCGCCTGGCGGTTCGACAGGATGAGGGCCAGATCAGCGGCCCCGCAGGGGCCGCCTTGAACAAGTAGAGAAACTTTGAACACGGCATGTGCGCTGTTCACTGGGAGCTGGTTACTCGCCGGGAACGATCACGGTCATGAGGGCTTCCGCGCGGTCGCCGATCATGCGCATGCGGATCGCGTACTCCTCGGGATCGGAGTGTGCTGGTGCCTGGGTGACCTGTCCTGGCCACTTGCGGTAGAGCAGACCAGGGGTGGCGATGAAGTACCCGCGTGAGACAGCGTTGGCCGCAAGGACGAGACCGGTGTCTTCGGACGCTGGGAGCGGGGACCACCCCCCAAGTGCGAGCAGAAGCTTGCTGCGGATGCAGAGCGTGGCGCCGTGGACGCAGGACCGGTAGCCGTGGGTCTTCCAGTACTGGAGCACCGTGCCGCGCTGGATGATGCCTTCGGCGGGGTCGTCGTCGAAGCCGACCCGGGCACCGTCCGGCATGAGGTCCAGGGCTTTGCAGGTCGTCCATCCGATCGCCGGTTCACCCTCCAGTGCTGCGATGTCGCGCGCCAATGCCCCGGGCAGCAGCATGTCGTCCGCGTCGAGCGTCTTGATCAGCTCGCCTCGGGCGCGTCCCGCGGCTACGGATCGTGTGACACCGGGGCCGCCCTTTCGGTTGTGGCCTGGTCGCACCCGCGCGTCGTCGGGTAGCTGCCCGGTGAGCAAGTCGGGTTCGCCGTCCGCCTGGACAAGCCATTCCCACTGCCAGCCGGACGGGAGTTCCTGCGCGCGCAGCGAGTCGTACGCCTCCATGAGGTACTTGAGGCTTGGCGGGTGTACAGGGGTGATGACGCTGATGACCTTCACTGGTCGCTTCCGCCTTCGGTTTGGAGGGTGTGGGTCGAGGTGAGCACGATTCGGTCGGCTCGCACGATGATGTCCGCCGTTTCAACCGGCAGGTCTCCGGCTAGGTGCGTCCGTTCGATATCTACGACGGGAATACCCGCGCCAATGTGGAGCGCTCTGCTTTCGTCGGCATCGGGCATGCGGGCTCGTGTCCGTTCCTCGATTGTCGTCACGGTGATCCCGATCGAGCGAAACCGTTCTGCGACACTAGGATTTCCCTTCGTGCCGTCCACCGGTGTCTCGATCGGCGTGCCAGCCGTGAGGGCAAGCGGCTCCCATTGAGTGCTCACCTGGACCGGCTGCCCGTTCACGTGCCACACGTACCGCACCACGCTCACCTTCGCGCCTGACTCGATCTTCAGGCGTCGGGCGATGTGTTCCGGCGCGGCCTCAGTCCAGATGGACGCGTCAACGCGATCGAAGGGGTCTGTCGCGGCAGCGCCGGGGCTGGCGCTTCGCACGTAGCGGTCGTTGTCCCATTGGAGAACGGCGGGTGCCTGGGCGACGTAGCTGCCGGTGCCGCGTCGCGTCTCGACCAACCCCTGCTCGCGCAACTCGTCCGTCGCGCGCACGATCGTCGTCAACGCCACGCCGTACTCGTCGGCCAGGGCTCGCGCTCCCGGCAGCCTCTCCCCCACCTTCCATTCACCCCGGCTGATCCGTTTCCGCAGGTCAGCGGCGACTTGGAACGACGGGGAGACGCCGCTGGCGTCGTTGATCGGCATCGTGTCCACCTTTCCTCAGGTGAAGGGTAGCGCACTGTACGGGTGTTATGGTTTACTGGAACACAGGAACACAGGACGACAGTTCCCACAGGAGGACGAGAGACATGCGGAACATCCCGGTGAACCTGAGCGGCTTCAAGCTGACGATCACGGAGGCGCCGACGCTGAAGATGCGGGAGAACGAGAACAAGGAGTTGGTGGTGGCGACCGACCACAACGGCGTTCAGCAGTACGTCGTGGCCTTGTTCGCGAAGCCGGTTGCGCGGGAGGGGCAGCGCGCGGGCAAGGGTGAGGAGATCCGCGTGACGCTGGCGACGGAGCCCTCGGAGGAGTTCGAGGAGGGCATGCGGGTCGAGTTGATCGACGCGACGGTGTCGGCGTGGGCGATGGGTGACCGTTCGGGTCTGTCGTTCCGGGCGCTGGGGCTCAAGCCTGCCGGTGAGCGCGGCCTGTCCTCCGCCGCGTAGCCGGTAGCCCGCCGGTGGGTGACCGGCCGCTGGGAACTGCCCCGTTCCTGGTGAACCAACGCCCTGGAGCGTTGCCCGTGTGGGCGGCGGCCCGTTCGAGTCGGGCCAGTGCGCTTATCGCTGATTGTCAATTACAGAGTGGGCCGATCCATGCCAAAAACACGCGCCTATGTGTGGTGGCGCGCCTTGATCCCCGGCCTGTTTTCCGGGGGTTTTGGGGTTCTACCACAACGCCTCGGGGAGGTAGGAATGCGGAACAGGGAATTGTGGATCGATATCGACGACGACCAGGACTCCCGCGCGCCGGGTGGGTTGTCGACGTTCGATCCGTACGGGCCGAAGCGGGGTGCGTGATGACCTGCCCCAACGGTCACGGTGACTGGTACCTGGCGACGACACGCATCGCGACGTGCCGGGTGTGCTCGTGCCAGTGGGAGGTGTGAGACAGCTATGGCTGTCTACACCGGTGGCGATCTGGCGTGGAGCACTCTGACCGAACACACAGCCAAACTGACCCCGGAAGGCTGGGAAGTTTCCTGGCTACCCGGGCGCTCGTTTGACCGCGACTCGGCGATCATCGCGATGTTGCTGGTCGAAATCTATGTGAGGGACCCACCGCCGTGGGACGAAGAGTGGCTAACCGCCGCGAAACTTGAAAAAGAAATTAACGTAAGCCGTCGGGCGGACTGGCGCGGCTGATTCATAGAAGGCAGAGGGAGCGCGTATGCAGATTCAGGCGGTGAACCGACGGGCGAAGGAGCGCTATAGCGCGTTCGTGACGTCGATGGATTTGGTGCTGGAGGCCATGGACGGGCTCACCCCGTTGATCGAGAAGGTTGACGACCGGCACGAGGGTCCGGGGTGGACGGTCGCGACTCAGGACGAACTCACCGGCTACCGGCAGCAGGCGTTGGACGCGCTGGAGCGGTTGCGGGCAGCGGCGAAGAAGTACGAGACCGAGCTGGTGTCGCGGGACTGGAGGGTCTGACATGGCACATCAGGTGGACCGGGCGATTGAGGCGGTGGACGCCGCGATGCGCCAGCTCAAGCGCTCGATGCGCGGTATCCCGGCTCGCCGGGAGGGCTTCAAGGATCACCACGACCGGACAGCGAAGGCGATTGCCCGGCTGACGGTGACGCTGTCGGACTCCCGCGCCGCCATCCGCGACTAGACAACACCACGACAGATTCTCGACACGGGGATCGGCTCCCGCCCTGACATGGGGTGGTGCAGCCGGTCCCTTTTTTCATGCCTGGAAAGGGGAAACACCACGATGGGTACCGAGTTTTCCAAGCGCGCCAAGGGCGCGGAGATGAAGGCCGCCGCCTGGCTGGGACGTCACCCCGGCGCGGTCCTGACCCCGGCAGCGGTCACGGCTTCCGGGGTGGAGCTGGGCTGGACTGCCACGGGCGGCATCCTCGGTGGCACCGCCGTCGGGTTGGGGGCGTGGTATCGGGCGCACCCGGACACCTTCGACCGGTTCGCCGCACCCCGGATGCGCGCCTGGCGCCGCCGGTGGCTCACCTACGTCGGGCCGCGCTGGCGTAACGCCCTGATCGCCTGCGACCTGTACACCACCCATCGCAAGACCGGTGAGATGCGGGTCCCTCGGGTGGTGCGGGTGCGGTCCTACTCGCCGAGCGTGGACACGGTGTACGTGCGGCTGCACCCCGGCCAGCACCTGCGCCAGTTCGAGGCCAAGCTGCCGGAGCTGACCGAGGCGTTGAAGGTGGAGCGGATCGCGCTGGAGCGGGTCAAGCCGCGGGTGCTCGCGCTGGTGGTCGAGCGGTCGGAGCCGTTCACCGAGGTGATCGAGGCCCCGGAAATGCCCTACGACGGCGACGCGGTGGACCTCACCGACCTCTACGTCGGGGAGACCGAGTACGGCGGCGAGTGGCGGTTGCCGCTGCTGGGACAGCACATCTTCGCCGCTGGCGCGACCGGGGCCGGGAAGAACTCGGTGGTGGCCTCGCTGCTGCGGGGTGTGGCTCCGCTGGTGCGGGACGGGTCGGTGCGGTTGTGGCTGTGCGACCCCAAGCAGATGGAGTTCGCCACGCTCGCCGGGATCGCGCACCGCTACGCCGACACCGACGAGGCCGCCGCTGAGCTGGTCGACGAGTACGTGGAGGACATGCAGGCCACCCAACGGATGCTGGCGGAACAGGGACAGCGCAAAATCACCCCCTCGCCGGTAACGCCGCTCAACCTGCTGGTGCTCGACGAGATGGGCGCCCTGCTCGCCTACGGCGACGCCAGTGTCGCCCGAGGCCTGCGCCGCCAGCTCGCCCTCGTGGGCTCGCAGGGCCGCGCCACCGGGCACTCGATGGTGGGCCTGGTGCAGGAACCCACGAAGGACACGGTGCCGGTGCGGGACCTGTTCACCACCCGCATCTGCCTGCGCGTCACCAGCGCGGCGCACGTGGACATGGTGCTCGGGGAGAACGCCCGCCTCCGGGGTGCGCTCGCGGACGAGATCCCGAACGACCCGGCCACTGCCGGTATCGGGTACGTGATCCGGCAGCGCTCCCGCGTCCCGATGCGCGTGCGCGCCGCCTACGTGGATGACCGCGAGCTGGACGAGCCGGTCGAGTTCGTGCGGGCTGGATGGCGCGGCGGTGCTGACCTCCGGGTGGTGGCGTGATGGCCCCGATCAACTACCCGGACACGCTGCACGCGGAGCACTACCTCGTGTTGGTGGAGTACCCGAACCCGAAGCGGACCGCGCCGAACTCGGGGCGGCTGCACCGCAACCGTGCGGACGCCGAAGCCGAGGCCGACGAAGGCGCACGCCGTCTGGACCCTCGCCTGGCCCGGCGTGTGCAGTTCCGCATCACCACCGTCACGCCCGTCTACCTGCCGCGCTGCGTGGTCTGCGGCCAGTTCCCTACCGGCCACCCGGTCGCCTACCCGGACTGGTGGGCGGTGCACGAGGACATCACCGAACACTCCGGCTGGCTGGCCACCGACCAGCACGTCTACTGCCCCGCTCACCGACCCGACAGAGAGGACTAACCTATGCTCACGCTGCGTTTCCTGTGGTCCTGGACCAAAATCACCACCCTCACCCTGCTGGCGTTGGTGATCGAGCACGCGGTGCTCACCGGGTTCTGGGGCTTCGCCCTCGCCGCCACCATCACCGCCGTCGTGTGGCTCGCGGTCACCGTGGGCTTGTACCGGGAGTGGCGGGCCCACGGCACCGGCTACCGGCACGAAGTCTCCGAGTGGGTCACGCCGCGCCCGGACCGGAGGCTGTGATGGGCCGCCGCACCGATCCCGGGCAACTGGACCTGTTCGGACCCCAGCCGGTTTCCGCGCCCGTCCCCGGCCGGGCCTGTCCGCCGCCCCGGTCACCGCGCCGGGCGGCGTCGGTCACCCCGACCGTGGCGCACGACGTGCTCGCCGAAATCCAGGAGGGCCGCTACGGGGCACTGGACGACTCCGACCGGATCGTGGTGTTCGAGGACACCGACCGGGTGCGGCTGGCTACCGATGAGGACACCGTGCACGAACTCCTCACCGGCGGCTACGTCCAGCGCTGCCCACCCCGGGAGGCCGTCTCCTGTCTGCACGGCGCCATCCGCCGCCCCGTCGCCCCGCTCCGGCTGACCCGCCAGGGCCGGGCGCTACTGCACCGCTGGTCCGCCCTCAAACCCTACTGACGAAGGGAGAACCCCGCCATGTCCAAGATGGACAGCTCGAAGCTGACCGACGCCATCCGCGTCCTGGTCACCGTGGTACTGGGTGGGATCGGTGGGGCGGCGGGGTTCACCCACACCCACGACTGGGCTGTCCACCACGGACAGACCGGGTGGCTCGCCTGGGCCGACGCCGTGGTCATCGAGGGCATCGCCATCGTGGCCGGGTTCGAGGTCCGCCGTGACCACCAGCGCGGCAACCCCCGCAAACTCACGTTCCCGCTGCTGGTGCTCATTGCCGGGTTCGGCATCCAGATGACCGCCCAAGTCGCCCTCGCCGAACCCACCCCCTCCGGGTGGCTGCTGGCCGCGATGCCCGCCCTCGGGTTCCTCGTCGTGGTCAAACTCCTCCTCCGCCGCGCACCCGCTGACCGCGAGCCCGCGCCGGCCGAATCACGACCGACACCCGAGCCGGAATCGGTGAAGCCTGCACCGGCACCTCCGGCCGCCTCAGCCTCGGATACGACGGCGCAGGTGCTGCCCCGCCTCAAGCTCCCGGCCCCGATGGCGGAGCGCATCCACGCCGCCGCGAACGAGGCCCGGCAGGCCGGACGGCAACTCACCCCGGCCGACGTGCAAGCCGTGGTCAAGGTCCCCGACGACCTTGCTGCCCGCATCGTCGCCGACCTGGCCACGGTCAACGGCCACTCCACCGTCTGACCACCTGCCCGGAAAAGGGGCGGGAGCACGGCACACCACCGCAGCTCCCGCCCCTTTGTCATGTCACGGAAAGGAACCGTCTCCGTTGCTGACGCTGGAAGACCGCATCACCCACCGCCTCCGCTCCGCCGACTACGCGGACTGGCGAACCAAAGTCCTGGGCGTCGGTGGCTGCGCCAAGCCGATCCGGCTGGCGGGCGCCCATCAGCTCCAGGACAAGACCACCGGCCGGGTGCTGTATCACGTTGGTGGGGAGATCTTCGTGCCGTGCGGCAACCGCCGTGCCGCCGTGTGCCCCACCTGTTCCGACCGCTATGCCGCCGACGCTTTCCACCTCATCCGCGCCGGACTCCTCGGCGGCACCAAAGGCGTCCCCGAGGCCGTCACCACCCGGCCCCGCGCGTTCCTCACCCTCACCGCCCCGTCGTTCGGGCCGGTCCACACCCGGCAGGTCACGCTCCGGGGCCGGGTCCGACCGTGCACCTGCGGAGAGCACCACCGCGAAGCGGACCCGCGTCTCGGGACCCCGGTTGATCCGGACGCCTACGACTACGAAGGCTCGGTGCTGTGGCAGGCCCACGCCGGGCTGCTGTGGCAGCGCTTCGTCATGCGTCTGCGCCGAGAACTCGCCCGCCGCGCGGGCATCCCGAACCGGGAGTTCGCCGACACCGCGCGGGTGTCCTACGGCAAGGTGGCCGAATACCAACGGCGCGGCCTGGTCCACTTCCACGCCATCGTCCGGCTCGATGGCCCCGAAGGACCCCACACCCCACCCCCGGCATGGGCCTCGGCCGAGCTGCTGGAAGACGCGCTGTACGCCGCTGCCGCTGCTGTCGAGTACGAGACGTTCCGGCCGGGCGGCGAGATCCTGACACTCCGCTGGGGAGCCCAAGTCGATGTGCGGCGCATCTACTCCGACACCGCTGCCGAGGTGGAAGACGAGGCGGGGCAGATCAGCGAACCCCGCCTGGCCGCGTACATCGCCAAGTACGCCACCAAGGGCACCGGCAAAACCGAAGCCGCCGACACCCCCATCCGCTCCGAATTGGACATTGCGCGGCTGACGGTGTCCGAGCACCACCGCCGCATGATCCAGACCTGCTGGGACCTCGGTGGGCTCGAACCGTACGCGGAGCTGCACCTGCGCCGCTGGGCGCACATGCTCGGCTTCCGCGGGCACTTCCTCACCAAGTCCCGCCGCTACTCCACCACCTTCAAAGTCATCCGAGGCGACCGCCGCGCCTACCGGCTCGCCGAAACCCTCGACCGGCTCGGGCTCGAACCCGACACCGTGCTCGTCGTCAACGACTGGACCTTCCAAGGTGCCGGATACCGCGACGACGCCGAAACCGAACTCGCCGCCGGGATCGCGGAACGCATCCGCGATGACCGGAAAGCCAAATACCGCAAGGAGAACCCGTCATGACCAAGAAGCTGCTCACCATCGACGACCTCGCCGACTACCTCGGCGTCCCCAAAGGCACGCTGTACCAGTGGCGCACCAAGGGCTACGGCCCCGCAGGCATCCGCGTCGGCAAGTACGTCCGCTACCGACCTGACGACGTGGACGCCTGGCTGGACGGGCAGGAGGCTGCCTGATGGCGCGGGCATGGGTCTACGACCGGACCAAGAAGAAGGACTACCTGGAAGCCGTCAAGCGGGCGAAGAGCAAGGGGAGGCAGCCACCCTCACGTTGGCTCGTCCAGTATTACGACCGCACCGGCAAGCTGCGCTCGGAAGTGGCGCCCAACAAGGCCCGGGCGGAGATCCGCCGTACGGAGTTGGAGTCGGCGCTCACTCAGGGAACGTACGTCGATCCGGCTGCCAGCAAGGTATCCGTCAGCGAGATGGCAGAAAAGTGGCTGGAATCGCGCCACGACGTCAAGCCTTCGACGTGGTGGAAGTATCGGGGGATCATCGACAACCACGTGAACCCGAAGTGGGGCGACATGCCCCTGAGCGCGGTTCACCGGGAAGACATAGCCGCCTGGGTTGCTTCGCTTCTCAAGCCCAAAGCGCAGGAGGGAAGCGGTCTCGGTCCGTCACAGACCCGGCACGCCTACCGGGTCCTGTCGATGATCCTGGAGTGGTGCGTACCGAGCCGCTTGCACACCAACCCTGCTCGGGGGATCAAGCTGCCGATCCGGCCCGACGCGGAGCACATCTATCTGACGTACGAGCAGATTGAGGCCCTCGCCGACGCCGCCGGGAACTTGAAGACCAAGTACGGCGTCCCGACTGCCTCGGCGGCGGTCAACCGCGCCTTGATCCTCCTGCTCGCCTACACCGGCCTGCGCTGGGGTGAGGCTGCTGCTCTGCGAGTGGGCCGGGTGGACCTGAAGAAGCGGCGCCTGCGAATCGCCACCACCTTCTACGAGGTCAACGGCGTCCAGCACGAGGGCCTGCCGAAGACCGGCAAGCGACGCACCGTGCCGATCCCGGCCTCGCTGGTGCCCGAGCTGGAACGGGTCATCGGCAACCGGCCGGACAACGAGCTCGTGTTCCGTACCGCCCGAGGCCACTCCCTGCGGGCGAACAACTGGCGGGTGCGCGAGTTCAACGCGGCGGTCAAGGCGGCCAAGCTCAACGTGGAGGGGCTGACCCCGCACAAGCTCCGGCACAGCGCCGCCTCGCTCGCCATCGCGGCCGGAGCCGACATCAAGGTGCTTCAGCTCCTGCTCGGCCACGCCGACGCGTCGGTGACCCTCAACATCTACGGTCACCTCTTCCCCGACCGCCTGGACGAGGTCGCCGACGTGCTCGACGCACGGCGTACCGCCCTGCTGGATCGGCGCGCGGCGTGACAAACGAGAACCGCCCCGTGTGGCATGAATGTGGCATGCCGCCGGGGCGGTTCTTCGTTCTTCAGCTATCGCAGCCCGTCTACCTGCGTAAACAGACTGCCGACCGTCGGGACGACAGGATTTGAACCTGCGACCCCTTGACCCCCAGTCAAGTGCGCTACCAAACTGCGCCACGTCCCGGCCGTCATCGCCCCGCGTGCGGGGTGATGACACGTAGCTTAAGGGGTCCCGGCAACCGCCTTTCAGCCGGGGGTCTTCACGCCAGCGGGGCGAGCGCTTCGGCGAGCGGCTCGAGTACCGCGGGGGTGTGGGGCGGCGGCAGGTAGACGATCGCGAGGTCCAGGCCCTGCTCCCCGAGCGCGGCGGCGTCCGCCGCCACCTTCGCGACGTCGCCGTCCTCGCCCAGGCGGACGTGGCTGGACAGCACGATCTCCTTCGGATCACGCCCGACATCGGCGCAGTGCTGGTGCAGGACGTCCCGCTTGCGGGCGAACTCCTCGGGCGTGCCGCCGACGAAGTTCCAGTGCTGGGCGAACCTCGCGGTCGTCCGCAGGGTGCGCTTCTCCCCGCTCCCGCCGATGCAGATCGGCGGATGCGGCCGCTGCACCGGCTTCGGCTCGCAGCGCGCGTCCTTCAGCTGGTAGTACTGCCCCTCGAAACTCGTCGTCTCCTGGGTGAGCAGGCCGACGAGCACCTCGCACGCCTCTTCGAACCGGTCGCTGCGCTCCTTGACCGGCCCGAGCCGCATGCCGTACGCGCCCGACTCCTCCTCGTTCCAGCCCGCCCCGATGCCGATCTCCAGCCGCCCGCCGGACACGATGTCCAGCGTCGCCGCCATGTTCGCCAGCAGCGCCGGGTGCCGGTAGTGGATCCCGCTGACCAGGGTGCCCAGCCGCAGCCGGCGCGTCGCCTGCGCGAGCGCCGTGAGCGTCACCCAGCCCTCCAGGCACGGCCCGGTCGGATCCGAGAAGATCGGGTAGAAGTGGTCGAACGTCCAGCCCGACTCGAACAGCTCGATCTCGTCGGCCGCCTGCCACACCGCCAGCATGTCTTCCCAGCGGGTGTTCTGCGGACTCGTCTTGAAAGCGAAACGCATGCGCCCGAGCCTAAACGTGGAGTGGCTCCAGGTGCGGGTGCAGCAGGTCCGCCAGGCCGATGCGGCGCAGGAACTCCGCGCGCACCCGGTCGGCCACCGCGTTGACCACCTCCGCGCCGTCGTCCGACGGGTCGATGTGCACGCGGAACGGCCGCCGGCCCTTGGGCATCCCCACCACGCGGACGATGGCCTGCGCGACCGCCCGCACGTCGGCCTCCGGCGGCTCCAGCTCCGCCATCCGCCGCGCCAGGTCGTCGAGCAGGCCCGCGTAGTACGTCTCGTACTCGGCCGCGACCGCTTCGTCCGCCGGCTTGCCGCTGTGCGCGTAGTGGTTCGTGCCGGAGGTGAACGAACCGGGCACGACGATCGTGCTCTCGATCCCCCACCTCGCCAGCTCCAGCGCATAACTCGCGGCCAGCGCGTCCATCCCGGCCTTCGCGGCGAAGTACGGCGCGAGGTACGGCGGCGTACCACCCCGCGTGCTCGAACTGCCCACCCACACGAGCAGCCCGTCCCGCGCCCGCCGCAGGTGCGGCAGCGCCGCGCGGTTGAGCCGTTGCGTGCCCAGGACGTTCGTGTCGTACAGCGAAGCCAGCTGCTCCGGCGTGAACGCCTCGGCGGGGCCGGTCACCATGTGGCCGGCGTTGTGCACCAGGACCTCGAGCCTCGGCTGCTCGTCCAGCACCGTCCGCACCGCCGCCTCGACCGACGCGTCCGACGTGACGTCGAGTTCGACCGCCCGCAGGTTCGGGCTGTACCGCGCGGCCTCGTCCGCCTGCTTCGCGTTGCGCCCCCGCAGGTCACGCATCCCCGCGTACACGGTGTGCCCCGCGTCCGCCAGGCCGCGCGCGGCGAGGGCGCCGAACCCGCTCGAAGCTCCGCTGATCAGGATCCTCTTGCCCATGGCTCAGATCGCCCCACCGTTCGCGTAGAGCACCTGGCCGTTGACCCACCGGGCGGGACCGGCGAGGAACGCGACGACCTCGGCGATGTCCTCCGGCTGCCCGAGGCGCTCCAGCGGCGGCTCCTTGGCGAGCGTGCTGATCAGCTCCTCGCTCTTGCCGTCGAGGAACAGTGCCGTCGCCGTCGGGCCGGGAGCGACCGCGTTGACCGTGATGTCCCGGCCGCGCAACTCCCGCGCCAGGATCACCGTGGCCGCCTCCACAGCACCCTTGCTCGCGCCGTACGCGGCATAACCCGGCCTCAGGAACCTGGTGATGGAACTGGAGAAGTTAACGATCGCCCCGCCGGCGCGCAGCCGCCGCGCCGCCTGCTGGTCCACGACGAACGTGCCGCGGACGTTCGTGCGCAGCACGCGGTCCAGCACCGCCAGGTCGAGTTCGGCGATCGGCGCGAGCGGCATCACACCTGCCGCGTGCACCACGACGTCGACGCCGCCGAAGCGCTCCTCCGCCTGGTCGAAAACGCTTGCCATGGCCGTCTCGTCCGCGACGTCGGCGGCCACCGCGAACGCCTGTCCCCCCGCCTTCTCGATGGCCTCGACGGCCTCGTCCGCGTCGGCCTTCTTGCTCGCGTAGTTCACGACGACCGCGTACCCCTCGCGGCCCAGCCGCTCGGCCACCGCCCGGCCGATGCCGCGCGAACCACCGGTGACGATCGCAACTCGTGTCGTGCTCATCCCACTGCTCCGTAACGTTGTTCCGTTCTGACGTTAGCGACGTTACCACGCTTCCCGTACTCGCGCTACAGCCAACCCGTAACGCCGCTATCCTGGAGCCATGGACACACGCACCCAGATGCTCGAAGCGGCGGAGAAGCTGCTGAACGCCTCGCCCGACCGGGACATCGCCACGCGCGCGGTGTGCGAGGCGGTCGGCGTCGGCGCACCCGTCCTCTACCGGCTCTTCGGAGACAAGAACGGCCTGCTCAGCGCCGTCGTCGACTACGGGTTCGAGCGGTACCTCGCCGCCAAGCGGGCGGCGGAGGGCTCACCCGACCCGGTGGCCGACCTGCACAACGGCTGGGACACGCACACGGCGTTCGCCCTCGACCACCCCGCCGTGTACCGGCTCATGTACTCCCCCAGCTTCAAGGAGGTGCCCGCCGCGGCACGCGAGGCGATGCGGCTCCTGCGGCAGGTGCTCGAGCGCTGTGCCGCGGCCGGGAAGCTGCGGACGAGCGTGGAGAGCGCGGCGCAGGCGATCATGTCCGCCAACATCGGGGTCGCGCTCAACCTCGTGAGCCAGCCCGGCGTCTACACCGACCCCGGGCTGTCCACCCGGGTGCGCGACGCGGTGTTCGCCGCCGTCCTGGTGGACGGGGAACGGGCGCCGGCGGCCGAACCGGCGGTGGCGACGACCGCGCTGCAGCTTTCGGCACTGCTGCGGGACGCGGACAGCCCGCTCGGCGGGCCGGAGACCGCGCTGCTGCGGCACTGGCTGGAGCGGCTCGCCGAGCGGGGCTGAAAACGCGCGCGGCCCTTCACCGAAAAGGGCAAGTGACTTTTTCGGGACCACTGACGAGAAATTCCCCCTATCGAGCGAGAGGGATGCGGGCAGAACGCCGTTCACGGCCCCCGCTAAGGTGATCACCGCTGTGCCGTGTCCGGCACGTACTGGGGGTTCCGCCGAAACGCCGCGCAGGCCCGGTGCCGGGACGCGCGCGTTTTCCGGCCGGGAAAGGAATGGGAACGTGGTCCAGGTGGTGGATGTTTCACCGGATGCGGGGGAACTGCCGAGAACCGGCACCCCCGGCAGGCGCTGGGGGGTTCGGCGCGCGCCGGCACTGTGGACCGGGGCGCTCGCGCTGGTCGTCGGGCTCGGCTTCGTCCTCGTGTCGCTGGCGTTCAACGACGGCCGCCTGTTCGGCCCGCTCGACGACGTCTACATCCACCTGCAGTACGGCAGCCAGCTCGGCGCCGGCCACTTCTTCCGGTTCAACACCGGTGACGACATCAGCGCGGGCGCGAGCAGCATGCTGTACGCCTTCGTGCTCGGCGCGGCGTACGCGATCGGCTTCCACCACACGCTGCTGCTCGCGTTCGCGATCGGGTTCAACGTCTGCTGCTTCGCCGTGGCGTCCGCGTCGACCTGCCTGCTGGCGACCCGCCTGCTGCACCGGACGGCCGGGATCTGGGCCGGCCTGCTCGTCGCGCTGTCCGGCCCGCTCGCCTGGGGTGCCGCGAGCGGCATGGAAGTCGGCCTCGCCATGATGCTCGTGACCGGCCTGCTGCTCACGTTCGTCACCGAGCAGGACGCCGCGCGCTTCCGCTGGACGCCGGTCGTGGGCGCGCTGCTCGCGCTCGTCCGGCCGGAGGGCCTGATCCTCGCGTGCGCGCTCACGTGCGCCGTGCTGTGGACGCTGTGGACGCGCCGCGGGCTCGCCGGTCCCGCCAGGACGGTCCGCCGCGCCGTGTGGAGCCTGCTGCCCGCCGTGGCCGGGGTCGCGCAGCTGACGTTCTACAAGCTGGCGACCGGGACGTTCTCCGCCAACGGCATCCAGTCGAAGTCCCTGCTGCACGACCAGCCCGAGTTCTACGTCAGCCAGTTCGTCGACAGGGCCGGCGCGACCCTGCGCACCCTGTTCGGGATCTTCCTCGGTTTCTCCGGCCAGGAGTTCACGTTCCCCGGCGGCCTGCTGGTGTGCCTCGGCGGCGTGGCGTACCTGCTGCTGAACCGGCGCCTGCGGCCGCTGGTGCTCGCGACGCTCGCCGGGCTCGGCGGCGCCGTGCTCTCGCTGTCCACTCTGGACAGTGCGCTCCTCCACGAGCTGCGGTACTTCCAGCCCTTCCTCCCGCTGTTCGTGGTCTTCGTCGTCGCCGGGTGCACCGGCGCGGCGCAGCTGATCGCCCGTGCGCGCACGCGACGGCTCGCGCTGCACTCGGTGCTCGCCGTGGTGCTGGCGTTCTCGGTCGTGGCGTTGCCGGTCTGGTCGGTGCGCTACGCCCGCGCCGCGACGGCGATCCGGGAGAGCGACGTCTCCTACGCGGCGTACCTCAGGGGCAACGTGCCGCCGGACGCCACCATCGCGATCAAGGACGTCGGCGCGGTGGCGTACCTCGGCGGGCACCACGTCGTCGACCTGCTGGGCCTGGGCACCAACGGTTTCGCGGAGGCGGCGAACAACGAGATCGGGTCGCTGTACGAGGCGGTGCGGCACCTGCCGCCGGAGCGCCGGCCGGACTACTTCGCGACCTACGACACCGGCCCCGGCCCGTCGATGAAGCCGATGCGGGACGTCGGCGTCCTGGAGCAGCCCGCGCTGGCGAGCTTCGACGTGCACGCGCCGGAGGACTCGCGCGGCTTCCTCATGGTGCCGTTCCGCGTGTTCACCGTGACGAAGGCGGACTGGAGCCTGGTGGACAACGGCGACGCGGCCCCGGTACCCGGCGACGTGCGCGACCACCTCAACGTCGCCTACCTCACCGACGAAAAGGCGCACGACTACGCGTTCCTGCCTGCTCAGGACGGCCTGCAGCCGTTCACCTCGCTCGCGCGCGAGGGCGACGTGATCGACAGCGGCAGGCACATCCTGGGCGGCGAGGAGTTCACGCTCCACAACGCCGTTCCCGGCCGCGCCGCGACGCTGACCGCCCGCGTCGCCATGCACGGCACCGTGCCCGAGGCGAACCTGCTCGTGAACGGCAAGCCCGCCGGGAAGTGGGTGCGCGAGGGCAGGGACAGCACCTGGGAGACGTACACGTTCACGATTCCCGCCGAACTCGTCGACAGCGACACCCTGCACATCGAGGTCCGGCAGCCGCGGCCGGTGCTGAGCCCGTACCCGGACTACATCTCCTACGGGTACTGGCTGACGCAATGACGAAAGGGCGGGGCCGCCACGGGAGTTCCGTGGCGGCCCCGCCTCTTTTCGGCTACACCGGCCGGACGGGGCCGGAGCTGATCACCGGGTGCACGTTCGCCGGACGCGTGGTGCTGCTCGCCGGCTGCGCGTAACCGTTGACGTGCAACGAAACCGCGCGGATGAACCCGTCGTCGCCACCCGCGGCGTCGACGACGGTGAACGTCCACGTGCCGTCCGCCGCCGTGCCCGCCATCCCGCCGAACGGCGAGACCGGCCGCCACGTGCCGGTGAACGGCGCGTCCAGCCCGGTCACCGACGCGAACGGGGTCGCCGCGCTGTCGGTGAACACGACCTGGCACAGGTTGTGCCCGTTGCCGCCGTTGCGCTGGAACACCGTCGCCTTCTGCCCCGACGGGGACGTGAGCGTCCCGATCAGGTCACCGATGTAGGAGTGGTTGACACCCACCTCGGTCGACGTGGGATCGGTGCCGCACGTGGTGCCGTCGACCGACAACGCCACCTTCGACGCCTGCCCGATCCCGGACACCGGGATCGACACCGAGGCGCCGACCGGGCTGTTGTCCGGGATCGCGACGGGCGCGCCCGCGTAGGCGAAGTCGTGCACGACGGGCGACGGCGTGCCGACCTGGAGCGAGAACGACGTCGTCGTCGGCGAGTACGCCCCGGCGAAGGAGACCTTCGCGTCGAGGACGACGGGCTGCCCCAGTTTCTGGCTCACCGGCACGGTGACGGTGAAGTCGTTCACCCCGGTCTGCCCCGGGCTGATCGTGCCGTACGCCTTCGACCGCGGCGTGATCGTGACGCCCGGCGTGGGACTGGTCAGCACCACGCTCGTGGACACCGCCGTGCCGTCACCGGTGTTGGTCACCGGCAGCCGGACCTTCGCCGTGTCACCGGGGTCGAGCGCGGTGCCGCCGTCAGTGGGCACGACGGACGGTTCCTGCGCCTGCACCAGTGGCTGCGGGCTGGCGCCGGTGTAGGCCAGCACCTTGTCCGCGAGCAGGATCCCCTTGCCGGTCAGGTTGTCGGCGCCGGGGGCCTCGATGTCGACCGCGGTCGCGAGCAGCGCCTCCCGCACGTCCGCCGGGGACAGCCCGGGGTTGCCGGACAGCACCAGCGCGGCGATCGCGGCCGCGTGCGGAGCGGCGGCCGAGGTGCCGAAGAACGGGTTGAACCCGGTCACGCTCGTCGTCACGCCGTCAGCGGCGGTGAGATCCGGTTTGGCGCGGACCTCCCCACCCGTCGACGACACGTTGCCCGGTGTGATCGGGGTGCCGTCGGCCCGGTAGAACACGCGGCGCGGGCCGTCCGAGGAGAACCGTTCCGCCTTGCTCGCAGAGGAGAACGAGCCCGGGTACGGGCCCGCGGGGTTGGGCGGGTCGCCGGGCTCGAGGGCACGGCCGAACGCCGCCGCCGCGGGCGCCGCCGCCACGCTGAAGGCGTCCTTCGCGGCCGAGTGGCCCACGGTCACGCCGGGCGTGTTGTAGGCCTTCAGCCCGTCCGAGGAGTCGGAGAACCGGCCCCGCAGCGCGGAAAGCGACAGGTACCGGTCCTGGCCCGAGTACTTGACGATCGCGAGCCGCAGCCCGCTGCCGCCGAACGCGGGCGTGCCGAGGATCTCGTACGGGTCCTGCGTGCCGTCCTGCACGTCCTGGCTGAAGTCGACGACCTGTCCCGCGCGGTTGAGCAGGTAGAGGTCGTAGTCGTCGCTGGCCGCGCCGAGTGGGTCGGACCAGTGCAGCGTCACCGGGACGCCGGCGGAGGAGGCGTCCGAGATCGGCTCGAAGATCTGGCTCCCACCGGTGCCCGCGAAGTTGTGCGCGGTGCCCGCGAACTTGCCCACGTGCTTGCCGGAGTCGACGAAATCGCCTTCCCAGTGCGCTGCGGTGCCGTCGGCGACGTTGCCCTCGTTGCCCGCGGAGGAGAAGTACAGCGCGCCGTTCGCGGTCACGTCGTTGACGGCCTGCGCGATGATCCAGTCCTGGAACGGGGATTCCTTGAAGTAGATCACGTCGTCGACGATGACGTCGCAGTGCCGGTCGAAGCGCAGGGCACGGATGTTGTCGGCGAAACTGGCGTCGGAGTTGAAGGCGGACGCGAAACCGAGCGACGCGTTCGGCGCGAGGTCGTGGATGATCTCGAGCATCGCGGTGCCCTCGTCGCCCGCGCCCTCCTGGCCGGGGATGACGTCCACCTGCGGCGGCAGCTCACCCTTCGCCTGGGAGGTGGCGAGGGAGTCCACGCCGTCGGACAAGGCGCACACCTTGACGCCGACGCCGGTGACGCCGAACTGCTGACGGGCCAGGTCCGCGTTGTGCGCGCGGTCGCCTTCACTGGTGACGGCGCCGGCCTGTGCCCGCATCTTCGTCTTGTCGGAAAGCGCTTTCTGCAGCTCGCCCTGGATGCGGGCGGCCTTCTGCTGCTTGCTCTCCTGCGGCACGTTCGGAACGGCGAGCTCGCGCTGGGTCATCGCTTCGTCGGCCGCCTCGACCCGCTTGACGTCCGCCCTCGCGGCGATGGTGCTCACCGCCGCGAGCGGCAGTTCCGCGCGGACGCTCGCGTAGTGGTCGGACACGGCGCGGACTCCGGCACCCGCCTTGGTCAGCGCCGAGATCAGGTCCGGGGTGACCTTGGTGGCGCGGATGTCCACCACGGTCGTGGCCCCGGCTCCCTGCTGCAGCGCGGGCAGCGCGTTCGCGGTGAGCCTGCCCGACTGCAGCTTCTGCCGGACGAGCAGCTTGCTGTCCACTTTGGATTCAGTCTTGCTCGCACCCGCTTTGATGCCTTGCAGGGTGGCGATCTGCGCGAGCGCGGTCGCGCTCACGTCGTCCGGAGACTGCGCCGGTGCAGCCGTCGCGGGGGTGGCGAGGCCGAGCGCGGCGAGCAGGACCGCCGCACCGGCCGCGGCCGTCGCTCTCGATCGGGGATGTCTCTTGGAACGGGTTCGATGCACGAGCGTCCCTTTCGACTTCAGGAACCGGTGATCACCGGCTGAAGGACAGCTAAATACCGGGAGAATTCGCTCGACAGCACCGTTCGGGTGACTGACCGGACCATTTTTTGTCACCGTGACGGAAGTCGTAGGCCGTTCAGTGCAATCCCGCGTGCGCCGATTTCCCTTCCATCCCACGGGTTGTGCCCGTTCGGTTTTCCGGGGCGCGGTCGCTAGGATCGCGGGCGTGGACACCGGGACCGTGTTGCTGGGGCTTGCCGTCGTGCTGGGAGTCGTGCTGCTGGCGGCGTGGGAAGCCGCGCGCAGGCACCAGCGGACCGAACGGCGGCTCGCGGCGGTCGAGCGCAAGCTGGACGCCGTGCTGGACCACCTCGGCGTCGACGTGACCGAGGAGCACCCGGAGGTCGAGGAGTTCCTGCGGCAGGGCAAGCGGGTCGAGGCGATCAAGGCCTACCGGGAGAGCACGGGAGCGGACCTGCGGGAGGCCGTCGCGGCCGTCGACCGGCTGGCGTCGCGGGACTGACGGTTTTTGTCGGTGGTGGGCGCCCGATCTCCTGTGTTCAGAGGAGACTGAGCGGCATCCCCACCAAGGGCTCACCCCACCGCGCCGCCTCGGTACCCGAGCGTCGCGCTGAGCTTTGCCGCGCCTTGCATCACCATCTCCGCCAGCTGCTCCTTCGCCTCCTCGCGGAACCGCATCTCCGGGATGGTCAGCGTCAGGCTGCCGACCGCCGTCCCGTCGGCACCCAGTATCGGCGCGCCGATGCCCCGTGAACCCGGGATCTTCTGCCCCCGCGAGAACGCGTACCCCTGCTGCCGGATGCACTCCAGCTCCCGGCGCAGCACGGCCGGGCTGGGCGCCTTCTCCCCCGAACCCGGCGCCGGCACGCGCTCCGCGATGATCGCCTCGATCTCGTCCTCCGGCAGGAACGCCAGTATCGCCCGGCCCGACGCCCCCCAGTTCACCGGCACCGGCGTGTTCAGCTCGATCCGGTACGACAACGGGTTCGGCGAGGAGTGCTCCGCGGCGTAGATCATCTGGCGCCGCCTCGGCAGGTACACCCCCAGCAGGCACGCCTCCTGACTGCGCTCCACCACCTCCGCCAGCACCGGCCGCGCCAGCTTCACCAGGTCCTGCCGCGCCGCGAGCAGCGCCCCCAGCCGCTGGCACTCCGCCGTCGGCCCCCACCGCCGCGTCACCGGGTCCGGCTCGACCATGTCCTCCTTGGCCAGGAGGTCCAACAGCCGGTGCACCGTGGGGCGCGGCAGCCCCAGCGTCTCAGTCAGCTCGGCGACACTGACGTCCTCCCCCGCCTCGACCACGGCGCGGAACACCGCGACGACCCTCGCGACCGTACCCGTCGGTGGCTCCGAACCAGCTCGCATGGTGGACGAGGTTATCACTCAGCGGACAAAACAAAAGCCCTCCGACACATTGACAACTCGCCGAACCCACGCCTAGCTTGAGCCTCAACCGTCCACTCAACGATTTAACTGTCCGCTGAGTGGACATCCCCACCCGATCGCAGGAGTCGAGTGAGATGACAACGCTGTCGTCGGCCGGAACAGGCCGGATACGGCGCCGGGCGGCGCTCGCCGCAGGTGTCGGCAACTTCATGGAGTGGTTCGACTTCGCCGTCTACGGCTTCTTCGCACCCACCATGGGCAAGGTGTTCTTCCCGGACAGCAGTGCCACAGTCGGCCTGCTGTCGTCGCTCGCCGTGTTCGGCGTCGCGTTCTTCTTCCGCCCCGTCGGCGGGTTCGTGCTGGGCTCGCTGGGCGACCGCCGCGGGCGCCGGTTCACGCTGTCGCTGTCGGTGCTGATGATGGGCGTGACCACCACGCTGATCGCCGCGCTGCCCAGCTACCACGCGGTCGGCGTGCTCGCCCCCGTGCTGCTGGTCGTGCTGCGCTGCCTCCAGGGCTTCTCCGCGGGCGGCGAGTGGACCGGCTCGGCGGCGTTCCTGCTGGAGATCACGCCCAGCTCCCGCCGCGGCGTCTTCGGCAGCGTCATCTCGGCGACGGCCGCGCTCGCCACGGTCGCGGGCAGCTTCGTGGCCCTGCTCGTGCAGTCGCTGGTCAGCGCGGAGGACATGCTGAGCTGGGGCTGGCGCATCCCGTTCCTGATCGCCGCGCCGCTCGCGCTCATCGGCCTCTACGTCCGGCTGAAGCTGGATGAGACGCCCGTGTTCGAGGAGCTCAAGGCGCTGGGCAAGGTGTCCGCCACTCCCCTGCGCAGCGCCGGGAAGCGCAACCTCAAGCCCGTGCTGCTGACGCTCGCCATCGCGGCCGTGCAGGGCCTCGGCTTCTACTACCTGGCCACGTACGTCGTGAACTACCTGTCCCAGACCGTGCACCTGTCCCGCACCAATTCGCTGGTGCTCAGCGCGATCGGCCTGACCGTCTACATGGCACTGTGCCCGCTCGCGGGGGCGATCTCCGACCGCTACGGCCGCCGCCGGGTCAACCTCGCCGGCAGCATCGGCTACGTCGTGCTCGGGCTGCCCGCGTTCGTGCTCATGGGCCAGGGCGGTGTCGCGCCCGTGCTGCTCGGGATGCTGCTGCTCGTCGTGCCGCAGTCACTGGTCAGCGTCACGACCGTGGTCATGCTCGTCGAGCTGTTCCCCGCCGCGACGCGTTCCAGCGGCAGCGCGACCGGGTTCAACATCGCGCTGGCGTTCATCGCCGGGCCGGGCCCGTTCGTGGCCAGCGCGATCGCGAGCGCGACCGGCAGCAGCGTGTGGCCCGCGTCGTACATGGTGCTCGTGGCCCTCGTCGCGACCGTGTTCCTGGCGAAGTTCCTGCCGGAGACCGCGGGCCGCGACATCGGCGCGGAGGCACCGGCCGCCCGCGTGGAGGCGCACTGATGGACGACACCTACGAGGTGCTGGCGGTCCGGTTCGCCACCCGCGAGACGGTCGCCAGCCAGGTCTACCTCAACTACCACGTGTACGGCGAACCCGACCGTCCACTGCGGATGGACTACTACTTCTGGGTGCTGCGCAACGAAAAGCGCACGATCGTCGTCGACACGGGCTTCACCCCCGAGGTCGGCGCGCAGCGCGGGCGCACGATCACTTGCCCGGTTCCGGAAGCGCTTTCCCGGATCGGCGTCGACCCGGTGTCGGTCGACCGGCTGGTGATCACGCACGCCCACTACGACCACACCGGCAATGTCGACTTGTTCCCCCACGCCGAGATCCTGATCTCGGCGAAGGAACTGGACTTCTGGACCGGCCCGTACGCCGAGCGAGTCCAGTTCGGACACTCGGCCGAGTTCCCGGACATCGCGGACCTGGTGAAGGCCGACGAGCAGGGCCGCGTGACGCGCCTGCCCAAGCGGTACGACCTCGCGCCCGGCATCGAGCTGCGCGAGGTCGGCGGGCACACCCCCGGGCAGCTCATCGCCCTCGTCCGCACGGACAGCGGCACGGTGGTGCTCGCCTCGGACGCCCTGCACTACTACGAGGAGCTGGAGCGCGACCGCCCGTTCGTCGTGGTCGCCGACCTCGCCGCGATGTACCGGGGGTTCGACGAGCTGGCCACGCTCGCCGCCGCCCCGGACACGACGCTGCTGGCCGGGCACGACCCGCTCGTGCTCGACCGGTTCGAGCCGGTCGAGGACGGGTTCGCGGTGCGCGTGAGCCCCGGCACGGAAAGGAAGCAGGTATGAAGGGCAAGGTGGCCGTGGTCACCGGCGCCGCGAGCGGGATCGGGGCGGCCACCGCGCGCCGCCTGTCCGACGCGGGCGCGAGCGTCGTCGTCGTGGACGTCGACGGCGAAGGCGCGCAGAAGGTCGCCGCCGAGCTGCCCGGTCCGGCGCTCGCCGTGGGCGCGGACGTCTCCCACGAGGAGGACGTCGAACGCTACATCCAGGCGGCGCTGGAGAAGTTCGGCCGGATCGACCTGCACCACCTCAACGCGGGCATCACGGGCCCGTTCGTCGAGCTGCCCGACCTCGGCGTCGACGAGTTCGACCACGTAATGGGTGTGAACCTGCGTGGCCCGTTCCTCGGGCTGCGCGCGGCGTTCCGGCACTACCGCGAGCGGGGCACCGGCGGCGCGATCGTGCTGACCGCGTCGATCGCGAGCCTGCGCGGCAGCCACGACCTGCTCGCCTACCAGACCTCGAAGCACGGCGTGCTCGGGCTGTTGCGTGGCGCCGCGATGTACGGCGGGCCGATGGGCGTGCGCGTGAACGCGGTCGCGCCGGGCCTGGTGCCGACGGGGTTGTTCACGGCGGCCAAGGACGCATCGGGCGGGGGCAACGACATGCTCCAGCGCGGCACGACGGTTCCGTTGCGCCGCACCGGAACTCCGGACGAGATCGCGGCCGTAGTGGCGTTCCTGCTGAGCGATGACGCGGCATACGTGCACGGCGAGGTCGTGTCGGTCGACGGCGGGTCGGCGATCGTCAGCACGGTGCGCCCCTCGGGTGGCGCCGGAGCGTGGGACACCACGGAAGTGGATCGAAGGGGAGGCAACGCATGAGTACGCCCAGGATCGGTGTGATCGGGCTCGGCAACATGGGCGGCCGGATCACGCGCCGGATCGTCGACAGTGGACAGCCGGTGCTCGGGTTCGACACGGTGGCGGGCAGAGCGGACGCCGTGGGCGCGAAGGCCGCGGCCTCCGTCGCCGAGGTCACCGAGCACTCCGACCACCTGCTGCTGTCCCTGCCGGACAGCAACGTCATCGAGAAGGTCGTGCTGGGTGAGGACGGGGTGCTGGCGCACTGCCACGAGGGACAGATCGTGGTGGACCTCAGCACCGCGGCGCCCGCCTCCACCGTCAAGCTGCACGCGGCCTTCGCCGAGCGGGGCGTCGAGTTCGTCGACGCCGGGATCTCCGGTGGTGCGGCCGCCGCGGAGAAGGGCACGCTGACGCTGATGGTCGGCGGGTCCGCCGACGCGCTCGCGCAGCTGGAGAAGACGCTGGAACCGTTCAGCGCCAAGGTGTTCGCGATGGGCGGCAGCGGAGCCGGGCACACCACGAAGGTGCTGAACAACTTCCTCAACGCCGTCAGCCTCGCCGCCACCGCCGAGGTGCTCGTCGCCGGGCGCAAGGCCGGGCTCGACATGCACCAGCTGCTGGACGTGTTCAACGCCAGCACCGGCATCAACTTCGCGACGCTGAACCGGTTCCCGCACATCGTCGACGGCGACTACCTCGAAGGCGGGCTGACCAGCACGCTGATGATGAAGGACGTCGTGCTGTACGTGAACCGGCTGCGTGAGCTGGGCGTGCCGACGCTCAACGCCTCCGGGCCGATGGCGAGCTTCGCGCTGGCGCAGTCACTGGGGTACGCGGACCAGATCAGCAACCGCGTGGTGGACGCGATCGGCGACGCGGCGGGCGGCGTCCGCCTGCACGACAAGGAGGACGCATGAAGATCGTGCACGGCCGTCCCGACGGCGCGAAGACCGAGGAGCGCGGCGCCACCTTCGACGGCACGGTGTGGGCGGACCCCGTCCTGCCGACCACCGACGGCGTCACCATCAACGCGATCTACTTCACCCCCGGCGCCCGCACGCACTGGCACCGCCACGAACGCGGGCAGATCCTCCAGGTGACCACCGGCAGCGGCTGGGTGTGCAGCGAAGGCGAAGCGCCCCAACGGCTCCAGCCCGGCGACGTCGTGTGGGTCCCGCCCGGCGAACGGCACTGGCACGGCGCGAGCAGCGACTGCGCCATGGCCCACGTGGCGATCTCGCTCGGCACCACCCAGTGGGACACGCCGGTCAGCGAGGACGACTACCTCGCCGCCCACCAGCAGTGAACGGAGAAACGATGGATCAGGCACGGTTCGAAGCGGGACTCGCGACGCGGAAGGAGGTGCTGGGCGCCGGGCACGTCGAGCGGTCGCTGGCGAAGGTCACGGACTTCAGCCGTCCCGTGCAGGAGCTGGTCACCGAGTACTGCTGGGGCGAGGTCTGGACGCGGGACGGGCTGGAACGCCGCACGCGCAGCCTGCTGAACCTGGTGATGCTCACCGCGCTCAACCGGATGCACGAGCTCGCGGTGCACGTCCGCGGCGCGGTGCGCAACGGCTGCACGCAGAGCGAGATCCAGGAGGCGCTGCTGCAGACCGCGATCTACTGCGGGGTGCCGGCGGCGCTGGAGTCCTTCCGCGTCGCCGAGCGGGTGCTCACCGAGCTGGCCGAAGAGGGGGTCGAGGTCCCGTGACGCTGCAACCTGGGGCCACGCTCGGGTTCGTCGGGCTCGGCAACATGGGCACGCCCATGGTCCGCAGGCTCGTCGAGGCCGGGTACGAGGTGCGCGGCTACGACACCGATCCCGAGGCGCGCGAGCGCGTGGCGGCGCTCGGCGCGACCGTGGTGTCCGAAGTGGACAAGGTCGCCGCCGGTGCGGACGCGGTGCTGCTCATGCTGCCGAACTCCGATGTCGTGGAGCGGGTGCTGTACTCCGACGGGCTCCTGGAGGCCGCCCGGCCGGGCACGGTCCTCGTCGACATGGGCTCGTCCCGGCCGCACTCGACGCGCACGGTCGCGGAGTGGGCGGCGAGCCGGGGCGTGCCGATGGTGGACGCGCCCGTGTCCGGCGGGGTCGGCGGCGCCGAGGCGGGCACGCTGACCGTCATGGCCGGAGGCGCGGCCGAGGACGTCGAGCACGTGCGGCCGGTGCTGGAACGCATCGGGGGCAAGGTGCAGCACGTCGGCGACGTCGGTGCGGGACACGCGCTCAAGGCGCTGAACAACCTCATGTCCGCCACGCACCTGCTGGTCAGCTCCGAGGCCCTGCTGGCGGGGCAGGAGTTCGGGCTGGACCCCGAGGTGATGCTCGACGTGGTCAACGGTTCCAGCGGGCGCAGCGGGTCCACCGAGGCGAAATGGCCGAAGTTCGTGCTGCCCGGCACGTTCGACTCCGGGTTCGGGCTGCGGCTGATGCTCAAGGACATGCGGATCGCGGTGGAACTCGCGCGGGAGACGGGCCTGCCGTCGGCGCTCGGCGAGTCGGCCGTCGAGCTGTGGGCGAAGGCGGCCGAGGAGCTGCCGCCGACCGCCGACCACACGGAAATCGTGCGCTGGCTGCAGAACGAACACGGGAAGGGACGACGATGACGGCGAGTCTGACGCAGCGGCAGGAAGAGCTGAAGGCCGAGTTCATCAAGGTGCGCGGCACGTGGAGCGACGCCTGGGAGGACATCCTCCGGCTGGACCCGGACTTCCTCGCGGCGTACCTGAAGTTCTCCGCGGTGCCGTGGCGCAAGAACCACCTGCCGGACAAGGTGAAGGAGTTCGTCTACATCGCCGCCGACGCGGCCGCCACCCACCTGTACACGCCGGGCGTGCGCCAGCACATCCGCGCCGCGCTGGCGTTCGGCGCGACCAAGGAGGAGATCATGGAGGTCATCGAGCTGACCTCCACGCTCGGCATCCACGCGTCGAACATCGGCGTTCCGCTCCTGCTGGAAGTGCTGGAGGAGGAGGGCATCCGCAAGGGGCCCAGGCCGCTCGACGAGAACCAGGAGCGGATCAAGGCCGAGTTCACCGAGAACCGCGGGTACTGGCACTCGTTCTGGGACGGCATCCTGGAGGTCGACCCGGAGCTTTTCGAGGCGTACACGGAGTTCTCGTCCGTGCCGTGGCGGACGGGCGTGCTGGAGCCGAAGGTGAAGGAGCTGATCTACACCGCCTTCGACGCGTCCGCGACCCACCTGTACGTACCCGGGCTGAAGCTGCACATGCGCAACGCGGTGCGGTACGGGGCGACGCAGGAGGAGATCATGGAGGTGCTGGAGATCGTCAGCGTCGTGGGCATCCACGCCGCGACGGTCGCGGTGCCGATCCTCGTCGAGGAGCTGGAGCGGTGACCGGCTTCGAGGTCGTGCAGGTCCGCTACGGCGAGCGGGTGACGCGGAAGAGCGCCGTGCTGCACGAGTACGCCTCCTACGGGCAGCCGGACGGCGATCTCCAGATGGACTACAACTTCTGGGTGCTGCGGGACGGCTCGCGGATCGTGCTGCTGGACACGGGGTACGACATCACCGAGCGCGACTGGCTCGGCGAGCAGCCGGTCATCTCCACGCCGGATGCCCTGCGGCTGCTGGACGTCGACCCACTCGACGTGTCCACTGTGGTCACTTCGCACTTCCACTACGACCACATCGGACACCTCGGGTTGTTCGCCAACGCCGAGGTCGTGTCGGGTGTGGCCGAGCACGAGTACTGGTTCGGCAAGTGGCACCGCGGGGAGCTCGACGGCGAGTTTGCGACGGCGGGGCACCTGGAAGCCGTGTGGCGGGCCGAAAAGGAGGGGCGCCTGCGGCTGGTGACGGAGGAGACCGAGGTGGCGCCGGGGCTGACGGTCATCCCGGTCGGCGGCCACTCCCCCGGCGAGCTGCTGACGATCGTCGAGAGCCGGTCGGGGCCGCTGATCATGGCGGCCGACGCGGCGCACTTCTACGAGCAGATCGAAAACGAGTGGCCGTTCTTCGCGTTCACGGACCTGGACGAGATGCGGCGGGCGCTGGCGTTGATCAACCGCCTGGCCGAGGAGCGGAACGCCACGGTGATCCCGGGGCACGACGGCCGCGTGCGGGACCGGTTCCCGGCGTTGGGGGGCCCGGCCGCCGCCGTGGCGACGGTGCTCGGCTGATGTTCGTGCCGGTGGCGGAGGCCAGGGCCGTCGCGGTCGGAGCACTGCGGCGGCTCGGCCTCTCCCCCGAGGAGGCCGCGATCACCGCGGACCACCTGATCGACTGCGAGCTGCGGGGGCTGGGGTACAGCGGGCTGGCGCGGATCCTGAGCATCGCGGACCGCGGAATCGGTTCCCCACGCCCGGTTTCCGTGCTGCGGGAGAGCCCGGTGTCGACGCTGCTCGACGGCGGCGACCGGCTCGGTTACGTCGTCGCGCAGCGGGCTGTGCAGATCGCGGTCGACAAAGCGACCGCCGCCGGGATCGCCGTCGTGGGTGCCCACAACACGTACTACACAGGCATGCTGTCCTACTACGCCGAACAGGCGACGGCCCGGGACCTCGTGGTCCTGCTCGCGTCCAACGCGACGCCGTGGGTCGCGCCGCACGGCGGAACGGAGGCGCGGTTCGGGACGAACCCGGTGTGCTTCGGGTTCCCCGGGGCGGACGGGCCGGTGATCTGGGACGTCGGCACGTCGGCGATCGTGCACGCGCAGGTCGTGCTGGCCGGGCGGCTCGGTGACCCCCTGCCGCCGGGCGTGGCGTTCGACGCGGCGGGTGCGCCGACGACGGATCCGGCGGCGGCTCTGGCGGGGGCGTTCGCACCGTGGGGCGGGCACCGGGGCAGCGGGCTGGCGATCGTCGTGCAGTTGCTGGGGGTGCTCGCGGGATCGCCGATCCTGCCGGGTGAGCTGACCGACTTCGGTTTCCTGGCCATCGCACTGCGGCCCGACCTGCTTCGGTCCACAGAGGACTTCAAGCGGGACGTATCGCAGTACGCTGAGGCGATCCGGGCCACGCGCCCGGCGGGAGATGCCCCGGTTCGGATGCCGTTCGACCGCTCCGCGGCGGCGCGGGCGGAGGCACTGGCACGGGGCGGTTTCGACGTGCCGGAGGAGGTGCTCGCGGCGGTGCGGGCGCTGTGATCAGGGGTGGAGCAGCCAGCGCGCCACGGGGACCTCGATGAGCACCCGCGCCCCGAACGGCTCGAGCTCCGCCGCCGCGTCCCAGCCGTCGTACTTCGCCGCGAGCGCGGTGAGCACATCCGGCCGCAGGGTGCCGCGGTGCACCCGTGCCCGGCCCTCGGCGACGATCGGCGCGTCACCGTCTTCGAGCGCGAGACTCACCCGGGGATCGCGCTCGATGTTGCGCACCTTGACGTTCCGCGCGCCGCTGCCGATCCAGAACGTCCCGTCGAGGTGCACGAACCACACGGGCGTCAGGTGCGGCGAGCCGTCCGCCCGCAGGGTGCAGAGCCAGATGTTGCGTTCTTCCGCCAGCCGGTTCACGCCCGTGATTCTTCCGGAACCCGCTCCCGGGGTGCTGGTTCCGGCACGATCGCCGTGTTCACCGTGCCGGTGAGGCGTTCGTAGGGAGCGCGGTGCTCGTCGTCGAGGAGGATGGCCAGCGGGGACCACACCACGACGACCAGGACGGACACCAGCAGCCCGGCGGGCACGAGCAGTTGCTCCGGGTGCGCGGCCACGTTCCAGTCGAGGTTCATCAGCAGCCACAGCAACCACAGCGGCGAGAGCAGGATCCCGTTGCGCACCGCCAGTGACACGGGCCCCGCACGACGGCCGTTCGTGCGGCGGACGCGCAGCAGCATCGCGCGTTTGCCGAGCGTGGAGCCGGTCAGGGTGGGTACCAGCACGAACCACACCAGCCCCAGCACGAGGATCAGGGTGCGCCGGTGTTCGAGGCTTTCGCCGAACAACGTCAGCAGCCCGAACACGAACGCCATCAGCACGGTGAACGCCACGAGGTCGGTGACCAGCGCGAACAACCGGCGCGGTACGGTCACCTTCGCGGCGTAGCGGCGGCGGTCCCGTTCGGCGTCGAGCTCCGGCAGGACCTTCGACAGCGGGCCGGCGGCGAGCCAGCCCACAGCGCCGCCTGCGGTGTTGAGGATCAGGTCGTCGACGCTGAACAGCCGGTACGGGCACGGATAGACGAACCACAGTCCGGTCAGCTGCGTCAGCTCGAAGAACAACGATACCCCGAACGCGACGAGCACCGCGGGCAGAAAGCGCATTCTCGCGGCGTACCGGAGGAAAACTCCGAGCGGCACCAGCATGACGACGTTCAGCGCAGTGGTCCAGACCGCTGGGTTGTGCAGCAGCGCCACCGGGCCGAAGTGGCCGTGCCCCCGTTGGGCGATCACGTCGAGGAAGTTGAACGGGCGCAGCTGGGGGCTGCTGGCGTAGGTGGGTTCGGTGCAGTAGGCGCTGCCGTCGGGCAGCGGCACGATCGTCTGCATGGCGATGGCCAGCAGGTAGAACACGAACGCGTAGAAGACGACGGCGGTCCGGCCGCCCGCCCGGCCACGCCGCCGGTACCCGACGACGGCGGCCGGGATCATGAGCACCAGCGCGACGAGGGGGAACAGCACCAGCGCGGTCTGGACGGGGAGCAGGTACGTGGCGACCACGGCGGGGGAATACCCCGGTCTCGGCGCGGTCAAGCCACCTGGATCGGGGTCCGGCCGCGGCGCGCCGACCGGAGGCGGCCGCGGCGCGCCCGGGTGACCTCGGCGCCGCGGGCGGAGCCACCAGAGCACGGCGCGCCAACCGGGGCGCGCACCCGGCACGCCACGTGAGGGGGCAACCGCGCTGGCAGCGGGACCAGGCGCGCCGAAGCCTCGCACGCCGCGCCGCCCGGAGGCAGCCGCGCCGGGGCGAGCGGGGGTGACCTCTGCGCCGCGGGCGGAGCCACCGGAGCACGGCGCGCCAACCGGGGCAGCGCACCCGGCACACCACGCGCCCGGACCGATCACGCCACCCCCGCGGACGGCCCCCCACCCAGGAGCCGCCCCCACGGGCGGCCCGTCCCACGACGAGCCGCCCCTGGATCACACCACGACTTCCCCGCCCTGCACGACGTGCCGGATGTGCTTCGGGTCCGCGAGGACGCCGATGTCCGCCAGCGGATCGCCCTCCACGATGACCAGGTCAGCGTGTGCGCCGGCGCGGAGGGTGCCGATCTCACCAGCCATGTTGACCAGCTCCGCCGCCACCGTGGTCGCCGAGCGGAGGACCTCCAGCGGGGTCTGGACCTCCGCCCGCAGCCGGAACTCCGTGTTCTGGTGCCGGTGCATCCCGCCCAGCAGATCCGTGCCGTACACCAGTTTCACCCCACCGCGCGCGGCCCGCTCCAGCGCCGCCAGCCCCGCGCCGAGCACCTCGTCCACCTTCCGCCAGCTCGCCTCCGGCAGGCCGAACTCGCGCCCCTCCTCCTTGAGCGCCCAGTACGTCACGAGCGTGGGCACCAGGAAGGCGTCGTGCTCGCGGAACAGCTCCACGCTGCGGTCGTCCAGCAGGTTCCCGTGTTCGATCGACCGGACACCCAGCTCCAGCGCCCGGTTCACGGCCCGTGCGGTGTAGGCGTGCGCGGCGACGTACCGGTTCGCCGCCTCCGCCTCCTCCACCACCGCCCGCATCTCCTCCGCCGAGTACTGCGTGGAGTCGATGCGGTCGGTCGGCGACGCGACGCCACCGGACGCCATGATCTTGATGTGGTGCGCGCCCTTGCGCAGCTCGTCCCGCGCGGCGGCCCGCACGGCGTCCACCCCGTCCGCGATGCGGCCGAGGCCGGCGCAGCACGGGTGGTCGTCGTGCCGGTGGGTGCCGCGGCTCCGGCTGTCGCCGTGCCCGCCGGTCTGGCTCAGCGCCCGCCCGCAGAACAACAGCCGCGGCCCGCGGAACAGCCCTTCGGCCTGCGCGTCGGCCAGACCGTAGTCCGCGCCCGACGCGTCCCGCACCGTGGTGAACCCACGGGACAGCATCCCGTTCATCGTCCGCGCGCTCTGCAGGGCCACATAGGACGGTGCCGTCGACGGCAGCGAGCCGAGGTCCGCGGTGGACGCCGTGACGTGCACGTGCGCGTCGATCAGCCCGGGCAGCACGACGGCGCCCCGCAGGTCCTCGGTGCGGACGTCGGCGGTCAGCCCCCGGCCGGTTTCGACGATCCGTCCGTCGGCGCACCGCAGATCACCCTCGGTGTACTCGCCGGTCTCCGGGTCGAGCAGCAGTGCGTTGCGCAGCAGCAGGTTCACCGCAGCTCCCGCAGCGCGGGCACGGCCAGCGGCGCGAGTTTCACCGCCGCCTCGACGGACGCCTCGTCGTAGGCGCCCTCCGCGTCGAGGATGGCGAGCGCGCCCAGCGTCTCGCCCCCGTCGACCACCGGCACGTTGATCACCGCGCCGCAGCCGAGCGAGTCGATCAGCTCGTGGTCGGCGAACACCTCGCGCACCGACGCCAGGTCCGGCCCGAAGAACGGCTCCTGCCGGACGATGCACCGCTCCAGCCAGCCACCGGTGATCTCGACGCTCTTCTCGCCGCCGACCGGGTACTGCTCGGGGTGGCTCGTGTACACCCGGCGCATCGTGCGCCGCTCGGGCACCCAGGCGAGCACGGTGAACAGCCGCGCACCGACCTCGGCGCGCACCTTTTCCTCCACAGTGGACAGATCAGTCACTTGTTCAGCTCCTTCGTGACGGCGACGGGTGCGCCGGACTCGGTCAGTTCCTCCAGCGAGCGGCCCGCGGTGGACAACCCGAAGACCACCACGCACAACACGCCCAGCACCAGTACCGCGGTGGTGAGGCCGAACACGCCGCCGAACCCGAGGCTCGCGGCGGACACGCCGATGATCGTCGGCGCGAGGATGCTGCCGACGCGGCCGAACGCGCTCGACAACCCCGTGCCGGTGGCGCGGATCCACGTCGGGAACACCTCCGGCGTGTACGAGTACACCCCGGCGTAGGTTCCGTTGAGGAAGAACGACAACACCGCTCCCGCGAGCGTGATCGACCACGGCGCGTTCATCTGGCTCAGCCAGAAAGCGCTTACCGCGGAGCCCGTCAGGTACAGCGCGATCGTGTGCTTGCGGTCGAGCCGCTCGGACAGCCACGCCGCGGAGAAGTAGCCCGGCACCTGCGCGAGGTAGATGATGATGGAGAACTCGAAGCTCTTCGTCACCGTGATCCCGCGTTCCACGAGCAGGGTGGGGATCCAGGAGAAGAAACCGTAGTACGAGAAGGTAATGACGAACCAGACGGCCCAGATCACCGCTGTGCGCCGGGCCATCGCCGGGCTCCACAGGAACTTCAGCGCTGTGAGCAGGTTGACCTTCGGGGTTTCGGTCATGGGCTGGGCCGCGGCCTCGGGTACCGGCGGCAACGGTGCCTTCGTGGCCTTTTCGACGGCCTGTTCCAGCCGCGCGACCACCTGTTCGGCCTCGGCGGTCCGGCCGTGCGCGAGCAGGAAGCGCGGCGATTCCGGCAGGGAACGGCGCCACCACAGCAGGAGCACGATCGGCAGCGCGGTGATCACCTGCGCCACCCGCCAGCCCTCGGGCACGGCCGACACGACGAACCGGCCGATGAGCGCGGCGGCGACGAACCCGAACGAGAAGAACCCGGCGAGCGCGCCGACGAACCAGCCGCGGCGTTTCGCGGGCACGAACTCCGACAGGAACGGGGCGATGATCGCGCTTTCCGCGCCCGCACCGGCCCCGGCGAGCACGCGCGAGACCAGGAAGATCTCGTAGTTCGGGGAGAACGCGGCGATCACGGAGAACACCGCGTAGAACGCCAGCGCGTATATCATGACCTTCTTGCGGCCCACGCGGTCGCCGAGCAGGCCGGCCGCGATCGCGCCGAAGAGGAAGCCGAACGGCGTCGCGGAGCCGATCAGCCCCAGCTCGCCGTTGCTGAGCTGCCACACCGACTTGACACTGGGCAGCAGGAACGCGACGACGGCGGAGTCCATGCCGTCGAACGTGTACCCGAGCCCGCCGATGAGCAGCAGGAGGTAGTGCGGCCGGGCCAGCGGCAGCCGGTCGAGTCGTGCCAGGAGCGTCATCCCAACGCCTTCCGGAAGGGGACCACCAGGAGTTCCGACAACGTATCCTGCAGATTCGCGAAACTGCAATACGCTTTGCATGCTTGTAACAGTGGGATACGGTGCGCGGGTGGCGGACAGGAGGAACCTCGACGGGTTCGAGGAGTGGCTACGCGCGCGCGTGCCGGAGCGTGGGCTGCGCCCGAAGTCGGCTGCGGTGGTGGAGGTCCTGGTCTCGCGGCCGCGTGAGGCGTCGTTCGGCTCGACGGCGGATCTCGCCCGGCTCGCCGGGGTCAACGTCGCGACGGTGACGAGGACGGCGCAGGCGCTCGGGTTCGCGGGATGGCCCGCGCTGCAACAGGAACTGCGTGCGCGGTACCTGTCGTCGCTGAGCGCGCCGGAGGTCGCCGAGGAGCACCACGGCGTCGGCTCCCCCGCGTCGGCGGCGCTGCGCCGGGACCTCGACGGGCTCGCGTTGCTGAACCGGCGGTTCGACGAGGCGGAGATCCGCGAGGTGGCGGAGGCGATCGCCGCCGCGCGGCGCACGGTGGTGATCGCGGACGGCAGCTACGCGGCGGTGGGCATCGCCTTCGCCCACAACGCGCGGCTCGCCGGGTACGACGTGCACGCGATCACGGCGGGCGACGCGGAACTGGCGAACGCGACGGCGAAGCTGACCGCGGAGGACGCCTTCGTGGCGATCAGCTTCTGGCGGCTGTACGAGAGCACGGTGCTGGCCGCGAACGAGGCGCACGACCGGGGCGCCCGCGTCTTCGCGATCACGGACGCGGCGAGCCCGGCGCTGGCGGAGGCGGCGGAGCGGGTGCTGATCGTGCCCGCCGAGGGCGTGACCTTCTTCCCGTCGCTGACCGGCGGGATCGCGCTGGCGCAGGCGATCGTGGCCCAGCTGGCGGCCGTGGACCCGGCCAGGACCGGCAGGTCGATCGAGGCCGCGGAGGCGATGTGGTCCCGGTTCGACCTGCTGCACCGGCGGCCGGGCGGCAAGCCGGTGCAGCAGTGACTCTGACCGGGCGCACCGGTGCTCAGGAAGCGCTTTCCCGCACCGGTTCCGGCGCCTGCTCGCTCATGTCGAACTCCGGCGGCGCCTTGCGGAAACCCCGCGTCAGCACGGCGAGGTAGACCACCCCGAGCGCGAGCCAGCCGAGCCCGAGGTAACGCGCGACCGGGCTGAGCTGCGTCAGCAGGTACACGTCCACCGCGGCACCGGCCAGCGGCACCAGCACATGCGTGAGGACCGAGGGCCGCCCGCCCTTGCGCCGCTGCCGGATGAAGTACGCGATCACGCACAGGTTCACCAGCGTGAAGCCGAGGAACGCGCCGAAGTTGATGAACGAGGTCGCCGTCTCCACCGACAGGTTCAGCGCGAGCAGCGCGGCCGCGCCGATCAGCAGCAGGTTCGGCACCGGCGTGCGCAGCTTCGAGTGCAGGTGCCCGAAGAACCGCCGCGGCAGCACGCCGTCGCGGCCCATGACGTAGAGCAGGCGGCTCGTGCTGGCCTGGATGGTCAGCCCGGACGCGAACCCGCCGACGAGCGTCACGACGTTGATGACGTCCGCGAACACCTTGCCGCCCACCAGGTTCGACAGCGCGTAGCCCGCCGAGGACGGGTCGTCGAACTGGTCGCCCGGGTGCACCCACTGCATCACGAACGACAGCCCCACGAAGATCACGCCGCCCGCGAGCACGGTCAGCACGATCGCCCGCGGGATCGTCCGCCGGGGGTTGCGCGTCTCCTCGCTCAGCGTGCTCACCGCGTCGAAGCCCAGGAACGAGTACGCCGCGATCGCCGCGCCGGCCGAGATCGTCGTGATGCCCGAAGCGGGGTTCCAGAACGCCGTGCCGGCCGAGCCGGTCGAACCACCCGCGAGGTAGTGCACGCAGAAGCCCACCAGCACCAGCAACCCGAGGATCGTCAGCCCCATCAGCACGCGGTTGACGCGGTCGGCCACCACGAGCCCGAGCACGTTGATCCCCGTGGTGAGCACGATGTTGACCACCAGCCACGCCCACACCGGCACGGCGGGGAACTGCGCGTTGAGGTACACCGACTGGATCAGCCACGCCACCATCGGCAGGAAGAAGTAGTCCAGCAGGATCGCCCAGCCGGCGAGGAACCCGACGCGCGCGTCGAGCATCTTGCGCGCGTAGGTGTAGACCGAGCCCGAAACCGGGAAGAGCTTCGCCATCTTGCCGTAGCTGAGCGCGGTGAGCAGCATCGCGAGCGTGGCCACGAGGTACCCGCTCGGCGCGGACCCGTGGGTGGCGACCGCGATGACGCCGAACGTCGACACCACGATCGACGGCGACATGTAGCAGAGCCCGAACACGACGACCCCGGGCAGGGTCAGCCGTGCGGTGAGTTTCGCGTCCTGGGCGGCCATCACAGGCTCCTGTCTTCCGGCGCCCAGCGGGCGGGGTCGAGTACCCCCGAGTACAGCGGCAGTTCCAGGGGCTTCTCGTCGGGCGACCACTGCGCCCACGGGCGGTTGAGCCCCGCGGTGCCGTACTGCCGCACGGTCTCGACGGCGGCCAGGTCGACCACGTCGGTGAGCACGGTCGCCTCGGCGCCCGCGGCCTCCGCCCGCACATTGCCCTCGGGGTCGACGAGCAGGCTGCGGCCGACGCCGTGCGGCGCGGCGGCGTTGAGGCTCGCTACGAACACCTGGTTGACGATCGCGTTCGCACGGGCCAGCACGAGCTCCTGCGTGCGGTCCACAGTGGGCGTCTGCACGAAGTTCAGCACCAGCTCGGCGCCCATCCACGCGAGGTGCCGGGTGCTTTCCGGGAACCACGCGTCGTAGCAGATGGACAGTCCGATCCGGCCGTACCCGGGCATCTCGAACACGACGAACCGGTCACCGGGCTTGGTCTTTTCGTAGGGCCGCCACGGGAAGATCTTGCGGTAGGACGCCACGCGGCGCCCCTCCGGCGAGTACACGACGGCGGTGTTGTAGATCTCGCCGTCGTCGCCGCGCTCGTACACGCTGCCCGGCGCGAGCCACAGGCCCAGGTCGCCCGCGAGCTGCGCGAGCGCGCGGTCACGCGGGCCGTCGAGCGGTTCCGCGTCCTCCATCCGCTCGCACAGGTGCAGTTCGGGGTGGACGACGAGGCGCACGTGCGGCCGGTCCTGGCCCAGCTGCCGCACCTCGGCGGCGTACTCGTCGAAAGTCCGCGTCGGCGCCTGGACGAGTGCCAGCGGAAGGGGTCTGCTCATGGGAGGGGTCCTCGGAACGGAGGGAGCCGGAAAAGTTAAACGAAATTTAGATAACGAACTCGGGCCTGTCAACAGGGGTCTCAGGAACGCCGTGCGACGATTCGGACATGCCGCGCCCCCGCAACCAGACCGCCCGCCGGGCCCAGCTCATCGCCGCCGCCACCCAGACCGTGCTGGAGCACGGCGCGGCGCAGGCGCGGCTGCGGGACATCGCGCAGCAGGCCGGGCTCACCCCGGCCTCGGTGCTGTACTACTACCCCGACGTGCACGAGCTGTTCACCGCCGTGCTGACGCAGGGCAGCGTGACGTACTGCGAGGGTCGCGAGCAGGAGATCGCGCGGTTTTCGACGGCGGCGGACCGGCTCCGCGCGTGCATCCGGTCCGGCGTCCCGCGCCCGGGCGAGACGGCGGACGCCAGCCGGGTGCTGTACGAACTGGCGCCCGTGGTGCTGCGCAACGAGACAGCGGCGGCGGAGTACAAGCGGTTCATCGACCGGCAGACCGCGCTCTACCACCGCGTGCTCACCGACGGTGAGCGCTCGGGCGAGTTCCGTCCCGTCGACGACGTGGCCGTGCTGGCGCGCAGCTTCGTCGCGCTCGAGGACGGTTACGGGCTGGACGTGCTCACCGGCGATCTCGCCGCGGACGAGGTGGAGCGGCGACTGCTGCTCCACGCCCGCCTCACGCTGGGGGTAGACCTCACCACGTAACGCGGCGATGCAATTTTCCTTCATCCTGCATCTTGACGTGACGGATTCTTGCACGAAGAATCGGCGTTGTGCAGAACGACGTCAAGGGGCGCAACCTCGACCGGCGCATCGCCGCGGCGCTCCAGCTCAACGGCCGGGCCGGCTGGGGCGCGATCGCGCGGCACGTCGGCGCGAGCGAGTCCACCGTGCTGCGGCGGGCCGCGCAGCTGACCGAGTCGGGGCAGCTGCGGGTGATCGGCGTGGTCGACGTGCTCCGCTGCGGCCTCGGCGTGCCCGTGCTCGTCCGCGCGCGGTGCGCTCCCGGCACGGTCGGTGACGTCGCCGAGGCGTTCGCGGCGCGGCCCGACGCCCGGTACGTCAGCGTGCTCGCCGGCAGTGCCGACTGCGTCGCGGAACTCGTCCTGCCCTCCTACGCCGACCTCGCCGAGTTCCGGCTGCCCGCGGGGAGTTCGCTGCTGGAGACCGAGACGCTCGCGGTGATCCGCACGTTCACCTCCAACCACGACTGGAACTCCGGCGAACTCGGCGAGCCCGCGGTGACGGAGCTGCGGGGCGGCGACGCGCGGCCGTTCGAGGAGCAGCACTGGGAAAGCCCGCCCGAGAAACTGGACGAGCTGGACCTGGCGATCTGCGCCGCGCTCGGCGAGGACGGCCGTATGTCCGCCAAGGACCTGGCGCGCCAGGTGGGCACGAGTGAGTCCACTGTGTCCCGTCGCATGGAGTCCCTGGTGCGCCGGGGTTGCCTGCGGTTCCGCACGCTCGCCGAACCGGCGTTGTTCGGCTTCACGGTGGAGTTCATGCTGTGGCTTTCGGTGCTGCCGTCCGCATTGGACGCCGCCGGGCAGCAGCTGGCAGCCCACCCCGCCACCAAGTACCTGTCCGCGACCACCGGCCGGTTCAACCTCGCCGGGCAGGTCGTGCTGCGGCACCACGGCGAGCTGTACCGGTACACCACCGACGTCGTCGGTGCGCTGCCCGGACTGCAGGCGGCCGACGTGACGTTGCAGGTCAAGACCCTCAAACGTGCCTGGGCCCCGACCCCGGCGACCCGAGTGAACCTGGAGAATCCGTGAGCGAGCTTGCGAGCGAACCATCAAACACCACGCTGGCCGACGTATTGACACTGCCTCGGCTTGCCGAGTCCGGAAAGGAGGCCGCGTGAGCGAGCAACAACCTTGGCAGTGGGACGAGGCGACGTGGCGGGGGCACGTCGAGCACGTGCGGGCGGGCCGTCCGCTGCGGCCGTCGTCGTGGCCCGGGGGCGCGAAGGTGGCCGTGGCGCTGTCGTTCGATTCCGACCACGAAACGCCCGCGCTGCGGGACGGCGAGGTGCTGCCCGGCAAGCTCGCGCAGGGCGAGTTCGGGGCCCGCGTCGGCGTGCCCCGCATCCTGCGGCTGCTCGACCGGTTCTCCGCGCCCGCCTCGTTCTACATGCCCGCTGTGTCGGCGTTGCTGCACGAGGGCGAGGCGAAGTCCTATGTGGATGCCGGACACGAAGTCGCGCTGCACGGCTGGATCCACGAGCGCAACACGGCACTGTCCGAACAGGACGAGCGCGAGCTGGCGTTCCGCGCCGCGGACACGCTGGAAAGCCTGACCGGTGTCCGGCCCGTCGGCATCCGCACGCCCTCGTGGGACTTCTCGGCGAACACGCTGAAGATCACGCGCGAGCTGGGGCTGCGGTACGACTCGTCGCTGATGGCCGACGACGACTGCTACGAGCTGCTCGCCGACGGTGAACCGACCGGCATCGTCGAGCTCCCCGTGGAGTGGATCCGTGACGACGCCCCGTATTTCATGATGGACCGCTTCGCGTCGCTGCGGCCGTACACACCACCGCGCGGGGTGCTGTCGATCTGGCGTGACGAGTTCGACGGTGCGTACGCCGACGGCGGCATCTTCCAGCTGACGATGCACCCGCACATCATCGGCCACCGCTCGCGGATCGCCGTGCTGACCGAGCTGCTGGAGTACATCTCCGGCCACGAAGGCGTCTGGTTCGCCACGCACGCGCAGATCGTCGACCACGTGCTGGCGGCGTCATGACCGTCACGACCCCCGCCACCCACCGGTTGACGACCCACCAGCGCAAGGCGATCGTCGCGGGCGCCATCGGCAACACCGTCGAATGGGTCGACTGGGCGGTCTACGCGACGTTCGCGCCGGTCTTCGCGAACCAGTTCTTCGCCAAGGGCAACGAAACCACGGCACTGCTGTCCACTTTGGCCGTCTTCGCCGTCGGCTTCGTCATGCGCCCCATCGGCGGCGCGGTGCTCGGCGCCTACGCCGACCGGCACGGCCGCAAGAAGGGCCTCACGCTCACCATCTCGCTGATGGCCGGCGCGTCGCTGGTCATCGCGGTGTGCCCCACGTACGCGAAGATCGGGGTGCTCGCGCCTCTGGTGCTGCTGCTCGCGCGGCTCGTGCAGGGGTTCTCGGCGGGCGGCGAGTTCGGTTCGTCGTCCGCGTTCCTGATCGAGTCCGCGGCTCGCGGGCGCCGGGCGTTCGCCGGGTCGTGGCAGCAGGTTTCGGTCGGTGCCGGTGCGCTCATCGCGTCACTGCTGGGCACGATCCTGAATTCCACTTTGGACACCGACGACCTGCACGGCTGGGGCTGGCGTCTGGCGTTCGCGATCGCCGGCCTGCTCGGGCTCGTGGGGCTCTGGCTGCGCCGGTCGGTGCACGAAACCGAGGCGTTCCAGCGGATCGAGCGCGGCCCGCGCCGGAACCCGCTCGTCGCGATGGTGCGTGACCACCCGGGCGCGGCCCTGCGCGTCGCGGGCATCACGATCGCGGGCACGCTGATCTACTACGTGTGGGTCACGTACATGCCGACGTACGCCCACCTGGCGACGGGAATCCCGCTCAACCAGGCGTTGCTGGCCAACACCCTGGCGATGGTCGTGTTCCTCGTGCTGCTGCCCTTCGGCGGCCTGCTGTCCGACCGGATCGGCCGCAAGCCGACGCTCACCGCGTTCGCCGCCGGGTTCCTCCTGTTCGCGTGGCCCGCGTTCCACTTCCTGGGCAACAGTTTCTGGAGCGTGCTGGTCATCGAGATCATCGGGCTGGTGCTGATCGTCGGCTACTCGGCGAACTGCGCGGTGATCATGGCCGAACAGTTCCCGCCGGAGGTGCGCACCACCGGGATCGGGCTGCCGTACGCGTTGTCGGTCGCCCTGTTCGGCGGCACCGCGCCGTACGTGACGACGTGGATGAACGCGCACCACTTCGGCGGGCTCGTGTGGGTCGACGTCGCGGTCGCCGCCGTGATCGGCATAGCCGTGTACCTCACGATGCCCGAAACCAAGGGGAAGGAGCTGTAGTGCGGCATGTGCTCGTCACCGGAGCGGGCGGAGGGATCGGGGCCGCGATCGCGGACCGGTTCGCTGCGGACGGCTGCCGGCTGACCTTGTCCGACTACCGCGCGGACGAACTGGCCTCGGTGGCCACCGGGCTGCGCGAGAAGCACGGAGTGGACGTGTCCGAGCTGCCCGGTGATCTCGCCGAGGCGGCGTTCGCCGAGGAACTGGTGCCACGGGCGGGAAAGCTCGACGTGCTGGTGAACGCGGCGGGCATCTACCCCGCGACCCCGTTGCTGGACATGACGGCCGCGACGTGGGACCGCGTGCAGGACGTGAACGTACGCGCGGCCATGCTCACGACTGTCGCTTTTGGACGGCAGGGCGGACCGGGTGCGGTGGTCAACATCTCCTCCGGTGCGGCGACGCGGGCGCGCCCCGGCGCGGCGCACTACGCCACGTCCAAGGCGGCGCTGGAGATGCTGACCAAGGCGTGCGCGGTGGAACTGGGCGGGGCGGGTATCCGCGTGAACGCCGTGAGCCCCGGTTTCGTCACCGTGGACAGCCCGGCGAACCCAGTGACCGAGGAGTACGCGGCGGCGGTTTCGGTGAACCCGCTGGGGCGCCGGGGTTTGCCGGCCGACATCGCGGAGGCGGCGTACTGGCTCGCCGGGGACCACGCGAACTGGATCACGGGTGCGGTGCTGCGGGTCGACGGTGGGTCGACCGCGGGCGCGCCCTCGTTGCCGCTGCACTGGGACGGGCAGACCGCCGTGCAGCAGGGAGGACACAGTCATGGCTGAGTACACGGTCGTCGGTGGTGGTGCGATCGGTGGCACGCTCGCGTTCCACCTGGCGCGGGCAGGGCACCGGGTGCTGATCGTGGACGCCGACGAGGCGCACGTGGCGGCGATCCGGTCGAACGGACTGGTGCTGCGCGGCCCGGACGGGGACGCACGGGTGAGCATCGAGGCGGTGGTCCCGGACGCGGCCCCGGCGGAGCTGCGCGGGGTGCTGCTGGCGGTGAAGGCGCAGGCGACGGCGGGGGTGCTGTCGTGGCTGGAGCCGCGGCTGGCGTCCGACGGTTTCGTGGTTTCACTGCAGAACGGGCTCAACGAAAGGCTGATCGCGTCGGTCGTCGGTCCGGAAAGGACGGTCGGCGCGTTCGTGAACCTGTTCGCGGACGTCGTGGAGCCTGGCGTGGTCCGGGACGGCGGGCAGGGCGCGCTCGTCGTGGGTGAGCCGGACGGGCGGATTTCGGAGCGGGTGGAGCGGATCGTCGCGGACCTGCAGGCGTGGGGCCCGGCGAAGGCGACGGACAACGTCGAGGGCTACCTGTGGGCGAAACTGGGCTTCGGGGCGATGCTGACGACGACGGCGCTCGCGGACGCGCCGATGGCGGAGCTGATCGACCGGCACCGCCCGTTGATGCACGCGATCACGGCGGAGGTGCTGGCGGTGGCGCTCGCCGGCGGGCGGCGGCTGGAGGCGTTCGACCAGTTCGACCCGGCGGCGTACGTCCCCGGCTCGACGGCGCAGGACGCCGCGACGGACCGGCTGACGGCGTGGCTGCGCACGATGCCGAAGGACCGCAGCGGCATCTGGCGGGACATCGCGGTGCGGCACCGCCCGGTGGAGGTGCACGACCACTACGGCCCGGTACTCGCGGAGGCGGCTTCGCGGGGTGTGCCGGTGCCGCTGCTCACCGCGATGCTCGAACGGCTGCGTGCGGTGGAGACCGGCGAGGCGGCGATGTCGGAGCAGCACCTGGTCGAGCTGGGGCGATGAGTTCCGGGCTCGGCTGTGGTCTCCTCAGGTAGACGCCTTGAGGAGGCACCATGGACGACCAGCTGCGACACCTGAACGCACTCGTCGGCGAGTGGGAGACCGACGGCGCCCATCCCCTGCTGCCGGGTGAGGACATCAGGGGACGGGCGACGTTCGAGTGGCTCGACGGCGAGCGGTTCCTGATCCAGCGCGCGCACTACGACCACCCCGCGATCCCCGACGCCGTCGCGGTCATCGGGGTGACGGACGGCCGCCTGGCGATGCACTACTTCGACTCCCGCGGCGTGCACCGGGTGTACGAGGTGAGCGCGGGCCCCGGCAAGTGGGAGTTCCGGCGCGAAGACCCGGACCTCGCCCAGCAGTTCACGGGCACCTTCAGCGACGACGGCACGACGCTCACGACGCGCGGCCGGATGTCGCGGAACGGCGAGGACTGGGAGGACGACCTCACGCTCACCTACCGGAGAACGGCTGTTTAGAGCCGAACCCCCAGCGCCTCGTCCAGTTCGGCGAGGAGCCTGCCCTTCGGCCGGGCGCCGACGATGGAGCGGATCGGCTGGCCGTCGCGGAACAGGAGGAGCGTCGGCAGCGACATGATCTGGTAGGTGCGCGCCGTCAGCGGGTTCTCGTCGCTGTTGAGCTTGCACACCAGGAGCGAGTCCGCGCGCTCCACGGCGATCTCCTCCAGCACCGGGGCGATCATGTGGCACGGCGGGCACCACTGCGCCCAGAAGTCGACCAGCACGGGCCGGTCGGCACGCAGGACCGCCTCGGTGAACGTCGCGTCGGTGACGGTGAGCATTTCAGGACTCCTCGGGATCGTCGGGAACGGTGCACGGGCCCGCCTGGCGCGGCAGGGCACGGGCCAGCTTGTCCAGCAGCTCCGCCCGCACGGCGGTGAGGCGCTCGATGCACGCGTTCACCTCGTCGAGTTTGCGCTGGTAGACCTCGATGGAATCGGCGCACGAGTCACCGGCGGGATGGCCCGCCCGCAGGCACTCGACGAACGGCCGGGTGTCGTCGAGGCTCAGCCCGGCCGCCTGCAGCGAGAGGATCTCGGTGACCAGCCGGTACTCCTCCTCACCGTACTCCCGGTACCCGTTCGCCGCCCGCGGTGCCGTCAGCAACCCCTGGGACTCGTAGAACCGCAGCGCCCGGGTGGTCGTCCCGGCCCGCTTCGCCAGCTCACCGATTCGCATGACCCGACCGTAAACGTTGACGCACGCGTCAAGGCAAGCCGATGATCCGCGTCACGACCTCCGCCAGGTCACCGCCGGACACCGTGGGGGCAGCCGCCGCGCTGAGCGGCACCCGGCCGTCGCGGGAGACGAAGGCCGTCTTCAGGCCCGCGGCGGCGGCACCCGCGATGTCCCAGTCGTGCGCGGCGATCAGCACCGCGTCGGCGGCCTCGACGCCCTCGCGTTCGAGCACGTACCGGTACGACTCAGGAGCGGGCTTGAGCAGACGCACGCTGTCCACCGAGTAGGCGGTACTCACGAGCGGCCGCAACCCCGAGTTCCGCAGCTGGCTCTCCGCGACCTCGGCGACGGAGTTGGTCAGCGTGACGACGCCGAACCCCGCGTCCCGCAGGCGTTCGATCGCGCGTGCGGCTTCCGGGTGCGCGGGCAGCGAACCCAGCCCCTCGGCGAGTTCACGCTTGTCGTCGGGGGTCACGTCGGCGCCGTGCCGCCCCGCCACGGCCTCCAGGCACGCCCCGCCGATCTCGCCGAACGGCCGGTACTGCCGCGCGGCGGTCAGGGTCAGCGCGTTGTGGATCATCAGGTCGAACCACTCGGCCCTGGCTGCGGCGGTCCCCGTCAGGCGGGCGAAGAACCCGTCGAGCGCGGCCAGGTCGAGCAGGGTTTCGTTGACGTCGAACACGCACAGCAAGGCAGCCTCCGAAGGTACGGTAGTTCTCGTACCTAGACGGTACCTGAGCGCGTGCCGCGCCTACGATGGGTCTTGTCCCCAGCCGCAGCCGAGCGAGGAGCCGTTCGAGATGGACCTGCCCGTGCCGCCGATGGCGGAGGTCGACCTCGGTCAGGTGTTCCGCGCGCTCGCCGACCCGCACCGCCGGGCCGTGCTCGCCGAGCTCGCGGCCGACCCGTCGGACACCGAACGCGCGTGCTCGTCCTTCCCGATGCCGGTGGCGAAGTCGACGAAGACGCACCACTGGCGCGCGCTGCGCGAGGCGGGCCTGATCGTGCAGCGCGACGCCGGGAACGGCACGTACGTCCGCCTGCGCCGCGCCGAGTTCGAGCAGCGGTTCCCCGGCCTGCTCGACACGGTCGCGGCACTGGCGCGGGCGGACCAGCCGAACGCGACGTGGGACAGCCAGAAGTCGAGCAGCTCCCGGTCCCCTTCGACCTCCACGTCGGCGGGCGACGCGCGGCGGTAGACCAGCAGGACCAGCTCCTTCAGCGGCGCGCGCACCGTGACCGCCGCCGGGGAGACTCCGCGGCGCCACTGGATCACGTCACCGGTGAGGTCGAGGAACCACGCGGCGTCCGCGTCGGTGGCCGCGAGGACGAGGGTGCGGCCGGGGCCGAGGAGATCCCGCTTCTCCGGCGTGATGTCGAAGTGCTCGGGGAGCGCGTCGAGTTCCAGCCACTCCTCGATCCCCTCCAGGGCCATCGCCGGGTCCACGGAGAACGGCACGCCCGCGGCGAGCATCGCGTCGGCGCGGTGGACCGTCGTCTCGTTGGCGAAGCGGCGCGCCCAGAACGTCATGGTGTGGTAATGGAAGACGGCCCACACCTCGGTGTCCGGGCCCGCCTCACGCAACGCCCCGGCGAACTCCTTCGCGCCGCTCAGCAGCCATTCCGCGGGCACCGGGCCGGAATCGTCACCCGCCACGTCGCGGATCTGGTCGTCCGGCAGGAAGCCGGTGGCGCGGGTGCGGACCATCTCGGTCGCCCACCGGTGCCCGCCGCCGATGTGCCGCAGCAGCATGCCCAGGCTCCAGCCGGGGCACGACGGCACGGGCGCCCGCAGGTCCGCCCCCTCCAGCGCGCCCGTGAGCAGCTCGGTCTGGGCGACGATCTCCGCACAGTGCCGGTCGAAGTCCATGATTGCCTCCTTCGTGACGCACTCTGTCACGCAGAGGCCGGGCCGCCGTTTCCGGACTCAGGCGTCGTAGTCGACGGTGAGTTCCGCGGAGCGGGGCAGGGTCTGGCAGGTCAGCACGAAACCGGCCGCCACCTCGGACTCCTCCAGCGCGAAGTTGCGCCGCATGTCCGCCTCACCGCTGGTCACCTTTGCCCGGCAGGTGCCGCAGACCCCGCCCTTGCACGCGAACGGCAGGTCCGGCCGCACGCGCTGCGCGCTGTCCAGGATCGGCACGTCCCGGGGCAGGGCCGCCGTGGTGGACCGGCCGTCGAGCACGACCGTGACCTCGCTGGTGTCCCCCTCGACCGGGCCGTCCTCGTGGCGGACCGGGGCGGGCGGCACGTCGTCGACGTAGAACAGCTCCTGGTGCACGCGCGCGGCGGGCACGCCCGACCGCAGCAGCAGCTCCCGCGCCTCGGTCACCATGCCGAACGGGCCGCACAGCCACCAGTGGTCCACGCCTTCGAAAGCCGGCACGAGCGCGAGCAGCGCCTCGAGCTTGCCCGCGTCCAGCCGCCCGGTGAACAGCTCGGCCTCACGCGGCTCCCGCGACAACACGTGCACCAGCTCCAGCCGGGACGGCCAGCGGTCCTTCAGATCGGCCAGCTCGTCGGCGAACATCACCGAGTCCGTGCGCCGGTTGCCGTAGAACACCGTCGCCGTCGAACCTGGCTCACGCAGCACGGTCGCGGCGATCGACAGCACCGGCGTGATCCCCGAACCCGCGGCGATCAGCACGTGCCTGCCGGGGCCGGGCGGCGGGGTGAAGTTCCCGGTGGGCGTGGCGACCTCGATCTCGTCGCCCGGGCGCACGTCGTGCACCAGCCACGACGAGAACAGCCCGCCCGGCACCTCGCGCACGCCGATCCGCGGCGCGGCGCCCTCCGGCGCGCAGATCGAGTACGACCGGCGCTCCTCGCGCCCGTCGACGGCGCGGCGCAGCGTGAGCGACTGGCCGGCGCGGAACGCGTACGACTCCGCCAGGTCCGGCGGCACGGCGAAGGTGACGGCCACGGCGTCGTCACACAGCCGCTCGACGTCCGCGACGGTGAGCCGGTGGAACTCCGTGCGCACCCGGGTGCTGGTGGTCACTGCTCAGATCTCCTTGACGTGCTCGAACGTTTCGGCACACGCGCGGCAGCGCCGCAGCGCCTTGCACGCGGTCGGCCCGAACTCCGAAACCAGGTGCGTGTCGGCGGAACCGCACCGCGGGCACTCGACGCGCTTCGCGGGCGGCACCAGCGTCAGCGGCACCGGGCCCGTGCGGCGGGGCGCCGCGCCGGGCGGGGCGATCCCGGCTTCGGCGAGCTTTCGGCGCCCGGTGTCGCTGATCCAGTCGCTGGACCACGCGGGCTGGAGCACCGTGCGCACCTCGACCTCGCGGTACCCGGCGCTGGACAACGCGTGCACGAGGTCGTCGCGCATCGTGTCCATCGCCGGACAGCCGGTGTACGTCGGCGTGATCGACACCACCACGCGACCGTCCTCTTCGGACACCTCACGCAGCACGCCGAGGTCGGCGAGCGTCAGCATGGGCAGCTCGGGATCGGTCACCCGCTCGGCGACCGCACGCGCGCTCACCACGTCGCGTCCGGGTGCGCTCGGGCGACGCTCTGCAGCTCCGCCAGCAGGTACCCCATCGCCTCGGTGTGCACGCCGTCGCGGCCCATCCGGCCCGCGACCCCGGCACGGGGCGCGACCTCGGGACGCGTCACCGTCGCCGCCGACAGCACCTGCGCCAGGACGTCGTCGAAAGCCTCGCGCACGGACGACGGATCCACGCCGACCGCCAGCTCGACGTCGTGCGGCGTGAACAGTTCCTCGACGTACGGCCACACGCCGTCGAGCCCCGCCTGCATGCGCTCGTGCGAGTAATCCGTGCCGTCGCCGAGCCGGACCGCCCACTGGGCCGCGTAGTCGCGGTGGTAGGTCAGCTCCTTGACGCCCTTGGCGGCGATCGCCGCCAGCACCGGGTCCGGCGAGGCGGTGAGCTTCTCGAACAGCGCCAGCCGCCAGGTGGAGAACACCAGCAGCACGGCGATCAGCTGCCCGAAGTCGCCGCGCTCCAGCTCGGCGAGCCGCACGTTGCGGAACTCGCGCTCCTCGCGGAAGAAGGCCAGCTCGTCCTCGGTGCGTCCGGTGATCTTGCCCGCGCGGGCCAGCAGCAACCGCGCCTGCCCGAGCAGGTCGAGGCCGATGTTGGCGATCGCCACCTCCTCCTCGAGCTCGGGCGCGTTCGTGCACCACTGCTGGAGGCGGTGGGAGAAGATCAGCGCGTCGTCACCGAGCATGAGGCAGTACGCGGCCAGCGCGCCGGCGTCCACACCGGACGGAACCGTGGTGTCCACACCGGACAGCGGGTCCTCGAAGCCGGTGCCGAACGCCCAGCGGGAATCGTCGTGCGCTTCGGTGAGCGCCTCGAAAGCGTTGTCAAAGGCCATCGGGCACACTCACATGTGGGGGACGTCGTCGGGGATGTCGTAGAACGTCGGGTGCCGGTACACCTTGTCCGCGCTCGGCGCGAAGAACGGGTCCTTCTCGTCGGGGCTGGACGCGGTGATGTCGGCGGCCTTGACGACCCAGATGCTCACGCCCTCGTTGCGCCGCGTGTAGAGGTCGCGGGCGTGGTGCAGGGCCATCTCGTCGTCGGCGGCCCGCAGGGAACCCACGTGCACGTGGTTGAGCCCCCGCTTGCCCCGCACGAACACCTCGTACAACGGCCACTCCGCACTCATGCGGCCGCCCTCCTCTGCTGCTTCTCCGCGTGCGCGGCGGCGGCTTCCCGCACCCAGGCACCGTTTTCGTGCGCGGCGCGGCGGTGCGCGATCCGCTGCTCGTTGCACGGGCCGTTGCCGGACACGACCTGCTTGAACTCGTCCCAGTCGACCGCGCCGAAGTCGTAGTGCCCGCGCTCGGCGTTCCACTTCAGCTCCGGGTCGGGCAGCGTGACGCCGAGGATCTCCGCCTGCGGCACCGTCATGTCGACGAACCGCTGCCGCAGCTCGTCGTTGGTGTGCCGCTTGATCCGCCACGCCATCGACTGCGCCGTGTTCGGCGAGTCCTCATCCGGCGGGCCGAACATCATCAGCGACGGCCACCACCAGCGGTTCACGGCGTCCTGCACCATCTCCCGCTGCGCTTCGGTGCCCTTCATCATCGTCATCAGCAGCTCGTAGCCCTGCCGCTGGTGGAAGGACTCCTCCTTGCAGATCCGGATCATCGCCCGCGCGTACGGCCCGTAACTGCTGCGGCACAACGGGACCTGGTTGCAGATCGCCGCGCCGTCCACCAGCCAGCCGATCACGCCGACGTCGGCGAACGTCAGCGTCGGGTAGTTGAAGATCGACGAGTACTTCTGCTTCCCGTTGATCAGCCGCTCGGTCAGGTCGGTGCGGTCGGCGCCCAGCGTCTCCGTCGCCGAGTACAGGTACAGCCCGTGCCCGGCCTCGTCCTGCACCTTCGCCAGCAGGATCGCCTTGCGCCGCAAGGAAGGCGCGCGCGTGATCCAGTTGCCCTCCGGCTGCATGCCGATGATCTCGGAGTGCGCGTGCTGCGCCATCATCCGGATCATCGTCCTGCGGTACGCCTCGGGCACCCAGTCCCGCGGTTCGATCCGCTGGTCCTTGGAGATCGTCCGCTCGAAATGTGTTTCCAGAGTCGCGGTCATGACTTCGCCACCAGAGTCAGCACGTCGTACTTCGCCACCGATTCGCCGTTCCCGTTCGTCACGTCCGCGTCCCAGCGGACCTCGCCGTAGTCCTGGTCGACGCGCGGGGTGATCTGCTTGCACGTCAACGTCACCGTCAGCTCGTCACCCGGTTTGACCGGGGTGAGGAACCGCAGGTTCTCCAGCCCGTAGTTCGCCAGCACCGGCCCCGGCTCGGGCGAGACGAACAGCCCGGCGGCGAAGGACACCACGAGGTAGCCGTGCGCCACGATGCCGCCGAACAGCGGGTTCGCCGCCGCGGCCTCGGGGTCGGTGTGGGCGTAGAAGGTGTCGCCGGTGAACTCGGCGAAGTGGTCCACGTCCTCCTGCGTCACCGTGCGCGGCCCCGCGACCACGGAGTCGCCGATCTTCAGCTCCGCCAAGGACTTCCGGAAGGGGTGCACGCCCTCGGCGCGCGGCGCGCCGGCGACCCAACGGCCGGTGACGCGGCTCAGCACGCTCGGCGAAGCCTGCACGGCGGTGCGCTGCAGGTGGTGCAGCACGCCGCGGATGCCGCCCATCTCCTCGCCGCCACCCGCGCGGCCGGGACCACCGTGCACCAGCTGCGGCAACGGCGAACCGTGCCCGGTGGACTCCTTCGCGTCGTCGGCGTCGAGCACCAGCAGCCGCCCGTGCCACGGCGCCACCCCGAGCACCACGTCCCGCGCGAAGTCCGCGTCACCGGTGACGATCGAGCCCGCGAGGCTGCCGTCACCGCGCGCGGCGTAGTCGATCACCTGCTCGGTCGAGGTGTACGGCATGAGCGTGGACACCGGGCCGAACGCCTCGACCTCGTGCGGCTCCGCCCGCTCCGGGTCGCCCTTGAGCAGCACCGGCGAGAGGAACGCGCCACGCTCGGCGTCGGCGTCCACGACCTCGACGTGCTCCGGGTCGCCGAAGACGACGCTGCCCGCGGACAGCAGGGCCTTGAGCGAGCGGCGCACCTCCTCGCGCTGCTCCAGGCTCGCCAGCGCGCCCATCCGCACACCCTCCGACGAGGGGTTGCCGACGGTCACCTTCGCGAGCCGTTCGCTCGCCGCCGCGGCCACGTCGTCCAGCAGCTCCGCGGGCACGAACGCACGCCGGATCGCGGTGCACTTCTGCCCCGCCTTCACGGTCATCTCCGTGACCAGCTGCTTGACGAACAGGTCGAACTCCGCCGTGCCCGGCTTCGCGTCCGGACCGAGGACGGAGCAGTTGAGCGAGTCGGCCTCGGCGTTGAACCGCACCGCGTTGCGCACGATCACCGGGTGCGCCCGCAGCTTCTGCGCGGTGGACGCCGAACCGGTGAACGACACGAGGTCCTGCCCCGTCACGTGGTCGAGCAGGTCGCCGGCGCTGCCCGCCACGAACTGCAGCGAACCCTCGGGCAGCAGCCCGGATTCGACGATCAGCTCGACCAGCCGCGCCGTCAGGTACGCCGTCTGGCTGGCGGGCTTGACCAGGCTCGGCACCCCGGCGAGGAACGCGGGCGCGAACTTCTCCAGCGGCCCCCAGACCGGGAAGTTGAACGCGTTGATCTGCACCGCCACGCCCCGCAGCGGGGTGGCGATGTGCTGCCCGACGAACGTGCCGCCCTTGCCCAGCGGCTCCACCGCGCCCTCGACGTACACGGTGTCGTTCGGCAGCTCGCGCCTGCCCTTGCTGGCGTAGCTGAACAGCACGCCGATACCGCCGTCGATGTCGAACTTCGAGTCGAACAGCGTGGCACCCGTGCGCGCCGACAGCGCGTACAGCTCCTCGCGGTGCTCCCGCAGGTGCGAGGCCAGCGCCTTGAGCAGCGCGGCCCGCTGGTGGAAGGTCAGCTCACGCAGCGCGGGCCCGCCGGCCCGGCGGCCGTGCTCCAGCGCGGCCGCCATGTCCACCCCCTTCGAGGAGACGCGCGCGACCTCCTCGCCGGTCACCGCGTCGTGCAGCGGAACACCCTCGTCGGCGGCGGTGTGCCACCGGCCGCCGACGTAGCTGCGCAGGAGCGCCATCGGTCCTCCTCGATTAACCAACCGAACGTTCAGGAAGTCATGGTAGCGTCTTGACAACGGGCGGGCCAGGGGTCAGTTTGTTTCCCGTCCGTTCGGTCAGTAAGCGAGGCGGTGAGCACGTGGTCCGGTCCCCGGCGGCACAGGCGATGTTCGACGACGACGCGGCATCGAGGTCGGCGGGCATCGAGCTGCTCGAAGCTGACGACGGCAGGGCGGTCGCGCGCATGCGGATCACCCCGGAGATGGTCAACGGGCACAAGATCGCCCACGGCGGGTACGTGTTCCTGCTCGCCGACACCACCTTCGCGTGCGCGTGCAACAGCCACGGCCCGGTCACCGTCGCCGCCGGCGCGGAGATCTCGTTCGTCGCCAGCGCCCGGCTCGGGGACGAGCTCCTCGCCACGGCCGAGGAGCGCACCCGCTACGGCCGCAACGGCATCTACGAGGTCACCGTCCGCCGCGGCGACGAGGTGATCGCCGAGTTCCGCGGCCGCAGCCGCACGATTTCCCGCTGAGGAGAGCCATGACCACCACGCACAGCGAAGTGCCCCGCGCCAAGCGCCTCGGCGCCGCCCCCGCCGCGGACGACCTGTCCCCCGCCGAACGCCTCAGCGTGGACGAGCTGCGCGCGCTGCAGCTCGAACGTCTGCAGTGGACTCTGCGGCACGCGTACGAGAACGTTCCCGCGTACCGGCGGAAGTTCGACGAGGCCGGGGTGCACCCCGACGACTGCCGGTCGCTGGAAGACCTCGCGAAGTTCCCGTACACCACCAAAGCCGACCTGCGGGACAACTACCCGTTCGGCATGTTCGCGGTGCCCCAGGAGAAGGCGCTCCGCCTGCACGCCTCCAGCGGCACCACCGGCAAGCCCACCGTGGTGGGCTACACCGCGGACGACATCGACACGTGGGCGGGCGTGATGGCCCGTTCGATCTTCGCGGCGGGCGGGCGGCCGGGGCACAAGGTGCACGTCGCCTACGGGTACGGGCTGTTCACCGGCGGCCTCGGCGCGCACTACGGCGTGGAGAAGCTGGGCGCGACCGTGATCCCCGCGTCCGGCGGGATGACCGCGCGGCAGGTGCAGCTCATCACCGACTTCCGGCCCGAGATCATCATGGTCACCCCGACGTACATGCTCACGCTGCTCGACGAGTTCGAACGCCAGGGCGTCGACCCGCGCACCAGTTCGCTGAAGGTGGGCATCTTCGGCGCCGAGCCGTGGACGGAGTCCATGCGCGCGGAGATCGAAGAGCGCATGGACATCCACGCGGTGGACATCTACGGCCTGTCCGAGGTGATGGGGCCGGGCGTGGCGCAGGAGTGCGTCGAGACCAAGGACGGCCTGCACATCTGGGAGGACCACTTCTACCCCGAGGTGATCGACCCGGTCGACGAGAACGTGCTGCCCGACGGGGAAACCGGTGAGCTGGTGTTCACGTCGCTGACCAAGCAGGCGCTGCCGATCATCCGGTACCGCACGCGGGACCTCACCGCGCTGCGGCCCGGCACGGCACGGCCGTCCTACCGGCGCATGGACAAGGTCACCGGCCGCAGCGACGACATGATCATCCTGCGCGGCGTGAACGTGTTCCCCACGCAGATCGAGGAGATCGTGCTCGCCACGCCGGGGCTCGCGCCGCACTTCCAGCTCCGGCTCACCCGCCGCGACCGGATGGACCACCTCACCGTGCTCGCCGAGGCCCGCGCGGACACCCCCGCCGAGCGGCGCGTCGCGGCGGCTTCAGAGATCGCCCAGCGGGTCAAGGACGGCGTGGGCGTGACCGTGGGCGTGGAGGTGCTGGACCCGGACAGCCTGGAGCGCTCGCTGGGCAAGCTGCGCCGGGTGATCGACCAGCGTCCGCGTGACTGAACGCCGGTTGGGATACTTCCGGTATGACGACCGCACCGCCCGCCAGGACCGCCAAGCGCGGCAGGCCGGGCTACGACCTCGAGTCGCTGCTGGCCGTCGCGGTGAAGCTGTTCAACGAGCGCGGGTACGACGGCACCAGCATGGAGGACCTCTCCCGCAAGCTGGGCATCACGAAGTCCGCGATCTACCACCACGTGCCGAGCAAGCAGGAGCTGCTGCGGCTGTCGGTGAACCGGGCGCTGGACGGGTTGTTCGCGCTGGTCGAGGAGCTGGACGCGGTCGAGGGCCGGGCGGTGGAACGGCTGGAGTTCCTCGTGCGCGGCAGTGTCGCGGTGCTGGTGGAGCGGCTGCCGTTCGTCACGCTGCTGCTGCGCGTGCGGGGCAACACGAAGGTGGAACGGGACGCGCTAGCCCGGCGGCGCGAGTTCGACCGGATCGTGTCGGAGCTGGTGACGCAGGCCGTCGAAGAGGGTGACCTGCGGTCGGACATCGACCCGGCCACGGCGGCACGCCTGCTGTTCGGGATGGTGAACTCGCTGATCGAGTGGTACCGGCCGCGGGGCGGGCTGGGCGCGGACCGGCTGGCCGACGCCGTGGCGACGATGGCCTTCGACGGCCTGCGCGTCCGGGACGACTGAGCCCCGCCTCCGGGTGGAGGCGGGGCTCCTGGGCGCTACTTGTCGTCGAACACGCTCTTGGCGGCGTCCTTGAGCTTCTCGCCGGCCTGCTTGACGTTGCCCTTGCCCTGGTCGGCCTTGCCCTCGGCCTGCCACTGCTCGTTGTCCGTGGCGTTGCCGAGCCCTTCCTTGGCCTTGCCCTTCAGTTCCTCGGCCTTGTTGCTCATCTTGTCGTCAGCACTCATGATGCCTCCCTTCGGGGTCGCCGTGCGGGTACCCGTTCGGCCGAGGGTGAAACAGAGTCCACTGTGGACCCTGGGTGCGGATTTCCCGGGAGGATCGCACCCATGTTCCACCCCGTGGTTCCGGTTAGCGTCGATGCCATGACCACCAGTAACGGAAAAGTCGTACTAGTCACCGGCGCCAGCTCCGGGATCGGCCGCGCCACCGCGCTGCGGCTGGCGCGTGAAGGGCACCAGCTCGTCGTCGGCGCCCGCCGCGAGGACCGGCTCGCGGAGCTGGCGGCGACCGCCCCCGGCGTGGACGTGCGGCGCCTGGACGTGACCGACCGCGAAGACGTGGCCGCGTTCGTGGACGGGGCGGTCGCCGACCACGGGCGCGTCGACGTGCTCGTCAACAACGCGGGCGTGATGCCACTGTCCCGTTTGGACTCGCTGCACGTGGACGAGTGGGACCGGATGATCGACGTCAACGTGCGGGGGCTGCTGCACGGCATCGCGGCCGCGTTGCCGCACTTCCAGCGGCAGGGCGGCGGGCACTTCGTCACGGTGGCGTCGATCGGCGCGCACCAGGTCGTCCCGACGAGCGCCGTGTACAGCGGCACGAAGTACGCCGCGTGGGCGATCACGGAGGGCCTGCGCCAGGAATGCGACCCGTCGATCCGCGTCACCACGGTGTCGCCGGGCGTCGTCGAGTCGGAACTGGCCGACACGATCACCGAAGCGGGCGCCCAGGAGGCGATGCGCACGTACCGGGCGAACACGATCCCGCCGGACAGCATCGCGGCGGCCATCTCGTACGCGATCAGCCAGCCACCGGAGGTGGACGTGAACGAGCTGATCATCCGCCCGGCGCGGCAGCGCTGAGCGGGGCGGCGGTGGCGGGGCGACGGGCCGCCCGCCCGCGCAAGCGGGCGGGGTGGTCGCCGGTGCCGGGCGGTGGCGGTGGCGGGGCGGCGGTGGCGGGGCGGCAGTGGCGGGGCGGCAGTGGCGGGGCGGCAGTGGCGGGGCGGCAGTGGCGCGGCAGCGCTGAGCGGGGCGGCGGTGGCGGGGCGGCGCTGAGCGGGGCGGCAGTGGCGGGGCGGCGGTAGCGGGGCGGCAGTGGCGGGGCGGGCGGCCCGCCCGCGCAGGCGAGCGGGGTGGTCGCCGGTGCCGGGCGGTGGCGGTGGCGGGGCGAGCGGGGTTGGCCCGGCTTGGCGAACGGGGCGCCGCCCGGCGGGCCGGTAGCCAGAGCCCGGCGCCGCGCCAGGGCGGGCAGCAGTGGCGGGGCAGGCCCCGCCACGCGGAGTCACCAAGGCCGCGCGGCGGGGCCTGCCCCGCGGAGGTCAGCAGTGGCCTGGGAAAGGCGGCGCGTGGCGTCACCGAGCGGCGGCAACCCACGCCCCAGCCCGCGCCCCCGCCCCGCGTCACCACGTGCACGCCGGGCAGGGGCGCGTCCCGTCAGGACGAGGCGAACCCCATCATCCCGCCGCCTGCGCGAACTGCGCCGAATACAACCGGTGATAAGCACCCCGCGCCGCCAGCAGCTCCTCGTGCGTGCCCTGCTCGACGATGCGGCCCGACTCCATCACCAGGATCAGGTCCGCGTCGCGGATCGTGGACAGGCGGTGTGCGATCACGAAGCTCGTGCGGGCCGTCCGCAGCGCCGCCATCGCGTGCTGGACCAGCGCCTCCGTACGGGTGTCGACCGAGCTCGTCGCCTCGTCGAGGATCAGCAGCGACGGCGACGCCAGGAACGCCCGCGCGATCGTCAGCAGCTGCTTCTCCCCCGCGCTGACGTTGCTGCCCTCCTCGTCGATCACCGTGTCGTAGCCGTCGGGCAGGGTGCGCACGAACCGGTCCACGAACGCCGCCTTCGCCGCCGCCAGAATCTCCTCCTCCGTGGCGCCCGGCTTCCCGTAGGCGATGTTGTCGCGGATCGTGCCGCCGAACAGCCACGTGTCCTGCAGCACCATCCCGATCCGCGACCGCAGGTCCTCGCGGCGCAGCTCCGTGATGTCCACGCCGTCGAGGGTGATGCGCCCCGCGTCCAGCTCGTAGAACCGCATCACGAGGTTCACCAGCGTCGTCTTCCCCGCCCCCGTCGGCCCGACGATCGCGACCGTCTGCCCCGGCTCCGCCACCAGCGACAGATGCTCGATGAGCGGCTGGTCGTCGCGGTAGGAGAAGCTCACGTCCTCGAACTCGACCCGCCCGCGCCGCTCCTCGGGCAGCCGCGCCGGGTCGCGAGGGTCGGGCTCCTGCTCCTCGGCGTCGAGCAGCTCGAACACCCGCTCGGCGGAGGCGACCCCGGACTGCAGGAGGTTCGCCATCGACGCGACCTGCGTCAGCGGCTGCGTGAACTGGCGCGAGTACTGGATGAACGCCTGGACCTCGCCCAGCGACATCGCACCCGACGTGATCCGCAGCCCGCCGACCACCGCCACCACGACGTAGCTGAGGTTGGACAGGAACATCATCGCGGGCATGATCAGCCCCGACACGAACTGCGCGCCCAGCGCCGCGTCGTGCAGGTCGTCGTTGCGGCGGCGGAACTCCGCCTCCGACTCGCGCTGCCTGCCGAACACCTTGACCAGCTGGTGCCCGGTGAACGACTCCTCGATGTGCGCGTTGAGCGCGCCGGTGTGCCGCCACTGCGCGATGAACAGCTTCTGAGAGCGCTTTCCGATCTGCCCCGTGACGAGCACCGACAGCGGGATCACGGCGAGCGCGATGAGCGTCAGCAGCGGGGAGATCGTCAGCATCATCACGATGACGCCGAGCACCGTGAGCAGGGACGTGAGCAGCTGGCTCAGCGTCTGCTGCAAGGTCGACGAGATGTTGTCGATGTCGTTGGTGACACGGGAAAGCAGCTCGCCGCGGGGCTGCCCGTCGAAGTAGCGCAACGGCAGCCGGTGCAGCTTCTCCTCGACGTCGGACCGCAGCCGGAACACCACGCGCTGCACGACGCTGTTGAGCAGACGGCCCTGCAGCAGGCCGAACAGCGAGCCCAGCACGTACAGCACCAGCACCCACATGAGCACCGTGCCCAGCGCGCCGAAGTCGATGCCCGCGCCGGGCACGTGCCGCAGCCGGCCGAGCACGCCGTCGAAGATGACGTCGGTGGCCTCGCCGAGCAGTTTCGGCCCGGCGACGGAGAAGGCCACGCTGACCACACCCAGCGCGACGACGGCCGCGAACGCGAAGCGCTCCGGTTTCAGCCGCTCGGCGAGGCGCCTGGCGGAGGTGCGGAAGTTCTTGGCCTTGCTGACGGGCATCCCCATGCCCATGCCGGGCATCCCGCGCCCGATCGGCCCCGGCTGCGGCCGCGGCGCCGCCGGGCGGTTCTCCGTGGTGGTCACGCCGCCTCCTCAGGCGTCAGCTGGGACTGCACGATCTCCTGGTACGTCGGAGAGGTCGCGAGCAGTTCGCGGTGGGTGCCGGCGGCGACGAGGGAACCGCCGTCCAGCACCAGGATCCGGTCGGCGTCGAGGATCGTGGACACGCGCTGGGCGACCACGAGCACCGCCGCGTCCCGCGTGTGCGGGCGCAGCGCCGCACGCACCGCCGCGTCGGTCGCGAGGTCCAGCGCCGAGAACGAGTCGTCGAACAGGAAGATCTCCGGTTTCCGCACGAGCGCGCGGGCGATGGACAACCGCTGCCGCTGCCCGCCGGAGACGTTCGTGCCGCCCTGCGCGATCGGCGCCTCCAGCCCGCCCGGCATCGCCTCGACGAACTCCCGCGCCTGCGCGATCTCCAGCGCCTCCCACAGTTCCTCGTCCGTGGCGTCCGGGTTGCCGTACCGGAGGTTCGCCGCCACCGTGCCGGTGAACAGGTACGCCTTCTGCGGTACCAGCCCGATCCGCCGCCACAGCACTTCCGGCTCCAGCTCCCGCACGTCGGCGCCGTCGACGAGCACCGCGCCCGCCGTCACGTCGATCAGCCGCGCGACCAGCGACAGCAGGGTCGTCTTGCCCGCGCCGGTGCTGCCGATGATCGCCGTCGTGGTGCCGGCCCGCGCGGTGAACGAGATGTCCCGCAGCACCGGCTCGGCCGCGCCGGGGTAGCGGAACTCGACCCCGCGGAACTCCAGCTCCGCGTGCGCCCGCAGCTCCCGCACCGGGGCGAGCGGCGGGCTCACCGACGGCTCGGTGCCCAGCACCTCCTGGATGCGCTCGGCGCACACCGCCGCCCGCGGGATCATGATCGAGATGAACGTCGCCATCATGACGGCCATCAGGATCTGCAGCAGGTAGTTCAGGAACGCCGTGAGCGCCCCGATCTGCATCTGCCCCGCGTCGACGCGGTGCGCGCCGAACCACAGCACCGCCACGCTGGAGGCGTTGAGGACCAGCAGGACGGTCGGGAAGATCAGCGCCTGCAGCTTGCCCACGCGCAGCGCGGTGTCGGTCAGCGTGGAGTTCGCGTCGCCGAAGCGGCGGGTCTCCGCGTCCTCGCGGACGAACGCGCGGACCACGCGGATACCGGTCAGCTGTTCGCGGAGCACGCGGTTGACCTGGTCGATGCGCTCCTGCATGCGGCGGAACTGCGGCACCATGCGGACCACGATCGAGCCGATCGCGATCAGCAGCACGGGCACGCACACCAGCAGCAGCCACGACAGCCCGACGTCCTCGCGCAGCGCGAGGATGATGCCGGCGACGCCCGTGATCGGCGCGATGACGAGCAGGGTGCACACCATCACCACCAGCAGCTGCACCTGCTGCACGTCGTTGGTGGTGCGCGTGATCAGCGACGGGGCGCCGAACTGCGCGACCTCACGCGCGGAGAAGTCGCCGACGCGGGAGAAGATCGCGGCACGCACGTCGCGGCCGAAGCCCATCGCGGCGCGGGCGCTGAAGTAGACGGCACCGGCCGAGCACAGGATCTGCAGCGTCGTGATGGCCAGCATCCAGCCGCCGGTCGACAGGATGTAGCCGGTGTCCCCGCGGACGACACCGAAGTCGATGATGTCCGCGTTCAGGCTGGGCAGGTACAGCGACGCCACCGTGCCGATCAGCTGCAGCACGATGACGAGCGTGAGCTCCTGCCGGTAGGGGCGCAGGTGGGTGCGCAACAGGCGGATGAGCAACAGGTCCCCCATGGAGAAACCGAACGTATCTAATATGGGCACAGTATCCGAGGAGGATAAGATACGCAACGTATTTTAAGGAGGCCGGTGCCCGAGCCGAAGTCACGCCGCCGGGGCGAGGAACTCGAGCAGGAGATCCTCAACGCCACCTGGGAGGAACTGATCCAGGTCGGCTACAACGCGCTGACCATCGAAGGCGTCGCGAAGCGGGCCCGCACCAGCAAACCGGTCATCTACCGGCGCTGGCCCAGCCGCGCCGAGCTGGTGCTCGCCGCGTGGGCCCAGCAGGCGCCGGGCAGGTTCGCGCCCCTGCCCGACACCGGCAGCCTGCGCGGGGACCTGCTCGCCCTGTTCCGCCGGGTCGGCGACCGCGCGAACAGCGTGATGACCGAGGTGATCGCGGGCGTGATGGGCGAGGCCTTCCGGCACCCCGAGGTGAGCAAGCTGCTGCACCAGCGGCTCGTCAGGTCGCCGCTCGGCGACAAGGTCCGCGAGGTCGTGCGGCGAGCGGTCGACCGCGGCGAGCTGCCCGAGCTGGAGCTCCCCGCCAGGACGGCGCGGCTGCCGCTCGACCTCATCCGCAACGAGACCCTCCTGTTGCGCGGCCCCATCGACGAGGAGGCGATCGGCCAGCTCGTCGACGACGTGTACCTGCCGCTGCTGCACGGCCTCGCGGCGCGGCGTCAGTGGTACCGGTGCACGACGGCGTGACCCTTGCCGCGGCCGATCAGCCACTTGTTGACAGGCGTGGTGAGCAGGAACGCCACCACCAGTGAACCGGCCAGCGAGGCCCAGAACAGCACGTCGCCCAGCCCGGCGTCCATCGCGCCCGGCACGGCGACCATGACCGTGTTGTCGAGGACCTCCATCACCGCGATCGACACGGTGTCGGCGGCCAGCGCGACCTTCAGCGCGGTCCGCACGCCGACCCCGGCCCGCAGCACCCCGCGCATCGTCAGGGCGTAACCGAACACGAACGCCAGCGCGACCGACAGCACCACGGTCGCGGCGCCGTGCAGGTCCGCGGCGGTGCCGATGACCATGCCGAGCACCTCGCCGATGGCGCAGCCGGTCAGGCAGTGCAGGGTCGCCTGCGCCGCGGCGGCCCAGGTCGCCGGATGCGTGCCCGCGTGGTGCGCCGTGTGGTCCATCGGAGCTGCTCCTTCCATACCCCCCATGGGTATAGGACAGGGTAGCACCGCCCGGCCGTCCGCGGGAGCGCCAGGGTCACCACTCCCAGCGCCGCGCGCCGTCCATCAGGCCGATCATCCCCGAGACGAGCCGCATCTGGTCGACGGTCCGGATGTCGGCCTCCACCAGGTGCGGCGAGCACACCAGCACCGCCACCGCCTGCGCCCGGGACAACGCGACGTTCAGCCGGTTGCGCGAGAGCAGGAAATCCAGTCCCCGCGGGAGGTCCACCGCCGACGACGACGTCATCGTCGCGATCACCACCGGCGCCTCCTGCCCCTGGAAGCGGTCCACCGTGCCCACCCGCACGCCCGGGTGCCCCGCCCGCTCCAGCGCCCGCGCCACCACGCGCACCTGCATGTTGTACGGCGCGACGACCAGGATGTCCTCGTCGTCCAGCGGGCGCACGCCGTCGTGGTCCGTCCACTTGCGACCGTGCAGCGCCGACACCAGGTCCACCACCGCCGCGGCCTCCTCGACCGAGCGCGTGGTGTTGCCGCGGTGGTCCACCTCCAGCAGGTGCAGCCCGGACGCCACGCCGTCGATGCCGCGCTCGGCCGTGGACGGGTGCGCGTGCAGCCGTCCCGCGTAGGACAGCCGCGACACCGGTGCACACACGTCCGGGTGCATCCGCCGGGTCTGGTCGAGGAAGTAACCCAGCCCGGGCGGGATCACGTCGGCGTCGCCGAGCAGGTGCCCCAGTGCGGACGCCTCCGCGCCCGCCGGGTGCGTGCCCTGCACGACCTGCGGCAGCTGCTGCGGATCGCCCAGCAGCACGAGGTTGCGTGCCGCGGTGGACACGGCCAGCGCGTCGGCGAGCGCGAACTGGCCCGCCTCGTCGACGATCAGCACGTCGAACGGCTCGGCGCGCACCGCCGCGTTCGCGAACGTCCACGCCGTGCCGCCGACGAGGTGCCCGTCCTCGTGCTCGGCGCGCCACCGCACGAGCGCGTCGTTGGTCTTCGGCTGGTCCCACGGCTGTTCGTCACCGGGCTTGCGCGGCCGCTTCGCGCACGGCAGCTCCGGCGCGGTCGCCTTCGCCGCCGCCAGCACGTTTTCCACCGCCTTGTGGCTGTTCGACGTCACCGCGACGGTCCGGCCGGACCGGACGAGGTGCGCGATGAGCCGCCCGGCGAGGTAGGTCTTGCCCGCGCCCGGCGGGCCCTGCACGGCGAGCGCCGAACCGTCGAGCGCGTCCACGGCTTCGATGACGGTGCGCACCAGGTCGTCGCCCGGCTCGGGCAGCGGTCCGCCGCCCCGCAGCCGGGGCGGGATCCGGCGCAGCAGGTCGATCCCGGGGTGCGCGGGCAGGTCCGGCAGCCGGTCGACGACGAACTGCGCGAGCTCGGCGACCGCCTCGTCCTTCGGCGTGGGGCGCACCGGGCTGCCCGGCAGCACCGCCACCGGCCGCTCGTCCGTGGTCTCGCCGACCTGGCAGCTCTCCTCCAGCGTCAGCTCTTCGGCCGTCGCGTCCACCACCCGCGCGTCCCGCGCCTCGGCGCCGTAACGCAACCGGACCTGGTCGCCGGGCGCGAAGGGGTGGGGCCGGTCGGGATCGCACGCGAGGACGAGCGTGCGCTTCGCCTTGCGCTGGCGGCCCGACGGCGGCACCCACTCCCCCGCGTGCACCGACACCGGCACCGCACACGTCTGGTCGGCTTCGAGCTCGGCGAGCGGCGCGGCGAGCTGGCGGAAGAACTCCCACCACGCGGGGTTGGTCTCCCGCCGGTGGTAGCCGACGCACGCCGCGAGCAACGCCGCCGCCTCGTCGCCGGACCCGGTCAGCGCGTCGACCAGGCCGGCGAGGTGGGCGGCGCGCTCGGCCCGGCGCTCGGCGTCGAGCTGCTCGGTGGTGTCCCGCAGCAGAGTGTCCATTTCGGACTCCTCGGGCCGCGGTGGTGGTTCGATGCCCGCTTCCTCGCGGACCCGGTGCAGGAACTCGAACAGGCGCAAGGTCGAGACGCAGTCGTAGGAGTTGTAGTCGGAGATACCCCGCAGTACCTCCGCCGCGTGATCGTCCTCCCCGAGCCGGGTGAGCGTGAGGTACTCCTCGTACGCCTCGATGCTCGACGCGGCCGTCTTCACGTCCCCGTCCCGCGCCTGCGGCATGTACAGCGGTTCGAGGTACTTGATGGAGTAGGACCGCTGCGAGACGCGCAAGGACTTGCGCACCACGGCGTAGAGGTCGACGAGCGCGCCCCGGCGCAGCAGCTCGTCGACGGCTTCCTCGCGCGTGCCGTGCAGTGCGGCCAGGCGTTTGAGCGCCGTCGTCTCGTAGGGGGCGTAGTGGTAGATGTGGGCCTCCGGGTCGGCGGCCAGCCGCTCGGTCGCGAAGTCCACGAACCGTTCGAACGCCCGCTTCTCCTCCGCCCGCGAATGCGCCCAGAACGGCGTGAACCCGCCGTCCGGGGTGACGGCGCCGAACAGGTACTCCAGCCCGGTACCGCCCAGCGCGTACGGATCGCCCTCCATGTCGAAGAACACGTCACCCGGGCGCGGCGGTGGCAGTTCGGCCAGCGCCGCCGGGTCGACGACCTCGTAGCTGATCTTGCCCGTGACGTCCTGCCGCACCTGGATCGCCGCCTGCGCCCGCAGGGCCGAGAACGTGCGCACGGACATGTCGCGCGGCCGTTCCTCGGCGTCGGCGGTCGCCAGGCGGTCGATCGTGCCGAGCCCGGCGGCGGCGAGCTTGCGCCGCTGGTCCGACCGGATCCCGGCGACGAGCGCGAGATCCCGGTCGGCTTCCCGGCCTTCCGCGCAGTGGCGCGCGAAGGCGCACCCCGTGCAGGCGGGCCGCTCGTCCGCCCACAGCTTCTCCGGCAGGCGTGCGGGACGGCCGATCAGCTTGGCGCGCAGGCGGTGCAGCAGCGGCAGGAAGTCGTCGACGTGCAGGGTGGCGGTGCCGCCGTCACCCAGCAGCAGGTGCATGTCCGGTCCCGCGGGCCAGCCCTCCCGGCGCAACGCGTCGGCGTACGCGGCGACCTGCAGCACGGCGGCGGGCCGGGCGTGCCGGGCGAGCTTGGTGTCGTGCACCTCGTAGCGGCCTTGCGCGTCACGCACGAGGAAATCCGCGCGGCCGGTGAACTCGCCGTCGTCGAACACGGCCTGGTAGATGACGGGCGCCCCGGCGCGCAGGGCATCCGCTGTCGCCGCGACAGCCTTCGCGCGGTCCCGGAAGTCGATCTCGACGAGCGCCGGGTGCTCCTCGCGGAACCGCGCGAGCGTGGCCTGTTCGTGTGCCTGCCCGTGTTTCACCGCGAGCTGGTCACCGCCGGACTCCGGCCGTGGCGCGCCGGGCAGCCCGGCGGCGAAGGCCTGTTTGAGGATGCTGCGGTGCTCGCATTCGAGCAGGTCGGCGAGGTCCGAGGGCGTGTGCATCGCCGGGGAGTCTGACACGCACCCCGGCGCTGCCCCCGCCAGGACACGCTCAGACCGGCTGGGGAATTCCGAAGAACTCCGCCACAGCGTCGGCCGCCACGAGGTCGCGCGTGCCGCGGCCGAGGACCCTGGCCATCTTCACCGGACCGGGGATCACGTGCCCGCCACCTTCCACCGTGTACAGCGTGACCGGCGGTTTGCCGTCCTCGCGGTAGTCGGTGCGCACGACCGGGCCGTCACCGGAAGTCTTCGGTGCGGCGCTGATCCCGTTGCGTTCGGCGTAGTAGCGGGCGGTTTCGGGTGCGGACAGCCCGCGGCCACGTGGGCGGAAGCCCCACAGGCTCGCCGTTCCGCCGTGGTAGGGCACGAGCCGGTCCTTCGTCCCGTGCACGAGGAGCACCGGCCGCGGCACGGTGGAGTTCTTCGCCGGCGCGAACTCCTCCGGCACGGGCTGGGTCGCCGAAAAGATCGCCGCACCCGCGAGCCGCCCGGGGATCTCGTGCAGCAGGCGGATCACGAGCTGGCCACCGGCGGAGTACCCCACCACGAACACCGGCAGGTCCGTGCCGTGCGCGTCGAGCACGGCTTCGGCGAACGCCACGTCGTCGTAACCCTCACGCCGCGCGGGGAAGTTCGTGGCGGAGCGGGCGTCGTTCCAGTTGCGGCGGTAGCCGTCGAGCGACGCGACGCGCGCGCCCCTCGCGATGAGCGGGTCGAAGTGCGGCCGCATCGCCGCACCCGTCTGGTTCGACCCGTGGAAGAGGAGGACGAGCGCGCGCGGCTCGGCCGGGCCGGCGAGTGTGTAGGTGCGGATCCGGCCCGCCACTTCGATGGTGTGCTCGCTGCTGGAAGGAGTCATGCCAACCGGAACTTGTTCCGATTGGAACCTATTCCGCATTGGTAGACTTCCCGGTGTGACTTCGCCTCTGCGTGCTGACGCCGCCCGCAACCGGGACCTCGTGCTGGCTGCGGCGCGCGAACAGCTCCGGGCCACCGGGGAAACACCGCCGATGAAGGAGCTGGCGCGCCTCGCGGGTGTCGGCGTCGGCACGGTGTACCGCCACTTCCCCACCCAGCAGGCACTGCTGGAAGCCCTGGGCGTCAACGGGATGCGCCGCCTCGTCGCGGCCTGCCGCACCGCCGCCGAAAACCCCGACCCGGTCGCGGGGTTCGAACGGATCACCGAGTACGTGCTGCGCGGGCAGCTGGCCGACCCGGGCGTGGCCGCCGTGCTCGCGGGCGCCGAGCAGTCTGCGTGCGGCGAGGCTTCCCCACTCGCGGCGCAGCTCGCCGCCGCCGTGCGGCAGGTGCTGTCCCGGGCACGGGCCGCAGGCGCGGTGCGGGCCGGGGTGAGCGCCGACGACATCCGGCGGCTGCTGGTCGGCACCGCGTACGCGCTGCGTCCCGTCGCGGACGAGCAGCACATCCGGTTGTACCTGCGGCTGTTCCTGGACGGGCTGAAACCACGCGGCAAGACCGGCCGGATGGCCGATGCCCGATGAACCACAAGACTGATCCCGGACGGGACGAAAACGGGCATCGTGAGCGCTGTCCCGCTGTCCCGTCACGAGGAGTTCAGATGGCCGCACACATCTTCATCCGCACCGTCCGCTGAAGGGGTAACCGATGAACCGTCCGCACAAGACTCCGGGCAAGCTGCACCCGATCACGGTGGAGCCCGAACCCGCACGCGTCGTCGTGCGCGCGGGCGGGCGGGTCATCGCCGACACCACGGCCGCACTGACACTGAAGGAGTCGGTGTACCCCGCGGTGCGCTACATCCCCCTTTCCGACGTCGATCCGGCCGTGCTGCGCCCGAGCACGAAGCAGACGTACTGCCCGTACAAGGGCGACGCGAGCTACTACAGCCTCGTGGTGACACGGCCGGACACCGGCGAAACCGAGGAGCTCACCGACGCGGTGTGGACGTACGAACAGCCGTACCCCGCCGTCGAAGCGATCGCCTCGCACGTCGCCTTCTACCCCGACCAGGTGGAAATCACCGTCGGGGAGTGAACTACCCGTGGTGCACGGCCTCCACGTTGTGCCCGTCCGGGTCACGGAGGAACACGGCGTAGTACCCCGGGTGGTACTCGGGCCACTCGCGGGGCGCGTGCAGCACCTCCACCCCCTCCGCGAGCGCGGCCTCGTGCACCGCGTCCACGGCGGCGCGGTCGGGCGCGCGGAAGGCGACGTGCAGTTCGCGCGCCTCCTCGCGGCCGGCCGAGCTGAGCCAGAACTCCGGCGGGCTTTCGCCGGCCGCGAGGCCCACCACCGTCACGTCCCCGGCGGGGATGCGCACGGCCTCCCGCATGCCGATGGGCGCGAAGACACGGACGTAGAACGCGAGCGACTTTTCGACGTCGGCCGCCTGAACACCGAGATGATCCAACATGCCCGCAGGCTAACGGTGACCACCGACAATTCCGGCGCGCTCGCCCGTCCGCGCCTCGATCGCCCGCACCACGGCCGCCATGTCGTCGCGGTCGTGGCCCAGCTCCAGCGCCTCCCGGTACAGCTCGTGGCAGACGTCCAGCAGCGGCGCGGCCACCCCTGACTCGCGGGCGGCCTCGGCGATGAGCCGGTTGTTCTCCAGCACGTTCGCGATCGACGCCTGCGGCGAGAAATCCTCACCCGCAAGCTTGCGGCCCTTGAGCCGCGAAACGGCGCTCGCCATCGGCCCGGCTTCGAGCACCGCCAGCACCCGGTCCAGGTCGAGACCGTGCTGCCGCGCGAAGTGCAGCGACTCGGCGAGCCCGGTGACCATGGTGATCAGGAACAGGTTCACCGCCAGTTTCGTCAGCAGCGCACCGGGCACGGCGCCACACAGCACGGTTTCCCGGCACATCGGGGCCAGCAGCGGGCGTACCGCCTCGACCACGTCGTCCTCACCCGCCAGCATGGCAACGAGTTCCCCGTCCTGCGCGGGTTTGCGTGAACCGGAAACGGGAGCTTCGACGTAACGGCCTCCGGCGGCCAGCACATCCGCCTCCAACCCGCGCGAGTACGCGGGCGACGTCGTTCCCATGTGGACGATCGTGTGCCCCGCGACGTACGTGCCGAAGGCGGGAGTGCCGCGCTCCAGCACAGCGTCCATCACCGTGTCGTCGGCGAGCATCACGAGCACGACGTCCGCGCGCTCGAACACGCCGGCCGGGGTGCTCGCCACCTCGGCACCCGCCGCCCGCAGCACCTCCGCCTTCGCGGGCGTGCGGTTCCACACCACGAGCGGCACGTCCGCCGCGGCCAGGTTGAGCGCCATCGGCTCGCCCATCAGGCCGAGCCCGAGAAATCCGATCCGCACGAGCGGCAGCGTATATGACAACTGTCATAACCTCAACGCTTGCTCCTCACGCGACGGGAGGTTCTAGCGTCGCCCTGTGCACGAAAACAGCTGGACGGTCGGTGAGCTGGCGCGAGCCGCCGGGGTGACGGTGCGGACGTTGCACCACTACGACGAGATCGGGCTGGTGACGGCGAGTGAGCGCACGGCGGCCGGTCACCGGCGGTACACCCGCGAGGACGTGCGGCGGCTGTACCGGGTGCGGACACTGCGCTCCCTCGGCCTGTCGCTGGAGGAGATCGCGGCCGCGCTGGCCGCAGCGCCCGACGACGCGTCGGCACTGCGCCCCCTGCTGACCGCCCAGCTGCGTGCGCTGGAAGAGCAGGCCGAGCGCCTGCGCCACCTCACCGGGCACGTCGCCGGGCTGCTCGACCGCCTCGACGACGCGCCCTTCGACGCCGGACGATTCCTGGAGGTTCTGTCGATGTTCGAAAGCCACTTCACCGAGGCACAGCGCGAACAACTCGCCCGCCGCAGGGCGGAGCTGGGCCCGGAGCGGATCGAAGAGGCCAAATCCCGCTGGGCGGAACTGGTCGGCGAGCTGCTGGGGCACGTCGAGGCGGGCACCCCGGCCGACGATCCGCACGTGCGCGACCTGGTGCGCCAGTGGGACGAGCTGGCGGCGCCGTTCCACGAAACCGAGCAGACCAAGACCGCGGCGCGGCAGCTGTGGCAGGACCACGGCGACGAACTGGCCGCGCCGCTCCCCTGGCCCGCCGACCGGCTACGCGCCCTGATGTCCTATGTGGACTCAGTGCGCGGCTAGCCGGTCACCGAACGCGGAGAGGAACCGGTCGCGGAAGGCGCTCATCGGCCAGACCGGGGCTGTGCGGTCCGGGCGCAGCCCCGGCTGCCAGCCCCAGTCCGAGATCCGGTTCAGCACGGCGGGGTCCTTCGCGACGATCGTGATCGGCACGTCCCGGCTGGCCTGCTCGCTGCCGGTGACCGACGTGTTGGGCTGGTGGTCACCGAGGAAGACCAGCACCAGGTTGTCGTCGCCGTAGGTGCGGACCCACAAAATCAGCGTGTTCAGCGAGTACTGGATCGAATCCCCGTAAGCGGCGCGCACGTTCTCCGGCGACGACCACACGTCCGCGATCTGCTTGCCCTGCGACGGCATCGGCCCGTACACCGAACCATCGCCCACCGCGGGCCAGCCGACCGTCCTCGGCAGCGGCGCCCACGGCCAGTGGCTGGACACGAGGTCGATCTCGGCCATCAGCGGCGGGTGGTCCGGTTTCGCCAGCTCCAGCTGCTGGAACTTCTCCATCGTGTACTCGTCGGGCATCGTCGCGTAGGAGAAGGCGGGGCCGCGGTAGCCGACGTTGCGCGCGTCGTAGACCTGTTGGTAGCCGTAGAACTTCGCCTCGGTCCAGTCGCGGATGTTCGACGGCACGTCGGCCACCGTGCGCCACCCCGCGCGGCCGAACGCGGACGCCAGGGTCAGCCGGTCGCCGTCGACGAGGTTGTCGTACCGCTGCTGGTTGTTCACCCAGGTGCCGGACTGCAGGGTCGCGTGCGCGAGCCAGCTGCCGCCGCCGGTGGTCGAGGAGGTGAGGAAGGCGCTGCGCGAGTCGAACCCGGCCGCCCGCAGCGCGTCGGTCCCGGCATCGAGGACGGCGTTGACACCCGGGGCGATGTCGGAGTCCTGCACCGCGACCCGGCCGTAGCTCTCCACGAAGGTGAACAGCACGTCCTTCCCGCGCAGGCCGGTCAGCAGCTGCTGCGGCGGCGTGCCGCGGAAGGCGTCCGCGGCCACCTCCTGCGCGAACGCGTGCCGGTCCTTCAGATCCACGCTCACCTGCCGCACGTCGTGGTACGCCAGGGAAGCCGCGGTGCGGGCCGCGACCGGCTCGCCCTGCTCCACCTGCAGCCCGAACACCGCGCACACGATCCACACCAGTCCGAGTACCGCCGCGGTCCGGCCCGCCGTGCGGCGGTGCCCGGCGGTGATGCGGCCCAGCCGCACGGCCGCGAGCGCCATCAACGCCACCACCGCGGCCGCGAGCAGCCCCACCCCGGCGAATGCGGCCAGTTCCCCGAGCCGCCCGGCGTCGCCGGTGGCCAGTTCGAGCGCGGGCGGCAGGAAACCCCAGTCGAAGACGAGGTTGAACGGCCGGTCGAACGCCACGAAGAAGCCGAGGTTGAGCAGCTTCACCAGCAGCACGAGGCCGAGCCCGGCGCCGAGCACGGCCGCGACGACGCGGCGGGCCCGCGGGGGCAGCACCAGCACGAGCGCCACGCCCGCGATCGCCTCGCCGGGGAGGCGCAGGAACGCCCACAGCGAGAACCGGTCCAGCCGGTCCGGCACGATCAGCGCGAACAACACGAGCAGGCAGGCCAGCACCGTGAGCACGACTCTGGTCACCCGGCGCGCCGTGGACGGTTCCGTGGTGGGCTCGGGCGTGCGCGTCAGCAGGGACACAACGCGGATCCTTCCGTGGCGGCCGGTGTCGCACTGCTACACGACGTGCGGCCGCTTCCGGTTCACGACGGGACCCGGTGACCGCACCGGGCGGCCACCGGGTCCTCCTCGCCTCAGCGTCCGGCGTTGACGCTGCTGATCAGCTCCTGGACCGCCTGCTGCAGCGTGCTGAGCACTCCGGCCGCGGCCGTCGCGGCGTGCGGCCCGGACCGGACCGGGCCCGCCACCGGGTACACCTCGTCCTCGCCCAGCAGCGGGACGCCAGGGCAGGTGCTGTTGCCGGGGCGGGAGTTGTTCAGCAGGAACACGTTGACCATCCCGTCCACGCACGGGTTCCCGCTGACCGCGTACTGACCGTGGAAGGGCGAGTCGTCGACGGACACCATCGTCACCCCGGGCGCCGCCCGCACCGCCGAAGCGGCCTGCTCGTAGCCGGTCTGGGGGTCGAACTCGCCCTGCACGACCAGCACGTCCGGCGCGACTTCACGCGGCAGCGTGGGCAGCGGGTGCTCCGGCAGGCCGCGCCAGAACCCGCACGGCTCGGTCAGGCCGTAGGCCCAGCCGAACAGCGGGTACCGGGGGCCCTGCGCGTCCGACAACGCCTTGTACCACGCAGCGGAGTGGTTCGCCTGGTCCCCGCACGCGACGGCGATCCTGGTGCCGTTCGTCGAAACCGTGCCCAGTCCTTTCGCGACGACCCGCGCCGCGGTCAGCTGAGCGGCGGGCACGTCGAACGCCGCCTGGGAACGCGCGTCCAGCTGGGCGCGCAGGGCGGCCGGGACCGAGGTGAGGCCCTGCGGCTGGCCGTGCAGGGCCTGAGCGCCGACGACGAACACGATTGCCGACAGCAGCCATTGGATCTCGCTGCCGTTGCCGACGAAGATCCCGTCGTAGTTGTCCGGCGCCATGCCCTGTGTCGCGTAGTACGCGCGAACCTGTTCCCACGTCTGCTTCGCCTCCGCCGCGGTGCTCCCGACCTGCTCGGGGAACTGGCGGGCGACCCACGGCAGGTAGACGTCGTCGAACTGGCGCTGGTCGATCACCGGGAACGCCTCGAAGCCGGCCTGGAGCCTGCCCTGCCAGTTCATGCTGGAGTCCAGCACCATTTTCCCGGCGTGTGCGGGGAACAGCGACGCGTACTTCGCGCCGAGCCAGGTGCCGTAGGAGTAGCCGAGGTAGTTCAGCTTCTGCTCGCCCAGCAGGGCCCGGATGAGGTCCATGTCGTGGGCCGTCTGCCAGGTCGTGATGTAGGGCGCGATCGGGTCGGCCTGGCAGGCCTGCGCGACGGCCTTGGCGGTCTGCTGGTGGAGGCGGATGCTGTCGCGGGAGCGGTCGCGGGCGTCGAGCAGCGCGTCCTCCGGCGGCAGCTGGTCCTCCGGGATGGCGCAGCGGAAGCCCTTCTGCTCGGGGGTGGTGCCGCCGGCCTCGCCGGTGCCGCGCGGGTCCATGCCGATGAGGTCGTAGGCCTGGTTGAGCGCGGGTTGCAGCCCGGCGATCTCCCCGGCCAGCGGGCTGCCCTGACCGCCGGGGCCGCCGGGGTTGAGCAGGATGACGCCGCGCCGCTGGTCCGCGGTGCCGGTGGCGCGGACCCGGCTGATGGTGACGTGGAGGTCCGCGCCGGTGCCCGGTCTCGCCCAGTCACGGGGCACGGTGATCTGGGCGCATTCGGCCGGTTTCGCGCCGTCGGTGGGTTCGAACAGGCATGGGCCCCACGTAACTTGCTGGTGCAGATAGGGATCTTCCGTTGTGTCCGCGAGCGCGGGTGTCGCGTTCACGACGAGCGCGAGGCTCACCGCGAGCACACCCGGTCCGAGTATTTTCGAGCTGCGCACCGATTTCCTTCCTCCCGAAGTGGCAGCGACCAGTCTGGGAGTGGGGGCGCCACGGAGAAGTCGGCCGCGAGGACGAACTCGGTGCCGCGGCCTCGGCCGTCCGAACGAGATTCGCGGTCCCGGCTTGGTGGGTGGCGGGTGGGATCGGCAGAATCTCCCGCATCATGACGGTTGCCTGCGTTCCACGTGGTGTTGTCATCGAGGCGGTTGGCCGGGTGTCGGCGGGTGGTGCCGTTGGGGCGGGTGGTGCCGTTGGGGCCGGTGGTTGGGGTCTGGGCGGTGGTGCCGTTGCGGCGGGTGGTCGGGTTCCGGGCGGTGGTGCCGTTGCGGCGGGTGGTCCGGTTTCGGCGGATGGTGCCGTTGCGGCGGGTGGCCGGGTTCCGGGCGGTGGTGCCGTTGCGGCGGGCGGCCGGGTTCCGGGCGGTGGTGCCGTTGCGGCCGGTTGCCGGGTTCCGGGCGGTGGTGCCGTTGCGGCGGGCGGTCGGGTTCCCGACGGTGGTGCCGTTGCGGCGGGTGGCCGGGTTCCCGACGGTGGTGCCGTTGCGGCGGGTGGCCGGGTTCCGGCGGTTGTCGCCACCGAGAGAGGCCGCGCGTGTTGCCCGATGCCGCCATCGGGACGGCTGTCCGGCTATTGGCCTGCGTCTTGCTCGGCGCCCCCATCGGGGCGGGCCCCGCGTTCCCCGGAACCGCTTGCCGTGTACCGCCCGATGTCCCATCGGAACGGCCCCGTGCGCACCGACCGGTGCCGGATCATGACGGCTTCCCGCGTCCTGCCCCGCGCCACCTCCAGGGTGGCTCCCTGTGTGCCGCCCGGCGCTGCCGTCGGGACGGCTGCCCGTGTTCCGCCGGGTGTCCCGTCGTGACGGCTCCTCGTGTTCCGGTCGGTGTCGTCGGGCTGCGGTTCGTGCAGGCCGTCCTGGACCGTGGGCTTGTGCTGTTCGCCCTGTTCGTGCCCGCGGTGTTCGGGATCTTCGGGTTCACGCCGATCGGCCCCGCGACGAAGGGTTTCTTGATCGGGGTGTTCGCGGGCTACTGGGCGCTGGCCGAGGTGGCGCTGTGGCTGCTGAACACGTGGTGGCCGCTGCGGCACGGCGGCCAGACCCCGGTGATGCGCCTGCTGGGGCTGCGGATCGAGACGGTGACCGGTGAGCCGCCGAGGCTGCGGGCCTACCTGACGCGCGAGTTCCTGCTCATGGTGGACGGTTTCGCGTGGGGGCTGGTCGGCATCGTGCTGATGCTGGTCACCCCCCGACGACAGCGGCTGGGGGATCTCGTGGCGGGGACGGTCGTGGTTCGGGTGAAGTAGGGGTTTTGGAGGGTGGGGTGGGTGGCTGGGAGCGTTTTGGGTGGGGCTGTCGGCTCAGCGAGGTGTGGTGGCTCGGCAGGGTGGGCTGGTCGGCTGGGGATCGGCCTGGCTGAGCGGTGAATCGGCGGGTGGCTCGGGTAGCGGGATTGCTTGAGTGGCAGCGGTTTGCTCGGCGAGGTTGCCGCTCGGGAGGCTGGGTGGAGCAGGCCTGGCTGGGCCGACCGGCGGGTGACTCGGGTAGCGGGCTTGGTTGAGTGGCAGCGGTTTGCTCGGCGAGGTTGCCGCTCGGGAGGCTGGGTGGAGCAGGCCTGGCGGGGCGGATCGGCGGGTGACTCGGGTAGCGGGCTTGGTCGAGCGGCAGCGGTTTGCACGGCGAGATTGCCGCTCGGGAGGCTGGGTGGAGCAGGCCTGGCTGGGCCGACCGGCGGGTGACTCGGGTAGCGGGCTTGGTCGAGCGGCAGCGGTTTGCTCGGCCAGGTTGCTTCTCGGGAGGCTGGGTGGAGCAGGTGTGGCTGGGCGGTGGATCGGGACGTGAAGCTCGGCGAAGTCACGCGGTCGTGCAGGCGAAGCTGGCCGGTGAGGTGGGGCTGTCCGATCCGCGGAAGGCCCGGCCGAGCGAGCGAGGCGCCCCTGGGCTCCGCCGATCCCGGCAAATCTCACGAGGCCCGGCCGAGCCAGCGAGGCATCCCTGGGCTCCGCCGATCCCGGCAGCCTCACGAGGCTAGGCGAGGCGCAGCGAAGCGGCCGACCAGGGAGACGACGAACCGGCATCAACACCGGCCCCCGACACCCCACAAAAACCCAACCCCCACAAGGAAATCCGCCTACCGCACCAGATGTGTTTCCCAGGCCCAGATCGCGATTTCCGTGCGGTTGCGGGCTCGTAGCTTGCGCTGGGCCGCGGCGAGGTGGGTTTTGACCGTCGACAGGGAGACCACCAGTGCATCGCAGATTTCGGCGTTCGTCTTGCCTCGGGCGACGGCTTTGACGACGTCCAGTTCCCGTTGCGTCAGCGGGGTTTCCGGCTTGCGGTGCTCCGGGGGCGCGGGCTCGCTGAAGTGCGCCAGCAGCCGCGTGGTGATCGACGGCGAGACGAGTGACTCGCCGTGGGCGGCGGCGTGGATGGCCTCGATCAGAAGTGCGGGGCCGGCGTCCTTCAGCAGGAACCCGACCGCGCCGGCACGCAGCGCCGCGTGCACGTTCTCGTCCAGACCGAACGTCGTCACCATCACGACGTGCAGCGGGTCGGGCACCTCGGGACCGGCGAGCAGGCGCGTGGCCTGGAGGCCGTCGATCCCCGGCATGGCGATGTCCATCAGCACCACGTCCGGCCGCAACCGCCGGGCCAGCTGCACGGCCTGCCTGCCGTCGGCCGCTTCGCCGACCACCTGCAGGTCGGGCTCGCCCTCCACGATGAGCCGGAAACCGGTCCGGACCATCGCCTGATCGTCGGCGATCAGTACCCGCAGGGGCAAACCCCCACCTCCGACCTCACCCCGCCGCGACACGCACCGGGAGCCGCGCCGCGACCTGCCAGCGATGGCCTTCCGCCACGCCCGCCTGCACGGTACCGCCGACCGCAGCAACCCGTTCGGTCATTCCGACCAACCCGTACCCTCCGGCCCTCCTCGTTGCCCCCTTGACTCCGTCGTTGTCCACCCGCAGCACCAGCCAGTTCCCCTCGGCCTCGGCCGTCACCGTTACCTCGGTCGCCCCCGGCGCGTGGCGGCGGACGTTGGTGAGGGCCTCGGTGAGCAGCCGGTGCGCGGTGGTCACGACCTCCGGCGTGGCCGAGACGTGCCCCACGTCCTCGTCGACACGCAGCGCCACCGTGCCGTCACCGGGCACGGCCTGGTCGATCGCCGCCAGCACCGTCTCCGGCGGGCGGAACAGCTCAGCCTCCTCCGTGCGCAGCATGCCGACCAGCCTGCGCATCGCCGCGAGCGCCTCCACGCCCGCCTCCTCGACCTGCGCCAGCGCCGCCGCGTCCTGCCCCTGCCGCTCCGCGACGCGACGGGCCGCCTGCACCCGCACGACGACGCCGGTGATGTGGAACGCCACGAGGTCGTGCAGCTCGCGGGCCAGCCGCAGCCGCTCCCCCGCCCGCACCTCGCCGATCGCCCCGCGGCGCCGCGCGTCCGCGTCCCGCAGCACGAGCCCGGTCGCCAGCGCCGCCCCCCACGCCAGCGCCGCGGGCACCGCCAGCAGCGCCGCCGTCGACCGCAGCCCGAACCGGAACACCGGCGCGAGCGTCACCACCAGGCCGCCGGCCACGGCGAAGGCGGCCGCCCACCGCGGCGGCAGGCGGTGGCAGCACGCCCCCACGAGCAGGACCACCGCCAGCGTCTCGGCCGTGTCCGGCTGCGGGGACAGGCCCTGCCCCGCCGCCGTCGCCGCCGCGCTCAGCGCCGTGCCGAGCACGGACAACCCCAGCACGCCCGCGGTCAGCGACGCGATGCGCCCGGGGAACCGCCTCCGCAGCACCGCCAGCACGCCCGCCGCCGGCCCGAGCCCCGGCACGAACTCGCCCGCCGGCACGGCGAGCGGCCCCGTGGCCGGCGCGGCACGCACGGCGAACACGGCGTCCACCACGACGAACGCGACGAGCGCGGCGACCTCGGCCAGCACCGGCCCTCGCCGGCCTGCCCACTGCGGCCACCACGCCTTCGCGCTCATGCCTCGATTCTGGCGAAGGCGCGGCCGTCGCGCCTCCACCTTTCGGCCAGTCTTGTGCGACCGTCCACTGTGGCCGCCCCCGCGCACGCGAAGGTGCCGGCCCCCTGCCCCCGGGGACCGGCACCTTCACACCGCGGCTCAGAACCAGTGCGCGCGGCCACCGACCTTGCGGCCCGTGCCGCCGAGGATGGCGAGCACCGCACCGATGACCAGGAGGACGATGCCGATCGTCCAGAGGATGGAGATCCCGGTCAGCAGACCGACGATGAGCAGGATGACACCGAGAACGATCATGGGTCACTCTTTCTGGAGGAGGACCGGCCGGAGCTTTCCGCCCCGGCCGATTCCGGTCCTGTTTCCGATGGGGACGCCCTCAGCGATACCCGGTTCGATGTTGGACCAAACCTCCAAAACTGCGCAGTGCCAACGAATGCGCTCCGCGACCGGGTGATTGCTCCAGCCAGCGCAACGCGTTCACCGCAACGCGGTAACGGGTGCGGGAAACTGCGGTTTTCCCGCTGCCGCCGCGCAGGAGCACGCGTCCCGGGAAGGACAATCGTCGCCGTTTTCACTCACCTGGGCGGCAATTTCCCACCATGTCGACAAAACTCCTTCACGTTCCCGTCCACACCGGACGTCAGCGGAACGCGGCGGCGACCGTCTCGCCGCACGATTCGGTGAGGTCGTCGTCACGCGCGAGGATGCTGCCGGTGACGGCCAGTGGCGGCTCGGGCGAGAGCACCCTGATCCGGTCCGACACAACGCCCGCGAGCTGGTCGTCCGGCAGCAGCGCCCAGCTGCCGGGATCCAGGCCGACCTCCACCAGCATGTCCTGCACCGTACCGGCCGGACGGCCCACCCGTGGCGAGAAACCGCCGTCGCGCAACGCCTCGACGACCGCTTCGTGCAACGCGGGATCCGCCTGCCGGGGCGGAAGACGGAGCGCGAACCCGGCGAAGTCGGCCAATGACACGGCTTCCCGCCCGGCCAGGGGATGCCGCGCGGACACCACCACTCGCAATGGTTCAGACCACGCGGGGATCACGCGGATTCCGTGGCCGCACAACATTCCCCGGGACAGCGCGAGGTCCAGCTCCCCCCGGCGCAGCGCCTGGACCCGCTCGGCGACCGGCAGGTCGACCAGGACCACGTCGAGCTCCGGCCGGTACGCCCGCAGGGCCTCGACGCCGCGTTCGAGCCGCGCGCCGAGCCCGGGCGCGGTGCCGATCCGCAGGGTCTTCGAGGCCACCGCCGCGCCACGCACCCGTTCGACCGCGAGCAGCGCCTCACGCGCGGCTTCGAGCACGCGCTCCCCGGCGTCGGTGAGCCGCACCGTGCGGGACGACCGGTTCAGCAGCCGCACCCCCAGCTCCCGCTCCAGCCGCGCGACCTGCTGGCTGACCGCGGGCTGGACGATGTGCAACCGCTCCGCCGCGCGCCCGAAGTGCAGCTCCTCGGCGACCGTCACGAAGTACCGCAGGGCCCGCAGTTCCATCTCCGACCTCCCCTGCCTGCGACGATCACGATAGCTGATCGCTGCCCGGGGACTTCCGGTCTGGCTCGGCACCTCCGGCCGGTAGTGCACTGGCGGCATGCGCATCGGAACCCACCTCATCGCGTCCGGCGACGTCTCCGCCGAGCAGCTGCGCGCCGACGCCGCGGCGGCACTCGAACTCGGCACCGACAGCCTCTGGACGAACCCCCAGCCGGGCGGCTGGGACCCGCTGACCGTGCTGCCCGCGTTGCCCGGCGGTTCGGAGGTCGGCACCGCCGTCGTGCCCACCTACCCCCACCACCCGGTCATGCTCGCGACGCAGGCGCTGACCGTGCAGGAGCTCACCGGCGGCAGGCTCACGCTCGGCGTCGGACCGGGGCACGAGCTGGTGACCACGGGCTGGCTCGGCCTGCCCTACGTCGCGCCGGCCCGGCACACCCGCGAGTACCTGGAGGTGCTGCACCCGCTGCTGCGCGGTGAGCACGTGCGGTTCTCGGGCGAGTTCTTCACCGTGGACACGCAGATCACGGTGCGGGCGAAGCCGCCTTCGGTGCTGCTGGCCGCGATGGGCCCGCGGATGCTCGAAGTGGCGCGAGACCTCGCCGACGGCACGATCGCGGCGTGGACCCGGCCGGAAACGGTCGAAAGCCACTTCGTGCCGAGGCTCGGCGACGGCGCGCGCGTGCTCGTGATGGCGATGGTGTCGGTCACGTCGGACCCCGACGCCGTGCGGGAGCGCGTCGCGCGGAAGTTCGGAATGGCGGGGGAACTGCCCGCCTACCGCGCGATGCTCGACCGCGGCGGGCTGTCCGGCCCCGCCGATTCGCTGCTCGTAGGGGACGAATCGGTGGTACTGCGGGGAATTCGGCAGTACCGGGACGCGGGCACAACTGATCTGATCCTGTCGGTGCCCGAGTCCCCTGAGGAGCGGAACCGCGCGCTCGAGGTGATCAAGTCCGGGATCTGAGACCCCTGTATCGCATCATGGGAAGGGGAACCTAGGGTGGCGCCATGAAACTCGGTGTGATTCCCGGCGACGGTATCGGTGTCGAGGTGACGGCGGAGGCGCTGCGCGTGCTGGACGCCGTCCTGCCCGGTGTGGAGAAGGTCGAATACGACCTGGGCGCCGCGCGGTACCGGCGGACGGGCGAGATCCTGCCCGATTCGGTGCTGCACGAGATCCGCGGCCACGACGCGATCCTGCTCGGCGCGATCGGCGACCCGTCCGTGCCGCCGGGCGTGCTGGAGCGCGATCTGTTGCTGCGCCTGCGGTTCGAGCTCGACCACTACGTCAACCTCCGCCCGGCCAAGCTGTACCCCGGCGTGCGGACGCCGCTGAGCGGGGACCAGGAAATCGATTTCGTGGTGTACCGGGAAGGGACCGAAGGGCCCTACACCGGTAACGGCGGCGTGCTGCGCCGCGGCACGCCGCACGAGGTGGCGACGGAGGTCAGCGTCAACACCGCGTTCGGGGTGGAGCGCGTGGTGCGGGCGGCGTTCGCGCGGGCGCAGAGCCGGGAGCGCAAGCGCGTGACGCTGGTGCACAAGACGAACGTGCTCAAGCACGCCGGCGGGCTGTGGCAGCGCACGGTCGACGCGGTGGCGGCGGAGTTCCCCGACGTCACGGTGGACTACCACCACGTCGACGCGGTGATGATCCACCTGGTGACGCACCCCGAGCGCTACGACGTCATCGTCACGGACAACCTGTTCGGCGACATCGTGACCGACCTGGCGGGCGCCATCTGCGGCGGCATCGGCCTCGCCGCGAGCGCGAACGTCAACCCCGAGCGGCTGACGCCGTCGATGTTCGAGCCGGTGCACGGCTCGGCGCCGGACATCGCTGGGCAGGACAAGGCCGACCCCACGGCGGCGGTGCTGTCGGTCGCACTGATGCTGGAGCACCTGGGCGAGCAGCAGGCGGCGCAGCGCATCGAGGCGGCCGTCCGCGCGGACCTCGCCTCCCGCGACCCGGAACGCCCCGGTGGCACCCGGGAGATCGGTGAGCGGCTGGCGCGCGCCGTCAGCTGAGCCCACGGTCGCCGGGTGCGGTGGATCCGCCGCACCCGGCGAGCGGGATCAGTGCCAGGACTTCGCGCGGGCGTACTGGTCGGGCCAGCGCACCTCCGCGCCGAGCTCGTGCGCCGCACGCAGCGGCCAGTGCGGGTCCCGCAGCAGGGCACGGCCGAGGAACACCGCGTCGGCCGCGCCGGACGCCACGATCTGCTCCGCCTGCGCGGGCTGGGTGATCATGCCGACGGCCGCGGCGGGGATGCCCGCCTCCGCGCGGATCCGGTCGGCGAACGGCACCTGGTAGCCGGGGCCGACCGGGATGGCCGGGCTCGGGTGGTTGCCGCCGGTCGAGACGTCGAGCAGGTCCACGCCGCGTTCCCGCAGCAGCTTCGCCAGCAGCACCGACTCCTCGACCGTCCAGCCGCCGTCGACCCAGTCGGTCGCCGACAGGCGGGCGAACAGCGGCACGGCCTCGCCGACCTCGGCGCGCACGGCCTCGGCGACCTCCAGCGCGAGCCGCACCCGGCCGTCGAAGTCGCCGCCGTAGCGGTCGGTGCGCGTGTTGGACAGCGGTGACAGGAACTGGTGCACGAGGTAGCCGTGCGCGAAGTGCAGCTCCAGCACGTCGAACCCGGCTTCGAGCGCACGCCGGGCGCCCGCCGCGAACTCGGCGGGCAGCTGGGCGACCTCCTCGGTCGTCAGCGGCCGCGGCGCGGCGTAGTTCCCGAACGCCTCCCCGGACGGGCCGACGGCGGTCCAGCCACCCTCCCCGGGCGGCACGCTCCCGCTGCCCTCCCACGGCCTGCGGCTGGACCCCTTGCGCCCGGCGTGGGCGAGCTGCATGGCGGTCACCGCGCCCTGTTCGTGCAGGAACGTCGTGATGCGGCGCCACGCGGCGACCTGCTCGCCGGTGTAGATGCCGGTGTCCTGCGGGCTGATGCGGCCGATCGCGCTGACGGCCGTCGCCTCGGTCATGACCAGCCCGGCACCCCCGGCGGCGAACTGGCCGAGGTGCACCAGGTGCCAGTCGCCGGGCACGCCGTCGGTCGCCGAGTACTGGCACATCGGCGAGACCCACACGCGGTTGGGCACGGTCAGGTCGCGGACGCGGTAAGGCTCGAACAGGTGGCTCACAGGCCCGTCAACGTCGTGCCCCCGGACGCGCCTTCCCGCTCGTGGCCATCCCCACACCGGGCGCGCCGTGCCCCCGTCACTACCCTGGCGGAGGTCGACGTGAGGAGCGGGGATGAGGGTCGAGGCCGCAGCGGTGGACGCGGCGTACGAGCGGCTGCACGGGGTCGTGGCGCGGACGCCGCTGCAACCCCACGAACGGGCGTCCGCCGCCACCGGGGCCCGGGTGTGGCTCAAGCGCGAGGACCTGCAGGTCGTCCGCTCGTACAAGCTGCGCGGCGCCTACAACCTGCTCGCCCAGCTCGACGACGACCAGCGGGACCGCACGGTGGTCTGCGCCAGTGCGGGCAACCACGCGCAGGGCGTCGCGTTCGCGTGCCGGGCGCTGGACCTGCGTGCGCAGATCTTCCTGCCCCGCACCACACCCCGGCAGAAACGGGCACGGATCGCGTTGCTCGGCGGAGACCGGGTCGAGACCATCGTCGGCGGTGACACCTACGACGCCGCCTTCGCCGCCGCGACCGAGCAGGCCGAGCGGACCGGGGCGCTGATGGTGCCAGCCTTCGACCACCCGGACATCATCGCGGGGCAGGGCACCGTCGCGAGGGAGATCGTCGAGCAGCTCGGGCACGCCCCGGACGTGGTGCTCGTGCCGGTCGGCGGCGGCGGGCTGGTCGCGGGGATGACGGCGTGGCTGGCGAAGCACCACCCGTCGACGCGCGTGATCGGGGTCGAGCCCGCGGGCGCGGCGAGCATGGCCGCCGCGGTGGCCGCGGGCCGTCCGGTGGAGCTGGCGGAGCTGGACGGGTTCGTCGACGGCGCGGCGGTGCGCAAGGTCGGCACGCACACGTACGGGGTGCTCGAGGAGCACCCGGTCGAGCTGCGTGAGGTCGATCCCGGTGTGCTGTGCGAGGAAATGCTCGATCTGTTCGATGTGGACGGTGTGATCGCCGAGCCCGCGGGAGCGCTCGCCCCGGCCGCGTTGCGCACCGGAGGCGTTGTGGCGCCTGGGGAAACCGTCGTCGCCGTGGTGTCGGGCGGCAACCACGACGTGAGCCGGTACGCCGAGGTGATGGAGCGCGCACTGGTCTCGCGCGGGGTGAAGCACTACTTCCTGGTCGAGTTCCCGCAGGAACCCGGCGCGCTGCGGCGGTTCCTCGACGAGGTCCTCGGCCCGGACGACGACATCACGTTGTTCGAGTACGTCAAGCGCACCAACCGCGAGTTCGGTCCCGCACTCGTCGGCATCGAACTGGGTTCGCCCGCCGACCTGGCGCCGCTGCTCGCGCGGCTGGCGGCCTCCCCCATCTCCGCCCAGAAGCTCGCACCCAGCGATCCGGTGTTCCGGTTCCTCGTCTGAGGCGTGCAACCCGGTCCGGCCAGGCCACGTCAGGGCCCGCTGTCCAGCGGTACGTCCTGGTTCGTCGGCGTGAACCGGGAAGTGGGCCAGTTCGACGACCCCACCCCGCCGCCGGGGTCCACAGTGGACCCGTTCTTCGAGGTTGCCGGGCCCGGTGAACTGGTCGGCGCCGACGGGACGGTGGCCGCGGGCCGGCGTGTCGACGTCCAGAGCTACGTCATGACGGGCGGTGATCGGGTCAGCTCCGCTTGCGGCGGCTGCGGGCGGAGCGCGGCGGGGCGGCCCGCATGTGGTCGCGGACCCGGCCGAGCACCGCGCCCAGCGTGCGCACGTCCCCGTCGTCGAGCGGGGTGAACAGCAGCTGCCGCACGACCTCCACGTGCCCCGGCAGCACCCGCCCCACCAGCGCCCTGCCCTCGCCGGTGAGCTCCACGACCGTGCTGCGCTCGTCGTCGGGTGACGGGGCGCGCGTGACGAGCCCGGCCTTCTCCAGCTGGGCGGCCTGGTAGGTCAGGCCGCTGCGGCTGTACACGATCCCGTCCGCGAGGTCGGTCATCCGCAGCGGCCCGTTCGCCTCCCACAGCCGCATCAGGATCTGGAACTGCACGTACGTAATGCCGCCGGAGTCACGCAGCTGCCCCTCGACGGCGTGCTGGAGCAGGCTGCCGACCTCCGTCAGGGCGAAGTAGGCGGCGAGTTGTCCGGATTCGAGGGGTTCGGCCACCTCCGCAGTCTACTTGCTTCGAACTCGAAGCTGGTACGGTCCGGACGTCCTGCACGAGGCCGAGGTCGAGCGGCCGCGACCTGGTGCGGGAGAAGTCCTCGTGCGCGTCGCGGGCACCGCGTTCAACCCCGTCGACGGCGTCATCCGCGCCGGTTTCCTGTTCGTGGTGGCCCCGGCGGAGGTGCTGACCAGCGCACCGGCGACCGTGCCGCTCACCGACGCCGCCGCGCTCCCCTCGGCCGCGCTCACGGCGTGGCAGGCCCTGTTCGAACACGCCCAAGTCCAGTCAGGGCAACGGGTCCTGATCAACGGCGCCGGTGGCGGTGTGGGCGGATACACCATCCAGTTCGCCGTCCGGACGGGCGCCACGCGCGCACGAGGTCGTGGACTACACCGCGACCCCGCTCACGGAAGCGGGGATCGAACCGGTCGACGTACTGGTCAACCTCGTGCGCACGAACAGGGCGAACGGGGCGCGTTCCGCGGCCGGGTGGTGCTCGCACCCTGATCAGGCGACGTCGATGAGCACCTTGCCCACCACCGCCTTCTCGACGGCCGCGTGGGCGTCGGCGGTGCTTGCCAGTGGGAAGCGGTGCAGCGGTAGCCCCGCGTCCTCGCCGACGCGGAGCGCCCCGTCCGCCACGGCGGCGCTCACGTCCGCGACCGCGTGGTCCTTCGCCTGCGACGGCACGGTGTACACCAACACGAACTGGTAGCGCGCGTTCGTCACCATGTGCGGGCGGATGGTCAGCGTCAGCTCCTCGCCGCCGTTGTTCGCGTACACCGCGATGGTGCCGTTCGGGGCGAGGACGGCTTGGTTCAGCGCCGCGTTCGGCCCCGGTGCGACCTCGACCACCAGGTCGACGCCGTCCGGGACCAGTTCGCGGATCGCTTCGGCCGCGTTCTCCGTGCGGTAGTTCACCACGTGATGGGCCCCGGCCGCGGAGGCCAGCCGCGCCTTTTCGGGGCTGCTGACGGTGGTGATCACCCGCGCTCCGGCCCACCTCGCCAGCTCGATCGCCGCGTGCCCGACCGCTCCGGCCCCGCCCGCGACGAGCACCGACCGCCCGGTGAGCGCGCCGGGGCTCAGCCGGTCCGGTCCGCTCTCGCCGACCGTCAGCGCGCGGTGGGCGGTCAGCGCCGGGATGCCGAGTGAGGCGCCGAGGTCGAACGACGCGGAGTCCGGCAGCGGCACGGCCTGCCGGGCGGGCAGCACGACGTACTCCTGCGCCGTGCCGTCGGCGCGCTGCCACGCGGCCTCCCACAGCCAGACCCGCTGCCCGGCCTCGAGCCCGGTCACGTCCGGCCCGACGGCGTCCACGATCCCGGCGCCGTCCTGGTTCGGCACCACCTCGGGGAACGGCAGGGATTCCCCGGGACGGGAGCCGCGGCGGTTCTTCCAGTCGGTCGGGTTGACGCCGGACACCTTCACCTGGACGCGCACTTCGCCCGGCCCCGGCTCCGGCACGGGTCGCTCGGTCAGGCGGAGGACTTCCGGGTCGCCGGTCTCGCGGTAACTGATCGCCTTCATACCGCCATCCAACTCCGCGCTCCCGGTTTGCGGCCACCCGGCAGGGCTGTTATGCATGACTCATGCATGAGTCGCGGACGGCGAACCTCCTCGGGGCGACCGCACTGGCGGTGTCCGACGTCGTGCTCGCGGCGGCCCAGCGCGAGGCGGGGGTGAGCGCGAGCGGCGCGGCGGCGCTCGTGGTGCTGGCGGCGGCGCCGGGGCTGAGCGTGACCGAACTCGGCAGGCGGGTGGGGCTCAGCCAGTCCGCGGCGGCGCGGATGGTGGATTCCCTGCAGGCGGCGGGTTTGCTGGAGCGGCGCGCGGGCCAGGGCCGGGAGGTCGCCGTGCACCTGACGGGAACCGGGTCCGCGACGGCGCACCGGCTGCTGGCCACGCGTGGCAGCGGTCTCGGGGAGGTGCTGGACGCCCTCGAACCGGCCGAGCAACGGGCGCTGGCGGGGTTGCTCGGCAAGCTCCTCACGCGGCTCTACGAGCACATCGGCAGCGCGGACCTGCTGTGCCGCCTGTGTGATCGCGGCAGCTGCACGACGGGCGACGTGTGCCCGGTCGGCCAGGCCGAACGCGACCGGAAGGGCTGAATCGTGAGCACACGGCTCGCACCGCTGGACCTGCTGTGCCACCGGCGACCTGCGCCCGATCGGCCAGGCCGAACACGACCGGAAGGACTGACTCGTGGCCACCCTCCTCACCCGCCTGGACCTGCTGCGCCGCCTATGCCATCGCCCCAACCACACCACCAGCGACCCGCGCCCAATCGGCCAGACCGAACACGACCGGAACGGCTGAATCATGGGCACGCTCCTCGCCCTCGCGTCCGCCGTGAGCTACGGGCTTTCCGACTTCGCGGGCGGCCTGCTGTCCCGCCGGGCGCCGTTCGCCATCATCGCGTTGCTCGGGCAGCTCGGCGGCCTGGGCGTCGCGCTGCTCGCGACCGCGGTGCTGCCCGCGCCCGCCACCACGGCGGCGGACCTGGGCTGGGGCGCGCTGTCCGGCGTCGGCACCGGGCTCGGGATGCTGTTCCTCTTCCGCGGCCTCGGCCGGGGCGCGATGAGCGTGGTCGTGCCGTTGAGCGCGGTCGGCGGGGTGGCGCTGCCCGTACTGGTCGGCGTGGCGTTCCTCGGGGAGCGGCCGTCCGCGCTCGCGTGGCTCGGCGTGGTGCTCGCGCTTCCCGCGCTGTGGCTCGTCTCCGGCGGGGACGTGCGCGGCAGCGGGATTCCCGACGGGCTGCTCGCGGGCGGCGGGATCGCGCTGCAGTACCTCGCACTCGCGCAGGCCGGGCCGGGTGCCGGCGCGTGGCCCGTGGTGACGGGCCGGGTCGCCGCGGTGCTGACGATCCTGCCGCTCGTGCTGTCCACCCGGCCCCGGCCGTCGCACCTCCTGCCCGCCGCGGTCACCGGCGGGCTGGCGGCGCTCGCACTGGTCTGCTACCTCGCCGCGACCCGGCACCAGCTCGTCGTCGTCGCGGTGGTGCTTTCGTCGCTGTACCCGGCGATCCCGGTGCTGCTGGGGATCACGGTGCTGCGGGAGCGGCTCGGCCGCGGGCAGGTCGCCGGGCTGGGCGCCGCCTCCGCCGCCGTCGCCCTGCTCGCGCTCGGTTAACCCGTCACGCGGTGGGACAACGCGTGGGCCTCCTTCAGCAGCAACGCCCCCAACTCCGGTCGCCGGTCGGCGCGGAACCGGGATTCGACGCCGGTGAGGGTCAGCGCCCAGTCCGGTTCGCCCGTGCGCCCGAACACCGCGGCCGCCATGCCCCAGCTGCCCTCCACCACCAAGCCCGGGTTGACGGCGTACCCCTGTTCACGCGTCAGCGTGATGCGCTCACGGATCGCCGCCGCGGAATGCGCCTCGCCCCACCGGCCGGTGAGGTCCACGCGCGCGAGGTAGTCGTCCACCTCGCGGTCGGGCAGCATCGCCAGCACCACGAGCCCCGCCGACACCACCCCGAGCGGGAACCGCGCGCCCTCGTACAGCACGAACGAGCGGATCGGGAAATCCCCGTCCTCGCGGAGCAGGCACACCGTCTCCTCCCCGCGCCGCGCCGAGAAGAAAGCGCTTTCACCGGTCGCCGCCGCGAGCCGGTGCACGCTCGCCCGCGCGTGCCGCGTCACGTCGTACCGCCGGGCCGCGACCTCGCCCAGCAGGTACAGCTCGGGCCCGAGGTACCACCGGCCGCTGCGCTGGTCGCGGTCGACGTACCCCTCCTCCGCCAGCGACACGAGCAACCTGTGCACGGTGGGCCGCGGGAGCCCCGTCGTGCGGGCGAGTTCGGACGTCGAGGCCCCGGCGTCGGGCACGTTCGACAGCGCGCGCAGCACGGCGGCGGCGCGGCCGATGAGCTGTCCCGCGGGGGTCGTCACGCTCCTAGCTTAGCGTTCACTCAGTGAACACCGGGCGTCGAATCGTTCACCAGGCGAGAGATCCTTTGACCCGCTGGCCAGGATGAGCTGCACTGCCGCTGTGTCCAACGAGCGAACGAAGCAGTACGGCAGCGCGGCCGACGCATTGGCGGACGTGCTCACCGACGGGATCACCATCGCGGTCGGCGGGTTCGGGCTCAGCGGCAACCCGAACGACCTGATCGAGGCCGTCCGCGACTCGGGGGTCCGCGACCTGACGATCGTGTCCAACAACATGGGTGTCGACGGCAAGGGGCTCGGCCTGCTGCTGGAGAACCGGCAGGTCCGCAAGGTGATCGCCTCGTACGTGGGCGAGAACAAGCTGTTCGCGCAGCAGTACCTCGACGGCGAACTGGAGGTCGAGTTCGCCCCGCAGGGCACACTCGCCGAGCGGATGCGCGCGGGCGGGGCCGGCATCCCCGCGTTCTACACCGCGACCGGCGTCGGCACCCCGGTCGCCGAGGGCAAGCCGCACGCCGAGTTCGACGGCCGCACCTACGTGCAGGAGCGGGGCATCGTCGCGGACCTCGCGCTGGTGCACGCCCACACCGCCGACCGGGCGGGCAACCTCGTCTACCGCAAGACCTCGCGCAACTTCAACCCGCTGGTCGCGACGTGCGGGCGCGTCTGCGTGGCGGAGACGGAGGTGCTGCTCGACGGCTACGTGGACCCGGACCTGGTGATCACGCCCGGCGTGTTCGTGGACCGGCTGGTGGTGGCCCGCGAGCGGGTCAAGGAGATCGAGAAGCTGACGGTCCGCCCGCGGGCCGGGGCGGAGGCGTGAGCATGGGCTGGAGCAGGGACGAGATGGCGGCGCTGGCCGCGCGCGAGCTGTCCGACGGCGACTACGTCAACCTCGGCATCGGCATCCCGACGCTGGTGGCCAACCACATCCCCGACGACGTGCACGTGACGCTGCAGAGCGAGAACGGCATCCTCGGCCTGGGCCCGTTCCCCTTCGAGGGCGACGAGGACCCCGACCTGATCAACGCGGGCAAGCAGACCGTGACGGTCGTGCCGGGCGCCAGTTTCTTCGACTCCGCCACGTCGTTCGCGATGATCCGCGGCGGGCACGTCGACCTGGCGATCCTCGGCGCCCTGCAGGTCGCCGCGAACGGGGACCTCGCCAACTGGACGGTGCCCGGCGCGCTGGTCAAGGGCATGGGCGGGGCGATGGACCTGGTGGCGGGCACGAAGCGGATCGTGGTGCTCACCGACCACGTGGCCAAGGACGGCACACCCAAGATCGTCGAGAAGTGCACGCTGCCGCTCACCGGAGCCGGCGTCGTGGACCGGATCATCACCGATCTCGCCGTCCTGGACGTCACGCCGGCCGGACTGCGCCTGGTGCGCACCGCTCCCGGCGTGTCGCTCGACGACATCCGGGAGCGCACGGCGGCTCCGGTGGCGGCGCCCGCGTACGTGTGACCTGCGATAAGTCACCTTGAGTCACGCAAGGTGAGAACGAGTGATCTTCCCCTTCTTTGTCTCACCCGAACGTGTAGATAGAGACCCGATCGATCTACTAGTAGTGTCTCGCTTGCCCGGGACGGGTGACCTTCCAATCTTCCTGCTCGGGCCCGGGCCCCGCCGTCTCCCCTGCCGTCGGGGCCCGGTCACGACTTCCCGCAGGTCGCGGCGCGGCCGGTTGCGACCGGTACCCGCGCTGGGGGATGCTGGATGGGTTCTCGCTCGTCTCCCCAGCGCTGGAAGGAGTGCGGCCGCCCCGCGTGCCGCTGTGGTTTGACTGATTCCGAGCGTCTCGCTCGTCCGTCCCCCGTCGTAGGAGATCCCGGCTGGGATTCCGCGCCCTGTCCAGCCGTCGTGGTGGACGGCGGCGGGCTGGCGCTCGCCGCCAACGAGCGCGCCCGGCTGCTGTTCCCGCCCGGCCCCCTGCCCGAGTGGCTCGGCGCGGCACACGCGGCCGGAGCCGCCACCGCCGCCGGGCTGGTCGGCCAGCGCAGCTTCGAGGGGCACGCCGCGCCACACGGGAACGGTTGCGTCACCTGGTGGCTCGTCGAGGACACCGAACTCCGCCAGGCCCGCGAAGCGCTGCGGATCGAACGGACGCGCGCGGAGTTCCTCAGCGAGGCCTCCACGGCGCTGCTCGGGTCGCTGAACCTGGAGCGGTGCATGGAGGTCGCGGCCCGGCTCGCCGCCGAGCACCTCGCGGACGCCGCACTCGTGATCTCCCCCGCCCAGCGGTCCCGCCACCCCGTGACGCGCTGCGCCCGGGGCGAGCGGCCGGTGCACGCCCAGCTGGAGTTCGAACCCGACGAGCTGCCCGGCCTCGGCGAGGCGCTGCAGGGCTTCCCGCCGGTGCCCTCGCGCTGGATCGACCCGGCCGCCGCGCCGGACTGGCTGGTCCCGCCGGACTTCGGTGAGCTCGGGGCGATCGTGGTGACCCCGCTGCCCGGGCACGGCGTGCCCGCGGGCGCGCTGGTCCTGCTGCGCCGGGCGGAGCAGCCCGTGTTCAGCGAGGACGAGGAGATCTTCGCGCGGCTGTTCGCCTCCCGTTCCGGCGCCGCGATGTCGGCGGCACGCGTGTTCGCGCAGCAGGCGTCGATCACCGAGACGCTCATGCGGGACCTGCTGCCGCCGCCGCTGGAGCACGTCGCGGGCGTCGAGTTCGCCGGCGGTTACCGCCCGTCGCAGGACAGCGAGCACGTCGGCGGCGACTTCTACGACGTCCACCCCGGGTCCGACGGCGAGTCGCTCGCCGTGCTCGGGGACGTGTGCGGCAAGGGCCTGGAGGCCGCCCTGCTCACCGGGAAGATCCGCAACACGCTGCACGCCCTGCTGCCGATGGCCGGTGACCACCACCGGGTGCTCAGCCTGCTCAACGGCGCGCTGCTCAGCTCGCACAGCACCCGCTTCGTCACGCTGGTGCTGGCTTCGGCCTCGCGGGACGGCGCCGGGGTGCGGCTGCGGCTCACCGCCGCCGGGCACCTGCCGCCGCTGGTCGTGCGCGCGAACGGGCAGGTCGAGGAGGCCGAGACGGCGGGCACCCTCGTCGGCGTGCTTCCCGAGATCACGACCACCACCGCCGAGCTGACGCTGGGTCCCGGCGAGACGTGCCTGCTCTACACGGACGGGATCACCGAGGCCCGTGGCGGTCCCCTCGGCGGCGAACTGTTCGGCGAGGAGCGGCTGCGCCGGGCGCTGACCGAGTGCGGCGGGATGCCCGCCGAGGCCGTGGTGGAGCGCGTCCAGATGCTCGCGACCCAGTGGATCGGCCGCAACTCGCACGACGACATGGCGGTGCTCGCGATCACCGCCCCGCGGGGGCAGCACCTGACCGCCGTGGGAGGTCATGGACGGGGCAGGTACACGGCGTGACCACCTCCCTGGCGCCCGAAGTCGTGCACGCCGGACGGCTGTGGGAAGCGGTGCACGACGGCGACGAGTACGCGGCGGGCGAGGTCGTGCTGGCCGCGCTCGAAGCGGGGCTGGACGCCGAGACCGTCCTGCTCGACGTGATCGCCGCCGTGCAGCGCAAGGTCGGCGAGGAATGGGCCGCGAACCGGCTCAGCGTCGCGCAGGAACACGCCGCCACCGCGATCAACGAACGGGTCATCGGCACGCTCGCGCACACCGCCGAGCGGGTTCCGGCGACCCGGGGCCGTGTCACGGTGACGTGCGTGGACGGCGAGTGGCACGCGCTGCCCGCCCGGCTCCTCGCGGAAGTGCTGCGGCTGCGCGGGTTCCGCGTGGACTACCTCGGCGCGCAGGTGCCGTCGCCGCACCTGATCACCCACCTGCACCGCACCGGCCCGGACGCGGTGGCGCTGTCCAGTTCGATCCCGACCCGGCTGCCGGCCGCGCACGCGACGATCACCGCGTGCCAGGCGGCGGGCGTCCCGGTGATCGCGGGCGGCGCGGCGTTCGGCCCCGACGGGCGGTACGCGCGGCTGCTGGGTGCGGAGGCGTGGGCGTCGGATGCACGGGCCGCGGCCGACCGCCTGGTGCGGGCACCGTTGCCGCAGCCGCGTGCCGGGCACCAGCCCATCGACGACCTGCCGCACCTCGCGGACCAGGAGTACACGCTGCTGAGCCGCTCGGCCCCGCGGCTGGTGAAGGCGGTGTACACCGGCCTGGAGCAGCGGATTCCGGCGATGCGGACGTACACCGAGCAGCAGCGGCAGTACGCGGCCGAGGACCTCGCGCACCTCGTCGATTTCCTCGCGACCGCCCTCTACACCGGTGACGTCGAGCTGTTCACCGGGTTCCTCGGGTGGACGGGGCGCATCCTGTCCGCACGAGGCGTGCCCGCCGCGTCGCTGCTGCCCGCGCTGGACCTGCTCGGCGCGGAGTTGCGCGACTTCCCCCGCGCGACCGGATTCATCGAGCGCGCCCGTGGGTACCTCTCGGGCGATCCCGTCCCCGGACCCGGAAAGACCGCATGAGCACACCTCGCCCGCTGACCTGCACCTGGACCCTGCTCGATCCGCACACCGGCTGTGTCGCGGTCGACGGCGACCTCGACTACGACAACGCGGACCAGCTGCTCTACGAGGTCACCGAGCGGCTCGGCGGGGCGCCCGGCCTGCGGGCGGTGCGGCTGGACTGCACGCGGCTGAGCTTCTGCGACTCCTACGGCCTGTCCACGCTGCTGATGATCCACCGGCAGCTGCGCGACGCGGACGTCGTGCTGCACCTGGACAACCGGCAGCCGGGCCTGAACAGGCTCCTGCAGCGCACGAACACCCTCACGCACTTCACCGGGCCGGCGGCCGTGGCGCAGGAGCGCTCGGACCCGTCCTGAGGATCAGGGCCGGCCGCGCTTCGGGGTCAGGCCCGCCACACCCTCGCGCAGCGGCGTGCTGCCCTCGGCCGCGGTCGCTTCGCTCACGGGGGAACCGCCGGGCGTGGCGCTCGCGCCGGGAGCGTTTTCGGGGTGGCCGGGTGACGGCTGCGCACCGCTCTCGAGCTCGGCGAGCCGGGCCCGCAGCACCTCCAGCACCGCGACGCGGTTGCCGTGGGCGCACTCGTGTTCGACGACGGCCCGCAGCTGCGGCTCGGTGAGCGAACGGATGCGGTGGCGCAGGTTGCCGAGCGGGATCTGGTCGTAGTCGGCCAGCGGCAGGTCCGCCATGGTTCCTCCTCCTGTCGGCGTCCGCCCGAACCTACCCGGGCCGGCGGAGCGGAAAACCCCGGGCGGCCGGAAATCCCGGATCAGGCGCCGGCCACGCCGCGACGCCCCGGTGCGGGGTCCCTCCCCCGGCCCCCACCCCGGAGGAGGGACCCCGCACCGCATCTGGAGCCGTCAGGGGTAGCTCACGAGGTTGCTCGGCGTCGTCCCCGAGGGCGTGACCGCTCCCGTGTCGTTGATGATGTGTGTGATCGTGCCCTGGTAGTTGAGCGAAACCGTGGCGAGGCTGTGGAACCGCACGCCCGCGGTGTTCGGCACCTCGAACGCGTGGTAGGCGTTGACCGACGGGTTGGTGTTGAAGAAGCAGTAGCTGCCCAGCCCCCACGCCTCGTGGCTGGTGACTCCGGGTGCGACCTTGTACGCCGCGTACCCGTTCACCCCGCTGTTCCACGAGGCCTGGTTCGGCACGTCGTAGGGCATTTCGTTCTGGAAGAAGATGGTCCTGCCGTTCTGCCCGTTCCAGACGACCTCGTACTTCTGGTAGTGCTCGACGAACAGGCCGGTGGCGATCACGTTGGCGCCGTTGACGAGCAGGCCGGTGTCGGCCGTGTTGACCGTCCAGCCGACGGTGCCCGCGTTCCCGTGATCGGCCCGCCACGCCCAGATGTGGTCGATGATCGTGTCGTTGCTGTTGACCACCAGGCTCGTCGTCGCCTTGCCGGCCAGCTGCCCGCCGATGCGGAAGAACACGTCCTGGATGCTCACCGGGTTGCCGGCGTGGCTCGTGCCCGAACCCTGCGTGCCCACCGTCAGCAGCGCCGCCGAGTTCACGGTGCCGGCGTCGAACAGCAGGCCCTTGAGCCGGACTCCGTCCACATCGGACACGTGCATGGCGTCGACCCCGTTGTCCGGCACCAGCGTCGGGTAGCCGATGCCGAGGACGACGGTGTTCGCGCGGGTCACGTTGAGCGTCTGGTTCAGGTGGTAGACGCCGGGCGTGAAGAACAGGTCGCAGCCCGAGGCGAGCGCGTTGTTGATCGACGCGGCGGTGTCGCCCGGTTTGACGACGTAGAACTGGCTCATCGGCAGCGAGGTGCCCGGCGTGCTGCCGTTGGCCCAGCTCGGTCCGGAGGCGTTGGTGCGCAGGGAAGGCAGGAACACGCGGTACTTGCCGCTGCCGTCGAGGTAGAGGTACGGCACGTCGCGGGAGACCGGTGTGGTGGCCAGGGTGGTTTCGGGCGGGTTGGGGAACGTGGTCGGCGGTGCGCCCGTCGTGCCGGAGAAGACCATGTTCCACACGCCGCCGGACCAGCTGCCGAGGCTGCTGTCCCGCGTGTACCACTGCTGTTGCGAAACCGAGGCCGCCTGGCCGGAGACGCGCGTGTCGGCGACGTAGCCGCCGCTGGCCCAGCCGTAGCTCGCCGGGTACAGCTGCAGGCCGCCCCGCACGTCGATGCGGCGGAACGGCGCGGCCTGCGCGACGGCCCACCGGTCGGATCCGCTCGACGGGTTGATGGCGAGGTTCTCGGCGGAGCGCCAGAAGTTCTGCGTCGCGTTCCCGGCGTCGGAGGCGTTGAAGGCGTCCACGGTGACGTCGCCGTTGATGGTCACGTCACCCGGGTTCTGCCCCAGGCCCGCGACGGAGGTGTAGTAGCCGACGTTGTCGTGCACGGAGTACGTGCCGGGCTTGAACAGGTGGGCGACGCGGCCGTTGGAGAACTGGGCGGTCTGGGTGTCCTTCAGCGCGTTGAAGTCCGCGTCGAGCTGGGACTGGATGCTCGCCGACGACATCGACGGGTCGAAGATGCGCACGTTCGACCCGAAGTTCGGGACGTCGGGTTGCGCAGGGCAGGTGGCCGAAGCCAGGCCGATCGTGTAGGTCGCGGTGACGACCGCGGAGTCGGCGAGCCCGCTCTTCACGCCGATGGCCTTCACGGTCGTGGTCTTCGCGATGCTCAGCGGTGCGCTGTACAGCGGCGAGGAGGCGGTAGGCGTGGAACCGTCCACTGTGTACCGGATCTGCGCCCCGGCGGTGGCGACGCTCAGGGTGACGGTTTGCGCCGTGGCGAAGGTGCCCCCGCCGGGGCTGAAGACCGGTGCCGCCACGGAGGTCGTGCCGGAGCCCTGCGTGTACGTGTAGTGCGGTGAGTCGTACTGCGGGCCGTTCTTTTCGTAGGTGAACCAGTACTCGAGGGTGGTGCCGCTGCTCAGGGAGCTGACGGTGTGCTGCCACGTGCCGGAGTTGTTGGTCATCCGGACGTTCTGCTGGCCCGTGCCGTTGACGAGGTAGTGCACGTCGACGTAGGCCGCCGGGGTGACGGGGGTGAACGAGATCTGCGCCCGGCCGGCGTCGAGCTGCGTGATGCTCTGCGTGTAGTCCGTCTCGGCACTCGCGACCCCGCCCAGCAAGAGGGACAGCAAAGCGGCGAGCAGCAGTACGCCCAGCCTCCGTGGCATGGCACACCTCCCGGCGTCAGTGGACTAGACCATAGAGCAGCGGTCGGCGGCCGCACACCTCCAGGCAGGTGACATCGGTTCAGTTCTCGGTGCGGCGGGGGTGGGCTACGTGACGGACAGACGGATGGCATGGCGGGGCGGGGCTGGGGCCGGGGCGGGGTGGGGGCGGACGCTTGGATGGCATGACGGGGCTGGGAGCGGGCGTGGATGCCGTGGCGAGGGCGCGGATCGCATCGCGAGGCGGGGTTCGGATGGCATGCCGGGCGGGGCGAGGGCCAGCGCTCGGATAGGCACGGCGAGGCCGGAAGCACGGCCAGCGGTTACGTGGCGGGCTCGTGTGGGTCAGCGGTTCGGTGGCCGGCGCTCGGACGGCATGGAGGGCGGGGCGACAAGGCTTCAGCGGAGGGCAGCTGGAAGCAGGGCAACGGTTCCGTGGCGGGCGCGGGATGGCGTACCGGGAATCGGAGCGGGGCAGCGAGGTCGTAGCGAACGGAGCCAGCGACCGGGCTCGCCCCGAACCGATGGCGGGTCCCATCGGCCTCGCCAGCGCAACCAAGCGCCGTCCACCGGCCGCGCCCCTCAACCAGCCGAGAAGCCCATCGCCCCCTACCGACGGCAACTCCACCCGCCTCGCCGCGCAACCAACCGCGAATCCCACCCGCCTCGCTGCAGCAACCGGCCACAGACCCCGCCCCCCTCACCCCGCAACCCCATCGCCTCGCAACCAACCGCGAATCCCACCGACCTCCTCCGCAACCGGCCGCAGCCCCCACCGACCGTGCCGCCCAACCGACTGCCGTGCCCGGCGACCGCCATTCCGCGGTGTCGGCTGCCCGGTGGCAGCAGCCCCTTCCCGACTACCGGCCGTCGATCCCACCTGGCCAACCCTGTCCGCGCTGCCGGGTACGTCGTGCTTGACTGGCGGCATGATCGAACGCTACCGGCGGCGCTCGGCGCGCGTGCTGTTGCTCGACGAGCGGGACCGGCTGTTGTTGTTCCACGGCCTGCTGAACTTCCGCGATCCGTCCGGCGGCTACTACTGGCTCACGCCCGGTGGCGGCGTGGACCGGGGCGAGACGCCGGCCGAAGCCGCGGCGCGGGAGCTGCGCGAGGAAACCGGGCTTATCCGCACACCGGACCAGCTCGGCCCGGTCGTCGCGCACACGTCGGGTTACGCCGAGTTCGACTGGGCACGGGGCATCTTCCGCGACGACTTCTTCTTCCACCGCGTCGACGCGCACGACGTCGACACCAGCGGCTGGGAAGCGGGCGAAAGCCGCTACCTCGTCGGGCACCACTGGTGGCCGATCGACGAATTGGCGGGGATTTCCGAGCCCGTCTACCCCTTCGGGCTCGCCGCGCTGGTCCGCGACCTCGCCGACGGCCGGATGCCCGCCGAGCCGGTCCAGCTGCCGTGGCATCACTGACCGGTCGTGGCCGCACCGGCAGCGTGCCCGCCAAGCCGTCCGGGCTGCTGTGGAAGCACTGGCGTCAGAGATGCGGCCACAACTGGCCATCGAGCTCGTCCCGGCTGCTGTGGCGGCACTCGGCGTTCGTGGCCGTGCCGACGGCGACATTCCCAGGAACGACCAGCCCGCCAGGAACGCTACGCGGCCGCCCGCTATCCGAGCCCACCGAGCCGCCGTCGCATCGGTCATCGATCACGGTCATCGGAGGTATCGTCTTGCCACCACCTCCGGGTACTCCACCGGCCGTCCCTTGTGGACGGACCACGCTAGGCGCAGGTACTGGGCGTGGGTCCACGCCAGCGGTGTCGCCGACGCTGTGGGCGTGCCTGGGCGCACTCGCGGGTACGGCGAGTTCGTGTCCCACACCTGCTCCGGCAACAACCCCGTCGGGCCCGCGCACTTCGCCATATCGGCGAGCCGTCCTGCGGCGGCGGCGCGTTGGCCCTGCAGCAATTCGTACTCCCCGCGCTCCCCGGCGAAGATCGGCCACAGGCGGCCGTACGTGCGCTGCAGATCTGGCCGGTTCACGTCCCACGGCCCGCCGTCGGCCTGCTCCCCGTAGCCGTCGCTGCTGTAGCGGTGCCAGTGCCGCCCCGACGGCGTGAGCGTCGAGATCTGCGCGTCGACAACCGCGAGGGAGTTGCGCACGATCACGTCGTCCGCTCGCTTGATACCGAGCCGCACCAGTTCCAGGAAACCCGCGTCCACGACCGCTCGCTGGTCGACCTCGCCGGGGTTGTTGTTGCCCAGGTTGTACGTCGTTCCCGCGTCCGGGTTGCCGTCCTTCGTCAGGCGTGTGTAGTACGGCCGCGGCGAGTACGGGCCGGTGTGCGTGACCGTCCAGCCGTCCACGGCGGCGGCCCACTCGTCGGCCGCCGAGAGGTAGCGTGTGGCATCGCGGCCCGCCCGTTCCAGCAGGTCCGCCAGACACACCAGCCCTGCGATCACCGACGCGATCGTGGACGGCGAATACCCGTTCTGCTCCTCCCAGCGCTCCTGTTCCGTCCACGGCGAGTGATGCCCGTCCTTGCTGAAGGACAACAGGAAATCCCCGCCGCGGGCGAGCTTGTCCAGCGTTGGCCCGTCATACCGGCCGAGCAGCCAGGCCAGCAGCATGGGCGCGGCCGTCTCATCCAGCTGGACGGACGTCCAGAACGGCTCCCCCGTGACCGTCGTGTTCTGCGCCCAGTGCCCGTCCGGCTGCTGGATGCGCAGCAGGTAGTCCAGCGCGCGCTCGGCGGCGGCACGGTCACCGGCGGCGAGCAGCCCCGTCGCGATCTGGTACAGGTCACGCGGCCACACCAGGTGGTACGAACCGTATTCCGGCGCCACCGCCCGATCGAAGCCGAAGGCCCACGGCATGCTCGGCGAAGCGATGAACGCTCCCGGGTTCCGCTTGTCCTCGCTGCACGCGAGCGCGAGCACGGAGACGCTGTGCAACCTCGCGTCGGCCTCCTTCGGCGCGGCGGGCAGGCCCGCGAGGTACCGGCGCCAGCCCGCGGCGTACGCGGCCGATACAGCGGGAAAACCCCGCGACAACGACGTTCGGGCCGCGCGCACCGCCTCGTCCGGTGCCGCACCGAACCCGAGCGCGACGAGTTCCCGCGTGCGCGCCCGGCCGTCCAGGCGCAGGCGCCCGAGCTGCACGACGTTGCCCGGCCCGGCCGTCGCGTAGTGGTGCGCGAGCCTGCCCCGGTTGGCGGACAGCTCCGTCCAGCCGTCGTTGACCCCGGCGTAGCCCACCGTCGACTCCGCGAAACCGCCCGCGGCCAGCACCGCGCTCGCCGTGACCGAATCCGTCGCGACGAGCGCGCCGCCGAGCGGGAAAGCGCTGTCCGCCGTACCCTCGCCACCCAGCGCCGGATCGTGCAGCACGAACACGTGCAGCGGGCGGGTGGCGTGGAACTCCACCTCCAGCAGCACACTCGCCCGCTCGGGATCCGTCACGTACCGCGTGCTCAACGTCCAGCCGGTGCCCGTCGCGGTCTGGCGATACGCCGGGACGCGGGGATCGGGCAGCTCCGTGCGGTGCGCGACGTCGGACACGCGCTCGACGAAGGACTGGCCATCGGTCACGATCCACTGCGTCTCACGGCTGGCCGGCGTGCTCAGATCCGGGTGGTACACCTCGGAAAGCCGCCCGCCCTGCAACGTGAACCACACCGGGCTCGCCGACCGCGCCGTGCCGAAACCGAGCTTGTCGGCCGGCGTGAACGTCGTGTCCGCGCCAGGTCCGCCGGGCGCGGCGGAACCCGGCTGCGCGCCCGCCACGGCGGGCAGCGGTGCTGCCGCCGCTGTCGCCCCCACCAGTGCCGCCGCCCGGAGGAACTTCCGTCTCGAAGTCGCCATGGTCGTTCAGCTAACTCCTGATCCGGGCGGGACTCAATCCAACTAAAGACAGATTTTCTCGGGGGTTCATCCGTGCCATCATCGGTGGTGACACGAGGGGGGTGAGCATGAACCAGCTGCGGCGCGTCGCGGTGGCGAGCGCGATCGGGACGACCATCGAGTGGTACGACTACTTCATCTACAGCACGGCCACGGCGCTCGTCTTCGGCAAGCTGTTCTTCAGCACGCTCTCCCCCGCGTCCGGCACGCTGGCCGCGTTCGCCACGCTGGGGGTCGGGTTCCTCGCCCGGCCCGTCGGCGGCATCGTGTGGGGCCACTTCGGCGACCGCGTCGGGCGCAAGGCGATGCTCGTGCTTTCCCTGCTGCTCATGGGTTTCGCAACGATCGGGGTTGGTCTGCTGCCCACCTATGGCACGGCCGGTGTGCTCGCCCCGGTGCTGCTGCTGGTGCTGCGGCTGCTGCAGGGGCTGTCCGCGGGCGGCGAATGGGGCGGCGCCGCCCTGATGGCCGTCGAGCACGCGCCGGAGCGGCACCGCGGGCGGTACGGCTCCTTCTCCCAGATCGGCGTGCCCGCCGGGCTGATACTGGCGCAGCTGGTGTTCTTCGTGCTCACGAACGCGCTCAGCCAGGAGCAGTTCCGCGACTGGGGCTGGCGGCTGCCGTTCCTGTTCAGCATCCTGCTGGTCGCCGTCGGACTGGTGATCCGCTTGCGGCTGGAGGAAACCCCGGTGTTCGCCGCGCTGGAGCGGGAGCAGGCGCGCGCGAGCCGTCCGATCGTCGAGGTGCTGCGGGAGAAGCCGCGCGAAGTGCTGGTGGCGTCGGGGAGTTTCATCGCCAACACCGCGATCGGGTACGTGTTCCTCGCGTACCTGTTGTCGTACGGCACGTCGGTGCTGAAGCTGAGCAACGCCACGATGCTCGTGGTGGTGATCATCGGCAGCGTCACGTGGCTCGCGAGCATCGTGGCGGCGGCGACGTGGTCCGACCGCGTGGGGCGAAAACCCGTGTACCTGTGGGGTTCGGTGCTGCTCGTGCTGTGGCCGGTGCCGTTCTTCCTGCTCGTCGACACGCGCCAGCCCGTGTTGCTCGTCGTCGCGGTCGTCGTGCTCAACATCGGGCTCGGCGCGACGTACGGGCCGCAGTCGGCGCTGTACTCGGAGCTGTTCGAGCCGCGCCACCGGTACAGCGGCGCGTCGTTCTCCTACGCGGTGGGAGCGGTGCTGGGCGGCGGGTTCGCCCCGCTGATCGCGACCGCGCTGCGCAACGCGACCGGCACCTCGCTGTCGGTCTCGCTGTACATGGTCGCGGTGGCGTTGCTCAGCCTGGGCGCCGTGCTGGCCTTCCGGCCGCGTCGAGCTCGCGCAGCACCCGAGGCCACGCTGCGCTCCCCGGGTCGATGAGCTCGAAGTGCGCGATGCCCGGCAGCAGCACCAGTCGGGCGCGCGGATGGGAGTCTACATAGGACTTACTTACTGACGACGGCACACCGGTGTCTTCGGTGCCGTGGACCAGCGCCACAGGTGCGGCGGGCTCGTCGAGCCGCACGGGGTCGAGGTCAGGACGGGATTCGGCGGGGCCGCCGAGGAACGCGCCCACCGCGCCATCGCCCAGGTTCGCGTCGTCCGCCTGCCGCAGGTCGGCCACCGGGGCGAGCGCGACCGTGCCCAGCAGCCCGGCGGGCGGGCATGTCGCCGCGACCCACAGCGCGAGGTGGCCGCCCGCGGAATGCCCTGCGAGCACGACACCCTCCCCCGGCAGCTCGCCGGACAGGAACTCCAGCGCCCGCTTGACGTCCTCGGTGTAGGCGTCGGGGTTTCCCGGCTCACGCCGGTACTCCAGGGACGCGACCGGCCACCCCTCGGCACGCAACGCTGCCGCCATCGGCCGGGTATGCGTGCGGTCGTAGCGCGGGCGCCAGAAACCGCCGTGGATCAGGACAAGAGCGGGGTGACGGACCTCGCGCGGGCGCCAGATGTCGGCCACCTGGTCCGGACTCGCCCCGTACCGGACGACTTCGTCGGGGTCAGGGCCCGGCCTGCTGAGGATGGAACGGTCCATGAGTCCACTCTAGACTTCAACCGAAGCTGTACAGCGCGTCACGCAGGAACAAGCGCGTCTCGGCCGGGGGCAACGCCGCTGTGGTGGCACGCCGCCACAGCGTCTCGTAGTGCCGCACCTCGTCGCTCCACGCCAGCTCGTTGCCCTTGCGCGTGAAGGCGAAGTCGAGGTGTCCCGGTTCCTGCCCGGGCAGGGGCGGGGCGGCGAGGCGCAGCAGCACGAACCGCTCCAGGATTCCGGTTTCCGGGATCGCCGTGGACCGCAGCGGCCGCGGCAGGAACGGCACGATCTGGATCACCACGTTCGGCCACTTCTTGGACAACGAGATGATGTGCTCGATCTGGTCGCGCATCACGGCTTTGCTGCCCTGCACACGCCGCACGCACGACTCGCTGAGCACGACGTGCACCTGCGGCGGGTCGTCGCGGAACAGCACCTGCTCCTGCCGCGCGAGCCGTGCCTTGATCGCGTGCGGGGTGGCGCTGGGCGTCCCGGCTCCGTGCGGGAACTCGGCCTCCATGTACCCGCGGGACTGGAGCAGTTCGGGGATCTGCTCCGTGGCGACGTGCCGGATGAGCGCCGCGTCCTCTTCGAGGTCGATGTAGCGGCGGTACGGCTCGGAGTAGATGGAACGGTACCCGGACCAGCGGCCGCGCTGGGAGGTGTCGGCCTGCAGCCGCAGTGCGAGTTCGGCGATTTCGCCGTCCTCCACGCCGTAGACGGACAGCAGGCGGTTCAGGTCGTCGACCTCGATCCCGGTGTCACCGCTCTCCAGTCTGGCGATCTTGTTCTGCACGCTGCCCGCGCTGGACCGCGGCCAGACGGACGCTCCCGCGTCGCGCTGCGTGATGCCGCCGCGTTCCCGCAGATGGCGCAGCAGCGCGGCGAGTTGCAGTTTCCGGGCGGTGGGGGTGCGGGCCCGTGAAGACACAGGGTTCACTATCTTCCGCTTCTGCCGGCATCGGGCTGACTCCGCATTCTCGCTGATGAGCGGTGGTCAGGCAAGGTGGTCGCGCGCCCGCTGGAATTGCGCGGAGCTGGAAGTTTTCGGGGAGTTTCGGCCGGATCCGCGCACCCGCGTCCACTGTGGAATCCGTAGGATGGCCCCGTGATCGACGACGAGACGCGCTGCCCGTGTGGTTCCGGGGAGACCTACGGGGCGTGCTGCGGCAGGCTGCACCGCGGTGAGGCGAGCGCGAGCACGGCCGAACAGCTCATGCGCTCGCGGTTCAGCGCTTTCGCCGCAGGCGAAACGGATTACTTGTTGCGGACTTGGCATCCGCACACTCGCCCGCCGACGCTGGAGCTGGACCCCGGCCTGCGGTGGACACGGCTCGACGTGCTGTCCGCTTCGGGCGGGTTGTTCGACCCGGCGGGCGAAGTGGAGTTCCGCGCGCACTACCGGCAGGACGGGCGGCCCCGCTCGATGCACGAGCGCAGCACCTTCACGCGCGTGGACGGGCAGTGGGTGTACGTGTCGGCGGTGGAGTAGCCCCTGAACGCCGATCAACGGGCGTAGGCCCGGCGGCGAGTGGGTACGTCGGAGGCATGGCCGAATTCGAACGGGAGCGCGCGATGCCCGCGCCCGCAGAGCAGGTGTTCGCCGTGGCCGCCGACGTCGACCGGCTGAACCGGTGGCTGCCCGGCACGATCAGTGTGCACCCGGCCGAGCCGCCGGGTCTCGACGTGGACGTGCACGACCCGGACGGGGACCGCGAGGCGCCCGGCATCCTCGCCGCCCGGCGCGACCAGCTGCGGCTGGAGTGGGGCAGGCGGGGCAGCGGCGACTACACCGGCTGGCTGCAGGTCTCCTCCGCCGAGCAGGGCCGCAGCTACGCGACGCTGCACCTGTCCTTCCACGGTGACCAGCCCGCCAACCACGGCGGCCACCCGGCGGAGGAGGTGGCGCAGCGCCTGGACGAGGCGCTGGCCAAGCTGGCGGACCTGGTCACGGCGGGGGCTTGACGCCTCCCGTCGGGGTGACGGCGGGGAGCGACACCATCGTGTAGTGCGCGGGCGGTGGGGCTGGCGTGGCACCACGGCCCCGGGGCGCGGGGCGGGGCTCGGTGAGGTCGGAGCCCGCGGGGGCTGGGGCCAGTTCGGCGGAGGCCGGGAGCGCGGCGAGCCGCGGGGCCATTCGGGCGGAGGCTGCGGCCCCACCGAGCCACGGGCCACCCCGGCGCAGGCCGGAGCCCGCCGGAGCCTGGGGCCAGTTCGGCGGAGGCCGGGAGCGCGGCGGGCCACGGGACCATCCGGGCGGAAGCCGCAGCACGGCCTAGCCGCGGACCACCCCGACGCAGGCCGGAGCCCGCCGGGGCCTGGGCCAGTTCGGCAGAGGCCGGGAGCGCGGCGGGCCACGGGACCATCCGGGCGGAAGCCGCAGCACGGCCTAGCCATGGACCTCCCGGCGCACGCCGCAGCCCGCCGGGGCCTGGGCCAGTTCGGCAGAGGCCGGGAGCGCGGCGGGCCACGGGACCATCCGGGCGGAGGCTGCGGCCCAGCCGAGCCACGGATCACCCCGGCGCAGGCCGGAGCCCGCCGGAACCACGCTACTTCGGCGCAGGCTGGAGCCCGCGCGGGCGGGACGGGTGTCTGCGGCGTCCTGGCGCCCGCGGGCGGGCCACGGAACGGCGGAACCTGACACGGCCACGGGGACCAGGCGGGGCGTGACAGACCGCCGGGCCCGGCGGGGGCAGGACGCATCCGCCGAGGGCCATGGAGCTGGTGGCGGGGGTATCACGCCCCCGGAGGCTACGGACGTGTCAGTGGGGCCTGCCCTCGCCAGGTGCCACGGAACCGTCGCTGCGGCACGTCAGCCGCCGGGCCACAGGACCCCGGCGGGAGCACGACCACCCCCGCGGATCACAGGACACCGGCGGGAGCACGACACATCGCCGGGCCACAGGACCGCCGAGGCGCGACACACCGCCGCGGGCCACAGGACCCCGGCGGGAGCATGGCACACCGCCGCGGGTCACAGGACCGCCGAGGCGCGACACCCCACCGGCCCACAGTCCCCGGGAGCGCGCCCCCACGGGTCACGGGACGATGGAATCCACGTACCCGCCGTCGACGCGTACTGCTGCGCCTGTCGTTGCCGACGCTTGGGGCGAGCTCAGGTACACCACCATGTTCGCGATCTCCTCGGGCTCTATCAGGCGCTGCAGCAGCGACTGCGGCCGGTGCCGCCGCATGAACTCGCGCTGCGCCTCGTCCCACGGGAGGTTCCTGTCGACCAGCTGGTAGACGAACTCCTCGACCCCGCCGGTGTGCGTGGGCCCCGCGATGACCGCGTTCACCGTGACCCCGCTGCCCGCGGCCGCCTTCGCGAAACCGCGGGAAACGCCGAGCAGCGCCGTCTTCGACACGCCGTACTGGATCATCTCGGCGGGGATCACCACGGCCGAATCGCTGGCGATGTACTGGATCCTGCCCCAGCCGCGCGTCATCATGCCCGGCAGGTACGCGCGCGTCAGCCGGACGGCCGCGAGCACGTTCACCTCGAAGTAGCGCCGCCACTCCTCGTCGGTGATCTCCAGCGGCGGGGTGGCTCCGAAGATGCCCAGGTTGTTCACGAGGATGTCCACGGTGGACAGTCGCTCGGTCACGGCGCGGGCGCCCTCCTCCGTCGCGACGTCCGCCGCCAGCGGGATGACGTCGGCGCCCTCCACCTCGGCCCGCAGCTGCTCCGCGGCCTTCGTCACGCTCGCCTCGGTGCGCCCGTTGACGGCGACCCGCGCGCCGGCGCGGGCCAGGCCCGCCGCGATCGCCGCACCGATCCCCTGCGTCGATCCCGTCACCAGCGCCGTCCTGCCTTCGAGCGACAACCGCATCCACCCGGCTCCTTTCCGTTACCCGCTTTCCGATGCTAGGACCCTGGAGTTCCGCCCGCTAGCTGACTAAGGTCAGATAAATGGACGAGCTCGCCGTGGTCCGCCGGTTCAACCGGACGGTGACGCAACGCGTCGGTGCCCTCAACGACGCCTACCTGTCACGGGACCGGCCGCTCGGCCAGGCCCGGGTCCTCTGGGAAATCGGGCCGAACGGCTGTGACGTGCGGGTCCTGCGGGAACGGCTCGACCTCGACTCCGGTTACCTGAGCAGGCTGTTGCGGGCGCTGGAGCACGCCGGGCTGGTGGTGGTCGGGCCCAGCGACGGCGACGGCCGCGCCCGCACCGCGCGGCTGACCCGGCGCGGCCGGGCCGAACGCGAGGCGCTCGACACCCGGTCGGACGAACTCGCGGCCTCGATACTCGCCCCGTTGAGCGAACGGCAGCGCACCCGGCTGGTCGAGGCGATGGCCGAGGTCGAACGCCTGCTCACCGCTTCCACGGTCGAAGTCGCGGCCGTCGACCCGGGCGGTCCGGCTGCCCAGAAGTGCCTGGCGGCGTACTTCGCGGAGATCGGCGAGCGCTTCGACGACGGATTCGAGCACGCCAGGTCCCTCACCCCCGACGAGACGGTGATGGCCCCGCCGGACGGGCTGTTCCTCGTCGCCACGCTGCACGGCGAGCCCGTGGGCTGCGGCGGTTTCGTGGTCCAGGACGATGGCGCCTCGGCGTACCTCAAGCGGATGTGGGTCTCGTCGGCCGTGCGGGGGCTGGGGCTCGGGCGGCGGCTGCTGGCCGAGCTGGAGCGACGGGCCGCGGCGGGTGGCGCGCGACGGGCCCGGCTGGAGACCAACCGCGCGCTGCGCGAGGCGATGGGGCTGTACCGGGCGGCGGGCTACGAGGAGGTGGCGCCGTTCAACGACGAGCCGTACGCGCACCACTGGTTCGAGAAGGAGCTTCCCGGGTAACGAGCGTTCCGTGAAGCACGTCGTCGCGTTCCGCCCGCTCAAGCTGGGCGATTTCCTGGTCGTCGTGCCCGCGTTGCGGGCGGTCCGGCGCGCGTGGCCGGAGCACGAGCTCGTGTTCGCCACCAACGAGTGGCTGCGCCCCGTCGTCGAGCTCGCCGGGTGCGTCGACACCCTGCTGCCGACACACGGGATGAAGCCGCTCGACGAGCGCTACGCGCACCCGGACGTCGCGGTCAACCTGCACGGCACGGGCCCGCACAGCACCGCGGTGCTCGACGCGCTGGAACCACGCCGCCGCATCGGGCATTCCGGGCATGGCTGGCCCGGGCCGGAGTGGCTCGACGACATCCACGAGCGCGAGCGCTGGTGCCGGATGCTGCGCGCGCACGGCGTCCCGGCGGACCCGGACGACTTCCTGTTGCGACCGCCGCCGGTGCCCAGCCCCGCTCCCGGCGCCGTGCTCGTCCACCCCGGTGCGGCGTACGGGAGCAAGCGGTGGCCGTTGTCGCGGTACGCCGACGTGGTGCGGGAACTGCGGGGCGAGGGCTGCCGGGTGGTGCTGACGGGCTCGGCGGCGGAGCGCGACCTGGCCATGGAACTCGCGACCAGAACAGGTTTGCCGCACGACGACGTACTCGCCGGGGACACGGATCTGTCCACTTTGGCCGCGCTCGTGGCCGCCGCACGCCTGGTCGTCTCCGGGGACACCGGGATCGCGCACCTGGCGTACGCGTACCGCACGCCGTCGGTGACGCTGTTCGGCCCGGTTTCGGCCCGGCACTGGGGACCGCCGGCGGACGGCCGGCACCGCGCGCTGTCCGCGGACGCCGACCGCCGCGGCGACCCGTTCGCCGCCGAGCCCGATCCGGCACTGCTCGGCGTGAGCACGGCCGAGGTGGTCGCCGCCGCCGTCGCGCTGCTGGGCAGCCCCACAGGCGGCGGCCGCGGTTAGGGCACCAGGATCGCCCGCCCGCGGATGCGGCCCGCGTCCAGGTCGTCGATGGCGTCCTGGAAGCGGTCGAGCGGGTACTTCGTCGTGTGCAGCTTCACCTGGCCGCGCGCGGCGAGCACCATCAGCTCGCACAGGTCGGGGTAGCTGCCCACCAGGTTGCCGATGAAGTTGATCTCCGTCGAGATGATGTCGATCGTCGGTACGTCGAGGTTCTCGCCGTAGCCGACGACGTGGTAGTCGCCCGCCCGGCGCAGCATCGCCACCCCGTCCCGCGTCGCGCCGCCCTCGCCGACGAAGTCGAGCACCACCTCCGCGCCCTGCCCGCCGGTCAGGTCCAGCACCTCCTCGACGTGGTCCCCGTCCGCGACGACCCCGTGGTCCGCCCCGATCGCCACGGCGAGCTTCACCGCCTCCGGGTTCCGGTCCACGACCACGAGTTCCGCGGCCGTGATCGCCTTGAGCACCTGGATCCCGATGTGCCCCAGCCCGCCCGCGCCGATCACCACGCACCGCGAGCCGGGCGGCAGGGTCCGGGCCGCCTTCGCCGCCGCGTGGTAGGCGGTCAGCCCGGCGTCGGCGAGCGCGGCGACGTCCGCGGGCTCCAGCGAGTCGTCGATCTTCACCACGCTCCGCGCCGACGTCTTCAGGTACTCCGCGTACCCGCCATGGGTGTCGATGCCGGGGAACTGGCTCTGTACACAGTGGACATCGTCGCCGCGGCGGCACGCCGGGCACAGCCCGCAGGTGATCAACGGGTGCACGATCACCTTGTCCCCCTCCGCGACGTTGGTGACCGCGCTGCCGACGGCGTGCACCCACCCGGCGTTCTCGTGGCCGATCGTGTAGGGCAACGCCACCCCGGACTTCTCCGCCCACTGCCCTTCCAGGATGTGCAGGTCCGTCCGGCACACCCCGGCGCCGCCGATCTTCACGATGACGTCGAAGGGCCCGGTCACCTCGGGCTCGGGCACCTCGGCCGCCCGCAGCGGCTCGTGGTAGCCGACGACCTGGATGGCTTTCATGACGCTTGCTCCTTCATGTCGTAACGGGTGCGCAGCAGGCCGCGGCAGAAGTGCGCGTTGCCCTCGATCGAAATCCGGATGGAACGGGCGAACCTCAGGCGCAGCGGGATTTCCTCGCGCGGGTACGGGCGCCCGCGTTCGTCGACCAGCACGGGTTCGGCGGGACCGGTGCCGAACCCGAGCGCCTCCCGGCGGCGCAGCAGCGCCCGCGTCGCCTGGGTGTCCGGCAGGTCACCGAGGACGAGCCCGTGCAGTTCCGCGCCCTCGCGGGCGAACGGCGTCAGCGCACGCTCCATCGCCGCCGCGTGTGCCTTGCGCCGGAACGTCAGCCGCAGCTCGTCGAGGCTCGTGTCCGCCTCGTCGCCGAACGTGCCGCGGTAGCCCGCGTCGGCGGCCAGCCCGCGGTTGATCAGGTCCGAGTCGTGGTGGTCGTCGAGGACCACCGTCACACGCGGCGCCAGTTCCGCCAGCACGTCCTTCGCGTCGGACGCCATCAGGTAGGCGAAGTTCGGCGAGCAGAACGAGGACGGGAGTCGCAAGTGGACGGTCAGCTCGTCCCCGGCTTGCTCGATCGAGTGCACGAAACCGAGGTCGGTGATCGGCTCGTCGAGCTCCGGGTCGTAGACGGCGTTCAGCGCCTCACGCGCCTTGGCGACAAGCGAACTCATGCCACCGACACCGCCTGAGTCTCGACCTCGGGCAGCCGCAAGGCTTCCGGCACCTCGATGTCGTACATCTTCGCCGCGTTCAGCCCGAGGATCTTCTTCTTCTGCGCCACGGTCAGCGGCGCGTACTCGGTCATGTCCTCCGGGATCTGGAAGTCCACGAACCGTTCGACCAGCCACCGCGGCGTCCAGAGCGCGTAGTCGCTGGAGAACTGGATGCGGTCCTCGTCGAGCCAGTACAGCAGTTCGCCGATGATCTGCGCGAAGTACCGCGGCCGGGTGTGGATGAACGGGATCGCGACCGCGAGCCCGGCGTGCACGTTCGGCTCCTGCGTGGCGATCCAGCAGAAGTCCTCCAGCCGCGGCAGCCCGCAGTGCTCGACCACGAAGTTCAGGTCCGTGAAGTCCGTGGCGACCTTGTCCACGTCCGCGACGTCGAACGCGTCCCGGTCCAGCGGCCGGATCGTCGGCCCCTTGTGGATGTGGATGTTGCGGATGCCCAGTTCCTGGCAGGCCTCCAGGTACCGGTAGGTCCACGGGTCGTCGAGCTTGTAGCCGCGCGAATTCCCCTGCCACTCGGCGGTGTACAGCTTGACGCCCTTGAGCCCGAAGCGTTCCGCGTCACGCCTCAGCTGCCGCAGCCCGTCCTCGCCGAACCGCGGGTCGAAGTAGTGGTTGTAGGTCAGCTTGTCCGGATGTGCCTGCGCGAGCGCGAACGCCTCCTCGGTCTGGCCGAAACCGGTGCGGTAGAAGGCGCCGAGCCGGGCGGGCTGGAACACGGCGTGGTCGACGTAGCCGTCCTCGAAGAGGTCCTTCATCAGCCGCTCACCGCCGTAGTAGAGGTACTCCTCGTACGTCCACAGCTCGGATTCCGGGCTGAGGTTGCGGTGGTAGTCGTAGAAGCAGTCGATGAACTGCTTGCCGTGGATGTTCAGCTGGTTCTCCGGCCGCGCGTCCCACAGGGCGATGTGCGCGTCCACGATGAAGTACTGCTCGCCGTCCTTGGTGTACACGGGTCCTCCGTAGTCGCGTGACTGCTGTGGCACGTTCGACGGCGACGCTAGGCACCGGCCGGGGCGAGCGGGGGCGGGCGGCGTCTCAATTTGAGACAAGTGGGTGACCGGGGCCACGGCTCCCGCCGGGTACCGTGGCGGAGCAGGCCGCAGCGACGCGAGCTTGGAGGTGCGGGAAGTGGCTCACGAACGCCCCGTGGCGGTTCCGGCGAGGCTGCGCGCGTCCTGGCAGCGCAGCGAGCGTTACGGCGTCCCGCCCGACGAGGTGCAGCCCGTGTTCACCGGCACGGTCGACGAGGGCTCGCTGTTCTACGAGTGCGGCAGCGAGGTGCTGCGCGGCCTGCACGCGACGCTCGCCAACGAGCCGGTGAGCCTCATGCTCACCGACAGCGAGGGCTTCGTGCTCAGCCGGTTGTGCGGCGACAGCACGATCCTGCGCTCACTGGACCGCGTGCACCTCGCGCCGGGGTTCTCCTACGCCGAGCGCAACGCGGGCACCAACGGCCTCGGGCTCGCCCTCGCCGACCGCGCGCCGTCCCTCGTCAGCGCCGAGCAGCACTACTGCTCCGGGCTGTGGGGTTACACGTGTGCCGCGGCCCCCGTGCTCGACCCCGCGACGGGTGCGTTGCTGGGCAGCGTCAACCTGACCACGTGGTCGCAGTCGTCGAAGGAACTGCTGCTCGCGGTCGCGCAGGCCGCGGCGGGCAACACCGCGGCGCTGATGATGGCGCGGGGTTCCGGGCACGCCGCCCGGCCCGCCCCGCGTGGCGAGGTGTTCCGCGTCTACAGCGACCGGCTGCCCGAGCCGCGGCTGTCCGGGGCGTGGCAGGACGCGCTCGCCGAGGCGGAGGGCGCGATCGCGCGGGGCAGGGTCGTGGTGGTGAGCGGGGAACCGGGCGTGGGCAAGACGGCGCTCGCGTCGGCGGCCCGGCGCGCGGTGCGGCCGCGGGAGCGGGTGCTCAACGCGCGCCCGCCCGCGCCGCAGGACGCCGACGCGTGGCTGGCGCTGTGGACGCCCGAACTCGGCAAGCCCGACACGTGTGTGATCATCTCCGGGGTCGACGCGCTGCCGGTGTCCGCGGCGGAGGAGCTGGCGGCCGCGCTGTCCGCAGTGCCCGCGGCGGTGCCGGCGCCGTTCACGCTGACCGCCGAGGACCCGGCGGCGATCCCGGACGTGCTGGGCGAACTCGCCGACACCGTCGTCGAAGTGCCCGCGTTGCGGTACCGGCCGGACGACGTGGAACCGCTGGCGCGGTCCTTCGCGGGGCGGTCGCGGTTCACCCCGGCGGCGATGCGCGCCTTGCAGGCGTACCAGTGGCCGGGGAACGTGCGGCAGCTGCGGGACGTCGTGCGGCAGGCGGCGACCCGCGCGGACGTGATCGACACGCGCCACCTCGCGCCGGAGGTGTTCACCGGCGGCACGCGGCGGCTGACGCGGATGGAGGCCGTCGAGCGCGACGAGATCGTGCGCTGCCTGACCCAGCCGGGCGCGAGCGTCGCCAAGGCGGCGTCACTGCTGGGCATGAGCCGCGCGACGATCTACCGCAAGATCGCCCACTACGACATCAAGGTCCCCGGCCGGAGCAGGCACGGCTGATCAGTCCACAATGGTCACCGTGGCGACCTCGGTCAGCCCCGACACGCGCAGCACCCTGGACAGCAGCGACGGCGCGACGATCCGCACGTCGTGGTCCTCGGTGCAGGCGAACAACGTCGACAGCGCCGAGCTGTCCAGGTAGTCGATCCGGGTCAGGTCCACCGTGACCGAACCGGTCCCCCGCACGGCCGCGGCGAGCGCGGCGCGGAACTCCTCCGCGTTGGTCAGGTCGATCTCCCCGGTGAGGGTGAGCACTCGGCCGCCGTCGGGGGCTTCGCTCAGCGAAGTCGTGAAAGCGGTGGGCATTTACCTGGTCCTCCACTGCAGGGTCACGGTCGTGCCGTCCTCGGAAGTGTCGACGGTGACCGCGCTGGCCAGCGCCCGCATCAGGTCGAGGCCGCGGCCGCGCAGCACGTGGTTGTCCGGCGGCGGGATCCGCCACCGGCCGCTGTCGGTGACGACGACGGTCAGCAGGCCGTCGTCCACCTTCGCGCTGAGCCCGACCTCGCGGGCCGAGTCCGGGTAGGCGTGCTCGACCGAGTTCGTGCACGCCTCGCCCACGGCCACGACCACGTCCTGCACCAGGTGCGGGTCCAGCCCGCTGCGGGCGCACCACTCCCGCAAGGCGGCACGCATCAGCGCGAGGCTTTCCGGCTCGGCGGGGAAGGTCTGCGCGTAGTCCGGCACGGGCCTGCGGTACAGCAGCAGCGCGACGTCGTCGTCGTAGCCGCATTCCGGCCGCAGTTCGCTCATCAGCCGCGACGCCAGGTCTTCGAGCTCCGCGGAGCGCCCCGCCTTCGCGATCTCCCCGGCCCGGTCGATGCCCTCGTCGAGCGACTGGCGGCGGCGCTCGACCAGCCCGTCGGTGTACAGCAGCAGCACCGCGCCCGGCGGCACGACGGCCGTCGCCTCGCGCCGCGGCCGCCCGATGCCGACCGCGAGCGGCACCCCGCCCGCCTCCTCCAGGCACCGCACGGCACCCGTCGCGTCGACGAGGATGCCCGGCAGGTGCCCGGCGCTGCTGTAGGTGAGCGTGCCGGCCTCCGGGTCGAGCACCCCGCAGAACACCGTCGTGCAGGACGCGCCGGGCAGCTGGTCGGCGAACCGGTCGAGCGCGGTGAGCGTGTGGCGCGGCCCGCCGTCCTCCAGCAGCAGGGCCCGGCACGCGCTGCGCAGCTGCCCCATGACCGCGGCCGCGGGCAGGCCCCGGCCCACGCAGTCGCCGACGACGATGCCGGTGCGCCCGTCGGGCAGCGGCACGACGTCGTACCAGTCGCCGCCCACCTCCAGCGGCGGCGTGGCGGGCTCGTAGCGCACGGCGTACCCGGCGGGCAGCTTCGCCGGGCCCAGCACCGAGCGCTGCAACGCGAGCGCGACCGCCCGCTGCTGGTCGGAGCCGTACGCGCGGCGCAGTGCCTGCGCGAGCGTGCCGCACAGCAGCGCGAACAAGGTCTCGTCCTGCTCACCCAGCGGCCGCGCCGGGTCGGGTTCCAGCCAGATCGCCAGCTGCCCGTCGGGGTGGTCCACCGTGGTGCCCACGCCGGGGGCCGCCTTCGGTCCGGTGGCGTGCCCGGGGTGCAGCGGAGGCAGCGCACGCAGGTCCTCGACCGTCTTGCGCAGCGGCCCCGGCAGGTCGTCCCACGACGCGGTACCGTCCTCTGTGGACACCGCGGAGGGCGCGGCGCCGGTGCGCCAGGTGACCGCCAGCACCCGCCGCGCACCCCACTGCGCGCGGAGGAACTCCAGCGCCTGCTGCACGACCTCGGGTTCGGCCGCCGCGCCCGCCAGGCGCTGGCTCAGCGCCGAGAGAGCGCTTTCCCGCTGGACGGCGTACCGCTCGGCCGTCACGTCGCGGACGGTGCCCACCACGCGGCGGCGGGACTGCTCGTCGTGGACCGCGTTGTAGTTCACCGCGGTCCACACGCGGTGCCCGTCGCGGTGCCGCAGCGGCAGCACGGCGCTGCCCGAGGGCTCGGCGAGCATCCGCTCCAGCGTGCCGCGCACTTCGGCGTGCCCGCCGGGGTCCTGCTCCGCGTCGGGCCACCACGGCTGCTCGACGGGGTAGGGCACGCCTTCGGGCCCGTAGCCGAGCAGTTCGCCGAACGCCGCGTTCACCTCGACGACGGTGCCCTCCTCGTCGGCGACGAAGAACCCCTCCTGCAACGAGTCGATCAACGCGGAGCGCCAGCGCGCGTGCTGCCCGCGCACCCGCGCCAGCTCCACAGTGGACCGGACGCGCGCGAGCAGCTCGCGGGCGGAGAACGGCTTGACCAGGTAGTCGTCGGCGCCGGCGGCGAGCCCCTCGATCGCGGCCTCCTGCCCGGCACGCGCGGACAGCAGCAGCACCGGCACCCCCGCCGTGCGCGGGTCGGCACGCAGCGCCGCGAGCAGCCCCAGCCCGTCGATCCCCGGCATCATCACGTCGCTGACGAGCAGGTCCGGCGGATCGGCGCGGACCGCGGCGAGCGCGGCCGCGCCGTCGCCCACGGCCCGCACCCGGTAGTGCGGCCGCAGCAGGCGGACCAGGTACTCGCGCATGTCGGCGTTGTCGTCCGCGACGAGGACCCGCGCGTGCCTGCTGTCCTGCCCGGCGGGCTCGTCCAGGGGCTCACGGTCTCCCGAGGTCTCGCCGGGCAGCCAGCGCAGCGCCTCCTGGACGAACGCCTCCGCCGACTGCGGGGAGAGCTCGGCCTGCGGCGTGGTCACCACCTGGTTGCCCGGCAGGTGCGCCGAGCCCGGCCGCAGCCGGATGGTGAACGTCGTGCCCACCCCGGGTTCGCTCTCGGCGGTGATCGTGCCGCCGTGCAGGTGGACCAGTTCCCGCACGAGCGCCAGCCCGATGCCGCTGCCCTCGTTCGAGCGCGCCCGCGCGGTGGGGATCCGGTGGAACCGCTCGAACAGCCGGGGCAGCTCGTTCGCGGCGATGCCGACGCCGGTGTCCGAGACCGTCACCACGGCCTCGCCCGCCTCCTCGCGCACCGCCACCCGGATCGCGCCGTCGAAGGTGTACTTCACGGCGTTGGACAGCAGGTTGAGGACGACCTTCTCCCACATGGCGCGGTCGGCGTACACGGGCGAGGACAGCGGGCGGCAGTCGACCTCGAACTCCAGGCCCGCCTTCTCCACCGCCGCCCGGAACAGGCTCGCCAGCTCGGCGGTCTCGCGCGCCAGGTCGACCGGCTCGTACCGGGCCTGCATCCGGCCCGCCTCGATGCGGGAGAAGTCGAGGAGGTTGTTCACGAGCCTGCCCAGCCGCAGCCCGTTGCGGTGCAGCACCTCGACCTCCTCGCGGAGGTCCTCGTCGGTGAGCCGCTCACGCAGCTCGTTCGCCGGGCCGAGGATGAGGGTCAGCGGGGTGCGGAACTCGTGGCTGACGTTGGCGAAGAAGCGCGTCTTGGCTTCGTCGAGCGCGGCCAGCTCCTCGGCACGCCGCTGCTGCTCCTGGTAGGCCACCGCCGAGTTGACCATCGCGGCGGTCTGCTGCGCGACGAGGCCGAGGAAGGTGCGGTAGGACTCGTCGAGCCGGCGCCGGGCGCTCGCCGCGAGCACCATGACGCCCACCGTGCCGGCGCCGGTCTCCCCCGGCAGCGGCAGCACCACCGCCTCGGCGGGCGGCCGCGCCCAGCCGCCGGACGGCAGCTCGCCGAAGCGGGCGGCGACGTCGGTGACGACGCGTGCCTCCCCGTCCTCGAGCACTTCCGCCAGCGGCCAGCCTTCCGGTGGCCGCACCGGCGCCGGGCTCACCGCCGCCCGCTCCAGCCGCTCGTCCGGGCCGCGCAGGTGGATCTCGGCGAACGGCACGTCCTCGGTGGCGCCGGACAGCACGTCGGCGACCTGCGCGCACGCCTCGGGCACGGTCCTGGCCCCGCCCGCCCGCGCCGCCAGGTCCCGCAGCGTGCCGAGGCGCCGTTCCCCGATCACCCGCCCGGTGGTCTCGCTGACCGCGGTGAACACACCCCGCACCGTGCCGTCGTCGTCGTGCAGCGGGCTGTAGGAGTAGGTGAAATACGCCTCCTCCAGGTAGCCGTGCCGGTTCATCGGCAGCAGGAGGTCCTCGGACCAGGTGGCCTCGCCCGTGTCGAGCACGCCGCGCAGCATCGGGCCGATGATGTGCCAGATCTCGTGCCACACCCGCTCACCGGGCTGGTCCAGCGCAGGGTGCTTCGCGCCGAGCAGCGCCGCGTAGGCGTCGTTGTAGAACACCCGCAGCTCCTCGCCCCACCACAGGACCATGGGGAACCGCGAGGTGAGGCAGATGCGCACGGCCGTGCGCAGGCTCGTGGGCCAGCGCGCGGGAGGTCCCAGCGGCGAGGACTCCCAGGCGTGGTCCCGCATCCTGGCCGCCATCCCACTGTCCCCCGGGAAAAGCGTGCCGAGGCCACCGCTCATCGCCACTCCTTTCGGGGTTGTGACCCTACCCGTTCTCCCTGCTTCCCACGCGCGCGGAAACGAACCCCGGTTCGGGTGAGAGGCTGTCGCGGCGGGCGCGGAGGCATTAAGGTGTGCGCTCCGCGTCGTGCTGCCGGGAAGGACCACATGATCACGCTGAAGAGGCTGCCGTTCGGCAAGGTCCGGGTGACCTTCTCGCTGGAGAAGGACCAGCCGCCGGGGACGACGAGCGTCGTGGGCTGCTTCAACGACTGGCGGCCGGGCAGCCACGTCCTGCGCCGCCGGTCCAACGGGCGCAAGTCCGCCTCGGTGACGTTGCCGGAGGGCAGTGTCGTGTCGTTCCGCTACCTGTCCGAGGGCGGCCGGTGGACCGACGACCCGGCGGTGCCCGATCGGGACCACGACGGCAACAACCGGCTCTCGGTCTGAATCCGTCGGCTCGCGTTCGGCCCGTGTTCGCCGGGGGCCGCTAGATTCCGCGGCATGGCTTCCCGTACCGCTGTGTCACTGGCCGTCGGCGCGCTGCTGGCGTGCGGCCTCGCCGCGCCGCAGGCCGCCGCCGCCACGCCGGCGCACTCCTGCTCGCGCTGGGTGGACATCGACTCGTTCTCCGACGCACTCGACAAGACGACCTTCGACGGCACGTTCGTCGGCAACCTGTCCGCGCTCGCGGTCGACCGCGACGGCGACCTCGCCGCGTTGTCCGACCGGTCCGCGCTGTTCACGCTCGACCGCCGGACGCGGCAGCCGGAGAGCGTCGTGCCGCTCGCCGACGAGAACGGGCAGCCGCTGGACTCCGAGGGCCTGGTCGTCGACCGTGACGGCACCCGTCTGGTCACGTCCGAGACCGAGCCGTCGGTGCGCCGGTACGCCCCCGACGGCAGGCTGCTGGGCCGCCTCCCGGTGCCGGACGCGCTGCGCGTGGCCCCGGCCGGGCGCGCCACCTCGAACGCGACGTTCGAAGGGCTGACGCTGCAGCCCGGCGGCCGGACGCTGGTGGCGTCGATGGAGCAGCCGCTGTCCGGCGACCAGGCCGACCTGGTGCGCTTCCAGACGTGGCAGCGCACCAGGGGCGAGTTCGCGCTCGCCGCCCAGTACGCCTACCGCGTCGATGTCGGCCTGGGCGTCGCCGAGGTGACCGCCACCGGCGACGGGCGGCTGCTCGTGCTGGAGCGCGGGTTCACCAGCGGTGTCGGCAACACCATCCGCCTCTACCTCGCCGACCCGCGGGGCGCCACGGACGTCAGCCGCGTGGACGAGCTGTCCGGGCAGGACGTGCGGCTGGTGCGCAAGACGCCGCTGGCCGACCTGGAGGACTGCCCGTCGCTCGGCGCGACCGCCAAGCAGCCGCAGCTCAACCCGCTGCTGGACAACATCGAGGGCATGGCCGTCCTCGGCACCGCGCCGGGCGGCCGGCTGCGGCTGCTGCTGGTGAGCGACGACAACCAGAACGCCGCCCAGATCACCCGGCTGTACTCGCTGACGGTGGCGCTGCCGCACCGCTGAGGGGATTCACCACGCGGGCGGGCGGGTACTTCGAGGCGATGAACCTGCATCGACTGCTCAGTGCCGCCGAGCGGGCCCGCGTGGTGGACCGGCCCGCCGGCGCCGTCGCCAAGGGGCTCCGCAAGCTGCTGCGCAACTCCCGGGTCGACGGCGCGCTGCGGGGCTCGTGGCTCGGTCACCCCGTGCACCCGCTGCTCGTGACGCTGCCCATCGGCGCGTGGGTCAGCGCCGCCGTGTTCGACTTCGGGTTCGGCCAGCCGCAGACGGCGCGGCGGCTGCAGGCGCTCGGGCTCGCGGCCACCCCGCCGACCGTCCTGCTGGGACTGGCCGACTACTCGGGGCTCGACACCACGCAGCGGCGGACCGGCGCGCTGCACGCGCTCGGCAACGCCGTGGGCGCCACCTGCTACCTCGCCGCGTGGCGGTCGCGGGACCGGACGGCGAACCGGGTCTGGAGCCTCGCGGGCCTGCTCGCCGTGTCGGCGGGCGGCGCGCTCGGCGGGCACCTGTCCTACAGCCAGGGCGCCGGGGTGCGGCGCTGGGAGTCCGTGCCGTTCCAGCGGCGGCCCCCGGTGGGCGACCCCGCGGCGGCGGGCTGGGAGCCCGCCCGGTAGCGACGGCCCGTTGCGTAGTCCGAAGTGGACGGACCGCTGAACGCGGTTGCGCCCGCTCCGGCCGGAGCGGGCGCTTGTGCCACGTCAGGCCCGGGTGGCCGCCCGTCGTGGGGACAGCAGCAGGCCGAGCAGGATCATCCCGACGGCCAGGCCGAGGTGCAGCCAGTTGTCGGCGGTGTTGACCGGCACGAAGTTCGCGGCGCTGTCGTGGTCGATCACCAGGCCGTAGATCCACAGGACCAGGTAGATCACCCCGCCGACGACGAGGTAGTTCCTGGCGCCGCCGGGTGTGCGGGCCAGCGCGAGGCCCGCGATCCCGAACAGCAGGTGCACGATGTTGTGCAGGACCGACACGGCGAACACGCCGAGCAGCATCGCCATCGAGTGGTGGCTCGCGAACGTCATCGTGTCGTAGTTCGTGGTCACGCCGGGGATGAACCCCAGGATGCCCACGAGCAGGAACACCACGCCCACGACGGCCGCGGCGACCTGCGAGGGGGCCCGGGTACGGGCGTTGACTGACGAGGTCATCGAAATCCTCCTGGGGAGTCCGGGCGGTGAAGTGACCGCAGGCTTCCCGGTCGTCGCCCGGATACTCCCGCAAGGGGTGATTTTCCTCAGTCCGCCCGCCGTGCCCGGAGCACGGCGTCGCCCACCGTCACCTCCTCCCCACTCGGATCGGTGGTGGTGCGGGGTCTCGTCTCGGCGACCTGGATCTCCCAGCCGTCGCCGAGCCGGGCCGCGACCGACTCGGGTGAGAAGTACCTGTCCGCGACGTCGGGGTGGTGCCGGGCGATGTGCTCGTGGTCGTGCCCCACCACGAGCAGCGTCCCGCCGGGCGCCACCGCCGCGGCGAGCCGGGTGAGCGCCCGCTCCAGCGCGTCCCCCGGCAGGTGCAGGTAATGGGTGGTGACCAGGTCGTACGGCGACGGCGGGGTCCACGTGGTCAGGTCGGCGTGCACCCACTCGACGTCGAGGCCCTCGACCTTCGCCTGGGCGGCGGCGCGTTCGAGCGCGACGGGCGCGATGTCGGCGCCCGTGACCCGCCAGCCGTGCCGTGCGAGCCACAGCGCGTCCCCGCCTTCGCCGCAGCCCGCGTCCAGCGCCGTGCCGGGCGGCAGCCCGGCCGCCTCGGCGACGAGCTGCGGGTTGGGGCGGCCGCTCCAGATCGTGTCGGCGGAGCGGTACCACTCGTCCCAGGAGTGCTGGTCGTCGTGCACCGCCATCACATCCCGTGCCGTCGGTCGCCGAGGACGAGCTCGGAGACCTGCCGTTCGACCGCCGCGGCCGCGCGCTGCTCCACCGCGCGGGTGGTGTCCTCCACCATCAGGTCGTTGTTGATCGCCGCTCCCGCGCCGAGGCCGGCCCCGGCCGCCACGATCACCTGCGCCCCGAGGTTGGTGACGTTGCCCGCCACCCACACGCCCGGCACGGCGGTCTTCCCGGTCGGGTCCGCGGGGACGTAGGTGCCCATGACCTGGCCGAAGACCGACTGCTCCGCGGTTTCCAGGCCCAGCGAGACGAGCAGCTCCGAGCGGGCCGTCATGTGCGTTCCGACGACGACAGCCTGCCGCGGCACGACCTCACCGGTCGCCAGCCGGACGCCGGTCAGGCGGTCATCGCTGGTCTCGACCGCGGCGACCTCGCCCTCGACCACGCGGATGTCACGCGCGGCCAGCTGCTCGCGGGCTTCGTCACCGAAGTCGCCCGCGGTGTGCCGGAACAGCACCAGGTCCCGCGTCCACTGCCGCCACAGCAACGCCTGGTGCACCGCGGCCGGCCCGGACGCGATGACGCCGATCGCCTGGTCCCGGACTTCCCAGCCGTGGCAGTACGGGCAGTGCAGCACGTCGTTGCCGAACCGCTCGGCGACGCCGGGGATCGCGGGCAGTTCGTCGACGAGCCCCGTCGTGATCAGCAGACGGCGTGCCACCACCGCCTGCCCGGTGTCGAGCGTGACGCGGAAGTGGTTGTGCGACAACGCTTCCGCCGCGGTCACCTTCGCGTCGGCGAACTCGCCGCCGTACCCGGCGACCTCCTCCCGGCCGATGGTGAGCAGTTCGCGGGGCGGCGTGCCCTCGCGGCCGAGGTAGTTGTGGATGTGCCCGGCGGGGGCGTTGCGCGGTTCGCCCGAATCCACCACGAGCACCGAGCGCCGCGCCCTGGTGAGCGCCAGCGCCCCGGCCAGCCCGGCCGCTCCCCCGCCGATGACCACCACGTCGTACTTGTCTTCCATGCCTGTCACTCCCTTCCACCGCGCACTATCCGGAGGCGGGAGGACCTTGACAAATATCTTTGCCGGTTTCGCAAAATGCCTGGCGCGCCCTGCTAGCGTCGGGGTGATGGCACGGGGCAGGGCGAAGGCCGAGCAGGCTCGTGGGGGCGGACTGGTGGAGGTGCCCGGTCTGCTGGGCCTGCACGTCGCCAAGGCCTTCGCTGCCGGGCTGCGCGCGGGGCTGGTGGTGAAGGTCATCGAGCCGGAGCCGGAGGACCGTCCCGTGCTGAGGCAGCGGCCCGCCCCCGGCACGTTCGTCGAACGGGGCAGCGAGGTCGTCGCGTGGACCACCGGTCCCGGCGACGGGCTCGTGCCCGCGTGAACTACCACTCCAGGAGGACCTCGTGACCCGTCTCGGCATTCGCATCCCGCGGGAGGCCCCGCCCGCCCGGCTCGTCGACCTGGCGCGGCGGGCGGAGCGGGCCGGGCTCGACGAGGTGTGGGTCGTCGAGGACTGCTTCTACGCCGGGGCGATCGCCACCGCCGCCACGGTCCTCGCGGCGACCGAGTCCATCGCCGTCGGCATCGGGGTGCTGCCCACGGTCGCCCGCAACCCGGCGATCGCGGCGATGGAGCTGGCCGCACTCGCCGAGCTGCACCCCGGGCGGCTGCTCCCCGGCTTCGGGCACGGCGTTCCCGCGTGGATGAAGCAGATCGGCGCGTACCCGTCGTCCCCGCTGGCCGCGCTCGACGAGACCCTCACCGCCGTGCGGCGCCTGCTGGCGGGCGAGCGGGTCTCGATGGACGGCAGGCACGTGCGCCTCGACGACGTGCGGCTGGAGTTCCCGCCCGCGGTCGCGCCGCCGTTGCTGGTGGGGGTCCGCGGCCCGAAATCCCTTGCCGTAGGCGGGAAACGCGCCGACGGCACGATCCTCGCCGAGCCCGCGGCGCCGGAGTACGTGCGCGCCACGCGCGAGATCGTCGGCGAGGAGCACACCATCGTCACCTACAACTGGTTCGCCCTCGACGAGGACGCCGACCGCGCCAGGGTACGCGTCCGCAAGGACCTCGTCGCGGCGCTCACGCCCAGCACCGAACCGCACCTGCGCCCGCTGCCGTTCGGCGGGGAACTCCTCGACCTCATGCGCGCGGGCCGGACGGACGAACTGCGTGACGAGTGGATCGACCGGCTCACGATCAGCGGTCCGCTCGAACGCTGCGCCGCCGCCGTCGACGCCCTGCACGAGGCGGGCAGCGAGTCCGTCGTGCTGCTACCGGTGCTGGACGAGCCCTTCGAGGACGCGATCAGCGCGGCAGGCGAGCTGGTCCGCAGGAGGTGAGTCAGGCCTCTGCCGCACGCACGAGTCCCACCGGCCGTCCCCCGCCGAGCACAGGGCTGGTGGCCAGCCCGTCGAGAGATCGCGCGCCGAAACCCAGTTCTCGCAACACGCGGACGGTGACCGGCATCCGCGCCCGGTCGCCCCCGTCGGCGATCTTGACGGCCACGCCGCGCCCGTCGGGCAGCCCCACGACCTGGACGGCTTCGGCTCCGTCCTTGGCCAGCAGCCCGGGCACGGCACGCATGAGGACGGTGACGTCGCGCCGGTCGCCCGCGACCATCCCGGGGTGCGCCCGCATCGCAGCGGCGACGGCGCCCTCGGGGGTGTCCGCGGCCGCCGCGGCCAAGCGCCCGTAGGCGCGAGCCATCGCGGTGAGCGAGTAGGCGAAGAGCGGGGTGCCGCATCCGTCCGTGCTGACCGCGAACGGCTCTTCTCCCACGAGTTCGGTGAGGGTGTCCTCGACGAGCCGCTGGAGCGGGTGCGCGGGATCGAGGTAACCGGCCACCGGCCAGCCGTTGACGACGCAGGTGGCGGCCATGGCGGCGTGTTTGCCCGAGCAGTTCTGCGCGAGCCGGGTCGGCGGGTGGCCCGAGCTGAGCCACCGCTCTCGTTCGGCCGCACCGTAGGGCAGGTCCGGGGTGTTCTCCAACGCCGACTCGTCCAGTCCGTACCTGGCGAGGATCCGGGCGGCGCCGTCCTGGTGCTCCGCGGCACCCGAATGGCTCGACGCGCTGAGCGCGAGGAGGTCGGCCGGCAGGGACAGCCCGGCGCGGACCATCGCCACCGCCTGCAACGGTTTCAGGGACGAACGCGGGTACACGGGCGCTTCCGGGTCGCCGATCACCAGAGAGGGCGTGCCGTCCGGGGAGGTCGCGACCGCCGAGCCGTAGTGGACGCATTCGACCAATCCACCGCGTGTCGTCTCGGCGACGGGCACGTGGCGCGGCGTACGCAGCTGCCCGGAGGACGCCGACGTGGTGCTGGGAGAGGCCATCGAAGGCGTTACTTCCTCTTGAGGATCGTGTCGAGCGCGGCATCGACGGCGGACAGGTGGTCTGCCATGGCGGCAGTGGCGTCGCGGGCGTCCCCGCGTTGGATCGCTTCGAGTATCCGGCGGTGTTCCTCGTCCGAGCGGCGTTGCCGGTCCGGCACCACGCTCAGCGCTCCGGACTGGCGGGCCAGCGCGTCCCTCATCTCGACGACGATGCTTTCGAAAACCTTGTTGCCGCTGGCACGAGCGATCGCCACGTGGAAATCCGCGTCGTGCCGGACCCAGGTTTCCGTACCGGTTTCCGCCGCCATCGCGGTGACGAGCGCCCCGAGCTGCCGGAGGTCGTCCGCTGACCGGCGTTGCGCAGCAAGGCCGGCGGCGGGGATTTCGACGTGAGGCCGCGCTTCCACGAGGTCGCGCAGCGAGTACTTCCCGAACCGGAGCCCGCCGGCGACCGACGATGCGACCACGAACGTTCCCCTGCCGGTTTTCGTTTCGGTGAGGCCGAGTGCGGCACAGGCCCGGAGCGCCTCACGCACGACCGGGCGGCTGACGCCGTACTGGGCGGCGAGCGTCGCCTCGGACTGCAGCTTGTCCCCGACCGCGTAGGCCCCGCTCTCGATGTCCTGCCTGATCGCGTTGACCACAGCTTCGGCGACCGGCAGCCGGGCGATGGGAGTGGCCTGAACCGTGCCGGACGGGCCCGAACGGCCTGGTGGTGCCATGAAATCCCCTGCCCAGAGGTGTAAGGCTGCTTGGCTGCCTTACAGGTTAGCGCAGACCCGTGGGGCCCTGGTCGACGACAGGCTCCGCCTAGCGCGGCAGGCGAGCCAGCGCGGCGCGCCGGTACTGAGCGGGCGTCCTACCGGTTTCCCGTTTGAACACCTGGCCGAAGTGCGACGCGCCGCGGAAGCCCCAGCGGGCGGCGATCGCGGCGACGGGCACTTCGGCCAGCGCCGGGTCGGCGAGATCGCGGCGGCAGCGTTCGAGCCGCCGCTCGCGGATCGCCGCCGCGACCGTCGTGCCGGTGCGCTCGAACAACACGTGCAGCTGCCGCGGTGAGACGAAGTGCGCCGCCGCGATCCGGGTGGGGTCCAGCTCCGGATCGCCGAGGTGCCGCTCGATGTACGCGCCGATCTCGGCCAGCAGCACGTCCCGCCGCTCCGGCTCGCGCCTGCCCAGCTCGGTCCGCAGCATGGTGGTCACCAGGTCCATCACCGTCCGCACCGCCGCGGGACCGTGCGCGCCCAGCCCCTCCAGGTTGCGGTTGAGGCTGATCAGCATCCCCCACACCGCCGCGGGCAGTCCGGGCTCGCACTCGAACGCCGTCGCCGTGATGCCGGTCGGCTGGTGCGGGCCCAGCCACGCCTTGGGGAACCGGATGCACGTCGACCGGTAACCGTCGCTCGCGGTCAGCGCGGCGGGCTCCGCCGAGTCGTACAACGCGAACAACCCGGGTTTCAGCACCGCCACCCGGTCCTGCTGCGCGAGCCGCAGCTCACCGGCCAGCTGCAGGGTCATCACGTAGAACCCGGGCTCCGCCGGGGAAATCGTCGTGCGGTCGCGGTAGGCGGCGTGGCGCTCACAGGCCATGTCCACGAAGTTGACCCCGCCCAGCGAGCGGTTGCGGATCGTGCCGGCGAACGCGCGCGGCCGGTCGCAGTCGAACCGGAAGCTCAGCACGCTGCGGCGCACGGCATCGGTCCACGACCCGAAAGCGACCTTCGTCCCACCGCGGCCGACGAGGTCGGCAGCGGGGATCTGTTCGGTCAGCGACGTCATCGTCACCTCCACCGCTCGGCGAACCCCACGGTAACCAATCCTGCGCGCATCCGACAGAGCCCTGCGCCCGCGCGAGATGACCACCGCCGCGGCCGCGCCTAGGTTGTGTTTCGAAGTGGCGGAGCCGCTTGCTGTGGGCCGTCAACCGGCACCGCCGCGGGTTCTGAGGCGGTGCCTCGCGAGGACAGCGCCTCCGTGGTGACCTGGCGGTCATGAGGAGGCGATCCCGGAGCGAGGAGCCGCCTCAGGTTCCGCTACCCGCACCGCCACGCAAACCACCTCAATACAGGCTCTAGCGGGACAACCGCAGTTCCTCACCGTGGAGGCACGTCATGGCATACGTCGAGGGTTCACACCACGTGACGCTGTCCGTGGGCGGGGCGCAGGAGGACGTGGACTTCCACGTGAAGGTCCTCGGCCTGCGCTTCATCAAGCGGACCGTGTTGTTCGACGGCTCGCTGCCGATCTACCACCTGTACTACTCCAACGCGAACGGCGACCCCTCCAGCGTGGTCACGACGTTCCCGTGGGCGCAGGCCGGGTTCTACGGCAAGCGCGGCACCAACCAGGCCCGCGAGGTGCTGCTGTCGATCCCGCACGACTCGATGGACTACTGGTACCGGCGCCTGACCGAGCACGACGTCGAGGTGACCAACTTCGAGCGGTTCGGCCAGCGGCGCCTGGCGTTCCGGCACCCGTCGGGCATCGAGTACGTGTTCGTCGGCAACAGCGGGGACGAGCGCGTGGGACACCCGGGTTACGGCGTGCCGCCGGAGTGCGCGATCCACGGCATCCACGGGGTCGGCGTGCACGTCGCGACGCCGGACCGGATGGTGGAGTTCGCGGACGAGTCGTTCTTCTCGCAGGGCCGACTGACCGAAGAGGGCGACGTGGCGGCGCTGCAGATCGGCAACGCGAAGTACGGCAACCACCTCGAACTCACGGTCAACCGCAAGGACGACCAGGGCACCTGGAGCTACGGCGCGGGCACCTACCACCACTTCGCGTGGAACGTCGACACGCTCGGGAACCAGGCCGAGGTCAAGTTCGACATCGAGGGCCGCGGCTACACCGACATCTCGGAGCTGAAGGACCGCAAGTACTTCATGAGCGTGTACGTCCGCACGCCGGGCGGCGCGTTGTTCGAGCTGGCGGTCACCCACGAGAACGGCGGCTGGACGTGCGACGAGTCGCCACAGGAGCTGGGAAAGCGCTTCCAGCTCCCCGAGCAGTTCGAGAACCGGCGCGAGGAGATCCTCTCGCGGCTCGAGCCGATCGAGATCTGACATGGCCGCACCCCACGAGACCGGCGGTCACGAGATCACCGTGCGGCGAGGTCAGTTCTGGGTACCGGGCGAGCGGGTCGAGGCCCCGCAGGGCACGGTGCAGCGCGGCCCGATGTTCGTGAGCTGGGAAGCACCGCTGGAGGTCACCCACCCGTACCCGCTCGTGCTCGTGCACGGCGGTGGCGGACAGCGCACCGACTGGACGGGCACCCCGGACGGACGTCCCGGCTGGGCCACGCGCTTCGTCGAAGCGGGCTTCGCCGTGTACGTCGTGGACCGCTGCGGGCACGGCCGCTCGCCGTACCACCCCGACGTCATCGGCCCGATGGGCGCGCAGATCCCTTACGAGGCGGTGGAAAACCTGTTCGCCTCGGAGAACACGACGTGGGACTACGACCAGCTGACAGCGGCGATGGGACCGCTGCCCGCCGACCTCGCGCTGTCGCAGCGCCTGGACGCCGACCGGCTGGCCCGCCTGCTGGACCGCACCGGTCCCGCCGTGCTCGTCACGCACTCCGCGGGTGGCCCGGTCGGCTGGCTGGCCACCGACGCGCGGCCGGACCTCGTCGTGGCGATCGCGGCGATCGAGCCGATGGGGCCGCCGTTCGTGGACTTCCCCGGGATGGGCCCGCTCACGTGGGGCCTGACCAGCGCGGAGATCACCTACGACCCGCCCGCCGCAACCCCGGAGGAGGTGCCCGGCAGGCGGATCCCCGCGCTGGCGGGCAAACCCGTCGTGGTCGTCACCGGTGGCGCGTCCGCCTTCGCCGGGTTCGCCCAGGAGATGGTCGAGTTCCTCACCACCGCGGGTGCGCACGCCGAGCGGCTGCACCTGCCCGACCACGGCATCACCGGCAACGGCCACGGGCTCGTCTTCGAGACCAACTCCGACGAAGCCGTCAAACCCGTCATCGAGTGGATTTCCAAGAGGGAGGCCGCATGAGTGAGCTGCACGTCAGTGACGAGTTCGACGGGCTGATCGCCCGGCTCGACGAGATCACCCCGCTGCTGAAGGACAACGCCGAGAAGGGCGAGGAGCTGGGCAGGCTCACCGACGAGGTGGCGCAGGCACTGCAGGAGACCGGCGCGTTCAAGGTGGGCATCCCGCGCGAGCTGGGCGGGTACGAGTTCTCGCCGCGGCAGGTGATCGAGACCATCGCCAAGGTCACCTACGCGGACGCGTCCGCGGGCTGGGCGTACATGGCGCTGCAGATGGTCACGGGCACCACGGCGGCCTACCTCGGGCCGGACGGCGTCGCCGACCTCTACCCCGACGTGCCCGGCGGCCGGTACGCGCGCATGGCGGGGCAGGGCACGCGGATGGGCAAGGCGGTGCGGGCCGACGGCGGGTACCGGATCAGCGGCCAGTGGTCGTTCGCGTCGGGGATCTCGATGGCCACGCACATCCACACCGCCGCCTTCTGCGAGGAGACGGGCCAGGCGCTGGTGTTCACGTTCCCCAAGGAGCAGGCCACGCTCGTCGACAACTGGGACGTGATGGGCCTGCGGGCCACGAACAGCATCGACTACGTGTGCGAGGACCTGTTCGTGCCGGACAGCCACGTGTTCGAGACGTCCACAATGGACGCGAAGCACGGCGGGGCGATCTACCGCGTGGGGCTGGCGAACATGGCGGGCATCTGCCACACGGGCTGGGCGCTGGGTGTCGGCCGCCGGATGCTGGACGAGCTGAAGGCGCTGGTGGCCAAGAAGACCGGCACCCCGGGCGCGACGGTCGACACCGGCCAGTTCTACGCCGAGTACGCCAAGGCGGAGGCGAAGCTGCGGGCGGCGGCCGCGTGGGCGATGGAGGTGTGGGCGGACAACGAGGCGACGCTGGACGCGGGTGAGCTGCTGTCGACGGAACAGGAAACCCTGACGCGGCTGATGCTGAACAACGCCACGTGGTCGGTGCACGAGGTCGGCCTGACCGCGTACAAGTGGGCGGGCACGGCGGCTCTGCGCCGCGGTGACCTGCAACGCTTCTTCCGCGACCTGCACGCGGGCACGCAGCACGTCACGTCGGGGCCGGTCGTGCTGCAGAACTGCGGCAAGTGGCTGGCCGGCCTCGCCCCGGACGCCCGCTGGGTGTTCCTGGACCTTCAGGCGCCGCGGTAGCGGGGCGCGGCCTTGGTGGCCGTCGAGGCGGACCGGACGCCCGCCTCGGCCGCCGCCCACGCCGCCAGCGCGGCGGGGTCGTCGAGCCCGGGAACGCAGACGACCTCGCCGCTGTCCAGCGCGGACACCGACGCCAGCACCACGTCCTCGGCGGGCATGCCGTGCTCGCCACGCTGCTCCTCCTCGGCGGCGACCGGCTCCAGGCCCGCCGTGAAGTGGAACTCCGTCGCGGTGAGACCGGGGCACACGACCTGGACCGCCACCGGCGAGTCCGGTCCGAGCTCCGCCGCCAGCGTGCGCGTGAAGGTCACCAGGTAGCCCTTCGTCCCCGCGTACGTCGCGCGGTGCGGCAGTGGGTCCGGCGGCACGGCACCGGCGAACGCGAGCAGGGACGCCACGTTGACGATCGCCCCGCCACGCGCCAGCAAACCGGGCAAGGCGGCCCGCGCGAGCACGGTCGGCGCGGTCACGTTGATCGTCAGGACCCGTTGCAGCAACCCGGGATCGACCTCGTCGAAGGGGCCGTAGCCGTTGATCCCGGCGTTGTTGACCAGCAGCCCGACGTCATCCGCTGCCACCCGCTCGGCGACGCGGGCGAGGTCGCCGGGTTCGGCGAGATCGGCGGTCAACGTCTCTACCGCGACGCCCGCCGACTCGCGCAGCCCGGCCTCGAGCGCGTCCAGCCGTTGCGCGCGCCGCGCCACGAGCGTGAGGTTCCAGCCCAGGCCGGCCAGCCTGCGCGCGTACTCGGCACCGATCCCCGAGGACGCCCCGGTGATGACCGCGGTCCGTCCGCCCGCCCGTACATCGAAAGCCATGCCCAGCCTGTTCCCGCTGTTCAGCGGCTCAAACTACGGCTTCTTGGCGTGCCCGAGCCTCTTCCCGTGCGCCACGTCGGGCCCCACCGGCACCGCCGGCGCCCGCACCTCGGTCACCACGACAGGCGGCGGTGCCGGTACCGGTGAGGGCGGCGGGGGTGGCGGTGGCGCGGGCGCGGTGCGCTCGCTCGTGACCAGCGTGTCCGCTCCAAGCAGCAGCCCCTGGAGTTCGACGTGGTGCACCTCGTGCACGCGGGTGCCGTCGGCGAGCAGCAGCTCCAGCCCCACGGTCACCGCCTCGCCGTCCGCTCGCGGTGGCGACACCACGGTCAGGCTCGCGACCTGCGCCCAGTACTGCCGGTAGCCGTCCTGCCCCTCGCCGCGGCGCTGCGCCGTCAACCGTCCCCACGCCTCGCCCGCGCGGGCCGGGAGCAGCGCGTAGTAGTCGGAGACCGCGCGCTCGCGGTCGGCGGCGGTGAGCACGGGCGCGACGACCGGTGGTGGCGGCGCGGCCGGGCTCGCTGTTCCGGCGGGCGGGGCGTCCACCACGAGGTACGCCAGCAGTGCCGCCGCCGCGAGGCCACCCGCGACCGTCGCGAGCAGCCACCGGCGGCGCGGCGCCGGTTCCGGCAGGGACTGCCCGTCCGCGATCACCCGCAGCAGGGTCGCCGCCTCGTCCGCGGTCGGCCGGTCCGCCGGCTCGGGGGCGAGCATCGCGGTCAGCACCGGGGACAGCGGGCCGGCCAGCTCCGGCGGCCGCAGCTCCCCCGCGGCGATGCGGAACAGGACGGCGTAAGGGTTTTCCGGATCCCGGCCGAACGGCGGAACGCCTTCGACGGCGTTGTACAGCGTCGCGCCGAGGGAGAACACGTCCGAACCGGGCGCCGGGCGTTTGCCGTGCACGGTCTCCGGCGCCAGGTACGTGGGCGTGCCCGCGACGACCCCCGCCGCGGTGATCGTCGCGTCCCCCACGGCGTGGGCGATGCCGAAGTCCGTGAGCTTCGCGCCTTCCTCGGACAGCAGGACGTTGCCCGGCTTCACGTCGCGGTGCACGATGCCGGCCACGTGCGCGGCGGCGAGCGCTTCGGCGATCTCCGCGCCGATCTGCGCGGCCTCCGGCACCGGCAGCCGCCCGCGCTCGGCGAGCACCTCCGCGAGGTTCCGCGCCTGGAGGTACTCCATGACCAGCACCGGGGTGCCGTCGTCCTCCACCACGTCGAACACCGCCACGGCGTGCGGGTGCTGCAGGCGCGCGGCGATCCGGCCCTCGCGCAGCACGCGTTCCCTGATCTCGTCGGCGCTCCCGTGGTCGGCCGGCACGACCTGCTTCACGGCCACCTTGCGCTGCAGGCGCTCGTCGAACGCCCGCCACACCGAGCCCATCGCCCCGCACCCGAGCTCGGCCAGCAGCCGGTACCGGCCCGCCACCAGTTCGCCGACCGCACCCGCCCGCGCAGAAGTCACCGGGTCAGCGTAGAGGCTCCTGACGGGTTCCGCCGGACAACGTGATCTCCCCGCCTTCCCCTGGGGGCAAGGGAAAACCGAGGATCTGGCTGTAGAAGTCCAGCTCCGCCCGCAGCGCCCGCCGGATGTTCTCCGCCCGCCGGAACCCGTGCTGCTCCCCCTCGAACAGCACGTACGCCACCGGCACGTCCCTGGCGCGCAACGCTTCGACGATCAGCTCGGACTGGTTGGGCGGCACCACCTGGTCCTCGGCGCCCTGCAACACCAGCAGTGGGCGCCGGAACGAGTCCACGTGCGAGATCGGCGAGCGCTCCACGTAGACGTCGCGGGCCGCCGGGTACGGGCCGATGAGCCGATCGAGGTAGCGGCTTTCGAACTTGTGCGTATCACGGGCCAGCACCTCCAGGTCCGCCACGCCGAAGAGGTCGGTGCCCGCGGCGAACGGCGTGTCCTCGCGGGCGAGCGCGGCCAGCGTCGTGAAGCCGCCCGCGGAACCGCCGCGGATCAGCAGTTTCCGGCCGTCGACGCGGCCCTGCCCGGCGAGGTGGGCGGCCGCCGCGAGGCAGTCGTCGACGTCGACCACGCCCCACGCGTCCCGCAGCTGCTCCCGGTACGCCCGGCCGAACCCGGAGGACCCGCCGTAGTTCACGTCCACCACGGCGAACCCGCGGCTGGTCCAGTACTGCACGCCCAGCGACAGCACGGGGACGGCCTGCGCGGTCGGGCCGCCGTGGATCACCACGAGCAGCGGCGGCCGTTCCCCCTCCGGCGCGGTGAACTCCGGGTTCGCCGGCGCGTAGAACAAGCCGTGCGCGACCCGGTCGCCGGACGGGAACGAGATCGGCTCCGGCACCGAGACGTAGGCCGGGTCGAAACCGGGGTCCCGTGGTGCGCGCAGGGTCTGCACCTCGCCGGTGGCCGACACGCGGTGCACGCCGGGCTCCTCGGTGGGTGTGCCTGCGACGACGAGCACCCCGTCGCCGTCGGGGCGGACCGAGTCGATCGCCGAGAACGGCAGGCCGAAGTCGGTTACGGGACCGCCGGGCTCGGCGACGGCCAGCCCGTCGTAGCCGCCGGACCAGCGGGCGAACACGATCCGCCCGTCGGGCAGCGGGACGTAGCGGGCGCTGCCCAGCTGCCAGGCCGGCATGCCGATCTCGGCGTCCAGCACCACGACGGGTTCGACCTCGCCACCGGGTGACCAGCGGTACAGGTTCCACCAGCCCGTGCGGTCGGACAGGAAGTACAGGCGCCCGTCCGGCGTCCAGCGGGGCTCGGCCACGGACTCCCCCGGCCCGCCCGCGACGACCGTGTCCTCACCCGAGCGCAGGTCCCGCACCGTGAGCACCGTGTCGTCCCAGGGCATCGACGGGTGCTGCCACGACACCCACGCCAGCGCGCCGCCATCGGGCGAAAACCGGGGCGCGGCCACGAAATCCGGCCCGCTCACCAGCACCTCAGGTTCTGCGGGCCGGTGCGCCGCCAGCCGCACGACCTCGTTGCGCACCTCGTCGCCGGTGTGCCGCTCGCGCACCGCGACGAGGACGTCCCCGTGCACGTCGCCGTCTGCGAACCGGTCGGCCCTCGGGCGCTCCGGTTCCGGCGTCAGCGGCACGGGTTCGCCGTCGGCCAGCCGGTACAGCCGCTGATCCTCCCAGTTGGCGTACCACAGGACCCCGTCGCGGACCCACCAGTCGCCGCCGCCGTACTCGTGCACCGCGGTGCGGGCGTTGTGGCCTTCGGGCAGCAGGTCCGTGCACGTGCCATCGGCGTCGCGGCGGACGAGCTGGGTGCGGCCGCCCTCGCCGGGGCGCCGCTCGGCCCACACGACGGCGTCGCCGTCCGCGTGGGCGCCCAGCACCCGCACTGCCCCGGCGACGACGAGGTCGGCGGTGATCGGAGTGGCCCAGGAACCGTAAGCGGAAGTCTGCACGGGCCCACGCTAGCGGGAGCCCGGACCCGCGGTCGCCGGCGACGGCGGCCGCGGGTTGCCGGACGGTGCTCAGGCCGTGCGGGACAGCACGCCGCGACGGCGGGCGACGCGGATCCCCGCCGGCACCGCGGCCACGCCGAGCAGGGCGAGCCCGGCCCACAGGCCGGCACCCGAGGCGAGCGGCACCGGCGCCGCGCCGAGGCCGCAGGTGGCCGAGGACACGACCACGTCCCCGGTGCCGAGCGAGCCGAGCACGCCACCGAGCAGCTTCACGTGCAGGGCGTTCACGGTCAGCGTGTCGTCGGCACCCTTGATCTGCTCGTTCAGCGTGATCGTCGCGACGGTGATCCCGAGCGCCCGGACCGGGACCACGGTGTTCGGGGCCGCGTCCGCCCCGACGGTGCCGAGGTTGCCGAGGTCGAGCCCGGCGAGCTGGGCGGAGCCGGTCACCCCGTCCGCCGTGCCCTGGCACTGCGCGGTGACCGCGTCCGCGCGGATCGTGCCGAGGAGCCCCAGCACACCCACGGACAGGTCCTCGGTGCTCGCCCGCGCGGCGACCACTCCCGCGTCGTCGCGCACGGCGGAGGTGCCGACCGTGCCGCTGTCGAGGATGCCCGGCACGGCGATGCCGACCGCCGTGGCGTCCGTCGTCCCGGTGGAGTCGCTCGGGGCGAGCCGTCCGGTTTGGACGGACGCCTGGCCGAGGAGCGTCACCCCGGCCTCCGCGCCGTAGGCCGATCCTTCGCCGGGAGCGGCGGAGGCGGGCAGCGCGCCCAGGAAGACGACCCCGACCGCGATGGCCGCGACGGCGCCGATCCTGCCTTTTCGCATCGATGTGCTCCGATTCTCTCCGCGGCCGTGCGGAACCAGGGTGGCCCCACATCGGCACGCGCCCCTCTAACAGGTGATCGGAGCGAAATCTGACTCGCCGGAGGAGATGTCCACCCGCGCGGGTCAAAATCCCGGAACGCCGACAGGTTCGGGACCGCGCCCCTTCTGCCGCAGACCACTGGTCGGCGTGGAAATCGCCAACTGCCAACGGGTTTCGTGACCCCGCGCCGCCGCGTCGGTACGGGTGGGAGGTACTCCCGGCGGGTGAGGTCCGGAGGGACCCGGGGTGTCCGGTGGCGGGGGGAGTTACCTACCTCGGCGGCACACCGATCGCCAGCAGGGCGACATCGTCGTCCAGGCCGTCGCCGAAGGTGGTGACCAGCCGGGTGAGCGCTTCGACCAGCGTGGACGCCGTCGCGGGGGCGAGACCTGCGGTGAACGCGTGCAGCGCCTCCTCGCCATAGCGGCCGCCGCCGCTGCGCGCCTCGAACAGGCCGTCGCTGTAGAGCAGCAGCGTGTCGCCGGGCGCGAGGTGTGCCGTGGTGGACGTGAACGTCGCCTTCGGCAGCACGCCCACGAGCTGGCCGCCGGGGGTGTGCAGCACGCCGAGCGTCCCGTCGGCACGCAGCAGCAGCGCGGGCGGGTGGCCGCCGCTCGCCAGCGCGACCCCGCACCCCGCCTCCCCCGGCACGAGCACGCCGAAGACCACCGTGCAGAACCGGGGCCCACCGCTGTACTCACGCTGCAGCGCGGCGTCCAAAGTAGACAGAACTGTTTCGGGATGCGGGTCCTGGACCGCGGCCGCGCGCAGCGTGTACCGGATCAGCGAGGTGAGCACGGCCGCCTCGGCCCCCTTGCCGCACACGTCGCCGAGGAAGAACCCCCACCGGCCGCCGGCGAGCGGGAACAGGTCGTAGAAGTCGCCACCGATGCGGTCCGCCGACTCGGGCTGGTAGTGCGCCGCGACCTGCATGCCCGGTGGCGCGGTCAGGCTCGGCGGCAGCAGGCTGCGCTGCAGCGTCGCCGCGAGCCGTTGCGCGCGGTCGCGCTCGCGGTCGGCGTCCTGCCGGGCCCGCAGCAGCTCGCGCTCGTACGCACGGCGGTCCCTGGCGTCGAACAGCGTGGTGCGGATCAGCACGGGCGTGCCGTCCTGACCGGTCTTCACGGTCGAGGTCACCAGCACCGGCAGCCGCGTCCCGTCGACCGCCACCAGGTCCAGCGCCACACCGCCCAGCTCGCCCTGCATCCGCAGCAGCGGCGCGAAATGCGTTTCGTGGTACAGCTTTCCGCCGACGGTGAGCAGGTCGGCGAACCGCAGCCGCCCGACGACCTCCTCGCGCCGGTACCCGAGCCAGCCCAGCAACCGCGCGTTGATCTTCGTGATGCGCCCGTCCGGCAGCGTGGACAGGTACCCGCACGGCGCCTGCTCGTACAGTTCCTCAGCGCTGTCCTCGGGAAGCTCCATTCAGCTCCCGTTCGCCGCGAACTCCGCGATCGCCTCCGCGGTCGGCCCGGGGGCGCTCAGCTGGGGGCAGTGCCCGATGGCGTCGAGGGTGACCAGCCGGCAGTCCGGGATGCGGTCCCGCACGTACGCGCCGACCTCCCGCGGCGCGAGGGTGTCGTGCGCGCACTCGATCACCAGCGACGGCACGGGCACCTTCGGCAGGTCGTCCCGGTTGTCGGACAGGAAGGTCGTCCGCGCGAACACCTTCGCCATCGCGGGGTCGGTGCGGCAGAAGGAGTTCGTGAGCTCCTCGGCCAGCTCCGGCCGGTCCGGGTTGCCCATGATCACCGGCGCCATCGTGGCCGACCACCCGAGGTAGTTGCTGTCCAGCGAGTCGAGCAGCTCCTCGATGTCGGCCCTGCTGAACCCACCGCGGTAGCCTTCGTCGTCCAAATAGGACGGTGAAGGTGTGAGCAGGACCAGCTTCGCGAAGCGCTCCGGCGCGGCGATCGTGGCCAGCACGCCGATCATCGCCGACACCGAGTGCCCGACGAACACCACGTCCCGCAGGTCCAGCTCCCGGCACAGGGTCACGACGTCCTCGGCGTACCCGTCCAGCGACGAATACCGCCGCGCGTCCCAAGCCGCCGGGTCCGCCCGGCCGGAGCCGACGTGGTCGAACAGCACCACCCGGAACCGCCGCGCCAGCGCCGGCACGACCAGCCGCCAGAGGTTCTGGTCACAGCCGAAGCCGTGGGCGAGCAGGAGCACCGGCCCGCCGGACTCACCCGTGACGACGACGTTGTTCCTGCTCCGCACATCCACGGGCCCATACTCGCACCGCGCGCGACGGCCTGCTCAGCACGAGCCGGACGAACGCTGCTCCTGCGTGCTCCGGCGCACCTGCTGCGCCCGCTCGGTGATCGACCGCACCTGCTCGGCGAGCGCGCTGTGCCTGCCTTCGAGCGCGGCACGCGCCGCCGCCAGCGGGGACAGCAGGTTCGCGGCGTCGTCGTCGGCGAGCGCCTCCTGCACGCGGTCCTGCGCCTGCTCGTCGAGCCCCTCCAGCGCCCCGATCTGCCCGGCCAGCTGGCGCAACGGGCCGGAGTTGCGCCGCGCCCACTCCGCGACCGCGCGATCACCCGCCCGCCTGCTGCGTTCCGCCTCGACCCGCTGCTCGCCGGTGCGGTGCTCGCCGGACCCCGAGGGCCGCAACCGCAGGTAGCGGCGTTCGGCGGCCTGCCTGCTGGTCACGCCCAGCGCCGGGGCGAGTCGCGCCCAGCTCACGCCCTGCTCGCGGGCCGCCCCGATCAGCCGGGGTTCCCAGGCCGCCAGCTCGTCACGCAGGCCCCGCAGCACGACCAGCGCGGCGAGCAGCTCCCGCGGGCCCGTGGACGTGCCGACCGCGGCGTGCACCAGCGCCATCGCCTCGGCTGCGGCCGGCAGCGGCGCCGGAGTGCCCAGTTCGCGAAGCTGCGCGAGCGCCGCGTCGTACCCGTCCACCATGCGTCATCCTTCCGACGACCCCATTCTTGTCATCGTTTGGACGACATGCTAAACCAGGGTTGCGCGTTGACACCAGAGTCGTGAATCCCCGGAGGAGGTAGTCATGGTGATGCGCACGGACCCGTTCCGCGAGTTCGACCGGGTCGTCTGGCAGGTGCACGCCCCCAGCGGCACGTGGTCGCGCCCCGCGCCGATGCCGATGGACGCCCACCGCACGGCCACCGAGTTCGTGCTCTCCTTCGACCTCCCCGGCCTGTCCCCCGACGCGATCGAGCTGGACGTCGAGCGCACGACGCTCACCGTCAAGGCCGAGCGCCGCCCGCCCGTCACCGGGGACGACGTGCGGACGCTGGTCACCGAGCGGCCGCTGGGCGTGTTCTCCCGCCAGGTCTTCCTCGGCGACGGCCTCGACACGGACCGGATCTCGGCCACCTACGAAGCCGGCGTGCTGACCGTGCGCATCCCGCTCGCGCAGCAGGCGCAGCCGCGCCGGATCACGATCACGGACACCGAACGCGCCTGACGGGAGGTCCACGGTGGACAGTGGTCTGGACGTGGAGTGGGCACGGCGGCGTGACCGGGTGGAACTCACCGTCGCCGGGGAGATCGACATGGCGACGGCGCCGCGGCTGCGGGACGCGATCGCGGCCGCCCGCACCGGAACGGGCATCCGGTCCGTGCGGGTGGACCTGTCGCTCGTCGACTTCCTCGACTCGTCCGGGCTCGCCGTCCTCGCCGAGGCCCATTCGGCGTGCGCGGAGGACGGACAGCGCATGGAGGTGGTGTGCGCGAACCAGGCCGTGCGCCGGCCGCTGCGCATCACCGGCCTCGACCGGGTGCTCACCGTCGTCGAGCCCGCACCCGTGGGGGTGGGCGGGAGCACCTCCGCCGCCCGCGGAGGTGCTGCCCGGTGCGGGTGAAACCGCAGGTCAGGAAGGCGAGAAGCCACCGGCTTCGTCGGCGGGCTGGTCCTGGTCGGGGACTCCCGAGCGGGACGCCTGCTCGCTGGGCCGCTCGCCCATCGCCGCGGCCGCGGCGTCCTTGGCCTCTTCGATCTTCTTCCGGGACTCCTCGAGTGCTTCGTCGGCCGAGGAACGCTGGTTCTGCGCCATGCCGTGCTCCTTCCTCGTCTCGGCTGCGGGCTACCACGCGGCTCCGGGGCCAAACTCACGTGGCGTTGCTGCGGTCCATCGGCCCCCACTCCCGCGAACCCTGCTCGTCCACCAGTTCCTGGGCCTCGTGCAGGACGTCGTCGGTCAGCCACGCCAGTGGCCGGTCGCACACCACGAGCGGCTCGTTGTCCGGCCCGCGCGCGGTCTCGGTGCCCTGGAACACCCACGGCCGCACGCCGGGCCCCCGCAGTTCACGCAGGTGGCGGTAGTCGTAGATGCGGCGGGCGAGCCACAGCCGCAGCGGCCGGTCGTCCCACCACGGCTCCACCTTGAGCGGGCTCGCGGACAGGCCGGGCAGCGCCATGCCGGTGAGGGCGTCCCGGCTGGCCTGCGGCCCCGGACCACCGGACGACATGTCGGCTTCGGGTCCCTTCGACCAGCGGACGTAGAGGTCCTGCCCCGACTCGGCCTGGAAGAGGTCCACCAGCTGGTCCAGTGTCAGCACGGTCTTCACGACGGCAGGGGTTCCCCGGCACCCGAGTTTCACGCGGCGGCCACTGGATACAGTGATCGAGGCGATCAGCTACTGGGGAAACAGGAGTGACAGTGAGTCTCACGGTCGAGTGGACGCGCGGCCGGGGCCGGCTCGTGGTCTCGGTCAGCGGCGAGGTGGACGCGGGGTCGAGCCCGCGGCTGCAGGAGGGCATCGCCGCGGCGCACGCGGCGGACGAACCGCCGTCGCCCACCCTCGTGCTCGACCTCGACCGCGTGGAGTTCCTCGACTCCGCCGGGCTCGCCGTGCTCGTGGAGACCGCGAGCGACTGCCACAAGGCCGGCCAGGAACTCCGCCTCGTCGCCACCGGGCGGGCCGTGCTGAACCCGTTGAAGCTCACCGGCCTCGACCAGATCTTCACCGTCCTCGACGCGGTCCCGGCGGCTCCCGCGAACTGAGCCCCGCCTATCGTTGACGGCGATGCGCAAACACCTGTGGATCGTTCCCGTGCTGTGCGCCGTGTGGCTGTTCTTCGCCTTCCGCGGGATGTTCACGGCGATGCCGACGCGCCCGCAGATCGACCTCGAGGTCTACCGGTACGGCGTACAAGCCTGGTGGGACGGGCACGACCTGTACGGCACGCTGCCGCCCGTCGCGAACGGGGCGGAGCTGCCGTTCGTGTACCCGCCGTTCGCGGTGCTCATCCTCAGCCCGCTGGTGCTGCTGCCGTGGGACGCGGCCGTGGTCACGCTGTACGTGGTCAGCACGCTGTGCCTCGGGGTGACGCTGTACCTGGTTTCCCGCGTCGTGTGGCCGCCGCTGGGCCGGTTCGGCGGGTTCCTCGTGACGTGCGTCGCGCTGCCGCTGACGGTGTTCCTGGAACCGGTGAGCCAGACCTACCAGTTCGGCCAGGTGAGCCTGATCATGATGGCGCTCGTCACAGTCGACTGTCTCGCCGGGAAGACGCTGTGGCCACGGGGTTTCGGCATCGGGCTGGCGGCCGCGGTCAAGCTCACCCCCGCCGCGTTCGTCCTGTTCTTCCTGATGCGCAAGGACTACCGCTCGGCCGCCCGCGCCGGGATCACGTTCGCGGTGGCCGCGGCCATCGGGTTCGTCACCGACTTCCACGCCTCCGTCGAGTACTGGTTCCAAGGTGGACTGTCCGGCGGCGGCGTGAGCGGTACGGCGTTCAAGACCAACCAGACGATCGAGGCCGCGCTGGTGCGCACCGGGATGCCCGAGGCCGTCGAAAAAGTGGTGTGGATCGCGGTGATCGCGGCGCTCGTCGTCGTGGTGGCGCTCGCGATGCGGCAGGCCGCCCCCGCGCTGGCGCTGACGGCGAACGCGGGACTGGCGCTGCTGGTGTCGCCCACGTCGTGGTCGCACTACTACGTGTGGGTCGCGCCCGCGCTGCTCGTCGTGCTGGCGCACGGCGTGCGCCGCGCGGTGTCGCGCTCGTGGCTCGCGGCCGCGTGGTTCGGCTGGGCCGTGCTCACGGCGGTGTTGTTCTACTGGGCGCCGTTCCACGACCTGCCCGACACCGACTTCCCCGTCGTGCACGTCCACTGGGACTGGCCGCAGCAGCTGTCGGCGGCGACGTACCCGCTGGTCGGCGTCGCGCTGCTGCTGGCGTTCTCGATCAAGGAGCTGCGGGCGCGGCCACGTTCGGAGCTCACGCCCGAAGTGCTCCCCGCCGCCGCTGCCAGTCGGTGACGGCGTCACACCCCGCGTCGATCTCGGCCTGGAGCAGGGCGCTCTGCTGCTCCACGAGTTCCCCGCCCAGCACCTTCGTCCCGGAGAGCGCGGCCAGCGCCTCCCACGGCGTCGCGCACAGCGTGCCGACCTCCTCGCCCTCCGGCGGGGGCGCGAGGTTCTCCTCGATCCCCGCGCGGCCCGCCGCGAGCAACGCGGCCACGACCAGGTGCGGCTGGGCGTCGGCCCCGGCGAAGCGGAACTCCAGCCGCCGCGAGGCGCCGCTGCCCGCGATCCGCACGGCGGCCGTCCGGTCGTCGGTGCCCCAGCGCAGCGAGCGCGGGGAGAACGGGCCGGTGCGCAGCCGCACGTAGCTGTTCCACGTGGGTGCCCAGATCGCCGTGAGCGCCCGCGCCTCCCGCAGCACCCCCGCCAGGAACGGTTCCAGCGCGGGCGGGGACAGCGAGAGGTGCACGTGGCACGAGTTGCCCTGACCGGTCTCGGGCGCGGCGAGGTAGCTCGCCGTCACGCCGTGCTCGGCCGCGGTGGTCCGCACGAGGAGTTGCTGCAGCATCGCGTCGTCGCACGCCGAAAGCGCTTTCCGGTGGCGCAGGACGATTTCGTACTGGCCTGGGTGGCACTCCCCGCGCGCCGACTCCACGCGCAGCGGCGCCAGCCTCGCCCGCAGGTCCCGCAGCAGCGGCCGCAGCCGCTCGGTGCCGCCGACCGCGTAGTCCACGCCGTGCGGGGTCAAGGGCCCGTCCGCGTCGGAGAACGTGACCTCGTGCTCGATGCCCACCGACGGCACGAAACCCAATGCTTCCAGCGCGTCCAGCTCGTCGCGCAGCACCTGTCGTGGTGCCACGCGCACCGGCTCGCCGTCGGGCCACTCCACGTCGCACACCACGGCGTAGACGCCTTCCTCCACCGGCGTGACCGTGCCGAGGTCCGGCCGCATGCGCAGATCCCCGTAGCCGCCGAGGTAGCGCGACAGCGACTCGACCGGCTCGCGCTCGGGCGTCCACGCGAAGACGTAGGTGCACAGGCCGTACCCGCCGGTCAGCACCTCCTCCTCGACGAACTCCCGGGACAGTTCGACGGCCGCGAACCGCGCGTGGGGATCCGGCACGAGCAGCAGCACACGGGAGGCGTCCGGCGGCAGCGCGCTCACCACGCACCGCCGGGATCGGGCGCGTGCAACGGGTTCGGCACGCGGCCCCAGCGCACGTCGAACTCGTCGTCCCGCTCGACCTTGTCGAAACCCTGTCCCGCCAGGTGTTCGCGGTTGAGCGTGACGCGTTCCACATCCGGCGCGAACACGCGGCACGCGTCGAACCGCTCCGCCACATCAGGGTTCTCCTCGCGGTAACGCGCCACGACCTCCCGCACGAGCGACCAGAACCGCGGCCGCGGCAGCCCGAGGTCGTCGGCCGCGATCTCCGCCCAGAACCGCAGCTGCCCGGAGAACACCGAGCTGAACAGCGACTGCGCGAGCAGGTGCGCGGGCCAGCGCAGCATCTCCGCCGCCGCCTCGGGCGCGAGCAGCCGGTAGCAGTCGAGGTCCTCGTCGAGCAGGTCCACGCCCTGCGCGAAGTCCTTGATCGCCACGCGCAGCGGCCGCCCGGCCTCGTCGGTGATCAGGATCAGGTTCTGGCCGTGCGGGCAGAACCCGACGCCGTACCGCAGCAGCCACTGCAGCAACGGGGTGAGCAGCAGGTCGAACAGCTTGGCGCACCACCGTTCCGCGCCGAGCCCGCTGCGCTCGACGAGCTCGGTGAGCACCGCGCGGCCCGTCTGGTCGCGGTAGGGCAGCGCGGCGAACGACAGCGCGCGCTCGCCTTCCGCCAGCCGCGCGACGAGCGGCTCCCGCCACAGCGCGCCCAGCGTCTCGTGGAACCGGTAGGGCAGCTCCTCCAGCGCGCCGAACAGCGGGTGCCGCACCGACACGCTCGCCACCTCGCCGAGCAGCTCGAAGCGGTACTCCTTGGACAGCAACGGATCCGCCGCGTCCACCTGCTTCAGCCACGCGGTCACGGCGGGCCCGGCGAGCGTCGCCGCGGAGGCCAGACCCCGGTACACCAGCGTGTTGCGCACCGACACGGCCGTCTTGACGTCGTGCCGGTCCGGCCTGCTGAGGTTCGCGAGTGTCCGCACTGTCTGATGTGGACGGTAATGGTCCCGGCTCTCGCCGAGGTCGAGCACCACGCCCGTGGCCAGCTCGGCGGCGTAGAGGGTGCCCAGGATTTCGTCGGCCTGCCAGGGGTGCACCGGCACGAGCACGTACTCCGGCCCGGCCTTGTCCCGGAAATCCGCCAGCAGCTCCTCCCCGAGTTCCTCCCGCAGCAGGGTTTCCTCGTCGAGCTCCTCGACGGACCGGAACTGGGCGTGGTCGCGGTGCACCGCGAACCACCGCAGCCGGACGTCCACTCCGGACTCCGGCGCGTACCGCTCGCGGTCCCGCCTCGAGAAACCGACGCGTCCCTTGTTGAGCACCAACCGCGGATGACCGGTGAGGTGCCCGTCCGCCAGGTTGTAGTCCATCGTGGACAGTTCTGCGGCGGTGGGCGCACGGCGCAGGCGGGCCGCCTCGTTCGCGACGGTGGAGGTCAGCTCGGCGAGGACGTCGGCCAGCCGCAGCCCGGACAGGCCGAGCGCTGAGCGCGCGTCGACGACGAGCGTGCGGGGATCGTCGGCGGGCACCGGGTCCTGCTGTCCCACACGACGGATCGCACTGCCGGGGACGACGGCCCATGACTCGAAAGCGCCCTGCCGCGCCCGGAACTCGTACCTCACATCGTCCGGCAGCGAAAGCCGCCAACCGTCGTCGGTCCGCTCGGGCCGGAACAGGCCCTCGTAGGACAGTTCGCCGAGCATCTTGTGCACGATGAGCGCGCCGGCCTGCCGCCAGGCCTGTGCTTCGCCGGTCATTCCGTCTCCTGACTGGGCAACCCGAAGGTGGTGAACGCGGTCCGCGAGGGCAGGCGGTACACCTCGCGGCCGCAGACCGAGTTGACGATGGACGCCGCGCGGTACGCCGCGAGGCCGAGGTCCGGCGCACCCACGCCGTGCGTGTGGCGTTCGGCGTTCTGCACGTACACCGAGCCCGGCACGCCTTCCAGCCGCAGGCGGAAATCCCGCTCCACCACGGGGCGGCCGCGCCCGTCGGTGACGAGCCGGTCGGCGAGCGGGCCGAGGAGGCGGTCGAGCGGGGTTTCGGTGTAGCCGGTGGCGGCCACGACCGCGTCGGTGTGCCAGACGGCCGTGGTGCCCTGCTGGACGTGGCGCAGGCCGAGTGCGACTCGGTCGCCTTCCCGATGCGCCTCGACGACCTCGACGCCGGGGGTCAGCACGACGTCCGGCCAGCCACCGCCGATGCTCCGCCGGTACAGCTCGTCGGCGATCTCGGCGATGGTCTCGCTGTCGATCCCCTTGTACAGCTGCCATTGCGCGGGCAGCAGCCGGTCACGCACCGGCTCGTCGAGGCCGTGGAAGAACGTCGTGTAGTCCGGCGTGAACTGCTCCAGCCCGAGTTTCGAGTACTCCATCGGCGCGAACGACGCTGTGCGCGCGATCCAGCGCAGGCCGCCGGGGCGTGGCCGGTGGCGCAGCAGGTCGAGGAACACCTCCGCACCCGACTGGCCGGCGCCCACGACCGTCACTTCTGGGGCGGCGAGCAGCCGTTCCCGCTCGGCGAGGTAGTCGGCGGCGTGCAGCACAGCGTCGGACAGCAAGGGGCGCAACGGTTTTGGCACGAGCGGTTCGGTCCCGACACCGAGGACGACGTTCCGCGCCGTAATCGGTTCGCCGTCGGTGGTGTCGAGCCGGAAAGCGCTTTCCGTGGTGTCGATCCCAGTGATCTCCACGCCGAACCGGCAGGAAGGCAGCCGATGCCCTGCCCAGCGGCAGTAGTCGTCGTACTCCACGCGAGCCAGGTGGAACTTTTCCGCGAAGTAGAACGGGAACAGCCGGTCGTGCTCACGCAGATAGTTCAAAAAGGACAGTGGGCTGGTCGGGTCGACGAGGGTGACCAGGTCGGCGAGGAACGGCACCTGGATCGTCGCGCCCTCGATGAGCAGGCCGGGGTGCCAGCGGAACTCCTTGCGGCGCTCGAAAAATCCGGTGCGCAGGCCTGGTACCGGGTCGGCGAGCGCGGCGAGCGACAGGTTGAACGGGCCGATCCCGACCCCGGCGAGGTCGAGCGTCACGAGGCGATCGCCGCCCCGGCGCGTGCGGTGGCGGCGACGGTGTCCAGCAGGCCCTGGTAGTCGGCGGCGGTGGCGTGCGGGTGGAGGAGCGTGAGCTTGAGCCACACCTCGCCCGGCGGCAGGGTGGCGCGGCCGATGATCGCGGTGCCGGATTCCAGCAGCGCGCGGCGGACTTCGGCGACGTCGCCGGAAACCGGGCGGAACAACACGGTGGACAGCGTGGGCTCACCGCGGAGTTCGAGCCCGGGGTGCCGGCGGATCGCATCGGCGACCTCGCGAGCCGTGGCGCAGCAGCGTTCGATCAGCTCGCCCATGCCGTGGAGGCCGAGCGCGCGCATCGTGACGGCCATGCGGAACGCGTCGGGGCGGCGGGAGGTGCGGATCGAGCGGCCGAGGAGGTCGGGCAGGCCGGCTTCGGTGTCGTCGTCGGCGTTGAGGTACTCGGCCTGGACGTTCAGCGCGGCGAGGTCGGCGGCGTCGCGGACGGCGAACAGCCCGGAGGCGATGGGCTGCCAGCCGAACTTGTGCAGGTCGAGCGCGACGGAGTCGGCTTCGGCGAGCCCGTCGAGCAGGGGCCGCAGGCGGGTGCTGCACAGGGCGAGGCCGCCGTAGGAGGCGTCGACGTGCAGCCGGGCGCCGTGCTCGCGGCACACGCGGGCGATTTCGCGCAGGGGGTCGATGTCGCCGGTGTCGGTGGTGCCCGCGGTGGCGACGACGACCGCGGGGCCGGTCGTGCGCAGCACTTCGCCGAGCGCTTCGGCGGACATGCGCTCGCCCTCGCACCCGACGACGACCGGTGCGGGCAGGCCGAGCAACCACGCGGCACGGGCGACGCTGTGGTGGGCGTTGCGACCGCAGACGGGGCGGACGTTTTGGTGCTTTTCCCGTGCCAGCAGCAGACCGAGGAGGTTCGATTCGGTGCCGCCGGTGGTGACGACGGCGTCGGGCGCGGGTTCGGCGGGGTAGCACAGGCGCGCGATCGCGGTGAGGAAGGCGCGCTCCAGTTCGCTCGCGACGGGCGCCTGGTCCCAGGAGTCCATGGACGGGTTGAGCGCCCCGGCGGCGATGTCAGCGGCGACGCCGACCGCGAGGGGCGGGCAGTGCAGGTGCGCGGCGCACCACGGGTCCGCCGGGTCGACCGAGCCCGCCGCGAGGAGGGTGGCGAGTTCGGAAAGCGCTTTCTCTGCGCCGACGCCCCGCTCGGGGACGAGCGGTTCGAGTGCCGCCACGCTCGCCGCCACGGCGGCCGGTCCCCCGGCGGGCCCGGGCGCGGCGCGCTCCGCCGTGCCTGCCGCCAAGCCCCGCAACACCACCGGAACCAGCTCCGCGAGCCGCTCATGCCCCTGCCGCCCGCCCGCGAGCGCGGTGGAATCGACCACTGCATCACTCCTTAGGTATGCCTACGCTAAGCCACCATACGGACACGGTGGTCCCGCGGGCAGTCCCCCGGGGCACTTTCCCACAAAAGTGCCCACGGGAGGAGCGGTTCCGGCGCGGGAAAGCGCTTGCAGGAGGAGGTGGGGACGGGGAGGCGGGCAGCCGGGAGCCGCGGCGACCGGGGATGGCGGAGCGGCGGCCGGAGACGCGACGGCACCAACGGGCGGGGGCGGGCACGCGGTGGCGGCGGCACTGCGGGACATGCGGCCGCTACACGCGCCAGGGCAAACGAGCAGCGGACGGGCCGGAAACAGGATACAACGGACAAACTACGCAGGCGAGGCGAAGCCACGGACCCCGCGAAGCCACAGACCCGGCGAACCCGCGGACCCGGCGAACCCGCGGACCCGGCGAACCCGCGGACCCGGCGAACCCGCGCGCCCGGCGAACCCGCGCGCCCGGCGAACCCACGGACCCGGCGAACCCGCGCGCCCGGCGAACCCACGGACCCCGCGAACCCACGGACCCCGCGAACCCACAGACCCCGCGAACCCACAGACCCCGCGAACCCACAGACCCCGCGAACCCACGGACCCGGCGAACCCGCGCGCCCGGCACACCCCACGGATCGCCAGGCCTGCCGCCGCCCGGCTCGCCGCCGACCCGCCATCGGGCCAACGCCACCGCCCCGGCCAACCCCACCCGAAAAGCCCGGCCCCCTCAACCCTCGTCACCGGGGCGCGAGCGCCACCACCTGCTCCAGCGGATCCCCTCCAGTGGGCAACAACCCGATCACCGGGGTGTCCAGCCCGGCGTCCACATAGGACTCCAAGCGCTCCACGCACGCGGCGGGGCTGCCGTGCACCACAAGATCGTCCACGACCTCGTCCGGGATGGCGGCGTTCGCGCCCTTGCGGTCGCCCGCCGCCCACAGCTCGTGCATCTTCCGCAGCGCCTCGCCCCGGCCGAGCCACTCGTGGAAGGCCGCGTACACCGGCACGGTCAGGTAACTGCTGATCAGCATCCGCCCCAGCGCCCGCGCCGCCTCGACGTCCTCCGTCGGGCACACGAAGATCCGCGCCACCAGCTCCACGTCCGGCCCGATCTCCGCCCGCACCTTCGGCACGTCACCGGGCGCGAGCCAGTTCGTGATCGCCCCGTCGGCCTCGTTCGCCGCCAGCTTCAGCATCCCCGGGCGCAGCGCGGCGAGCATGATCCGCGGCGGCACGGACGGCACGCGCTCCAGTTTGAACCGGCGCACCGAGAACGTCTCGTACTCCTCGCTGACCTTCTCCCCCGCCAGCGCCGAACGCAGGAAGCGCAACGTGTCCCGCGTCCGCTGGTAGGGCTTCGTGAACTCCCCCGCGTTCCACTGCGACACGATCACCGGCGAGGACGTCCCGATGCCCAGCACGAACCGCTCCGGCGCCACCTCCGCCAGCGTCGCCGCGCTCATCGCCAGCAGCCCCGGCCCCCGCGTGTACACCGGGGCGATCGCCGTCCCCAGCCGCAGCGACGGCGCCCACTGGGAAGCCAGGAGCAGCGGCGAAAACGCGTCCGTACCCGCCGTTTCCGCCGACCACGCGTCGGTGTACCCGAGGTCGGGCAGCCGCTCGATCAGCTCGCGGTGCGCCGTCAGCGGCACCCCCGTCAGCGGGATCGTGATTCCCCAGCGCTTCACCGGCTCAGCTCCTTCTTGATCCACTCGACCTGCACGCGCATCAGGTTCTCCGCGACCTCCTCCGCCTGCGGCGTCATGTGCGTCGCGCCCACCAGCGGCAGGAACACGTGCTCCCGCCCCGCCGCCAGCAACGCCGACGACAACCGCAGCGCGTGCGCGACGAACACGTTGTCGTCGGCCAGCCCGTGCACGATCAGCAGCGACCGGCTCAGCCCCGGCGCGTCGGCGATCAGCGAGTTCCGTTCGTACGTCTCCGGATCGTCCTGCGGTTTGCCGAGGTAGCGCTCGGTGTAGTGGGTGTCGTACAGCGACCAGTCCGTCACCGGCGCGCCCGCGACCGCGGCGCGGAACACGTCAGGCCGCCGCAGCACCGCCAGTGCCGACAGGTACCCGCCGTAGGACCAACCGCGGATCGCCACCCGCTCCAGGTCGAGTTCCGGGTGCTCGGCGGCGACCGCGTGCAACGCGTCCACCTGGTCGGCGAGCGTCACGTCCGCGAGCTTGCCCGCGATCTCCTTCTCCCACGCCGGACCGCGCCCCGGCGTCCCGCGGCCGTCCGTGACGAGCACCGCGAAACCCTGGTCCGCCAACCACTGCGAGGTCAGGAACGCGTTCCGGCTCTGCAGCACGCGCTGCGCGTGCGGCCCACCGTACGGGTCGAGCAGCACCGGCAGCTTCACCCCGGGCTCGTGCCCGGCGGGCAGCAGCAGCGCCGCCCGCAACCCCCGCTCACCCACGGTCAGCCAGCGGGGTTCCGGGACCAGGCCCGGGTCTTCGGGGTACGACCGCACCTGCGCGACCGTCTCGCCGTCCCGCACCACGGACACGCGCGGCCCGCTGTGTTCGAGGCTCCACGACGACAACACGGTCAGCGAAGCCGTACCAGCGCCGACGTGCACACCGTCCGAAGTGGACACACGGGTCACGCCGCCGGGTCCCGTGCGGTAGACGTGGATCTGCGTCGGGTCTTCGTCGGAGGCGCTGAACAGCACCTCCTCGCCGACGTCGAGCACCGAACGCACCTGCAGCTCCGGCCCGGTGACGGGCGTGCCGTCGACGATCAGCCGGTAACTGCCGTCGGCGGCGCTCACGCGCACCAGCCTGCCGTCGGCCGTCCACGCCGGCACCCCGGGCACGATCTCGACCCACTGCGGATCGGTCTCGGTGTGCAGCAGCTTCGTCGCGCCGGTTTCCGGGTCGGCGGCGAGGATCTGGAACGTCCGCTGGTCCCGGCTCTGCACGGCCAGCAGCGGCGGCCCGCCCGCCGACCAGTGCACCGCGACGAGGTACTCCCAGTCGCCGCGTTCGACGTCCACGCGCGTGCCGTCCAGGCCCACGAACGCCAGCGACACGTCGACGTTGCGTTCCCCCGCCGCGGGGTAGGCGACGGTGTTCACCGGGTTCTGCGGGTTCGCCGGGTCGGCGATGTTCCACCGCGGCACGCCCGCGCGGTCGCTGCGCTCGACGAGCAGGCTCGCCCCGTCGGGCGACCACCAGTAGCCGCGCGCGCGGCCCAGCTCCTCGCCCGCGATGAACTCCGCGAGCCCCCAGGCGATGTCCTCGCCGTCCTCGTCGACCAGCATCCGGTCCTGCCCGGTCGCGCGCTCGATCACGCGCAGCCGCCGGTCCCGCACGTACGCCACGTGCGTCCCCGTGGGGTTCGGCCGCGGGTCGACCACGGCGCTGCTGACCAGCTCGGTGACCTCCCGTGTCGCGAGGTCGACGGTGTAGAGCTTGCCGGACAAGGAGAACGCGGCCAGCCGCAGCCCGGCGTCCGTGGCGTAGCCGACCACGCCGCCCGCGCTCTCGCGGCTGCGCTCGCGCCGGGCGCGCTCCTCCGGCGGCAGGTCCTCCTCGCCGGGCAGCAGGCGTGCGGCGTCGACGACCTTCGTCTCGGTGCCGTCGGCCAGGTCCAGCTCCCACAGGCTGTTGCGCCGGTCCACGCCCGATTCCGCCCGCAGGAACAGCAACCGCGTGCCGTCCGGCGCGACGCGGAACTCGCGGGGCGTGCCGAGGGTGAAGCGCTGCGTGCGGGCCTGCAATCGGAGGAAGGAGTGTTCATCGGTCACGCCCGCACTCTTCCAGACCGGCCGGTATGTTGGCGAGTCCACCCGCGGCACAACGATCGGCCGTCACGACCCCGAACTGCGCAACGAAGTGCTCCTGATCATTGCGTTTTCCGGCTCTAACCTGTGAGCATGACGACCTCGGCCGACTTCATCGCACTCGACGAACGCTGGAGCACGCACAACTACCACCCGCTCCCGGTGGTCATCGCCGAAGCCGAGGGCGCGTGGGTCACCGACGTCGAAGGCAGGCGGTACCTGGACTTCCTGTCGGGCTACTCGGCGCTGAACTTCGGCCACCGGCACCCGGCGCTGGTCGCCGCCGCGGCCGAGCAGCTGGGCCGGGTCACGCTCACCTCCCGCGCCTTCCACCACGACCAGCTGGGCCTGTTCTGCCGCGAGCTGGCCGAGCTGACCGGCACGGACATGGTGCTGCCGATGAACTCGGGCGCGGAGGCCGTCGAGTCGGCGCTGAAGGTCGCGCGGAAGTGGGCCTACGAGGTCAAGGGGATTCCGGACGGCACGGCGGAAATCGTCGTCGCCGGGTCCAACTTCCACGGCCGCACCACGACGATCGTGTCGTTCTCCACCGACGAGACGGCGCGCTCGCACTTCGGGCCGTTCACGCCGGGGTTCGTGGTGGTGAAGTACGGCGACGCGGCCGCGCTGCGGGACGCGATCACCGAGCGCACGGCGGCCGTGCTGCTGGAGCCGGTGCAGGGCGAGGCCGGTGTGGTCGTACCGCCCGCCGGCTACCTCGCGGAGGCGCGGCGGCTGTGCGACGAGGCCGGGGTGCTGCTGATCGCCGACGAGATCCAGTCGGGGCTGGCGCGCACCGGGAAACTGCTGGCGCTGGACCACGAGGGCGTGCGCGCGGACCTGTACACGCTGGGCAAGGCGCTCGGCGGCGGGATCATGCCGCTGTCGGCGGTGGTCGGGCGGCGGGACGTGCTCGGTGTGCTGAAGCCGGGCGAGCACGGCTCGACGTTCGGCGGGAACCCGCTCGCGTGCGCGGTCGGCCGGGCGGTGATCCGGCTGCTGTCGACGGGCGAGTTCCAGGAACGCTCCACGCGGCTGGGCGAGCACCTGCGCGAGCGGCTGACGGCACTGATCGGGCAGGGCGTGGCGGAGGTGCGCGCACGCGGCCTGTGGGCGGGCGTCGACCTGACGCCCGGCGGGCTGTCCGGCCGCGAGGCGTCGGAGGCGCTGGCCGCGAAGGGCGTGCTGTGCAAGGAAACGCACGGCAACACCCTCCGCATCGCCCCGCCGCTGGTGATCAGCGAGGCGGACCTGGACCGCGGCCTCGACGCGATCGCCGAGGTCATCCGGCGGTAGCACGCATTTTCAGGTGTCCGTTCCGGCTGCCGTCAGCGCCTGGACGCCGATGACCTCCAGCAGCCGCAGCCGCTCGGCGGTCTCACTGCCCTCCGCCGCGGTGAAGGCCATGATCCGCAGGTCGGTCCCGAGTGCCGCGAGGATGTCGCAGTCGAGGGTGATCTCGCCGATGGTGGCGTGCCGGACCGTCTTGGTCAGGGGCTCGTGCACGCCCACCACGCCGGAGTCCCACAGCGCCGCGAAGTCGTCGCTGCGGGTCCGGAGCTCGGCGATCAGTGCGGCCAGGCCGGCGTCCTTCGGGTAGCGGGCCGCCGCCGCTCGCAGGTCGGACACGAAGGCCGCGCGGTGTCCCGGCTCGCGGCTCACCGCCTGGGGGTATCCGGCAGGGGGTTCGACGAAGGACCACCACACCGCGTTGCTCCGGAAGTCGTGTGGTGTGGGCGGGTTTCCGAACAGCGCGGCCCACAGCGGGTTCCACGTGATGAGGTTCCACGCGGCGTCGTACACGCTCAGCGGTGTGCTCGTCAGCCGGTCCAGCAGGCGCTGGACGCCCGCGGGCACGTGGTCGGACACGTGCCCGGGGCCGGGCACCGCCTGACCGGCGAGCACGAACAGGTGCTCACGCTCGGCCGTCGTCAGCCGCAACGCGCGGGCCAGCGTGGACAGCACCTGGGGCGACGGCTTGGTCGACCTGCCCTGCTCGAGCCGCACGATGTAGTCGACGGACAGGCCGGCGAGCTGGGCGAGCTCCTCACGCCGCAGCCCTGGCGCACGCCGGTGCCCGCCGTCCGGCAGGCCGACCTCGGCCGGCTTCGTGCGGTCCCGCCAAGCGTGCAAGGCCCTGCCGAGATCCGTGGTTCCGGTCATCTGCCCAGTATCGGCGGTCGACCGCGGCCCGTCGTGGTACTCCGGATCCACCGGTTGCGGCGGGTACTGGCTGGTTCCCCGGGGGCTCGCGGAAGGTGGGTGCGGACCGGCGGGATCCGCCCGCCGCATCGGAGGAGCACGTCGATGGAGTACCGCAAGCTCGGGCGGACCGGGATCGAGGTCAGCCCCTACGGGCTCGGCACGTTGATGTTCGCGAGCCAGATGGGCAACGAACCGGACGAGTCGATCCGGATCATCCACAAGGCGATCGACGCCGGGATCAACCTCATCGACACCGCCGACCGCTACGGCGACTCCGAGGACATCGTCGGAAAGGCGCTGAAGGACCGCCGCGACGAGGTGGTACTGGCCACCAAGGTCGGCATGCCGATGGGCGCCGGGCCCAACCGGCAGGGCGGCTCGCGCCGCTGGATCACCACCGCCGTCGAGAACTCGCTGCGCAGGCTCGGCACCGACCACATCGACATCTACCAGCTCCAGCGCCCCGACCCGGACACCGACCTGGAGGAGACCCTGTCCGTGCTGACCGACCTCGTCAGGGCGGGCAAGGTGCGCGCGATCGGTTCCTCGACGACGCCCGCGTCCCTGATCGTCCAGGCCCAGTGGGCCGCCGAACGCGCCGGGCTGCAGCGGTTCCGCACCGAGCAACCGCCGTACTCGGTCCTGAACCGCGGCATCGAACGGGAGGTCCTGCCGCTCGCGCAGGAGTACGGCATGGGCGTCCTGGTGTGGGGCCCCTTCGCCCAGGGCATGCTGACCGGCCGGGTGCGCAAGGGCGGTGGCAACGACCTCAAGCGCGCCGGGTTCTCCCGTCACCTCTCCGACGAACGCCGGATCGACGTCGTCGAACGACTCGTCCCGCTCGCGCGGGAGGCGGGCCTGCCCATGACCCACCTGGCGATGGCGTTCGCGATCGCCCACCCGGGCGTCACCGCCGCGCTCCTCGGCCCGCGCACCATGGCGCACCTCGACGACCTCCTGGCCGGGGCCGACGTCGAACTGTCCGACGAGGTGATGGACCGGATCGACGAGATCGTCCCGCCTGGCACCGACGTCACCGCGCTCGACCAGGAGTACCGGCCCCCGGCGTTGCTCGAGACCGCTCTCCGGCGCCGCCCCGCCGGGCGCCGGTCAGCGGCCTGAGCGTGTCCTAGGTGTGATGTGCAGGGACGTTGTCCCGGGTTGGGGTGACTGGTGACGGCCTGTCGTGCAGACAGGTGAAGGCCTCCGGATGTGAAGTGGAGCTGTCGAGGAACCGCTTCACCGACTGGAGGCCTTCGTGTCCCACCCTAACGCCACCCTGACCCCACGCACCCGGCTCCGACTTGCCCAGCTGATTGTCGAACAGGGCTGGACCTGCACCGCAGCGGCGAAGATGTTCATGGTCGCCGCGAAAACCGCGGCCAAGTGGGCCGACCGCTACCGGCGCGAAGGCGCCGCCGGGATGGCCGAGCGCAGCTGCCGCCCGCACCACAGCCCGGCCACAACCTCGCCCGCACTGGTGCGGCAGATCGTGCGACTGCGGTGGCGGCAGCGGCTGGGCCCGGTCCAGATCGCCGGCCGGCTCGCCCTGCCCGCCT
>NZ_FORP01000039.1 GCF_900114035.1 Amycolatopsis sacchari | reverse complement strand
CCGCACTGAACGCCGAGCCGATGTCCACCAGGCCATCCTCAGCGTGGCCTGCTCAATCATCTGCCTACGCAAGCTCATTCTGAACTGATCTCTTAGTCCGGCGGTTCGGGGGTCGGGTTCCCGGCGGGCACGTCCTCGGACTCCGGCTGCTGCCGGACCTCCCCGCTGTTGGGCGGTTTCGCCGGGACGTCCTCGGTCTGGCCGGGTTCCAGATCCGGGTGCTGCAGCCGGGGGAACTCCGGCGTCAGCGGCGGATCCGGGTCGATGTGGTGCTTCCTGCCCTGTTCCTGTGCCATGACACCGGCCTACCGCATTTCCGCGAAACGTCAACCCGGCTGGCACCGCGGGCACCACACCGTCCCGCGCCCACCGGTCCGCCCGTGGCGCAGCGCCGTCCCGCAGCGGGGGCACGCGCCGGAGGGCTCGTCGCGGTGCCCGGTCAGCCAGGACGCCCTCGGCGGCACCCGCCCGGCCCGCACCGCCGTCCGCAGGGTGGACCGCATCCGCGCGTGCAGCCGGTCCACTTCGGCCGGGGACAACTCCCCCGCCGGCGTCCGCGGGTTCAGCTTCGCGCGCCACAGGATCTCGTCAGCGAGCAGGTTGCCCAGCCCGCTGAGCACGGCCTGGTCGGTCAACGCGGCCTTGAGCTGCCGCCGCGCGGGCAGCAGCTCGCGGAACCGTCCTTTCGGCACCTCCAGTGCGTCCGGCCCGGTACCGGCCAGCAGCTCCTCGAGCCCGGACTCGCCGAGCAGCCGCAGGCCCTGGAGCTTGCGCATGTCCCGGTACCGGAGCTCGCCACCGGCCATGCGGAAGACCACCCTGTCGTGCCGGTGCGGCGGACCGGTCGACAGCGAACCGGTCATGCCGAAGTGCAGCACCAGGGTCTCCGCCCGCCCGCCGACGGGCGCGATCAGCCACTTCCCCAGCCGCCGCGGCGGCTCGAACCGCTGCCCCGTCAGCGACTTGCGCAGCCGCTGCGCGCTCACGCCCCGCAGCACCTGGGCGTCGTGCACCACCACGTCTTCGATCCGCTTCCCGGCGTGTTCGGCGAGGACGCGCCGGAAACCTTCGACATCGGGTAGTTCGGGCACGCTGCCCGGCTTCCACGCCGGCGCGAAGGGCAAACTGGGCAGATGGTGCTTCCGAAGGGCCTCGCCCGCTTCAACCGCGTCGTGACCAACCGCCTGCTCGGCCCGCTCGCCGGCCGGGGCGGCCCGCTGGCCAGGGTCGTGCACCGCGGCCGGCGGTCCGGCCGCGAGTACCGCACCCCGGTCGGCGTCTTCCCCACGCCGACGGGCTACGCCATCCCGCTGACCTACGGCCCGGACACGGACTGGGTGCGCAACGTCCTCGCCGCGGGGACCTGCGAACTCGAGATCGGCGGCGGGGTCGTGAAACTCACCAACCCCCGCGTCGTGCGCGACGAACGGCGCACGGTGGCACCGGCCGCCCAGCGGTTCTTCCTGGCCCTGACGGGGATGACGGAGTTCCTGTACCTCGACCGGGCCTGATCAGCTCAGCATCTCCCGCAGCTGGCCGACCACCTGCACGCGCCGCTCAAGGCCCGGCTCCAGCAGCTGCGCCTGGAGCGTGGTCACCCCGGCTTCGGCGTACGCGGCCAGGCGCTCCTTGACGTACCCGGCGGGCCCGATGAGGGAGATCGCCTCCAGCAGCTCCGCCGGGATCGCCGCGGCGGCCTCGTCCTTCTTGCCGTCCAGGTAGAGGTCCTGGATCTTCTTCGCCTCGGCTTCGTACCCGTAGCGGCACGCCAGCTCGTTGTAGAAGTTCTTGCCGCGCGCGCCCATCCCGCCGACGTAGAGCGCCACCACGGGCCGCACCCAGTCGAGCATGTGCTTGACGTCGTCACCGATCGCGACCGGCACGCCGACCTGCACGTCCAGCTCACCCAGCGCCGGGTCGCGCTTGGCCTTGCCCTCCGCCAGCGAGGCGCCCCACACGTCGGCCGCCTTCTCCGGGTGGAAGAAGATCGGCTCCCAGCCCTCGGCGATCTCCGCGGTCATCGCCACGTTCTTCGGCCCCAGCGAGGCGAGGATGATCGGGATGCGCTCGCGCACGGGCTGGTTGATCAGCTTGAGCGGCTTGCCCAGCCCCGTGCCCTCGTCGGCGGGCAGCGGGATCTTGTAGTACTTGCCCTCGTGCACGACGCGCTCGCGCCGCCACACCTGGCGGCAGATGTCCACGATCTCGCGGGTCCGCCCCAGCGGCGCGTCGTACCGCACGCCGTGGAAACCCTCGATCACCTGCGGCCCGGACGCGCCGATGCCGAGCGAGAACCGGCCACCCGACACGAAGTCCAGCCCCGCGGCCGTCATCGCGGTCAGCGTCGGCGTGCGGGTGTAGATCTGCAGGATCCCCGACGCCAGCTCGACGCGTTCGGTGCGGGCGGCGAGGTAGCCGAGCTGGCTCACCGCGTCGAAGGAGTACGCCTCCGGCACCGACACCAGGTCGAGCCCGGCCTTCTCCAGCTCGACGACGTCGGCCACGCTTTCCGCGAAGCCACCGGCGTAGGAGATCTGCGTCCCGATCCGCATCTGTGCCGCCTTCCGAACTGAGCGCCCGCTTAGCTGCTGGCCACCCTACCGCACGGAGGCGACCCAGTTCCGGACCACGGTGTCGAGCACGGCCAGCGGGAGGATGCCGGAACCGAGCACCGCGTCGTGGAAGTCGCGGATGTCGAACCGCTCCCCCAGCGCCGCCTCGGCTTCCGCCCGCACGCGCTGGATCTCCAGCCTGCCGACCATGTAGGACAGCGCCTGCCCGGGCACCCCGGCGTAGCGGTCGATCTCCAGCTCGATCTCCAGCGGCGCCATCGGCGTGTGCTCACGCAGGTAGTCCACCGCCTGCTGCCTGCTCCACCCCAGCGCGTGCATCCCGGTGTCGACGACGAGCCGCCCGGCGCGCATCGAGTCCTGGGTGAGCATCCCGAAGCGCGAGACGTCGCTGGAGTACAGCCCCATCTCGTCGGCGAGCCGCTCGGCGTAGAGGCCCCAGCCCTCGAGGTAGGAGTTGATCTCGGCGATCTTGGCGAGCAGCGGCGCCCCGGTCAGGTTCATCGCACCGCTGATCTGGAAGTGGTGCCCCGGCACGGCTTCGTGGAACGCGATGGCCTCGCTGGTGTGGCGGAACCGCTCCTCGGCGTGCGAGGTGTTCGCGTAGTAGACGCCCTGGCGCGTGCGGGCGAAGTCGGGCCCGATGTAGTACGCGATGGTGCCGCCGTCGGCCTCCGCCGGCGGCACCGGGCGCACCTCGCACTCCTGCTCCGGCACGGTGCGGAACCACTGCGGCGCCACGGCTTCCGCCTGCCGGATCGCCGAGCGCGCCGCCTCCAGCAGCTCGTCGCCGCTGCCCCAGCGCAACTCCGGGTCGGTGCGCAGCCGCTCGAAGATCTCCGGCAGCTCGGTGGTGCCGAACACGCGCGAGCCCAGCTCCCGGTACTCCTCGGCGAGGGCGTCGATGAGCCGCAACCCGGTCTCGTGCAGTTCCTGCGGGGTGTGGTCCGTGGTGGTGTGGAAGCGGACGAGCCGCGCGTACCGCTGCTCACCGTCCGGCTGCCAGCACAGGCCCGCCTTGTCCTCGGACAGCGCCCGCGGCGCCAGCTCGTCGAGCAGGAACTCCCGGTAGCGCGCGAACGCCGGGCGGACGACGTCGGCCAGCAGCTTCTCCTGGCTGTCCACAAAGGAGTGTCCGGAGAGGCGCAGCGGGTCGTCGTCGGGTGCGTCGAGGTACCGGCCGAGCGCCTCCGCGCCCGCCCGCACCAGGAAACCGGGCAGCGCCGCGTCCCGCTGCCGCTCGATCACGGCGTCCAAATAGGACGGAATGGCGGCGAGCCGGGACACGTACCCCTCGGCCAGCTCGTCCGTCGTCACCGTGAGCACGGGCAGCAGGTTCAGCAACCGCAGCCCCGGCGCCGACAACCCGTCGCTGACGGAGAACTCGACCTCGGCGGCGTCGATGCGGTCCACGGCCGCACGCGCCTGCTGCACGACGAGACCCCGCGTCACGGGATCGCCCTGCGCGGACTCGGCCGCAGCCGCGATGTCGGCGTAGCGCGCCCGGAACCGCTGGTCACTGTCGGCGCTGTAGTCCGGCAGCCGCCCGTGATCCCCTGGCAGGCCCAGTATCGAGGGCGCGGTGGGGTCCTCGGCGAACCACGTCTGGACGAACTCGTCGGCGAGCCGTTCGACCTCGCTCACGCCGCCTGCTCCTCGATCCACGCGCCGACGACGGCGTCCAGCACGGACATCGGCAACGCGCCCCCGCCGAGCACGACGTCGTGGAACGCGCGGATGTCGAACCGGTCGCCCAGCGCCCGCTTCGCCTGCTCGCGGATGCGCAGGATCTCCAGGCGCCCCACCATGTAGGACAGCGCCTGGCCGGGGTAGGCCAGGTAGCGGTCCACCTCGTTGTCGATCTCCACCTGCGGCATCGGGGTGTGCTCGCGCAGGAACGCCACGCCCTGCTCGCGGCTCCAGCCCTTCGCGTGCAGGCCCGTGTCCACGACGAGGCGGCCGGCGCGCATCGAATCCATCGTGAGCATGCCCAGCCGCGTGAGGTCGCTGGAGTACAGCCCCATCTCGTCGGCGAGCCGCTCGGTGTAGAGGCCCCAGCCCTCGGCGTAGGCGTTGAAGTCGCCGATCCGGCGCAGCAGCGGCAGGTCGGTCAGCGTCAGCGCGGTGGAGAGCTGGAAGTGGTGCCCGGGGATGGCCTCGTGGAAGGCGATGACCTCCGAGGTGTGCCGGAACCGCTCGGTGACCTCGTAGGTGTTGGCGAAGTAGGTGCCGGGCCGCGAACCGTCGACGGCGGGCTGCAGGTAGAACGCGGTGGGCGCGCCGGGCGCCTCGGCCGCGGGCACGGCCTGCACGACCCACGGGTGCGGCGGGATGCGGCCGAACCACCGCGGGGACGCCTCTTCCGCACGGGAGATCGCCTCGCGGGCGGAGGTCAGCAGCTCCTCCTCGTCCTTCCAGCGCAGCGCCGGGTCGGTGCGCAGCCGCTCGAAGATCTCCGGCAGCTCCGTCGTGCCGAACACGCGCGAACCGAGTTCGGCGTACTCCTCGGCGAGCTCCTCCATGATCCGCAGGCCGGTCTCGTGCAGGTCGTCGGGCGAACGCTCGGTGGTGGTGTGGGCGCGGGCGAGCGCCGCGTACATGCGCTCGCCGTCGGGCAGCCAGCACAGGCCGCCCTTGTCGGCGGGCCGCCCGTGCTGGACGATCTCGTCGGCCAGCACGTCCCGGTACCGCGCGAACCCCGGGCGCACGACGTTCTCCAGCAGCTCGGCGCGGCGCTTCGCGAAGTCCTCACTCGGTGCGGGCTGGCGCTGCAGCGGGTCGTTCGCCGGGTCGGCGAGGTAGCGGTCGAGGTGCGCGATCGCCGCCCGCACGAGGTGGGCCACCGGCACGCGCCCGGCGGCGACACCGCTGCGGTGCCGCTCGGCCGCCTGCTCCAGGTACGCCGGGATCGCGGCGAGGCGGCCGAGGTGCCGCTCACCCTGCGCCTCGGTGGCGACGCCCAGCATCGGCAGCAGGGTCAGCAGCCCGGCGGCGGGGGCGACGAACATGTCGGTGACCGTGTACTCGGCCGTGTGCGCGCTGATCTTGTCGAGGTAGCCGCGGGCCTGGCTGACCAGCACGTCCCTGGTGGTGCGGTCCTCGGCCGTCTCCGGCTGCAGCGCCAGCGCGCGGCTGACGAAGTCCCGCAGCAGGCCGCGCTGCTGGGCCTCGGCGACCTCGCTCAGGTCGCCGATCCCCTCCCGGTCGGACTCGATGCCGAGCATGGCGGGCCACAGCGGCTCGGCGTCGAACAGCGCTTCCACGAACTCGTCGGCAAGTTTGGTCACCTCGGTCACCGGCACAGGCTACGCCCGGTAGGGAGGAGGTAGCGTTTCCGATCGTGGCCGTGACCGATCCCGTGGACGCCCGCCTGCTCGCCGCGCTGGCCGAGGTGGGCAAGATCGCGGTGCACGAGCTGGCGGCGAAGGTCGGGATGGACCCGCGCGAGGTGGCGTACCGCCTGGTCGCGCTGTCCGGCAGCGGATTACCCCTACTGGTCGGCGTGGAGAGCGATCCGAACGGGCTGCGGGCCGCGCTCGCCGGGACGTGGGCCCCGCCGCCGTACGGCCGGGTCGCCGCACCCCCGCCACCGCCGCCTCCCCCGCCGCCGGTCGATCCGGTGCTGAGCACGTGGGGTCCGCCGCAGACGGCGTCGTGGGCCCGCGGCGACCGGCAGGCCGCGGTCCGGCAGGCGGGCCGCGTCGGTGACGCGCTCGCCGCGACGGGACTGGACGGCGAGCAGCTGACCGTGCGGCTGCTGGAGGTGCAGGACCCCGCGGACTTCCTGTTCGGCGCCGCGGGTTACCGGCTCGAACCGGGTGAGCGGGCGGTCGTCGTGCACACCGAGGTCACCAACCGGGGCGCCGTGCCGTTCGGCGCGCTGCCCGACAACTACCTCGAACTGGTGACCGCGGAAGGCAAGGCGGTCCCGAAGGCGCCGGTGTCACTGACCTCGCGCCCGCCGCACCGCATCGGCGTGCGCCCCGGCGAGACCGTCGGCGGGCACACCGTGTACCTCGTCCCCGAGTCGACGCGCATCGCCGCCGTGCGGTGGAGCCCGCGGCCGGAGCCGGACGAGCGCACGCTCACCTGGTCACTGGACTGAAGCACGCAGGCGGACGCAGCACGCGTCCGGCGCCGGGCAGAGGTACGCGCGCTCGGGCGGCTCCCCCAGACCGGCCAGAAGTCCTTCCGTGAAGCCGAGGTTCATGCCGCAGATCAGTTCGGTGTGGCGCTGGGCGAGGCTGTGGAAGGGGCAGTTGGCGAGCACCAGCTCGCCCCGCTCCGGGCGCGGCTCGTAGCCGTGCTCCTCCAGCACGCGGCGGAGGGCGTCCTCACCGCGGGCCGCGATCTCCCGGCCGAGCGCTTCGCCCGCCGCCCGCGCCCGCGTCCGCAGGACCGGTCCAGGCGGTGCGCCCGAGGCGTCCGCCTCCGCGACGGCGTCCGCGAGCAGCAGGGCGGCGAGTTCGTACTGGCGGTCGGGCAGGGACACGCTCACCTGGTCGCGGGAGCGGCGGTAGAGCTTGGCGGGCCGGCCCGCACCGGGCCCCCTGCGCCCGGTGCGGCGCTCGAAGCTGACTTCGAGCAGCTGTTCGGCCACGAGCCGGTCGAGGTGGAACGCGACCGTGGCGCGGGGCAGGCCGGTCGCCTCCGCCACCTCGTCCCTGCCGACCGGCTCCGGCTGCCGGACGACGTGCTCGTAGAGCTTCCGGCGGGTCGGCTCGTCGAGCGCGGCGACGGCCGAGACGGCGCGGGCGGCCGGGAGCTTGTCCATCCCCTGGACTCTAAAGCACACCGTCGTTGACGAAAACCGGGAAGGCGTTCTAAAGTCAGCGCACCTTGGCGTTAGAAAGGGAATCCCGGGTGACTGTCGAAGAACTGCCCACGGCCGCTGTGACGACGCGGCACCTCAGCGTCGTGCACGACCGCGAGACGGTCGACCTGCCCGCCGCGCGGCGCGCGATCGCGGACCTGCTCGTGGCACTGGGCAAGGACCCGGCGTCCGAGCACCTGGCCGACACCCCGAGGAGGGTCGCGAACGCCTACGCGGAACTGCTCAACCCGCGCGAGTTCCAGCTCACCACGTTCCCCAACGACGAGGGCTACGACGAACTCGTGCTCGCCAAGCGGATCCCGTTCTCGTCCCTGTGCGAACACCACATGTTGCCCTTCCACGGCTTCGCCCACGTCGGCTACCTCCCCGGCGAGCGGATCCTCGGCCTGTCCAAGCTCGCCAGGGTCGTCGAACTGTTCGCCCGTGACCTGCAGGTGCAGGAGCGGCTGACCAAGCAGGTGGCGGACTGGCTGCAGGAGCACCTGGCGCCGCGCGGGGTCGGGGTCGTGATCGAGGCCGAGCACCTGTGCATGTCGCTGCGCGGCGTGCAGGCGACCGGTTCGCGCACGGTGACCTCGGCGCTGCACGGGCTCCTGCGGGAGGACCGTGGCACCCGTCAGGAGTTCTTCGCGCTGACCGGCATCCAGGCCTGACGCTCAGCGCCTGCCGCCGACCGGGTCGTCGAGCCAGTCGTAGATGATCTCCTCGGCACCGGGATTGCCCATGTGCCCAGGGTTCCCGCGCACCAGCGCGAACGGACATTCCATCCGGTTCTGGGCGGAGATCCACTCGGCGTCGAACAGGTGGTGGGCACCGCCACCCTGCGCCACGACGGCGAACAGCCGGCCGGCGTGGGTGTGCGCGGCGCGGAACGCGTAGTAGCCGCCGGTGCTGACCCCTCTGGCGAGGATCTTGCCGGGGTCGAACCCGTACCTGGCAGCGTTCGCGGCCACCCAGTCGAGGACGCTGCTCATCAGCCGGTCCGGTGAGGCCGGTCCGGTAGGCGGCCTTGCCCTTTTCCCAGGCCTCCGGTCCCGCCGTCCATCCGCCACTTGTGCGACCACAGCGCCGAAACCGACTCGTGGTGCGCGAAGGAGGGAAAGCCGCCTGCCGACTGGACGTGGTACGGCGGAACCATCGTGCACCTCACCAACTGAGAAGACCGATACCGAGAGCGAGCACGGCCACGCCCTGCAGGACGGCCCTGGGCACGATGACGCGGTCCCAGTTCCGCTGCAGGATCCGCGCGTCCGCGGGGGTTTCGTGCGCGTCGGCCACCGCGGTGAGCCTGCGGTTGATCGGCGCGCTGACGCGAAGGTAGAGCAGAACCCAGACCACCAGCAGCAGGAACGCCACTCCCGCGGCCACCGCTCCGGCGACACGGCCGTCGACCGCGGCCAGCACCGCCGCGAGGGCCGCGGCGACGACGCCCAGGATCCCCGGCACCGGCATCCGCCGGTCAGCGAAGCGGTGCAGGTTGCCCATGACCGCGGCGAGCGTGGCGTCGTCGACCCGCGCGAGCGCGGACCGCTGGACGAGCGCGCAGAAGACGTCGGTGCCGTAGACGACGCCCGTGCTCAGGACCGCCAGTAGCGCGGCGAGCTGCGAGATCATGCCTGACCGCCGAGCGCGGGCAGGGCGCCGATCCGCTGGAACAGCTGCATCAGGTTCAGCTCGTCCCAGTGCTCGGCGAACATCCCGTCCCGCACGCGCCAGATGTCGATGCTGCGCATCTCGACGGGCCTGCCGGTCGCCGGGATGCCCATCAGCTCACCGTCGTGGGTGCCGCGGTAGACGAACCGGCCCACGACGCGGTCCCCGGAGACGACGAGGTCCTCCATCGTGACGCGCACGTCCGGCAGGCCGGCGAAGAACACGGTCCAGAACCGGCGGTTGGCCTCGCGCCCGTCGGCGACGAAGTCGTTGTGGTTGACGTAGTCCTCGGCGACGAACTCGTCCACCAGGTCCGGGTTGTGGGTGTTGAGCATCTCGACGTAGAGCTCGGCGAGCCGCTGTTCGGTCATGTCGGTCTCCTCGTATGGTTAGCACTGCTAGCGCTAGCAACGCTAACCCGGCGCCGTACGAGCGTCAATAGCACCGCTAGCACTTCTAGCAGTGCTAGGATCAGGTGTGGCCATCGAGGACCGCCGGCACCGCGAGCGCACTGCCCGCCGCCGGCTCATCACGGAGACGGCGCGTTCCCTCGCCGAGCGCGAAGGCTGGGACGCGGTCACCACCCGCAGGTTGTCCACCGAGATCGAGTACAGCCAACCGGTGCTGTACAAGCACTTCGGCTCGATGGAGGACATCGTCGAGGCGGTCGCGCTGGACGGCTTCGGCGAACTCGCCGAGGCGCTGCGCGCGGCACGCGGCGGCACTGGCGCCGACGAGCTCACCCGGGTCGCCGCCGCGTTCAGCGAGTTCGCCGCGAAGAACCCCGCCCTCTACGACGCGATGTTCATCCGGGCCACGCGACTGCGGTTCGCGGCGGACGACACCCCGGCGCCGCTGGTGCGGGCGTTCGGGGAACTACGCGGAGCGGTCGCCACCATCGCGGGCGCGCGCGACGTCGACACCCTCACGGAGGTCATCTGGGCGGCGCTGCACGGGTTGACGATGCTCAGCCGCGGCGACCGGCTCCGCCCGGGCCATGACGCCGAGCGCATCGAGCTCCTCGTCGCCCAGTTCCGGCCTTAGCTCTCGTCGCGCAGCACCCGCAGCGCGTGGGCCAGGTCTTCGGGGTACTCCGCCTCGAACTGGACCCAGCGGCCGTCCGCGGGGTGGGCGAAGCCGAGCGTGCGCGCGTGCAGCCACTGCCGCGTCAGGCCCAGCTTGCGCGCCAGCACCGGGTCCGCCCCGTACGTCAGGTCGCCGACGCACGGGTGCCGCAGCGCCGAGAAGTGCACGCGGATCTGGTGCGTGCGCCCGGTCTCCAGCTTCACGTCCAGCAGCGACGCCGCCCGGAACGCCTCGACCACCTCGTAGTGCGTCACGCTGGGCCGCCCGCCCGCGACCACGGCGAACTTGTAGTCGTGCTTGGGGTGCCGGTCGATCGGCGCGTCGATCGTGCCGCGCGTCGGGTCCGGGTGGCCCTGCACGACGGCGTGGTAGCCCTTCTCGACCGTGCGCTCCTTGAACGCGCGCTTGAGCACCGTGTACGCGTGCTCGCTCTTCGCGACGACCATCACGCCCGTCGTCCCCGCGTCGAGCCGGTGCACCACGCCCTGCCGCTCGGCGGCACCGGACGTGGAGATGCGCAGGCCCGCCGCGGCGAGCCCGCCCACGACCGTCGGCCCGGTCCAGCCCGGGCTGGGGTGCACGGCCACGCCGACCGGCTTCGACACGACCACGATGTCCTCGTCGTCGTGCAGGATCTTCATGCCTTCGACCGGCTCCGCGACGACCTCGACGGGCCGGTCCGGGTCGGGCAGCGTGACCTCCAGCAGCCCGCCCGCGGCGAGCCGCTCCGACTTGCCGACGGCCTTGCCGTCGAGCAGCACCTCGCCGGACTCGGCCAGCTCCGCGACGACCGTGCGCGAGAGCCCGAGCAGCTTCGCCAGCCCCGCGTCCACGCGCATCCCGTCGAGCCCGTCCGGGACGGGCAGCATCCGCGTGCTCACTTCTTGCCCCGCCTCGTGCCGTCGTAGTCGCGCCCCAGCAGCGACAGCAGCACGATCAGCACCCCGCCGACGCAGATGCACGAGTCCGCGACGTTGAACACCGGCCACACCTCGGCGTTCGGCGCGAAGACCGAGATGAAGTCCACGACGTGGCCGCGCAGCGGGCCGGGCGCGCGGAAGATCCGGTCCACCAGGTTGCCCAGCGCGCCCGCCAGCACGAGCCCGAGCCCGATCGCCCAGCCCGGCGAGCGCAGCCGCCCGGCGAACCAGATCAGCGTCACGACGACCCCGATCGCGACGATCGCCAGCACCCACGTCAGCCCGGTGGCCATCGAGAACGCGGCCCCGGAGTTGCGCACGAGCTGCAGGTACACCAGGCCGCCGAGCACGCGCACCGGCGCGTGACCCTCCAAAGTGGACACCACAACGGCCTTGGTGGCGATGTCGAGCGCCAGCGCGGCCACCGCCACGCAGGCCAGCAGCACCACGCGGCGCTTGGGCGGGGCGGACGGGGCCGGCTCTGCCTCCGGCTGCGACTGGTGTTCGGTGCTCACGCCGCCATTGTCCTCCCGGCACTGACCAGCACGGCCAGCGCCCCGGCCAGCGCCACCGCCCCCGGCACGAGCAGGCCGAGCGGGCTGCCGGTCAGCCCCACGGCGGCCAGCAGGAACCCGGCCACGACCACGGCCAGCACGACACTGCGGTGCAGCCACGCGAGCGCGGCCAGGCCCAGCGCCGCCGTCACCGGGTCGACCAGCTCGGCCCTGAGCGCGGCCCCGAGCGCGTAGGCCGCGAGCGGCAGGCACACCAGGCACGTCCGCAGCGCGACCCGGCTCCCCGGCCGCACCACCGCCCAGGCACCGGCACACAACCCGAGCAGACCGAGCGGAGCACCGATCGCCGCCGCGAGCACCTGCCCGTCGGCCGACCGCGTGGCGGCGGCCAGCCCGGTCGACAACGCGATCACCGCGAGCCCCGCCACGCCGGTCAGCACGACGCGGCCCGGCGACCCGATCCGCCGCCGGTACCAGACGAGCGCGCTGAGGAAGGCGACCGCGACCGCCAGCTGCCACGGCGTCCCCCACCGCCACGCGCTGGGCAGCGTGGGCGGCGTCAGCAGGAACTGCTGGTACGGCACCCCGACCAGGTACTGCTGCTGCCGCACCGGGTGGAACCCCTGGAGGGAGGTGTAGGCGAACCAGGGCCGCGGCGAGCGCAGCTCCCACGCGGTCGCCGCCAGCAACGCGAACCCCAGCAGGGCCGGTGGGAACCACGCGGCCCGACGTTCCCCAGTCATCGGGGCGAGGGTACTCAGCGCAGGAAGGACGGCACCGCACGCGGGTCCGGTGTCGGGGCCCAGCGACCGTCCGGCTTCCCGTAGGTCCACCTGGCGCCGCGGGCGGTGATCTGCCGCAGCGCGAGCGCCAGGCGGTCGACGTGCTCGGCGGTCGTGCCGAGGCCGAGGCTCACCCGCAGCGCCGCCTGCCCGCCGGTCAGCCGCCGGGTCGCGATGTGCGCGCAGAACGCGCCGTCGCGGACGCCGATGCCGTACTCGGCGGACAACACGGCCGCGAGCCAGCCCGGCTCGTACCCCTCGACCACGAAACTCACCGTGCCCACGCGGTCACCGTCGTCGTCGAACAGCCGCAGCTCCGAAAGCCCCGGCACGGCGGCGAGCCCCCGCCGCAGGCGCCCGAGCAGCTCCTCCTCGTGCGCGGTCACCGCGGACCAGTCGGCCGAGAGCTGCTCGCACGCGACACCGAGCGCGTACACGCCGACGGTGTTGGGCGATCCGGCCTCGTGCCGCTCCTCGCCGCTGTGCCACACCACGCCGCCCTCGGTGACGTTCTTCGTCGCGCCGCCGCCCGCGAGGTACGGGGCCGCGGCCCGCAGCCAGTCCGCCCGTCCGACGAGCGCACCGGCGCCGAACGGCGCGTACAGCTTGTGCCCGGACACCGCGACGTAGTCGACGTCCAGCTCCCGCAGCGAAATCCGGCGGTGCGGCGCGAGCTGGGCGCCGTCGAGCGCGATGCGTGCGCCGTGCTTCCGCGCCACGGCGGCGATTTCCCGCACCGGGAGCAGTTCTCCGGTGACGTTGGACGCCCCGGTCAGCACGACCAGCCGCGGCCCCTCCGGGCACTCCGCGAGCGCACTGTCCACAGCGGACACCGCGGCGAGCCGCGTGCGCGGGGTGGCGATGCGGCGCACGTTCGGCCCGCGCCACGGCAGCAGCGCCGCGTGGTGCTCGGTGTCGAACAGCACCACGGAGGTGTGCCGCGGCACGGCGCGCGCCAGCAGGTTCAGCGAGTCCGTGGTGTTGCGCGTGAAGATCACCGCGTCGGAGGAGCGGGCGTCCACGAAGCGCCGCAGGGCATCCCGGGCACGCTCGTAGACCTTTGTGGACACCTGCGAGGCGAAACCCGCGCCGCGGTGCACACTCGCGTACCACGGCAGGAACTCGTCCACCGCGTCACGGACCGCGGCCAGGCACGGCGCGCTCGCGGCGTGGTCCAGGTTGGCGTACTCGACGGTTTCCCCGGTCACCAGCGGCACGCGGGTGTTCAGGGTGGCCGGCACGGTGGTGCGGACGACGGGGTCGAGTGCGAGAGTCATGACGCCTCCTCGGCGGGTCCAGGACCCACGAGGGGCCCGCGCTTGCCCACCGCACCGCGCGGCGGGCCAGGTCCTCACCCGGGGCACCCCACCGCGGTCGGAGGGTTGCCGGCCAGCAAGCCGGGGCTACGCGCTGGCACTCATGACCTACGCCGACACTCTAGCCGACGGTTTCCACTCCGATCAACGCCCCGTCTCCCCGCGCCAGCGGGCCAGCGGGCCCGCCCGGTCCACGGCCCGCAGCCGCTGCTCCGCGTGCTGCAGCGCGGATTCCGTCGCCACGACCAGCAACTGGTCGCCCTCCTGCAGCCTGCTGTCGCGTTGCGGCGTGAAACTGGTGCCGTCCCGCACGATCAGGCTCAGCGAAGCGCCCGGCGGCAGCCGCAGCTCGTTGAGGTACACGCCGTGCAGCCGGGAACCGGGCTGGACGCGCACCTGCAGCAACGCCGCGTCCAGCTCGTCGAGTGGCGCGGCGTCGACCTCGATCTCCTTCGGCTCGGCGCCGCCGGTGAGCCCGAGGACCTTCGCGACCGGGACGAGCGCCGTGCCCTGCACCAGCGTCAGCACGATCACCAGCACGAACACGGCGTCCACCAGCCGCTCCGCGCCGGGCAGCCCGGTGGCGAGCGGGATCATCGCGAGCACGATCGGCACCGCCCCGCGCAACCCGGCCCACGCCAGGAACACCTGTTCGCGCCACGGCACCCGGAACGGCAGCTGTGACAGCAGCACCGACAGCGGCCGCGCGACGACCAGCACGACCGCACCCGCCACGAGCCCCGGCACCACGGCGTCGAGCAGCCGCTCCGGCGAGGCGAACAGGCCCAGCAGCACGAACAGCCCGATCTGCGCGAGCCAGCCCATGCCCTCCGCGAACGACAGGGTGTCCGAGCGGTGCGGCAGCCGGGCGTTGCCCAGCACCAGCGCGGCGACGTACGTGGCCAGCAGTCCCGAGGCGTGCGCGAACTGCCCCGAGGCGTACGCGACGACGCACACCGCGACCGTCGCCAGCGGGTACAGGCCGGTGGCGGGCAGCGCGGCCCGCCGCAGCGCCCACCCGCCGGCCAGCCCGAGCACCGCGCCGATCGCCAGGCCCGCGAGCAGCTCGTACCCCACGAGCAGCGGCAGCGTCCAGTCCACGCGCGTGCTTTCCGCCAGCACCACCACGACGATGTACACCGGGGCGTCGTTGATACCGGATTCCAGCTCCAGCGCCCCGGCGAGACGGCGCGGGATGCCCGCGCTGCGCAGCACCGAGAACACCGCGGCCGAGTCGGTGGACGCGAGCACCGCGCCCCACAGCAGCGCCATCCGCCAGTCCAGGCCCAGCAGCCAGTGCAGTGCGGCGCCGGTGATCGCGATGCTCAGCCCGACGGCCACTGTGGACAGTGTGATGCCCTGCCACAGCGCGGGCCGCACCGAGGACCAGCGGGTGGTCAGCCCGCCCTCGGTGAGGATCAGCACCAGCGCGGCGAGGCCGAGCGACTGGGTGAGCGAGGCGTCGGAGAACTGGATGCCGAATCCGGCCTCGCCCAGCAGCACGCCGAACCCGAGGTAGATCAACAGCGACGGCAGCCCGACCCTGGTGGACAGCCGGACGGCGAGCACGGCCGCGAGCAGCACGGCCGCGCCCAGCCCCAGCACGACCGGCAGTTCCGCCACCGCCACCTCCCCTCCGCGCACCCAAGGGTATAGAACCGCCGGAAAAACCCGTGGACCGGCGCGGACCCGCCGGGGATGCTGAGCCGGTGCTCGTCGTCTTCTCCCCGTCGCCGCGGGGTGCGCTCACGCTGCTGCACCGCGACGACGGCGTGACACTGGAAATGCGGTCGTACGACCGGAAGTCGCGGGTGCCGCACGACCTGGCACACGCGGTGACCGAACGCGAACTGGGCTGGCGCACCGGCGTGTTCGGCTGCCTGGCCGCCGGGGCGCTGTTCTCCTCGGTGCGCGTGCTCGACGGCCGCCAGCGGTACGACGCGCGGGAGCGCGGCAGGCGGCTGATCGCCGGGCACGCGCGGGACATCGGGGTCGCCGAACTGCTGGCGTGGGTGGTGCACGAGGCCGTCGAACACGGCACGGGGAACCCGTTCCTCGCCGCGCGCGACGCCTGGGGCACGCTGCGTGAGGACCCTTTTCCTTACGACGAAACGGATTTACAGCGGGCCACCAGTACCCTGCGAAGGCTTGGCGACGCGTGGCTGAACCTGCCGCCGGGTGACGGCCTGCGGTTCTCGTGGCCGCGCCGGCTCACCGCGCCCGCAGTGCCGCCAGCACGTCCTCGACCCCGGCGGGTGCCGCGGCGAGTTCGATGACCTTGTCGCGGCCGCGTTCCCCTTGCACCACAAGGACATCGCGGCTGCGGACGCCGAGCTCGCGGGCCAGCACCTTCCGCACGGCCTCGTTCGCCCTGCCTTCGATGGCGGGCGCCCGCACCGACACGACGAGCGCGCCCGCGTGTTCCCCGCCGACGGCGTCCCGCTTCGCCCCGGGCTTCACCCGGATCTCGAAGCGGGTCACGCCAGCACCTCCGGCTCGACACCCAGCCGCACGAACGGTTCCGCCACGCACACCCGCACCGCGCGGTGCGACTCCCGCAGCACCCAGCCCGCGGCGGTGGCACGCGCCAGCAACGCCGCCGGCACGGCACCGCCGAAGTGGTCGCGCCGCTCGGTCCAGTCGAGGCAGTCCCGCAGCAACGGCCGCCGCCCGCGGGAGGGCACCACGACGTCCAGCTCGGCCAGCACGTCCCGGCCGCGGCCGGTGAGCGTCAGCCCGTCCCCCAGGTCCACCAGCCCGGCCCGCACCATGCCGTCGCGCAGCGCCACGCCGAGCCTGCCCGCCAGGTGGTCGTAGCAGGTGCGCGCGAACGCCAGCCGCCGCACGCGCACGGACTCCTTCAGCCCGCGCACCGGGCGGTGCGACGCGTGCTGCGCGAGGTGCTCGATCAGCTCGGCGACCCGCGGACCGGCCAGCCGCACGTAGCTGTGCCGCCCCTGCTTCGCGCTGGTCACGAACCCGCTCTCCCGCAGGCGTGTCACGTGCTCGCTGGCGGTCGAAGGCCCGACTTCGGCCGCCGTGGCCAGCTCCCCCACGGTCCACGCCCGCCCGTCGAGCAGGGCGAGGCACATCGCCGCCCGGCTCGGCTCCGCGAGCACGGCGGCGACTTCGGCGAGCCCGACCGTCTGCACGAGGACCACGGTAACCCCGCGACGTGTCGGCGCCGGCCGAAACGTCCCGCTCCTAGCGTCGGGACCATGAACAAGCGGTGGGCGCTCCTGTCCCTGTGCCTGGGCCTGTTCCTGGCCCAGACCGACACGACGGCGGTCAACCTCGCGCTGCCCGCGATCGGCGCGGGCCTGCACGGTTCCCTGGTGCACCTGCAGGAGGTGGTGGACGCCTACAACGTCGCGTTCGCGGCGCTGCTGCTGACCGGCGGCACGCTCGGCGACCGGTTCGGCAGGAGACGGCTGTTCCGCACCGGCACGGCGGTCTTCGTCGCGGGCTCCGTGCTGTGCGCGCTCGCGCCCACCATGCCGCTGCTCGTCGCGGCGCGGGCCGTGCAGGGCGCCGGTGCCGCGCTCGCGATCCCGCAGAGCCTGGCGCTGCTCGCCGTGACGTTCCCCGGGCACCGCGAGCGGCACCGCGCGATGGGCGCGTGGTCCACGGTCACCGGCGTCGCGCTCGCGTCCGGCCCCGTGCTGGGCGGGTTCCTCGTCGAGCACGCGGGCTGGCCCGCCATCTTCTGGCTCAACCTGCCGATCGGCCTGGCGGCGCTCGCGCTCAGCCTGGCGGTGCCGGAGTCGGCCGACCGCCATCCGCGCGGGCTGGACCTGCCGGGTCAGCTGCTGGCGGTGGTGTTCCTCGGTGTGCTGACGTTCGCGGTGGTGCACACCGACCTCGCCGCCGGGGTGGCCGGAGTGCTCGCGGCCGTGGCGTTCCTGCTGGTGGAGCGCAGGAAGCAGGCGATGCTGCCGCTGCACCTGCTCCGGCGCGGGCCCCTGCCCGCCGCCTCGTCGGTCGCGTTCTGCATGACCTTCGCCATGTACGGCTTCCTGCTGCTGGCCGGGCTGTACCTGCAGCACGACCGCGGGGCGGGTGCGCTGCTCGCCGGGCTGGAGCTGCTGCCCATGCCGCTGCTCGTGGTGGTGGGTTCGCCGCTGACCGCCCGGCTGGTGACCCGCTTCGGCCCGCGCCCCGCGATGATCGGCGGCATGGCGCTGATCGGCCTCGGGCTCGGCGCGTTCGCGCTCGCCGGGCCCGGCATCCCCCTGCCCTGGCTGGAACTGGTGTTCGCGGTGCTGGGCGCGGGGCTGGCGCTGAACGCGGGACCGGTGGTCGGCGTCGCGGTCGCCGCCGTGCCGCCCGACCGCGCCGGGCTGGCCGCGGGCGTGGTGAACCTCGCCAGGCTTTCGGGTGCCGCGTTCGGCGTCGCCGTCCTCGGTGCCGTCCTGGCCGCGGCCGGGCTGCGGATGGCGCTGGCCGCCGGAGCGCTCGTCGGGGTGGCCGGTGCCGTCCTCGCCTGGCGCGGGGTTCAGAGCCCGCCGAGGAAGGCCGCCGAGGTGGCCACGGCGGGCTTCGACGAGTTGGCGCCCAACAACAGCACCGAGAACGCCACGTCGTCGCGGTAACCGGCGAACCAGCCGTTGGCCTGGGTCCCGTCCCCGAACTGGGCGGTCCCCGTCTTGCCGTACACCTTGCCGCTCCCGGCCAGCCCGGTCGCCGTGCCGCCGGTGACGACCTCGCGCATCATCGACCGCAGCGCCGACAGCACCGCACCCGGCGGCGCGTCGTACCCCGTGGTCACGGTCGTCTGCTGCCCGCGCACCAACTGCGGCGTCACGGCCTTGCCCGCCGCGACGGTGGCCGTCATCAGCGCCAGGCCGAACGGGCTCGCCTGCACGGTGCCCTGCCCGATCGCGGACTCCACCTGCTCGGCGTCACTACCCGAGGCGACGACCTTGCCCGCCTCCGTCGTCAGCCCCGGGATGTCGAAATCCGCGTTCAGGCCGAACTGGCCCGCCGCCTTCGCCAGCGCGTCCTTCGGCAGCTGCGACGCCAGCTGCGCGAACGTCGTGTTGCACGAATGCGCGAACGCCGAATGCAGCGGCAACGACGGCAGCGAGAACTCGTCGTCGTTCGGGATCGTCCGCTGGCCCAGCTTCACCGTGCCCGGGCAGTCCACGACGCTGTTCGCGTCCACGCCTCCCGCTTCGAGCGCCGCGGCGGCGGTCACGATCTTGAACGTCGACCCCGGCGCGTACTGCCCGGTCAGCGCGTTGCCGTCGGTCACGCGCGCGTTCTGCGCCACCGCCAGGACGTCCCCGGTGGAGGGCTGGATGGCGACCAGCATCGCCGGCCCGGCGGTCGCGTCCACCGCCGCCTGCGCGGCGGCCTGCGCCTTGCCGCTCAACGACACCTGCACGGGCGTGGTGTCGGCCTTGCCCTCCTGGTACAGCGTCTGCTCCCCGGCGTTCGGGCGGACCCGCACGACCGACCACGCCTTGCCCCCGCCGCCGCGCAGCCGCTGGACCGACGGCAGCACGAGCGGCGCGGCCTTCGGGTCCATCGCGTTGCCGTCGCGGTCGCTGACCGGCGGGCCACCCGCGCCGTTGCGCACCTCCAGCCGGTCACCCTGCCCCAGGTCGGGGTGCACGGCGGCGGGTGTGAAGTGGACGCGCCAGCCGGAGTCGTCGTGCTTCAGCGGCAGCGTCACGTCGTAGTTCCACACCCGTGAGTTCCCGAGGTTCCACCGGACGTGCACGAGCGCGGACTCGCCCTGGACCTGCCCGAGCGTGGCGGTCAGCTTCTCCGCCGCGAGGCTCTGCCGGACGGCGAGCAACGTGGTGCGCGCGGTGGCCACGTCGTCGGTCAGCGCGGCGGCGGCGTCGGGATCGGCCAACCACGCCGCCAGGTACCGCGTCACCACGTCCCCGGCGTCCTGCCCGGAGGACGAGGACGCCGAGGCGGGGGTCTTGCCGGAGCCGCCACGCAGCACCACGAACGCCGCCACGACGATCGCGACCACCACCACGGCGCCCCCGGCGAGCACCCACCTCTTCGCGTTTCGCGACACGACCGGTTCCCCCAGCTTCTCCCGCTTGCCGGTCAATCGATCACGAAGCGCTGTTCGTTACCGCCTTGCGCACCAGGACCCGGACCTTGACCCCTTCGCCCACGGTGCCCTCGGAGCCGCCTTCGACCGGCCCGTAAGCCACCGAGACCGCCAGCGTTTCGCCCGCCAGGAACTCCTCGTGCTCCTTCGCGGCCGCGACGACGTCCTCCGGTGCGTCCACGGTCAGCTCGATCCGGTCCGCCACGTCGAGCCCGGCGTCACGGCGCGCCTGCTGCACGACGCGGATCAGGTCCCGCGCGAGGCCTTCCGCCGCCAGCTCCGGGGTGACGTCGGTGTCCAGCAGCACCAGACCCGAGCCCTCCGGCAGCTCGGACGCCGCACCCCGGTCCTTCGCGACGAGACGCCGCTCGTACTCGTTGTCCAGCAGCTCGATCCCGGCCGCGACGACGGCACCCTCCGGCGAGGTCGTCCACTCCCCCGCCTTGACGGCCTTGATCACCTTCTGCACGTCCTTGCCCAGCCGCGGCCCGGCCGCGCGGGCGTTGACCGCGACCTCGAACCCGCCGTGCGCGGCGACGTCGGTGGTCAGCTCCACCGCCTTGACGTTCACCTCGTCGGCGATCAGGTCGGTGAAGTCCCGCAACGACTCCGCGTCCTCGGCCGCCACGAGCAGCTTCGCCAGCGGCAGCCGCACCCGCAGCTTGTTCGCCTTGCGCAGCGACAACGCCGACGAGCACACCTGGCGCACGCGGTCCATGGCCCGCACCAGCGACACGTCCGCGGGCAGCTCGTCCACCAGCGGCCAGTCGGTCAGGTGCACCGAACGGCCGCCGGTCAGCCCGCGCCACACCGCCTCCGTGGTCAGCGGCAGCAGCGGCGCGACCGTCCGGCAGGTCACCTCCAGCACGGTGTGCAGCGTGTCGATCGCGTCCTGCTCCCCGGCCCAGAACCGGTCACGCGAGCGGCGCACGTACCAGTTCGTCAGCACTTCGAGGAACTCACGCACGCGCTGGCACGCACCCGCGATGTCGCAGACGTCCAAACCGGACTGGACGTCGGTGACCAGTTCGTTGGTCTTGGCCAGGATGTAGCGGTCGAGCACATGCTTGGAGTCCGTGCGCCAGTGGCCTTCCACGCCCTCGGCGTTGGCGTACAACGCGAGGAAGTAGTACGAGTTCCACAGCGGCAGCACGGCCTGGCGCACCGAGTCGCGGATGCCCTTGTCGGTGACGATCAGGTTGCCGCCACGCAGGATCGGGCTCGCCATCAGGTACCAGCGCATCGCGTCGGAACCGTCGCGGTCGAAGACCTCGTTGACGTCCGGGTAGTTCCGCAGCGACTTCGACATCTTCTGCCCGTCGGAGCCGAGCACGATGCCGTGCGAGACGCACATGTTGAACGCCGGCCGGTCGAACAACGCCGTCGCCAGCACATGCAGCACGTAGAACCAGCCGCGGGTCTGCCCGATGTACTCGACGATGAAGTCGCTCGGGTAGTGGTGCTCGAACCAGTCGGCGTTCTCGAACGGGTAGTGCACCTGGGCGTACGGCATCGAGCCCGAGTCGAACCACACGTCGAACACGTCCGGGATGCGGCGCATCGTGGACACGCCGCTCGGGTCGTCCGGGTTGGGCCGCGTCAGCTCGTCGATGTACGGGCGGTGCAGGTCCTTCGGCCGCACGCCGAAGTCGCGCTCCAGCTCGTCGAGCGAGCCGTACACGTCGACGCGCGGGAACTCGGGGTTGTCCGAGACCCACACCGGGATCGGCGTGCCCCAGTACCGGTTGCGCGAGACCGACCAGTCACGCGCCCCCTCCAGCCACTTGCCGAACTGGCCGTCCTTGACGTGCTCGGGGTACCAGGTGATCTGCTGGTTCAGCTCGACCATCCGGTCGCGGAACTCGGTGACCTTGACGAACCACGACGACACGGCGCGGTAGATCAGCGGGTTGCGGCAGCGCCAGCAGTGCGGGTACGAGTGCTCGTAGGTCTCGTGCCGCAGCAGGACCGCGCCCTGCCGGGCGGCGGAACCGGTGCCGTTCTTCAGGTCCCGGATGATGTTCGGGTTCGCCTCGAACACCTGCTGGCCCTGGTAGTCGGGCACGGTGGCGTCGAAGCGGCCCTTCGCATCGACCGGGGTGACCGGCGTGATGCCGGCCTCGTCCGCGACGGCCTTGTCGTCCTCACCGTAGGCGGGCGACATGTGCACCACGCCGGTGCCGTTGTCGGTGGTGACGAAGTCCGCGAGCAGCACCTGGTGGGAGTTCTCGTTGCCCAGGAAGTACGGGAACGGCGGCTCGTACCGCAGGCCCTGCAGCGCGCTGCCCTTGTAGCGCGCCACGACCGTCGGCTCCTCGCCCAGCTCACGCGCGTACGCGGCGACGCGCGCCTCGGCGAGCAGGAACCGCTTCCCGTCGGCCTCGACGACGACGTAGTCCACGTCGGGGTGCACGGCGGTCGCCTGGTTCGACGGCAGCGTCCACGGGGTCGTCGTCCAGATCAGCAGGTACGTGCCGTCGAGGTCGTTCCCGTTGCCCGACAGGCGGAACCCGACCGTGACCGCCGGGTCCTGGCGGTTGGAGTAGACATCGTCGTCCATCCGCAGCTCGTGGTTGGACAGCGGCGTCTCGTCGCGCCAGCAGTACGGCAGGACGCGGTAGCCCTCGTAGACCAGGCCCTTGTCCCACAGCTGCTTGAACGCCCAGATGACCGACTCCATGTAGGACAGGTCGAGCGTCTTGTAGTCGTGCTCGAAGTCCACCCACCGGGCCTGCCGGGTGACGTACTCCTGCCACTCGTTCGTGTAGCGCAGCACGGATTCGCGGCACGCCTTGTTGAACTCGGCGATGCCCATCGCGTCGATCTGCGACTTGTCGGTGATGCCCAGCTGCCGCTCGGCCTCCAGCTCGGCGGGCAGGCCGTGGGTGTCCCAGCCGAAGCGGCGCTCGACGCGCTTGCCGCGCATGGTCTGGTACCGCGGCACGATGTCCTTGACGTACCCGGTCAGCAGGTGGCCGTAGTGCGGCAGCCCGTTCGCGAAGGGCGGGCCGTCGTAGAAGACGTACTCGTTCGAGCCGTGGACCCCGGCTTCGCGGTTGTCGATGGTCGCACGGAAGGTCCGGTCGGACTCCCAGTAGGCCAGCACGTCCTTTTCCAGCTGCGGGAAGGACGGCTGGGACTCGACCTGGCCCTGGGTCTGCTCCCCCAGCTGTGCCTTGGGGTACATCGGCGCGCTCCTCGCGGTGTTTTCCGTCGCTCTCGTATGGGATCTGCCGATCCCGCACGGGGACGAAACCGCGCCGTCCGGCGCGTTCCGCGGTACCACCCCGCTTGCCCGCGCGTGCGCGCGAGCCGCTCGTTCGGCGGCTGTCACGGGCCGCACCCGTCCGGTTCTACTGGGACTCGCGTCCGTTCTTCCGGAGGCTCCCCGGTGATGGCCGGATCGACGCCTGTACGGGAAAAGGTTAGCGCACCGTGCACGCGGTTATCGCGATGGCCACCGCCCACGCGGCCGCGCCCAGCACGCCGACGACGTGCAGCCCGGACACGAACGCCGCGTGCCGCGCCGGTTCTCCTGCGACGGTGCCGAAAACCGCGACCCCGATCGCGCCGAACGCCTGCCGCGCGGTGTTGTTGACCCCGCTCGCCACCCCGGCCCGGCCCGCGGGCGCCCCGCCGACCGCGGCGGACACGACGGCGGTCGTCAGCAGGCCCATGCCTAGCCCGAGACCGAGCCACGTCGGCAGCACGGTGCCGTAGCCGGTGCCCTGGCCGACGCGCAGCAGGTTGAGCAGCGCGACCGCGCCGAGTGCGAGCCCGGCGAGCATCGGCACGCGCGGTCCCAGCCGCGCGGTGAGCCGCCCGGCGACCGGGCCGAGCAGGGACAGCGGCAGGAACCCGGGCAGCAGCCGCACGGCCGCGGCGAACGGCGGGTAGCCGAGCACGCCCTGCAGGTACAGCGTGAGCACGAGGATCGTGCCCAGCCCGACGAAGTTCATCGCGCCCGCGACGAGGTTCGCGCCGGTGAAGCGGGGCGAGCGCAGCAGCTCCGGCGGCAGCATCGGCTCGGCGGCGCGCCGCTCCACCACGACGAACACCGCGCCCGCGAGCACCGCCAGCACCCCGGCCGCGATCGCGTGCTCGATCACCGCGAACACCAGCGCCGCCAGGCAGACCGCGGCGCTGACCGCGCCCGCGAGGTCGATGCGCCTGCCGGTGCGCCCGCTGTCCGGCACGATCCGCAGCGCGGCGACGACCGCGAGTGCGGTGAGGGGCACGTTGAGCCAGAACAGCAGCCGCCAGCCCCCGGCCGTGAGCAGGGCGCCGCCGAGCACGGGGCCACCCGCGAGCGCGAGTGCCGAGACCCCGGCCCAGATCCCGAGCGCCCGCGCCTGTTCCCGTTGTCCCGGGTAGGCGTGCGTGAGGACGGCGAGCGTGCCGGGCAGGAGCAGCGCGGCGCCGACGCCCTGGAGCACGCGGAACCCGACGAGCACCACGCCGGTCGGCGCGAGCGCGCACCCGGCGGAGGCGAGCCCGAAACTCGCGAAGCCGGTCACGACGATCCGCCGGTGCCCCAGCACGTCGCCCAGCGCTCCTCCGGCCAGCAGCAGGGCGGCGAGCACGACGGCGTACCCGTCGACCACCCACTGCTGCGTGGGCAGGCCCGCGTGCAGCTGGGTGCCGATCGTCGGCAGGGCGACGTTGACCACGGTGACGTCGAGCTGCACCAGGAACATCCCGGCACACAGGGTGAGCAACAGCATGGCTCCAGGAAACCGCCGGAACGCTTCCGGTGGGGTGGAAGTGTCGCCGGGGCATCCTGGGGGCATGGGTGGAGATGCCGACATCGCACGGACGGCGGCGCTGTTCGCCGATCCGGCGCGGGTGCGCGTGCTGATGGCACTGGCGGACGGGCGGGCGCTGGCGGCGTCCGTGCTGGCGGCGGAGGCGGGGCTGTCGGCGCAGGGCACGAGCGCCCACCTGGCGCGGTTGCGCGAGGCGGAGCTCGTGGAGGTGGAGCAGTCGGGGCGGCACCGGTTCTACCGGCTGGCGGGGCCGCACGTGGCCGAGATCCTGGAGACGCTGGCGCGGAGTTCGCCGCCGCAGCCGGTGCGTTCGCTGAAGAGCGGCACGCGCGCCGAGGCGGTGCGGTTCGCCCGCACCTGCTACGACCACCTCGCGGGCAAACTGGGCGTGGCGATCACCGCGGCACTGCTGGAGCGCGGCGCACTACGCCGCACGGACGGCGACCCGACGACGGCCCGCCGCGCGGAGGACCGCCTGTCCGCGCCGATGGCCACCCACCCGTACGAACTGGGCCCCGCCGCGGAGCGGCTTTTCGGGACACTGGGCGTGGATCTCGGCGCGGCCTCCCGCGCCCGGCGGCCGTTGTTGCGCTTCTGCCTCGACTGGTCGGAGCAACGCCACCACCTGGCCGGCGCCCTGGGCGCGGCACTCACCACGGCCCTCACCGACCGGGGCTGGCTCGAACCCCGCGCCCGAGGCCACCGCGCGGTCCGCGTGACCCCCGCAGGCCGGGAACACTTGGCCGAACACCTCGGCGTGGCGCTGTAAAAGTCAGCGGGACAGCCGCCCGCGGCGGGCGCCCAGCACGGGACTCAGCGGGACTTTGCTACGGCCGCCTCGAACCCCCCTGCCCCAGGCACCGCCCAGTCCGCCTCAGCACCTCACTCCGAGAAATCAGCGCGGGCGCCCAGCACGGGACTCAGCGGGACTTGCTCGCCGACAGGAGTTTCGCGTCCGGGGTGCAGCGGACGCAGGGCGTGAAGCCCAGGTCGCGCGCTTCCTTCACCGAGATGGGGATCGTGTCGCGGTCGGCGAGCCACGTGCATTCCGCGACGTGGTAGCGCGGATACTCGTCCACCACCAGGACCTCGACGTCCAGCTTGGCGACCGCCTCGGCGTCCTCCGGGCTCGTCGGCTCCACGGCCGGATCGCCGGTCTGCACCACCGGGGTCTGCTCTTCGTCGAGTTCGCCGGTCACCCGCAGCAGCTCGGTCTCGTCCCCGGCCGGCTCCTCGACCTCATCGTCCGGATCCGGGGACTCCGACGGCTCAGGCTCCGACGGCTCCACGGCACGGGCCGGCCGCCGCCGGGCAGCACGCCGCCGCACGAAGTCGGCGACTAGGACCAGCCCGGCCAGCACCGACAACGCGATCGACGCCCAGGCCCACAGCGAACTCGCCGTGATCAGTGCCGTGACCAGCAGCCCGAGGGCCGCCAGGACCAGGATCAGAACGATGTAGAGCACGGTGAATTACAACACGGACCACGCCAGGAAACGGTTCCGGCCCTCTGCCCGCGAGAGCCGGAACCGATCCAGTGCGTGAGGGAGTCCGCGTCAGCCCGCCTCGGCGCGCGGCCCGAACGAGTAGCCCTGGCTGCCGCCGGAGCCCGATCCGGAACCGCTGGAGCTCGAGGACGCCGACGCCGGAGCCGCGGACCCGCGGTCGTCCAGCTCGCGCAGCTGCGATTCGAGGAAGCCGCGGAGCCTCGTCCGGTACTCGCGCTCGATCGTCCGCAGTTCCTCGATCTTCTTGCCGAGCGTGGTCTTCTCGGCGTTCATCGTGTTCATCGTCTCGGTGTACTTGCGCTGCGCCTCGCGTTCCATCGAGGTCGCCTTGTCGCGCGCCTGGCGCTCCAGGGTCTCCGCACGGGTCCGCGCGTCGTTCAGCATGGACTCGGCACGCGTGCGCGCCTCGTTGACCATGGAGTCCGACTTCGCGCGCGCGTCCGACAGCAGCTGCTCGGACTTCGCACGGGCCTCGGCCAGCATGCCGTCCGACTCGGTCTTGGCCTCGGCGGTCAGCCGGTCGGCCATCTCCTGCGCCAGCCCCAGCACCTTGGCGGCCTGCACGTTCGGCTCGCCCGCGTCGGCCATCGAGTGGGCCTGGGTCTGCTCCACGGGCGACGGCGGCGGCACCGGCGCCAGCCGGCGCGAGGTCTCCTGCACGCCGCTCCCGGCGCGGGCCGCGTCGAGGTCGCTGCGAGCCGACTCCAGCTCGGCGTCGAGCTGCTCGACCTGCTGCCGCAGCTCGTTGTTGTCCTCGATCAGCCGCGCCAGCTCGGTCTCCACCAGGTCGAGGAATGCATCCACCTCGTCCTCGTTGTAGCCCCGCTTGCCGATGGGTGGCTTGCTGAACGCGACGTTATGCACGTCAGCGGGGGTCAACGACATCAGATCACCTCACGCACTCCATGGCCTGCTCCGACATCCCCGGGCTTCCCCGATATCACCCGGGATACGCCAGTTGCATCAGTATGAACACAACCAACAGCAGCACCATAATCGATAAGTCCAGTCCGACGCCGCCAATGCGCACCATCGGGATGAGCCGCCGAACCAGCCGGACCGGCGGATCGGTCACTGTGTAGATGGTCTCGAGCGTCACCGCAACCCCGCCCGCCGGGCGCCACTCCCGCGCGAACGCTCGCACGAGTTCGACGACGACACGCGCCGTGAGCAGCAGCCAGAAGACGAAGAGCACGTAGTAGACGACAGTCCAGAGCACATCCACGCGTCCACTCTGCCACACCGGGCCCCGCCCCTCCGCACCCGAGACGTCCGAGTTGTCCAGGGGGCGTGACCCTACTGTGATTTATCCAACGCTATCACTCGAATGGGCTAAAGTTTCACTCTACGTCACGCGCTCGCTACGGTTTTGCCTACGCAGAGCGCACGGGGCTCACTCCAGTCAGTGACGAAGGAAGAGCCCGCCCTCGGCGATCCGGCGCCGGTCCTCCGCGCTCACTTCGACGTCCGGCGGGGACAGCAGGAACACCTTGTTCGTGACGCGGTCCATCGAGCCGCGGAGCGCGAACGCGAGCCCCGCCGCGAAGTCCACGAGACGGCGCGCGTCCGCGTTCTCCATCTCCGTCAGGTTGATGATCACGGGCGTGCCCTCGCGGTACGCCTCGCCGATCGCCCGCGCCTCCAGGTAGCTGCTGGGGTGCAGGGTGGTGATCTTGCTCAGCGGGTCGCGCTGGGGCGCCCGAGGCGCCTCGGGGACGGGCCGCAGCCGGGCCACCGGCTCCGGCTGGCGCTCCACGGCGAGTGCGCCGTGCACCGCGGGCTCACGCCCGTGAGACCGGCCCAGTGGCTCGTCTTCGTAGTCGGAGCGGTACCGTCGACGCGAGCGCGCGGGTGGCTCCTCCTCGTACCGGTCGTCGTAGGAGTCGTCAGCGAAGTCCTGCCGGTAGTCGTCGTTGTCGTCGTACCGGTCGTAGGAGTCGTAACCGTCTTCGTCGGCCGGGATCATGCCGAAGTAGGCCTTCAGCTTGTTAAGCGCACTCATGCCTCTCCCTAGCCGCTCCCTCACTCGATTACCCGGAGATCATCGCGCACTTCCGGGTGATCCGCTTGCGATCGAGGCTAAACCGCGGCCACCGAGCAACGCGGTTCCGACACGCACACAGGTCGAACCGTGCGCGATCGCCTGCTCCAGATCGCCGCTCATGCCCGCGGACAGCTCAGTGGCTCCCGGGTGGTCGCGACGGAGCTTTTCCGCAGCGAGAGCCAGCTTTTCGAAGGCCGGTGCGGGGTCGGCGCCCAGCGGCGCCACGGCCATCACGCCCCGCAGCCGCAACCCACCCGTCCGGGCGATGTAGGCCGCCAGTTCGCCGAGTTCCGGAAGCGGACAGCCACCACGCGCCGGGTCGCCGTCGATGCTCGCCTGCACGAGCACGTCCAGCTTCGGGCGGCCTTCGGCGAGCACCGCCTTGTCGAGCGCGGCGGCCAGCCGGACGGAGTCCACGGACTGCACCTCGTCGGCCCAGCGCACGACGGAACGCGCCTTGTTGCGCTGCAGCCGGCCCACCATGTGCCAGCGGATCCCCGCCTCCGGCCGCAGCCGCGCGACCTCGGCGGCCTTCGCGCCCGCCTCCTGGTCGCGGTTCTCGGCGAGGTCGGTGAGCCCGAGGTCGGTCAGCAACGCGGCGTCGGACGCGGGGAACGTCTTCGTGACGGCGAGCAGCCGCACCTCCTCGCGGGCGCGTCCCGCCGCCTCACACGCCTTCCGGACGCGCGCCTCGACCTGCTCCAGTGCCTTCGCCAGCTGCTCTTTGCGTTCCCCGCTCACGGACGTTCCCACTCCCCTCGTTCCTCGGTCCGCGGCAACGTCCGCGAGGCACGAGCGCGCTGTACCAATCGGAGCGACTCCTCCCTCCGGTCGTCGTCGCTCATTCTTCGATCCACGTCAGTGCCGCGATCCGGCCCGTGGTGCCGTCGCGGCGGTAGCTGAACAACGTCTTGTCCTCGAACGTGCAGCGCGGATCGACGCCGATCTTGCCGACACCCGCCTCGGCGAGCTGGTGCCACAGCCCCGCACGCAGGTCCAGACCCGGCGTGCCCTTGCGGGTCTTGGTCGCGCTGCCGGGCAGGTGCTTCTCGACGTCACGCGCCATGTCGGCGGGCACCTCGTAGTCCTCGCCGCAGATGGCAGGGCCGAGCAGGACCTCGATCCGCTCCGGGCGCGCGCCCAGTTCCGTCATCACCTTGAGCGTCGCCGGGACCACCCCCACGCGCGCGCCCACGCGGCCCGCGTGCACGGCCGCCACGACGCCGGCCTCGGCGTCACCCAGCAGCACCGGCACGCAGTCGGCGACGAGCACCGCCACGGCGACGCCGGGGGTGGCGGTCACGAGCCCGTCGGTCGCCTCGGCCGGGCCGTCCTCGGTGCCGTCGACAACCGTGACGGTGCGCCCGTGCACCTGTTCCATCCAGGCGATCCTGTCCAGCCCCAGCTCGTCGGCCAGCCGCTTGCGGTTGGCCGCCACGGCGGCGGAGTCGTCGCCGACGTGGTCGCCGAGGTTGAAGGATTCGTAGTTGCCTGCCGACGACCCGCCTGCCCGGGTCGTCACCACCCGTCGAATGCGCACGTCTCCACCTTCCCAGAAACGGGCGCGGAGGTCAGCGGCGCATGAACGGCGGAACGTCGACCTCGTCGTCGGTGGGGTCGTCGGTGACCGGCACGGCGCGGCCCGGCAGGCTGCCCTGCCCGTTGCGCGGCGCCGGGTACGCGCCGCGGGATCCGGTGCCGGGCTGCGGGAGCGACGGCGACTGCGGCGGAGGCGGGTACGACGAGGGCGTCGAGGTGCGCGGCGGCGGGAAGGCACCCGAGGCGGGCGGCGGCGGGCTCGACGGGGTGGGCGGCGTGCGCACCTGCCCCGCCTCGGCCGACGCCGTCGTGGTCGACGGGCGCGAGCCCACGGCGGGCGGTTCGAGCTTCTTGTGCGTCGGGGCGCCGGCGTCGAACCCGGCGGCGATGACGGTCACCCGCACCTCGTCGCCGAGCGAGTCGTCGATGATCGTCCCGAAGATGATGTTGGCGTCGGGGTGCGCGGCCTCCTGGACCAGCGAGGCGGCCTCGTTGATCTCGAACAGGCCGAGGTCGGAGCCGCCCGCGATGGACAGCAGCGCGCCGTGCGCCCCCTCCATCGAGGCCTCCAGCAGCGGCGAGTTGATCGCCTTCTCGGCGGCCTGCACCGCCCGGCCCTCGCCGCGCGCGGAACCGATGCCCATCAGCGCGCTGCCCGCGCCCGACATGACCGACTTGACGTCGGCGAAGTCCAGGTTGATCAGACCGGGCGTGGTGATGAGGTCGGTGATGCCCTGGACACCGGAGAGCAGCACCTCGTCGGCCGAGCGGAACGCGTCCATCAGGCTGACGCCGATGTCGCCGAGCTGCAGCAGCCGGTCGTTGGGGATGACGATCAGGGTGTCGCACTCGTTGCGCAGCGCCTGGATGCCGTCCTCGGCCTGCTTGCCGCGCCGCTTGCCCTCGAAGGTGAACGGGCGCGTGACCACGCCGATCGTGAGCGCCCCGAGCTTCCGCGCGATCGAGGCGACGACCGGTGCGCCACCGGTGCCGGTGCCACCGCCCTCGCCCGCGGTCACGAAGACCATGTCGGCGCCCTTGAGCACCTCCTCGATCTCCTCGCGGTGGTCCTCGGCCGCCTTGTGCCCCACCTCGGGGTTGGCGCCCGCGCCGAGGCCACGGGTCAGCTCGCGGCCGATGTCGAGCTTGACATCGGCGTCGGACATCAGCAGTGCCTGCGCGTCGGTGTTCACCGCGATGAACTCGACACCCTTGAGGCCGACCTCGATCATGCGGTTCACGGCGTTGACACCGCCACCGCCGATGCCGACGACCTTGATCACCGCGAGGTAGTTGTGCGGGGGCGTCATCGGGTCCGCCTTCCTGATCGTGAGTACTCGTACCGCTCGCCGGAGTGGCACAACCGTAAACCTCAAGTTGAGACTTAGAGTTATGTCAACTTCTGGCTTGGTGCAGGACGGTAGGGATCAGGCAGGCCGGAATCCAGCAGCCACGCCGCGTGTCGCGCAAGGCGGTGCAAAATCACCGGACCGCCAACACTTTTCTCCCCACACCGGGTGGCGTCAAGGAGCCCGCCCCGGAGTTGGGTGAGCATGCCGTCGCCTGACCGCAGTCGAGGCATTCTTTCTTTTTCCCTGGTCCCGCCTCGTGCCTGGGTACCGGGGTCCACCGGCGCCGGCGCGCCTGCTGAGCGGCGGGAAGGGAGCGTCCTCAAGAGACGGTCGGCAGGTCCGGGCTCGCCACGTCGTAGGTGTGGCCTTCCCTGGTCAGCAGCACCGTCAGGACCTTCATCTTCCGGTCCGGGTCGTCCGCGCTGCCCCAGCGCACCACCTTGCCGTTGGCCAGGGTGAACTCCACGCCGCCCGGGGTCTGCGCCCGCACGACCGTCACCTGGTCCTTCAGCGGCTGCGGGAGGCTCGCCAGCACCGCCACGACCGAGCGCGTTACCGCGTCGTCCGGGGCGACGTTGAGCAGGCTCAGCTCGGGCAGCTTCTCCGGCTTGTTCTGCACGGTCTTGTAATCCAGGCCGGTGCTGTCCACCAGGTGCACGCCACCGTCCCGGCTGAACCAGCCCACCGGCGTCCGCTCGGTCACCGCGATTTCGACCGTCGAGGGCCAGGACCGCGACACGTCCACCGTCGCCACGCCCGGGAGCTTCAGCACCCGGGCGGCGATGGCATCGGTGTCGACGAACATCATCGGTTTGCGGTCGGGCACGTCCGCCGCCGCGAGGACCTGGTCCGCGGGCACCGTCTTGGCGCCCTCCACCTCCACCGAGCGGACGCCCAGCAACGACGTGAAGAGCACCAGGTACACCACGGTGATCACGGTGAGCACCGTCAGCAGCGCGACCCACCGCCGCCGCAGCGCCCGGCGCCTGCTGACGCCCGTGCCGGTGCGGTTGCGCGCGGTCAGCGGACGGCGGCCCCGGTGGCTGCGCACCGGCCTGCCGGTCGTCCGCCGCGCCGACGGCCTCCGCCGCTGCACCCGCGTCGTCATGCCCGCCGGTCCAGCTCCGCCAGGATCTCCGGACCGAGCTGCGTCACGTCCCCGGCGCCCATCGTCACCAGCAGGTCACCCGGCTTCACCAGGTCCGCCGCCAGCGGCACCACGCGGTCGAACGCCGGCTCGTAGTGCACGCCCGCACCGGTGATCCGGTCCGCGATCAACGCGCCCGACACGCCCGGCTGCGGCTCCTCGCGCGCGCCGTACACGTCCAGCACCACGACCTCGTCCGCCAGCGACAGCGCCTGCGCGAACTCCGCCGCGAACGTCTTCGTGCGCGAGTACAGGTGCGGCTGGAACACCACGACCACCCGGCCGCTGCCCGCCGCGTGCCGCACCGCCCGCAGCTGCGCCGCGACCTCCGTCGGGTGGTGGGCGTAGTCGTCGTACACCCGCACGTCCCCGGCACGGCCCTTGAACTCGAACCGCCGCCGCACCCCGCCGAACGCGCCGAGCCCCTCGGCCAGCCCGTCGACGGGCGCGCCCAGCTCGATCCCGGCCAGCAGCGCGGCCACCGCGTTGAGCGCCATGTGCTCGCCCGGCACCGCGACCGGCACGAGGATTTCCTCGCCCCGCAGGGAGATCCGGACCATGCCGCCGGTGTCGGTCGCCCGGTAGTCCAGCACGCGCGCGTCGTCCTCGCCGGTGACCGTGCGGCCGTACCGCTGCACGCGCATGCCCGCCTGCTCGCCCAGCGCGCTCGCCGCCGCGTCGTCCCCGCACACGATCAGCAGCCCGTCCGGCTGGATGCGCTTCACGAACTCCGTGAACACCGCCGTGTAGGCCTCGGGTGTGCCGTGGTGGTCGAGGTGATCGGGCTCCACATTGGTCACCACGGCCACCGAAGGCGAATACGTCAGGAACGAACCGTCGCTCTCGTCCGCCTCCGCGACGAAGATCCCGCCCTCGCCGTGGTGCGCGTTCGCGCCGGACTCGTTGAGGTCACCGCCGATCGCGAACGACGGGTCGAGGCGGCAGTGCTGCAACGCGACCGTCAGCATCGACGTCGTCGACGTCTTCCCGTGGGTACCGGCGATGCACGCGACCCGGTGCCCCTCCATCAGCAACGCGAGCGCCTGCGCCCGGTGCAGCACCGGGATCCCGCGCTCGCGCGCCGCCGCCAGCTCCGGGTTCGTCTCCTTGATGGCCGTGGACACCACGACCGCGCTCGGCTCACCGAGGTTCTCCGCGCGCTGCCCGATCTCGATCCGGGCGCCCTGCGCACGCAGGCTGAGGAACGCCCGCGAGTCCTTGGCGTCCGAACCGGACACCTTCGCGCCGCGCGCCAGCAGGATCCGGGCGATCCCGCTCATGCCCGCGCCGCCGATGCCGATCAGGTGCGCGCGCTCCAGCTGCGGGGGAACGCTCATTCCGCCACCTCCAGCACGATCCGCGCCAGCACCTCGTCGGCCTCGCGGTGGCCCATGCCGACCGCCGCCGCGCCCATCTTCGCCAGCTCGGCCGGATCGGTCAGCCGCGGGACGACCAGCTCGGCCACCTTCGCCGGGGTCAGCTCCGCGTCCGGTACCAGCAGCGCGGCACCGGCGTCCACCGCGGGCTTGGCGTTGGTCGCCTGCTCGCCGTTGCCGATCGGCAGCGGCACGAACACCGCGGGCAGGCCGACGGCCGACACCTCGGCCACCGTCATCGCGCCCGAACGGCACAGCACCATGTCCGCCGCCGCGTATGCCAGGTCCATCCGCTCCAGGTACGGCACCGGCACGTACGACGGGCGGCCGGGAAACTCCTGCACGGCGAGCGTGTTCTTCGGGCCGTGCGCGTGCAGCACGCCGATCCCGGCGTCGGCGAGGTCCTTCGCCGCACCGGAAACCGCGTTGTTGATCGACCGCGCGCCCTGCGAACCGCCGAACACCAGCAGCGTCGGCGCGTCCGGGTCGAGGTCGAAGTGCTTGCGGGCCTCGGCCCGCAGCGCGGCGCGGTCCAGCGACGTGATGGACCGGCGCAGCGGGATGCCGATCACCTCGGCGCCCGGCAGCGGCGTGCCCGGCACGGCCACGGCGACGCGGGCGGCGAACCGCGCGCCCACCCGGTTCGCCAGGCCCGGCGACTGGTTGGCCTCGTGCACGACGATCGGCACCCGCCCGCGCGCCGCGAAGTACGCGGGCAGCGAGACGTAGCCGCCGAAACCGACCACGACGTCCGCGCCGACCCGGTCCAGCACCGCGCGCGCCTGCTTCACCGAGTCGCGGACCTTCAGCGGCAGGCGCAGCAGGTCGGCGGTCGGCTTGCGCGGCAGCGGCACCGGCGGGATCAGCTCCAGCGGGTACCCCCGCCGGGGGATGAGTTCGTTCTCCAGGCCCTTCGGGGTGCCGAGGGCGACGACGGTGGCGTCGGGCCGCAGGCGCTTCACCGCGTCGGCGAGCGCCATCGCGGGCTCGATGTGTCCGGCGGTGCCGCCACCCGCCACGACGACGGTGGGGGCCCGCCCGCTCACGGCTTTGCTCACGTGGTTCCTCTTCGCGTCGAACGTCTACCGTAGTCCCGCGCCGCGCGCCGCCGCTCCGCCGGCTGGGCAGAACGGGTCCGGCGCGCGGACGGCCGGGCCCCCCGGGAGGCCGTGGCGCGTCCGCTGCCTCGCCGCCGGGTGGGTGGGCGGTAGACGTCGGGCGCGGGCAACCGCAGGAGGCGACCGAATTTACCCGGTCCCTGCGAACGCAGTGCGGCGACCGACTCGGGTTCGTGCCTCGCCGCGTTCGCGAGCACGCCCATGAGGAACATCGTGACCCAGATCGAGGTGCCGCCGGCCGAGATCAGCGGCAGCGTGACACCCGTGACCGGCAGCAGCCCGACCACGTACCCGATGTTGATCCCGGCCTGCGACACGGTGAACACGGTCAGCGTGCCCGCCACGATGCGGATCCACGGGTCGAGGTTGCGGGTGGCGATGCGCAGCCCGACGATGGTCAGCCCGACGAACAGCCCGATCACCACGACGCAGCCGACGAAACCGAGCTCCTCGCCGATCACGGCGAAGATGAAGTCGTTCTGCACGTTGGGCAGGTACGCCCACTTCGACGGGCCCTGCCCCAGCCCCTTGCCGAACAGCCCGCCGTCGGCGAGCGCGTACTTGGCCTGCGTGGCCTGGTAGGCCGCGCCGCTGGTGTCGTTGGCGGGCGAGAGGAACGACAGCACGCGCGCGGCGCGGTAGCTCGCCGTCAGCGCCAGCACCACCACGCCCGCGATCCCGCCGGCGAACAGCACCGCGAACAACCGTTTCGGCGCCCCGGCGAACCACAGCAGCGACGCCAGCACCACGCCGAGCGTGATCGTGCCGGACAGGTTCGGCTGCGCCATCACGAGCGCGAACATCAGCAGCGCCACCGGCACCACCGGGACGAGCAGGTGCCGCCACTGGTGCAGCAGCCCGTACTTGGTGACCAGGACGTGCGCGCCCCACAGGGCGAGCGCGACCTTGGTGAACTCCACCGGCTGCACCGAGAACGAGCCGATCACGAACCAGCGCTGCGCGCCGCCGCCCGCCGAGCCCAGCGGCGTCAGCACGAGCGCGAGCATGCCGAGGCAGACCAGCACCGCCATCGACGACAGCGCGCGGATGCGCTTGAGCGGCAGCCGCAGGCCCACGTAGAACACGACCGAGCCGGACAGCACGAACACCAGGTGCTTCTTGAACAGCGAGTACACGCCCGAGCCGGTGGCCGGGTCGACCGACGCGACCGAGGACGCCGACAGCACCATCACGATGCCGATCGACGTCAGCAACCCGGTCAGCGCGAGCACCAGGTGGAAGTCGGCCAGCGGGCGCGACAGCCACGCCGTCAGCGCCGTGTAGACCGTGCCGATCCGGCGCTCCGGCCGTTCCCGGCGCGGCTCCTCCGCCTGGGGTCTGTCTTCGAGCGCCGTCATCCACGCCGCCGCGGGAGTTCACGCACCGCCTCAGCGAAGGCGTTCCCACGGTGGGCGTAGTCCCGGAACAGGTCCATCGATGCCGCTGCCGGTGCCAGCAGCACGACGTCACCGGGACGTGCCAGCACTCGGGCCGCCTCTACCGCCGCACTCATGGGTTCATCGTGACCCGGCGGGACGGTCCGGACGGGGACATTCGGCGCGTGTCGCGCGAGAGCGGCGGCGATCACCCCGGAATCGGTACCCAGGAGCACCGCCCCGCGCAGCCGGTCGGCGACGGCGGCGACGAGGTCGTCGACGTGCGCGCCCTTGAGCAGCCCGCCCGCGATCCAGACGACGCCGGGGTGCGCGAGCAGCGAACCCGCCGCGGCGTGCGGGTTGGTGGCCTTGGAGTCGTTGATGTAGCGGACGCCGTCGACCTCGCCGACCTCGACCGCGCGGTGCGCACCGGGCTGGAACTCCCGCAGCCCCTTCGCGACCGCCTCGGTGCTCACGCCGTACGCGCGGGCGAGCGCGGCGGCCGCGAGCGCGTTGGCGACGTTGTGCGGTCCGGCGGGGCGCACGTCGGAGACCGTGCACAGCTCCTCGGCGCTCGTCGCTGGGTCGAGCACGTACGCGCGGTCGATCAGCAGGTCCTCGACCAGGCCCAGCTCCCCCGGCGCGGGGGTGTCCAGGCGGAAGCCGACGTGCCGCGCGGACTCGTTCGCGGCGGCCAGGCGCGTGGACCACGCGTCGTCGGCGTTGTGCACGACGACCTCGGCGCGCTCCAGCAGCTTGCCCTTGTCGGCCGCGTAGGCCTCCATCGAGCCGTGCCAGTCCAGGTGGTCCTCGGCGAGGTTGAGCACGACGGCGGCCCGCGGGGCGAGCGTGTTCGACCAGTGCAGCTGGAAGCTCGACAGCTCCACGGCGAGCACCTCGTACCCGCCCTGGACGGCGTCGAGCACGGCGTAACCGACGTTGCCGCAGGCGATCGCGTTGTGCCCGGACGCACGCAGGATGGACTCCAGCATGCCGACGGTCGTGGTCTTGCCGTTGGTGCCCGTGACCGCGAGCCACACGGGCGGCTTTTCCCGCGTCTGCCCCAGCCGCCAGGCGAGTTCGACGTCACCGATCACCTCGATGCCCGCCTCCGCGGCGGCCACGAGCAGCGGCGACGTGGGCCGCCAGCCGGGGCTGGTGACCACGAGGTCCACGTCGGCGGGCGGCTCCGCCAGGCTCAGCGCGGTCCCCGCGCCGGTGCCCTCGAACTCGGCCAGCCGCGCGGCGTCGCCGTCGGTGACGGTGACGCGCGCCCCCAGCTCCAGCAAGACGGGCACCGCCGAGCGCCCGGTCACCCCGGCACCCGCGACGAGGACGTGACGTCCGGCGAACACGCTCAGCCTCCCGCGCTCAGCTGTTCGCTGTAGAAGAGCCCGAGGCCGAACATGCAGCAGATCGCCGCGAGCAGCCAGAACCGGATGATCACCGTGGTTTCCGCCCACCCGGCGAGTTCGAAGTGGTGGTGGAACGGCGCCATCCGGAACAGCCGCCGCCGCGTGGTGCGGAACACCGCGATCTGCAGCACCACCGAGATCATCTCGACCATGAACAGGCCACCGATGACGATCGCGAGCAGCTCGGTGCGCGTCGTGATCGACAGGCCCGCCACCAGGCCGCCCAGCGCGAGCGAGCCGGTGTCGCCCATGAAGATCTTCGCCGGGGCCGCGTTCCACCACAGGAAGCCGATGCACGCCCCGGCCGCCGCCGCGGCGACCACCGCCAGGTCCAGCGGGTCGCGCACGTCGTAACAGGCCGCCTGCGGGGTGTTCACGCACGACAGCCGCTCCTGCCAGAACGCGATCACGACGTAGGTCGCCAGCACCATCGCCGACACGCCGCCGGCGAGCCCGTCCAGGCCGTCGGTGAAGTTCACGGCGTTGGACCAGCCGGAGACCACGATGTAGACGAACACCACGAACAGCACCGACGGGAACGTGATCAGCGCCAGGTCGCGCACGTACGACAGGTTCCGCGAGGCCGGGGTGAGCCCGTACTTGTCGGCGAAGTTGAGCACCAGGATGCCGAAGGCGACCGCGACGACGAGCTGGCCCACCAGCTTCGCGGTCTTGTTCAGGCCGAGGTTGCGCTGCTTGCGGATCTTGATGAAGTCGTCGAGGAACCCGACGACGCCCAGCCCCACCGCCAGGAACAGCACCAGCAGGCCGGACACCGAGGGCCGCTGCCAGTTGATCAGGTGGGCCAGGAAGTACCCGGCCAGCATCGCGAGGATGATCGCGACGCCGCCCATCGTGGGCGTGCCGCGCTTGGACTTGTGCCCCTGCGGGCCCTCCTCACGGATCTCCTGACCGAACCCCTGCCGGGAGAACACCCGGATCAGGTACGGGGTGAGCAGAATGGAGACCAGGAGCCCGATCCCCGCGGCGACCAGAATGCTGATCACGCAACACCATCCTCGAGCAGCGCGTTCGCCACCCGCCAGAGCTGGGCGAAGTTGGAAGCCTTGACGAGCACGACGTCACCGGGTTCGAGCTGCTCGCGCAGCAGCGCGATCGCGGCATCGGTGTCGGGCACCAGCACGGACTCCTCTCCCCAGGAGCCCTCGTGACTGGCGCCCTGGTGCATGGGGGCCGCACCTTCTCCGACGACCACCAGCTTGCCGATGTTGAGCCGGACCGCGAGGCGGCCGATCTCGTCGTGCGCGGACACGCTATCGGCACCCAGTTCGCCCATCTCACCGAGGACCGCCCAAGATCGCTTTCCGCGGCTCATCGAGGCGAGCGCCTTGAGCGCGGCGCGCATGGACTCCGGGTTGGCGTTGTAGGAGTCGTTGAGGATCGTCACCCCGTCGGCCCGGGTGGTGACCTCCATCCGGCGCGCCGACCGGCGCTCCACAGTGGACAGCCGGGTGGCGATTTCGTCCACAGTGGAACCCAGCTCGAGCGCGACCGCGGCGGCGGACAACGCGTTGCCCACGTGGTGTTCCCCGTGCAGCTGCAGCTTCACCTCGGCCGAGCCCTGCGCGGTGACGAGGCGGAACGACGGCCGGGCCTGCTCGTCGAGCGCGATGTTCTCGGCCCGCACCTCGGCGTCGGGGTGCTCGCCGACACCGACGACACGCGCCTTGGTGCGGCTCTCCATCGCCGACACGAGCGGGTCGTCGCGGTTGAGCACCGCGACGCCGTCCTCCGGCAGCGCCTCGACCAGCTCGCCCTTCGCCTGCGCGATCGCCTCGCGCGAACCGAACTCGCTGACGTGCGCGGAACCGACGTTGAGCACGACGCCGATGCGGGGCGGCGCCGTCCGCGCCAGGTCCGCGATGTGGCCCACGCCGCGCGCGGACATCTCCAGCACCAGGTGCCGCGTGGACTCGTCGGCCCGCAGCGCCGTCCACGGGTGGCCCAGCTCGTTGTTGAACGAGCCGGGCGGCGCGACCGTGGGGCCCAGCGGTTCGAGCAACTGGGCGATGAGGTCCTTGGTGGACGTCTTGCCCGACGAGCCCGTCACGCCGACGACGGTGAGGCCCTTCGCGGACAGCTCCCGCACGACGTACCGGGCCAGTTTGGCGAGCCCCGCCAGCACGGCCGCGCCGGAGCCGTCGATGTCGCCGGTGAGGGCGACCGACCGCTCGTGGGCCTGCCCGGGCGGCAACGGCGGCACGACGACCGCGGGCACCCCGACCGGCCGTGCGGCGAGCACGCCCGCCGCGCCGGACTCGATGGCCTTCGCGGCGAAGTCGTGCCCGTCGACCTTCTCGCCGGGCAGCGCGACGAACAGGCCGCCGGGCGTGAGCTTGCGGGAGTCGAACTCGACGCTGCCGGTGACGACGGTGGCGCCGTCTCCGTCGTGCACCGTCCCTCCGACGATGCTGGCGATCTCCGCCAGGGTGAGCGAGATCAAGCGGATACTCCTGGTTGTCCCTCGAGCCGGTGCCGGATGGCGGCCGCCAGCTCCTCACGGTCGGAGAAGGGGTGCACCACGCCACCGGCCTCCTGGCCGGTCTCGTGCCCCTTCCCCGCGATCAGCACGACGTCGCCCGGCTCGGCGAGCTCGACCGCCTTGGTGATGGCGGCGCGCCGGTCGCCGATCTCCAGCACCCGGCAGCCCGCGCGGGCGGCGCGGGCACCGGTGAGCATCGCGGCGCGGATCAGCGCCGGGTCCTCCGAGCGCGGGTTGTCGTCGGTCACGATGAGCACCTCGCTGCGCCGCGCGGCGGCCTCCCCCATCAGCGGGCGCTTGGCGGTGTCGCGGTCGCCACCGCAGCCGAGCACGGTGATGATGCGGCCCTTGGTGCGGGCACGCAGCGCGTCGAGCGCCTCGGCGACCGCGGCCGGCTTGTGGGCGTAGTCCACGACGGCGGTGAAGCCCTGGCCGAGGTAGACCCGCTCCATGCGGCCCGGCACCTCGACGCTCGCGAGCCCCTTGACGATCTCGTCCAGCCCCACGCCGGTGGTGTCCAGGATCGCGGCCGCCAGCAGCGCGTTGGCGACGTTGAAGGTGCCAGGCAGGGGCAGCGTCGCGCGGGCGGTGCGGCCGTCGGGGCCCTGCAGGGTGAACGACTGCTCGCCGGTCGGCGTCGTGTCGATGTCGGCCGCCGTCCACGCGGCGTCCACGCCGGACTGGGTGGACACGGTGATCGTGTGCGATTTGACCAGAGCCTGGCCCCACGCGGTGTCGATGACGACGACCTCGGTGGCCGACCGGCCGTCGAACAGCAGCGACTTCGCCTCGAAGTACTCCTGCATGTCCTTGTGGAAGTCGAGGTGGTCCTGCGAGAGGTTGGTGAACGCGCCGACCGCGAACCGGGTGCCGTTGACGCGGCCCAGCGCGAGCGCGTGGCTGGAGACCTCCATCGGCACGTGCGTGACGCCGTGCTCGACCATCACCGCGAACAGCGCCTGCAGGTCCGGCGCCTCCGGCGTGGTGAAGGCGCTCGCGAGCCGCTCCCCCGCGATCCGGGTCTCGACGGTGCCGATGAGCCCCGTCGTGCGGCCGGCCGCCCGCAGCCCCGACTCGACGAGGTACGCCGTCGTGGTCTTGCCGGAGGTGCCGGTGACGCCCAGCACGGCCAGTTCCAGCGACGGTTCGCCGTAGATCCAGGCGGCGACCGAGCCGAGCACGCCACGCGGGTCGGGGTGCACCAGCACGGGGACACCGGCGTCGCGCAGCGCGGGCCGTTGTGCCCCCTCCTCGTCCGTCAGGACGGCGGCGGCGCCCGAGGCGAGCGCCTGTGCGGCGAAGTCCGCTCCGTGGGCCCTGGCGCCGGGCAGGGCGGCGAACAGGTCGCCGGGGAGGACGTGCTGGGCGCGCAGGGTGGCTCCGGTGACCGCCGTTTCGCCGGGCCAGGCCGCGGAATCCGCGATCAGCCGCGCGTCGGCGCGGGCGGCCAGCGTGGTGAGCGGAACCGGCTCGATCCGCGCGGGCCGCGGCGGCGCGACCGCCGCCTTGACCGGGCTGTCCGGGACCTGCCCCTCGTTGTTGACCGACACAGGCGGAAAGGTTACCGACGACGCGCGGCGGTTCCGTGAGCCGGTGGGGCTTGCGGCGGTGTTGGCGAGGGAAACAGGGGCGGCCGGGGCGGTCGAAGACCTGCCACTTCGTCGAGGAACAGGATTCACGCCGGAACAGATCCTGGGCGCGGTGTGCGAACTGACGGCTGGTTCGACCGCCTACAACGGGTCGTCCCAGCGGCGTGCCCGCGTGCAACCGTTGCTCGCGATTCCGGACGCCATCGAGCCGGCCGCGTCCCGGCGTCGTTTTCCGGGCAGCGCGGCACGCCCGCGTCGCCGGGGAGCGGCGCCGCGGGCGGTGGCACGAGCCTCACTGGTTGATCTGCAAGGGCATGTACGGCGTCGGCTCGGGGGAAAGCGGGATCTGGTACCGCTGCGTGAGGTACGAGGCCAGGTCGTGGAACAGCGGCGCCGCCGAGTGCCCAGCCGGCAGCGTCGTGTCCGGCGCGTCGAGCCGGATGCCGATCACGAAGCGCGGGTTGTCCGCGGGCAGCATGCCGGCGAACGTGATGTTGTAGAGCGAGTCGCTGTACGCGCCCGTCGCCGGGTTGACCTGTTGCGCCGTGCCGGTCTTGCCGGAGATCTGGTACCCCTCCAGCGCCGCCGTCGGCGCCGTGCCGCTGTTGCCGCTCTTCCCGCTCTGCGTGACCGCCCGCAGCATGTTCCGCACCGTCGTCGCGGTCTGCGGGCTCACCACCTGCACCGACTGCGGCGCCGGTTCCGGCACCACCGTCCCGTCCGGCCGGACCTCCTCCTTGACGATCCGCGGCTGCACGCGCAGCCCGTTGTTGGCGATCGCCTGGTACATCCCGGCCATCTGCACCACCGTCATCGACAGACCCTGGCCGATGGGCAGGTTGCCGAACGTCGTGCCGGTCCACGTGTTGCGCGGCGGCACCGAACCGCGGCTCTCGCCGGGCAGGCCCAGCCCCGTGCTCTGCCCGATGCCGAACTTCTGCAGGTACTGCATGTACCGGTCCGGTCCGACCTGCTGCGCCAGCAGCAGCGTCCCGACGTTCGACGACTTCGCGAAGATCCCCGTCGTGGTGAACTTGACCGTGCCGTGCGACCACGCGTCGTGGATGGTGTGGTCGGCCACCACCAGCGAGCCGGGCACGTCGTGCACCTGCTCGGGGGTGGTCACGCCGGTGTCGATCGCCGCCGTCGCGGTGATGACCTTGTTCACCGAACCGGGTTCGTACGGCGTGCTGACCGCTTCGAGGTTCAGCCCCGGGTCCGAGTAGGTCGACGGGTCGTTCGGGTTGAACGTGCGGTTGTCGGCGAGCGCGTAGATCTCGCCGGTCTTGGCGTCCATGATGACCGCGCTGCCGCCCTTCGCGTGCGACTTGGCGACGTAGTCCGCCAGCTGGCTCTGCAACGCGTACTGCACGTCGGAGTCCAGCGTCAGCACCAGGTCGTTGCCCGCGGTCGCGGGCTGCACGTCGCGCTCGGTGCCCGGGATGATCACGCTGTTGCTGCCCTGCGCGGTGTCCGCGACGTACTGCCCCGGCTTCCCCGCGAGGTCGCTGTCCCGCGTCATCTCCAGGCCCGCGATGCCGTGCAGGTTGTGCTTGGACACGTCCGGGTCGTCGGTGCGCCAGTTCGCCACCCCGACGACGTTGGCCGCCAGCGTGTCGCCCGGGTACTCGCGCGCGGCCTGCGTCTCGCTGCCGATCTCCGGGAACTTCCCGGTGATCTCCTCCGCGACCGACGGCTCGACGTCCTTGACCAGGTACGTGAAGTCCTGCTGCTTGTGGAAGTCGGCGAGCAGCTCGGCCTCGGTCACCTTGCCGGGCAGCTTCGCGGCCATGAACTTCGCGGCCGCCGCCGCGCGGGTCTCGAAGTTCTGCCCCAGCTGCGGGTTCTTCTGCGCGTACTCCGCCCAGTTCTTCCGCATGATCTTCAGGTTCACCGACAGCGCACGGGTTTCCACGCTGAACGCCAGCTTCACGCCGTTGCGGTCCTCGATGGCGCCGCGCTGCGCGGGGATCGTGATCGTCGTCGTGCGCTGGTTCTCCGCCTTCGCCGACAGCGCCTCGGCCTGGAACCCCTGCACCTGCACCAGTTTCAGGCCCGCGACCACGAGCACGCCGACGAGCACCACGCGCACCGCGACGTACCGGCCCTTGCCGGTGGCCGCCGCGGGCCTGCCCGCGACCTGGCGGACCCGCGCGGTGTACGTGCGCCGGCGGGACCGTCCCCGGTCCGGCATCACTGACCACCACCCTGCACGGCGGGCTGCTGCTGGTCGCCCTGCGCCACGTCACCCTCGATCGGGGCGGTGCCCGCCGGGTTCGCCGGGGGCGGGGTGGGCGTCGTGGTGGCGGGCGGGGCCTGGCCGACGGCCTTCTGCGGGGTGCCGACGACGGTGATCGAGCCGTCCGGGTTCAGCACGAGGTGCGCGGGGTTGCCCGCGGGCACCATGCCGAGCGCCTTGGCGCGCGCCGCCAGCGACGACGCCGACTCGGCCTTCGTCACGCCCTGCTGCAGCAGCTCCGACTGCTCGACGAGGTTCGCGTTCTCCTCGCGGATCTGCTCGAGCCGGTAGGAGTCCGCGATCGCCTGCGTCGACAGCAGCAGCGTGGTCGCCACACCCGCCGCCAGCAGCAGCATCACGATCAGCACGAACGACGCCCGGGAACGCGGCCAGCCCAGCCGCGGCCCGCGGCCCGGCTGCTTCCGCTCGGTCTCGCCGCGGCGCAACAGGTCGACGCGCTGGGCCCGGCGCGCGTACGCGCGCTCCGCGGCGCTCGTCCGCTGCCCGGTGCGCGAGGACCGGCGCTCGACGCGCGTGGCCTCCTTCGTCCCGGTCCGCGACGGCGTCTCGGCCGGCTTGCGCCGGGTCCGCGTGGGCGCTGTCATGTGCCCTCCCTGATGCGTTCCGCCGCGCGAAGCCGCACAGAGGCGGCGCGCGGGTTGTGCTCGGTCTCGGTTTCGTCGGCCTTCTCGGCCCCTCGGGTCAGCAGCTTCAGTTCCGGCCCGTGGCCGGGCAGTTCCACCGGCAGGCCCGGTGGTGTGCGGGAGCGCGCCAGCTCCGCGAACGCCTGCTTGACGATGCGGTCCTCCAGCGACTGGTAGGACTCCACGACGATGCGGCCGCCGACGGAAAGCGCTTTCAGGGCGGCGGGGACCGCGCGGCGCAGCACTTCCAGCTCGCCGTTGACCTCGATCCGGAGCGCCTGGAACGTGCGCTTCGCCGGATGGCCGCCGGTGCGCCTGCTCGCCGCGGGGACGGCGTCGTAGAGGAGCTTCACCAGCCGCTCGCTGCGGGTGAAGGGCTCGCGTTCCCGTTCCGCCACAACGGCTTTGACGATGCGCTGGGCGAACCGTTCCTCGCCGTAGTCACGCAGGATGCGCACCAGCTCGCCCGGCGGGTACGTGTTCAGCACGTCCGCCGCGGTCGGCCCGGTCGTCGGGTCCATGCGCATGTCCAGCGGTGCGTCGCGCGCGTAGGCGAAGCCGCGCTCGGCCCGGTCCAGCTGCATCGAGGACACGCCGAGGTCGAACAGCACACCGTCCACATGCGACAGCCCGCGCTCGGCCAGCACCTCGGGGAGCCGGTCGTACACGGCGTGTGCGAACTCGACGCGCTCGCCGTGACGGGCCAGGCGTTCGCGCGAACGCTCCAGCGCGTTGGGATCCCGGTCCAGCGCGATCAGGCGCAGCCGCGGGTGGGCGGACAACAGGGCGTCGGCGTGGCCGCCGAGGCCGACGGTCGCGTCGACGACGACGGCGGGGCGGTCGGCGAGCGCGGGGGCGAACAGGTCGAGCACACGCTCGAGCAGCACCGGCACGTGTTCGGCCACGACCACCCCCTCATCGCTGTACAGAAAACGGATGCCGTCAGGTCCCCGCCCGCCCGCTGAGGACCTGGTGCCGGGGAAGGTGCACCAGGGCCGCTGAGCGGACAGAGGCCTCACGGCATCCGAAGTCGAGTCGTCCTCGCCGGAACCCCCGCCCCCCGACGGCGTGGGTGCCGGCCTTCACCGCAACGTCGTCAGAACACGCCCGGCAGAACCTCTTCCTGCGCTTTCGCGTAGCTGTCCTCGTGCTCCTCCAGGTAGGTCTGCCACGCCTGCGCGTCCCAGATCTCCAGCCTGGTGATCGCACCGATCACCACACAGTCCTTGCTGAGCCCGGCGTAGCGCCGCAGCTCGGGCGCGATCGCGATGCGCCCCTGCCCGTCAGGGCGTTGCTCGTCCGTTCCGGCGAACAGGTAGCGCTGGTAGGCGCGAACCGCCTCGTTGGTGAACGGCGCTTCGGCGACCTTGCGGGCCATCTGCTCGAACTCGGCGCGCGGGAAGACGTAGAGACAGTGGTCCTGCCCCTTGGTGACCATGAGCCCACCTGCCAGCGCGTCGCGGAACTTCGCGGGCAGCGTGAGCCGCCCCTTGTCGTCCAGTTTCGGGGTGTGGGTACCGAGGAACACCGGCCCCACCTCCCACGGGGCCTCCCTTCCGCCCCACTGCGCACCACGGTACCCCACTTTTCACCACAGTCAACGCGGGCGATCCCCCCGTCCGAGCGAAAATCCCGGCGTTTCCGCAGGTGAGCGCCAGTGGGGCCAGGTGGGGGAAACGTGGGGGACGCCGCCGCCCCTCCCCCACGGCGGGGGTAGCGAGGGTCCCGACGGGCCCTCCGGAGGAGGCCGAGGGGGCGTGGTGGGGGTGCCGGGGTGGGTGGGGGTGGGGGAGGTGGGGACCGGTGGGGGTGCGGCGGTGGGGAGGGGTGGGGGCGGGCGTGGGGGGAGGGGGCCGGGG
>NZ_FORP01000040.1 GCF_900114035.1 Amycolatopsis sacchari | reverse complement strand
GAACCATCACCGGCAGCAGGCATGAAAGCCATACCCGCTCCACCTGCATCCGCCGATCCTCGCGGACCGCGGACATCCCTGAAAGGTAGGGCGGCATGAGCTTCCCCGGAGGTGAGTGGTGAAGGTGAACAGAACGTTCTCTCGTGTATGTAGCGATCACTCTACCCAATCGCGGACGGAGTGCGCCGAATACGGCGGGATACCGACCGTTCTATCTGTTAAACTCGGCCCCATGGTGCGGAATGCTCGAGGCCAGGTGTCGGAAGCGCGGTCGAGGCTGCTCGCGACCGCCACCCGGATCTTCTACGCCGAGGGGCTGCACTCCGTCGGGATCGACCGGATCGTCGCGGAGGCCAAGGTCACCCGCGCCACGCTGTACCGGCACTTCCCGAGCAAGGACGACCTCGTCGTGGCGTACCTGCAGGGCGTTCACGAGATGGAGCGCGAAGGTCTCGGCAAGGCGCTCACCAGCGGCTTGCCGGCGGACGAGGTGCTGCGCGCCGTCGCCGGCTCGATCGCCGACGGCATCCGGTCGGCCCAGTTCCGCGGGTGCGCCTTCCTCAACGCGGTGGCCGAGTACCCGGATCCCGCGCACCCGGTCCACCGGGCCGTCCTGGACCACCGCGAGTGGTTCCTCCGCACCGTCACCGACTTGCTCGCGCAGGTCGGTGAGAACCCGCCGGAGCCCGCGGGGCGGCACTTCGTGATGCTGCGCGACGGCGCGATGGTGGCGGGGTGCCTGTCGGACCCGGCCGAGGTGTGCGAGACCTTCCTGCGGGAAGTCGACGAGCTCCTGCGGCACCGCCTCGATCCGGCCGGGTAGCCGGCGGCGGGCCGCCGCGGTGCGTGGGATCGGCTCGGTTCAAGGAATCGTCGCCGCGACGGCCACTGTGGATCGTTCCCGTTTCGAGTGCTGGTCAACCCGTCTCGCAGGTTGTAGAGTGAGCGCTACATACAGAGCTTCTCCGGGGGGAACGTCAACCGACCGCCGCAACGAAGCGAGGTTCCCTTGAACTTGCTCGAACAGGTGAAGAACTCACCGATGAGCCGCGCCCAGGTGAGGGCGGTCGCGCTCTGCCTCGTGATCAACCTGGTCGACGGGTTCGACCTGCTGGTCACCTCGTTCGTCGGCCCCGCGATCACCCGGCAGTGGGGCCTGTCGCCCTCGTCGGTCGGCGTGCTGCTCAGCGGCGGGCTGGCCGGCATGGCGGTCGGCGGGCTCTTCCTCGCCCCGCTCGGCGACCGCGTCGGCCGCCGCCGGCTCACCCTCGGCTGTCTCGCCCTGGCGTCGCTGGGCATGCTCGCCGCCGCCGCGACCCGGGACTTCGGCCAGCTGCTCGCCTGCCGGGTGGTGACGGGTGCGGCCGTGGGCGCGATGGCGGCCGGCCTGCCGGTGCTCACCTCCGAGTACGCGAACCACCGGCGCCGGGGGCTGGTCGTCGCGCTCATCACCACCGGGTACGGCCTGGGCTCGGTGATCGCCGGAATCGCGGCAAGCCTGCTGCTGGGCTCGTTCGGCTGGCGCTCGGTCTTCCTGTTCGGCGCGATCGTCACGGCGCTCCTCTTCGCGGTGGCGCTGCGTTTCCTGCCGGAGTCGATGGACTTCCTCGTCGCCCGCCGTCCCCGGCAGGCGCTGCGCAAGCTCAACCGGATCCTCGTCTCGATCGGCCGTACGCCGGTCGAGGAGCTGCCTGCGGCACCGTCGGCAGTGACAACGCGCAAGGTGGTTCTCGACTCGCTGTTCCGCGGGAGCAACGCCGTGCGGACCGTGCTGGTCTGGGTGGCGTTCGTCGTGGCGCAGCTGATGTTCTACTTCGCCAGCTCGTGGACGCCCAGCCTGCTGCTGAAGGCGGGGATGTCGAGCCGGCAGGGCATCAGCGGTGGTGTCCTCCTGAGCCTCGGCGGCGTGACGGGCGCGGTCCTGCTGGGACTGCTGGTGACCAGGTTCGGCCCGCGACGGCTGACCGCGGCCTACTTCGGCATCGGCGCCGTCGCCCTCATCGGGTTCTCGTTCTCGCTCGGGACGCTGGCGCTCGCCCTGGTCGTGGCGGTGCTCGTCGGGTTGTTCCTCAACGGGACCGTCACCGGGATCAACGTCATCGTGCCGAGCCTGTACCCCGCCGAAGCACGCGCGACCGCGCTCGGCATGGCGGTCGCCGTGAGCAGGCTCGGTGCAGTGCTCGCACCCCTGGTCGCCGGGTTCCTGCTGCAGGCGGGCTGGGCTCCGGCTTCGATGTTCCGCTTCTTCGCGATCCCCGGCGTCCTCGGTGCCGTCGCGACGCTCCTGCTCGCCCGGTTCGGCCGGGGCGTCAGCGCCACCGCGGACCGGCCGGTCGAAAGCGCGGTGACGGAGGCATGACCGAGCCTGCACTGGTGTTGCTGCACGGCGGCGGGCCCGGCGTGGACGCCGCGAGCAACTGGGCGAGCGTGCGGGCCGGGTTCGACCGCGAGTTCCGTTGTCTGGCCCCCGATCTGCTCGGGTTCGGCACGCGGATCGCCGGGACGGACGGTCTCAAGGGTCCCCGCGCGTGGGCGCTGGCCCGCGCCCGGCAGGTCCTCGACCTCCTCGACCACCACGGGCTGGACCGCGTGCACGTCGTCGGCAACTCCGCCGCAGGCGGGGCCGCGGCACTGGCACTGTTGTCCGTCGCGCCGGAAAGGATCGCGCGCGCCGTGGTCATGGGCGGGGCGGGCACCGGACCGCTGCCGACGGCGGTTCCCTTCTACGACAACCCGAGCCGAGAGTCCATGCGTGCCACCCTCGCTCGCCTCGTCGCGGACGAGGGCGTCCACAAAGGACTCCTCGACGAATTGACCGAACTCCGGTTCAGGCAAGCACTCCGTCCAGGCGCCGAGGCGGCGTTCCGGTCGATGTTCGCCGACGACGAGGGCGACCCGCCGGTCGACCTCGCGAAGATCGGCACGGCGGTGCTCGCGCTGCACGGCGAACGCGACCGGGTGTCGCCGGTCGCAGTCTCCGAGCGCCTGGTCGCGCACCTGCCCCACGGGCGCCTGCACGTGGTGGCGGGCGCCGGGCACTGGATCCACGTCGACCGGCCGAACGAGTTCACCAAGCTGGTAGGGGAGTTCCTGAGCGCATGACCGGAATCCTGATCGTCGGCGCCGGCCCGGCCGGCCTGACCCTCGCCCTCGACCTCGCGCAGCGCGGCGTGCCCTGCCACGTGGTGGAAGCGACCGGGCAACGGCCCGTGAACCCGCGGTGCAACACGACGTCCGCGCGCTCGATGGAGATCTTCCGGCGCCTCGGGCTGGCCGACGAGATCCGCCGGGCCGGGTTGCCCGCCGACCATCCGACGTCGATCCAGTACCGGACGACGCTGGACGGCGAGGAGATCTACCGGATCGACCTGCCGTCCGCGCAAGACGTTTTGGCGGGCAAGGGCAAGGAAAACTGGCCCACTCCGGAACCACAGCACCGGATCTCGCAGCTGTACCTCGAACCCATCCTGGAGAAGCACGCGCGCGAGCAGCCCGGGCTGACCCTCGACCGCGGCACCCGGCTGGTCGAACTCCGGCAGCACGACGACCACGTCGAGGCCGTCGTGGAGGGGGCCGGGCAACGGCGGACACTGCGGTGCGCGTACGTCGTCGGCTGCGACGGCGCGCACAGCACCGTCCGGCGGCAGCTGGGTATCCGGTACGAAGGCGTCGATGCGATCCAGCGGTTCGTGTCGACCTTCGTCCGCTCGCCCGAACTGGGCAGGCTGGCCGCGAAAGACCGGGCCTGGACGTACTGGACCTACGGCCGCCGGATCGCTTCGCTGATCGCCATCGACGGCGAGTCGTTGTGGCTCAACCACGTCGCCTTCGCCCCGGACCACGACACCGAAACGGAAGACCCCGAACAACTGCTGCGGGAGTCGGTGGGCAGGCCCGTCGAGCACGAGGTGCTCGGCGTGGTGCGCTGGACCGGCCGGCGGCTGGTCGCCCAGCGGTACCGCGCCGGCCGCGTGTTCCTCGCCGGGGACGCCGCGCACATCTGGATCCCCGTCGGCGGGTTCGGCATGAACGCGGGCATCCAGGACGCGGCGACGCTCGGCTGGATGCTGGCCGCCGTGCACCACGGGTGGGCTCCTCCGGAGTTGCTCGACGCGTACGAGCTGGAACGCAAGCCGGTCGGCGAGCAGTTCGCGACCGCCGTGGGCGCCCAGGCCCGGACCTCGTTCGCGGACGTCTCCCCGGACATCCACCTGCCCGGCCCCGAAGGCGAGCGGGCCCGCGCGGAGCTGGCCGCGCGCCTGGCGGAAACCGAGCCGCGGCGGTATTCCCCTGACGGCTTCAGCTTCGGCTACCACTACGCGGGCTCGCCCTTGGTGGTCGGCGGGGAAGACCACGCCGAGATCACCATGGGGGACTACCAGGACCGCGCGCGGCCGGGGTTCCGCCTGCCGCATGTCTGGCTCGACGACGGACGGCCGGTGTTCGACGTGCTCGGCCCCGGCTTCACCTTGCTGCGCACCGACCCTGGCGTCGCCGTGACGCCGTGGACGACGGTGGCCCGCGATCTCGGGATCCCGCTCACCGTCGTCGACCTGCCCGGCCGGTACCCCGCCCAGCTGCTGCTCGTCCGCCCGGACCAGCACATCGCCTGGATGGGCGGCGCCGACGCCCCGCCCGAGGAGCTCCTCACCACAGCCACTGCCCGCCGGCGGTAACGGACACCAGGAGAAACGCAATGCCATACGCACTGGGCATCGACGTCGGCGGCACGTTCACCGACGCGGTCGCCTCCGACGGCGCCGGGCGGATCGTGTCGGCCAAGACACCGACCACCCCGCCGAACCGCGAAGTCGGCGTCATGCGCGCGATCGACGACCTCGCCGCCGAGCTCGGCATCGGCGTCGGCGAACTGCTCGCGCAGACCGACTACATCGCCCACGGCACGACCGCCTCGATCAACGCACTGGTCCAGGGCCAGGTCGCCGACGTCGGGCTGATCGCCACCAAGGGCCACCGCGACGCGATCTACATCATGAACGCCGAAGGCCGCACGCTCGGCCGCTCCGCGCACGAAATCCAGGACACGCTGCGCCAGCGCAAACCCGCGCCGCTGATCCCGAAGTACCGGGCACTGGAGGTCACCGAGCGGATCGACCACGCGGGGAAGGTCCTGGTGCCCCTTGACGAGGACGAGGTCCGCCGCGTCGCACAGTCCCTTGTGGACCAAGGTGTCGAGGCGATAGCCGTCTGCCTGCTGTGGTCGTTCAAGAACGCCGTGCACGAGCAGCGCGTCCGCGAGCTCATCCACGAGATCGCGCCGGAGGTGTACGTGACGTTGTCCTCGGAGGTCAGCCCCCGCATCCGCGAATTCGCGCGCACCTCCACGACGATCATGAACGCGCAGATCGGCCCGAGGCTGCGCACCTACCTGCTGCCGCTGCGGAAGCACCTGGAGGAAGGCGGGCTCAAGGGGCCGCTGCTCGTCATGCAGAGCGAAGGCGGCACGATCACCGCCGACCGGGCCCCCGAGCACGCCATCACCACCGTGGGGTCCGTCCTGTCCGGCGGTGTCGTCGGCGGGATGCGCCTGGCCGGGCAGCTGGGCCACCGCAACGTCATCACCACCGACGTCGGCGGCACGACGTTCCTCGCGGGCCTCATCGTCGACGGCGAACCGGTGATGGCGCCCGGTTCGGTCGTCAACCAGTTCCCGATCAACGCGGCGACGATCCGCGTGCACACCATCGGTTCCGGCGGGGGCGCGATCGCGTCCGTGGACGAAGGCGGCAACCTGCGGCTGGGCCCGCAGAGCGCCGAAGCCGTGCCCGGCCCGGCCTGCTACGGCAACGGCGGGACGCGGCCGACGAACACCGACGCCAACCTCGTGCTCGGCATCCTCAGCGAGCGGGGCCTGCTCGGCGGCCGCAAGCCGCTGCGGATGGACCTCGCGCGGGAGGCGATCCGCGTGCACGTGGCGGAGCCGCTCGGGCTCACCGTCGAGGAAGCCGCCATCGCCATCCACGAGGTGCAGAACGCGCAGGCGGGCGATCTCCTGCGCCGGGCCGTCGTGCAGGCCGGTTACGACCCGCGTGACTTCGTCGTCTACGCGTTCGGGGGAGCGGGACCGGCGCACTGCGCCGGCTACTGCCAGGACCTCGGCGTGCGCGAGGTCGTCGTGCCGCTGGGGCCGGTCGCGTCGGCCTTCTCGGCGTACGGGCTCGCGGCTTCGGACGTCGCCTTGAGCGCGGAGCTGTCCGATCCGTCGTCGTTCCCCGTCGACCACACGGTGCTCGAGGCGCACTTCGCGCGGCTGGAGGCCGACCTGCAGCGCGCGCTGGAGGCGCAGAAGGTGAAGTTCCACGACGTCTCGCTGCACCGCGAGATCGACCTGCGGTACTCGATGCAGGTGACCGAACTCGCGACGGCCGTCCCGGACGCGAAGTTCACCGAGCGCACCGGCGAGGAGATCCTCGAACGCTTCGAGGAGCAGTACGAACGCATCAACGGCAGCGGTGCCGGCTACCGCGAAGCCGGCGTGCAGGCGATCACCTACCGCATGCGGGCCAAGGCGGGGCTCGGTTTCCCGGTCGTGCTGCCGGAAGTGCCGGAGGCCGACAGCGCCGACCCGCGCGAAGCCCTGCTCGGCGAACGCTCGGTCTGCCTCGACTCCCAGACCGGCTACGTGATGACGCCCGTCTACGACTACGCCCGGCTGCGGGCGGGCCACGAACTCGCCGGACCCGCGATCGTCGACGTCCCGACCACCGTGGTCGTGATCCCCGCCGGGGTCACCGGCCGCGTCGACCACCTCGGCAACCTCGTGCTGCGCTACCAGTGAGGACACCATGACTTCTCGAATCCCCGGCGCGGACGAGTTCACCAGCCGCCCGATGCCGCGCGAAGAACTGCTGCGGCAGATCTCGCCGTCCCTGCCGCTGCACCAGACCGGCGACGCCGACGTGGACGCGCTCACCTACGAGGTCGTCCGGCACCGGCTGTGGGCGATCACCCAGGAGATGGGGGAGACGCTGCGGCGCATGTCGGGCTCGCACGTCGTCACCGAGTCCAACGACTTCAACTTCTCCATCTGCGACGAGCTCGGCGAGCAGGTCCAGGTCGGCACGTACAACATCGGCCTGATCGGCTCGATGGACCTGGCGATCACCTGGACGCTGCGCCACCGCAGCGACAACCCCGGCATCGCCGAGGGGGACATGTTCCTGTGCAACGACCCGTGGATCGGCGGCGGGCTGCACCAGAACGACGCCGCGGTCCTCGCGCCGGTCTTCCACGACGGCAAGCTGTTCGGCTGGACCACCGCGATCGCCCACCAGGTCGACCTCGGCGGGCCGCGGCCGGGCTCGTTCAGCCCGTCCGCGCAGGACGTCTTCGGCGAGGCCGTCCCGACCCCGCCGATGAAGGTGGTGCGCGGCGGGGTGCTGCAGCGCGACGTCGCCGACGCGTGGGTCCGCCGGTCCCGGCTGCCGCACCTGGTGGGCCTCGACCTGCGCGCGAAGATCGCCGCCAACAAGAACGCGGCCGAGCAGATCCTCCGGCTGATCACCAAGTACGGCGCCGACACCGTGAAGTCGGTGATGCGGCGGATGATGGACGACGCCGAACGGCGGCTGCGCGCGAAGCTCGAGACCCTGCCGGACGGGACGTGGTCCGCGGTCGGCTACCAGGAGCAGTCGGGGACCGGCGACCGCGGCCTGCACGCCATCAAGGTCGCGATGACCAAGGAAGCCGGCAAGCTCGTCTTCGACTTCCGCGGCACCGCTGAGCAGACCGGCATCATCAACTGCCCCTACCCGGGGCTGCGGGCGGGGATCGTCTTCACGATGCTCCCGTTGCTGGCCGGGGACATCCCGTGGGCGGCGGGCGGGCTGATGCGCTGCTTCGAGATCGTCACCGACGAGGACACGATCACCAACGCGTCCTTCCCGGCCGCGGTGGGCAAGGGCCCGTTCGGCCCGGCCTGGGGGTCGGGCAACCTCGTCGCCGAGGTGCTGGCCAAGATGCTGGACGCCGAACCCGCCCACCGCACCGACGTGCAGTCCATCTGCAACGGCACCACGGACCTGTGCGTGGTGTCCGGTGTGGACACCCGCGGCGGGGGCAGCAAGGGTTTCGTGTCGCCGGTCTTCGACGTCATGGCGGGCGGCTACGGCGCGCAGGTGTACCACGACGGCGTCGACACCGGCGGCCGGTTGATCATCCCCTCGGCGCGGGCACCGGACGTCGAGATGACGGAGTACCTCTACCCCCTCGTGGCGTTGTGGCGGCGGGAGGAGACCGACTCCGGCGGCCCGGGGCGGCAGCGGGGCGGGATGAGCGGGTCGGTCTGCTACGTGCAGCACCCCGACCAGAAGGGGACCATGTCGCTGGTCGTGTCCGGTACCGGCAAGGTGGCCAACCAGAACGTCGGCCTGGCCGGCGGGTATCCCGGAAATTCCCAGCTCGATCTCGTCGTGCGCGGAACCCACCGGCCCCAGCTCGCCCAGGCGGCCACCATCCCCGCCGGCCTGGGCGAGCTGGGCGGGGAGATCGAGGTGCTGCCCTGCGAAGGCGAATCGCACCTCGGGCCGGGTGACGCGCTGTACCTGCACTGGCAGGCCGGTGGCGGGTACGGCGACCCGTTGCTCCGCTCGCCCGAAAGCGTGCGTGAGGACGTGCGGCAGGTTCGTGTGACGGTGGCCGCGGCCGCGGACGTCTACGGCGTCGTGCTTCGCGGCGGCGAAGTGGACGTGGCGGCGACCCAGGAGCGACGCGCGGAACTGCGGCGTCGCCGGGCTTCCGGCGCGGGGCTGACCGGGCTGACGCCCATCGGCACACCGGACCTGGGCGAGGTGCGGCGACTGGACGACAACCTCGCCGTACTGGCCGACGGGACGGTGGCGTGTGTCCACTGTGGAACGGAAATCGGGCCACTGGAAGGGGGCGCGTTCGTCGCCGGGCTCGCCCGCCGCGACGCGCCGCCCACCGAGGCGGGACCGCACATCTGGCACGACCCGCTCGAGTACGTCGACGCGGAAGTCGTGTTCCGCCAGTTGTTCTGCCCCGGCTGCCTGACCGCGGTCCATTCGCGGGTGGTACCCGTGGACCACCCGCTGCCCGCCGACGAATACCGGAGCTGGGCCTGAGCCGACCCGGCGGATCCCCGAGGTCCGCCGGGTTTCCCGGTGCGTAAGACATCGGAAAGAACGATCGGTCTTGACATTGCCTCGCGAGGCGGCCATGCTGAGGGAGATAGAACGTTCGGTCTTGTCGGGGAGGTTCCCCGCGGCCTTTGAAGGGATTCTGGTGACTTCAGTCGACTCGCCCGCCGTCGGTGGGTTCGCTCCGGCACTGCGCCGGTTGTACTTCGTGCGCTTCGCGTTCGCCATCGTGTGGGCGGTCCTGGTGTTCCTGACGACCAAATCCGGGCTGGGGCCGGCCGGGATCGTCCTGGTCGTCGTCTACCCGCTGTTCGACGTCGGTTCGGCCATTGTGGACGCCCGGTCGGCCAAGGGCTCCAAGTCGGTCCGCGGGCTGTACGTGAACATGGCGATCAGCCTGCTCGCCACCATCGGCATCGGTGTCGCCGCGGCTTCCGGTATCCCGGCCGTGCTGCGGGTGTGGGGTGCCTGGGCGATCGTGGCCGGGCTGGTCCAGCTGATCGTGGCGCTGGTCCGCCGCAGGATGGGCGGGCAGTGGCCGATGATCCTCAGCGGCGGCATCTCCGTGCTGGCCGGCGCCAACTTCATCCTCGGTGCCTCCGGGGCGAAGCCCTCGCTGACCAATGTGGCCGGTTACGCCGTCCTCGGCGGCATCTTCTTCCTCGTCTCGGCGATCCGGCTCGGCCGCGCCGCGAAGGGGAAGTGACATGACCACCTACGACGTCGTCGTCATCGGGGCCGGCCCGGTCGGGGAGAACGTGGCCGACCGGGTGGTGCAAGGCGGTCTGACCGCCGCGATCGTCGAGCGCGAGCTGGTCGGCGGCGAGTGCTCCTACTGGGCGTGCATGCCGACCAAGGCGCTGCTGCGCAGCGGGGCGGCGTTGCGCGCGGCCCGGCAGGTGCCCGGCGCGCGGGAGGCGGTGACGGGCGAGCTCGACGTCGCCGCCGTGCTCCGCAGGCGCGACGAGTTCGCCTCGAACTGGAACGACGAAGGCCAGGTGTCCTGGCTCGACTCGGTCGGTATCCCGTTGCACCGCGGGCACGGCCGGATCGCGGGCGACCGGGTCGTCGAGGTCACCGCCGCCGACGGCACCACCACGACACTGACCGCGCGTCACGCGGTCGTCGTGGCCACCGGCAGCGGCGCGCTGGTCCCGGACATCGAGGGCCTCCGCGACGCGAAGCCGTGGACGAGCCGCGAAACCGTTGCGGCGAAGGAGGTTCCGGCCCGGTTGGCGATCATCGGCGGCGGTGTCGTGGCCTCGGAGATGGCGACCGCGTTCAGCGAGCTGGGGTCTTCGGTGACGATGCTGGCCCGTGACGGCGTGTTACACCTCAACGAGCCGTTCGTCGGCGAGCTGGTCGCGTCTTCCTTGCGGGAAAAGGGAGTTTCGGTGCGCGTCGGCGCCGAGGCCGCGTCCGTCAAGCGCAACGACGACGGCACGGTGGCGATCACGCTCACCTACGGCGAACACGTCGAAGCCGACGAGCTGCTCGTCGCGATCGGCCGCACACCCAACACCCAGGACCTCGGTCTGGAGACCATCGGCCTGACGCCGGGTGCCTGGCTCACGGTCGACGACACCCTGCGGGTCAACGACTGGCTCTACGCGGCCGGTGACGTGAACCGGCGGGTTTTGCTGACGCACCAAGGCAAATACCAGGCTCGCGCGGTGGGTGACGCGATCGTGGCCCGCGCCAAGGGGGAACCCGTCGACGACGCGCCGTGGGGCCGCCACGCGGCCACCGCCGACGAGCGCGCGGTGCCGCAGGTCGTGTTCACCGACCCCGAAATCGCCGCCGTAGGACTGACCGCCGCCAAGGCCGAGGCCGCCGGGCTGCGCATCCGGGTCGTGGACTACGACCTGGCCGCCACGGCCGGGTCCTCGCTGCACGCCGAGGGCTACCGGGGACACGCCCGGATGGTCGTCGACGAGGACCGCAAGGTGGTCGTCGGCGTGACTCTGGTAGGTCCGGATGTCGCGGAAATGCTCCACGCGGCCACGATCGCGGTGGCCGGTGAGGTCCCGATCGATCGGCTCTGGCACGCGGTCCCGGCGTTCCCGACGGTCAGCGAGGTGTGGCTGCGGCTGCTCGAAGCCTACGGCCGCTGACCCCGTCCCACCGGTCTTCCGGCCCCGCCGCCACCCGGCGGGGCGGAACCCCGGCACGTCTTCTGGAAAGGACTTCCCATGCGTTTCCGCATTTCCCGCCTCGCCGCCGGCGGTGTCGCGGTGCTCGCCCTGCTCGCCGGCACCGTGTCGGCCACGGCTTCGGCCACCGGTGGCTCACCGGGCGCCCCGAAGCCGACCGTCGTGCTCGTCCACGGCGCGTGGGCGGACTCCTCGAGCTGGAACCCCGTGATCGAACGGCTGCGCCGCGACGGCTACCCGGTGCGCGCCATCGCCGACCCGCTCCAGGGCCTGACCAGCGACACCGCGTACGTCACGAGCTACCTGGCCACCATCGGCGGTCCGAAGGTGCTGGTCGGTCACTCCTACGGCGGCGCGGTCATCACCAACGCCGCCACGGCCGTGCCCGACGTGAAGGCCCTCGTCTACGTCGCCGGGTTCATCCCGGTGCAGGGGGAGACCATCGGCGACCTCGCCGCGAAGTCCGCGACCCCGCTGCCGCTGATCACCACCCCGGTGCCCGGTGGCGCCGAGGTCACCATCGACCCGGCGCAGTTCCGCACGGCCTTCGCCGGTGACCTCGACCCGACCCTCGCCGCCGACCTCGCCACCACCCAGCGGCCCGCCAACACCCGTGCCGTCACCGATCCCAGTGCCACCGAAGGTTTCCGCACGATCCCGTCGTGGGCCCTGCTGACCCGCCAGGACCGCGCCATCAGCCCGGACCTGCAGCGCTTCATGGACGCCCGCGCCGGTGCCCGGATCACCGAGGTGGACGCTTCCCACGCGGTCATGCTCAGCCGCCCGGACGTGGTCACCAGGCTCGTCGAGCAAGCCGCACGGTGACCCGATGACCCGCAGGCAGATCCTGCAGGCGCTGTCCGGCCTGTACCTCGGGATCTTCGTGGCGATCCTGTCGTCGACCGTCGTGACCAACGCGTTGCCGACGATCGTCGCCGACCTGCACGAAGAAGCTGCTCATCCAGGCGGCCCTGACCGTCTTCACGGTCGGCTCGGTGCTGTCGGGCCTGTCCGCCGACGCGGGCCTGCTGATCGCGGCGCGCGTGGTGCAGGGGATCGGCGCGGGCGGGCTGATGGCGCTGATCCAGGTGATCATCGCGACGATGATCCCGCCGCGGGAGCTCGGCCGGTACTCCGGCTACTTCGGCGCGGTGTTCGCGGTCGGGACCAGTGCCGGGCCTCTGATCGGTGGGCTTATCGTCGACACGGGCTGGCTCGGCTGGCGCTGGTGCTTCTTCGTCGGCGTGCCGTTCGCCGTCGTCGCACTGGTCGTGCTGCAGAAGACGTTGAAGCTGCCGGTCGTCAAGGGCTCGGTGAAGATCAACTGGGCCGGTTCCGCGTTGCTGACGGCGGCCGCGTCGCTCCTGCTGATCTGGGTGACGCTCGCCGGCGACCGCTACGCCTGGCTGTCCTGGCAGACCGCGGCCCTGCTCGCCGGGACGCTGGTGCTGGCACTGGCGTTCGTCGCGGTCGAACGGCGGGCCGCGGCCCCGGTGCTGCCGCTGTGGTTGTTCCGCACCCGGACGGTCGTGCTGGCGATCATCGCGGGCCTCGCGGTCGGTGTCGCCCTCTACGCCGCGGCGACCTACGTCAGCCAGTACTTCCAGCTGGCCGAAGGCAGGTCGCCCACGATGGCCGGCATCCTCGCCCTGCCGCAGATCCTCGGCCTCGCGCTCGCCTCCAGCGTCGCCGGGCGGATCATCTCGGCCACCGGGAGGTGGAAGCCGTTCCTGGTCGCCGGGGCCGTCCTCATCACCGGCGGGCTGACCCTGCTCGGCTTCACCGAGCGGGACACCCCGTACTGGCGGCTGGCGCTCGCGATGGGCCTGCTCGGCCTGGGGCTGGGCGTCATGCTGCAGAACCTGGTGCTCGCCGTGCAGAACCAGGTGCGCCCGGGCCAGCTGGGCGCGGCGACGTCCTCGGTCTCGTTCTTCCGGACCCTCGGGGGCACGATCGGGGTCTCCGCGCTCGGGGCGGTGCTGGCCGCCGACGTCGGGCAGAGGGTCATGGCGGGGCTGGGTGTGCCTGCCGGTGGGTCACTGTCCCGGCCGGCCGGGCTGCCCGCGCCGGTCCGGGCCGTGGTCGAGGACGCCTACGGGCAGGCGACCGGCACGATCTTCCGGTACGCGGTGCCGCTGCGCACCACCAACGCCGTGACCGCGGACGGCCCGCGATGACGCTGGACGAGGGAACGATCGCGGACCTCGAACGCGAGTTCGCCGTCTTCGTCCGCCAGGACCGGGCCGCGTCGGGACGTCCGCGCCGCGACGTGCGCCGCGAGCTCACCGACGCCGCGTACCGGCTGCTGGCCCACCTGGCCGAGCAGGGCCCGTGCCGGGTCACCGCGCTGGCGTGCCACGCCGGCGTCACCCTGCCGACCGTCTCGCGGCAGCTCCACGAGGTCCGGGCCGCGCGGACCGGGCGGCTGGCCGAGCTCCTCGCGTCGTGGACGGCATCCGACGTCCGCACCTTCGCCACGCTGCTGGCGAGGTTCAACGACGGCGCCACCCGGCCGTCCCGCCGGTGCGGCGGACCTGAGTGAGGAGAACGTCCACTGTGGACGATGAGTGGTAGGTCGTCGCTAAGCCGTCGGGTCGGGGCCGAGGACGCGATCCAGGAGCTCGCCCAGCTGGTCGAGCTCAGCGGCGGACAGGTTCTGGAACGAGGACTCGGCGATGGCGTCCACGAGTTCCTGCCCTTCCGCGCGCAGGCGCGCCCCCTTGTCGGTGAGCCGGTGCCGTACCGCCCGGCCGGGGCCGGGAACCCGTTCGATCAGACCGCGCTCGGCCATCCGGGTGGCCAGCGAACCGAAGGACTGGTCGGTCTGGAAGGTCAGCACCGCCAGGTCGTGGAGCGAGGCGTCCGGCCGGCGGTGCAGGTGCCGCAGCGTGTCCCACTGCACGAGGGAAAGGTCCAGCGGCGCCAGCGCGCGGCTGAGCGCGCGGTGGTGGCGGTACTGCAGGCGCTTGACGGCCAGCGCGACATCACCGGGGCGGTACTTCATGCCACGCATCCTAACCGACTGGAATAAGGTTGCTTATCTAAGGAACCTTATATAAGGTTCCTTAGATACTACCCGTGCGACCGAGAAGGACCCATGACGACTCTCCCCACGACCGGCTCGCTCCGGCCGACCCGCACCGAAACCCGCGCGCTCGGCCCGGTCGAGGTGACCCTCCAGGACCGTGACCGCACCCGCCCGTTCCTGCTCCTGCACGGCGGTGGCGGCGTCACCACGATGGCCGGTTTCGCCGATCTGCTCGCCGAGCGCACCCGTTCGCGGGTGCTGCTGCCCACCCATCCGGGCTTCGGCGGCACACCGAAAGCCGAAAGCCTCACCGACGTCAAGGCGCTGGCACGGACTTACGTCGCGCTGCTGGAGGAGCTCGACCTCACCGACGTCACCGTGATCGGCAACTCCTTCGGGGGCTGGCTGGCCGCCGAAATCGCTTTGCAGAAGAGCCCGCGAGTCAGCGCCGCGGTGATCATCGACGGGATCGGGATCGAGGTCGACGGCCACCCGCCGACCGACGTCAGCGGCCTCTCGCCCGCCGAGCTCCGCGCGCACTCCTTCCACGACCCGAGCAAGGCACCGGTTCCGCCGGGTGGCGGCACCGGACCGAGCCCGGACGTGCGGGCCCTGATCGGTTACACCGGCCCGGCCATGGCGGACCCGGCACTCGCCGGTCGGCTCGGCGCCCTCGACATCCCGGTCCACGTGGTCTGGGGCGAAAGCGACCGCATCGTCGACCCCGACTACGGCAGGGCCTACGCCGTCGCGATCCCGCGGTCGACGTTCACGCTGATCCCCCGCACCGGCCACCTGCCGCAGGTCGAGACACCCGAAGAGTTGCTGGGCGCGCTCCTCGACCTCGTCAACTGAGTGCGCCAGCGTGCCTGAGGTCCATTGTGGAGCATCAGGCGCCTCCGAAACTGGCGCCCGAGAACGACCTCGTGGCGCCCCTCGGCCCGCGACAGCGGTGCCGGACCGTGCCGTCCGGTACCCGTGCTGGCCAGGACCGTCAGCGCGTTGTCCGAGCTGTCCGGCGGGCGGATCGCGCTCGGTGCCGGGGCGGGGGTCTTCGACGGGGAGTTCCACCGGGTCGACGGCCTGGTCCCCGGACGCGTGGAACCCCGGGGGCGGGTACGACTGGCGGAGCCAGTACGTCAGGACGTCCAGGCAGGTCATCGACGAGGCGGCGGACGAGGCGGGACGGGATCCGGCGGCCATCTCGACCATCTACAACGTGGCCGGCCGGATCACCGACGCCCCGCTGGCGATCCGCGACGTCGACGGCAGCCGTGCGGGTGGCTCGGCCGACGAGATGCTGACCTCGCTTCGCCGGCAGTCGGCGAGCACGGCCCCGACCACGCGCAATCCCGACGGCACGTGGGTGGGTGGTTCGGTGTGGCAATGGGTCGACGAGCTCACCACCGCGGTGAACGACTTCGGCGCGGGCGGGTTCGTGTTCTCACCGGTCGCGGACAGCCCGGAGGATGCCGAGCGTGCCCGCGCCCGGTCGGCACGCGAGATCGTGCCCGCGGTGCGCGCCGCCATCGGTTGACGATCCGGCACGCCGGCGCCTGCGCTGGGTCGCCGCGTCGATGCCACTTTCGGCCGGCAGGAAGACGAGATCGTCCGCCCCCAGGTCCTGGAACTCCTGGAGGAGTAGAAGTCGCACCGCCGCCCGTGGTCGTTCGACGTCGCCGAACCCGAAGTAGGCGAGTCCCACGAGCCGTGGCGGACTGGTGCGTCCCGCCGCGGGCCGCGTCGAACACGGAACCCACCATCGCGGCCGGCACCGTCGGACCTGTGACGCCATCGCCTTCTCGCGCGGCCCGCCGCAGCGCCGGCTCGCTCTGTGCGCCGAACAGCAGCGGAATCTGGCGGGTCCCCGCGGGGACCGCCGGATTTTCTCCGCCCGCCACCGGTTCCCCGCGCCAGACACCGCGGTAGGTGCGCAGATCGGCGTCGAGGCGCCGGCCGCGCCCCTCCACCCCGTGCCCGGGGACCACGAAGTCGTCCGGCCGGACTCCCACTCCGATGCCGAGCGTCAGCCGTCCGCCCGACACCGCGTCGATCCGGCGACCTCCTTGGCCAGCAGGGCCGCCGGCCAGCCCGGGGCGATCACGATCCGCTCGGTCACCGCGGCGGCCGCGGCCAGTGCGACGGTGTCGCTGACCGCCGGGTAGGCGAAGCGGCCTGCCGTGCCCAACGAGGCGAAACCGGCCTCTTCGGCCGTGGCTGCCCAGCCCGGGATCTCCCGGGTTCCACCCACCAGGTTGGGCAGCGTGATACCGATCTTCATGCACGTCCTTTCACGTCGGTACCGCTCACGAGAGCTCCTTGCCGAGGCAGAGGATTTCGGGCATGTCCTTGTGCAGGCCGAACTTGGGCATGTCGGTGTAGCCCGCCGACCGGTAGAGCGCGATCGCCGCGGGTTGCCTGACACCGGTCTCCAGCACCACGCGCTTGCGGCCGGCGAGCGCTGCGGTCCGCTCCAGCTCGCGGAGCACCAGTCGCGCGTAGCCGCGGCCACGGGCGTTTTCGGCGACGTACATCCGCTTAATTTCGGCATCGCCGAACTGGAAATCCGGCGCCGGACTGTCGTGTGCCCGCCACGCCCCACTGGCGACGGGCTCGTCGCCGAGGTAGCCGACGAGGAACAGTCCACTGGGGAGGGTGAACTCCGCGGGGTCCATCGGAGTGACGTCTTCGACCGCGTACAGGTCGACGTAGATCTGCTGCAGGGCAGCGGTGAACCTCGTCGCGTCCGGGTGGCCGTAGGGCACCGGGAGGATGGTCAAACCGTCGTCGAAGGGGGGCGCCATGACCGATCACTCCTGTTCTAATCTGAATGTAGCGTTCACTATACTGCCATCGACGGGTGGACGGCCCGCGTGCTGCCTACCGCAGGAGGCGAGCGATGTGGGCGCGGGTCGTTTTCGCCTCGGGGACCGGCAACAACATCCAGTCGTGCACCATGCCGGCGGTCTCTTCAACGGTCACCTGCGTGCCGGGGGCGTCCCGGGCGAGGTGGGCGTCCGGGTTCAGGAGATCTCTGGTGCCGGTGAAGATGGTGATCGCGCCGAGGTGGTCCACCCGGGCCCGAACGGGGCTGACCAGTCCGCTGTCGGGCCCGTCTGGGCCCGCGTAACTTGCGGCGAGAGCGCGGATGTGGTCGAGCTTCAGCAGCGGATCGCGGGGGGCGATGCGGGCGCTTTCCGGGTTGGCGAACGTGAGGTCGAACGTCGGGGACAGCAGCACTGTCGTATCGGCTGCGGGGGCCTTTTCGGGAAGGGCGACAAGCATGTTCAAGGCCGTTGTGGCTCCCGACGAGTGCCGTTGGCGCCTCGCCTGCGATCGCCATCCACAGGTCCGTGAGCACGGGGGTGACGTCCCGGTGGGTGACTGCTGGAACGAGCGGGAAGATCGGTACGACGAAGGTCCGCGAGGTGCGGACGGCGAGGTTCCAGTGCCTGGCCTGGATTTCCGCTGCCCACGCCCCGCCGTGCAGGTACAGGGCTTGCTTCCCGGAGGGCGTCTCCGGCGCGAGCGTGAACACCGGCCAGTCGCGGAACGTGCTCCGCGTGATGGTCACCCTCTTCTCGGGCACGCAGGACCGTCATGGCGCCGGCGAGCAGCCGGCTCCGCAGGCTCGGGCTCATTTCGCGGCGGCCTCGGCGTAGGACCCGGAACGGACGTCGTCGATGAGCGATCGCGGCGCGGGACTCCAGCCGAAGGTGTCGCGGGCCTTGGCCGCATCGAGACGGCTCGTCGTCGTCAGGATGCGGGCAGCCGGCCCGAAGTTCTGTTCCGCGACCTCGAGCGGCACGGACGCCACCGGCTTCCCGGTCAGGTCTCCGATCGCTCCGGCGAGCGCCCGGAACGTGAACGGCACGGTGCCGGCGACGTTGTAGACGCCGGAGACCGGGCGTTCGATCGCCGCGACGTACAGGTCGGCGAGGTCGTCGACGTGGACGGGGGTCCACGCGTTCTCCCCGTGTCCGACGTAGATCGACGTGCCGGTGTGCTGGGCGGACTGGATCAGTCCCGTCACGACCGGGGAACCACCGCGGCCGAAGACCAGCCCGGCGCGGAACACGATGCCGGAGATGCCCGCCTCGCCGCGGACGATGCGTTCGGCCGCGACCTTCACCGGCTGCGCGCTGACCTCCGGCAGAACAGCGTCCTCCGACGTGTCCCGGTCGTCCTCGAACCCGTAGACCAGCGCGGTGCTGGTGAAGATGAACGGCTTCGGGACAGTCCCGGATGCGGCGCCGGCGACCAGTGCCTTGACCGCGGCCAGCTCCACCGCTGCCGATTCGTCGGTCATCGCGTAGTCGACCGCTGCGTGAACGACGGCATCGGCGGCCGCCGCGGCGCCTTCCAGGACGGCGGTGTCGCTGAGCGATCCGGCTACGGGTGTGGCACCCGCCTCGTGCAGGCGGGTGGCGCCGGCGTCCGAGCGGGCAAGGCCTGCGACGTCGTGTCCGGCCTTGACGAGGTGCTCGACGAGGACGGTGCCGAGATAGCCCGTCCCGCCGGTGATGAAGACCTTCATGGTGATTCCGTTCGTAAGCGGTTTCGCGGTGGAAACACCACGCTAAACTCTTACACCGGTGTCAAAGTCAAGTGGAAGCGAGCGTCAGGCATGAAGATCGGCGAGCTGAGCCGGGCTTCCGGGGCGAGTCCGAGATCCCTGCGGTACTACGAGGAACTCGGCTTGATCTCGTCCGTCCGGCAGCCCAACGGGTACCGCGACTACGACGAGCAGACGGTGGCAGTGGTCTCGACCATCAAGTCACTGCTTGACCTGGGGTTCCCCATGACGCTGATCGAACGCGTCCTGCCGTGCACGGGTGACGCCGGTCCGCTCGAAGGGGAGTGCTCCGGGATCATGGCCCGGGTGGCGGAGATCCGCGACGAGATGGAGGACAAGGCGCGCCGGCTCCTCGAGACCCGCGATGCCCTCACCGCGTTCCTGCGGAACAACGGTCAGTGAGCGATGACGGAAACCAGCCAAGTGCGGAACGCGACCACCGCGGGGGACTGCGGCCGGTCCGCGCGCCACACGAAGTAGTAGGTGAACCGCCCGCGGTCGAGGGTGAAGTCGAAGGGGGCCACGAGGGAGCCGTCCGCCAGCTCCTTCTCGACGAGAGCTTTTTGGGCGATCGCGACGCCGTGTCCTTCGATCGCGGCCTGGTAGGCCAGCAGCGAGGTCTCGTACTTCATTCCACTGTGGGCGGTGACTGTGGACAGTCCCGCCGCCTCGAGCCACAGCGCCCAGTCGTCGATCCGCGCCAGCGAGTGGAGCAGCGTCGCCTCCGCGGTCCGGGCCGGCTCGCTGAGCGTGGCTGCCAGCCGCGGAGCGGCCACGGGTACCAGCTCGTTCGGGATGAGCCGCTGGCTGGACAGCTGTGGCCAGTCGCAGTCACCGAGCTGGATGCCGGCGTCGATGTCTTCCCGGTCGAGGTCGATCGGTGCGGGTGAGGTGGTCAGCTGGACGTCGATCTCGGGGTGGGCGCGGTGGAAACCGGCGAACCGGGGGATCAGCCAGCGCACCGCGAAGGTGGCGGGGGACCGGATTTTGAGCGTGGTGCCCGGAACCCCGCCGCGGACCGCTTCGGTGGCCTTCTCCAAGGCGGCGAACAGCGGCGTGATGTCGGCCAGGTACCGCGAGCCCGCCGCGGTCAGCTCCAGGCCGCCGTGCACCCGGTGGAACAGGGCCACGCCCAGGTAGCGTTCGAGAGCACGCACCTGGCGGCTGACCGCGGCGGGGGTCACCGAAAGCTCGGCGGCCGCCTTCGAAATGCTCAGCAGCCGCCCGGTCGTCGCGAACACCCGCGTGGGGTTCAGCGGCGGCAGGGGATCGCGGCGGGCGGTCACGCTCATCAGCGTAATGCGCCACCGGTCGTCCGCGAGGACACCGGCGCCTCGCTCCGGCCGGCCGCCGTGGCACGGGCCCGCTCCGACCGGATGCCCCAGAACAGGGTGACGGCCAGGCAGGGGAGCAGTGAGGCGATCGAGTACCCGACCCCCGCCAGCTGGTTCCCGGTCGCGGAGACCAGGGACAGGCTGATCAACGGCAGGAAGCCGCCGAAGAGGATGTTCCCGAGCTGCTGGGCGAAACCGAACCCCGTCGTGCGGCTCTGGGGCGGGAACTGCTCGGTGATGAACGCCGGCAGCGGTGCCATCACCATCGCGGTCAGGACCGCCAGCACGGTGATGGGCGCCGTGACCGCCGGCCACGACGAGGACCCGGCGGCCGCGCGGATACCGGCGAACGCCGGGTAGGCGGCGAGCACCCACAGGAGGATGCCGAGCAGCATCACCCGGGAACGGCCGATGCGGTCGGACAGGGCCCCGAACAGCGGGTAACACGGTGCCGCGAGGACGATCGCGATCGCGAGGCACAGGTTGGTGTGGGTTTCGTCGACCTTGAGCACGGTCTGCAGGAAGTAGAGCATGTAGACGATCGAGGTGTAGAGCGTCACCGAGGTGCCGCCCTGCGCGCCGAAAGTGCCCAGCAGGATGGCTTTCCACGACTTCCAGGTGCGGACCGTGTCCAGCAGCGGCGACTTCGCCAGCTGCCCCGAGTTCCGCAGGTCCGTGAACACGGGGGTCTCGCTCATCCGCAGCCGGACCAGGGTCGCGACGAGCACGATCGGCGCGGACAGCAGGAACGGGATCCGCCAGCCCCAGCCCGCGAAGGCCGCGGGGGTGAGGGTCACCTTGAGCAGGGAGACCAGCACCAGCGCGATGAGCAGCCCGACGCTCGCGGTGCTCTGCAGGACGCTGGTGTAGCGCCCGCGCCGTCCGCGCGGAGCGTGCTCGGTGACGTAGACGACCGCGGAGCCGTACTCCCCGCCGAGCCCGACGCCCTGGACGACGCGCAGGAACAGCAGCGCGGCCGGGGCGAAGCTGCCTGCCGCGGCGTAGGTGGGCAGGCAGCCGATGGCGACCGTCGCGCCCCCCATGACGCCGAGGGTCACCACGAACGTCTTCTTCCGCCCGATGCGGTCGGCCATCGGGCTGAAGATGACCGTGCCCAGTGGACGGGCCAGATAGGACACCCCGAAGGTGGCGGCGGCGAGCAGCGTCGCGACGACCGGGTCACCCGCGGGCAGGAACAGCTGGGTGAGCGTGCCGGTGAGCGCGACGTAGGCGAAGAAGTCGTAGTACTCGAGCACCGTGCCGATGCTGGAGGCTCCCACGATCCTCGTGATCCCCGGGTTCTTCATGGCATCTCCTCGTCGAGACGGCTAGCGTCGGTTCTCCAGGAACTGCTTGACGGTGGTGCGGTGTTCGTCGCCGGACAGCAGGATCGCCTGCATCGCGGCCGCCAGCTCCAGTGCGGACGGCAGCCCGGACTCCGCCGACTCCCGCACGAGCCGCTTGGCCATGCGCAGCGCGTGGGGCGGCTGGGCGGCGATCGTGCGCGCCAGGTCCGCGGCTTCGGCCGCCAGCCGGTCGTCGTCGACGACGCGCGAGACGATTCGCAGCTCAGCGGCGGTTTCGGCGGAGATGAACTCGCTGGTCAGCGTGAGTTCCATGGCCTTGGCGAGGCCGACGACCCTGGTGAGGAACCACGCGCCGCCGATCCCGGACACGAGGCCGAGCCGCAGGAAGCTCTCGGCGAACCGGGCGGACCGCGCGGCGATGCGCACGTCGCACATCAGGGCGAGGTCGAACCCCGCGCCGACGGCGGCACCGTTGACCGCGGCGACCGACGGGACCTCCAGGTTCCGCAGCGCGTGCGTGATCCGGTGCAGTCCGAGGCGCAGCCGGTCCTGGATGTCGGTGGTCGTCCCGGCCATCAGGTCGGCGCCCCGCGCCATGTCCTTGACGTTGCCGCCGGTGCAGAAGTGCCGTCCCGAGGACCGCAGCAGCACGCAGTGCGCGTCCGGTGTGTTCCCGGCGTCCTCGAGCGCTCCGGCCAGCGCGTCCGTCATGGCGAGGTCGAGGGCGTTCCCGGTCTCCGGGGCGTCAAGGGTGATCGTGAGGACACCGTCGGCGAGATCGGTTGTCACGAGGGGGTTTTCGTCGTTCATCGGCTGTCCGTTCCCTTGTCGGCGAAGGTGGGGCGGCGGTCGTTCACGCGATCACCTCGGTTCGCGTCGTCGGGCCGGCGCTGATCACACCCCGGTCGGCAAGGCGGGCGATCTCGGCTCCGGACAGCCCGTACTCGGCGAGGACGGCCGCCGAGTGCTGGCCCGGCAGCGGCGCGGGCCGGTCCGGCGCACCGTCCGGCTGGGACGGTCCCAGCACGAAGCCCGGCATCCGCACCGGTCCCGCCGTCGTTTCGACCCCGCTCGCGCGGTACTCCTCGGACTCGACGACCTCCCGGTACCCGGCCACGGGGGCACACAGGATGTCTTGGGAAGCAAGGATTTCCAGCCACGACCTCGTCGTGCGCCGGGCGAACAGGCGGCTCAGCTCGGCCCGCAGCTCCGGCCGGTGGGCGACGCGGTCGGCGTTGGTGGCGAAGCGGGGATCGGCCGTCAGGTGGGGGGCTTCCAGTGCCCGGCACAGCGCGGCCCACCGCTTGGGGTCGTACGCGGCGACCATGATCCAGCCGTCGGCCGTGGGCAGCGCCTCGTTCGGCGCGGCGTAGGGCGCGGCGCTGCCCAGCCGCTCCGGTTCGGCGGCCGAGGTCAGGAACGACGCGAAACTGGTCTGCTGCAGCATGATCGTCGCGTTGTACAGGCTGACGTCGAGGTGCTGGCCGGGTTTGCCGTCGCGGACCTCGCGCAGGGCCGCCAGGACCGCGATCGACGCGAGGTAGCCGGTCACCATGTCGGCCACCGGGATCTGCACCTTCGCCGGCCCGGAACCCGGGTGGCCCAGCGTGCTCATCAGCCCGGTGACGGCCTGGATGACCCCGTCGACCCCGGGCCGGTCGCGGGCCGGGCTCTCCTGGCCGAAGGCCGAGATCGAGCAGTAGACGAGCGCGGGGTTGGCGACGGCGAGCGTGTCGTGGTCGAGTCCGAGCCCGCGCATCACCCCGGGCCGGAAACTCTCGACCAGTACGTCCGCCCGCGACACCATCCGGCGCACGATCCGCCTGCCCTCGGGCGTTTTCAGGTCGATGGCGAGACTGCGTTTGTTCCGGTTGACGCTCAGGGAGATGACGCTCTGGCCGCCGAGCCACGGTGGGCCCACCCGGCGCCCGATCTCGCCGGCGGGCGGCTCGACCTTCACGACGTCCGCGCCGAGGTCGGCCAGCGTCATCGTGCAGACGGGCCCGGCCACGACGTGGGTGAAGTCGAGCACGCGAATCCCGCGCAGGCTTTCTCGGAACATGTCCCCGCATTTCTTCGTCGGTGTTCTTCCGGCAGGAAACCCGAATGGGTGCGATCAGATTAAGGAGGTGTTTCCGCGGAGGGCAAACAACACTTTGTGCGGGCACCTTTGACTATTTGTTCAAGCCGGCGCGGCGGGCCGGGGGCTGGCGCGGACGAGAGGTCTGACACAGTGTCGAGTTTTTTCGACGTCGTGTAGAGTCTGGGGCATGACCAAGCGAACTTTCCTGATCACCGGTGCCAGCAGCGGCCTCGGCCGCGCCTTCGCGGAGGGTGCGCTGGCAGCTGGTCACACCGTCGTGGGCACCGTGCGCAAGACCGGAGACCTCGAGCGGTTCGAGGCGCTCGCACCCGGCCGCGCCCACGCGCGGCAGCTCGACGTGACCGACGACGAGGCCGTCTTCGCCGTGGTGGACGAGGTCGAGCGCACCGTCGGCCCGGTCGACGTGCTGATCGCGAACGCGGGGTACGGGCACGAGGGCGTGTTCGAGGAATCCCCGATGGGCGAGCTGCGCGCGCAGTTCGACGCCAACGTGTTCGGGGTGGCGGCCACCGTCCACGCGGTGCTGCCGGGCATGCGGAAGCGGCGTTCGGGGCACATCTTCGCGGTCAGTTCGATGGGCGGGCTGATGACCGTGCCCGGGCTGGCGTACTACTGCGGCAGCAAGTACGCGGTGGTGGGCATGATGGAGACCGTGGCCAAGGAGGTCGCGGGGTTCGGGGTGCGGGTGACGATCATCGAGCCCGGTTCCTTCCGGACGGACTGGGCGGGCCGGTCGATGGTCCGCAGCGACCGGTCGATCCCGGACTACGACGAGCTGTTCGAACCGATCCGGGCGGCCCGGCTCGCCGCGAGCGGTAACCAGCTGGGCAACCCGGCCAAGGCCGCCGAAGCCGTGCTGAAGGTGGTCGAGGCGGAAAAGCCGCCGGTGCACCTCGTGCTCGGTTCGGACGCGTTGCGGCTCGTGGCGGCAGGCCGCGCCGCGGTGACCGCGGACATCGAGGCGTGGGAAGAGCTTTCGCGGTCCACCGACTTCCCGGACGGGCACCAGATCGCGTCGAACTGACCGCCGGCGTTCGGCGCCACCGTCCAAAGGGGACCTGCGCGAGCTGAAGATCCTCGAAGTACTCGAGGAACTGCTGGCCGTGAAGAGTTTCGACGCGCTCACGACAAGCGACATCGCCGAGCGCGCCGGGTTCTCCCGCGCGTCGATGTACTTCTACTTCAGCTCCAAGCAGGAGGCGCTCGTCGCCCTCTTCGCCAGGACCGTGGAGGCGCTGCGCGAGAAGTCGCGCGCGGCGGCCGACGACCCCGCGGCTCCCCGGGACGCGATCGCGACAGCCGTGGCGCGCACCCGCGACCGCTGGCGCGAGCACGGCCTGATCATGCGCGTCGCCCTCGACCAGTCCTCGAACATCCCCGAGATCGGGACATTGTGGACGGAGACCGCGGAGATCTTCATCGACGCCATCACGGCGATCCTGGTGCGCGCCGGCGTCGCGTCGCACGACGGACCTGACGGCGCACGCGCCCTCGCGCACGCCGTGTGCTGGATGATCGAGCGCACGTTCTACCGGGCGTCGGCGATTTCTCCCGAGGCGCTCGACCAGGCGGCGGAGACCTGCCGGGTGGTGTGGTCGCGGGTGGCGGGCATCGAGGCCTGACCGGCGCGCGCCACCCCGGTTACCGCAGTGCCCGGAACCCGGCACGCACCTCGGTGGCGAACAGCGCCGGTTCCTGCCAGGCGGCGAAGTGGTTGCCCCGGTCGACCTCGTTGTAGTAGACGAGCTTGGGATAGGCCCGGTCGGCCCAGCTGCGCGGAACCCGGTAGATCTCGTTCGGGAAGACACTCACGGCGGCCGGCACGGACACGCCCTTGACGTCGAAGAAGCCGGCCGACAGCCCCGTGTTCGTCAGCCAGGTGAAGGTGATGTTGTCCAGGACCTCGTCGCGGGTCAGGCCGCCGACGGGGCGCCCGGCGAAGGCCTCGGCGATGTCCCGGTAGCTGGACGCGTCGTGGTTGAGCATCCACGCCGCCAGGGCGACGGGCGAATCGGCCAGGCCGTACATCGTCTGCGGCCGCGTCCCCATCTGCACCCCGTACCCGACCCCGTCCTCGAAGAAGAACTTCAGCTGCTCGAAGGTGCGGTTCTCCTCCTCGGACAACCCGGTCGGCGGCGGCCCGGCCGCCCCCAGCACGTCCCGTGCCAGGTAGGTCCAGACGTCCGCGGGGACCGCGCCGGCCATGTTGGTGTGGATGCCGAGCAGTCCCGGAGGCGCCTGCACCCCCATCAGGTCGGTGATGATCGCGCCCCAGTCACCGCCCTGCGCGACGTACCGCGGGTAGCCGAGGCGGTGCATCAGGACGTCCCAGGCGCGGGCGATCCGCTCGGGGCCCCAGCCGGGTTCCCGCGGTTTGCCGGAGTACCCGTATCCCGGGATCGAGGGGATGACGACGTCGAACGCGTCCGCCGCGGTCCCGCCGTGCGCGGTGGGGTCGACCAGCGGGTCGATGATCTTCAGCAGCTCGATGACGGAACCCGGCCACCCGTGCGTCACGATGATCGGCAACGCGTTCTCGTGCGGCGAGCGGACGTGGATGAAGTGGATGTCGAGCCCGTCGATCTCGGTGACGAAGTTGGGCAGGGCACCCAGCCGCGTCTCGCACCTGCGCAGGTCGTAGTCCGCCGCCCAGTAGCGGGCCAGTTCCTGCATCACCGCCAGCTGCACGCCCTGCGAGAAGTCGGGGACGAGCTCCGCGTCGGGCCACCGGGTGGTCGTGATGCGGGTGCGCAACGCCTCCAGTTCCGCGTCGGCGGCGACCGGGACGGAGAACGGCTGGACCGCGGAGGTGTCGGCACGGGGGCCGGTCGTGGCGGACATCGGGGGTCTCCTCGGGTCGGGTACGCGCCCGGTCGCGCGTCGGACAGAGCGGGACGTACCGCGGCGACCCGGGTGAGGCGGAAGTCCGCGACGATTTCCGCTCGCCGGCGGTACCGCCTCACCCTCTCCCCGCCGCGGGCGTTGCGCCCCCGTGGGAGTCCCTGGCGCACTCACTGGCCGGCACCCTGGGGTGTGGCGTAGTCGTCTTCGGGTGTGAGCGGGCCGCCGTGCGGGATGCGCGCGACGACGTCGACTCGCGCCGGCGGGAATCGTGCCGCACAAAAAGGCGTTTCTACCGATTCGCCGAACTTCCGCCGGTGCCGGTAAGGCAGTGGCTCACCGCCGGTCATCTCGCGTTTGCCGTGGCTCAAGGGAGCGTGCCTAGCGTCGGGGTGATCTTCCCGGAAGAAACCTGGATGGGGTGGAGCATGCCTGAAAAACTCGGGCCGAACCGGCGGTCGTTCCTGCGCAACGCGGGGCTCGCCGGTGTCGGGGCGACCGCGCTGAGCACGCTGGGGGCCGTCGCGCCTGCCGAAGCGAACGAGGACGCCAGACCCTCGGGCCGGTGGAATCCCGACACCGAGAGCAAACAGTTCACGCTCGCCGTGATGCCGGACACGCAGTACCTGTACTGGGGCAGCCAGAACAGCATCAACCCGGAACCGCAGGAAGCGTCGTTCCGGTACGTCATCGCGAACAGCGGCACGCCGAACAACAACATCGTGTTCATGGCCCACCTCGGTGACCTCACGCAGGACGGCGACGCGACGTCGTTCCAAGCGGTCGACAAGGCGTTCAAGGTCGTCGACAACGCGAACGTGGCCTACAGCGTGCTGGCGGGCAACCACGACGTGTCCGGCGACGACACGCGCGGCACCACGCCGTACCTGCAGACGATGGGCCCGCAGCGGTTCAAGCGGCAGAAGTCGTTCCTGGGCTCCGACGCGAGCGGCTACAACACCGCGCACGTCTTCCGGGCGGCCGGCCGCGAGTGGCTGCTGCTCGCACTGGACTGGCGCACCTCGGCAGCGGGCTTCGCGTGGGCGAACCAGGTCATCAAGGCCCACAGGAACATGCCGGTGATCCTCACCTGCCACGAGATCGTCGCACCGACCTACGGTGACGAGGTCTACCCGTACGAGTCCGGCGACCCCGAGAACAATGCCGTGCTCAGCGACTACGGGCAGACCGTGTGGGACGAGCTGATCAAGGACAACGACCAGATCTTCCTGACGCTCAACGGCCACTACTGGCCCTCGGGACGCACGACCAAGAAGAACTCCGCGGGCAACGACGTCCACCTGCACATCACGAACTACCAGAACCGCTACATGAGCGGCGGCGGCATGCTGCGCCTGTACCACTTCGACCTCGACCGCAACACCATCGACGTCGAGACGATCTCGCCGTGGATCCTGGAGAAGGACCCGGCCGAGCGCAATCGCCTGGAGGTGCTCGAAGCGCGCCTGACGACCTCCGTCGACCGGTTCGCGGTGCCGGTCGACTTCGAGAAACGCTTCGCCGGCTTCATCCCCGTCCCGGTGCGCCCGGCGCGGCCGGCGAGCAAGGTCCTCGTGCCGGGCACGCTCGCGTACTGGCGCTTCGACGGCGGCGGCAAGGACGGCAGCCCGTTCACCGCGAGCCAGCGAGTGCGTGACCTTTCGGGCCACGGCAACGACCTCACGCTGCTGTCGGTGCCCGGTTCCGCCGCCGACGCGCTCACCTGGTCCGCCGACCACCACCCCGACCAGCCCGGCCACGCGAGCTTGCGCTTCGTGGGTGGCAAGAACCCACTGCACGGCGCGTACCTCACGACCGCTTCGCGCGCGCCGCTGAACACCGAGACGTTCAAGAGCGGCTACACCATCGAGGCGTTCGTGAAGATCCCGCGCGATTGGGACTCGGGCAACAACGGGAACATGCCGGTCCTGTCGCGCTGGGGCGAGGCCGGCAACGCCGGCAAGTACGGCAAGAACACCGACCCGAAGGAGCCGGTGGCCCAGCTCATGACCACGAACAACGGCCGCGAGGTGCAGTTCAACTGCTACCCGCTCAACCAGACCTACCCGACCACGAACTGGAGCCACGGCTTGGCCGAGGACCAGTGGTGGCACATCGCGGTCGTCAACGACGGGCACCACACCAAGCTGTACGTGGAAAGCGCGCTGGTCGCCGACAACCCGTCGACCGATTCGATCGGCATCACCTCGCTCGGGCTGACGTGGCTGCTCGGCGGCCACGAGTACGGCGGCGCGATCGACAACGTGTTCCACGGCTGGATCGGTGACGTCCGGATCGTCAACCGGGCGCTGCGCCTGGAAGAGTTCCTGACGAAGTGACGCGGGGCCGGGCGGGTCTTCGTACCCGCCCGGCGTACGCCGTGGCGCGTCAGGCGAGCTGGGTCAGCAGCCCGGCCAAGACCCGTTGTTCCGAAGGTCGATACCGTCCAGCGGTGAGTGGTGAAGAAACGCCCCCGGCTTGGCTGATGCGGCAAGGTCCAGAACCGGGAAAGGACGAAGAAGTGTGGCTCGCGGGGTCTGAGGCCGATACCTATGGCAGGTCGAACGTCGCGGCGACCGGACTGTGGTCCGAACCGGATTCGCCCGTGTGCTGGTGGGGGTCGTCGGTGACCGATGGCAGGGCCTGGTTGATGGTGCGGACGGTGGGCAGGGGCTTGACCAGTTGGTGGCTGACGAGGATGTGGTCGATGAGTTCCTTGCGGCCGCGGTAGATCCGGGAGTACCGCTGGTCGCCAGGGATGAATGGCGCGAGGTTCCAGAGACGCCACGCATCGCCCTGGTCGGGGTGGTCGAAACCGCCGGTGCCGATCTCGGAACCGGGCGGCCCGCTCAGGATCTGGGTCGTGGCGGCCGTGGGCTCGTCGTTGAGGTCGCCAAGCACGATGAGTCGGGCGTCGGGCTGGGCGCGGAGGTGGGCCGTCGCGAGTTCTCGCACGGCGGTGGCCTCGGCGGCGCGGCGGTACAACGCGTAGGCGCCGGACACGGCTCGGTGCCACGTGCCGCCGACCCGGCTGGCGAGATCGTCGAGAGCCTCGGGGTCGCCGAGTTCCTGCACGGCCAGGACGGCCGATGCCATCTCGGTGATGGTGTGGCGTCGTAGGACGGCTGGTCTTTCGGGCCGTCTCCGCCGGGGAGGAACAGGTTCTCCAAATTCCAGGTCGCGATGGTGAAAGCCGCAGGACGAGGACTTGTCGCGCGGCGCGGGGCGGCCCGGACTGACCGCATCGCTCAGAACAGCCCTCCGCCCACCCCCAACGTCTGGCCGGTGACCCACGATCCGGCAGGTGACACGAGAAAGCTCACGACGTCCGCGATGTCCCCCGGCTCACCGATGCGGCCCAACGGGGTCTGTGCGGCGATCAGGCCGGGATCGACAGTCAGCATGTCGGTCCTGGTCGGACCCGGCAACACACTGTTGACGGTGATACCGCGGGGTCCGAGCTCTCTGGCTGCCATCCGCACGAGGGCGTCCCCTGCGGCCTTGGTGGCGGAATAGGGGCCCGAGCCGGGATTCAGGGCTACCACCGATCCGCTGGAGATGATGACGATCCTGCCTCCGTCGCGCATCCGGCGGGCGGACTCGCGAAGGCCGATGAAGGTGGCCCTGGCGTTCGTCCTCCAAAGCAGGTCGAAGTCCGCATCCGACATCTCGGCGATGGGGGCGAGCGCGGTAGCGGCCGCGTTGCCGACGAAGACGTCGAGCCGCCCGAAGTGTTCTTCCGTTGCTCTGAAAAGGTCCCGCAGACCCTCTGGAGCCCCGATGTCCGCTTGGACCGCGATTGCTTTCCGCCCCGCCGATTCGACCTCCAGGACGACCTCTCGGGCGGCTTCGGCGTTGGATCGATGGTTCACCACGACGTCGAAGCCGTCGACGGCGAGTTTTCGTGCTATGGCACGGCCGATGCCGCGCGCGCTTCCGGTGATGAGGGCGACGGCCACGGGTTCTCCCCGGTCAGAGAGCGGACTTCAGCAGTTCGCGGTGCTCGACCAGCCAGTCCTCGAGCGTGCGCAGCCGCGGGTTCAGCGCCCGGACGACGTCGAGACTTCTGTTGCCGACGTAGGAATCGGCGGCCTCGGTGAAGAACTGGAACATGTTCCCGAGTTCTCGGGCCTCCGGGAATCCCGCGTTGCGCAGCTCGTCGTGGGTCAGCGGTCGATAGACGACCGGTTCGCCGAGCACCTTGGCGAAGAGCTCGGCCATCTGCTCGCCGGTGGCGTGGGTGCCCGCCAGCCCCACGGTGCGTCCGATGAACCGGCCGCCGGCGCGGAAGATCCCCAGAGCGGTGCGGCCGATGTCTTCGGCAGCCACGAGCGCCATCGTGCTGTCTCCCATCGGGATGGTCAACGTGGCTCGGCCGTCCGGATCGCGGCGAGGGCTCAGGCCCGCGTAGATGAACATCTCGTAGAAGAACGAGGTTTCCAGGAACGTCGTCGGCACTCCGTGGGAGACGAAGGACGCATTCGCCTCGTTCTTGGCGTCGAGGTGCGGCACCTTGTACCCGTCGCCGAGGGTCGGAACATCGCTGCCGAGGAACTTGAAATGCGGACGGGTGTCTTCCAAAGTCGACCACACGACGTGCTTGAGCCCGGCGGCCTCGGCGGCGCGTGCCGCGTTCTCCGCTTGGTCCCGCTCCATCCGCGCGCGACTGCGAAGCGCTTCCTGTTCCTCGGTCAGTTCCTCGCGGAAGTTGGTGACGACGAACGCGCCATAGGCACCGTCGAAGGCCGCCCGCAGGCTCGTCTCGTCGTCGAGATCCGCCTGAACGACCTCGGCGCCGCGCGCGGCGAACTCCTTCGCTTTCACCGAGCCGGGGTTACGCGTCAGCGCCCGCACCGCGAACGGTCCGTTCCAGTCGTCCAGAAGGGCGCGCACCAGCCCGCCACCCTGAGCGCCCGTAGCTCCCACCACTGCGATGATCTTCTTTTCGGTCACAATAAGTCCTTCGTGAATCAATTTAACATACGGTTTTGACGAGGATCATCAGTAGCCGACAGCGAGCCAGGTGCGATGAGTTTTCGGGGAGTCGATCTCATCGGCGAAGGCGATCGCATAATCTTCCACGCCGAGTGTCGATCGCCCGTCCTCATCGGTGACCTGCGCGGTGGAACTCGTGCGATAGAGACCGGTTCGGACCCCGGGCTGATGCGGCCCGAATTCCGCCGCGGGAACGAGATAGAACCAATCGAGGTGTTCCGGTGCCGACCTGAGGAGGTCGAGGGTCCGCTGATGCGCCTGGGCGCGGGGGATGAGCCAGGCCGGAAATCCCGGTGTGCCGGCCTGGGGTGGACCACCCTCGACCAGCGGTAGCACTGCCGAACCACCGACGACTCCGAGCCGCGCGCCGACTGCTTCGGCGGCGCTTAGCAACACCGCCGAACTCACATCGAGCGCGTTGCTGCCGGTGCAGGCCGGAAGTGCCGACACCAGCACGTTCGCGCCGGCGGTAACCTCTTGGAGGAAGCCGCGATCGTGCACGCTTCCGGAGACTGCGACCACTCCGCTCGGAACGTCCGTGCCGGGATGCCGCGAAACGGCGATCACCTCATGCCGGCGCGAGTTCAGTTCGCGGACGAGAGCGCTGCCGACAAACCCCACGCCGAACACGGTTATTTTCATCGTTGCCTCAGACTTTCCGTGGCGACAACCGCCTTGAACCAACTTGAACTATCGTGGGGTTGGGTTCGGTACGAGGTCAATGAGGCACATTCGTGTGCCTGGTATCATGGAGGTAACCGTGAGTGCTGCTCACAGCCCCGCCGGCGCCGAGACATGTGACGTGCGCGAGGCCTTGGACCTCATAACCGACAAATGGTCCCTTTACATCATTTCCAATCTCGGTGGCGGTCCTCGTCGCTTCAATGAGCTCAAGCGCGTTGTGAGCGGCGTTACTCAACGCATGCTCACCGTCAGCCTGCGTCGTCTCGAGCGCGACGGCGTCATCATCCGCACCGTCCACGAGCTGATGCCGCCCCGCGTCAGCTATCGGCTCACGCCTCTGGGTTCCAGCTTGCTCCAAGCCGCGGCCCCGCTCATCGCGTGGAGCAGCAGCCACATCTCCGACATCGCCGATGCTCGCGCGTCTTATGACCGCGACTCGAGTCGCTCCGTTGACATCGCTTGACGGGCACCACGTCACCGCGCTCGTGTTCGCCGCGTACAGTCGCCCAGGGGGAATTGGGCTTCCCGCGCCAGTGCCTCACCGGAGCCGCTTTCGATGACGGCACCCCGCGTATCGTTCCGCGAGTTCGTCGAGTCGCGGCTCGCCTCGGCCACCCTCGCCGCCGCAGCGGCCCATGCGGCGGTTCGGCGACGACATCGGCCTGGCCCGCCGGCACGTGGACGACGTGCTGGCGCTGCAGGACGACTTGGTGGTCAGCTGCCGCGGCAGCTGGGGCGCTGACCTACGGCCGCAGGACGAGCTTCCCGGCGGCGTGACCGCTCGCGCTCAGCTCCTGCGCCTTCGCGGCGTCCTCCAGCGGAAGGCTCTGCGCGATGCGCACCGTGAGCTTGCCGTCGGCTGCGAGGCGGGTGTACTCGCCGAGGCGGGAACCGAACGGGGCGCCGGGTCCGGAGAAGGTGACGCCGAGCTCGGCGGCCTTCTGATCGGCGATGGTGATGATCCGGTCGGTGCCGCCAAGCAGGTCGATCGACACCTCCAGGTCGCCCGCCCCCGCGGCGTCGTACACGGCGTCGATTCCCTCCGGTGCGGCCTCGCGGACCCGGTCGGCGAGGCCGGCGCCGTAGGCGACCGGGATCGCGCCCAGCGAACGCAGGTAGTCGTGGTTGCCGGGGGAGGCGGTGCCGATGACCGTGGCGCCGCGGGTGACCGCGAGCTGAACACCGACGGCGCCGGTCACACCCGCGGCTCCGTGGAGCAGCAGCGTGTCGCCTTCCCCGACGCCGAGGGCGTCGAGCACGCGGACGGAGGTTTCGACGGCGACGGGTAGTGCGGCGGCGAGGTCCCAGTCGAGGTCCGCGGGCTTCGGGCCGAAGTCGACGGCCAGCGCGTGCTCGGCGTACGCGCCGGTGACGGTCCAGCCCAGGACCTCGTCACCCACCGCGACGCCGGTCACGCCTGCGCCGACCTCGTCGACGACGCCGGCCGCCTCCACGCCGGGGATCACCGGGAACCGCGGCGCCAGCTGCGGCCGCCACCCGTTGCGGATCTTGGAGTCGAGCGGGTTGACCCCTGCCGCCACGACCTTCAGCCGCACCTGCCCGGGTCCGGCGTGCGGATCGTCGACCTCTTCGAGGCGAAGGACTTCCGGGCCGCCGAACTCGGTGTAGGTGATCGCCTTCATGTCTGCTCCAGTGCTCGTCGCTCTAGGTGAAAAATCATTTGTGGCCGGGACCGGCGGGCGTGGCCCAGCCGGTCGACCGGATCCACCCGGTCAGGTCGAGGGTGGCCGGCTCGATCGCCCGCACCGCCCCGAGATCCGACGGGTGTTCCCCCGCCTTCGCGAACTGGCGGAACATCGCCCTGTCGAGTTCGCTGGGAAGCACGCTCAACGGGAGAGCCTCGTACCGTGCCGGGAGCCCGGCGCGCGCGCCGAACGCCGCGGCGATCTGAGGGCCCGTCAGCTCGTCGCCAACCAGCTCGACGGCTTCGCCGGGTGTCTCCGCGGTGTCGAGCAGGAGCGCGGCGGCGACCCGGCCGACGTCCCTGACCGAGATCATCTTCAGGGGGACGTCCTCCGGCAGCGGCAGCCTCAGCACGATCTCCCCGTGCTCCAGGCTCGGTGCCATCTCCTCCATGAAGGGGGTCGGGCGAACCATCGTGGCCCTGAGGCCGGACTTCCTCAGGTACTCCTCAATCCAGTGCTTCGAGTCGTGGTGCGGCACACCCCGCTCCCGGTCCGCGCCGAAGACCGAGTTGAACACGACGTGCGGGACGCGTGCCTCGACCGCCGCGTCGACGAGCGCGGTACCGATGCGGATCTCCGTCTCGACCTCTTCGAGGTTGCTCGCCTCCGGGGTCATGAAGTAGAACGCCTCGACCGCCGTCAGCGCGGCGGCCAGCGATGCCGGGTCGTCGGTCCGGATGGCCGCCAGCTCGACGCCGCGGGCGGCCAGCGCCCGAGCCCGGTCGGACCGCGGGTCGCGGACCAGGGCCCGCACCGTGGCCTTGTGGTCCAGCAGCGCGTCGACCACCGCCCCGCCCTGTCGCCCCGTCGCGCCGAAGACCGCGATCGTGCCGGTCGTCGCGGGCGCGGCGTCCTCGAACTTGATCTGTTGTGACATGTCTCCACGATGCGGCTGCGGCGCCAGGCTCACCACCGGTATCACGCCAGGTTCTCCCGATAACCCGCCAGGGTCGGGTAGTCGCGATCGGCCGGACACCGGGGGCTATCGCTCGTCGGCTCGGTCCTCCCGCGGCTCCCACGGGTGAGAGGTTGGCGGGGTAGCCGTAGTTCCGGTTCGAGACGCGTCAACAGGAGTGGACACAGAACGGGACCTATCTGACCCGGGACCAAGTCGCTGCCGGTATCGCATGCCGGGGATGCGGACACCCGATCAACGACGGCTGGGGGCCGGGGTGCCGCCGATCAAGATGACCGCTGAGCAGCGCGCTGACTACGACGTCGCCGACGCGGAATACCGGGCCCAGCACGGTGACTGCCGTTCGCACCGCTGGTCAGTGGGCAACTCACGGATGATGCTCTGCGGCTACTGCTGTCCGCCACCGCCGGTCGATCCGGCTGCTCATGAGAGAACGCGGGCGATTCCACGCAGCGGCTCGAAGCCACGGCCGGAAGACTTGGACATGTGGCGGTTGGTGTCCACCTGCGGGCACATTGTGGAGAGGACTCAGCATCGCTCGAACGAGCGGTGGACCGGGATGACGGCTACGTGCGGCGAGTGCGGGCAGATTCGCGGGATCGTGGAGACGGAGAGGCTGCCTGCCGATGAGATGCGGCGGCGCGCTGACGTCGAGCGTGTTCGGCGTCCGGCTTCTCCAGCGCGGCCAGTTGCTGGTGCTGTCGGAACGCGCTGTCAGCCGGTCGATGGTCGCCGATGTCGTTAACCAAGTCGGCCACCCGGCACTCATACAGTTCCGCCAGTCTCCCCAACACCTCGAGCGAGGGCGCGTGCCCGGTTTCGGCGGGCCAGAGCTCCCAGTAGGAGAAGTTCTTGAACGTCTTCGGGTCGGCAGGCCAACGTTCGTTCCATCGATCGGCGGCGTCGCGCTGACTCCAGCCCCGCACCAGCCGCAACGCCGTGCGCATGTTGACGTGGTAGCGATGGGTGAACACCTCGGCGATCTCCACCCAGGTCTTGGCTTCAGCCCGCAGTTCACTGGTCGCCTGCGTCTACTTCGGACCATGGCTCCTGATCTGGCTGGGGTGGCTGACGCGCCGCTGGCTAGCGGAGCGCCGTATTCGCCGCGAGCGCGTGCCGGTGGCCGTCCTCATCGCTCGCGTCGAGAAGGAACGGGCTGCTCAGGTCACGCATCCTCTGCGCCCCAACCGAACCAGCCTGCCGCCCGGTTGGTCCTGGCCGAGCCGCGACCCCGTACGAGGAGATGGCCAGGCATCTGGCCTCCCGCATGGAGTCCGGTGACCTGGCCCCGAACACGCCGTTGCCGTCAGAACGTCGGCTGGCGCAGGAATACGGCGTTTCGCTGGGTACAGCCCGTCACGCCACTCGGCTCCTGCGCTTTCGTGGCCTGATGATCACCGTGCGCTCCAAGGGGACGTATGTCGCCGACCGACAGCACTGGCCGCGTCCCACTACCGCCGCAGAAGACGTCTGAACCACCGTGAACGACGCTCACCACCGCACCGACCTCGATACCCGCCTCGACCACGCCATCGAGGCGGCAACCGCGGACCTCCTCCGGCACCAGCACAACGACGAGCGCGCCGTGGATGACCTCGTCGTGGGCCGTCGCCTCCTGGAGATGGCCGTTGACTTGCTTTCCCAGGCCCCGGATCTTGAGCTGACGGAGCTGGACGGGGCCTTCAAGGGCCGTTGTCGCTGCCACCCTGGATCGGCCTGCCGCACCGCCGCGTACGCGTGCTTCGCCTCGGCCCCCTGACGCTCACCGTCACCACCCACGTCGAGGGAAGAAGGGGCGGACGAAAACCCCGGCGGGAACGCGGTGGGTTCCACTGCCTCCGAGTATCGCGGTGCTGTACGAGGAGCTGCTGGACAGTCACCGGCATCCGTTCGTGGTGTGCACGCCCGAGGGGAAGCCGTGGCGGCGAGCAGACTTCCGGCAGCGGTTCTGGCCGCCCGCTTGGGACGGGTGAACCCGGATGACCCGTGTTCGGAAGATCACATTCCGGCGATCCTGCCCTGGTTCACGTTCCACGAGGGTCGCCGCGGTGGCGCGGCGGGCGCGGCTGGGGCAGAAGAGGAAGGGGATCAGCCGGATCTACGATCATGTGACGCCGGTCATGCAGCAGATTCTGCGAGCCCTGGAAGCGCGGTGGTAGTCGTCGATCGCGGCCTTGACGCCGGGAGAGCGGGCGAAGCTGTTCGGCTGGTTCCCGTGGCTCGCTTCAGGCTGTGACGCGAAGCCTCTCGAAACGCCGCAGTCAACCTGCCAGAACCGGTCATGATCACCGCCAGACCACTGACCTGGGGAAAGAGTGAGTGCGCGATACTGGGATCGAACCAGTGACCTCTACCGTGTCAAGGTAGCGCTCTCCCGCTGAGCTAATCGCGCGAGGTGGAGACGGGATTCGAACCCGTGTACACGGCTTTGCAGGCCGTTGCCTCGCCTCTCGGCCACTCCACCGTACGGGCCCGAGTGGGCTCCTCCGAGCGGACGACGGGATTCGAACCCGCGACCCTCACCTTGGCAAGGTGATGCGCTACCAGCTGCGCTACGTCCGCGTTACCTGCGACCCGGGAGCTCCCGGCCCCCGTCGTCGTGGTGTGGCAAAACCATATCCGACCCCGGAAACCGCGATCACAGGGGGGTACCCATTGTGATCGCGGTGGCTCTGATCAGCCCATATCGTTCGGGATCAGGTGGGTGAGCGCGTCGTCGACGTCGACCCACAGGTGCTCGTTGCCCGGGAGCACCACGTCGTAGGTCCGGTCGAGGAAGTCGGCCAGCTCCTGCGCCGACGCCTCGAACATGGCGTGCCCCGAGGGCGAGTTCAGCTCGATCAGCACCGACTCCGGGTCCTCCACCGAGGGGCGGATCCTCACGTCGCCGTCACCCGCTTCGGCGAGCAGGCCGTCGGCCAGCAGATCGCGCGCGTAGACCCATTCGACCCAGCCGGCCCGGCCGGTGCGGAAGGCGGCGACGACCGCGTACGGGTCGCGGGTGTCGTAGCGCAGCTCCACCTTGACCGGCACCGCCGGAGTGCGCGGCGCCAGCAGGTCGAACACCGCCGTCGAGCGGAGCGTCACGTGATCGTTACGCATGGTCTTACCTTTCGTCTCCCTCCACGGCCCGCCCGGCCGGGGTACTGCTGATGGGACGCACCAGCACGCCGGATCGCTCTCTGTCTGACGCTTAATCACCCAGATGAGTTCACCGGCCGCGTGGCCCATCTTCACCCGTCCCCGAGCAGGCCCGGTGTCCGGCCTCGTGATCGTCCACCGCGTACATACTGCTCGGTTTCCCTGCCGGACGACAGCGCCGTGTCACCAACGTTGCAGGTGACACGGGCAGCGACCGGGCGAACACAGTGCTTGCCACCACTCGGTTGTTCGCTCCGTACCCGCTCGTGCGCGCAGGGTTGGCCCCTAAAGACCACCCGTTTGCCAGAGCCGATCCGGGGTGCGCTAGAGTTCCTTCTCGTACCGCACGGGGGCGATTAGCTCAGCGGGAGAGCGCTTCGTTCACACCGAAGAGGTCACTGGTTCGATCCCAGTATCGCCCACCGGTTATTTTAGCTGTTCAGACGGCCTGTCGACGACCATCGTCGGCGGGCCGTCGGCGTTTGCGGGGAGCAGATGGGGAGCACGGCGTGCTGACCACTTCCGCGAATCCGAAGAGGTCACGCCGCCCTACCTTTCAGGGATGTCCGCGGTCCGCGAGGATCGGCGGATGCAGGTGGAGCGGGTATGGCTTTCATGCCTGCTGCCGGTGATGGTTC
>NZ_FORP01000021.1 GCF_900114035.1 Amycolatopsis sacchari | reverse complement strand
CCGCCGCCATCTGGCACAACCGCGCCACCGGCCAACCCGTCACCCGATCCCTCACCGCCTACGACCACTGACCGAGTTACGCATTACTCGTCTAGATGCTGACGAGGAGACACGACTCGCGCTGCGCGGCTATCGCGAGGCTATGACGTACGTGCTGCAGGTGGCCGAGGACGACGACTTCACCTACAGCGACCAGCTCTTCAAAAGCCTGCACTACATGATGACCAGCTACGCGCTCAAGAACCGGCCGGGCCGGTGGCGAGCCGGTCCGATCTACGTGCGCAACGACGCGACCGGCGAGATCGTGCACGAAGGTGCCGAGATCGAGCAGGTGCCCGCCCTCATGAGGGAACTCGCGACCGAGTTGAACGAGAAGGCGGACTGCCCGGACATCGTCCGGGCGGCGATGGCCCACCTGAACCTGGTCATGGTGCACCCGTTTCGCGACGGCAATGGGCGGATGGCGCGCTGTCTCCAGAGCCTCGTGCTCGCCCGCAGTGGAGTCCTCAACCCGGTGTTCATGAGCATCGAGGAGTACCTCGGACGTAACACGCAGGCGTACTACGACGTCCTGGCGATGGTGGGCGGCGGGACGTGGCAGCCCGGTCGTGACGCGCGGCCGTGGATCCGGTTCACGATGACAGCCCACGTCCGCCAGGCCAGAACGATGCTCCGCCGGATCCGGGAGAGCAGCCGGATGTGGTCCGAGCTGGAACTGCTGGTGGAGAAGCACAGGCTGCCGGAGCGGAGCATCATGGCGCTCTTCGACGCGATGGTCGGCCTCCGGGTGCGCAACGCCACCTACCGCGCTTACTTCCAGGACACCCCCGAGGAGATCACCGATGCCACGGCGAGCCGTGACCTCAGGGCGCTGGTGACGGCCGGTCTGCTCGAAGCCGCCGGGGAGAAGCGGGGCCGTCATTACGTCGCGCGGCCCGAACTCCGGGCCATCCACGAAAAGGTTGTGAGGAACCGCGTTCCCGAAGACGACACCGACCCCTTCGCCGCCTAGGCGCTCAGGTCCTCGTTCGCCAGGTGGGCCGACAGCGTCTCCGCCACGCGCTGCACCGCCGGGGCGATGCGCGACACGGCCTCCTTCGTCAGCCGGCCCTCCGGCCCTGACACCGAAACCGCCGCGGGGGCGGGCGTGCCGGTCAGCGGCGCGGCGACGCAGCGCACGCCCAGCTCCTGCTCGCTCTCGTCCACGGCGTAGCCCTGCCGCGCGATCACGGCGAGGTGCCGCAGCATCTCCTCCGGATCGGTGATCGTGTGCTCGGTGTACGACGGCATCCCGGTCCGCTCCAGCAGCGCGCGCACCTCCTCCGGCGGCAGCTGCGACAGGATCGCCTTGCCGACGCCCGTCCCGTGCGGCAGGACGCGCCGCCCGACCTCGGTGAACATGCGCATCGAGTGCTTCGACGGCACCTGCGCCACGTACACCACCTCGTCGCGCTCCAGCACCGCCAGGTTGGCCGTCTCGCCGACCTCGTCGACCAGTTCCGCCAGCAGCGGCCGCGCCCACGTGCCGAACTGCATGCTCGCGTTCTCGCCGAGGCGGATGAGCCGCGCCCCCAGCGCGTACCTGCGGTTGGTGTTCTGCCGCACGTACCCCAGCGCGACGAGGGTGCGGATCAGCCGGTGGATGGTCGGCATCGGCAGCCCGGACGTCGCCGCCAGCTCGGACAGGCTCGCCTCGCCGCCGGTGTCCGCCAGCCGCTCCAGCAGCTCGAAGGCCCGACGCAGCGACTGGACGCTGCCGTCGCGCCCGCTCTTCTCCTCGGCCACCCGCTCTCCTCACGTTGAGCTTCCGCTATGCAGAAACTATAGTCCGTCATGTAGAAACCGTATGTCTGTCTTTTGGAGTGTTGCCGCATGTCTGAGGTCCAGGTGCTCGGCGGACAGGTCGAGCGAGGCGACGAGATCCTGACGCCGGAGGCGCTGGATTTCCTGGCCGGCTTGCACGACAACTTCGCGGCCCGGCGCGACGAGCTGCTCGCCGCCCGCGCGAAGCGCCGCGAGGAGGCGAAGCGGACCGGCAGGCTCGACTTCCTCCCCGAGACCAAGCACATCCGCGAGGGTGACTGGCAGGTCGCGGTCGCGCCGCCCGCGCTGCAGGACCGGCGGGTGGAGATCACGGGCCCCACCGACCGCAAGATGACCATCAACGCGCTGAACTCGGGCGCGAAGGTGTGGCTGGCGGACTTCGAGGACGCGAACACGCCGCACTGGCGCAACGTCGTCGGCGGCCAGGTCAACCTGCGTGACGCGATCCGGGGCGACATCAGCCTCGACAGTAACGGCAAGCACTACGAGCTGCGGAAAGACGCTCCGCTCGCCACGATCGTCGTCCGCCCGCGCGGCTGGCACCTCGACGAGCGCAACCTGACCTTCGGCGGCCGCAAGGGCGTCGGCGCGCTCGTCGACTTCGGGCTGTACTTCTTCCACAACGTGCGCGCGCTGCTGGCCGGCGACAAGGGCCCGTACTTCTACCTGCCGAAGATGGAGAGCCACCTCGAGGCGCGGCTGTGGAACGACGTGTTCACCCACGCCGAGAAGGAGCTGGGCATCGAGCACGGCACGATCCGCGCGACGGTGCTGATCGAGACCATCCCCGCGGCGTTCGAGATGGAGGAGATCCTCTACGAGCTGCGTGAGCACGCATCCGGCCTCAACGCGGGCCGCTGGGACTACCTGTTCAGCATCATCAAGTACTTCCGCGACGCCGGTGAGAAGTTCGTGCTGCCGGACCGCAACAGCGTGACCATGACGGCGCCGTTCATGCGGGCCTACACCGAGCTGCTCGTGCGCACCTGCCACAAGCGCGGCGCGTTCGCGATCGGCGGGATGGCGGCGTTCATCCCGAGCAAGGACCCCGAGGTCAACGAGAACGCCTCCAAGAAGGTCCACGCCGACAAGGCTCGCGAGGCAGGCGACGGCTTCGACGGTTCGTGGGTCGCGCACCCGGGCATGGTGGACCTGTGCCGCGAGGAGTTCGACAAGGTCCTCGGGGACAAGCCCAACCAGCTGGACCGCAAGCGCGAGGACGTGCACGTCACGGCGGACGACCTGCTCAACGTGGCGGCGACCGAGGGCGCGGCGACCGAGGCCGGGCTGCGGGGCGCCGTCGACGTCGGCGTCCGCTACATCGCCTCGTGGCTGGGCGGCAACGGCGCGGCGGGCATCCACAACCTGATGGAGGACGCGGCCACCGCCGAGATCTCCCGTTCGCAGGTGTGGCAGTGGGTGCAGAACGGCATCACGCTCGACAACGGCGAGAAGGTCACGCGTGAGCTGGTGCGCTCGGTCCTCGACGACGTGCGCAAGGAGCTGGACGGGCAGATCCCGGCCGAGCTGCTGACGCCGGCCGTCGAGCTGTTCGAGGAGGTCGCGCTCGCCGAGCAGTACGTCGACTTCCTGACCCTGTCCGCCTACGAGCGGATCTCCTGACGTGACGGGCCGGCTCACCGACGCGGTGTACGACGCCGCCGACGCCCGTCTGTCCGAAGTGGACGCGAGGGTGGCGGCGCGGTACCCCGGTGAGCCGGCCGGCCGTCAGCCGGTGCACACGGTGTACGTGCCGGCGCACCGGTACGCGCCCGGCCTGCTCGCCGAGTGGGGTGAGCGGGCGCGGGCGGTTTTCGTCGAGCGCGGCGAGGAGCTGGGGCTGGACCCCGGGATCGTCACGCGCGTGGAGCGCAAGCTGGCCACGGAGCCGATCGAGGACCTGCGGATCGACTTCGAGGACGGCTACGGCCACCCGGGCGACGAGGCCGAGGACGCCGCGGCGGTTTCCTGCGGCCGGGTTCTCGCCGGTGGGGAGTCGCCGCCGTTCGTGGGAATCCGGTTCAAGAGCTTCGAGCGGGCCACGCGGCGCCGGGGGATCCGCACGCTGGACCTGTTCCTCGGCGCGGTGCTGGAAGGCGGTGAGCTACCGCGGGGGTTCGTGGTGACGCTGCCGAAGGTGACGGCCGTCGAGCAGGTCGCGGTCGCGGCGGACGTGCTCGGCGAGCTGGAGAAGGCGTACGGGCTCGCGGAGCGGACGCTGCGCTTCGAGGTGCAGATCGAGACTTCGCAGTCCATTGTGGACGCTTCCGGGGCCGTCGCCGTGCCGCGGATCATCGAGGCCGCGCAGGGGCGGTGCAGCGGGCTGCACTACGGCACGTACGACTACAGCGCGGGCCTGGGCATCGCGGCGGCGTACCAGAGCATGGAGCACCCGGCGGCGGACTTCGCGAAGGCGTTCATGCAGGTCAGCGCCGCCGGCACGGGGGTGCGGCTGTCGGACGGCTCGACGAACCGGTTGCCGGTGGGGGAGCGGTTGCTGGAGGGCTGGCGGGAGCACCTGCGCCTCGTGCGGCGCTCGCTGGAGCGCGGGTTCTACCAGGGCTGGGACCTGCACCCGCACCAGCTGCCGACCCGCTTCGCCGCGACGTACACGTTCTTCCGCGAGGGCCTCCCGTCCGCCGCGGCGCGCCTTCGTGACTACGCGGCCCAGGCCGACAGCGGCGTGCTGGACGAACCGGCGACGGCACAGGCGCTCGCGATGTTCCTGTGCCGGGGTTTGGACTGCGGCGCGCTTGACGAGGCGGAGATGCCGTTGCCCCGGGCGCGGCTGGACGCCTACGCCCGCCGGGAGGGCTGACTGGCAGGCCCGCACCCGGACCCGCCTAATCCTCCTCGTCCAAGAGCGCCAGGCGGTTCGCCAGGTCGTCGGCGAAGCGCTTCGTCAGCGTGGCGAACCGGTCGCGGTCCTCGGCGGGCCAGGCCGCCAGCGCCTCCTCGAACCAGCCCAGGATCGTCTCCAGGTACCGGTCCGTCACCTGCCTGCCCTCGGGCGTCAGGTCGATCAACCGGGCGCGCTGGTCCTGCGGGTCGACCACCCGCCGCACCAGCTTCCGCCGTTCGATGCCCTGCACCAGCCGCGTGACGTGGGGCCCCGCGACTTCCATCCGCGCGGCGATCTCACCGATGCGCAGCGGCTCCTCGGCCATGCGCAGCTGGAACAACACCGACATGGCCGGCCGGTCCAGTCCCGAGTTCGTGGCGGCCATCGCGCGCTCCACCAGCTGGCCCCGGCCGATCACCCGGCTCAGCCGCATCAGGTGGGGCAGCAGCGTGAGCAGCGTGGGCTCGGCCATGACCACCTCCTTGATAGATACCTAACTTAGGTATATGTTCGGGCTTCAGAAACCTACCTAAGTTACCTAATCGACCAGGGGGACTCCACCATGACCACCGTCCTGATCTCCGGTGCCAGCATCGCCGGCCCGGCGCTCGGCTACTGGCTCCGCCGCTACGGCTTCGAGGTCACCATCGTCGAGCGGGCGCAGGCCCTGCGCGGCGGCGGCTACCCGATCGACCTCCGCGGCACCGCCGTCGAGGTCGCCGACCGCATGGGCATCCTGCCGCGCCTGCGGGAAGCCCGTGTCGACGTCCGCAAGCTCACCTTCCTGGACCCGGCGGGCGAGCCGATCACCAGCGTTTCCCCGCAGGAGCTCGCCGGCGGGGACAAGGAACACGACATCGAGATTCCCCGCGGCGACCTGGCGAACGCGCTGTTCGACATCACGCGCGACAGCGTCGAGTACCTCTTCGGCGACTCGATCGAGACCTTCGACCAGCACGACGACGGCGTGGACGTCACCTTCCGCAGCGGGACCCGCCGTCGCTTCGACCTGGTCGTCGGCGCGGACGGGCTGCACTCGCGGACCCGTGAGCTGCTGTTCGGGCCCGAGGCGCCGTTCCACCGCTACCTCGAATACTGCTTCGCCGGGTTCACGGTGCCCAACGAGCTGGGACTCTCCCAGGAGGGCGTCGCCTGGAACGCCGCCGGGCGCACGGCCGTCCTCTACGCCCCGCGCGAGCAGGGCGACGTGCACGGCTTCCTGACGTTCCTGCGGGAGGACCCGCCGTTCGACGCCTTCGCGGACCCGGCCGCACAGCGGGACCTCGTCGCTTCGATGTTCCCCGAGCAGGTCTGGCAGCTGCCGAACCTGGTCGCCAGGATGCGGACCGCCGACGACCTGTTCTTCGACGTGGTCAGCCAGATCCACCTGCCGCGCTGGTCCTCCGGGCGGGTCGCGCTGGTCGGCGACGCCGCGTACGCCCCGTCCTTCTTCTCCGGCCAGGGGTCGAGCATCGCGCTCGTGGGTGCGTACCTGCTGGCGGGCGAGCTGGCCTCGCGGGACGACCACGCCAAGGCGTTCACCGCCTACGAGGAGGCCGCGCGGGACTTCGTGAACCGGAACCAGGCGCTCGCCCTCGGCGGCAGCGGGGCGCTGTCCCCGCGGACGGAGGAGGCATTGGCCGCCCGCAACGAGGCGCTGCGCGCGGGCACCCTCGGCACGCCCGAAGAGCGGGACGACGTCTACAACGGGCTCGTCCTGCCGGACTACCCGGCCTGAAGCGCCAGGTAGACGTCCACCTGCGTGCGGAAGTCGTTGAGGTCGAGGCCGAGCAGCTCGGACGCGCGGGCGATGCGGTAGCGCAGCGTGTTGACGTGGACGTGCAGCGCCTTGGCGGCGGCGGTGGGGGAGCTGGAGCATTCGAGGAACACCCTGACGGTGTGCACGAGATCGGTGCCCTGCGCGGCGTCGTAGGCGAGCAGGCCGCCGAGCACCCGCTCCCGCACCGACCGCCGCAGCTCGTCGGGTGCGCCGGCGACGAGCAGCCGGTGCACCGCGACGTCCTCGCCCGCGACGACGGCCAGCCGCTGCGAGCGGCGGGCAGCGACTTCCGCGGCGTGCAGCGCTTCCTGTGCCGCGCCACGCAGGCCGTCCACCGTGGCGGGCCCGCTGATCCCGGCGTAGACACGGGAAACCTCGACGAATAGGTCCACAGTGGACAGTCGCGCGCGTGCCGTGTCCGGCCACTGCTCGTCTGCCTCGATGACCGCACACGCGTCGTCGCCGAGTGAGCCCAGCGAGGCGGGGACGTCCGCGACCAGCTCGGCCAGCAGTTCCGCGGCGAGCGCCGGTTCGTCGTCCGGGGTGCGGAGCACCACGACCCGCACCGGTTCGGCCCGGCCGGTGGCGGCGAAGGCGGCCGCGAGGTCGCCCGCGCCGCTCCCGAGCGCGCCGAACAGCGGTTCCGCGGCCCGGTCGGCGGTGCGGCGCACCTGCTCGGCGCGTGCCCGCGCGAGGCTGAGCAGCCCGGCCAGTTCGTCGGCGAGCTCACCGGTTTCGGGGGAGCCGACGGCGAGGACCCACGGCACGGCGAACCGCCCGCCCACCGGCAGGAGCGTGTACCGGTCGGCGACCACGCGCTCGCGGCCGGGGGTGTACCACTCGACGGGCGGCGCCTCCGGGGCGGTGCCGCCCACGACCCGCCCCGTGGCCGACAGCACCCAGCACGGCGCCCCCAGTTCCTGCGCGCCCTGCCTCAGCAGGACCGGCAGGGGTGCGTCGGCCGAGGACAGCAAGCGTTTGCGCGCCCCGCTCGGCTCGCGGCCGCGGTCGGCGGCGAGCGCCAGCACGACGCGTTCGGTGATCACCGCGAAGGACAGGTCGGCGGGCACCTCCAGCAGCGGGATCCGGTGCCGGGCACACGCGCGCACGACGTCGTCGGGGATGCCCTCGGTGTCCGCGCCCGACGCCGCCAGTGCCGCGACGCCGGCCCGCGCCAGCGCCGCCACGAACGGTTCGGCGTCCCCCGGCCGCCGCCACCAGAGCAGGCCCGTGAGCACGACCTCGCCCGCGGACACGTACCGGCTCGGGTCGGGCAGCTCGGTCACGTAGATCCGGCTGACCGCGCGGTCGAGCAGCGCCGATCCCGTGCGCAGCCGCAGGCGCAGTTCGGGGATCTCCAGCAGCGTCTTCACCAGGGTCATGACGAGCCGATCCTAGTGACGGGCCGTGCGCTGGAGATGCGCGAGCGCGCGGGGCCGGGGACAGTGAACCGGGGGCGCGGAGTTCGGAGAGGAGCAGGGGATGGACATCGCCGCGCAGATCGGCGCCGTCAAGCGGCAGGTGGGCGACCGGTCGGTGGTGCTGCGGCGCGGCTACGTCGCCGAACCGGAGGACGTGTGGGGTGCCTGCACCGAGCGGGAGCGGCTGAACAGCTGGTTCCTGCCGGTCAGCGGCGACCTGACGGTGGGCGGCCGCTACCAGCTGGAGGACAACGCCCACGGTGAGATCCTGCGGTGCCAGGCGCCGCGGCTGCTGCAGGTGACGTGGGAGTTCGGGCAGGCGCCGCCGTCGACGGTCGAGGTGCGGTTGAAAGCCGTCAAGGGCGGCACGATGTTCGAGCTGGAGCACTCGGGGCTCGACGACGAGCAGCAGTGGGACCAGTTCGGGCCGGGTGCGGTGGGCATCGGCTGGGACCTGGTCGTGCTCGGGCTCGGCGTCCACCTCGCCGGTTTCAAGCACCCGGAGGGCTGGGAGAGCTCGGACGAGTACTACAAGTACCTCGCCGCGAGCAACGAGGCGTGGCGCGCGGCGTACGAGGCGGCGGGGGCGCAGCCGAACGTGGCCGCGGCCGCCGCGGAACGCACTTTGGCCGCGTACACACCTTCGCGTTAACACGGACTGGGGGAAAGTACGAACGACCGGCCCTGACCAGGGCGTGGGTTCGTACTTCCGCGCCGTTGCCGTGGCGTGGGTCACGGCGTTGTACTGACCGGGTGGACTTCCTGCGACCCCAGACGCTCGCCGAGGCGCTGGCCCTCAAGGCCGAGCGGCCCGACGCGGTACCGATCGCCGGCGGCACCGACGTCATGGTCGAGCTGAATTTCGGCCACCGCCGTCCCGCCGCGCTGCTCGACCTCACCCGCGTCCGCGAGCTCACCGAATCGTCCACTTCGGACTCGGGTGTCCGGCTGGGCGCCGGGGTGCCCTACACCCGCGTCATCACCGAGCTGGGCGACCGGCTGCCGGGGCTCGCCATGGCTTCGCGGACGGTCGGCTCGCCGCAGATCCGCAACCGCGGCACGGTCGGCGGCAACCTCGGGGCGGCCTCACCGGCCGGGGACACGCATCCGGTGCTGCTCGTGACGGGCGCGGAGATCGAGGCGGCCTCGGTGCGTGGCACGCGTCGGATCCCGGCCGAGGAGTTCTACGTCGGGGTGAAGCGCAACGCGCTCGCCGAGGACGAGCTGATCACCGCGGTGCACCTGCCGCCGCGCTCCGGCTCCCAGCAGTTCGCGAAGGTCGGCACGCGCAACGCGATGGTCATCGCGGTCTGCTCGTTCGCGCTCGCGCTCGGCGAGGGACAGGTGCGGGCGGCCATCGGCTCCGCCGCGCCCACCCCGCGCCGGGTACCCGAGGCGGAGGAGTTCCTGGCCGCCGAGCTGCCGTGGGGCGCGCCGCTGCCGGACTCGCTCAAGCGCCGGTTCGGGGAGCTGGTCGCGGCGGCGGCACAGCCGATCGACGACGTGCGCGGCACCGCCGCCTACCGCAGGCACGCCCTGTCCGTGCTGGCCCGGCGGACGCTGGGCTGGGCGTGGCGCGAAAACTCCGAGGGGGGCCAGGCATGCGCCTGAACGTGACGGTCAACGGCGAGGCCAGGCAGGCCGACGACGTGTGGGAGGGCGAGAGCCTGCTGTACGTGCTGCGTGAGCGGCTGGGCCTCCCCGGCTCGAAGAACGCCTGTGAGCAGGGCGAATGCGGGTCGTGCACGGTGTACCTCGACGACGTGCCGGTGTGCTCCTGCCTCGTCGCGGCGGGGCAGGCGGAGGGCCGCGAGGTGCGCACGGTCGAGGGGCTGGCCGAGGGTGAGCGGCTCGACCCGGTGCAGCAGTCGTTCGTCGACGCGGGCGCCGTGCAGTGCGGGTTCTGCACGCCGGGGCTCGTCGTCGCGGCACACGACCTGCTGAACCGCGTGCCGGACCCGAGCGACGAGGAGATCCGCGAGGCGCTGGCGGGGAACCTGTGCCGCTGCACGGGGTACGAGAAGATCCTGGACGCGGTCCGGATGGCGGCGAAGCGATGAGGACGGTCCTGCGGAACGCGGCGATCGCGACGGTCGACGCCGAGGGCACCGAGTACCGGTCCGGCCACGTCGTGGTGGAGGACGACCGGATCGTCGCGGTGGGCGAAGGCCCCGGCGAAGGTGACGTCGTGGTCGATGCGACCGGCTGCCTGATCACGCCGGGCCTGGTGAACACCCACCACCACCTGTACCAGTGGGCCACGCGCGGCCTGGCCGCGGACTCGACGCTGTTCCAGTGGCTCGTCGAGCTGTACCCGGTCTGGGGAAGGCTCGACGCGGACATCACGCACGCCGCCGCGAGCGCCGGTCTCGCGCGGCTCGCGCTGACCGGCTGCACGACCGTCGCCGACCACCACTACGTCTTCCCGGCGGACGCCGGCGACCAGATGCACGCCCTCGTCGAGGCGACGCGGCGGATCGGCGTGCGCGCGCACCTCGTGCGTGGCTCCATGGACCGCGGGGTGTCGCAGGGCGGCTTGCCGCCGGACAACCTGGTCGAGGACACCGAAGCCGCGTTGCTCGGCACCGAGGCGGCCATCGACGCCCACCACGACGACTCGCCGAACGCGCGGATCCGGGTCGCGGTCGGGCCGTGCTCGCCGTTCTCCGTCAGCGAGCAGCTGATGCTCGGCGCGGCGGAACTGGCGCGCCGCAAAGGAGTCCGGCTGCACACGCACCTCGCCGAGACGCTCGACGAGGAGGCCCAGTGCCTCGCCGAGTTCGGCTGCACCCCGGCCGAGTACGCCGACAAACTCGGCTGGCTCGGCGGCGACGTGTGGCTCGCGCACAGCGTGCACCTGGCTCCGACGGCGATCCGCCGGTTCGGCGCCACGCGCACCGGCGCGGCGCACTGCCCGACGTCCAACGGCCGGCTGGGTACCGGTATCGCCCCGGTGCGGGATCTGCTCGACGCGGGCGCCCCGGTGGGGCTCGGCGTGGACGGCGCGGCGTCCAACGAGTCCGGCGGGCTGGGGGAGGAGCTGCACCAGGCGTTGTTGCAGGCCCGGCAGCGGGGCGGCCCCACGGCGCTGACCGTCCGGGACGCGCTGGAGCTGGGCACGATGGGCGGTGCCCGGTGCCTGGGCCGTGAGCACGAACTCGGCTCGCTCGAACCCGGCAAGCTCGCCGACCTCGTGGTGTGGGACCTGACCGGGCTGCGCTACGCGGGCATCGAGGACCCGGTCGCGGCGCTCGTGCTGGGCGCCACGCCGGACGTGAAGCTGCTGATGGTCGGCGGCGAAACCGTCGTGGCCGACGGGGAGCTGCACACCGCCGACGAGCACGCGCTGGCCGGGGAGCTGACCGCGGCCGCGAGGAGGTTGCGATGACGACGACCGAGCAGGCCACCGGCACCGCGAGCGGCATCGGCAGCAGCCCGCGTCGCCCGGACGGGATCGGCAAGGTGCGGGGCGAGTTCGCCTACTCCTCGGACCTGTGGCACGAGGACATGCTGTGGGGCGCGACCCTGCGCAGCCCGCACCCCCACGCCCGCATCACGGGTGTCGACACCGCGGAAGCGCTTGCGGTGCCCGGGGTTTACGCCGTATTGACGCACGAGGACGTGCCCGGCGTGAACCGCTACGGGCTGGAGCACCCGGATCAGCCCGTGCTCGCGGAGAGCGTCGTGCGGTACCAGGGCGAGCCGGTCGCACTCGTCGCCGCCGACCACCCCGAGACCGCGCGCCGTGCGATGAAGCGGATCAAGGTCGCCTACGAGGTCCTCGAACCCGTCACCGACGCCGAGGAGGCCGTCGCCGAGGAGCGGAACGTCGTGCGGCACGTGCCGATCCGCCGGGGCGACCCGGAGGCACGCGCCGAGGTCGTCGTCACCGGCTCGTACGAGGTCGGCATGCAGGACCAGGCGTTCCTCGGGCCGGAGTCCGGGCTCGCCGTGCCGGCGGAGGACGGCGGGATCGACCTGTACGTCGCGACCCAGTGGCTGCACGTCGACCAGCGGCAGATCGTGGCCGCGCTCGGGCTGCCCGAGGAGAAGGTGCGGCTGACGCTCGGCGGGGTCGGCGGGGCGTTCGGCGGCCGGGAGGACCTGTCGATGCAGGTCCACGCGTGCCTGCTCGCGTTGCACACCGGCAAGCCGGTGAAGATGGTCTACAACCGCGAGGAGTCGTTCTACGGCCACGTCCACCGCCACCCCGCGACGTTGCACTACGAGCACGGCGCCGACGCGGACGGGCAACTGGTGTACGTCAAGGCGCGCATCTACCTCGACGGTGGGGCGTACGCGTCCTCGACACCGGCGGTGGTGGCGAACGCGGCGACGCTGGGCGTCGGGCCGTACGACGTGCCGAACGTGAGCATCGACTGCTGGGGCGCGTACACGAACAACCCACCGTGTGGCGCTATGCGTGGCTTCGGCGCGGTACAGGCGGCTTTCGCGTACGAGTCGCAAATGGACAGACTGGCGGAGGCGTGCGGGCTCGATCCGGTGGAGATCCGGGTCAGGAACGCGATGAGCGAGGGTTCGGTCATGCCGACCGGGCAGGTCGTGGACTCACCGGCGCCGGTCGCGGAGCTGCTCGAGCGGCTGGCGGCCAAGCCGCTGCCGCCGGAACCCGAGGGGGAGCGGGACCTGCGGACGCTGCCCGGTGGCGTGTCGAACACGACCCACGGCGAGGGCGTCGTGCGCGGGGTCGGCTACGCGGTGGGCATCAAGAACATCTGCTTCTCCGAGGGCTTCGACGACTACTCGACGGCGCGCGTGCGGCTGGAGGTGGTGGGCGGGGAGGCCGCCGCAACCGTGCAGACCGCGGCGTGCGAGGTGGGGCAAGGGCTGGTCACGGTGCTGCAGCAGATCGTGCGCACGGAGCTGGGCGTCGAGCAGGTGACGATCCTGCCGATGGACACCTCGATCGGCAACGCGGGTTCGACGTCGGCGTCGCGGCAGACCTACGTGACGGGCGGTGCGGTGCGGGCGGCGTGCCTGGCGGTGCGCAAGGCGCTGTTCAGCCGTGTCGAGCACGCGTCGGCCGATCTCGACCTGGTCGGTGGGAAGCTGGTGTCCACAAGGGACGGTGTGCTGGCGGACCTGGCGGACGTGCTGGGCGACGCGGTCCTCGACGAGACTGTCGAGTGGCGGCATCGGCCCACGGAGACGCTCGACCCGGAGACCGGTGCGGGCAACGCCCACGTGCAGTACGGGTTCGCGGCGCACCGGGCGGTCGTGGACGTGGATGTGGAGCTGGGCCTGGTGAAGGTGGTCGCGCTGGACTGCGCGCAGGACGTCGGGAAGGCGCTCAACCCGCAGGCGGTGCTGGGCCAGATCCAGGGCGGGTCCGCGCAGGGGCTCGGGCTGGCGGTGATGGAGGAGATCCAGGTGCGGGACGGCAAGGTGCGCAACCCGTCCTTCACCGACTACCTGATCCCGACGGTGCTCGACATGCCCCCGATGTCGATCGACGTGCTGGAACGGGCCGACCCGCACGCGCCGTACGGCCTGCGGGGCGTCGGCGAGCCACCCACGATCTCGTCCACCCCGGCCATCGTGGCGGCGATCCGCGCGGCGACGGGACGGGCACTGACGAGGGTTCCCGTGCGGCCGGAGCACATCACCGGCGTGTGAGGGGTTCAGGACCGTGGCGGTGGCGGTGGCGCGGCCGTCCCCGCCCGTGACGCTCGTCCTCAACGACTGGGGCGGCGCGCAGTTCCTGATCTCCGAGGGCCGCGCCGAGCGCATCGGGCGGCTGGTGCTCGTCGCGTGCGAGGCCTTCGACAACTACCCGCCGGGCCTGCCGGGCAAGTTGATCACGCTCGCCGCCCGCATCCCCGGTGGTCTCGCGGCGGCCGTGAAACTGTTGCGGTTCCCGGCGTTCCGGCGTGACATCCGGAAGTACGGGCTTTCCGTGCCACCATGGGAAACCCTGCTCGCCTGGGCTGACCGGCTGAAGACGTTCGACCGGCCCGTGCTCAGCGAGCAGCTGCGGACCTTCGTTCCCGTTTCCCGAACACCAGGTTGAGCACCACGGCGACGACGCAGCCCGCGCTGATCCCCGAGTTCAGCACCGTCTGGACGGCCGACGGGAAGTGCGCGTAGAAGTGCGGCGCGGCGATCGGGATGACGCCGACACCCAGCGCCGCCGCGACGATCGTGACGTTCGCCGGGCTGTCGAACGACGCCTGGGCGAGCGTCCGCACCCCGCTGACCGCGACGCTGCCGAACAACACGAGCCCCGCCCCGCCGAGCACCGGCTGCGGCACGAGCGCCACGATCCCGCCCGCCACCGGGAACAGCCCCAGCAGCACCAGGATCGCCCCGCTCGCCGCCACCACGTACCGGCTGACCATGCGGGTCAGCGCGACGAGCCCGATGTTCTGCGCGAACGCCGTGCACGCGAACCCGCCGAAGACCGTGCTCACCGCGGTGGCGAGCCCGTCCGCGCGCAGCCCGTCGGCGAGCGTGCGCTGCGTCGTGGGCCTGCCGACGACCTCGCCGAGTGCGAGCATGTCCGCCGTGCTCTCCGCCATGATCACGAGCATCACGATCGCCATCGACACGATGGCCGCGACGTCGAACGCCGGCGCGCCGAAGTGGAACGGGCTCGCGACGCCGAACGCGGGCGCGTCCCGCAGTGTCGACGTGTCGACCTGCCCCAGCGGCCACGCCACGAGCGTGCCGACCACCAGCCCGAGCAGCAACGCGATCCGGCTGAGGAACCCGGACAGGAAGCGGTTGAACGCCAGCACCGCGAGCAGCGTGATCCCGGCCAGCAGGAGACCACGCGGCTGCACGCTGTCCTGCTGGTCCGAGATCCAGCCGACCGCCACCGGCAGCAGCGACACCCCGATCAGCGTGATCACCGTGCCGGTCACCAGCGGCGGGAAGAACCGCGTCAGCCGGGAGAAGAACGGCGCGGCGAGCACCATCAGCGCGGCACCGACGAGCGTCGCCCCGTAGACGAGCCCGAGCGCGTTCCGCGGCCCGTGCTGCTGCACGATCGCCAGCACCGGGGCGACGTTGGCGAACGTGACGCCGTTGACCAGCGGCAGGCGCGCGCCGAAGCGCCACACGCCGAGCGTCTGCAGCAACGTCGCGAGCCCCGCGGTGAACAGGCTCGCGCTGATCAGCAGGCTCAGCTGCCCCGGCGAGAGCCCCACGGCGCCGCCGATGATCAACGGCGGCGCGACGACCCCGGCGTACATCGCGGCGACGTGCTGGACGCCACCGACGACCAGCTGTGCGGCGGGGGGTTTACGGTCGACGGGGTGGGTGTCCACAGTGGACGCCGTCGCGGTCATGCGACTCCTCAGAATGCGGGAAGCGTGTGCCAGGCGAGTCCGGCGTCTTCGGCGTCGTCGCGGATCACCGTACCTTCGATGAGTCCGTACGGGCGATCGGCCGCGTAGAAGACCTCGTTGTCGTTGGTCAGGCCGAACGGGGTGAGGTCGACCAGGAAGTGGTGCTTGTTGGGCAGGGAGAGCCGGATCTCGGCCACCTCCGGCCGCTCACGCAGCACCGCCTCGCCCATCGCGTACAGGGTCTGCTGCAGCGAGTAGCTGTGCAACGTGGCGAACGTCTCCAACATCAGGCGCCGGATCTCGCCGAAGCTGTTCGCCCAGTCGATCCCGGAGCCCTGGTAGCGCCAGCGCGCGGTGACCGCGGTCGCCAGGATGCGGTCGTCGGTCTCCGGCAGCGTCGTGTACTCGTCGCGCGGGAAGCCGTGGAACTCCGAACCGGTGGACTTGAGCACCACCAGGTCACGCAGCCCCGAGACGACCCACGCGCGGTCGCCGTCCACCGTCACCGCCGTCGTGCGCTTCTCGTCTCCCGCGCGGGAGAACGAGTGCTCGTGCGGCTTGCCGTCCACGGGGATCCGCTGCCAGGCGTGTTCGTCGATCAGGATGCGGGCGCCGGTGATGTTGCCGCGCACGAAGCGCCGCCCCAGCCGCAGCGCGAAGTCCTCGATCTCGCCGACCGGGCTTTCCTTGGCGAACGCGTACACCGTGTTCTTCTGCGTGTCCGTCGCCAGGACGCCGGCGTTGTCGCCGTGCAGGTGCGTCGCGGCGAGGTCACCCCGGAGCGAGGTCGACACCGTGAGGTCCCTGATCTCGTGCACCGGCGTGCTGCGGTCCACCGTCACCAGCCGGACCTCGGCCTTGCCGTACTGGTTGGGCCCCAGGGTGATCGCCACGGGTCAGCTCCCTCGGTAGGTGGTGTACGAGTGCGGGCTGAGCAGGATCGGGACGTGGTGGTGCGCCTGCGCGTCGGCGATCCGGAAGGTCACGGTGATCTCGGGGAAGAAGCCGTCCGGCCCGAGGTACTCGCCGGTGTCGAAGACCAGGCGGTACACGCCCGGCGCCAGCTCGTCCGGCCCGAGGTTGCGGACGCGCCCGTCGTCGTCCGTGACCCCTTCGGCCAGGACCTTTCCGCCGGATTCCAGGCGCACCGCGATACCCGCGGCGGGACGGCCTTTCGCGGCGTCGAGCACGTGCGTGGTCACGAGGCTCACCCGTGCACCTCCTTCGCCAGCCGCAGCTGGGCGATCTTGACGAGCTCCCGGCCTGCGACGGCCAGTTCGGTGTCGGGGTCGTTGGCCATGCGCTCACGCAGGTTCGCCAGCAGTTCGTCCCCGCTGCGGCCGCTGGCGCACACGAGGAACACGTGCCCGAAGCGGGCCTCGTACTCGGCGTTGGCGCTGCGGAACTTCTCGGCCGCGGCACTGTCCACTCCAGACTGCTCGGTCTTCGACGCGCCACTCGCCCGCTCGCCGATCCTCGGATGTGCGGCCATCGCGCGGTGGATCTCGTCCGGCGTCAACGTGAGGTCCGCGGCGGCCTGGAGCGCGTCAACGTCGCTGTACGGCCGCCCGGCGAGCACCGCCTCCACCCAGCGCGGCACGTCCAGGCACGCGCTGAGCACCGGCCGGAGTTCGGCGGCAGGTGCGGAGTTGAACCCGGTCAGGTCGAGGGGCACCGCTTGATAGTCCGTCAACAATTTGTTGAAGTCAATGCTCGCGGTTCAGGTAGTTGTAGACCGTGAACCTGGTGACCCCGAGAGCGGAGGCGATGGTGACGACGGCTTTCCGCAGGGCGAACGCGCCGCGTTCCTCCAGCAGGCGCACGGCCCGCTGCTTCCCCGCGCGGTCGAGGTCGGCGAGCGGGCTGCCCAGCTGCGCTTCGACCTCGCGGATGAGCCGGGCCAGCTGTGGCGCCGGTTCGACGACGGGCGGACCGTCCCCTGCGGACAGTTGCAGCGTGAAGCGCGTGGCACCGCCGTCGAGCGCCGCACGGGCGATGGCGGGCAGGGCGTCGAGCAGCGCGTCGGAGTCGCCGGACGCGGTGGTGCCGAGCGGGCCGAAATCCACCGTGAGCCCGGCCTTCACCGCCGCTTCGCGAGCGCGGACGGCGTGTTCGGGAGGCTCGCCTTCGCCGCGGAAGGGTTCAGTGGTGAACTCGGCTCTCAGCTCCACTCCTGGCACGGTAGCCCGTTGACCAGGGGAAGACCATCCCGGTATTCTCAACATACGGAATTGACTTTCCGCTATCTGGAAGAAGGCGGCATGCGGTACGACGTGAACCTCTCGCTCCTCTTCACCGAGCTTCCCCTGCTGGAACGCGCCGAGGCCGCCCGCGCGGCGGGGTTCACCGCGGTGGAGTACTGGTGGCCGTTCGACACCGCGCACCCGGGTGACCGCGAGGTGGACGCGTTCGTGCGCTCGGTGTCCGACGCGGGCGTGCGCCTGGTGAGCCTCAACTTCTTCGCGGGGGACATGGCTTCCGGGGAGCGCGGGCTGGTGTCGTGGATCGGCCGGGAGCAGGAGCTGGCCGACAGCGTCGCGATCGCGGTCGGCATCGCCGAGCGGCTGGGCTGCCGCACGTTCAACGCCTTGTACGGCAACCGCATCGACGGCCTCGACCCGACCGCGCAGGACGAGCACGCACTGTCCATACTGGACCAAGCGGCGGCGGCCGCCGCCCGCATCGGCGCCCGGCTCGTGCTCGAACCGCTGTCGGGAATCGAGAACTACCCGCTCAAGGCCGCCGCGGACGCGCTCGCGGTGTGCGACAAGCTGGGCCGGGACAACGTCGCGCTGCTGTTCGACCTGTACCACCTCGGCACCAACGGCGACGACCTCGACGCGGTGATCTCGCACCACGCCGCGCGGATCGGGCACGTCCAGGTCGCCGACGTGCCCGGCCGCCACGAGCCCGGCACCGGTGCCCTGGACATCCCCGGCTACCTGGCGAAACTCGCCGAGGCGGGCTACGACGGGTATGTCGGGCTCGAATACGTGCCGAGCGGGCGCACCGAGGACTCGTTCGGCTGGCTGGGAGGGCGGCGATGACGAAGATCGGCTTCATCGGCCTGGGCATCATGGGCGGTCCGATGGCGGCGAACCTGGTCAAGGCCGGGTTCGACGTGACGGGCTACAACCGCAGCCGCGCCAAGGTGGACAGGCTCGTCGAGGCCGGCGGGCGGGATGCGGACAGCGTCGCCGACGCGGTGCGCGACGCGGACGTGGTGGTCACGATGCTGCCCGACTCGCCGGACGTGGAGGCGGTCGTCCTCGGCGAGGACGGCGTGCTCGCCCACGCGAAACCGGGCACGCTCCTCGTCGACTGCAGCACCATCCGGCCGGATGTGTCCCGCGCGATCGCGGAGCGGATGCGGGCGCTCGACGCGCCCGTGTCCGGTGGTGAGCAAGGGGCGATCGAGGGCAGCCTGTCGATCATGGTCGGCGGCGGCGCCGAGGACTTCGCCGCCGCGCGCCCGGTGCTCGACGCGGTGGGCAGCACGGTCGTGCACGTGGGCGAGGCGGGCGCCGGGCAGACGGTCAAGGCCGCCAACCAGCTGATCGTCGCGGGCACGATCGAGCTCGTCGCCGAGTCGCTGGTCTTCCTCGAAGCCCACGGCGTGGACACCGAAGCCGCCATCAAGGTGCTCTCGGGCGGGCTGGCGGGAAACCGCGTCCTCGACCGCAAGGCCGCCGCGATGGTCCGGCGCGAGTTCACGCCGGGGTTCCGGGTCGAGCTGCACCACAAGGATCTCGGCATCGTGCAGGCCGCCGCGCGTGAGGCCGGGGTGGCGATCCCGCTGGGTGCGGCGGTGGCGCAGTTGATGGCCGCGCTGAACGCCCAGGGCCACGGCGGTCTCGACCACGGCGCCCTGCTGAAACTCGTAGCCCAGTTGTCCGGGCGGGAGGAGGTCTGATGCGGCTGGTGTTCCGGGCGCGGCGAGCGGTGACCGCCGCGGGTGAAGGGGCCTTCGACGTGGGGGTGGACGGCGAGACCGTGACCGCGGTCGAGCCGTACGGCACGTTGCGTGGTGACCGGGCGGTGGAGCTGGGCGAGGACGTCGTCCTGCTGCCCGGTCTCGTCGACACCCACGTGCACGTCAACGACCCCGGGCGCAGCGAGTGGGAGGGCTTCGAGACGGCCACCCGCGCGGCGGCGGCCGGCGGTGTCACGACCATCGTCGACATGCCGCTCAACAGCCTGCCGCCGACTGTGGACGTCGCCGCGCTGGACCTCAAGCGCAAGACGGCGGCCGGGCGCGTGCACGTGGACGTCGGCTTCTGGGGCGGCGCGATCCCCGGCAACGCCGGTGAGCTGCGGGCACTGCACGCGGAGGGCGTGTTCGGCTTCAAGTGCTTCCTGCTGCACTCCGGCGTCGACGAGTTCCCGCCGCTCGGCGACGAGGAGCTGGAAGGCGACCTGCGCCTGCTGCGTGACCTCGGCGCCCTGATGATCATCCACGCCGAGGACTCGGAGACGATCGAGCACGCGCCCCAGCCCCACGGCCGCCACTACGGCGACTTCCTCGGCTCCCGCCCGCGTGAGGCCGAGAACCGCGCGATCGCCCGTGTTATCGAGCTCGCCCGGCGGACCGGCGCCCGCGTGCACATCCTGCACCTGTCCTCTTCGGACGCACTGCCGCTGATCGCCGCCGCGCGAGAGGACGGGGTGTCGCTGACCGTCGAGACCTGTCCGCACTACCTGACGTTCACCGCCGAGGAGATCGCCGACGGGGCCACGCAGTTCAAGTGCTGCCCGCCGATCCGCGAAGCCGGCAACCGCGAACAGCTGTGGCAGGGGCTCGCCGACGGGCTGATCGACTTCGTGGTCAGCGACCACTCGCCGTGCACGCCCGAGCTGAAACGCTTCGACAGCGGGGACTTCGGCGAGGCGTGGGGCGGGATCTCCAGCCTGCAGGTCGGCCTGCCCGCGGTCTGGACGGGCGCTCGTGCGCGTGGTTTCGGCCTCGCCGACGTGGTGCGGTGGATGGCGGAGCGCCCCGCCGCGCAGGTCGGGCTGACCCACAAGGGCCGGATCGCGGCGGGTGCCGACGCGGACTTCTGCGTGTTCGCGCCGGACGAGGAGTTCGTGGTGGACGTGGCGAACCTGCGGCACCGCAACCCGGTGAGCGCCTACCACGGCCGGTCGCTGACCGGCGCGGTGCGCTCGACGTGGTTGCGGGGCAAGGAGATCACCGGAGAGCCGCGGGGCCGGTTGCTGGTGCGGGGGAGGAAGTAGTGGACCGTCCGGAGTGGACCGCCGACCCGGATCTGGCTTCGCGCCGGGTCGGGGGCAGCGTGGTGTGGGCGAACGACGAGCTGTTCGCCGAGCGGGAGAACCTGATCAAGCCCGAACAGCCGGAGTTCCGGCCGTGGAGCTTCGGGCACAAGGGGCAGATCTACGACGGCTGGGAAACCCGGCGGCGCCGCGAACCCGGTATCGACCAGGCGATCGTCCGCCTCGGACTGCCGGGTGTGGTGACCGGTGTCGTCGTGGACACCGCGTTCTTCACCGGCAACTACCCGCCGTTCGCGTCCGTCGAGGCGGTCGCGGTGGACGGTTACCCCAGCCCCGGGGAACTGTCCGCTTTGGACTGGACGACGCTCGTGCCGAAGTCCGCCCTGAAGGGGGACAGCGAGAACCCGTTCCAGGTTTCCTCGTCGCGTCGGTGGACGCACGTGCGGCTGAGCATCCACCCGGACGGCGGGGTGGCGCGGTTCCGGGTGCACGGCAGGCCGGTCGCGGACCCGCGGCTGCTCGACCTCGGCTCGTTCGACCTCGCCGCGCTGGAGCACGGCGCACGCGTGACGGGTGCGAGCAACATGTTCTACTCCTCGCCGAACAACCTGATCTCGCCCGGCTTCGCGAGCGTGATGGGGGAGGGCTGGGAGACCGCCCGCCGCCGCGACGACGGCAACGACTGGGTCGAGATCGCGCTCGCCGGCGAGGGCGTGCCGCGGCTGGCGGAGCTGGACACCAGCCATTTCAAGGGCAACGCGCCCGGCTGGGCGTCGCTGTCGGGTTCGCTGGACGGTGAGACGTGGTTCGAGGTGCTGCCCCGCACCCGGCTGCAGCCGGACACCCGGCACCGCTTCCCGCTGGAGCAGCCCCGCGAGCTTTCGCACCTGCGCCTGGACATCTACCCCGACGGCGGCATGGCGCGCCTGCGGTTGTACGGCGGGCTGACCGAGCGCGGCCGGTCGGAGTTCACCGAGCGGTTCCGGGCGGCGCAGTCCGGCTGATGGCCGAAAAGGTGGGTTCCTCGACGTTGTGGTCATCGGGCGGCTCCCGCCAGCATGGGTGGCATGGGAACCCGCACGGTGCTGATCGTCCTGTTCGAGGGCGTGCAGAGCCTCGACCTGACCGGGCCGCTGGAGGTGTTCAGCACCGCCAACCGGTTGCGAGGGGAGCGGGGGTACGCCGTCACGACGGCGGCCCCCGGTGGCCGTCCCGTGCACACGTCGAGCGGCCTGCTGGTCACGCCCGACGAGGACCTCGGCCGGGCCAGGGTGACGGACCTGCTGCTCGTGCCCGGCGGCGAGGGCACGCGCGATCCGGATCCTGACGTCGTCGGCTGGCTGCGGCGGCACGCGGGGGAGGCGCGGCAGGTGGTGTCCGTGTGCACGGGTGCGTTCCTGCTCGCCGAAGCCGGGCTGCTGAACGGGCACCGGGCGACGACGCACTGGGCCTACTGCGGCACGCTCGCCGGCCGCTACCCGGACGTGGAGGTGGACGCGGAGCCGATCTTCGTGCGGGACGGGCGGGTCGCGACGTCGGCCGGGGTGACCGCGGGCATCGACCTCGCGCTCGCGCTGGTCGAGGAGGACTTCGGCCGGGAGCTGGCGCTGCGCGTGGCACGGCAGCTCGTGGTGTTCCTGCGCCGTCCGGGCGGGCAGGCGCAGTTCAGCGTCCAGCTCGCGACGCAGACCGCGAGCAGCGAGCCGCTGCAGGGGATCCAGCAGTGGATCACCGAACACCCTGGCGACGACCTGACGGTGGACGCGCTGGCGCGGCGGGTGAACCTGTCGCCGCGGCACTTCGCGCGCGCGTTCACCGCGGAGGTCGGGATGTCGCCGGGCCGGTACGTCGACCGCGTGCGGCTGGAGGCCGCGCGACGGCAGCTCGAAGACACGACGGACGGGGTCATGCACATCGCGCACCGGTGTGGTTTCGGCACACCGGAAGCGATGCGGCGCGCGTTCCTGCGCACGCTCGGCGTCGGCCCCGCCGAATACCGCCGCCGGTTCCAGTCCGGCCTACGGAGGGAAAGAGATGCAGATCGCCATCCTGCTGTATGACCGCCTCACGGCGCTCGACGCCGTCGGACCGTACGAGGTGTTCAGCCGGATCCCGGAGGCGCAGGTCGTCTTCACGGGTGAGCGCACCGGTCCCGTGCGCACTGACATCGGCAGCCTCGGGCTGGTGGTGGACGCGCCGCTGGAGGAGGTGACGCGGCCGGACATCGTGGTGGTGCCGGGCGGACCGGGCCAGACGGCGCTCATGGCCGACGGCCCGGTGCACGAGTGGCTGCGGGCGGTGGACGCGACGAGCACGTGGACGACCTCGGTGTGCACGGGCTCCCTGATCCTCGGCGCGGCGGGGTTGCTGAAGGGGAAGCGCGCCACGTCGCACTGGCTGGCGCTGGAGCAGCTGCCCGCGCTGGGCGCGACGCCGGTGAGCGAGCGCGTGGTCTTCGACGGCAAGTACGTGACCGCGGCGGGCGTGTCGTCGGGCATCGACATGGCGCTGACGCTGGCGAACCGCTTGGGCGGGGATTTCCTGTCGCAGGCCGTGCAACTGGGCATCGAGTACGACCCCCAGCCACCCCACGACGCGGGCAGCCCGGCGAAGGCCCCGGCGGAGGTGGTGGAGTTCCTCCGCTCGCGGAGCCGCTTCGTGCTGGAGGGGGCGGAGTAGGGGTTAGCGGGCGTCGAACTCGTACACCACCCAGGGGCCGCCGGGCTCGTCATGCGCGGGCACCTCGACGAAGCCGCACTGCGCGACGAGGCGGCGCGAGGGGACGTTGTCCGGGCGGATCACCGCCCGTACGGTCACCACCTCCGGCGCCCTGACCGACCGCGCGAGCAGCTGCTTCAGCGCGGCACGTGCGTAGCCCTGGCGGCGGTACTCGGGCTCGACCCCGTAGGTCACCTCGACGCGGCCCGCGGGGTCGGGCAGGTCGTGAAAGCCTGCCCGGCCCACGACCAGCTGCCGGTGCTCGTCCCAGATCACGTGTGCCAGCCACGCGGCGGCGCGTGGGTCGGCGTCCAGGCGGGCCCGTGCCCGCCCCCAGCCCGGCACCCACTCCGGCCGCCCGAAGAACGGCGGCAGCGGCACCGGAACCGAGCGGGCTGCCCCAGCGAAATCCCCCTCGGCGAGGGCGCGGATCGCGACTTCGCCGAGGGGCAGCAGCCTTACGCCGCTCACTCGCCGCGGCGGGAGACCAGCGTGATCGACTCGCCGGGTTCGAGCACGCGCAACCGCTCGCTCAACCCCGCGTTCGCGAACGCCTTGCGCACAGCGTCGGGGCCTTCCGTGAAGTGGCCCCAGCCGCGGGTGTGCAGCGGGATCACGATCTTCGCGTTCAGGATGCGCGTCGCCTCGGCGGCGAGTTCGCTCGTGAGCGTCAGTGGCGCGCCGTCGAACAACGAGGTGCGTGCCGCGCCCGCGAACAGCAGCGCCACGTCCACCGGACCGACCCGGCGCGCGATCGCCCGCACCTGGTCCAGCGAAGCGTTGTCACCCGACACGTACACCGACGGCACGTCCCGCCCGCGCAGCACGAACCCGATCACCTCGCCCGTCACGCCCTCGGCCCCGGCCGGGCCGTGTTGCGCGGGCACGGCGATCACCTGCAGCGAACCCAGGTTGATCGCGGCCCACGGCGGCAGGCCCTGCGCGGTCCCGCCGAGCCGGCGCGCGCCGCTCACCGTGGTGAGCGTCAGCAGGATCCGCCCGACGAGGTCACGCCCCGCCGGGTCGAGGTTGTCCGCGTGCTGGTCGTGCGACAGCAGCACGGCGTCGACCGGCTCCAGCGACTCGAGCGGCACCGCGGGCCCCTCGGTCTTCGTCAGCGTGCGTCCCGGCCCGGTCTCGTACTCCCCGGCGGGGCTGAACGTGGGGTCGGTGAGCAGCCGCCGGTCGGCGATCTCCAGCAACGCGGTCGGCCCACCGACGAACGTCACCCGCAGCTCTCCGGTCATGACAGGAACAACCGTTTCGGCATGGCGATCCTTCCCCTCACGGCGCCGACTGGCGCCGCGAGCTGACGACCCCGGTGTTGAAGCCCGCGAGGTGCAGGCCACCGGCGAACCGCGCGTGCTCGATCTTCACGCACCGGTTCATCACCACGTCCAGTCCGGCCTCGGTGGCGCGTCCGGCCACCGGCTCGTGCCACAGGCCCAGCTGCAGCCACAACGTGCGCGCCCCGGCCTTGATCACCTCTTCCGCGACGTCCGGCAGGTCGGAGTGCTTGCGGAACACGCTCACCAGGTCCACGTCCGGCACGTCCGCCAGCGACGCGTACACCGGCTGCCCGAGCAGCGTCTTCAGCCGCGGGTTGACGAAGTTCACCCGGTACCGGCTGGACGACAGCAGGTACGTCGCGACGAAGAAGCTCGGCCGCGCCGGGTTGTCCGACGCGCCGATGATCGTCACCGACTTCGTCCGGCGCAGGATCGCCTGCCGTTCCCGCGCGGTCGGCGCCGTCCACGACACCGCACCCTCCGACCGCACCGCCCCGGCCGGAACACTCGTCTCCAGACTCATGCGGCCTCCCGTCGGACGCGGCAAGCCGCGGCAGTGTCCTTTGCCAGCATGGTGTTCGATGATTCGGACCTGCAAGCAGTCCTCATGCCTTCACCGCCGCAGCCAAAGCCTGGTCGATGTCCCAGCAGATGTCCTCGACGTCCTCCAGACCGATCGACAGGCGGATCAGGTCCGGCCCCACGCCACCGGCCTCCAGCTGCTCGTCGGACAACTGCTGGTGCGTCGTCGACGCCGGGTGGATCACCAGCGTGCGGGCGTCGCCGACGTTCGCCAGGTGGGACAGCAGCTCCACCGACTCGACGAACTTCTCGCCCGCCGCCCGGCCGCCCTTGACGCCGAACGAGAACACCGCGCCCGGCCCGAGCGGCAGGTACTTCTTCGCGCGCTCGTGGTGCGGGTGGTCGGGCAGGCCCGCGTAGCTCACCCACGCCACGCGCTCGTCGGCGGCCAGGAACTCCGCCACCGCCTGCGCGTTGCGCACGTGCGCGTCCATCCGCTGCGGCAGCGTCTCCACGCCCTGCAGCAGCAGGAACGCCGAATGCGGCGAGAGCACCGCGCCGATGTCACGCAGCTGCTCGGCGCGCAGCCGCGTGCAGAACGCGTACTCGCCGAAGTTCTCCCAGTACTTCAGGCCGCCGTAGGAGGGCACGACCTCCGTCATCCGCGGGAACTTGCCGTTGCCCCAGTCGAACTTCCCCGACTCGACGACGACGCCGCCGAGCGTGGTGCCGTGCCCGCCGAGGAACTTCGTCGCCGAGTGCAGCACGATGTCCGCCCCGTACTCGATCGGCCGGCACAGGTACGGCGTCGCGAGTGTGGCGTCGACCACCAGCGGGATGCCGTGGGCGTGCGCGAGGTCGGCCAGGCCGGAAATGTCCGCTATGCCGCCGCTCGGGTTGCCGATGACCTCGGTGTAGATCAGTTTCGTGCGGTCGGTGATCGCCGCCGCGTACGCGTCGAGGTCGTCCCCCGGTACGAACGTCGTGTCCACGCCGAACCGGCGCAGCGTGCCGTCGAGCTGGGTGACCGTGCCGCCGTAGAGCCCGCTGGCCGACACGATGTGGTCCCCGGCCTCGGCGAGCGCGGCGAACGTGAGGAACTCGGCCGCCTGCCCGCTGCTCGTCGCGACCCCGCCGATACCGCCTTCCAGGCTCGCGAGCCGCTCCTCGAAGGCGGCCACCGTCGGGTTGCCGATGCGGCTGTAGATGTTGCCGTACTTCTGCAACGCGAACAGGTTGGCCGCGTCGGCCGCGTCTTCGAACACGAAGCTCGTCGTCTGGTAGATCGGGACCGCCCTGGCCCCCGTCGCCGGGTCGGGGGTGCCCCCGGCGTGCAGGGCACGGGTGCGGAAACCCCAGCTGCGCTCACTCACCCCTGGGACGTTACCCAGGATTTCCCCGGCAGGCCAAGGTTCCCGGCCGTTGGAAGTGGGTAGTTGCCCTGCCATGACGAACTTCCAGTCCGCTCCAGGAGGCACTTTCCCGCTCGGCGGCGACCTGCCCGTGCACCGGCTCGGCTACGGCGCGATGCAGCTCACCGGCCCCGGCGTCTGGGGCCCGCCGGCGGACTCCGAAGGCGCCGTCGCCGTGCTGCACCGGGCCGTCGAACTCGGCGTGAACCTCATCGACACGGCCGATTCCTACGGGCCGTCGGTGGCCGAGGAGCTGATCCGGGAGGCGCTGTACCCGTACCCGGACGACCTGGTCATCGCCACCAAGGCGGGGCTGCTGCGGACCGGTCCCGACGAGTGGGTGCCGTGCGGCCGCCCGGCGTACCTGCGGCAGCAGCTCGAAATGAGCCTGCGCCGGCTCGGGCGGGACCGCATCGACCTGTTCCAGCTGCACCGCGTCGACCCCGAGGTCCCGCTGGCGGACCAGGTCGGTGAGCTCAAACTGCTGCGGGACGAGGGCAAGATCCGGCACATCGGACTGTCCGAGGTGAACGTCGACCAGCTGGAACAGGCGCGCGAGGTGGTCGAGATCGTCAGCGTGCAGAACCTGTTCAACCTGGCGGACCGGCACAACGAGGCCGTGCTGGAGCACGGGGAGGCCGAGGGCATCGCCTTCATCCCGTGGTTCCCGATCGCGACCGGTCAGCTCGCCCAGCCCGGCGGTGTGCTGGAGCAGGCGGCCAAGGAGCACGACGCGACGCCCGCGCAGCTGGCGCTGGCGTGGCTGCTGCGGCGGTCCCCGGTCATGCTGCCGATCCCGGGCACGCGTTCGGTGGCGCACCTGGAGGAGAACGTCGGCGCCGCGGACGTGGAGTTGACCGACGAGGAGTTCGCGTCACTGTCCGCGCTGGGCGAAGGCTGACCGCAGGCGCCGCTCGCGCTCGGCGGGGGTCTGCCGCGGGCAGCTCAGGCACTTGTCCTGCCGGGTGGCGAGGTAGATGAGGCAGCACGACGCGCGCCGGACGACCGTCGTGCCGTCCACGTCGGTGTAACGCGGCTTCGGCAGGCCGATGGCGGTGGCGAGCGGTTCCGCGAGCGCGGGCGCGCCGTTCCACAGTAGACGGTTGGCGATCGAGTCCGTCGCGATCGCGCGCAGTGCCGGGGCGCGGGCGCCGGTCACGTCGGCGAGTGCCGCGACGACGGACTCGATCATCCCGGCGAACGCCGTCGCGACGTCACCGGTGAGCCGCCGTGCGGAGTGCGCGGCGACGAGGCTGCCGTCTTCGAGCAGGTCCAGGCTGAGCGCGTCGAGCGCCGGGTCGAGGAGCGGTTCGGCCCTCGCCAGCGTTTCCAGCGTCGGGGCGACCAGCACGGACGACGCCGAGTACCACCAGATCGTGCCGAGCACGTCCGGCGCCGCGCAGCCGTAGCGCCGGGCGGCGAGGCCGATCTGCGCGCGCAGCCACGCCCGGTCTTCGATGCGTGCCGCCGGGACGGCGATCACGGCAGCCGCCGGTATTCGGACAGCAGGAAGGACGCGGTCACGTCGAGCGGCTCGGTCACGTCGCCGAGCCGCGTCAGCCGTTCGGGGTGGTGGGCGTTGGGGCCCATCAGCACCGCGCGCCGGACGTCCACAGGGGACAGTGTGAGCCGCTCGGTGTGCTCGGTGCGGGACACCGGTGCGAAGTGCCCGGCCAGCGCCGCGTCGAGCCGCTCCTCCTTGCGCCCGTCCACCTCCAGCAGGTCTGCCACCGACGCCAGCTCCCGCAGGTGCGCCGGCTGCGGCGACACCACGAGCAGGCGCCCGCCGGGCCGCAGCACGCGGGCGAACTCCGCCCCGTTGCGGGGTGCGAACACGTTCAGCACCAGCTCCGCCGAACCGCTCGCGACCGGCCACGGCTCCCACAGGTTCCACACCGCGGCGCCGATGCGCTCGTGCGCCCGTGCCGCGCGCCGCAACGCGAGCGCGGACACGTCCAGGGCCAGCCCGTGTGCCCCGGAGACCTCGTCCAGCACCCGCGCGAGGTGGTAACCGGTGCCCGCGCCCGCGTCCACCACGAGTTCCGGCCGCAGCTCCGCCGCGCGGCGCGCCAGCGCGTCCGCGAGCCCGGCGTAGTGCCCCGCGCCGAGGAACTCGACCCGCGCCGCGACCATCTCCGCGGTGTCGGCCGTGCCCGACGGGACCTTCGCGTGCAGGAGGTTCACGTACCCCTGTTTCGCCAGGTCGAAGGCGTGCGCACGGGCGCAGCGCAGGGCGCGGCCGGTCAGCTCGACGGGATCGCCGCACACCGAGCACCGCAGCGCGGCGACGACGGGAGCCGGAAGCGTCATTGCTCCATCTCAGCACGCGCCCGCCGCCCGTCACGCACGGTATCTGACGACGACGTTTCGTGAATGGACACCACGACCTCGGCGGCGGGAAACCTGGTCGTAACACTCGCGCCCGGACAGTTCACGTCGGTGAAACGTCCGATGCGGTCCGGTGAAACACCCGAATTCAAAACTCCCGGGCAATATCTCGAGCCGGGAGGAAGATGTGCTGAACGCAGGAGACACCGCATGGGTGTTGGCCAGCGCCGCGCTGGTCATGCTCATGACACCAGGGCTGGCGTTCTTCTATGGCGGCATGGTTCGCGTGAAGAGCGTCCTGAACATGCTCATGATGAACTTCATCTGCTTGGCGATCGTGTCCGTGCTGTGGGTCCTCTACGGGTTCGGGGAGACGTTCTCGACCGACGCGTTCAGCGGCCTGATCGGCAACTTCCACCACGCCGGTTTCGCGGACACGTGGGGCCAGCTCGCCGGGTTCGCCACGGCGGCCACCAGCACGAGCCCCGCGGTCGCGTGGCCGGGCGCCGACGCGCTGCCGGTGCTCGCGTTCGCCATGTTCCAGCTGATGTTCGCGATCATCACCCCCGCGCTGATCTCCGGTGCGATCGCCGACCGCGCCAAGTTCTGGGGCTGGGCCCTGTTCGTGGTCCTGTGGGTGACGATCGTCTACTTCCCGGTCGCGCACTGGGTGTTCTCGTTCGACGGCTTCATCGGCCCCGACTCGGCCGGTGGCTGGATCGCCAACAAGCTCAAGGCGCTCGACTTCGCGGGCGGGACGGCGGTGCACATCAACGCCGGTGCCGCGGGTCTCGCGCTCGCGATCGTGCTGGGCAAGCGCAAGGGCTGGCCGAAGGACACCGGACGCCCGCACAACGTGCCGTTCGTCCTCCTGGGCGCCGCGTTGCTGTGGTTCGGCTGGTACGGCTTCAACGCGGGCTCGGCCCTGTCCGCCGGTGACCTCGCCGGCGTCGCCTTCACCAACACCACCGTCGCCACCGCGGCCGCGGTACTGGGCTGGCTGCTCGTCGAGCAGCTCCGCTTCGGCAAGCCGACCACGCTGGGTGCCGCGTCCGGTGCCGTCGCCGGTCTCGTCGCGATCACCCCGGCGTGTGGTTTCGTCACCCCGCTCGGCGCGATCGCGATCGGGGTCATCGCCGGTGCCCTGTGCGCGCTGGCGATCAGCCTGAAGTACAAGCTCGGCTTCGACGACTCGCTCGACGTCGTGGGCGTGCACCTGGTCGGCGGTCTCGTCGGCACCCTGCTGATCGGCTTCTTCGGCACCACCAAGGTCAACTCGCTCGGCGCGGACGGCCTGTTCTACGGCGGTGGCCTCGGGCTGCTGGGCAAGCAGGCGGCCGCGGCCGTCACGGTGATGGTCTACTCGTTCGTGATCACGCTCATCCTCGGCTTCCTCATCAAGGCCGCGGGCGGCTTCCGCGTCAGCACGGAGGACGAGGTCAGCGGTATCGACGAGGCGCAGCACGCGGAGAGCGCCTACGACTTCGGCGGGTCCGTCCTCGGTGGCCACAGCGGTGCCACCCCGGCGGCGGTCGCCTCGGCCAAGGACGGCGCGGCACTGGAAGGGAGCAAGGCATGAAGCTGATCACCGCCATCGTCAAGCCGTTCACGCTCGACGACATCAGGGCCGCGCTGGAGCAGCTGGGCGCGCTGGGCATGACCGTCAGCGAGGTCCAGGGCTACGGCAGGCAGAAGGGCCACACCGAGGTCTACCGCGGCGCCGAGTACGCCGTGGACTTCGTGGCCAAGCTCCGCGTCGAGGTCGTCACGGACGACGCGAACGTGGAGAAGGTCATCGAGGCGATCGTCAACGCCGCGCACACCGGCAAGATCGGTGACGGCAAGGTGTGGGTGACGCCGGTCGAGACCGTGGTCCGGGTTCGCACCGGCGAGCGCGGCACGGACGCGCTGTAGGCGCGGATGGTTCTCGGGGGGGAACTCGCGCAGGCCGCGAACCGGCTGCTGGAAGGTCGCCACGGCCGGCTCGGCGCCGCCGCACTGCGGGCGGCACTGGTGGACCTGTACGAGTTCTGGCTCAGCAAGGCCGCGGCGGCGGCCGGCGTCGACACCGCTGAACCCGGTGTCGCGCTGGTCGCCGTCGGCGGCCTCGGACGGCGCGAACTGGTGCCGTTCTCCGACCTCGACCTGGTGCTGGTGCACAACCAGAACCCCGGTGTCGCCGAAATCGCCGACGCGCTGTGGTACCCGCTGTGGGACGCGCGCATCGGCCTCGACCACTCCGTGCGCACCCCGGCCGAAGCGCTGCAGGTGGCGTCGGAGGACCTGCGGACCGCGATGGGCCTGCTCGACGCCCGCCACCTCGCGGGTGACGAGCAGCTCGCGGACCGGCTCATCACCGCGGCGCGCGACCAGTGGCGCCGCACGGCCCGCAAACGCCTGCCGGACCTGGCGGAGTCGACCCGCAAACGCTGGCAGCGCAGCGGGGAGATCGCCCAGTCCGCCGAGCCGGACCTCAAGTACGGCAAGGGCGGGCTGCGGGACCTCGGCGTGCTGGACGCGCTCGCCGCGGCCCAGCTGACCGACCGCCCCGGCGAGGAGCTGCGCGCGGCGAAGGAACTGCTGCTCGACGTGCGCACCGAGATGCGGCGTGAACTCCGGCGCGACCGGGACGTCCTTGGCGCGGTGGACGCCGAGCTGGTGGCCGCCGAACTCGGTTTCGGTGACCGCTTCACGCTCGCCCGCAAGCTCGCCGGTGCCGGCCGCACGGTCGGCTACGCCGTCGAGGTCGCCCTTCGGTCCACTGTGGACCAGCCGAAGGGCAGGTTCGGGCGGCGCCCCAGCCGCACCCCGCTCGACGAGGGCGTGGTGCTGCACGGCAGCGAGGTGTCGCTGGCCCGCGACGCCGTGCCCGCCAAGGACCCGGGCCTGTTGCTGCGGGTCGCGGCCGCCTCGGCACGGACCGGAGCGCCGATCGCGCACGGCACGCTGCGCACGCTCGCCGACTCCGCACCGGAACTGCGCACCCCGTGGCCGCCCGACGCGCGTGACGCCCTCACCGAGCTGCTCGGTGCGGGCGACGGGCTCGTCGACGCGGTCGAGGCGCTGGACCGCACGGGTCTGTGGGCGCGGTTGTTCCCGGAGTGGGGCGCGGTGCGTGACCTGCCGCCGCGCGAGCCGGTGCACGCGTGGACCGTGGACCGGCACCTCGTGCAGACGTGCGTGGAGGCGGCGAAGCTGGCCACCACGGTGTCGCGGCCGGACCTGCTGCTGCTCGGTGCCCTGCTGCACGACATCGGCAAGGGCCGCGAGGCCGACCACTCGGAGCTGGGTGCGGCGATCTCGGCGCAGGTGGCCCGGCGGATCGGCCTGTCCGAGCCCGACGCCTCGACGGTGTCGGCGATGGTGCGGCACCACCTGCTGCTGGCGCACACCGCCACCCGGCGGGACATCGAGGAGCCGGGCACGGTCGCGCGGGTCGCCAAGACGCTGGACAACGACGTCGTCCTGCTGGAGCTGCTGCACGCGCTCACGGAGGCCGACTCGCGGGCCACCGGGCCGGGCGTGTGGACCGACTGGAAGGCGGGGCTGGTCGCGAACCTGGTGAGCCGCTGCCGGCACGTGGTGCAGGGCAAGGGTTTCGCGCCGCCGGAGCCGCTCGACGCCGAGCAGCGGGAGCTCGTCGCCACCGCCGTGCGCACCGGTCGCGGGGAGGTGTCGATCAGCTCGGAGGGCAACCTGGCGAAGGTCGTGCTCGCCGTGCCCGAACGCGTCGAGCTGCTCGCGCCGGCCGCCGGGGTGCTCGCGCTGCACTCGCTGGAGGTGCACACGGCGGTGCTGCGCAGCTCCGGCAACGGCCGCGCGGGGATCTTCACGGCCTCGCCGAAGTTCGGTTCGCTGCCGGATCCGGCGTTGCTGCGGGAGCAGTTCTCGCGGGCGGTGTCGGGCGGGCTCGCGCTGGAGCAGAAGCTGGCCGCGAAGGAGCGGGACTACTCGTCGCCGGTGCGGATCGTGGCGAAGCCGAAGGTGCTGTGGTTCGACGACGAGACCTCCGGCGCCAGCACGGTCGTGCTGGAACTGCGGGCGCAGGACCGGATCGGCCTGCTGCACCGGGTCGCGGCCGCGTTGCAGGCGTGCGACGCGGAGGTGCGCTGGGCGAAGGTCGCGACGCTCGGCGGGGCGGTGGTGGACTCGTTCGCCGTCGCGCCGAGGGGTGCGCCGCTGGACCAGACGTGGCGGCGGCGGGTCGAGCGGGCGGTGCTGGCGGCGGCGTCCTGATCGGTGTCGGGCGGGCGGCGCGGGCCGCGGCCCGGGATCGTGCGGCCGCGGCCTCCCGCCCCAGCCGGGTCGCGGGCGCGAGCGGTCCCGGACGGATTCGGGGAGCGGCCGGGGTGTCGCACGGGCGTTCGGTGATCGCGATGGCAGGATGGCCGCCATGCCGGAGATCGAGCCGACGGTCCTGCCGTCCACCGTGGCCGCTTCCCACCTCCGCGCCTGCGCCGCCGAACTCGACAACGCCGACGAGGTGGAGCTGGGTGAACTGGCCACGGTGATCAGCGATCTGGTGAACGGGCAGCGGCTGCTGTCGAGCGCGCTGGCCCGGCTCGCGGAGCGGGTCGAGGACGGGCGCTCGGGCGTGCTCGCGGCGGCGCCCTCACCGGAGGTCGGCGCGTTGTCGCAGGTGCTCCAGGCGGCGGCGGGTGCGTTCGGCTATTCGGCGGACGCGTTGGCGGAGAGCCAGCCGTTCGCCCAGCTCGCGGCCGAATTCGCCGGGCCGAACACCCGTTTGTAGCAAGAATTGCGAGCTGGTGTTCGCTACGCTGTTCGAATGCGGACCGTGTGGAAAGGCACCATCGGCTTCGGCAGCTCGGCGATCCCGGTGAAGGCCTACAGCGCCACCGAGGACCACAGCACCGGGCTGCACCAGTTGCACGCGGTGGACGGCGGGCGCATCCGCCTCAAGCGCGTGTGCGAGGTGGACGGTGCCGAGATCCCGCAGGAGGAGGTCGGCCGGGGCTACGTGCTGCCGGGCGGTGACGTCGTCGTGCTGTCCGAGGACGAGCTGGCCGACCTGCCGTTGCCCACGGCGCATTCGATCGAGATCTGCGGGTTCGTCCCGCCGGGCCAGCTGGATCCGCTGTACTTCCTGAAGAGCTACTACCTAGAGCCCGAAGTGGCCGGCACCAAGCCGTACGTGCTGCTCAGTGAAGCGCTGCAGCAGGCCGACCGGCTCGCGATCGTGCGGGTCGCGTTGCGGCAGAAGGAAACGCTGGGCGCGCTGCGCGTGCGCGGGCAGGTGCTGATGCTCGACACGCTGCACTGGCCGGACGAGGTGCGGGCCCCGGATTTCCCGTTCCTGCACGAGGACATGGACATCCACACGGCACAGGTGCGGGCCGCCGCCAACATCATCGAGAACCTGTCCGGCAATTTCGAACCGGCGCGCTACGCGGACAGGTATTCGGCGGCGCTGCAGGAGCTGATCCAGGCGAAGGTCGAGGACCGCGAGGTACTGCGCCCGACGGCGGCGATCCAGGACGCGGGTGTCGAGGCGTTGCTGGACGCGTTGCAGGAGACGGCGCAGGAGCGCACGGACACCGACCAGGCCACGTCGCCTGCGGTGAAACGCGCCAAGGCGGCGGCGAAGAAGGCGGCGGAGGCCAAGGAAGGCGCCAAGAAGGCGGCGTCGAAGGCCCGCTCCGCGCCGAAGTCGAAGCGCTGAAAAAAATCTTGGAAAAGTCGCGTCACGGGGTTCTCCGTGCCGCGTCACCCCTGCGCGTGCGAACGAAGCCGCGGGAAACCTGAGTAGATCTACGCAGCGCTACTTGGGGGTCTTCACGCTGCCGGGCGCACCCCGGGACCGGGCAGGCTAAGGCCATCGCGTCGGAGACGGCGAAGGCCATCTCGCCAGGTACTGGGGGTCCGGCGAGCGGAAGCCCACCCGCTTTCGACGCGACCATGCGGGTGGCTCGGCGAGGGGGCGAGCCACCCGCATGAGTATTTCCGGGGGTTTTCAGGCTCGTGGTCCGGGTTTCTCGGCTCCGCACCCCACCTCGCTGCGGCTCCCGGCTCCGACTTCGCGCCCTCGGAGGCCGCCGCCGCGGGGCTCCCGGCCCGCCACCGTCGCAGGCCTCCGCCCGATCCGGCCCGCCGCCCCGCCACCGCCGGGCCCGCCGCCCGTCGTCGGGCACCCGCCCCGCCACCCGCCGCAGGCCTTCGCCCGATCCGGCCCGCCGCCCCACCACCGTCGGGCCCGCAGCCCGTCGTCGGGCACCCGCCCCGCCGCCGCCGGGCCTGGCCTCCGCCCTCAGCCGCCGGGCACCCGCCCCGTCACCCGCCCCGGCGCAGCCAACCCTCGCCACCCGCCGTCGGTCCGCCCCGCCGCTCGCCGCCGCTCGCCGCCGCTCGCCGCCGCTCGCCGCCGCTCGCCGCCGCTCGCCGCCGCTCGCCGCCGCTCGCCGCCGCTCGCCGCCGCTCGCCGCCGCTCGCCGCCGCTCGCCGCCGCTCGCCGCCGCGCCTGCGCGCCGCCAACCCCCCACCGCCGAGCCCGCCCCCATCCCCGGCCACCCCCCAAACCCCACCCCTCAACTGTCCGCGAGCCGCATCATCACCTTCGCCGCCAGGCGGAGCAGTTCCCGCTCCGTCTCCGTCAGCGTCTCCGCCATCGCGGCGGCCAGCCACCGTTCGCGCTCTTCGCTGTAGTCCCGCAACGCCGTCCGCCCCTGCTCGGTGATGTCCAGCAGCGACCGCCGCCGGTCGGCCGGGTCGGGCCGCCGCGACACGAGCCCGTCACGCTCCATCGCCGCCAGCACGCGCGTGAGCGACTGCGGCTGGATCTTCTCCCCGTCCGACACCTCCTTGGGTGTCTGCGTGCCCGCCCGGTACAGCCGCGAGAGCACGGCCAGCACCAGCGTGCTCTCCCCGCCGCGTTCGGCGCGCATCCGCCAGTTCAGCCTGCCGACCCCCTCCCGCACGACGCGGGCGAGGTCGGGGTCCGGATCCGCCATGCACCACACCCTACGAGGAACCCCGGACCAATCGGGCGTAGCGCCCACCCAGTGCCAGCAGTTCCGCGTGCTTGCCCCGTTCCACGATCCGCCCGCGGTCGAGCACCACGATCTGGTCCGCGTGCTCCACTGTGGACAGCCGGTGGGCGATGGCGATCGTCGTGCGCTGCGCCGCCAGGCGGTCCAGCTCCGCCTGCACCGCCCGCTCGGTGCGGTTGTCGAGTGCGCTCGTCGCCTCGTCGAGGACGAGGATGGGCGGGTTGCGCAACAGGATCCGCGCGATCGCCATCCGCTGCTTCTCCCCGCCGGAGAACCGGTAGCCGCGCTGGCCCACCACCGTGTCGTACCCGTCGGGCAGCGCGGCGAGCGTGTCGTGGATGTGCGCCGCGCGGGCGGCCCGTTCGATCTCCTCGTCAGTCGCGTCCGGTTTCGCGAACCGCAGGTTGTCCCGCACGCTCGCGTGGAACAGGTACGTCTCCTGCGAGACCAGCCCGACCGCCCCGGCCAGCGAGGCCAGTGTCACGTCCCGGACGTCGACGCCGTCGATCAGCACCGAGCCCTCACTCGGCTCGTACAGGCGCGCCACCAGGTACGCCAGCGTCGTCTTGCCCGAGCCCGTCGCGCCCACGAGCGCCGTCGTCGAACCGGCGGGGATCTCCAGGTCGATGTCCCGCAGCGTCCAGTCGTCCCCGTACCGGAACGAGACCCCGCGCAGGCTCACCGCACCCTCCCGGACGGTCAGCTCCCCGGCGCCCGGCCGGTCCGCGATCTCGGCGGGCAGGTCCAGCACCTCGAAGATCCGGCCGAACAACGCGGTCGCGGCCGACACGTTCTGCCCCACCGACTGCAGCGCGCTCGCCGGCGCGACCAGCCGGTTGAGCATGCTGGTGAACGCCACGACCGTGCCGAGCGAGGCCGGGCTCGCGCCGTGTGCCAGTGCCATCCCGGTGATCCAGTAGACGATCGCGGGCACGCAGGTCAGGCAGATCCGCCGTGACGCCAGCTGCCAGCGCCCGGCCAGCGCCGACTCCCGTTCCAGCCGCGAGATCTCCGCCGACTCCCTGGCGAACCGCTCGCGCAGCTCCCGCTCGCCGCCCATGGTCTTCGCCAGGAGCACCCCGGCGACCGACAGAGACTCCTCGACCATCGTGGTCAACCGCGCGAGCCGGGTCTGCCGCCCGCGGGCCAGTGCCCGGCGCTTGGTGCCCAGCCGCAGCGTGAACAGCAGGAACACCGGCACCGTGACCAGTCCGAGCAGCGCCAGCTGCCAGTTCATCACCAGCAGCGCGACGGCGATCGCGAGCGTCGTGATCCCGTTCTGCGCGATGGTGGCCGCGGTCGTGTTGACGACGTTGTCCACGCCACCGATGTCGTTGAACACCCGTGACAGCACCTCGCCGGTGCGCGTGCGGGTGTAGAAGGCCAGCGACATGCGCTGGAGGTGCTCGTAGACGCCGACGCGCAGGTCGTTCATCACCCGCTGGCCGATGGTGTTCGCGACGCCGGTGGTCGTCACGCTCATCGCGCCGCTGCCGACGGAGGAGGCGATCATCCCGGCCGCGAGCAGCGTGAGCAGGACGGTGTCGCGGTGGGGGAGCGCCGTGTCGAGGATCTCGCGCAGGAAGAACGGTGCGGCCACCCCCAGCGCGGCCTGCACGGCGATGAGCCCCAGCAGCCCGGCCATCGCCCACCGGTAGGGCCGGAACAGGGCGACGATCCGGCGCAGCGGGACGCGGTGTTCCGCATCCTCGACGAGTGAAGTCATACACATGAGCGTACTAATCGCTGCAAGGTATTTGCCCAACAGAGCCAATCAAGAGCGCGGATAACTACGCATATGAGTCTTATCGACTCGGCGACGGTTCGCGGCACCCGCAGGTCGGGCACGGCGGGCGGCTACCCTGGTCTGCGGAGCAACCACGACCAGCTGGAGCGTGCACACCCGTGTTCGACACCCTCTCCGACCGGCTCACCTCCGCCCTGCAGAACCTGCGGGGCAAGGGGAGGCTGACCGACGCCGACATCGACGCCACCGCGCGCGAGATCCGCATCGCGCTGCTGGAGGCCGACGTCGCGCTGCCCGTGGTACGGGAGTTCATCGCGCAGGTCAAACAGCGCGCGAAGGGCGCCGAGGTCTCGGGCGCGCTCAACCCGGCCCAGCAGGTCGTCAAGATCGTCAACGAGGAGCTCATCGCGATCCTCGGCGGCGAGACGCGGCGGCTCAACCTCGCCAAGAACCCGCCGACGGTGATCATGCTCGCCGGTCTGCAGGGTTCCGGTAAGACGACGCTCGCGGGCAAGCTCGCCCTGTGGCTGAAGAAGCAGGGGCACGCGCCGCTGCTCGTGGCCTGTGACCTCCAGCGCCCGAACGCGGTCACCCAGCTCCAGGTGGTCGGCGAGCGGGCCGGCGTGCCGACCTTCGCGCCCGAGCCGGGCAACGGCGTCGGCGACCCGGTCGACGTCGCGCGCCGCGGTGTCGCCGAGGCCAAGCACGCGCAGCACGACGTCGTCATCGTCGACACCGCGGGCCGCCTCGGTGTCGACGAGGAGCTGATGCGGCAGGCCGCGGACATCCGTGACGCGGTCGAGCCCGACGAGACGCTGTTCGTCGTCGACGCGATGATCGGTCAGGACGCGGTCACCACGGCCGAGGCGTTCCGCGACGGCGTCGGGTTCACCGGCGTGGTCCTCACCAAGCTCGACGGTGACGCGCGCGGTGGTGCGGCGCTGTCCGTCCGGCAGGTCACCGGCCAGCCGATCCTGTTCGCCTCCAACGGCGAGAAGCTCGAGGACTTCGACACCTTCCACCCGGACCGGATGGCCAGCCGGATCCTGGGCATGGGTGACCTGCTCACCCTGATCGAGCAGGCCGAGCAGGCCTTCGACCAGGAGCAGGCGGAGAAGGCGGCGGCGAAGCTGGGCACCGGCCAGCTGACGCTGGAGGACTTCCTGGAGCAGATGCTCGCGGTCCGCAAGATGGGCCCGATCGGCAACCTGCTCGGCATGCTGCCGGGTGCCGGCCAGATGAAGGACCAGCTGGCCCAGGTCGACGACAAGCAGCTGGACCGGGTGCAGGCGATCATCCGCGGCATGACCCCGGCGGAGCGCGCCGACCCGAAGATCATCAACGGCTCGCGGCGGCAGCGCATCGCGGTCGGGTCCGGCGTGACGGTGCGCGAGGTCAACGACCTGGTCAACCGGTTCTTCGAAGCCCGCAAGATGATGCAGCAGATGGCGGGCCGGTTCGGCTTCGGCGGCGGCAGCGCCACCAAGCGCAAGAACAAGAAGGGCAAGAAGGGCAAGGGCAAGGGCCCGACGCAGCCCAAGGTGCGGGGCGGGTTCCCCGGCGGCATGCCGATGCTGCCGCCCGGTGGCGGCGGGATGCCCGACCTGTCCCAGCTCGGTGGCGGCATGAACGACGTGCCCGGGTTCGACCCGTCGAAGTTCAAGCTGCCGAAGAACAAGTAATGCACCTGCGGGGTGTCGTCCTGCCCTCGGACGAGGAGCGGGACGTCTGGATCAGCGACGGCAGGCTCACGTTCGAGCCGGTGGCCGACGCGCCGACCCTGGTGTCCGGCGGTTTCCTCGTGCCGGGTCTGGTCGACGCGCACTGCCACCCGGCGATCGGCGTGCACGGACCGGCCACTGTGGACGAAGCGATCGCGAACGCGCTCGTGGACAGGGACGCCGGCACGCTGCTGATCCGGGACTGCGGGCAGCCCATCGACACCCGGCCGCTGCAGGAGCGCGCCGACCTGCCCCGCATCATCCGCGCGGGCAAGCACCTGGCGCTGCCCAAGCGCTACATCCCCGGCCTCGGTCTGGAACTGGACTCGCCGGACGACCTGCCCTCAGCGGTGGCGGCGCAGGCCGCTGACGGCGACGGCTGGGTCAAGCTGGTGGGGGACTGGATCGACCGCTCCGCCGGTGACCTCGCCCCGCTGTGGCCCGACGACGTCCTCGCCGAGGCGGTCAAGGTCGCGCACGAGGCGGGCGCCCGCGTCACGGCCCACGTCTTCGGCGAGGACGCGTTGCCGGGTCTGCTCGCCGCCGGGATCGACTGCCTGGAGCACGGCACCGGCCTGACCCCGGACCTGCTCGCCGAGATGGCCCGCCGGGGCACCGCGCTCGTGCCGACGTTGATCAACATCGAGAACTTCCCCGGTATCGCGGACAAGGCGGGCAAGTACCCGGTGTACGCGGCACACATGCGTGCCCTGCACGCGGGAGTGGGCGACATGGTCGCGGCCGCGCTGTCGGCGGGCGTTCCCGTCTACGCGGGCAGCGACGCCGGTGGCATGGTCGAGCACGGGCGTCTCGTCGACGAGATCGAGGCCCTGTGGCGCGCGGGCATGTCACGCACGGAGGCGCTCGCCGCGGCGTCGTGGGCGGCGCGGGAGTGGCTGGGCCACCCGTCGCTGACCGAGGGCGCCCCCGCCGACCTCCTCGTCTACGACCGCGACCCGCGCGAGGACCTGTCCGTCCTGCGCCATCCCCGCCACATCGTCCTGCGCGGAGCCCTCATCCGGTAAGGCCGGTCGCCGATCCTTCTCATTTCCGATCAGGATCCGGCCGCGGGAGTTAGCTTCGGTCCGTGCGATACCAGAAGCCGGTCCCGGCCCGTTTCGTCAGCTGCGTCAACACAGGTGTCCTGCGGCTGCGTTCCTCGCCCCGCTGGGGCAACCTGATGAACAGGCGTTTCACGGTGATCACGTACACCGGCCGCCGCTCGGGCGGCACCTTCAGCACCCCGGTGGCGTACCGGCGGACCGGTGACGTCGTGACGATCAGCGTGCAGCTGCCGGAGCGCAAGAAGTGGTGGCGCAACTTCACCGGCGAGGGCGGCCCGATCTCGCTCGAACTGGACGGGATCCAGCGCACCGGCCACGCGACCGCCCGGGCCGACGAGAAGAACCGCGTCACGGTCACGGTGCGCCTGTCAGGCGAGGACGCCGCTGCGCGGTGAGGAGTCGGCCGGGGAGCGGCCGACGCACTCCGGGCAGGGGCAGTGCGGGCACCCGAGCGAATGCGGCCGCTCCGGCGCCGTCGTGGTGACCGCGCACAGCAGGCACGTCATCTCGCCGTCGAGCGAGATGACCTCCTCGTACGGCACGGGAGCCATCCGGTCCTCGGCGTCGATCTGCTTGTGCGGGGAGCCGACCGCGAGGATCACGTGGTCGGTGATCGCGCCGACGGCGTGGGGCACCGCGCCTTCCACCAGGTACACCTGTCCCGCGCGGGTTTCGTGGATCCGCCCCGCGTAGGTGATCGTGCCGATGCCCGCCACCACCACGAGCACGTGGTGCCCGGGGTGGGTGTGCGGCACGAAACCGGACCCGCCGGGCAGGCGCAGCAGGTCCGCGCCGACCGCACCGTTGGTCACGAGCGCCTGCCCGCTGGCGTCGGGCGCGCCGTGGATGCGCGTGGGGCGGCCGTCGTGGCCGATGGTCAGCTCCGTGTGCTCCTCGGCGATGAGGCTTTCCGCCCAGGTGACGATGTCCAGTGGCATGGCGGCCCTCCCTTGGGTGAACCCGTCCACCATCGCGTGCGGGAGGTCCCCGGTGGAAAGAGGCGAGTTCTCCCCGCGTTGACGATCGCTCACGCCCCGGGTTCGATTGGTCGCGGGGCGCCACCTAGCCTGGGCGCCGTGGAAGGGGGCACCGGGGTGAACCAGCGCAGCCGCACCCGAGCCCACTGGGGTTTCCCGGCGTTCTTCACCGGCCTCGGCCTGTACTACCTGGTCACGCTCGGTATCACCGCGCTGCGCTCGGGACGGCCCACGGCGGACCCGCTGGAGCTGCTGGACGTGGGTCCCGTGCTCCTGCTGGCGTTCCTGCCGACGGTGCTGCTCGGCCTGCCCCCGGTGCTCGCCGCCCGCCGGCACGGCGAGAGCTTCGGCCTCGTGCCCACCCCGCGGGACGTCAAGGTCGGCCTCGCGTGCGGCGCGGCGGCGGTCGGCATCGGCTACCTGCTCAACCTCCTGCTGCTCGGGCTGTACGGCACCGACCGGGTGTCCGACGGCCCGCTCTCGGACCTCGCGCGGAGCGACGGCGACGCCACGCTCTGGCTCGCGCTGGCGGCGCTCGTGGTCGTGGTCGCGACTCCACTGGCGGAGGAACTGCTGGTCAGGGGCGCGCTCTGGCGAGCGCTGGACCGGCACGGCCTCCCGCCGTGGGTGGTGCTGGTGCTGACCGCGCTGGTCTTCGCGTACCTGCACGGCGAGCCGACGCGCACCGTCGCGCTCGTCGCGCAGGGGGTCGCGATCGGCTGGGCGCGGCTGCGCACCGGCCGGGTGGGGGCGAGCCTGGTCGCCCACGCGGTCAACAACCTGCCTCCGGCGTTGCTGCTGTTCACGGGCTCCTGACCGGTATGGCGATGGGGACTAGGCTCGGCAGGTGGTTCGGACGGACGGGACGGAGGAAACGGGTGACGGCGACGCAACCGGACGAACCGCTGGACTCCGTCGACCTGCCGGAAACCCCGCCGGCGCCGAAGCACCGCTGGGGGTTCGGGGCCTTCCTCGTCGTCGAGGCGGTGCTGCTCGCCTCGGCCGCGTTCGTCAGCGTGCTGCTCGGCCCGGCCCCGCCGGGACGGCCGACGCCGCCGCGTGACGTCCTGATCGGCACGATCACCCCGACCGTCCTCGCGGCGCTCGTCGCGGTGCTGTTCACCGTCTGGCGGGGCAACGGGCCGCGCCTCGACCTGCGGCTGGACTGGCGCTGGGCCGACGTCCGGCTCGGCCTCAAGCTCGGGGTGCTCGGCCTGGTGCTGACCACCGTCAGCGCGTTCGTCTGGACCAGGGCCGTGGGCGAGCACAACGCCACGTCCGCGATCACCGCGCTGGTCGAGGACCAGCCGATGTCGGTGACCTCGGCGATCATCATGTTCTGCTACCTCTGGCTGCTCGGCCCCATCTGCGAGGAGGTCATCTACCGCGGCCTGCTGTGGGGCGCGGTCGAGCGGCTGCAGTGGGGTGCGGAGAAGTGGGGCAGGCTCGCGGCCTTCCTGCTGTCCACGGCGGTGTTCGCCGTGAGCCACCTCGAACCGCTGCGCACGACGCTGCTGCTGGTGATCGCGGTCCCGATCGGCCTGGCCAGGCTGTTCACCGGCAGGCTGCCCGCCGCGATCGTGGCGCACCAGATGAACAACTTCCTCCCGGCGCTGGCCCTCCTGCTCACCACACTGGGCGTGCCGACCCTCTAGTGCACCGGCCGGGAGGCGTCTGGCAGAATTGACGCTTGCCCGCTCCGGCCGGTCCCTCTCACCGTGCCGTGGCGACCCCAAAGCTTCGGGTATTCGTGTCCGTTTCCCCACTCGGATCGTGACCCGGCACCAGCGAGCACCGAGAACACCAAGGAGTACCCACACCCGTGGCCGTCAAGATCAAGCTGCAGCGCCTCGGCAAGATCCGTGCGCCGTACTACCGCATCATCGTCGCCGACGCGCGCACCCGCCGGGATGGCAAGGCCATCGAGACGATCGGCAAGTACCACCCGAAGGAGGAGCCGAGCTTCATCGAGGTCGACTCCGAGCGCGCCCAGTACTGGCTGGGTGTCGGCGCGCAGCCGACCGAGCCGGTGCAGCGCATCCTCGAGATCACCGGTGACTGGCAGAAGTTCAAGGGCCTGCCGGGTGCCGAGGGCACGCTGAAGGTGCGTGAGCCGAAGCCGTCGAAGCAGGAGCTGTTCAACGCCGCGCTCGCGGCCGCCGGCGAGGAGCCGTCGACCGACGCGACCACGCCGAAGAAGAAGGCCCCGAAGAAGGCCGACGACGAGGCGGGCAAGGAAGAGGCGTGAGCTTCCTCGCCGACTCCCTCGAACACCTGGTGCGCGGGATCGTCGACAACCCGGACGACGTCCGGGTCGAACTGATCACCACCCGGCGCGGCCGCACGCTCGAGGTGCACGTCCACCCCGACGACCTGGGCAAGGTCATCGGCCGGGGTGGCCGCACCGCGACCGCGCTGCGCACGGTGATGGGCGGCATCGGTGGCCGCGGCGTCCGCGTGGACGTCGTCGACACCGATCGCTGACCGCGCGGCCGTGGAGGTCGTGGTCGGGCGGATCGCGAAGTCGCACGGGGTCCGCGGCGAACTCGCCGTGGACGTGCGCACCGATTCGCCCGAGGAGCGGTTCGCCGCGGGTGCCGTGCTGACCGCGCGGCACCGCGACGGCCGCACCCGTGAGCTCACCATCGCGGCCGCCCGCCCCCACAGCGGGCGGCTGCTGGTGACGTTCGAGCAGATCCGGTCCCGCGAGGAGGCCGACGCCGTGCGCGGCGTGCTGCTGCTCGCCGACACCGCCGACCTGCCGCCCACGGACGACCCCGACGAGTTCTACGACCACGAGCTCGAAGGGCTGCGTGCCGAGCTGGCGGACGGCACGGTCGTCGGCGCGGTGCAGGAGATCGTGCACGCGCCCGGCGGCGAGCTGCTGTCGCTGGACCGCGAGGGCCGGACGGTGCTGGTGCCTTTCGTGCGGGAGATCGTGCCCGTCGTCGACGTGGCCGGGGGCCGGGTCGTGCTCGACCCGCCCGAGGGCCTGCTCGACGACACCGACTGAGTGGGGGCGGCCATGCGGATCGACGTCATCACGATCTTCCCCGAGTACCTGGACCCGCTGCGGGCGGCGTTGCTGGGCCGCGCCATCGAGCGCGGCCTGATCGAGATCGGCGTGCACGACCTGCGGAACTGGACGCACGACGTGCACCGCGCCGTGGACGACGCGCCGTACGGCGGCGGTCCCGGCATGGTCATGAAGCCCCAGGTCTGGGGCGACGCGCTGGACGAGGTGTGCGGCGAGGCCACGCGCCTCGTCGTGCCCACCCCCGCCGGCCGCCCGTTCACGCAGGAGATGGCCCACGCGTACGCGCGGGAGGAGCACCTGGTGTTCGCCTGCGGCCGCTACGAGGGCATCGACCAGCGCGTGATCGACGACGCGGCGCGCCGCATGCCGGTGGACGAGGTGTCGATCGGCGACTACGTGCTGGTCGGCGGCGAGGCCGCGGTGCTGGTGATGGTCGAGGCGGCGGTCCGGCTGCTGCCCGGCGTGCTGGGCAACCCGGTGTCGGCCGAGCAGGACTCGTTCTCCGACGGCCTGCTCGAAGGCCCCAGCTACACGCGCCCCGAGGTGTGGCGCGACCTGGCCGTGCCGGAGGTGCTGCGCTCGGGCAACCACGCGCTGATCGACCGCTGGCGGCGCGACCAGGCGCTGGAGCGCACGGCGCGGCGGCGGCCCGATCTCCTCGACCGGCTGCCGGAAGGTAGCCTTGATGCGCGCGACCTCGCCGTGCTCGACCGCGTGCGCGGGGAGCAGCGGCAGGCCGGGTGACCCGGTCGCGGTGGCGTCTGGAATACTTGACGTTTGGCACGCCGTTTCCCGGTGTGCCCCATGAGCCCCCGGGTCGATCGCTGCCGAGCAGGTGCGCGCCCGGAAACACGGAGAACTGACGAAGGACGAGGACGGAATCCCGATGAACACCCTGGACGCCCTGGACGCTCAGTCGCTGCGTTCCGACATTCCGAACTTCCGCCCGGGTGACACGCTGAAGGTGCACGTTCGCGTCATCGAGGGAAACCGCGAGCGCAACCAGATCTTCCAGGGCGTGGTCATCCGCCGGCAGGGTGGTGGCATCCGCGAGACCTTCACCGTGCGCAAGGTTTCGTTCGGCGTCGGCGTTGAGCGCACCTTCCCGGTGCACTCGCCGAACATCGCCAAGATCGAGGTCTTCAAGCGCGGTGACGTGCGGCGCGCCAAGCTGTACTACCTGCGCGAGCTGCGCGGCAAGGCGGCCAAGATCAAGGAGCGGCGCGAAGCCCCCACTGCCTCCTGATCGGGGTCCTAGTAGCCTGGCGACGTGGTTGAGCCTGTGCCCTCGAGTGCTGCCGAGGACGAACCGGAACGTGCCGAAAACGGCGAAAACGCGGAAACGCGCGCAAATCGGAAGCGCCGTAACCGCAAGGCCAAGAAACAGCGGTCGTTCTGGGTCGAACTGCCGATCCTGATCGTGGTCGCGCTCGTGCTGGCCTTCGTTTTCCAGCAATTCTTCGCGCGCGTCTACACGATTCCGTCGGCTTCGATGGAATCCACGCTGCACGGGTGCACGGGCTGCTACGGCGACAAGGTGCTGGTCGACAAGATCACCTACGACTTCACCGACCCCGGTCCTGGTGACGTCGTGGTGTTCAAGGGCCCGGCGCCGTGGCTGGAGAACGACGTGCCGACCCAGCGGTCGGACAACCCGGTCGTGCGGTTCTTCCAGGACATCGGTTCGGTGTTCGGGCTCGCCCCGCCGGACGAGCGCGACTTCGTGAAGCGGATCATCGCCACCGGCGGGCAGACCGTGCAGTGCTGCGACGCGCAGAACCGCGTCGTGGTCGACGGCAAGGCGCTCAACGAGCCGTACATCCACTGGGTGGATCCGGACAACCCGCGCCAGGACGAGTTCCCGCCGGTCAAGGTGCCGCAGGGTGACGTCTGGGTGATGGGCGACAACCGCAACGACTCGTGTGACTCGCGCTGCCAGGGCGGCGGTGGGCTCAACGGTGTCGTGCCGGTGGAGAACATCATCGGCAAGGCGCGGATCATCGTCCTGCCGCCGAGCCGCTGGGGTGGCGTGAGCGACACGAACCCGCAGGAGAACGCGCAGCCGGCGGCGCTGAGCCTGAGCGCCGCGAGCTGGCAGCAGGGTGTGCCGCTCGCGGTGGGCGCGGTCGGGGCGTGGCCGGCGGTCGCGTTGAGCCGCAGGGTCGGTTCCGGTGTGCGCAGGGCGGTCAAGCGAAAGCGGTAGCCAGTGGGTAGCTCTTCGGCGCTCGCGGCCCCGGTGAAGCCTCCCCGGGCGGTGGTCCGCGGCGAGACCCCGTGGGGCCTGTTGTCCGCACTCGACCGGCGTGGTCTGGGGCCGGTCGCCGGGGTCGACGAGGCGGGGCGTGGTGCCTGCGCCGGCCCGCTGGTGGTGGCGGCCTGTGTGCTCAAACCGGGTGACGCGGCGCGGCTGGAGGAGCTGACGGACTCGAAGCTGCTCACCGCGCTCGCTCGTGAGCGGGTGTACGAACGGGTGCTGAAGCGCGCGCTGGACTACTCCATCGTGGTGATTCCGGCGGCGGAGGTGGACCGCCTCGGCATCCACGTGATGAACATCGAGGGCATGCGGCGGGCGGTCGCCGGGCTGCGGACGTGTCCCGGTTACGTGCTGACCGACGGGTTCAAGGTGCCGGGGCTGCCCGCGCCGAGCCTGGCGGTGGTGAAGGGGGACCGGGCGGTCGCGTGCGTGGCGGCGGCGTCGGTGCTGGCGAAGGTGACGAGGGACCGCATCATGGCGGACCTGCACGGCGAGCACCCGGTGTACGGCTTCGACGTGCACAAGGGTTACACGACGACCGAGCACGGCGCGGCGCTCGCCGAACACGGGCCGAGTGCGGTACATCGGTGGTCGTACACCAACGTGGCGATGGCGGCGGCCGCGCACGGGAGGCGGCCACCGCACAAGGTGATGCTGACGGCGGCGGCGCTGGGGCAGCGGGAGGCGCCGGTGCGTGCCCTGGACGGCGACGTGAGTCAGAATGAGGGTTCCGCCGCCGGATTGTCGGTTTAGCTCGCGAGGAGGGGCGCGGATTCCATGAGCGCAGAGGATCTCGAGAAGTACGAGACCGAGATGGAGTTGTCGCTGTACCGGGAGTACCGCGACATCGTCAGCCAGTTCTCGTACGTGGTGGAGACCGAGCGGCGGTTCTACCTGGCGAACGCCGTGGACGTCCAGGTCCGCGACGGTGGGGGTGAGGTCTACTTCGAGGTGCGCATGTCCGACGCCTGGGTGTGGGACATGTACCGGCCGGCCAGGTTCGTGAAGAACGTTCGTGTCATCACCTTCAAGGACGTCAACGTGGAGGAGCTGGAGAAGCCAGACCTACGCCTCCCCGAAGACGGCCCGTTCTCGGGCTGATTTCCGCCAGGGCCGCTGCGTCCTGGCTCCAGCGTCCCGGCTCGGCTCTGGGGAGCGCTGCCCCGACAGCCCCTGACGCTGCCCTCTTGCTCTACCCCTCCCGCCTGCGTCCATGCTCCCGCCCTCTTGGCTCTACCGCCGCGGTCAATCCCTTCCCGCCCTGCCGCTGCTCGGCCCCTTCCCGCCCTACCGCCGCTCGGCCCCTTCCCGCCCTACCGCCGCCAATTCGGTCCTCAATCCGCCCTTCTCGCTCCACCGGCGCAGCTTCAGCCCTCGCTCAGCGCACCTGTGGCGGCCCGCTCACCTGCTGCGGCTGTGCTCAGTTCCGTCCCGTTCCCGCGCCGGTGTCCCTGCCCGCCGTCCTGCCTGCCCCTTCCCGCTCCACCGGCGCCCCCAACCGGGCGCCGCAGCGCCGCCGCCCGCCCTCCAACACTCGCTACGCCGCGCCCCCACCCGCCTCCGGCCTGCGCCCCCTGGCCCACTGCCTCCCGGCCCGCACCCCCTAACCCACCTCCTCCCGGCCCTGCCTCTCCCCGCCCTGCGCCCCTCCAACCCACCACCCACCATCTCCCGGCCCTACCGCCCGCCTGCTCCCGTCAACCCACCACCCACCGCCGCCCCACCCACCCGCTCCCCACCCCGCCGCGCGCCCCGAGTTATCCACAAGGGGTGGGTTATCCACAGGTACCCCGATTCGTTCTGGTGCCCGCTTGCCGAACCTGGCAGCGTTTTCGGCAACGCGAAGAACGATCTCTGGGGGAAGTACTGATGAGCGCTGTGGCAGGGCAAGGAACCGCGCCCCATCTCGACCTCGGCCGCAAGGGGGAGGACCTGGCCGCGCAGCACCTGCAGAAACTCGGTTTCGTGGTGCTGTCGAGGAATTGGCGTTGCCGCGAAGGCGAGCTGGACATCGTGGCCACCAACGGCCGGATCCTCGTCGTGTGCGAGGTGAAGACGAGGGCGGGGCAGAACTTCGGTGACCCGGCCGAGGCGGTGACCGACGACAAGATCGCCCGCATCCGGCGCATCACCGGCCAGTGGCTCCGCACGGTCAGCGTGGGCTGGTGCCCGATCCGGTTCGACGTGATCGGCGTGCTCGTCTCGCCCGGCGGTGAGCTGCGGCTCGAACACTTCCCCGGAGCGTTCTGATGCCCATCGGACACTCCTGGTCGGTCGCTGTGCTCGGTATCGACGGCCGGGTCATCGAGGTCGAGGCCGATCTCGGCGGCGGCCTGCCCATGACCAAGCTCGTCGGCCTGCCGGACGCGGGGCTCCGCGAGGCGAAGGACAGGGTGCGCTCCGCCGTCCGCAACTCCGGACAGCAGTGGCCGGGGGAGAAGCTCACCCTCGGCCTGTCCCCGGCCAACCTGCCCAAACTCGGCTCCGGCTACGACCTCGCGATCGCCGTCGCCGTTCTCGCCGCGTCCGGCAAGGTGCCCGCAACCCGCCTCCCCGGCACAGTCCTGCTCGGCGAGCTCTCCCTCGACGGGCGGGTGCGCGAAGTCCGGGGCGTCCTGCCGGGGCTGCTCGCCGCTAGGCGGGCAGGGGTGAAACGGGCTGTGGTTCCGGCGCACTCACTGTTCGAGGCGGCGCTCGTCGAGGGTGTGGAGGTCCTGGGTGCCGTCCGCCTCGCCGACGTGATCGCCTGGCTCCACGGCGAGGGCACGCTGGTCGAGCCGAAGGCACCCGTCGAGACGGAAACCCAGCCGGTGCTCGACCTGGCGGACGTCCTGGGGCAGCCGGAAGGCCGCTGGGCGTTGGAGGTCGCCGCGGCGGGTGGTCACCACCTCCTCTTCAAGGGCCCGCCGGGCATCGGCAAGACGATGCTCGCGAAGCGATTGCCGGGCCTGTTGCCGCCCCTGTCCGTGGACGAGGCGCTCGAAGTGACGGCCGTGCACTCCGTGCACGGTTCCCTGTCGCGCACCTCGCCCCTGGTCAAGACGCCACCGTTCGTCGCGCCACACCACAGCGTGTCCGTCGCGGCCTTGGTGGGAGGGGGCAGCGGGCTCGCCGCGCCCGGGTTGATCAGCCAGGCCCACCGCGGAGTGCTCCTGCTCGACGAAGCTTGCGAATTCGCGGCACCGGCGCTGGAATCCCTGCGCACCGCGCTGGAAGACGGAGAGGTGCGGATTTCACGCTCGAAGGGTTCCGTCCGCTACCCCGCCCGGTTCCAGCTCGTCCTCGCCACCAACCCGTGTCCGTGCGCTCCGCCCCGCGAGACGGACTGCACCTGCACTCCGGCAGCGCGGCGCCGCTACCTCAACCGGCTCTCGGGGCCGCTGCTCGACCGCGTCGACCTGCATGTGCGGATGCGGCCCATCACCGCGATGAACACGCACTCCGACGAACCCGAGCCCACAGCCGTGGTCCGCGAACGCGTCCTGTCGGCCCGTGCACGCGCCGCGAAACGCTGGTCGTCGCACGGCTGGCGCACCAATGCGGAGGTGCCTGGTTCGGTGCTGCGCCGGGAGTTCGCCTTGCCGAGCGAGACCACCGCGCTGCTCGACCGTGCGCTCGACAGAGGCTTCCTCACTGCGCGGGGTGCCGATCGTTGCCTCCGGCTGTCGTGGACTCTCGCCGACTTGGCCAAGGACGAGCAACCCACCGCGGACCACGTTGCCGCCGCCCTCGAATTCCGAGACCGGGGTGCGGCATGACGACCGAAACGGTCACGAGCGACACGAAGGGCGGGTCCCGGCATGTCGCTGGATGACGTGCGTCTCGCCCGGGCGTACTTGGCGCGAGTCGCCGAGCCTCCCGCCAAGGCGCTGGCCGCCTTCGTGGCCAGTGTAGGGCCGGTCGATGCGGCCGAAGCGGTGCGGAAAGGGGACTGCCCGCAGGACGTGATCGACGAGACCATCGCACGCCGTGACCGGGATCGAGCCGAGGCCGACCTGGAAGCCGCAGGCAAAACCGGGGCGCGCCTGATCATCCCGGAGGACGACGAGTGGCCTGCCTGGTCCCTCCTGTGCCTCGACATCGCCGGCCAGCGGGGCATCCCGAGCGCGGTCCCACCGCTCGCCCTGTGGGCGCGCGGCGAAGCGCACCTCGGTGATGCCACCGAGGGAGCGGTGGCGATCGTGGGCGCTCGCGCGTCGAGCGGCTACGGCGAGAGCGTCGCGGGAGAGTTCGCCTACGGCCTGGTCCAGCGAGACCTCGCGATCTTCTCAGGCGCGGCGCTCGGCATCGACGGCGCCGCACATCGCGGTGCCCTTGCCGCGAGAGGAACGACAGTCGCGCTGCTGGGCTGCGCGCTTGACGCCGGCTACCCGGCCGGACATGTGACCTTGCTGAACATGATCGCCGAACGCGGCGGTCTCGTGGTCAGCGAGTACCCGCCGGGTACGCCGCCGGCGCGGCACCGCTTCCTCGTCCGCAACCGGCTCATCGCGGCGCTGAGTGAGGGCACCGTGGTGGTCGAAGCAGGCCGGCGCAGCGGGGCGCGCAACACGGCGAACACCGCCGGGATACTCGGCAAGATCGTGATGGCGGTACCGGGCCCGATCGGTTCGGCCACATCCGTGGGATGCCACGACCTCATCCGCAATGCCGACGCCACACTGGTCGGCTCCGTCGAGGACGTGATCGAGATCGTGGGCAGGCTCGGCACCCACATCCCGGAACGCCTCAGGCCCAGACGTCCGACCGACGGGCTGGGCAAAGAAGCCCTCCGCGTGCACGACGCCCTCGAACGGCGGGAGGGGAAGTCCGCGGACGAGATCGCGGCCGAGTCCGGGGTTCCGCTGCAACGAGTTCGCGCCATGCTGCCGGCCCTGGAGATGGAAGGCCTCGCCGAGCGCCACGAGAGCGGGTGGCGGCAGCACCGCCGGCCGCGGGAGATCAGCGAGGGTGCGTGAATGGAACAGGCGTTCCGAGTCGAAGGAAGGAGGTGACGCGATAGACCGGTAACGCGGTGTGGCGATGCTTGACCAGAGCGGTGATTTCACCGAGCGTGAGTACCTATGTCGCCGTCTTTTCCGGAGTGGACAAGGGACGAACGCGTGTACGCCATGCGCACGCCCGCTCTCGGTGAACTGCGACCGGCAGAGCGGCTCGAGCGGCCGGACGGATGTGGGCAGCCGTGACCGCCAAGGACAGGGAAGCGGCACGCGTCGACCTGCACGCGATCCGTGCGGCGTTGCCGTCGGCAGCACGGGAGCTGATCACCGAGTACGAGCGGCACCTGAGCCTGGAACGCGGGCTCTCGGAGCACACGGTGCGGGCGTACGTGGGTGATGTGGTGTCCCTGCTCGGGTTTCTGCACCGGGACCACGGCGCCGACGACGAACGGCGCGCGTTGGACGGACTCGACGTGGCAGTGCTCCGGGCGTGGCTGGCTCACCAGCGCGGTGACGGTGCGAGCCGTACGACGTTGGCTCGACGCTCGGCGGCGGCGCGCACATTCACGGCCTGGGCGCGTCGGCAGGGAGCGATCGAGGGGGACCCGGGTGCTCGCCTGGTATCACCGCGAACGCATCGGACTTTGCCCGCGGTACTCCGCCCAGACGAGGCCGGCGAGGTGCTGCAAAGCGCCGAGTCCGGCGCGGCGGAACTGGATCCGCAGGGCTTGCGTGACCGCGCCGTCCTCGAACTCCTTTACGCGACGGGCGTTCGGGTTTCGGAGCTTTGTGGACTCGACGTCGACGACGTGGACTTCGGCGGTCGCGTCGTGCGGGTCCTGGGCAAGGGGAGCAAGGAACGCGTGGTGCCGTTCGGGGTGCCGGCGGAGCGTGCCTTGCGGTCCTGGTTGGAGACCGGGCGCCCGGCGATGGCCGCGGCCGCGTCGAAGGCCGATCCGGCCGCGTTGTTCCTGGGCGTTCGAGGGGGCCGGCTGGACCCGCGGGCTGTGCGGCGGGTAGTGCACGACGCGGTCGGATCTGTGCCTGGTGCTGCGGATATGGGTCCGCACGGGCTGCGGCACACCGCGGCGACGCACTTGCTGGAAGGTGGCGCCGATCTCCGCAGCGTTCAGGAACTGCTCGGTCACGCTACGCTTGCCACGACGCAGCTCTACACTCACGTGACAGTCGAGCGGCTGAAGGCGATCCACGACCGTGCCCACCCTCGCGCGCGATGACCCCGGAACGCGCTGAGGACGGGGCGGCGGGGGAGTCTTCACCAACCCCGACCAGACCTGAGCCCGGAGACCGAACTGAGCCCGTTGCCGAGGGCGGCCGCCACATGACCGCCGACCTGCGACTCACCGACGCAGACCGTTCGGACACCCACCCGAACGGCGACCTCGGCGTACCCGCGGCGGCAGCCCCAGCAACTCGGCCGGCCGACGCCGCCAAGGAGCGCGAGCAGCCGGCTCCAGCCACCGGCGACACCCCGGCAAAAGCCACCGGCAATGCCCCGGCGAACGCGGCCGGTGGCGATTCGGCGAACGCCGCTGGTGGTGCCTCGAAAGGCGGCGGCGACGCCTCGGCGAACACCGTCGATGGTGCCTCGGCGAACGCCGCCGATAATGCCTCGAAAGACGCCGGTGATGCCTCAGCGGAGGTTGCCTGTGGTGCCTCGGAAGGCGCCGCTGATGCCCTGGCCAAGGCCACCGGTGATGCCCAGGCGGAGTCGGCGGAGCTTGCAACTCCTCCCGCGGACCCGCCTGCCACCGCCCCGACGGTGCCCGAGGCCGTCGGGCAACCTGACGCGAATCCCGTCGCAGGGCACGGATCCTCCACAGTCGCCGATCGTTCCGGCGAGGCTTTTGTCAACGGTTCCGGCGAGGCTCGCGTCAACGGCGAAGGCCATGCCCACGCCGGCAACGGCGCAAGCGGACAGCAGCCCGCTTCCCGTGGCGGGGGCACCAACGGTGACGCGCCGAACGAGGTCGACGCAGCCATCAACGCCCTGTGGCGCGAGTTCCGGGAGCGGCCGAACCAGCGGTTGCGTGAGCGGCTCGTGCTGCATTACGCCCCGCTGGTCAAGTACGTCGCCGGGCGAGTGGGTACCGGGCTGCCCACACACGTCGACGTCGGTGACCTCGTGCAGTCAGGGATCTTCGGGCTGATCGACGCGATCGAGAAGTTCGATCCCGACCGCGGCTGGCGGTTCGAGACCTACGCGATGCAGCGGATCCGTGGTGCGATCCTCGATGACCTCCGTTCTCAGGATTGGGTACCCCGTGTCGTGCGCAGTCGGCTCCGGGAGGCCGAGCGCGCCCTCGAACGCCTCGGCGCGCGCCTGCACCGCACGCCGACCGACACCGAGCTGGCCGAGGAACTCGGCATCGGACTCGACGAGCTGCGCGACCTGTACGGACAGCTGCGGCTGACGAGCGTCGTCGCGCTCGAGGACCTCATCGCCGCGGGTAAGGACAGCGGTTCCCTCGTCGACACCCTGCAGGACGAGGACGCCGTCGACCCCGTCGCGGTCTTGGTCGACCGCGACAACCGCCGCCAGCTCGCGGAAGCCATCGCCCAACTCACCGAACGCGACCGGATCGTGGTCAGCCTCTACTACTTCGAGAGCCTGACCCTGGCCGAGATCGGCAAGGTCCTCGGCGTGACCGAATCGCGGGTCAGCCAGCTGCACACCCGCGCGGTCCTCCGGTTGCGTGCGCGCCTGACCGAGCAAGCCGGCGTCTGACGAGCCCTCCCCGCACTCGAGCCCAGCTCGCCGCCAGCGGGAACGGAGCTGGTGGCCGTTGACCGCGTGGGGGCTCCTGCCGTGGGTCGCGGGCGGGCGGGTTGGCGCGGCCCCGGTGACCGCAGCGCCGGTGACCGCAGCCTCGGTGATCGCAGTCCCGGTGACTTCAGCACTCCGTGTTGGCGAACTCGGTCGTCTGCGGGCCGGGATGACTGCGGCCTGGGTGACTGGAGGCGTGGCTGGTCCTAGCCCCCGAGTGCCTGCAGTCTGGAGTGCCGGAGGCCCCGAGCGCCTGCAGCTCGGAGGGGCCTGCAGCGCGGAGTGCCGCAGCCCGAAGGTGCCTCTGGTCTGGGTGACCGCGGCCCGAGTGCCTGTGGGCTCCAGCGCTCGCGGCCCGGAGGTGCTTGCGGCCCCGATTGCTTGCGGCCCGGAGGTGCTTGCGGCCCCGATTGCGTGGACCCCGAGTGCCTGCGGGCTCCAATGCCTGCGGCCTGGAGTGCCTGTGGCCTGGGGTGCTTGCGGCCGGAGTGCTTGCAGCCCCGAGGGGGCGCGGACGTGAGTGGCTGCAGCCTGGGTGACCGCAGCCCGCCCGGCTGACCTCAGTCGCGGGTGCCGCAGGGACCGCTGCTCCTGCGGTGCGCAGGCGCGCAAAACCTGGACGCCAGCCGGAAGCGCGCTAAGGCGGTTCCCAGGGCTTCAGGCGGATGTCGGACTTGGTCTGGATGAGGGCCAGCGGGTTCAGGTACTCCTCACCGCGCCGGACGCCCCAGTGCAGGCACGCGGCGACCGGGCACCCGGGGTGACCGGGCACCACCACGCCGATCTGCTGCCCTGTGTAGACCTGAGTACCGGCGGGCACGGTCGGCACCACGGGTTCGTACGTCGTGCGGAGGCCGCCGTCGTGGTCGATGGAGACCACGCCTTGGGCTGCGACCTGGCCCGCGAAGACCACGACGCCTGGACCGGCCGCGAGCACCGGCTGACCTGGCGTCGCCGCGAGGTCGACGCCTCGGTGGCCTGGGCCGTACTCCGTCTGCGGTTGCTGGAACGGTCTGGTCACCTCCGGCGTCGGCGAGAGGGGCCACGAGAACCTCGGCTCTTGGCCGACCTCCCGCATGCGGGGAACGTCGTTCGGGACCTGCTGATCGGCGACCACCGCTTGCCGAGCCCCCGGCTGATCACCCGCCGCTGCCCACGCGGCAGGCACCACCAGCAGCCCTGCCAGGAGCAGGAGCAGCGGTGTCGCGGGCGATATGGCGGGCATGGGTCCAGGGTGGCCGGGGCGGCGGGGAAATGGGGAACAGAATGTGATTCTGTGGATAACCGAGGGTGATGTGGACAGGTTGCCGCCTTCGCCTTGCCCGCGGTGGCCCCGCGTCCGCCTGGGCGTACACTGTTTGCGCGGCCTGTCCTGCGATGGGCCGACTTCGCGTGCACGTGCATGTCCCGACTTCTTTCGATGAGCAGGCGGGGCGCGTGGCGCCCGGGCGGTCCCCGTGGGAACACGGGGTCCGGGCACCGGCACGGCACCAGGGCTCCCGGCCACCCGGCCGGTGGCGACAACCGAACGCGGGCCCGCCGGAAAGCGGCCCGCCAGGACAAGAAGAGGTGCGAATCCGGCCATGGCCGTCGTCACCATGAAGCAGCTGCTCGACTCCGGTGTGCACTTCGGGCACCAGACGCGGCGCTGGAACCCGAAGATGAAGCGCTACATCCTCACCGAGCGCAACGGCATCTACATCATCGACCTGCAGCAGACGCTGACCTACATCGACCGTGCCTTCGAGTTCATCAAGGAAACCGTCGCGCACGGCGGCACCATCATGTTCGTCGGCACGAAGAAGCAGGCGCAGGAAGCGATCGCCAGCGAGGCGCAGCGCGTGGGCATGCCCTACGTGAACCAGCGCTGGCTCGGCGGCATGCTCACCAACTTCCAGACCGTGCACAAGCGGCTGCAGCGCCTCAAGGAGCTCGAGGCGCAGGAGCAGACCGGCGGCTTCCAGGGCCTGACCAAGCGCGAGATCCTGACGCTGACCCGCGAGAAGGACAAGCTGGAGAAGACCCTCGGCGGTATCCGCGACATGGCGAAGGTCCCCTCCGCCGTGTGGATCGTGGACACCAAGAAGGAGCACATCGCCGTCGGCGAGGCGCGCAAGCTCAACATCCCCGTGGTCGCGGTGCTCGACACCAACTGCGACCCCGACGAGGTGGACTACCCGATCCCGGGCAACGACGACGCGATCCGGTCGGCCGCGCTGCTGACCAAGGTCGTGGCCGAGGCGGCCGCCGCCGGTCTGCTGGCCCGCTCGGGCCGCAACGGCTCGGCGCCGGAGGGCCAGGACAAGCCGGAGGCCGGTGTGGCCTCCGACGAGCCGCTGGCCGAGTGGGAGAAGGAGCTGCTGGCCGGTAACGAGGGCGGCGAGCAGCAGCAGCCCGCCGAGCAGACCACCTCTTCCTGACCCACGCTTCCCCGTCCGGCCGCTCGCCGGCGGCCGGACGGGACCGAGAACCTCCGAAGGAAACACGATGGCGAACTACACCGCGGCGGACGTGAAGCGTCTCCGCGAGCTCACCGGCTCCGGCATGATGGACTGCAAGAAGGCCCTCGAGGAGAGCGGCGGCGACTTCGACAAGGCCGTCGAGTACCTCCGCATCAAGGGTGCCAAGGACGTCGGCAAGCGCGCCGAGCGCGCGACCGCCGAGGGCCTGGTCGCCGGTGACGGCGGCGTGCTGATCGAGCTCAACTCCGAGACGGACTTCGTCGCGAAGAACGAGCAGTTCCAGCAGCTGGCCGAGAAGATCGTGGCGACGGCGAAGACCGTGCGCACCGACGACGTCGAGAAGCTGGCCGCGGCGGAGATCGAGGGCGGCAAGACCGTCAACGACGCCGTGCAGGAGCTGGCCGCCAAGATCGGCGAGAAGCTCGTCCTGCGCCGGGTCGTCGCCTTCGACGGCACCGTCGAGACCTACCTGCACCGCCGTGGCGCGGGCCTCCCGCCCGCCGTCGGCGTGCTGGTCGAGTACACCGGTGACAGCGCCGAGGCGGCCCGCGGTGCGGCGCTGCAGATCGCCGCGCTCAAGCCGAAGTACCTGACCCGCGAGGAGGTGCCCGCCGAGATCGTCGAGAACGAGCGCCGCATCGCCGAGGAGACCGCGCGGGCCGAGGGCAAGCCGGAGCAGGCGCTGCCGAAGATCATCGAGGGCAAGGTCAACGCCTTCTACAAGGACACCGTGCTGCTGGAGCAGCCGTCGGTGACCGACAACAAGAAGACCGTGAAGCAGCTGCTCGACGCCGCCGGCGTGACGGTCACCCGGTTCGCCCGGTTCGAGGTGGGCCAGCAGTAAGGGCCTGCAGGCTGACGCGTATCGTGCCCCGTCTCCCGGTGATCTCGGGGACGGGGCACGATGCCGAACGAGCACTGAAGGCAGAGCGGTACCCACGGAGGTGAGGGCGGGCATGACGGAGCAACGAGCCGATCAGGGCTATCGGCGGGTACTGCTGAAACTCGGTGGTGAGATGCTCGGCGGCGGATCGCTGGGCGTCGACCCGGACGTGGTGCACTCGGTGGCCGTGCAGATCGCCGCCGTCGTGCGCACCGGGGTGCAGATGGCCGTCGTCATCGGCGGTGGCAACTACTTCCGCGGCGCGGAACTGTCGCAGCGCGGCATGGACCGCGACCGCGCCGACTACATGGCCATGCTCGGCACCGTGATGAACTGCCTCGCGCTGCAGGACTTCCTGGAGAAGGAAGGCGTGCCGACGCGCGTGCAGAGCGCCATCACGATGGGACAGGTGGCCGAGCCCTACATCCCCCGGCGCGCGGAGCGGCACCTGGAGAAGGGCCGTGTGGTCATCTTCGCCGCCGGTGTCGGGATGCCGTACTTCTCCACCGACACGGCCGCGGCCCAGCGTGCGCTCGAGATCGGGTGCGAGGCGGTGCTGATGGCCAAGGCGGTCGACGGCGTGTTCACCGCGGACCCGAAGACCGACCCGGGCGCGAAGATGTTCGAGGAGATCACGCACCGCGAGGTGCTGGAACGCGGGCTGAAGGTCGCCGACGCGACCGCGTTCAGCCTCTGCATGGACAACAACATGCCGATCATCGTGTTCAACCTCCTCACGGAGGGGAACATCGCGCGCGCGGTGCGTGGTGAGAGGATCGGGACACTGGTCAGCACCCCCGCCGCGGGCTGACCGACCAGTACTGCTGGGACCTGGCGGAGACAACAGAGAAGACAACGGGAGTAGCCGTGATCGACGAGACCCTCCTCGATGCCGAGGAGAAGATGGAAAAAGCGGTGTCCTTCGCGAAGGAGGATCTGTCGTCGGTGCGCACCGGCCGGGCCAACCCGTCGATGTTCTCCCGCGTGGTGGTCGAGGCCTACGGTTCCACGATGCCGCTGAACCAGGTGGCGAGCGTGAACATCCCCGAGGCGCGGATGGCGATCGTGAAGCCCTACGACCAGAGCCAGCTCAACGCGATCGAGAAGGCCATCCGGGAGTCCGACCTCGGGGTGAACCCGAGCAACGACGGCCAGATCATCCGGATCGTCATCCCGCAGCTGACCGAGGAGCGTCGCCGCGAGATGGTGAAGATGGCCAAGTCCAAGGGTGAGGACGCCAAGGTCCACATCCGCGGCGTGCGCCGCAAGGCCAAGGAGGAGCTCGACCGCATCGCCAAGGACGGCGAGGCCGGCGAGGACGACGTCGCCCGTGCGGAGAAGGAGCTGCAGAACCTCACGGACAGCTACGTCTCGCAGATCGACGAACTCGTCAAACACAAGGAAGCCGAGCTACTCGAGGTCTGATGGCCCAGGTGAGCGAAGAACAGGAGAAGGTGCCGACACCTTCTCCCGAGCCGGGGGAACCCGCCCCGCCGGCCAAGAAGGCGTCGCGGGCGGGGCGCAACCTGCCCGCGGCGATCGCGGTCGGGCTGGTGCTGGGGGCGGCGATCCTCGTCTCGCTGCTCACCGTGCGGTACCTGTTCATCGGGATCATCGCGGTCGCCGTCGCGGTCGGCACGATCGAGTTCGCCCAGGCCGTGCGCCGGGCGGCCGGTATCCGGCTCGCGCTGGTCCCGCTGCTGGTCGGCGGCCAGGCGATGGTGTGGCTGACCTGGCCGTTCGGGCTGAAGGGTGCGGTGATCGCGTTCGCGCTCACCGTGCTCGCCTGCTTGCTGTGGCGGTTGCCCGGCGGTGCGGACGGCTACCTGCGCGACATCGCGACGTCGGTGTTCGCGGCGGCTTACCTGCCGATGTTCGCGTCGTTCGCGGCGATGCTCGTGCCGCCCGCGGACGGGGTGGGCCGCGTGCTGACGTTCATGATCGGCGTGGTCGCCTCCGACACCGGTGGTTACGCGGCCGGGGTGCTGAAGGGCAAGCACCCGATGGCGCCGACGATCAGCCCGAAGAAGACGTGGGAGGGCTTCACCGGCTCACTCGTCGCGGGCATCGTCGGCGGCGCGCTGTCGGTGCACTTCCTGCTGGACGGGCACGTGTGGCAGGGCGTGCTGTTCGGCGCCGCGATCGTGCTCACCGCGACGCTCGGGGACCTCGTCGAGTCGCTCATCAAGCGCGACCTGGGGATCAAGGACATGGGCACGATGCTGCCGGGGCACGGCGGGCTGATGGACCGGCTCGACTCGCTGCTCCCGTCGGCCGTGGTTTCGTGGGTGCTGTTGACGGCCTTTGTGGGCTAGTCGTCGTACGGGTCGTCCACCTCGGCGCGGCCTGATTCGTCGACCAGCACCAGGCTGCGGTCGATCACCGAGAACACCGCGCCACACGGGTCGGCGAGCACGGCGATCCGGCCCCACGGCGTGTCGTACGGTTCGACGACCACGCGCCCGCCCAGCATGATCGCGTGCCCCGCCGTGGCGTCCGTCCCGCGAGCGGGATCGACCTCGAAGTACACCATCCAGTGCGGCAGCGTCTCCGGCGGGTACTCGGGCCCCATGACGTACCGGTAGAGCACGGGCTGCTGGTCGATCAGCCATTCCGAGTAGTCGATCCCGCGGTCGTCGCCGATCTGGCGGGCGTTGTAGTTGAACAAGCGGCAGAAGAACCCGTCCGCGGCTTCGCCGTTGTGCGTGTTCAGGTCGGCGCTGACGAAGGTGTTCGGCACTCCGGTCAGGAAGTCCCACGCCGCCGACGGCTGCCAGAACACGGTCGGCGCGCCGGACGGGTCCACCACGTGCACGATGCTGCCCCGGCCCGGGATCGCGACCGGCCCCAGGGTGACCGTGCCGCCGAGGTGCTGCGTCCATTCGGCCGCGTTCGCGGTGCTCTGCACGGAGATGTTGATGGTCCACAGGCTCGGTTGCCTGGCGCCGCCGAGGTAGATGCCCGCCACGTCGCGGTTGCCGAGCGCGGCGATGAGGTAGCGGCCGCTGGGAGCGGCGGGGTCGCGGCTGAGGTGGAAGGTCCAGCCGAAGAGTCCGTTGTAGAACTGCTGCGCGATGCCCTCGTCCAGGGTCGCCAGTTCCACCCAGCAGGGGATACCGGAGGGGAGTATCGCCTGGGTGGGCAGCGGGCCGAGTGCCATGGGTGCCTCCTGTCCCGGGGAGGCTTCGAGTCTACGGCTGTCGCAAGAATTTTTCGTCGTTCGATCCCGTATCCTGCGATTATGTGGCAAGCCGCCCGGCGCGGGCTGAAAGCGCTCTCCCGCGACGGCGGTGTCGTGCCCAGCCCGAACATCTGGTACTACCCCGACACGTACGAGCTGGAGAACCGCGCGCAGGACGTCGACGGCGAGATCTGGCGTGTCCTCGACCGCGAATCCCCTTGGGCGGGCAGGGATGTCCTCGACCTCGGGTGTGGGGACGGTTTTCACCTGCCGAAGTTCGCCGGGACGGCACGTTCGGTGATCGGCGTCGAGCCGCATGAACCGTTGGTGCACAAGGCGCGACGGAGAGTTTCCGGATCCGGCAACGTCCGCGTGCTGACCGGTTCCGCGCAACGCGTTCCGTTGCCGGACGCGAGCGTCGACGTCGTGCACGCGCGGACGGCGTACTTCTTCGGTCCCGGCTGTGAGCCCGGTTTGCGGGAAACCGACCGGGTTCTGCGGCCGGGCGGGGTGCTGGCGATCGTGGACCTGGACGCGACGGCCGAACCGTACGGGCGCTGGATGCGGGAGGACCTGCCGCACTACGACGCGCGGGCCGTGGAGGATTTCTTCGAGCGCAACGGTTTCCGGTGTCACCGCGTGGCGACGCGGTGGCGCTTCGAAAGCCGCGCGGAGCTGGAAGCGGTGCTCAAGATCGAGTTCAGCCCCGCGGTCGCCCAGCGCGCGATCGGGGATGTGTTACGCCACAACGGGAACCACGACGGGTACACGGTGCCGGTGGGCTATCGCGTGCATATCCGCGGAAAGCCCACCGGCCTCGTGCTGCCTGGTCACTCGGCGTCTTCCTCGTCGATCTCGCCGAGGATGCCGTAGAGCGCACGCCGCGCCTCGTTGAGGACGGTCACAGCGCGCTTCTTCTGCTCCGGCGTGCCGGCCTGCGACACCTGGATCGCCGCCGCGGCCAGCGTCGCGCCGGCCTTGCGCAGGTCGATCTCGACGGGGTCGACGTCGTGCGCGATCTGCTCCCACGGCGGGCTGCTGTCGAGCCGCTCGGCGGCGGCGCGGCCCTCGTCGGTCAGCTCGAACAACTTCTTGCCGCCTTCGTCACGGCTGACCACCAGGCCTTCGTCGGCCAGCAGCTGCAGCGTCGGGTACACCGAGCCGGGGCTCGGGCGCCAGAAGCCGCCACTGCGTTCGCCGATCTCGCTGATGATCTCGTAACCGTGCCGCGGCTGCTCTGCGAGCAGGGCCAGGATCGCCGCGCGGACGTCACCACGCCGGCCGCGACGACCGCCGCGCTGGTGTGGACCGCCGTGACCGCGTCCGCGTCCACGGTGCGGGCCGCCGGGGCCCCAGCCAGGGGGGAACTCGCCGAAGCCGCCGCGGGACCAGGGCCCGAACGCGCCTCGTGCTTCTCGACCAGGGGGGAAGGGTGGACGGTTTCTCATGTCGGTCTCCTTTCGTTGTGTTCCGACATGTTCACGATATATCGGAAACAGTCGGAACGCAACCGCCCTGGTCGTGGCACACTGGAACGGTTATGACTGCCCTTCCCCTGGTCTTCGAAGCGCCCAAGCGCGGCCTGCCGCCGCGCCACCTCGCCGACCTCTCCGTGGCCGAGCGCGCCGAAGCCGTCGCGGAGCTCGGTGAGAAGCCGTTCCGCGCCAAGCAGCTGTCGAACCACTACTTCTCGCGGCTGACCGTGGACCCCGAGGCGATGACCGACATCCCGGCCGCCTCGCGCGAGCGCCTGGTCACCGAGCTGATGCCGCCGTTGCTCACCGAGGTCAGGGCGCTGGAGGCCGACGGCGGCGCGACGCGCAAGACGCTGTGGCGCGCGCACGACGGCACCCTGCTGGAGAGCGTGCTCATGCGCTACCCCGACCGCGCCACGCTGTGCATCTCCAGCCAGGCGGGGTGCGGGATGGCGTGCCCGTTCTGCGCGACCGGGCAGGGTGGGCTCGACCGCAACCTGTCGACCGCGGAGATCGTCGACCAGGTGCGGTCGGCGGCGGCCGTGATGCGGGACGGGCTGATGCCCGGCGGTCCGGGGCGGCTGTCGAACATCGTGTTCATGGGTATGGGTGAGCCGCTGGCGAACTACAAGCGCGTGGTCGCGGCGGTCCGCCGGATCACCGAGCCCGCGCCCTCGGGGCTGGGGATTTCGCAGCGGTCGGTGACGGTCTCGACGGTCGGGCTCGCGCCGGCGATCCGCAAGCTCGCGGACGAGAAGATGCAGGTCAGGCTGGCGGTGTCGCTGCACACGCCGGACGACGAGCTGCGCGACACGCTGGTGCCGGTCAACAACCGCTGGTCGGTGGACGAGGTGCTGGAGGCGGCGCGGTACTACGCCGACACCTCAGGGCGGCGCGTGTCGATCGAGTACGCGCTGATCCGGGACATCAACGACCAGCCGTGGCGCGCGGACCTGCTGGCCAAGCGGTTGCGCAAGCACCTCGGGCAGCTGGTGCACGTCAACGTCATCCCGCTGAACCCCACGCCGGGCTCGAAGTGGGACGCGTCGCCGAAGCCGGTGGAACGCGAGTTCGTGCGGCGCGTCAACGCCGGGGGAGTTGCGTGCACGGTGCGGGACACGCGAGGCCAGGAGATCGCGGCCGCCTGCGGGCAGCTCGCCGCGGAGGGCTGACCGGAGCGGGGCCTGTCAACGTTCCGATCGGCGAAGAGGGTTTGAGACACAGCAGCGGTGGGTCTGGAACGTGTCCAGGCCCACCGATGTGTTTCCGGTATCCCCCTCAGCTGTAGAAGACCTGGGTGGTGTTGTTGCTGGCGTTCCAGGTGATGTAGCCGTGTTGGAAGTCGCTGCGGCGGCCGCCTGCGATGCCGTATTCGTCGCTGGTGGGGTAGCCGAGCCGGCTTCGTTCCCAGCCGAGTGAGGCCCAGGTGTCGCGGATGGTGCCGACTACGGAGTGAACCCCACTACTGGGGCTCCAGTAGATGGACGTGTTGTTGGTGAAGTGGTTGAACCGGCCGATGCCGTCGGGGGTGGTGGTTTCGTCGGTGGTGGGGTAGCCGGGGCCGGTTTCCCAGCCCATCGCGGCCCACTTGTTCCGGATGGCGCCCTGGATTTGGTGTGCTCCGGTGTTGGGCGTCCAGTAGATGGATGCGCCGTCGGGGTGGTTGAAGTGGTTGTAGCGGCCGATTCCGTCAGGCGTGATCGACTCGTCGGTAGTCGGGTAGCCCAGTCGTGGTCCGGCGCCCATGGCGAGCCACTTCTTGCGGATGTCGCCTTGGATTTCGTAGGCGCCGGTGGTGGAGGTCCAGTAGATGGAGGCGCCGTCGGGCAGGCTGAAGTCGTTGTAGTGCGCGCCGTCGGTGGTGGTGACCTCGTCGTTGACGGGGTAGCCGAGGCCCCTTTCCCAGCCCATCGCGGCCCACTTGTTCCGGATGGCGCCGTGGATTTCGTGTGCTCCGGTGGTGGGTGTCCAGTAGATGGATGCGCCGTCGGGGTGGTTGAAGTGGTTGTAGCGGCCGACTCCGTCCGGGGTCGCGGTTTCGTCGGTGGCGGGGAAGCCGAGCGAGGCGGGCCCGCCCAGTTCGCGGTAGTGCTGCAGGATCGGCCCCTCCATCCAGTGGGCGCCGCTGGCGGAGGAGTAGTAGATCGCCCCGTGCTCGTAGTCCTGCACACTACCGCCGGAAACAGTGGTCTCGACGCCGACCGCAGCGCCGAGGAACGACGTGGCGCCCCCGAGATCGAGGTAACGGGCGACGATCGGGCTGGTCGTTTGCTGGACGAGCCAGTCGTGCAGGTCGTCGGTGCGCGCTTCGGTGGCGCCCGTGCGGGTCTCGGTTTCACCGAAGCAACCGCTCTGCCACGACGAATGGTTGACAGCCAGCAATTCGAGGTGTCCGTTGTTCTGCCGGAAGGCGGGCCCGCCCGCGTCTCCCTTGCAGGTACTGCCGTTCACGGCGAGGGTGGTGTCACCGAGGGAAGCGATGCCGGCCGTGGTGATGTGCAGCTGGTCGGGCACCCAGTCGGTGGCGGTCCGCCCGAAGCCGGCCAAGGACACGGTGTCCCCGGCCTGGGGGGCGGTGGTCGCCAGCGTGATCGGAGCGATGTCGGTGACCGCGGTGTCCAGCCGGACCAAGGCGAGGTTGCGGTCAGGGCGGGGGATGACGGACGCGGCCTGCACGGTGTGACCGGTAGTCGTGGTCAGGTCCGGTCGGCCCACCGTGATCGTGGCGGGGTGCGCGGGTGCGCCGGGTTTGGTGGTGTCGGGAAAGCACGTGCTGGAGGTCAGCACCCAGCGTGAGTCGACGAGCACCCCGGTGCAGGCACTGGTGCCGGTGGAAATCTTCGCGACGAAACCGTAAGAGGCATCGGTGGCCGTGCTGCCGGCGACCGCGTCGGCAGCGTTGGCGGTCAGCAACGCGATGCCGAACGGCAACGCTGCGAGCGTGCTGTAAGCGACTCCGCGTCTGAGGCGGTTCAAGTGCATGTTGGTGTACTCCCCAGTGGATCTGTGTGGATGGTGGTCAGGAGCTGGCGTCGAGCCGCAGCAGGGTGGTGGGGTCGCCGGGCGGGTTCGTGGTGATGCCGACCTGGGTGGTACCGCTGGGGTTGACGTCGACGGTCGTGGTCGTCGTGCCGTTCGTGGTCAGCGTCGCCTTGAGTTTGTGTCCTTGGCCCGCTTGCAGCCCGTCACCCCGGATGGAGTACACGGCGGGAATCTTCATGGTGAGGTAGCCGCTCCTACCGAGGACGTGGAAGCAGACCTTGCCGTCGCCGGCAGGGCCGACGAGGTCGGTGGTTCGAACCATGATGAGCCCGACGGTGTCCGGGCCGCTGGGGCAATCGGTGTAGACGATGTGGCCGTCGCCGCTGAGCAGCTCGACCTTGTCGCTCGCCTGGATCTGTGCTGCCCCGGGATAGGTGAAGTCCTCGACGATGGATGGCTGGTCATCTGTCGCCGACTCCTGGCCCGTCGCCGAGACCGCCGCAATCGTTCCGCCGGCCAGTGCTACCGCGGCGGCGGCTGCCACAAGCAGGGCACGCCTGAATATGCGCATGTGTTCCCCCAAAACTGTTCTCCGCAGAAGGAGAACGGTACTATTCGGACATTTGCCGCCTGATGTCAGACTCGTTCTGGATGGTGGACTGCGGCGCGGTGAAGCGTAAATCATCCTTTTCCTAAATGCACAAGTGATCTACGTTACCGCCATTTGGCGGTAACGGAAACCGGATTTTTGCGGTTAGCGTCCATCGCGACCAGCGTGTCATCGGTTTCTGATTATCGGGAAAACTCGGGTACTGGGGGAGTTTCCAACATGGGCCTGGCATTAGGACGTTTTCGTGCCTTCTTGGCGACGGCTGTGGCCGTGATCGTCGTGAGTGGGACAGTCGTCGCTCCCGAATCCGTGGCGGCCCCGGTTCCTCGTGCCATGACGAGCGCCACCGACCCCGCGCCCAGCCCCGACAGCGACCGCGAGAAGGTGGCGCGGTTGTGGGAGTTCGGCGGTCCCGCCACGAAACGGGATGCCGAGAAGGCGCTGCTCGGCAGCGATGCCGACGTAACCGCGTTCTTGACGACGCAGAAGGATCCGGACGCTTCCATCGACCGGGACGTGCAGGTCAACAAGATGATGGCGGCGGGTGGGCCTTCGACGGTCACGGCCGCGCAGCAGGCGCTGGACGCGGGAACCGACGACGCGCTGACGGCTTTCCTGACGACGGGCTGGCAGGCCGCGAGCGACAACGACCTGAGCGTGCGGGTCAACCAGATGATGTCCGTCGGCGGTCCGCAGGTTCAGAAGGCGGCCCAGCAGGCGCTCGACGCGGGGACCACGGAGGCCCTGCGGACCTTTCTCGACAGTGGTTGGCAGGCGCCGTACGAGATCGACCAGTCGATCCGGGTGAACCAGCTGATGGCGGCGGGTGGGCCGGAGGTGCGTCAGGCCGCCCAACAGGCACTCGACGCGAACACCGTCGAGGCGCTGAATCAGTTCCTCAGCGTCGACCTGCCAGTGGCGCAGGCACGGGACGCCGAGACGGACTCGATAGCGCAGCTTGTGTCCACCGCGAAGGCGGCATCGGACCAAGCGGCGACAGAAACCCAAATCGCGAAGCAGCAGTCCGACCGTGCCGTGGCCGAGGCCGCCGCCGCGCAGCGGGCGGCGCAGGCGGCGAAGGACGCGGCCGCGGCAGCCCAGGGAGATGTGGGGCGGGCGACCGACGCAGCGGCTCGCGCGGCATACGCCGCCAACCAAGCGGCGGCCACAGCGCGGCAGGCGATCGGCGCGTCAAACGCCGCGACCCGGGCCGCGAACACCGCTGCCGCTGCCGCTTCCCGTGCCGCCGCGGCGGCCTCGCGGGCCGGCACGGCAGCGACCAACGCGTACAACGCCGCGGCTGCTGCTGTGATGGACAAGGGCAAGGCTGACGCGGCGCGTTCGGCGGCGGAGACAGCACGCAACGCCGCAGTCGCGGCGTCGACCGCTGCTGACGCGGCGAGGTCGGCCCGTACGGCTTCGGAACAGGCCGAGATCGCGGGCGGGGCAGCCAACGACGCTGCCGCGCAATCGCGCATTGCCGCCGACAACGCGACCATTGCTGCGAACAATGCTGCCGCTGCCGGTGCTGACGCGCGCCAAGCACGGGCGGCCGCGGCGACAGCGCGAGCCCAGGCAGCCCGAGCGACTGCTGCGGCACAGGCCAGTCAGTCCTGGGCGCACGAAGCGAGCGTTGACGCAGGTCAGGCCGCTGATGCCGCAGCCGCCGCCGCAAGCGCCGCACAGGCTGCTGCGGCCGCAGCGGATGACGCCGCCGCGCACGCCGGGCAGGCCGCGGACGCAGCGCAGCAGGCGACCAATCACGCCAATGCGGCGACGGCGGCAGCGAACGCGGCCGTCGCGGCGGCGAACCAGGCCGCGCAGATAGCCCAGGCGGCGCGGACCGCCGACGACAACCGGATCGCCCTCGCAGGGCAGGAAGCCGACGACGCCGCCAAGGCTGCACTCGCCGACTTCGCGGCGCAACCGGCGCAACAGCGGACGGACGTGGACCAGGCGAGCACCTGGGACGCGGAGACGAACAGGCTCATCGCGGAAGCGGCCGATCCGGCCACCGATCACACCGTTGCCGTCTCCGATGCGCGCAAGGTCGCGCTGACCCTGGCCGGCAGCAGCGGGCAGTGGACGAAGGAGACCGCCCTCAGTGCTCTGGGGGGCACCGAAGACGAGGTGCTCGCCTACGTAACCACCGGTGTGTGGAGAGCAGCCGGTCAAGACGACCGCGCCACCCTGAACCTGCTCAAGGATTCCGGAACTTCCGGTTTCCAGGCCGCGGCCGACACCGCGCTGGCCGGCACCGACACCGACGTGCGCGACTTCTTGCGCAGCCGCGACTACCCCGGGCGTGAGCAGGACGACTCGATCCAGGTCAACCAGATCATGTCCGCCGCCCGCGACGCGGGACGGACCGTCGTCGTCGACGCGGCCCAGAAAGCCCTTGATGCCGGCACCGACCAGGCGCTGCGCGAGTTCCTCGACCACGGTCAGTACACGGCGCTGACCACTGACGACAACGTCAAGGTCAACCAGATCCTGTCCGCCGCACGTGCCAACGGCGCCAGGGAAGTGGCGGCGATGGCACAAGCCGCGCTCGACGGGCCACCCGCGCTCGCCCACGAGTTCCTCACGGTCGGCCAGTTCACCGCTGCTCGGCGAGACCAGAACACTGCCGCCCACAACGCCGCCATCGACGGCTTACTCGCCCAGGCCTCCGCCGCAGCGGCGTCCGCCACCCAGAACGCGAACGAAGCCCAGGCCGCCGCCGCCCGGGCGCGCAACGCCGCGGCAGAAGCGGCGGACTATGCCAACCAGGCACAGGCCGCCGCAGCGCAGGCCGCTGACTACGCCAACCAGGCCCAAGCCGCAGCCAACCGCGCAGCAGCATCCGCGCAGCAGGCCCAGGAATCAGCCAACACAGCCAGCCGTGCCGCCGCCACAGCAGTGGCCGCAGCCGACCGGGCATCACGCTCGGCTGTGCGGGCCGCACGGTCGGCCCAGCAGGCATCCAGTTATGCGCGGGAAGCGTCGCGATCCGCGAGGACGGCGCTCGACGCCGCCTTCGCCGCCGGGAAGGACGCCGCCGACGCCGCTGCGGCAGCCGAAGCTGCTTGGCAAGCAGTTGCTGCGAAGGCGGAAACGGAAAAACAACAGCTGATTCAGCTACGTCAGGCACAATGCAACGACAACGTCCGCATGGTCTCCTCGAGGAGTGTGCTCAGTTCCTCTGACTGCATACTGCTGTTCACCGGGACGCCAGCTGACCAGGAGCGCATTCTTTCTCACCTGCAAGATCTGTGCCGAAAATTGAATCCAGCAGGGAGCCAAGGGCTCGCGGCCTGCCTCGATGTGAATAATCTCTTCAGCCCCAACTTCAGGATCCGGCCTGTCGACCCGACGCCAGGTTGGCTCGAAGATGGCGTGGTATTTGCGTTCATCGGTCTCATCGCGCTGGCGTGTCCTGAATGTGAGCTCGCAGACCTCCTCGTGGGCGGAGCGGCCGACCTCGGCGAGGCTCTGGGGCTCGGCGATCTGGCCACTCTGGCGAACGTCGCGGCCCTTGGTGGAGATCTCACCGAGATAGCTGGTGTTCGTATCGCCGCCGAGGCTGCAGAAACCGAGCGGATGGCGCAAGAAGCAGCCGCTGTGGAAGCCCTCATGGCGAAGATGGCGGAGGATTTGGCCGTCGACACGGCCGCTTGTATCATCAACAACTTCTCGCCGAAATCAGGCGCTTCGGTGTCATCTGCTACCGCCCGACTTAGCACCGCATCGACGAGCGATGAGAACTGGGTGACCATTTATAGAAATGTTATTGATCCGGAATTCACGGCGATTGCGAACAGTCAAAAGTGGACCTGTGGGGGAACGTCGACACTAGGCAAGTGGTTTGCGGTGACCAAGGCAGACGCCGATGAGTGGGGCAAACGTCTCAACGGCGATGATGGGATCACGTTCGCAAGCACCATTCCACGATGGGTATACGATCAACTTCTACAGCGCTCGATGCTTGACGGCATCGGCCCGGCTGTCTACGCAGACCCAGAGGATCTTTACCTCATCAACGTGACTATGGATGGGATCAGGATCACGTGACGAAATTGTCAGGATGGCATCCTGCCGCAGTCGTTCATCTTCGCTGGCTGTCCCCTGAGGCAGGGGGTCGGGCGTGTGGCCCGCCTACCTCCGGTGACTATGCGGCCAACGTAGTCTTTCTCAGCGAGGGAGAGCCTGAGCGCGCTGATCCGTGGAATGCGACGTCCTACATGAGCATCGTCGTCCGCCTCGACGAGGCAGAGCCCGGCGTGGCGGTCGCCGGTTTTCTTGCACCTGAGCTCGCGTCGGAATACCTTCAAGCGGGGCGAAAGATGCTCCTCATGGAAGGCCCCAAGGTGGTCGGAGAAGGCACGATCGTCAGCCTCATCTGAACCGTGGATGTCGGACGTCCAAGGCCTCCCGCCCTCTGAGCAGGTGGCAGGCTCTACATGCAGTCGGCGCAAACGCTGGAGTAGCCTGCACCGCTTGATGCCGGACGGCAGATTCGACCACTGGTTGCCTGGACTCAGGTACCCCGCCGGTGCCGGGCCCTCAGCCCTACGCGTTACCAGCGAGTCCCTGGCTGCTGGTTCGTGTCGAGTTTGACGAAATTGCCGCGCCGGTCCACGCGCTCTTCGGCTGGAACAAGGGGGACTTGCTGTGGTGGGAAAGGTTCGGCGGGAAGCCGATCGGCGGCTGGTTCACACAGGGCTGCCGTTCTCACCCCCGCAGACCGCTAACTCGAGGGTCTGCGTACCCAGTTCGGACGCCGCAGCGACTTGAGCCAACACTTCGGCAACCTGGCCCTGTGATCGCGAAGTGATAGAACGCATCGTTCGCGTTCTCGGCCAATTGCCTCGTCTCCCACAGGCCGGTTCGACGTTCTGCTTCGTCAGGTCCGGCGAGCCCTTCCCTCAGCGCTCCGGCGGCTCCGGCAGCCCCTCGATCCGCGGTCCTTCCCCGGGATAGGGCGTGGGCGACTCGTGCGGGTACTGGTCAGGCGCGCCCTCGGGCTTGCGCCTGCGGGGGAACGGCGGCTGCTCGCCAGGCCGTTCCGGCGGCTTGTCCGGCCCCGGCACGGTGTGCCTACCGGCGCCAGGCGGTGCGGCGCTTCTTCAGGTCGATCAGCAGGGCGATGACGATGCCCGCCGCGATGCCCACGAGCCACACGTTCTCCGTGTTGTTCTCGTGGTTGTTGTAGATCATGATCAGCAGGATCGCGGCGCTGAGCCAGCCCGCGATGCGCGAGCCCTTGGGGAAGCCGCCGTGCCAGCCCCACTCGGCCGACGGCTCGTCCCGCGGGTCCACCTTCTTGACCTCGGACTGCTGCCGCTTGACGACCGCCTTGGTAGCCACGATCAACTCCTCAACGCCTGCGTTCACCTGCGACAGTGATAATCCCACATGCGCTCGAGACGCGCGCCGGGCGGTTCGCGACAATGGGCGTGATGAACACGACCCGCTCAGTCCTCGTGCTCGGTTCGACCGGTTCGATCGGCACCCAGGCCCTCGACGTCACCGGCCGCAACCCCGACCTCTTCCGCGTCGCCGGCATCGCCGCGGGCGGCTCCGACCCGGCGGCGCTCGCGGCGCAGGCGCTCGCCCACGAGGTCGACGCCGTGGCCATCACCAAGGCCACCGCCGCCGAGGACCTGCAGCTCGCGCTGTACGCCGAGGCGCAGAAGCGCGGCTACTCCCGCGGCGAGTTCAAGCTGCCGAGGATCTTCGCGGGCGCCGACGCCGTCGTCGAGCTGATCGGCGCCGTACCGGTGGACATCGTGCTCAACGGGCTCCCGGGGTCCCAGGGGCTGGCGCCGACCCTGCGCGCGCTCGAAACCGGAGCGACGCTGGCGCTGGCGAACAAGGAATCCCTCATCGCGGGCGGCCCGCTCGTGCTGAAGGCCGCGAAGCCGGGTCAGCTCGTGCCCGTCGACTCCGAGCACTCGGCGATGGCGCAGGCCCTGCGTGGCGGCCGGGCCGAGGAGGTGGACCGGCTCGTGCTCACCGCCTCCGGTGGCCCCTTCCGCGGCCGCACGCGCGAGCAGATGGCGGACGTGACGGTCTCCGACGCGCTGGCCCACCCCACCTGGTCCATGGGCAGGCTCATCACGATCAACTCGGCGACCCTGGTCAACAAGGGGCTGGAGCTGATCGAGGCGAGCCTGCTGTTCGACGTGCCGTGCGACCGGATCGACGTGGTGGTGCACCCGCAGTCGATCGTGCACTCGATGGTCACCTTCGTCGACGGCTCGACGCTGGCCCAGGCCAGCCCGCCCGACATGCGCCTGCCCATCGCACTGGCGCTGAACTGGCCGAACCGCGTCGCGGACGCCGCCCGCGCCTGCCGCTGGGACGAGGCCACCGCCTGGACCTTCGAGCCGCTGGACACCACCGCGTTCCCCGCCGTCGAGCTGGCGCGGCACGCCGGCACCGTCGGCGGCTGCCTCCCGGCGGTCTTCAACGCCGCGAACGAGGTCATGGTGGAAGCCTTCCTGGCGCAAGACGCCCGCTTCACGTCCATCGTGGACACTGTGGAGAGGGTGGTTCGGGAGGCGGACGAGTGGCGCCGGGAACCGCGCGACCTGGAGGACGTATTCGCCGCGGAGCGGTGGGCGCGCACGCGCGCCGCCGAGCTGAACTCGACCGGGAGGAAGTAGGGCGTGCTCGCCTACATTTTCGGAGTCGTGCTGTTCGCGCTGGGCATCTGCGTGTCCGTCGCGCTGCACGAGGCGGGGCACATGGTCACCGCGAAGGCCTTCGGGATGAAGGTCCGGCGCTACTTCATCGGGTTCGGGCCCAAGGTGTTCTCGTTCCGCCGCGGCGAGACCGAGTACGGCCTGAAGTGGATCCCGCTCGGCGGGTTCTGCGACATCGCGGGCATGACCGCGCTCGACGAGGTCACCCCGGACGAGGCCCCGCGCGCGATGTGGCGGTTCAAGACGTGGAAGCGGACCGTGGTGCTCGCCGCGGGCTCCGTGACGCACTTCATCCTCGGGTTCGTCGTGCTCTACCTGATGGCCGTCACGATGGGCCTGCCGAACGCGACCGGGAAACCGCAGATCTCCACGGTCTCGGAGTGCGTGCGCAACGCGCAGACCGACGAGGAGTTCGCGCACCCGAACTGCCAGCCCGGCGACCCCGCGCCCGCCAAGCAGGGCGGCCTGCTGCCCGGCGACGTGGTGCGCGCCGTCAACGGCAAGAGCACGCCCACCTACATCGACGTGACCGCCGCGATCCAGCAGCTGTCCGGGCCCGCGACGTTCGAGGTCGAGCGAGACGGCAGGACGGTCCCGCTGACGATCGACGTGGTGCAGGTCGACCGCCCCGTCCAGGACGCGCAGGGCACCGAGAAGATCGTCAAGGTCGGCTCGCTCGGGGTGACCTTCGCCAACAACTTCACCTACAACCCGGTCACCGGGTTCGCCGGTGCCGGTTCGTTCACCGCGGACATGTTCGTCCAGACCTGGGACCGGCTGCTGGAGTTCCCCGAGCGGATCCCCGCCGTCGTGCACTCGATCTTCGGCGGCGAGCGCGACCCGAACACGCCGGTGAGCGTCGTCGGCGCGAGCCGGATCGGTGGTGAGGCCGTCGAGCAGGGCCTGTGGCCGTTGTTCCTGCTGTTGCTGGCGAGCCTGAACTTCTTCGTCGGCGTCTTCAACCTGCTGCCGCTGCTGCCGCTCGACGGTGGACACATCGCGGTCACTTGGTACGAACGGGTCAGGGACTGGGTCCGGAAGTTGGCAGGGAAGGCCGCCGGGGGCCCGGTGGACTACACAAAGTTGTCCGCGATCACGATGGTCCTGGTGTTCATCGGCGGAGCGGTAACGTTGCTCACCGTGACGGCTGACATCGTCAACCCCATCCGTCTGCAGTAGGTAGGCTGGTCGCGTACGCATTCCTTCGCAGCCGTAGAGGATTCGATGAGCGTCGCGCTTGGCATGCCTGCCCTCCCGCCCCCCGTTCTCGCCGAGCGCCGGCCCACCCGGCAGCTGATGGTCGGTTCCGTCGGGGTCGGCAGCGACTACCCGATCTCCGTCCAGTCGATGACCACCACGTTGACGGCGGACGTCAACGCGACGCTGCAGCAGATCGCGGAGCTGACCGCCGCGGGCTGCGACATCGTGCGCGTCGCGTGCCCGTCGGCGGACGACGCCGCCGCGCTGCCCGCCATCGCGAAGAAGTCGCAGATCCCGGTGATCGCCGACATCCACTTCCAGCCGAAGTACGTGTTCGCCGCGATCGAGGCCGGGTGCGCGGCGGTCCGCGTCAACCCGGGCAACATCAAGAAGTTCGACGACAAGGTCAAGGAGATCGCGCAGGCCGCGAAGGACCACGGCACGCCGATCCGCATCGGGGTCAACGCGGGCTCGCTCGACCCGCGGCTGCTCAAGAAGTACGGCAAGGCCACGCCGGAGGCGCTCGCGGAGTCGGCGCTGTGGGAGGCCTCGCTGTTCGCCGAGCACGACTTCCACGACATCAAGATCTCGGTCAAGCACAACGACCCGGTGGTCATGGTGCGGGCGTACGAGATCCTCGCCGAGCAGTGCGACTACCCGCTGCACCTCGGCGTGACCGAGGCCGGCCCGGCGTTCCAGGGCACGATCAAGTCGGCCGTGGCGTTCGGTGCGCTGCTGCGGCAGGGCATCGGGGACACGATCCGCGTGTCCCTGTCGGCGCCGCCGGTCGAGGAGGTCAAGGTCGGCACGCAGATCCTGCAGTCGCTGAACCTGCGGCCGCGGAAGCTGGAGATCGTGTCGTGCCCGTCGTGCGGGCGTGCGCAGGTCGACGTGTACAAGCTGGCCGAGGAGGTCACCGCCGGGCTCGAGGGCATGGAGGTGCCGCTGCGGGTCGCGGTGATGGGCTGCGTCGTGAACGGTCCCGGTGAGGCGCGCGAGGCCGACCTCGGCGTGGCGAGCGGCAACGGCAAGGGCCAGATCTTCGTCAAGGGCGAGGTCATCAAGACCGTGCCGGAGCACCAGATCGTCGAGACGCTGATCGAAGAGGCGATGCGCATCGCCGAGGAGGCGGGGGAGCAGGGCGAGGGCTCGCCGGTCGTCAGCGTCGGCTGACGCGGAGTGGGGTGGCGGGCCGCGGCCAGGGCCTGGTCGCGGGCGGTTCAGCCTCGGGGCGGTGAGCAGCTGGAACGGCCTGCTGGACGTCTGGCGTGAGCTGGAGGTCCCCAGGGGATGGCGGCCGGAGGCGGCGGTCGAGGGCATTTCGCGAGGTGATTCCGCACGGCGTCGACCCGGGACCGGCTGAGCAGGTGCTGCTCGCTGTCGAGATCACCTCGAAATGCACGGCCTGGCGCGATCGATCGAAGCGCCGGGCCTACGAGCCGATCACGATCGGTGCCCCCTTCGACGTCGTCCTCGACACGGCGCGGTTCTGATCACGCCCTCGGTTTCCCGTAACCGGGGTTCATCTGGCAATCTGGACCACGTGTTGCGGCTTGCCGGTGCACGGCTGCTCGGTGATCGGGACTACCCGGCGGTGCGTGCCGTCCTGGATGCCGATCCGGTGGCCAGCTGCATGGTCAGCGCCCGGGTCGAGGTTGCCGGTCTGGACCCCTGGCGCCTCGGCGGCGAACTGTGGGCCGCCGACTACCGGGGCACCCGCTCCAGCCGCCTGCCGGGCCTCTGCTTCTCCGGCCCGAACCTGATCCCCTTGCGCGGCAACGCTTCCGCGATGCGCTCGTTCGCCGACCGGGCCCTGCGCAGGCAGCGCATCTGCTCCTCGCTCGTCGGCCCGGCCGAACAGGTGCTGGCGCTGTGGGACGAGCTGGCTCCCGAGTGGGGACCGGCCCGTGAGATCCGGCCGGACCAGCCGTTGATGGCGATGGACGGCCCCCCGGCCATCGCCGCGGACCCGCTCGTGCGGCCCGTGCGACCGGACGAGCTGGACCGGTACCTGCCCGCCGCGATCTCCATGTTCATCGAGGAGGTCGGCGTCGACCCGCGTGCCGGTGACGGCGGTGCCAGCTACCGCGCCCGCGTGGCCGAGCTGATCGCGGGCGGCCGGGCGTTCGCGCGCTTCGAGGGGCGCGAAGTCGTGTTCAAGGCCGAAATCGGGGCGTTGTCCCGCAGCGTCGGGCAGATCCAGGGGGTGTGGGTGCACCCCGACCGGCGCGGCCAGGGCCTCGGCACGGCGGGCACCGCGGCGGTCGTGAACCGGCTCGTGCACGGGATGGGCCGCACGGCGAGCCTCTACGTGAACTCCTTCAACAGCCCCGCGCTGGCCGCGTACCGGCGGGTCGGGTTCCACCAGGTCGGCCGCTACGCCACGGTTCTGTTCTGAGTCGTAGGCTGGACGCATGTCCTTGCGTGCTCCACTGAAGCCCGGCGTGCAGACGCCACGTCGTCCCGTTCCGGCCAGCATTCCCCGTCCCGAATACGTGGACAAGCCGGCGCCGAAGCGGGACACCGGCAACGGGGTGCGCACGCCGGAGCAGATCGAGGCGATGCGCGTCGCGTGCCGCATCGCCGCGCAGGCGCTGGAGGAGGGCGGCAAAGCCGTCAAACCGGGCAACACCACCGACGACGTCGACAAGGTCGTGCACGAGTTCCTGCTGGACCACAAGGCGTACCCGTCGACCCTGGGCTACCGGCACTTCCCGAAGTCGTGCTGCACCTCGCTGAACGAGGTGATCTGCCACGGCATCCCGGACTCGACGGTCATCGAGGACGGCGACATCTGCAACATCGACGTGACCGCGTACATCGGTGGCGTGCACGGCGACACCAACGCCACGTTCCTCGCCGGTGACGTGTCGGAGGAGGCGCGGCTGCTCGTCGAGCGCACGCACGAGGCGACGATGCGCGCGATCAAGGCCGTCCGCCCCGGCCGTCAGCTGAACGTCATCGGCCGCGTCATCGAGTCCTACGCCAAGCGCTTCGGCTACGGCGTGGTCCGCGACTTCACCGGCCACGGCGTCGGCCCCGGCTTCCACACGTTCCCGACCGTCCTGCACTACGAGGACCCGTCCGTCACCACGGAGATCGTGGAGGGCATGACGTTCACGATCGAGCCGATGATCACGCTCGGCTCGATCGACTACGACATCTGGGACGACGACTGGACGGTCACGACGAAGGACAAGAGCTGGACCGCCCAGTTCGAGCACACGATCCTCGTCACGCCGACGGGTTCGGAGATCCTGACCCTTCCCTGAGCAGCAGCTGGTCCAGGAAGCCGCCGGCCTCGGCCACCGCACGCGCGGGGTCGCGGTCGGCGATCGCCTCCAGCAGGCCGTGGTGCCCGATCGGCACGTGTTCGGTGAGGTGGTCCTCCGACGTCGCGGCCACGCTCGCCGTGATCGCCTCCGTCAGCCCGCGGTACAGCTCGGTCAGCAGCTCGTTCCGTCCACATCGGACGACCGTGAGGTGGAACTCCGTGTCGGCGCGGACGAAATCCGCCAGTGAGCGTTCGTGCTGCGCCCGGTCCCGCTCGTCGAGCAGCTCACGCAGCCGGGCCAGGTCCTCCTCCGTGCGCTCGGTCGCCGCCAGCCGCGCGCCCTCGACCTCCAGGCCGCGCCGCACCTGCAGCACCTCCCGCAGCTCCGAGCCGCACAGCCGCCGGATCGCCCCGGATACCTCGCTCGTCGCGCGCACATAGGTGCCGTCGCCCTGCCGGACCTCCAGCAGACCGCTGTGCGCGAGCGCGCGTACCGCTTCCCGCACCGTGTTGCGGCCCACGCCCAGTGTCTCCGCCAGCGCCCCCTCGGTCGGGATCCGCTGGCCCACGGCCCATTCGCCCTGGCTGATGGCTTCGCGCAGCTGACCGATCACCTGGTCGACGAGCCCGGTGCGGCGCGTGGTGGCTAATGGCACAACAAATGTCCCTTCACCCAATCATCCGACGTCTGCGATAGTAACGGGCGTGGTTGAAACACCGGTGAAACAAACTTCGCGTGTCCTCGTCGGCGGCGGCTTGCTGGGCTTCGCCGTCGTCCTCGCCGCCCTGAACCTGCGGCCCGCGGTCACCGCGGCCGGTTCGGTGCTCGACGAGATGCGCGAGACGCTCGGCGCGACCTCCACCTGGGCGGGCGCACTGACCACCATGCCGGGCCTGTGTTTCGCCCTAGCCGGTTCGACCGCGCCGTGGGTCGCCAAGAAGATCGGGATCGGCGGCGCCGTCGCGGCCGCACTGGCCCTGCTGACCGCCGGGCTCGTCATCAGGGTGCTGGACGGGCAGCTCGTCGTGCTCGGCGGCACCCTCGTCGCGACCGCCGGTATCGCGCTGGCCAACGTGCTGATCCCCGTCGTGGTCAAGGAGTCCTTCACCACGCGGATCGGGTTGATCACCGGGCTGTACACCGGTGCGCTGCAGGCGGGAGGTGCGCTGGGGTCGGCGGTGACGCCGCAGCTCGACGGCGCCTTCGGTGGCTGGCGCCCCGGCCTGGCGAGCTGGGCGGTGTTGTCGGGGGTGGCGCTGGTCGTGTGGCTGGTGTCGGTCCGGACGCGACCGGGTGCGCCGGCGGGCGCCGGTTCACCGCAGAGCACCGGGCGGTCGCTGTTGCGCAGCCCGCTCGCCTGGATCGTCACCCTGTTCTTCGGGCTGCAGGCGTGCCTGGCCTACGTCGTGATGGGCTGGCTGCCGGAGGTGTTCATCGACGCGGGCGTCAGCCGCGGCGACGCGGGCCTGCTGCTCGGCCTGATCTCCATCATCGGGCTGCCGGTGAGCCTCGTCGTGCCGCCGCTGGCCGGCCGCGGCGGCAGTCAGAGCTGGTGGATCGTCGGGCTGGCGGCGTTCGGCTTCGCCGGGGTGGTCGGCGTGATGGTCGCGCCCGCGGCGGCGCCGGTTCTGTGGGCGGTGCTCATCGGGCTGGGCATGAGCGTTTTCTCGCTCGCGCTCACCACGATCGCCCTGCGGGCCCGCACCGGCGGGGACACCGCGCGGTTGTCGGGCATGGCGCAGGGCTTCGGGTACCTGCTGGCCGCGCTCGTGCCGTTCCTGTTCGGCCTGCTGCACGACCTGACCGGCGCCTGGACCGTGCCGTTCCTGATGCTGCTGGTCCTGGTCGTCGTGCAGATGGTGTTCGGGTTCCTAGCGGGACGCCCCAGGTACGTTTAGGTTCAGCAGCGCGTTCTCGACCAGCTCCGGCATCGCCGGGTGGATCCAGTACTGGCCGCGCGCCATGGTGTGCGCGTCGAGGCCGAAGCTCATCGCCTGGATCAGCGGCTGGATCACCGTGGGCGCCTGCGGGCCGATGATGTGCGCGCCCAGCAGCTGCCCGGTTTCCGGGTCGGCCAGCAGCTTCGCGAACCCGGTGGTGTCCTCCATCGCCCAGCCGTACGCGATCGCGGCGTAGTCCTGTTTGGACGTCGTGTACTTGAGACCCCGTTGGCGCGCCTGCTGTTCGGTGACGCCGACGGAGGCGATCTGTGGTGAGCCGAACACGGCGTGCGGCACGAACCGGTGGTCTGCCTCAATGCGCTCGTCCGGGTGCAGCAGGTTGTGCTGCACGACACGGGCTTCGTGGTTCGCGACGTGCTTCAACTCGTACGGCGACGACAGGTCACCCAGCGCGTAGATGCCCTCGACCGACGTCTGCTGGTAGGCGTCCACCTTGACGTGGCCACTGTCCAAAGTGGCCACCCCGGTGGCGGCGACGTCGAGCAGGTCCGAGTTCGGCCGGCGGCCGACGGCGATGAGCAGCTGGTCGGCTTCGACGGTCTCGCCCTCGGCGAGGTCGAGCGCGAGGCCGGTCTCGGTCCGCCGCGCCCGCAGCACCTTCCGGTTGAGGCGGACGTCGTAGCGCTGGGTGGCCAGTTCCGTGTAGCGCGCGCTGATGTCCTCGTCCTCGCTGCGCAGCAGGGCGCCGGACCGCGCGATCACCGTGACCTCGACGCCGAACGACGAGAACACGTGCGCGAACTCCGCGGCGACGAACCCGCTGCCGACGATCACGAGCCGCCGGGGCAGCTCGTCGAGCCGCATGATCGAGTCCGACGTGTGGTACGGCACCTGGTCCAGACCTTCGATGTCCGGGACGACCGGACGGCCGCCCGCGGCGAGCACGAAGCGGTCCGCGGTGATCGTCTCGGTCCGGTCGGGCAGCGAGACGGTCAGCTCCTTGTGTCCCGTGAAGCGGCCTTCGCCCTCGTACACCGTCACGTTCGCGTTGTCGGCGTGGCTGGTGCGGTACTCGCGGCCGCCCTCGGCGATCGGGTCGATGCGCCCGAAGATGCGGTCGCGCACGTCACGCCACCGGACGTTCAGCAGCTCCTCGTCCACCCCGAACCGGCCGCTGATCGACGGCGTCGCGGCGAGGTCGGCGGTGTGCACGAACATCTTCGTCGGGATGCAGCCCACGTTGAGGCACGTGCCGCCGAACACGCCCTTTTCGACGATCGCCGTCTTCCAGTCGGCGAAGCGCGGGTCCAGTATCGAGTTCCCGGAGCCGGTACCGACGATCACCAGGTCGTAGTGGGGCACTGTGTCTTCCTTCGCCGTGTGGGGTTCTCCTTGCAAGAACCCGAGTTTCGCGGGAGTTGTTCCCTCAGCCGCCGGTCGCGGTGAAGTGCATGCGGTCGGTCGGGCTGTGCCACGCCCCGCCCCAGCTCCACCCGATCGCCGCGAAGTCCCGCACCGTGGCGTCTCCCGCTTCCACCATGCCGGGCCGCCGCCACGACCGGTCCAGGTACGCCGAGGCGAGTTCGGGCAGCACCAGGTCGTCCTTGGTGTAGGGGTTGCAGAACGGGTTCAGGTCGATCGCCAGCCCGTACGCGTGCGCCGACCAGTTCTGCTGCCCGCGCACGGGGCGGCAGACGAACGCGCTCGTGTTGTTCCCGTCGCCGGTCGGCGGGGCGTCGAGTTCGGCGGGAGCGGTGACCCGCATCTCCTCGATGGGGAACTTCGCGGCGTACAGCTGCCCGAACACCCGTGTCACGTCCTCCGCGACCGAGGCGTTCACCAGCATCTCGCCGGTGTGCGCCCGGCCGTCGAAACCCCAGAACGACATCGTCAGGTACCGCAGGTCGCTCGCCTTGACCGGGCACGCGGGCTGCCACGTGCTGCGGGCGAGGACGTCGGCGGGCACCGGTGCGACGGTCGAGGCGTAGCGGCCGTCGGCGGGTGGCGGCAGGAGGTCCCGGGTGGGCAGGCTGCGGTCCCGCAGCACTGCCGGTGTCGGCTCGACGCGGCCGTAGCCGTCGGGGCGCAGCGGCAACGGGTGCGCGCCGACGACCCACTGCGGCACCGCTGAAGTGCTGGTGGCGGGTGCCGGGGCGGGCGGCGGTTGCTGTTCCGGCGTGCCGCACGCGACCAGTCCGAGGAGGGCCGTCAGCGCGGCGAGACGGGACATGCGCACGTCTGCCAGCTTGACAGACGGACGAGACCACCCGATCAAGTGACACCACGGGAGGTCGATGTCCACTAGGGTGGCCTGTGCACTCTTACGCGCTGGAGTCCGTCGAACGCGGCGCGTGACATCACGTGGCTGAATTCCAGGGGAGAGAAGGGCACACCCATGGCTAAGCACGCCCGCCGCAACCGCAAGGTCCGCTTCCTGCTCGCGGCGGCCGCTGCCCTGGCCACCTCGCTGCCCGTCGCGGCCATCGCCGCCACCAGCGGGTCCGTCCCGGAGGCCCAGCCGCGGATCGTGGGCGGCGGTGAGGCGTCCGTCCGTGACTACCCGTACGCGGTGTTCCTCACCGACGCGAACGGCAACCAGTTCTGCGGCGGCACGCTCGTCACGTCGTCCGCCGTGGTCACCGCGGCGCACTGCGCGGCCGCCGTGTCGCAGTCCGACCTGCGCGTGGTCATCGGCCGTCAGCAGAAGACGGGCACCGACGGCGTGGTCGCGAACGTCCGGCGGGTCTGGAAGGACCCGAACTTCAGCGACCCCGGCAAGGGGGACGACGTGGCGGTGCTGAACCTCGACCGCCAGGTGTCCTACCGCCCGGCCTCGCTGCCCAAGAAGTCCGACACGTCGCTGTACGCGGAGGGCACCAACGCCACCGTCCTCGGCTGGGGCCGCACCGCCGACGGCGGCGCCCGCGCGACCTCGCTGCGCAGCGCGGTCGTCCCCGTGGTCAGTGACGCCAGCTGCTCGTCCAGCTACGGCAACTACAACTCCACCAGCATGGTGTGCGCCGGCTACCCGGACGGCGGGATCGACGCCTGCCAGGGTGACTCCGGTGGCCCGCTCGTGGTCGGGGACACCCTCATCGGCATCGTGTCGTGGGGCGACGGCTGCGCGAAGCCCGGCAAGCCCGGCGTGTACACGCGCGTGAGCACCTACGCCGACGACATCAGGGCGCAGTCCCAGCAGCGATCCCTGCTCTGGTAGCAAGGACCGGTGAACGTCGCCGGAACCGAGCTGACCCCGAGCCAGCTGTACGACATCCTCCACCTGCGCGCCGACGTGTTCGTCGTCGAGCAGGACTGCCCCTACCTCGACCTCGACGGCCGTGACCTGCTGCCGGACACCCGGCACCTGTGGCTGACCGACGACCGGGGCATCTCGTCCTACCTGCGCCTGCTGACCGAGCCCGGCCACTACCGGATCGGCCGGGTCGTGACCGCGCGCCACGCCCGCGGGCAGGGGCTCGCCGCCCGGCTGATGACCGAAGCGCTCGAAATCGTCGGTGACGCCGACAGCGTCCTCGACGCGCAGACTTACGCGCAGGGCTTCTACGCGAAGTTCGGTTACGTGCCCGAGGGCGACGAGTTCGACGAGGACGGCATCATGCACATCACGATGTGGCGGCGCGTGGCGGCGCGGACGCGCTGACCACCTTCACCGCGGTGTCCACATCGGACTCGCTGAGGTCGGCGCGGGCGGTCAGCCGCAGCCGGGAGATCCCGTCGGGCACCGACGGCGGCCGGAAGCAGCCGACCCGCACGCCGTTCTCGGCGCAGCGGGCCGCCCACGTCACCGCGTCCTCCGGCGACGGCGCCTGCACCGAGACGACGGCGGCATCCGGCCTGCTGGCGCGGAAACCCGCGTCGGTCAGCTGCTCCGCCAGCCGCGTCGCGTTGGCCAGCACCTTCCCCGGCAGCTCCGGTTCGGACTTGAGCACGCCCAGCGCGGCCAGCGCGGCGGCGGCGCTGGCCGGGGCGAGGCCGGTGTCGAAGATGAAGCTGCGCGAGGTCTCGACGAGGTGCCGGATGACCCGCCGGGACCCGAGCACAGCGCCGCCCTGAGCGCCGAGGGACTTCGACAGCGTCACCGTCATCACGACGTCCGGCTCGCCGGCGAGCCCGGCGGCGTGCACCGCGCCACGGCCGCCGTCGCCGAGCACGCCGAAGCCGTGTGCGTCGTCCACGAGCAGCGCGGCGCCGTGTTCCCGGCACGCGGCGGACAACTCGGGCAGCGGCGCGAGATCACCGTCCACCGAGAACACCGAGTCCGTCACCACGAGGGCGCGCTGCGTCCGGCGTGTCGCCAGCGCGTGCTTGATCGCGGCGACGTCGTTGTGGCCGATCGCGGCGATGCCCGCACGGGACAGGCGGCAACCCTCGATGAGCGACGCGTGGATGTACTTGTCGGTCACGATGGCCGAGTCCTTGCCGGAAAGCGCTGTCACGGCGCCCAGGTTCGCGGTGAAGCCCGACGAGAACACCAGCGCGGCCTGGAACCCGCAGAACCGCGCCAGCTCGTGCTCCAGCTCGGCGTGCAGCTCCGTCGAGCCCGTCACCAGCCGGGAACCCGTCGAACCGGCACCCCACCGCAGTGCGGCGGCGGCAGCGGCACCGGCGACGCGCTTGTCCCGCGCCAGGCCGAGGTAGTCGTTGCCCGCGAGGTCCAGTTCCGTGCTCGTCGCGGGCCGGGGCCGCAGCCTGCGGGTCAGCCCGGCGTCCGCCCTGCGTTCGGCTTCCGCGTCCAGCCAGTCGAAAACCTGCTCGGGCGGCACGGCCGCGGGCTTCTGCGCTGCATCCACCCCGGCAGTCTCTCAGGCCGGACCCGGAACGCAGTGGAGGCCACCGTCACAACGGACGATGGCCTCCCTGAACTGCTGCGATCAGTCCCGCGCGCGTCGCGAGGGACCGCGGCCGTCACGCCGCGGCGGACGAGCGCCGCCTTCGCGGTAGCCGCCCTGGCGGTGGCCGCTGCCGAAGCCGCGGGCCCTGCCCTGCCGGTCACCACGGGGACCGCCGGCGCGCCGCGGCTGCGGCTCACGGCGGCGCTCGACGACCGGCTCACCGCTCGGCTCGCGGGCACCGGTGATGCGGGCGAGGTCGGCGTCACCCGGCCGCACGGTGGCGGACTGGGCGCGCACGCCGGCCTTCTCCGTCATGCGGCGCACGGTGCGGCGCTGGTCGTGCGTGACCAGCGTGACCACGGTGCCCGACGCGCCCGCACGGGCCGTGCGGCCCGCCCGGTGCAGGTAGTCCTTGTGGTCGGCCGCCGGGTCGACGTGCAGCACCAGGCTGACGTCGTCGACGTGGATGCCGCGCGCGGCGACGTCCGTGGCGACCAGCACCGGGGTGTGGCCGTCCTTGAAGTCCGACAGCACGCGGTTGCGCTGGCCCTGCGTCTTGCCGCCGTGCAGCGCACCGGCCGCCACGCCCTTGGCGCGCAGCCGCTCGGCGAGCCGGTCGACGTGGTGCTTGGTGCGCACGAACATGATCGTGCGGCCCTCGCGGGCGCCGATCTCGGTGACGATGGCCTGCTTGTCCTGGTGGGTCACCTGGAACACGTAGTGGTCCATCGTGTCCACGCTCGCCGTGGCGGGCGCGACCGAGTGCTCGACCGGGTCGGTCAGGTAGCGGTCCACCAGCTTCTTCACGTCACCGTCGAGGGTGGCCGAGAACAGCAGGCGCTGGCCGCCGGGCGGGGTCAGGTCCAGGATCTCGCGGACCTGCGGCAGGAAGCCCATGTCGGCCATCTGGTCGGCCTCGTCGAGGGCGACGAAGTTCACGTCGGAGAGCACGCAGGTGCCCTGGCGGACGTGGTCGGACAGCCGGCCGGGGGTGGCGATCAGCAGGTCCACGCCCCGGTTGAGGACGTCGGCCTGGCGGGTGAAGGCCATGCCGCCGACGGCGACGCGGCACCACAGGCCCATCGCCTTGGCAAGCGGGCTGAGCGAGTCGGCGACCTGCATCGCCAGCTCACGGGTCGGCACGAGCACGAGGGCGCGTGGCCGCTTCGGACGGGCCTTGCCGCCGCCGAGCCTGCCCAGCAGCGCCAGGCCGAAGGCCAGCGTCTTGCCGGAACCGGTCTGGGCGCGGCCCAGCACGTCACGCCCGGCGAGCGCGTCGGGCAGGGTGGCCGACTGGATCGGGAACGGGGCGTCGATGCCCTGGTCGCGCAGCGCCGTCAGCAGCGGCTGCGGAAGGTTGAAATCTTCGAACGAGGTCACCGAAGTGGACTCGAGGGTGATGCTCACTAACTGCCTCTCGGACGTGGCACGTCGCAAGGAGGCCCAACTGCCCGCTTGGCGCAGGGCGCAGTGTTGTCCTGGGCGTTCACAAGGACGGACCCGGCGCATTCCGTGCGCCGTTGGTGGGTGGATTACCGCGAGCCGTGTCAGTCGGCTTGGCCGCGAAGAACAACACTTGTCCACGCCGCCGGTTGCGGTCTGTGATGAGTCTACCCGAACATCCGCGATCACCGGAGCCCGGCCCGTTCGGACAGCTCCGAAGTGAGCGAAGGCACGTCGACGTCCAGGCCGCGGGCGGTGAACCAGCGGGCCAGGTTCGCCGCGTCGCGCGCCAGGAACTCGGGGCCCGCGGGGTTGGCGAACAGGTCCACCACCTGCGGCAGGTCGATGAGCACGAGCCTGCCGCGGTGCACCAGGACGTTGTACGGCGAGAGGTCGCCGTGCGCGAGCCCCTCGCCGGCGAGCAGTTCGAGCGCCCGGCGCGCCTGGAACCACAGTGACTCCAGCTCGTCCGCGTCCGGGCGCAGCTGTTCGAGGCGTGGCGCGGCGGTACCGTCCTCTTCGCCGAGGAACTCCAGCAGCAGTTCCGTCCCGTTGCGCTGCACCGGGTACGGCACCGGGAGCCCGACCGTCCACAAGCGACACAGGTACCCGAACTCGGCGACCGCCCACTGCTCGGCGATCAGGTTGCGGCCGAAGGACGTCCGGTTGGCCATCGCGCGGGTCTCGCGTGACCGGCGCATCCGGCGCCCTTCGAGGTAACTCGCGTCACGGTGGAACTGCCGGTGCTCGTTCGAGCGGTACCGCTTCGCGGCGAGCAGGCACGCGCGGGAACCGTCGGGCAGACCGCGCCGCAGCAGGTGGACGTCGGCCTCCTTGCCCGCCTTGAGCACACCCAGCTCGGTGTCGACGGCGGCCAGCTCGGTCACCAGCCAGTCCGGGTACGGCCGCGGGCCGCGTTCGCCCGTGTCCCACGTCGAGTAGCGGTCACCGGGAATCTCGGGTTCGTAGGCGTCTTCGCGCAGTGCGGCCAGGCGGGCGCGTTCGTGCTCGGTCAGGCGGCCGCGGCGGGCGTACGGGGTTTCGTCGTCGAAACTGCGACGGTTGGCCATCGGTGGGTTCTCCTCGGGAAGGTGCCCCACCGGCTGCGGTCAGCCGCGGGGCGGACGGAAAAGGGCACGGTTCAGCACGGGGACAGCCATCGTGTGCCTCCTTCCTTCCGTCGGAGCTTCGGATTCTGGCCGGGCACGGGTGCGGGGGCAACTGAATTACCGGCAGACTCGTGACCATGCGGGTAGTGGTCATCGGATCGGGGATCGCGGGCGCGAGCACCGCGTACCAGCTGGCGCGCCGGGGCGCGGAGGTCGTCGTCGTGGACGCGGCGCGGACGGGGGTCGCGACGGCGGCCGGAGCGGGCATCGTGAGCCCGTGGACGTCGCGGGCGGAGGAGGAGCACTTCCGCGCGGCGTCGGCGGCGGCCGTGTACTACCGCACGCTCGTGGCGGAGCTGGCCGAGGACGGCGAGGCGGACTCGTCGTTCGAGGTGGTCGGCGCCATGGTGGTGTCGGCCGACGAGGGTGAGCTGTCCGAGGCCTTCGAGCGGGTGAGCCGGCGAGCGGCGGCGGTACCGGAGGCGGGCGCGGTGCGGCGGCTGGACCCCGGGCAGGCGCGGGAGCTGTTCCCGGCGCTCGCCCCGGACCTCGGCGCGGTGCACGTGGAGGGCGGTGGCCGGGTCGACGGCCGCCGCCTGCGGGAGGCGCTGCTCGCGGCGGCCGCCCGGCGTGGCGCGTCCAGCGTGTCGGGACAGGCGGAGCTGTCGTCCGAGGGCGCGGTGCTCGTGGACGGCGAGCCGCTGGCGGCGGACAAGGTGGTGGTAGCGGCGGGTGCGTGGAGCGGTGAACTGGTCGCCCCGCTCGGCGTGCGACTGGGTGTGGAGCCGCAACGTGGGCAGATCAGCCACTTCGAGCTGCCCGGCGTGGAGACGGGGCCGTGGCCGGTCGTGCTACCGGTGTCGAGCCACTACCTGCTGGCGTTCCCCGGTTCGCGGGTGGTCGCCGGTGCGACGCGCGAAACCGGTTCCGGCTTCGACTACCGCGTGACGGCGGCAGGGCAGCGTGAGGTGCTGGACAACGCGCTCGCCGTCGCGCCGGGCCTCGCGGACGCGACCCTGCTGGAGACGCGCGTCGGCTTCCGCCCGGCCTCGGAGGACGGGCTGCCGCTGCTCGGCGCGCTTCCCGGGACGCCGGACGTCCTGGTGGCGACGGGGTTCGGCGCAGGCGGCCTGACGCTGGCGCCGTTCGCGGGTGCGCTCGTCGCGTCACTGGCCCTGGGCGAGGAACCCGCGCTCGACCTGGCGCCGTACGCGCCGGACCGGTTCAGGGCTCGATGACGAGGTCGAGCTCGCGCTCCCCGGTTCGCCGCACGTCGAACCCGGCCTTGGCCGCCACGCGCAGCAAACCCTCCACAGTGGACAGTTCACGGGGAGCCTTCGCGAGTGCGGCCGCGAGCCTGCCCTTGTAGGCCTTGTTGAAGTGGCTGATCGTCTTGCCGCTCGACGTCACCACGCGCACGCTCACCGCGCCGGGGATGCGCGCAAGCGCGGCGTAAGCGCCGGAGCGGAGGTCGACGACCAGTTCGTCCAGACCGGCCAGCACGGGTTCCAGCGCCGGGCGCCAGAGCGTGCGCAGGGCGCCGAGTGAGGGCAGCGACGTGCCACCGGAGAGGCGGTAGGCGGGGATCCGGTCGTCGCCACGCGCGATGCCGAAGAGCGCGGACGCGACGGCGAGGCGGCGCTGTGCCTTGGCCAGCTGCGCCTTGGTGAACCCGCCGATGTCCAGCGCGTCGTAGAGCACGCCGGTGTAGCGCTCCAGCGCGGGAAGCGTCGGCGACGACCACAGGACGGCGTTGCGCGCGACCTCGTCCTCCTGCCGCGGCGAAAGCCCCAGGGCGTCGAGGCTCGCCGGGACGTCGGCCGCGAGGTCGACGAGGGCGTCGGCGAGCTTGCGGCGGACCGGGTTCAGCTCGGGGTAGGACAGTTCGTCGAGCTGCAGCGGCGGTCCGTCCCCACCGGGGGCCTTGGTTTCGGAAGGGGGCAGCAGCACGAGCACGACCAGCAGGTTAACGGTTGCCGGAAAATCGATGGGACGGGTGTCCGGCTCCCCATAGGCTCGTCCGGTGGACGAGATCTGGCGGCCGTTGACGGCCGGCGACGCGGAACCGGTGGCCGGGCTGCTGCGGGCGGCGGAGGCGGTGGAGCCGACGCACGAGCACCACAGCGTCGAGGACGTGCGCGAGGAGCTGACCGCCCCCAACGTGCGGCTGCGGGATGGGAGCACCTCCGTGTGGAGCGGCGAGCGGCTGCTCGGGTACGCGATGGCCGTGCCACGGGTGGAGGCGAACCCGGAGCACCGGATGCGCGTCGAACTGCAGCTGCACCCCGATCACCGCGAGTCCGGGCTGGGGGAGAAGCTGGTCGGATGGCTGCTGCGCACCGGTCCTCAGCTGCACGCGCAGACGTTCCCCGACGCGGACCTGGAGCTGCACGGGCGTGCTCACGAGAACCAACGGTGGTACGCCCGGCTGCTGGAAGCGAACGGTTTCGCCAGGCTGCGTTCGTTCGCGACCATGCGGATGGACCTGGGGGAGCAGCCCGTCCCGCGTCCGCTGCCCGGGGAGCTGCGCCTGGTGGGCTACGCGCCGGAGCACGACGAGGCGATCAGGGACGCGCTGAACGACACCTTCGCCGGGCACTGGGGCATGACGGCGTACTCGCCGGAGCTGTTCCGGCACCGGGTGACGGGCAGTCCGGCGTTCCGGCCGGAGACGTCGTTCCTGCTTCTGGGTGAACATGGCGAGGTCGCGGCGTTCGTGTTGTCGGCGTTCTACGAGTCCGACGCCGCGGCGACGGGTGTCCGCGAGCTGCTGGTGTCGTACGTCGGGACGCGCGGCGAGCTGCGTGGACGCGGCATCGCGACGGCTCTGCTGACGCACACGGTCACCGTCGCCCGGGAGCAGGGTTACGAGCGCGCGACGCTGGGGGTCGACGAGAGCAACGCCCACAACGCCTTGGGCGTCTACCAGCGTGTCGGTTTCGAGGTGACCGACCGCGCCTACGCGTACGTCCGTCCGGTGCCGTGACGGCCGTCGCCCGGGTCGATAATGTCTCGCCGGAGAGCCGGGAGGGGTGGCGACGACGTGACAACGGGAGAGGAACAACGCGTAGGTGGGCCGTATTCGCCGAACGCCCACTGCTTTACTTCACCTATGGAACCCAGTGGGTCACTGACGCTCCGGTATGCCGTCGCGACCGATGTCGGCCAGCGGCGGGATGCGAACGAGGACTCGGTCTTCACCAGCTCGCGGCTGCTCGCGGTCGCCGACGGGATGGGCGGGCACGTCGCCGGTGAGGTCGCCAGCTCGGCGGCGATCGCGGCGGTCACCGACCTGGACGGGCGGCTCGCCGAGGAGGACGCGGACCCGGCCGAGGCACTCGAGGAGACGGTGACCGACGCCGTGCGGCGGCTGACGTCGCTGGCGGAGGAGGACCCTGCGCTGCAGGGCATGGGCACCACGTTGACCGCCCTGCTGTGGCGCGGCAAGGAGTTCGTGGTCGCGCACGTCGGTGATTCGCGGGCCTACCGGCTGCGGAGCGGGGAACTGGAGCAGATCACCCGCGACCACACGGTGGTGCAGGAGCTGGTCGACCAGGGCCGGATCACGCCGGAGGCGGCCATGACCCACCCGAGCCGTTCGGTGCTGACGCGGGCGCTGCAGAGCGGCGGCCAGGCGGACCCGGACGTGTTCGTGGTCGAGGCCCAGCCCGGCGACCGGTATCTCATCTGTTCGGACGGGCTGTCCGACGTCGTCCCGCCGGAGCTGATCGCGGAAACGCTGACCACGGTCACCGACCCGGACGCCACGGTGCAGAAGCTCGTCGAGCTGGCCAACGCCGGCGGCGGTCCGGACAACATCACCTGCGTCGTCGCCGACGTCAGCTGAGCTGTCCGTAGCTAGACTCGGCGGGTGTGGGGGCAGCCTCAACCTGCCCCCACACCCTCGTGCCCCGATCAGGCGGCGGCGAACCTCATCCTGCGCCGCAGGACGTCGATCTCAGCCACCCGGACCCGCACGGTCGAACCGGGTGCCGGCTCCGCGGGCCACTCGTCGGACGGCAGCAGGCCGTGCACGCCTGGTGCGACCTCGAGGAGCGCGCCGAAAGGCAGCACCTTCGTCACGGTCGCTTCGACGGCTCCGCCTTCACTGCTGTTCGCGACGAACTCGTGCCACGTCGTGGACTGGGACATCTTTCACCTCCTTCCGCTGTCCCGGAGAAACATCGAGGAACGCGAAGGAGGGCGGCGGGCCCCTGGCCCGCCGGAGGATCACGGAGCGGCCGGGAAACCTGTCCGCTCGCGGCTTGTCGCCGACCCGGCAGTCACGCGCCCATGATAGCAGCGCGCCACTGCGGCATCAACGAGTCGCGCGGGCTTCTCCGGTTGTAGGGTGCCGAGCGTGATCGACGCCGAGCCCGAAGAAGTCTGCCCCCGCCCGCAACTGGTCCGGCAGGACTGGATCACCCTCTGCGGCCCGTGGGGTTTCGCGTTCGACGACAGCGACCGTGGCCTTGCCGAATGCTGGCAGCACGGCGCGGACGCGTTCGACCGCACGATCGTCGTGCCGTACCCGCCGGAGTCGGAGCTGTCCGGGGTGCACGAGCCCGAACCGCACGCCGTGGTGTGGTACCGGCGCGAGTTCGACGCTCCCCGGCCGGCTCCCGGGCAGCGGTTGCTGCTGCACTTCGGCGCTGTCGACTACCGCGCGTCCGTGTGGGTCAACGGCGCGCTGGTCGGTACGCACGAGGGTGGCCAGACCCCGTTTTCCTTTGACATCACGGGAGTTCTCGGCGCGGGAGCACAGTCCATTGTGGTCCGCGCGGAGGACCGGCCTGCGGATGTGGCGCAGCCGCGCGGAAAGCAGGACTGGCGCGCCGAGCCGCACGACATCTGGTACCACCGCACGACCGGCATCTGGCAGCCCGTGTGGGCGGAGGTGGTGCCGGAAGTGCACCTGCGTGAGCTGCACTGGACGCCGGACCTCCTGCGGGCCTCGGTCACGTGTGAAGGCGAACTTTCCGGCCCGGCGGCCACTGTGCGGGTCGTCCTCAGGCACGACGACGAGGTGCTGGCGGACCAGTCCGTCCGGGTCGAGGACAGCGCTTTCCGGTTCGACATCGCGATTCCCGCGCTGCGTCACGGGCAGGACCGCAACCGTCTGCTGTGGTCGCCCGAGCACCCGGCGCTCGTCGACGCGACCGTGACGGTGGAGTCCGGGGACGGGCAGGTGGACGAGGTCGCGAGCTACCTCGGCCTGCGCGACGTGGGTACCGCCGATGGCCGGTTTCTGCTCAACCACCTGCCGTACTACCCGCGCATGGTGCTCGAACAGGGGTACTGGCCGCAGTCCCATCTGACCGCTCCGGACGCGAAGGCGCTCCGCAGGGAAGTCGAGTTGGTGAAGGAACTCGGCTTCAACGGCGTGCGGGTGCACCAGAAGGTCGAGGACCCGCGGTTCCTCTACTGGTGCGATCGGCTGGGATTGCTCGTCTGGGGTGAAACGGCGAACGCGTACGAGTTCGGGCCCACCGCCGTCGAGCGGCTGACGCGGGAATGGCTGGAGATCCTGAGGAGGGACCGCAGCCACCCGTGCATCGTGACGTGGGTGCCGATCAACGAGAGCTGGGGAGTGCCGGACATCGCGTCGTCGCCGTCCCAGGAGCATTTCGCGCGTTCGCTGTACCACCTGACGAAGGCCGTCGATCCGAGCCGTCCCGTCATAGGCAACGACGGTTGGGAATGCCCGGAGGCGGATGTGTACGGGGTGCACGACTACGCGCCCACGGGTTCCTCGCTGCGCAGTCGTTACGGGGACAAGGCGACGGTGACGGAGAGCCTGCGCGCCGGACGCCCCGGCGCGCGCAGGCTCGTCCTCGGCGAGCCCGATCCGGACCGTCCCGTCATGCTGACCGAGTTCGGTGGCCTGACCTACGCTGAAGGTGAGAACTGGTTCGGCTATTCAACGGTCGCCGACGGCGAAGACCTCGTCCACAAGCTCGACGATCTGGTGAGCGCTGTGCTCGATTCCCCCGCGCTGGCGGGTTTTTGCTACACGCAGCTTACCGACACGGAGCAGGAACGCAACGGCCTGCTCACCGCGGACCGAACGCCAAAGGCCGACCCGGCCCGGATCCGGGCGGTGCTGAGGAAACCGACAAAGGCATTGGCGGATGACGAACTCCGGCACCTCCGGGAGAATCCGGCGGGGTAGTGGGGTTGGGGGGTTGCGGGGTAGCGGGGTTGGGGTTTGCCGCCTGTGCGGGCCTTCGCGCGGCTCGCTGCGGGCGGCCGCAGACCTCAGCGTGGGTCGCGCCGAGCGGACGCTGATCTCCGCCTGGACCCGTGCGGGCGGCCGCTGATTTCCGTGCGGGCGCTGCGGTAGCCGCTGGCTTCCGCGTGGGGCGCTGCAGTGGCCACTGGCTTCCGCGCGGGGCGCTGCGGTGGCCGCTGGCTTCCGCGCGGGTCGCGATGAGCCCCCACCGACCTCGCACGGGTCGCGATGAGCCACCGCCGACCTGCGCGCGGCTCGCGCCACGCCTCCGCCGACCGGCCACCGCTGACCTTCGGGCGAGCCGCGCTGAGCCGCGGCTGCCATCTCGGCGCATACGAGCCCTCGCTGGCGGGATCCTGCGGATCGCCGCCACGTCAGATGGTTCGTCCCGTACCGCGCGCTTCTGCCGATGAATACGAAGTAGTGATGCCCCTCAGGACCAAGCCGATGCCGGTGAGGAACTGCCGACGGTCGTCGTGGTTGCGCATCTGCTCGGCGATGGCCGTGACGAACGGGTAGTCATCGGGATCGAGGTCCTGCCATGCCTTGGACGCGGCAGCGAGGAACTCGGCACGATCGACTTCGTTTCGCGGCGTCTCGCCGTCGTGCGGGGTCTGGGCGTTCTGGGTCGTGGCACCGAGGATGTAGTGGACCAGCGCCGACGTCGCGGCGAACCAGTCGGGTTGCGGCACGCCGAGCGAACGCACTGGCCGGCCGATGCTCTCGAAAACCCTTACCGTGACCGGCCCCCAAGGGCTGCGCGTGAGCTGCACGGCGAGCTGGGCGGCGAGCCAGGGGTGCTTGGTGACCGCGTCGAACAGGCCGAGAGCAACCGCGCGAATCTCCTCTTCTGGCGTGCGCGTAGCCCCGGAGCCATCGGCGGGCAGCGCGGCCAAGGCGTCGGCGATGACGCTGTCGATCGCGACCTGGAGCAGCTCGTTCATGTTGCCGACGTGGTGGTAGATCGCGCCGGAACCGGTGGCGAGGCGCTCGCTCAGCGCCCGGACCGTCAGCGCGCCCTCCCCGGCCGCGTCCAGCAGCTCGATGGCCGCGGCGACGATGCGCTCGCGGGACAGTACCTGCCTGCGCCGCTGGGACTGACGTAGCTGTGTGGCCATGCCTGCATCCTGCCAGAATTGGAACGATGCTCCAAGTTGGAGTACTGTTCCAACTTGGAGCGATGCACCAAACCTCCTCACGATCTCGCGACCGAGGTCTTGATTTGAAGCGCCCTGGCACTAACGGGGCCCCTGCCTGAAAGGCGGTTGGAAGATGTTCGACGTCGTCATCGTGGGGGCGGGTCCCGTGGGCCTGTTCCTGGCCGGCGAACTCGCGCTGGCGGATTGCTCGGTGCTGGTGGTGGAGCGGGATCAAGAGGCGACTTCGCCGTTCAAGGCGCTGCCGTTGGGTTTGCGGGGTCTGAACGCCGGGTCCGTCGAGGCGTTCTACCGCCGGGGAATGCTGGACGCGTTGCTGAAGGCATCCGGCGCCGACAAGGAGCAGGTCGGCACTTCGTCCGACGCGGACGAGCCACCCGCTCCGCGGGACGTGAGCCACTTCGCCGGAATGCGCCTCAACCCCGCCAACATCGCCCCCTCCGCTGTCGAGTACCGGCTGCCCGGGCCCGCGATGGAAGGCATCATGACCAGCCTCGACGCGGTGAGCACGGTGCTGGAGGAGCGCGCGGCCAACCTCGGCGCGCAGATCCTGCGAGGTGCTCCCGTCGAAGCCATGACCCAGGACGACGACACGGTCACCGTTCAGGCCGGCGGGCGTGACTACGAAGCGCGCTGGCTCGTGGGATGTGACGGCGGACGCAGCACCGTGCGCCGGCTCGCCGGCTTCGACTTCGTCGGCACCGAGCCGCTGTTCACGGGCTACACCGCGCGCGTCACCTTCGATGATCCGCAGCAGTTGAAGCTGGGCTTCAACCTGACGCCCACAGGCATGTACCTGCGGACGCCCTTCGAAGGCCACGTGGGCATGATGGACTTCGACGGGGGCGCCTTCGACCGCTCGCAGCCGCTGACGCGTGAACACCTCCAAACTGTTCTTCGCCGGGTTTCCGGTACCGATGTGACGATCAGCGAGCTCCACCTCGCCTCCAGCTTCACCGATCGCGCGATGCAGACCACGAGCTACCGCAACGGCCGCGTCCTGCTCGCTGGCGATGCGGCCCACATCCACTCGCCGCTCGGTGGCCAGGGGCTCAACCTCGGCATCGGTGACGCCATGAACCTCGGCTGGAAGCTCGCTGCGACTGTGCACGCGACCGCGCCCGAGGGCTTGCTCGACACCTACACGGCCGAGCGGCACCCCGTCGGCGCGGCGGTCCTGGACTGGTCACGCGCCCAGGTGGCCACGATGAACCCGGGCCCCAACGCGCCGGCCTTGCGGCGATTGATCCACGACGTCCTCGGCACCCGCGACGGCACAACGCACGTCTTCCGCAACACCTCCGGACTTTCCCATCGCTACGACCTGGGCAGTGACGACCCGCTGGTGGGGCGTACCGCACCGGATTTCCGGTTCCGCGACGACACCCGCCTCGGCGACCTGCTGCGGGACGGACAGGGCGTCGTGCTCGACTTCACCAACGACCACCGCCTCCGCGACACGACCACGGCTTGGAAGGGCTTGCGCTACGCGGCAGGACCGGTGAGCAACGACCTCAGGTTCGGCGCCCTGCTGATCCGGCCCGACGGTGTTGTCGCCTGGACCGGTGACCACACCCCCGACCCCGAAGCCCTCACGCGTGCGGCGCACCGCTGGTTCGGCGAACCTGCCTCCTGACAGGACCTCCTCGACTCACCACCTCCTGCCTACTTGACCGAACGTTGTTGCCTGCACAGAAAAGGAATCCCTGTCATGTCGAGAGAACGTCCCACTCAGGCCGAGCTGAACAAGGACGTGGTCCGCCGCTTTTACGAGGCCGTCCTCCGCGCGTCCGGTGGCCCGGACTTCGCCACCATCAAGGAGCTGAGCGACGAGCACGAAGTCGAACTCAACTGGGGTCACCCCGACAGCGGTGTCCACAAGGGAGCAGCCATCGGACCGGCCCGCGAGCGGATGCACGAGCTGACCGGACTGGACGTCGGAGCGATCAGCATCGACGAGCTGATCGCCGAAGGTCCGACCCGTGTCGTGGTGGTGGCCACCAACAGTGGCACCGACGTCCACGGAACCCCCTGGACGATGACCGTCCTCGAACTGGTCGACGTCGTCGACGGCAAGATCACCAAGAAGCGTTCGTTCTACCAGGACACCGCCCTTCTGCGGGACATCGCACTTGAACGGGAGGCCGTGCTCGCCCAGCAGCGCGGACGAGTGCCGTTGACAAAGTGATCACAGGGTCTCCAAGAGGAGGCACCCCTAGACGCCTACAACACCCGTGAAGCTCTCCTTTCTGCCGCAGTGGGGGAAGGTCTCCTCCGGCGGCACCCCCTGAAAAAGCCGCCGGAGGAGACCCGCGGGTGCACCGGTATCGGGGCGGAAGGGTGCACCCGCGGGGTGGGGCCGCCCGCAGGCAAGGCCCCGGACGGCGCGGCCACGGACTCGACGTCCCCAGGAGCGCGGCCGGCCGCCACATCGATGGGCTAAACCATGTCCCAGATCTGTATCGCCCGGACCACGAACGGCGCTCGAGGCACGAAGGTGCCCTTGCCCGGATAGGTGGTGAAATCGCCTTCCGTGCTGCACTTCGCGTCCTGGTAGACCGTCACGTCACGGTCCAGCTGGTTGATGAACGAGCGCGCCTCGATCCCGCCTGGCAGGAGCAGGCATTCCCCGGGATTCGCCGTGCGCAGGTCGAGCCGCTGCCCGGCGTCGGTGTACGACTCGCCCGTCCAGGCGCAGAATTCTCCTGCCTCGCAAGCGTTTCCTGGCTTGCCGGGATCCGCCTGCGCGGCTCCGGCTCCGCAGAGCAGGCTGAGCGCGGCGAACACCAGAGCGCCCGACAGATGTGCACGCAGTTTCATGTTTCAGACTCCCCCTGGAAATGGTGTGCGGCTTCGTGCCGCTGATGCACTTCAGAATGGCGCATCACGAGGGGATTGTCAGCAGGCAATTCCACTTCTGTGGATAAGTAGAATTCGCTCGCTCGATCGGGTCATGGTTGTCCACAGTTCGCCGAAATCCGTGGCACGCGTGCCGTCGCTCTGCTATCGCACGCGTGCGGTCGAACCGCGGACGACGAGCTTGACGTCCAAAGTGGTCGGTTTCGGTGGCCGGTTCCCCGCGAGCAGGTGCAGGGCGAGTTCTCCGGCAAGTCTTCCCTTGCCGACCAGATCCTGGTGTACCGTGGTCAGCGACGGCTCCGCCCACTGCGCGGCGGGTGTGTCGTCAAAGCCCACAATGGACAGATCGGCCGGCACCGAAAGCCCCCGCTCCCGAGCCGCCGTCATCGCCGCCATCGCCAGTTCGTCCGACATGCACAGCAGCGCCGTCGGCGGCTCGGCGAGGCCCAGCAAACCGAGTGCACCCGCTTTCGCGTCCTGCCGCGAAAGACCGGACGCCTCCCAGATCGGCACCGAGTCCGGAGAAATCCCGGCTTCGGCCAAGGTGTCGAGATAACCGCCCAGCCGCTCCCGGTTGTCGCGGAACCGCGAACGCGCCGCTTCCGAGGCGCTCAGCGGACCGCCTCTCGGGGCGGAAAGACATTGCGCCGAAAGGATTCCGAACCGACGATGCCCTAGTTCCAACAGGTGGCGGGCGGCCGCGGCCGCTCCACCCCGGTCGTCCGTGCTCACGCGGGCGGCGCCGGGGACGAAAGGCTGGTCGATCACGACCAGTGGCAGACCGCGCTGCTTCACCGCGCGGAGTGCGGGCGCGCCGTCGGCGAGGGAGTAGGCGACAGCCAGGTCCGCCTGCGCGGCGAGCACGCGGTCCGCCCGTGGCCCGCCGTCGTCGCCACCGGGCAGCAGGAGCAGTGCGTGCCCCTCGGGGTCAACGGTCGCGGCGAGCGCGTCCAGCGTGATCGACAGCGCCGGATCGGAGAAGGCCGCGGAAAGTCCGGCGTCCAGCATGAAGGCGATGGCGCCCGTGCGGTTGGTCGCCAGGCTGCGCGCGATCGGGTTCGGTCCGGCGTAGCCGAGGCGCTTCGCGGCACGCAGCACTTCCTCGCGCAAGTGCGCGGAAAGCTGGTCCGGGCGGTTGTAGGCGTTGGACACGGTCGCCCGGGAGACACCGACGGCGTCCGCGACGTCGTCCAGCGTGGGGCGTCGCCGGCCTGTCATCGGGACAGTATAAAGCGCTGGACTTTCTGAAGCGCTTAAGTCACTGTGGGGTAAGGAGGTGTCACATGGTGGGCGACCGGGTCGCGGTCTTCGTCGTGTTCGGGCTCAACGGGGCGGTCTACGGTTCCTGGGCGCCCAGGGTGCCCGCGCTGGCCGAACGGCTGCACGCCGCGCCGGGCTCGCTCGGGCTGGCGCTGCTCGGGTCGAGCATCGGGATGGTGTTCGCCGCCTCGATGTCGGGCAGGCTCGTCGAACGCTTCGGCGCCAGGGCAGCGATCGTCGCCTCGACACTCCTCTCGTGCGTGGTCCTGCCGTTCGTCGGAGCCGCTGACTCGGTGCTCGCGCTCGGCTTCGTCATGTTCGGTGTCGGCGTCTCCGTCGGCGCGCTCGACGTGTCGATGAACATCGGCGCGGTCGGCGTCGAGCGCCGGGTGGGGCGCGCGATCATGCCGGTCTTCCACGCGGGCTTCAGCTTCGGCGGTCTCCTCGCTTCGGCGGCGGCCGGCCTCGCGGCGGCGCACCACTGGTCCCCGCTGCGCCATTTCCTGGTGGCCGCCGTCGTCGTGCTGGTCGCGCTCCTGCTCGTCCTGCGAGGGCTGCCGAAGGCCGCGCCGCGGACAGAGCACCCCCACGCCGCCACCCGTGTCGCCCCCATCCGGCGCCCGGTGCTGTGGCTGCTCGCGGCGATAGCCCTGTGCTCGGCGCTCGCGGAAGGCGCGAGTTCGGACTGGTCGGCGTTGCTGCTGGTCACAGTGCAGCACCTCGACCAGGCGGCCGCCGCGCTCGCGTTCGCCGGGTTCTCCCTCACCATGGCCCTCACCAGGCTCGGCGGTGCGTGGGTGCAGAACAGGTTCGGGCCGACCCGCACGCTCGCCGTCGGCGCGCTCCTCGCCGGCTGCGGGCTCGTCGTCGCCGCCGTCGTGCCGGTGGCCTGGCTCGCGTTCGCCGGCTTCGGGCTCGCGGGCGCCGGGCTGGCCGCTTCCTTCCCGATCGCGCTCAGCCTCGCCGGTGCCGCCGGCAAGCGGGACGACGACAGCGGCGGCGAACGCGAGATCGCCTTCGTCACCACGATCGCCTACAGCGGCTTCCTCGCCGGGCCGCCGGTTGTCGGAGGGCTCGCGCAGGTGACCTCGCTGTCCGTTTCGTTCGTCGTGGTCGGACTGCTCGCCGCGCTCATCGCTCCCGCCGCCGTCGGCGCAGGTCGCGCACGTCACCGTGAACTCACCGCGGCGGGCGTCACGTCCTGAGCCGGGCCTACCCTCGTAGCGTGGAGTCTGAAGCCCCCTCCCGTCGCAAGGTGAGCGTGGTGCCGCTGCTCGCGGTGAGCGTGATCCTCGCGGCGGTCCTCGCGGTCGCACTCATCGCGGTCACCGGCGGTGCCACCTACGTCATCGCGGGCCTGCCCGATCCGGGGGTCGTGACGCACTACGGCATCGCGGTCGTGCGGGTGATCGCCGACGCCGCGTCCGTGGTGTGCGTCGGCTCACTGCTGCTGGCCGCGTTCCTCGTGCCTCCCCAGCCATCGGGCACGGTCGCCCGTGACGGCTACGCGGGGTTGAGGACGGCGGAGGTCTCGGCCTGGGTGTGGTTCGCGTCTGCGATGGCGTCCGTCTTCTTCACCGCGGCGGACGGCGCGGGCAAGCCCGTGACGGAGATCTTCTCGCCCGTGGTGCTCGTCGACCTCATCGACGCGATCGAGCAGCCCAAGGCGTGGTTGTTCACCGCGGCGATCGCGCTCGTGCTCGCGGTGGGCTGCCGCATCGTGCTGTCGTGGGGCTGGACCGCGGTGCTGTTCTTCGTCTCCGTCGCCGGACTCGTGCCGGTCGCGCTGACAGGTCACTCCGCCAGCGGTGGTTCGCACGACATGGCGACCAACAGCCTCCTCTACCACCTCATCGCCGCGTCGCTGTGGGTCGGCGGGTTGTTCGCGGTGCTCGCCCTCGGCTGGCGCCGCGGCGAGCACCTCAAGCTCGCCGCGACGCGGTTCTCGAAGCTGGCGCTGGTCTGCTGGATCGTGATGGCGCTTTCCGGCGTGATCAACGCGCTGGTCCGGATCTCGTTCGCCGACCTGTTCACCAGCGACTACGGCCTGCTGGTGCTGGCGAAGATCGTGGCGCTGCTCGTGCTCGGCGTGTTCGGCCAGCAGCAGCGCAGCCGCGGGGTCAAGGCGCTGGTGGACGGCCAGGGTGGCGCGCAGCTGCTGCGGCTGGCCGCCGTGGAGCTGCTGATCATGTTCGTCACGATCGGCATCGCGACCGCCCTCGCCCGCACGCCACCACCCGCGGACGCCGTGACGCAGCCTTCGACAACGGAAGTGCTCATCGGTTACGACCTGCCGGGCGCTCCGACGGTGCTGCGCCTGCTGTTCGACTGGCGCTTCGACCTGGTCTACGGCACGGCCGCGCTCGTGCTCGCGGGGCTCTACCTCGCCGGGGTGCGCAGGCTGCGCCGCCGAGGTGACGAGTGGCCGGTCGGTCGCACGGTGGCCTGGGTGGCCGGGTGCGCGGTGCTGCTGCTCGCCACGTCCTCCGGGCTGGGGCGGTACTCGCCGGCGATGTTCAGCACCCACATGGGCGTGCACATGCTGCTGTCCATGGTGGCGCCGGTGCTGTTCGTGCTCGGCGGACCGGTGACGCTCGCGCTGCGCGCACTGCCGGCGGCGGGGAAGGACGCTCCGCCCGGGCCACGGGAGTGGCTGCTGGCGTTCGTCCACTCCCCGGTGGCACGCGTGCTCACTCATCCGGTTGCGGCGCTCCTGCTTTTCGTCGGCTCGTTCTACGTTCTGTATTTCTCCGGTCTGTTCGACAACGCGCTCGACTACCACTGGGCACACCTTCTGATGAATGCCCATTTCCTGCTGTCGGGTTACGTCTTCTACTGGCCGGTGATCGGTGTGGACCCGTCGCCGCGGCGCCTGCCGCACCTCGGGCGGTTGGGCATGATGTTCGCCGCGATGCCGTTCCACGCGTTCTTCGGCGTGATCCTGATGTCCAAGCAGACGGTGATCGGCGAGACGTTCTACCGGCAGCTGAACCTGCCGTGGGTGTCGGACCTGCTCGCGGACCAGCGGCTCGGCGGGGGGATCGCGTGGGCGTCGGGTGAGCTGCCGGTGCTGCTTGTGCTCATCGCGCTGCTGGTCCAGTGGGCGCGGGCGGACGAGCGGGAAGCCAAGCGCAAGGACCGGCGCGCCGACCAAACCGGCGACGCGGATCTCGCGGCGTACAACGCGATGCTGAAGCAGCTCGCGGATCAGGGCGAACCGCGCGGCTGAGCCGCGAGTTGTCCACATACCCCCAGTTGTCCACAGCTTCGTCAACTGGGTCTTTTCACCGCTCGCTCGCCCGGGCAGGCTGGTGTCACGGCAGGAAAACCGGGACACGGCAGGGGGGACGAGATGCAGGAGTGTGTGTGGGGATGTCGTGACGGTCCGGGGGTGGCCCGTCCTCGGGAGTCTCGCTCTGTACTTGAGGTTGAGGGGTGACCGTCCGGCGCTGCAGTGGAGCTGAACGGGCAGCCCGTATCGGACCTGGGCGGCGGCGAGTGGAGCGATGCGGGCACGGCGGCGGGATCGCTTCCGCGTGCTGGAGCGGTGGTGGTCAGCGCACCGCGACGAGAAGTGTTCGTGCCGTGAACGGGGGGTGACGCTGGGTCGCTGGATGGTGACCGCCGTTCGGCCGGGTAACGCGCGGCTCTACGATCGACGTCATGGCCGAGTTCATCTACACCATGAAAAAGGTGCGCAAGACCGTCGGGGACAAGGTCATCCTCGACGACGTCAGCACCGCGTTCTACCCGGGCGCCAAGATCGGCGTCGTGGGTCCGAACGGTGCCGGCAAGTCCACCGTGCTGAAGATCATGGCCGGACTCGATCAGCCGAGCAACGGGGAGGCCTTCCTCCAGCCCGGCGCCTCGGTCGGCATCCTCCTGCAGGAGCCGCCGCTGAACGAGGACAAGACGGTGCGCGGCAACGTCGAGGAGGGCCTCGGCGACATCAAGGTGAAGCTCGACCGCTTCAACGAGATCGCCGAGCAGATGGCCACCGACTACAGCGACGAGCTGATGGAGGAGATGGGCCGGCTCCAGGAAGAACTCGACCACGCCGACGCCTGGGAACTGGACTCGCAGCTCGAGCAGGCGATGGACGCGCTGCGTTGCCCGCCGCCGGACGAGCCGGTCACGCACCTGTCCGGTGGTGAGCGGCGCCGGGTCGCGCTGTGCAAGCTGTTGCTGTCCAAGCCCGACCTGCTGCTGCTCGACGAGCCCACCAACCACCTGGACGCCGAGAGCGTGCTGTGGCTGGAGCAGTTCCTCTCGACGTACCCGGGAGCGGTACTGGCGGTCACCCACGACCGGTACTTCCTGGACAACGTCGCCGAGTGGATCATGGAACTCGACCGCGGCCGGGTCGTGGGCTATGAGGGCAACTACTCGACCTACCTGGAAAAGAAGCGGGAACGATTGGAGGTGCAGGGCAAGAAGGACGCGAAGCTCGCCAAGCGGCTCAAGACCGAGCTCGAGTGGGTTCGCTCCAACGCGAAGGCGCGTCAGACCAAGTCCCGCGCCCGTCTGGACCGCTACGAGGAGATGGCCGCCGAGGCCGAGCGCACCCGGAAGCTCGACTTCGAAGAGATCCAGATCCCGCCGGGGCCCCGGCTGGGCAGTGTGGTGGTCGAGGTCGAGCACCTGCACAAGGGCTTCGACGACCGGCTGTTGATCGACGACCTGTCGTTCACGTTGCCGCGCAACGGGATCGTCGGTGTCATCGGCCCGAACGGTGTCGGCAAGACGACACTGTTCAAGACCATCGTCGGGCTGGAGAAGCCGGATTCGGGCGAGGTCAGGATCGGCGAGACGGTCAAGCTGTCCTATGTGGACCAGAACAGGGCCGGGATCGACCCGGACCGCACGGTGTGGGAGGTCGTGTCCGACGGGCTCGACTACATCAACGTCGGGCAGACCGAGATGCCGTCGCGGGCGTACGTCTCCGCCTTCGGGTTCAAGGGGCCGGACCAGCAGAAGCCGGCGGGGGTGCTCTCCGGTGGTGAGCGCAACCGGCTGAACCTCGCGCTCACCCTCAAGCAGGGCGGGAACCTGATCCTGCTGGACGAGCCGACGAACGACCTGGACGTCGAGACCCTGGGCTCGCTGGAGAACGCGCTCGAGCAGTTCCCGGGCTGCGCCGTGGTGATCTCGCACGACCGGTGGTTCCTGGACCGCGTGGCCACGCACATCCTGGCCTGGGAGGGCGACGACACGAACCCGGCGAAGTGGTTCTGGTTCGAGGGCAACTTCGAGGGCTACGAGAAGAACAAGATCGACCGCATGGGAGCGGAGGCGGCCCGGCCCCACCGGGTGACTCACCGCAAGTTGACGCGCGACTGACGCGCGCCCGCGAGCACGCTTGAGCCGGAACTGAAGCGGAGTCCCCATTGGTAGCCATCAAGCACATCCGATCCAGCCCGCCCGCGACAGCGGGGTGGACCACGGCCGGTACGGGTGAGCACCCAGCGATCGAGAACCTGCTGCGGCAGGCTGCTGTTCTCGGTCTGCGAGCCCCGGAGCTGACCGTGGTGTTCGGCGAGCGAGCCGCGTCGCTCGCCGAAACCGCTGGATCGGACGAGCTGTGGGTGCGAGCCGAAAGCTCCGTCGTGTCGGCGAGGGTGCGGCTCGGCTGGCGGGCCGGGACCGTCGGACGCGCGGTCGCCGTGCTCCGGGCAGCGGAGGACGCCGGTGAGGCGGCGCTCGCCGCGGGCCTGCGCACGGACTTGGCGCTCTGTGCTCGCAGCGTCGGCGTCCCCCTGACCGGGCTGGCCGCGCTGCGACCCGTGCTGGACATGGCGGAGGTCGGCGGCGTCAGCAAAGCGGCGGCTTTGTGCCAGTTGGTCGGCTGCCTGTCGCAGTTCGGGCGCAAGCCCGAGCTGGACCGGACGCTCGCCGAGGCGGATCGGCTCTGTGGCGCGGACGACGACCTGGACGGCGACGACCGGTTGCTGGCCCGCGCGCTGGTTCGCGTCGCGATGTCGGCGCACCGGCGGCGGCACGCGGACATCATGGGGGCCGCCGACGCGGCGCGCACCGGGCTCGGGTTGCTCGAGCAGCTCGAAGATCCGGGCTGCGACGGCGGTGTCGTGCGGGTGCGGTTGATCCTGCAACTGGTTTGCTCGCTGCTCGACCGTGGTGACACGGAAAACGCCGCCGAGATCGCGGAATCGGTGCTCGTGGAACCCGAGCGGGCGGCCTCTGTCGCGCCGCTGGGCTGGCTCCGGATGGCGGTGGCGACCCGCGTGCTGCTGCCGGCGGGCTCGGTGGAGGCGGCGGCCGTCATGCTGCGCGACGCCGTGCACAGCACCGACCGGCACGGGCTGCCCGCGCTGACCGCACGGCTGTGGGCGGAGCTGGCGCACGTCGAAGAACGGCTGGGCCGTGCGTCCGAGGCGATCGAGTGCCTGCACCACAGCCGGGCGGCCGAACACGTGCACGCGCGTGCCCGGCGGCAGGCGATGGGGATGCTCGCCGGCGAGTTCGGCAACGGCGGGCACGCGACCCTGGACCTCGACGACGTGCTGCGCGTGATCTCCGGAAGCGACGTCGACACGCGCCCCACCGTGGACATGCACGCGGTCGCCGACGCGGAGCACGCCGCGCCGGGGCGGAACGCGGAGAATGCCGGGACGGGGCGGAACGTGGAGCACGGCGGGGCCGGGCGGAACGGGCAGGTCGTGGCTCATCCTGCCGTCGACCAGGGTCGGCGGCAGGGCGGGCACACGCGACCTGAGCCCGATGCCGCCGAGCACACGGTGATCATCCCGCGCATCGTCGCTCCGGTGCACGAAAAGCAGGCGGAGACCCGGCATCTGACTCCGGCCGGCAGTGAAAGCGACACACGTGCGCCCGAAGCGGGCGGGAAGCGGCGTGCCGAGGAGCCCTCGTCGAGCGGCACCGGCAGGCGGGCCGCCACGGGCGCGGTCGGAGAACGACAGCTGGACGCTGAGCCGAAGAGCGGGCGGCGCGCCGCGACGGGAGCTCCGGGAGAGCGGCGCGTGGACGTCGAGTCGACGGGCGGGCGCCGTCGGGCGGCTGAGGGAGCGTCGGCTGAGCGGCTGGCCGGTGTTGATCCTGCTGGCATCGGTGAACCGCGGCCAGTGACCGAGTCCGCGGGTGGCACGCAGGCGCTGCCGAAGCGCCGCCGGGCGGACGAAAGCCGTTCCGAGGACGACAAAGCGCGCCGTGCCGCTCGCCCCGAGATCAGGCTCGCCCCGGTCCCGGCCGACTCGGCGGACGTTCCTGATCTGCCACTCGCGCCGCCACCTGCCGACGAGCCCGCGACGCCACGGGTGTCGCTCGTGCTCGACCGTGAATCGGAAAGCCGTGCGGCACAGGACGTCGCCGACGACCGGCCCACGGCTGCCGCGGACGCCGACTTCCGCGAGGAGCCCGAACCGGCTTCGGCCCAGGTCGTGGACGACGAGCAGCGCAAGGCGACGACCCGGCACGACGCCGAGCACGGTTCGGTCGCCGCCCGGTCGGTACTGGACCGGCTCGGCATCTCCGCGGGGTCCGGAGGCGGCCGTCGACGGGCGGCGAACGAGGACGACGAATCTGCGTCCGCGTCGAAGCTTGCCGAGGCCGCACGGGAAGACGACTCCCAGGAGAGCAAGCTGGACGTCGCGCTCGGCGTGAACGGGCGGAAATCCACGACGGACGGGAACGCTCGCCACGCCGGCGCCCCGGATGTTCAGGAAGAGTCCTCGGGCAGCGCGCGTCACGGTGCAAGCGACCGTCCGCGCCACGGGACGGCCGAGGACTCCGGTCACGGTGCCGCCGAGGACGAGGGACACGAGCGTCCGGACGAGCCGCGTCTTGAGGCTTCTGAAGACTCGACTCGCGGATCTTCCGCCGACGATGCCGGGGCACCGGTTTCGGCGGAGCCGGAGGTCGAGGACCGCTCCGTCGTGGTCAACGACCCGTGGCTGCCGAGGTTGAAGCTGCCGCCGTCGCTGGAACCGTTCGAGGACTTCGGCGACGACATGGCCTCCACCTCGACGCACTTCACGAGCACCCCGGCCTTCGAGGACGACGGGCTCGGGGAGCCTTTCCGCAGCGAGTACAACGGATCACCGCTCCCGGACGACGACCTCCCCGAGGACGCCGGACTCGCCGACCTGCTCGCCCGCGCGCTGGCGGAGCACCAGGCAGGCACCTCGAGCGCGGCGGCCCTAGTGAAGCGGCTGGGGAACCAGGGCTCGGACGAACGTCGCACCGTGAACGGTCACAGTCGCAACGGCGAGTCCCCGAACGGCCGTCACCGCGGCGATCGCTGAGCACATCCGGGGCGGAGCGGCGGCGCTGGCCCGCGGGCCGCTCTGAAGCGGAGATCGTTGCGGGGCTTGTGCATGGGTATCCCGCGCCTGCGAGTGGCCCTGACGGGGGTGCGTGGCGCCCGCCTCACAGACCTGGGGAAGCGCGATGCGGTTCATCGCGGCAGCCTCGCCCGCCGCCCACGCCATGGCGTCGGACTCGCCTGGCGCCCGCCCACGGTCCTGGTGAAGCCCGGTGCCTGCCCACTGCCCCGGGGAAGCGCGCTGCCTGAGCCACGACGCCAGACTCGAACGTCGCCCATCGGGCGCCACAATCGCCCGTTGCCCGCCGCCCACCCCACGACGGGAGTCGCCCGCGCCCCGGCGCGAGGGGACGCAGACCCTCGCCACCCCGGGCTCTGAGCCGGGCACTCCCGCCGCCCCGGCCCTTGAGCCTGGCACCGCCGCCCCCCGCCCCCCGGCACCCGAGCCGGGCACTCCCGCCGCCCAGGGGCGCCCGCGCCGCGCACCGCCGCCGCCCCGGGCGCCCGAGCCGGGCACTCCCGCCGCCCCCGGGCCCGAGCCGGGCACCCCCGCGCCCGGGCGCCCGAGCCGGGCACCACCCCGCCGCGGGCGTGATGTGCCCCACCCGCGCCTCGCCACCCCCGCCCGTGTGGGGGAGGGCACCAGGGCCTAGCAGCGGGGGCGGGGATCGGTGCGTCCCCATAGCCGAAACGGGTTCGCGAGGTCGCACTATGGTGAGGCTGTTCGGCGTGATCGCGTGATCAAGGCTCAGTGGAGAGTTGCCTGAAATGAGTTCGACCGGTGTTTCGTCCCGTCCCGGCGTGGCCTCCGGGCGGGAGACCCTTCAACGGCGACCGGCCAGCCCCGAGCAGATCCGGGACGAGCTGATCGAAGCTGCCGCCCAGCAGGCACCCGACATCGCCGACCTCATCCGCCTCTACTACCGCCACCTGCCCGCCGAAGAAGTCCTCGGCGACGACCCCGTCGACCTCGTCGGCGCCGTCCGGTCGCACTGCCAGTTCGCCGAACAGCGCGTCCCCGGGAGACCGGGCGTCCGGCTGTTCAACCCCACCACCGCCGAAGACGGCTGGACCCGCGACGCGACCGTCGTGCAGATCGTCACCGATGACATGCCCTACCTGGTCGACTCGATCACCGCCAAGCTCGCCCGCGACGGGCTGCAGGTCCAGCGGCTGGTCCACCCCATCGTCGTCGTCAGCAGGGACATCACCGGCAAGCTCCTCGAAATCCACCCCACCGCCGACGCCGCCCAGCCCCCCGAGGGCGCCGCCGCGGAATCGTGGATGTACGTCGAGGTCGACCGCATCACCGACCCCACCCGGGCGCGGGAACTGGACACCCGCCTGACCTCCGTCCTCGCCGACGTGCGCGAGGTCGTCGAGGACACCGAGAAGATGGTGCAGGCCGCGAACGACGTCGCCCGGGAACTCGACGACAACCCGCCGCCGCTGCCCGCCGACGAGATCGCCGAGAGCGCCGCGCTGCTGCGCTGGCTCGCCCGCGGTCACTTCACCTTCCTCGGCTACCGCCGCTTCGAGGTCACCGAAGGCGAACCCGGCGACGACGAACCCGCCTTGCGCGCCTCCCTCGCCTCCGGACTCGGCGTGCTGCGGCAGGACAACCTCGCCGCCCGTAGCCTCACCGCCGGCCCTGACACGGCGGGCAACGCCCTCAAGCCCGAGCTCCTCGTCCTCACCCAGGCCAGCGCCCCCTCCACGGTGCACCGGCCCGTCTACCCCTACTACGTCGGCGTGAAGACGTTCGACGAGCGCGGCCAGGTCACCGGCGAACACCGCTTCCTCGGCATGTTCACCACCAGCGCCCTGCACGAGGATGTCCTCGACATCCCCGTCGTCGCGCGCAAGGTCCGCGACGTCATCCACCGCGCCGGCTACCCGATGGAGTCCTTCTCCGGCCAGCGCATGCTGGAGGTCCTGCAGAACTGGCCGCGGGCCGACCTGTTCTCCGCCGACCGGGACTCGCTGTACTCCACGGCGATCGGCGCGATCACGCTGTCCGACCGGCGGCGGCTGCGGCTGTTCCTGCGGCGCGACCCCTACGGCCGCTTCTACTCGTGCCTCGTCTTCCTCCCGCGCGACCGCTACACGACCCGTTCGCGCCTGGCGATGCAGGAAGTCCTGCTCGCCGAACTCGAAGGCACCCACCTCGAGTACGGCACGCGCGTCGGCGAGACCGCGCTCGCCCAGGTGCACTTCATCGTCCACACCGACCCCAGCCGCCAGCTGGAACCGGACACGCTGCGCATCCAGGAACGCCTCAACGCGGCCGTGCGCAGCTGGGACGACCTGATGGTCGACGCGATCCTCGCCGAGCGGCGTGAGGGCGGCCGGGCCACGACCGTCGGCGAGGAGTCCGCCACCGAGCTGGGCCAGCGTTACGCGGGCGTGTTCCCCGAGGCCTACAAGGAGGACTTCAGCGCCGTCGACGCGCTGGCCGACCTCCGCAGGCTGGAGTCGCTGCGCGACGAGCAGGACCTGGCGATGTCGTTCTACGTGCCGGCGGACGCCGAGCCGGGGGAGCGGCGCTTCAAGCTGTACCTGCTGGGCGAGGGCGTCACGCTCTCGGCCGTGCTGCCCGTGCTGCAGCGCATGGGTGTCGAGGTCGTGGACGAGCGGCCGTACGAGCTGCGCCGCGAGGACGGCACCCGCTCGTGGATCTACGACTTCGGCCTGCGCATCCGGCAGCAGGCGCTCGACGACCTCACCGAGCAGGACGAGCAGGACCTGCGGGTCCGCTTCCAGGACGCGTTCGCCGCCGCCTGGCGCGGTGACTGCGAGATCGACGGCTACAACTCGCTGGTCCTGCGCGCGGGGCTGACCTGGCGGCAGGCGTCCGTGCTGCGGGCCTACGCGCGCTACCTCCGCCAGGCCCGCACGCCGTACTCGCAGGAGTACATCGAGGACGCCGTGCTGGCGCACACGGACATCGCCACCAAGCTGCTCGAACTGTTCGAGCACCGCTTCGACCTGGCGACCGACCCGGAGTCCGACGCGCAGTCCCAGACCCTCGTCGACGAGATCACCTCGATGATCGACGGGGTGACGAGCCTCGACCAGGACCGCATCCTGCGGCGCCTGCTCGCGGTCATCTGCGCGACCCTGCGCACCAACTACAGGGTGACCGACGACGACGGGAACCCGCGCCCGTTCCTGGCGATCAAGCTCGACCCGCAGAGCGTGCCGGACCTGCCCGAGCCGCGCCCGCGGTTCGAGATCTTCGTGTACTCGCCGCGCGTCGAGGGTGTGCACCTGCGGTTCGGCGCCGTCGCCCGCGGTGGGCTGCGCTGGTCGGACCGGCGTGAGGACTTCCGCACGGAGATCCTGGGCCTGGTCAAGGCGCAGGCCGTGAAGAACGCGGTCATCGTGCCGGTCGGCGCGAAGGGCGGGTTCGTCGTCAAGCGCCCGCCGGCGCCGACGGGCGACCCCGGCGTGGACCGCGACGCGCAGCTGACCGAGGGCATCGCCTGCTACCGCATGTTCATCTCGGGCCTGCTGGACCTGACCGACAACCGCGTCGAGGGCCGGACGGTGCCCGCGAAGGACGTGGTGCGCTACGACGCCGACGACACGTACCTGGTGGTCGCGGCGGACAAGGGCACCGCGACGTTCTCCGACATCGCCAACGAGGTGTCGGCGAGCTACGGCTTCTGGCTCGGTGACGCCTTCGCCTCCGGTGGTTCCGTGGGCTACGACCACAAGGCCATGGGCATCACCGCGCGCGGCGCGTGGGAGAGCGTCAAGCGGCACTTCCGCGAGCTGGGCGTGGACACGCAGCGGCAGGACTTCACGGTCGTCGGCATCGGTGACATGGCGGGCGACGTGTTCGGCAACGGGATGCTGCTCTCGGAGCACATCCGGCTGGTGGCCGCCTTCAACCACCTGCACATCTTCCTGGACCCCGACCCGGACGCGAAGACGTCGTTCGCCGAGCGCAAGCGGTTGTTCGCGCTGCCGCGCTCGTCGTGGGAGGACTACGACCGTTCCCTGATCAGCGAGGGCGGCGGGATCTACTCGCGCAGCGCCAAGACGATCGCGATCACGCCGCAGGTGCGCCGCGCGCTCGGTCTCGCCGAGGACGTCACGCACCTGTCCCCGGCGGAGCTGATCAAGGCGATCCTGCTCGCCCCGGTGGACCTGCTGTGGAACGGCGGTATCGGCACCTACGTCAAGGCCGAGGACGAGACGCACGCCGACGCGGGCGACAAGGCCAACGACGCCGTCCGCGTCAACGGCAAGGACCTGCGGGTGAAGGTCGTCGGCGAGGGCGGCAACCTCGGGCTGACCCAGCGCGGCCGCATCGAGTTCGCCCGCACGGGCGGCAAGATCAACACCGACGCGCTGGACAACTCGGCCGGCGTGGACTGCTCGGACCACGAGGTCAACATCAAGATCTTCCTCGACCACCTGGTCGCGGCGGGGCAGCTGGACCGCGAGCAGCGCAACAGCCTGCTGCACGAGATGACCGACGAGGTCGCCGAGCTCGTGCTGGCCGACAACTACCACCAGAACTCGGTGCTCGGCGTGAGCCGGGCGCACGCTCCGGGCATGGTGAGCGTGCACGAGCGGCAGGTCGCGGCGCTGGAGGCCGCGGGCGCGCTGGACCGGGAGCTGGAGTCGCTGCCGACGAAGGCCCAGTTCCGCGAGCTGGAGAAGGCGGGCCGCGGCCTGACCTCCCCGGAGCTGGCGACGCTGCTCGCGCACGTCAAGCTCGACCTGAAGGACGAGCTGCTGGCCAGCGAGCTGCCCGACGCGGAGGTGTTCGCGCGGCGGCTGCCGGAGTACTTCCCGAAGCCGTTGCGGGAGCGGTTCTCCGACGCCATCGCCGAGCACCCGCTGCGCAGGCAGATCATCAGCACGATGCTCGTCAACGAGGTCGTCGACGGCGCGGGGATCACGTACGCGTTCCGCCTCGCCGAGGAGATGAACGCGACCGCCACCGACGCCGTGCGCGCGTACACGGTGGTCACGCGCGTCTACGAGTTGGACTCCCTGTGGAGCGCGATCCACGCGCTCGACAACGTCGTGGACACCCGCATCACCGACGCGATGATGCTGGAGTCGCGGCGGTTGCTCGACCGCGCGGCCCGCTGGTTCCTGGCGAACCGCCCGCAGCCGATCGCGGTCGGCGCGGAGATGAGCCGCTTCGGCGACAACGTCGCGAAGCTCGCGCCGAAGGTCCGCGAGATGCTGGGCGGCCGGGAGGCGGAGACCGTCGCCGAGCGCACCAAGCGGTTCTGCGGCGAGGGCGTGCCGACGGAGCTGGCGGACCGCGTCGCGGTGCTGCTGGACTCCTACGGGCTGCTGGACGTCATCGAGGTCACCGAGCTGGCGGAGCGGGAGGCCAGGGTCGACGCCGAGCGCAGCCCGCTGGAAACCGCGCAGCTGTACTACGCGCTGTCGGCGCACCTCAACGTCGACCAGCTGCTGACCTCGATCAGCGCGCTCGAACGCGGCAACCGCTGGCACGCGCTCGCGCGGCTCTCGCTGCGTGACGACGTGTACTCGTCCCTGCGGGCGATCACGCTGGACGCGTTGCGGCACAGCGACCCCGAGGACTCCACCGAGGAGAAGATCGCCCAGTGGGAGAAGGCGAACGCGTCGCGGCTGTCGCGGGCGCGGGTCGCGCTGGACGAGATCGGCCGTTCGGGCAGGCTGGACCTGGCGACGCTGTCGGTGGCGGCGCGCCAGCTGCGGAGCACGGTGAGGTAGCGGGTGTACGTGGCGATGGTCCGGCCGCGCTGGTCGGACATGGACGTGTTCGGGCACGTGAACCACGCGCGGATGGTGACGCTGCTCGAAGAGGCCCGGGTCCCGCTGTTGTTCGGCGAGGCGGGCGAAGCCGGGCTCGCGGAGTTCGCCAAGGGTATGGTCGTGGTGAAGCTGTCCGTGCACTACAAGGTGCCGATCGTGGTCGCCGGGCAGGAGATCCGCGTCGAGGTTTCCTTGCGGGAGCTGAGGTTCGCCTCGGCCACCCTCGACTACCGGGTCCACAGTGGACCTTCCGAGGCGGATCCCGTCGCGGTCGTCGCGGACACCGTGCTCGCGCCCTACGACGTGGCGACGGGGCGGCCGCGCCGGTTCACGGACGAGGAACGTAAGTTCCTGCGCGACAGGCTGGCGGAGGGGACCGATGACTGACAGCGTCCGGGGCACGGCCACCGAGCTGCGCATCGCGGACAGCGCGGACCGCGAGACGCTCAGCGCGTTCGTCGCCCGCGCGGTCCGGCTGGACGGGCAGTGCGCGGTGCGGCTGCGCAACCGCGGCGAGGAGGTCGTGGAAGCGTGGGTCGCGACGCCGTTCGAGGTGCTCGCGACCCGCGCCGTCTCCGGGCAGAGCACTCCGCGTGACGTGACGGTGTCCGGCAACGAACTGCTCGCCGCGCTCACCGTCGCGCCGGGGGAGCGGATGGACCCCGGCCCGGCGCGGGACCTGCTGTGGCACGCCGAACTGCCCGCCGGCGGGCAGTGGCAGCACGTCGACGACGTGCCGGTGCGCGTGATCGGCGAGCTGACCGACCGCGGCGTCGGGCTCGCGCGGGAGCACGTCGGCCCGCACGGCACGCCGCCCGCGTCGCTGATGGACCAGACGGTGCTCACCGTCAGTGGGGACGGCATCGAGGTCAAGATCCCGATGCGCTGCCTGTTCGCGTTGTCCGGCATGGGTTTTGTCGATTCGTCGATCGAAGAGGACGTGGTGCGGGTGACCGCGACAAGCTCGTGGCTCCGCCTCGACGGCCGTTATGGAGCGGTCTTGCGGCGACGCCAGGCGTTGTTGCCCTTGCTGTTCTGAGAGGAGCCCGGGATGCGGAAGCCGACCAGCCACGAGCGGATGACCGGACAGCACTGGGACGCGTCCTACCAGAGGGACGAACCGGCGCCGTGGGACATCGGCGGCCCGCAGCCCACGGTGGTGCGCCTGGCGGCCGGGGGCGGGTTCACCGGCTCCGTGCTCGACGCCGGTTGTGGCACCGGGGAAAACGCACTGCACCTCGCCTCGCTGGGGCTGCCGGTGCTGGGCTTCGACGTGGCCGGGACGGCGCTGGCGATGGCCCGGCAGAAGGCCGCGGACCGGCGGCTGGCAGCGGAGTTCGTGGAGGCGGACGCGCTCCGGCTCGATCGGCTGGGGCGCCGGTTCGACACCGTGCTCGACTGCGGGTTGTTCCACACCTTCGACAGCGACGAGCGGCGGGAGTACGCGGCGAGCCTGGCGACGGCGACGGCGACGGAGCACGGGGGCACGCTGTACGTGCTGTGCTTCAGCGACGAGGGCACGGACACCGGCCCGCACCCGGTCAGCCGGGAGGACCTCACCGCGGCGTTCGGGGTGGGGTGGACCGTGGCCGCCATCGTGCCGGAACGGGTGCGGACGACCTTCCACGACGAGAACGGCGCACCGGCCTGGCTCGCGACGATCAGGCGGAGCTGAGGACGTGACCGCGGTACTCGGGACCGAGCGGGCGCACCGTGGCCTCGCCGGGGTTCCTTGACCACCGATCAGGGGGCGACGATCAGCAGCTGCCCGGAGCACCCGCGTGGCCTCGTCGACCGCGCGGTACCGCTGCCCGGGCGACGACCCGGCGGCCGACGCGATCAGCCGGTTCTTCGGCCTCAGCTGGCAGCTCCCCCGCCGGTACCCGCTGCTGTTGGACCCCGCCCTGAACCGGAGCCTCCGAGTCGACGGCAGCGACCCGCACCGGCGATGAGCGCCTGGCTCGCCGCCGTGATTCTCGAACTCGGCCGCACCGCGGCCGCCCCAGCTGCCGCAGGCCGCAGCACCGCCGACGAGGCGAAGGTCGTGCTGCGGAAAAGCGCGTTGCGGCTCTGTGAGGCGGGCTAGAGGCTTCGGTCCGTGACGTTCTTGATGACGTTCTCGGGGCCGCCTGCCCAGCCAATGCCGCTGACGCCCGAGTTCACGTCCGAGACCTACGAGTCTTCGTCATGGAGGCGTGCGCCGTTCTCGCCGAAGTGGGATGCCGCCTGCGGATAATCCCACAACAGCCGTTCGTCCCGATCGGGGTCGTCGACTGGGGTGCTGACGGTGTCGAACAACATCGTGGTGCGGGTCGACGGGGTGTAGCGCGGCCAGGACGGCTCGCCGTGGACGAAGCGGACCCACGCGTCGTGCATGGTGGTGGTGATGGGTCGCGCCCGGGCGGTGTCGCGGCCGAGGAACAGCCGGAAGAACGGGTTGTCCAGATCGTCGAAGACCAGGGGTACGTCGAGGCCGTGGCAGGCGCCCATGCCCCGCACCCCGCTCCGCCAGTCCAGCCGGTACATCCACACCTCGCCACCGGCCGCGTGCTGCGCCTCGGCGAAGCGGATCGCCGGCAACCACCAGTCGGCCGCCGTCGTGACGCGCGCGGTCAGCTCGTCCTCGGACAGGTCCGGGAACCGCTCCCGGTAGTGGGCCAGCGCGCCGTCGTACGCGCGCCGGTCGAGCGTGAGCGGGCCGGAGGACTGGCCGAGCGCGCGGAACAGGTCCTCCTCGTCGTGGTTCGTCCCGATCAGCAGCCGCACCTCGGCGGCACTGCCCGCGGCGACGGCGTCCAGCGGCGGCCGCGTCAGCTCCGCGCCGTCCACCACCACCCGGTACGGCACCCGGTTCGACGACCGGCGGACCTGGGCTTCGACGATCCGCTCGGCGGGCAGCTCCCGCAGCTTTCCGGCCGTCTCCGGCGTCAAGTCCAGCTCCGCCAGCAACTCGCCCGCCGTGCGCCGCGCCGCTTCCGGCGTGTCCACCAGCGAGCCGACCCCGGTGCCGCTCTGCACGATCGCCTGCTGGAACAGGCCGCGCGCGGCTGGGGCGGCCAGCAGGGTGCCCACCGTGCGGCCGCCGTTGGACTCGCCGGCGAGCGTCACCCGCTCCGGGTCACCGCCGAACTTCGCGATGTGGTCCCGCACCCAGCGCAGGGCCGCGATCTGGTCCAGCAACGCGAAGTTCCCACCGCCGAACACCTCGGGCAGGTAGAGCAGGCCCAGCGCGCCCAGCCGGTACGCGATCGTCACGACGACCACGCCGTGCTCGGCGAACCTGGTCCCGTCGTAGTCGTGCGGGGAACCGGTGACCCCGCCACCGCCGTGGATCCAGACCAGCACCGGGTGCGGCCCGGGCGCCTCGGGCGCGTACACGTTCAGGTACAGGCAGTCCTCGCTGCCGGTCAGCCCGCGGCCGAGGATGTCGGGCTGCAGCGAAGAGGGGGCCGGGGCGTCCTCGCCGGACCACGGACCGGGCGGCTGGGGCGGCGCGAACCGCAGCTCACCGACCGGCGGGGCCGCGTAGGGGATGCCGCGGAAGACGCGGGCCATCAGTCCCAGCTGTTCAGCATGCTGTGGGCGGCCATCTCCAGGTAGTTCCACAGCTGCTGCTCCAGGTGCGGCGGCAGGTCGGCCTCGTCCACCGCGATCCGCATCGCGCGGAGCCACGCGTCACGCTCCAGCGGGCCGACCTTGAACGGCGCGTGCCGCATCCGCAGCCGGGGGTGACCACGCTGCTCGGAGTAGGTGTGCGGGCCGCCCCAGTACTGCATGAGGAACAGCCGCAGGCGCTCCTCCGCCGGCCCGAGGTCCTCCTCGGGGTAGAGCGGCCGCAGCACCTCGTCGTCCGCCACCTCGGCGTAGAAGCGGGCGACGATCTTGCGGAAGGTCGGCTCGCCGCCGACGGCCTCGTAGAAGGACTGGGGTTCGGACACGACTCCTATTGTGCCGCGTTCGCCGGACCCACGAACCGGCCCATGGGCGGTTCGAAGCCCGCCTCCTCCAGTCCCGCGATCACGCGGGCCCGCAGCGCGCGCTGCACCGACCACTGCTTGCCGGGCCGCACCTTCGCCGTCACGCGGATCGTGATGCCCTCCGGTGTGACGCTCTCCACGCCCAGCACCTCCGGCGGCTCCAGCACGTCCTCCGACAGCGGCTCCTCCGCGACAGCCGCGGTCACGCTCGCCGTCAGCACGTCGACGGCGCGGTCGACGTCCGCGGTGTAGCTCAGCGGCACGTCGACGACCGCGTTCGCGTAGCCCTGGCTGGAGTTGCCGACCCGCAGCACCTCGCCGTTGCGGACGTACCAGACGGTGCCCTTCATGTCCCGCAGCGTCGTGATGCGCAGCCCGACGGACTCGACGGTGCCGCTGGCCGGGCCGATGTCGATCACGTCCCCGACGCCGTACTGGTCCTCCAGCATCATGAACATGCCGGACAGGAAGTCCTTGACCAGGTTCTGCGCCCCGAAGCCCAGCGCGACACCGACGATCCCGGCCGACGCGATGATCGGCCCCAGGTTGATGCCCAGCTCGCCGAGGATCTGGATGAACGCGAGCCCGAACACCACGAACGACGTCAGCGACTTGAGCACCGAGCCGATGGTCTTCGCCCGCTGCCGCCGCCGCTCCAGCACCACGGGACCGAGCAGGTCGGGCGCGCGCTCACGCAGGGGGCGCAGCAGCGCGGGCAGGCGACGGCCGTTGCCGCGCGGGATCTCGGTGACCCGGTCGATGAGCTTGCGCAGCAGGAACCGGATCAGCACCGCGACGGCGAGGATGAGCAGGATCTTGATCGGCTTGGCGATCAGCCAGCCCGCCGACGCCGCCAGCCACTCGTTGTGGGTCAGCTGGAACACCTGGTAACACCAGGTGCCCTTGTCGGTCACGCACTGCGGGGTCTCGGTCAGCAGCGGGTTCACGGGGCCCTTCCTAGCCTGGACCGCCCTCGTTCACGTGAACTTCGGACGGATCTCACAGGACACGTCTTCTAACACGGTCGCATTTCCGGGGTGATCTGTGGTCTGCTATGACCGCACCGGTGGAGGTGGTCGAGTGCCAGACCGACAACCGATCCCCCTCGGCGCCGCCGACCACGATCCCGTGGCGGGACAGGCGCCGGAGGTAGCCCTGCGCGCCTATCCGGGTGGGGTCTCCCACCCGAGTGGGCCGCCCCCGCGGAGCGGAGGCCGGACGGCCCGCCCGCCGGGACAGCGTAGAGGCCGGGATCCCGCGGTCGGCACGGCCCCCGGGTGGGGGCGGCGCAGGGTGCTCCTGCTCAACGCCACCTACGAACCGCTGACGGCGCTGCCGCTGCGGCGGGCCGTGGTGCTGGTGATGTGCGGGAAGGCCGACGTGGTGCACGGAGATCCGGCGGGGCTCACGCTGCACGCGGCCACGACGTCGCTGCCCGTGCCCTCGGTGATCCGCCTGTCCACCTACGTCCGGGTGCCCTACCGCGCCCAGGTGCCGCTCACCCGTGCCGGGCTCATGCACCGGGACCGCTACCGCTGCGCCTACTGCGGTGGCAGGGCCGACACCATCGACCACGTCATCCCGCGCAGCCGGGGTGGCCCCCACAGCTGGCAGAACTGCGTCGCCTGCTGCGCCAAGTGCAACCACCGCAAGGCCGACAAGCTGCTGTCCGAGCTGGGCTGGCACCTGCGGGTGGTGCCGACCGCCCCGCACGGTCCGCACTGGCGGCTGCTCGTGCACAGCGGAGACGCGGATCCGCTGTGGCGGCCCTATCTCGGCGCCGCAGCTTAGCAAGATCCCCCGCCCACACCTTCGCCCCGGTCGTCGTCTCGACGGCCGGGGCGCTGTGGTGCGTGAAGGTGTGGTTCAGGCGGCGGTCACGCGGGTGCCCGCGGTGACGCGCGTGCCACGGGTGACCCGGGTGCCGCGCGTGACGCGGGTGCCGGCGGTCACGCGGGTGCCGCGGGTGACGCGCGTACCCCTCGTGACGCGGGTCCCCGCGGTGACACGGGTACCCCTCGTGACCCGAGTACCCCTGGTCACACGGGTACCGCACGTGACGCGGGTGCCGGCGGTCACCCTCGTGCCCCGCGTGACGCGGGTGCCACGACCGCTCTCGGTGGCGATCAGTGACGGAACGTGGCCGACGTTGGGCTGAGCGGGGGTAAGCGCGAGGTTCATGACATGTCCTCCGGGGACCCAGTGCGTTACATTGCGGGAAGGGGAGCGAGGCGCAAGGCCCGTACAGGTGAAAAAGCTACGAGGATTTGTCCCCGGGAACAACCCGAATTGCGGTGAGTGCGGCCGGCCGTACGGCGAGTTGCCATCATTCGCGCAAGGGTCTTTCGGCCCATTGTGTGAACGGACGGACGGCACACGGCGGACGGCGGCCCCGAAGCGGCGAACGGGCTTGACCCTCCGCACACGAACGGGCTGATGCTCCTCCCGTGGGATGAAGGCGTATCGGCTAAGGTTCTCCCTCGTGAGCATCGTCGAGACAATCCTGGTCTTCGCGCTGATCCCGGCGGCCATCTACGGCGTGGTCGCACTGGTGACGTTGCGGTCGAAGTTCGCCGGGAACCCCCGCTACCGTCCGGGCCAGCCCTGGGAGTACCCGCCGATGTGGTGGAGCGGTAACCCGGAGGGCGTCGGCGCGCATCGGCAGGTGAACTCCGGCGAGGCGTCGGGGACGGCAGTGGGAGGTGCCCGTGGCAGCTGGTGAGCTGGTCCAGCAGACGGAGTCCGGCGAGGCGGAGTTCGGCGTCGGCATTACGTCGACCGGACGCCGGTCGATCGCCCGGATGTACGAACCCGCTAAGCCGTCCGTCCCGTTCAGCGTGCCCCAGCTCGCCCGTCTCGACGAGGCGCTGACGCTGGCGAGCCGGGAGACGGGCATCGACTTCAGCGTGTACCTCGGCGAGCTGGGTGGCGACACCCGCGAGGCCGCCGAGCGGCTGCACGCCTCGATCGGCGCCGCCGCGGCTCACTCGGTGCTCATCGCGGTGTCGCCCGGCGAGCGCGTCGTCGAGGTCGTCACCGGCGCCGAGGCGTTCCCCCGGCTGCCCGACCGCGCCGCCAAGCTCGCGGTGATGAGCATGGTCGCGTCCTTCAAGGAGGGTGACCTGATCGGCGGCCTCGTCTCGGGCCTCCGCATGCTCGCCGACCAGGCGGGGCACGCCCCGGCCTGATCCGCGGAACACGAAGAACGGCCGGCCTCCCGAGCGGGAGGCCGGCCGTTCTCGTATCCGTCAGCTCTCGTCGAACTCGCGCGCGGCCAGTGCGCGCACGATCCCGGCCCGGCCCTCCGACACGAGGCGGCGCAACGCGGCGGGCCGCTCCTGCGCGAGCCACGCGTCCGCGGCGTCCACAGTGGACTGGTCCACGGCCCACGCGGGGAACAGCCCGACGACCGTGGGCTGGGCCCGCTCGCTGGAGCGGCGGCGCCACACGTCATCGATCACGTCGAAGTACTTCGCCACGTACTCGCCGAGCAGGTGCTTCTGCCCCGGGTGGGAGAAACCGCCGATGACGGCGTTGCTCATCGCGTTGGGCAGCTCGTCGTCGTACACCGCGCGCTGCCACGCCTCGGCCTTGCTCTCGGCGGTCGGCCGCATCGCCCGCGCGTACTCCGCGTGCCGCCGCCCCGTCGCGGTGTCGTCGCGCGCCAGCTCCGCGTCGATCTCCGCGTCGCCTGCCTTGCCGTGCGCGACGAGCGCGTTGAGCAGCCGCCAGCGCAGGTCCGCGTCGACGGTCAGGCCCTCCAGCGGGGACGAGCCGTCGAGCCAGCCCGCCAGCACCGCGAGCTTCTCGTCGTCGAGCACCGAACCGGTCAGCGAATTCACGAAGGCCAGCTGGTGGTCCGAACCCGGCTCGGCCGACCGGGCCAGCTCCAGCAGCCGCGTGGTGAACTCGGGCCAGCCCTGCTCGGCGGCCCAGCCCTGCTCGGCGTAGGAGTTCAGCGCGGTCTGCGCCTGCAGCAGCAGCCGCTGCACGACGCCGACCTCGGTCTCGGCGTGGATGCCGTGCGAGACGATCGCCACGAAGTCCCGCGCCTTCAGCTCGGCTTCGCGGGTCATCTCCCACGCGGCCGACCAGCACAGCGTGCGGGGGAGCGGCTCGGTGATGTCGGCGATCCGGTCGACCAGCGTGGTCAGCGAACCCGCGTCGAGGCGCATCGTGCAGTAGGTCAGGTCGTCGTCGTTGACCAGCACGAGCTTGCCCGCGGGCGCGCCCACGAGGTCGGGCACCTCGGTGACCTCACCCTCGACGTCCAGCTCGACCCGCTGGATGCGCACCAGGTTGCCGCTGGAGTCGTCGTCGTAGATCCCGACCGCGATCCGGTGCGTGCGCAGCTCGCCCGCGCCCGGCTTGGCGCCGCTCTGCACCACCGCGAACGACGTGAACCGGCCCTCGCCGTCGGTGTCGAACCGCGGGCGCAGCGAGTTCAGGCCCGTGGTCTCCAGCCACTGCGCGCTCCAGCCGGACAGGTCGCGCCCGGACGCCTGCTCCAGCGCCGCCAGCAGGTCCGCCAGCGTCGCGTTGCCCCACGCGTGCTTGCCGAAGTACACCCGCAGGCCGGCGAGGAAGTTGTCCAGGCCGACGTAGGACACCAGCTGCTTGAGCACGCTCGCGCCCTTGGCGTAGGTGATGCCGTCGAAGTTCACCTCGACGGCCTGCAGGTCCACGATGTCCGCCGCGATCGGGTGCGTCGAGGGCAGCTGGTCCTGGCGGTAGGCCCAGGACTTCTCGATGTTGGCGAAGCTGGTCCACGCGTGCTCGTACTCGGTGGCCTCGGCCTGCGCCAGCACGCTCGCGAACGTCGCGAACGACTCGTTCAGCCACAGGTCGTCCCACCAGCGCATGGTCACGAGGTCGCCGAACCACATGTGCGCCATCTCGTGCAGCAGCGTCTCGGCGCGGCGCTCGTAGGAGTAGCGGGTGACGCGGCTGCGGAACACGTAGTCCTCAAGGAACGTGACCGCGCCCGCGTTCTCCATCGCGCCCGCGTTGAACTCGGGCACGAACAGCTGGTCGTACTTGGAGAACGGGTACGGGGTCGCGAACGCCTTGTGGTAGAAGCCGAAACCCTGCTTGGTCTCGGTGAACAGGCGGTCGGCGTCCATGTGCTCGGCGAGCGAGGCGCGGCAGTAGATGCCGAGCGGGATCGTGCCGTGCTCGTCGGTGTACTGGTCGTGCCACTCGGCGTACGGGCCGGCGACGAGCGCGACGAGGTAGGTGGAGATGCGCTCGGACACGGCGAACACCGTCTTCGTCGCGCCCTCCGCCGTCTTCTCGGTGGACTCGACCTGCGCGTTCGACACGACCTTCCAGTCGCTCGGCGCGATCACGGTGAGGCGGTAGACCGACTTGAGGTCGGGCTGGTCGAAGCAGGCGAACATGCGCTTCGCGTCGGCGGTCTCGAACTGGGTGTAGAGGTAGACCGCGTCGTCGACCGGGTCGACGAACCGGTGCAGGCCCTCACCGGTGTTCATGTAACGGCAGTCGGCGCGCACGACGAGTTCGTTGGTCTCGGCGAGGTCCGGCAGGGCGATGCCGTCGTCCTCCACGTAGCCGGAGACGTCCAGCTCACGGCCGTTGAGCGTGGCCGAGCGGACTCCGGCGGCGACGATGTCCACCCAGGAACTCGCCCCGGCGCGTGCGCTCGCGAAGCGGATCGTGGTGGTCGACTCGAACGTCCGCTCGCCGGGGTGGCCGTTGCCGTCCGTCAGGTCGAGCAGGATGTCGTACGACTCGACGTCCAGCAGTTCCGCGCGCTGCTTTGCTTGGTCGCGGGTCAGGTTAGGGGCGGGCACAGGCACCTCGTAGCACTAGCGATGGTCATTGGGCTGTCTTGCTATCCAATCACGGATGGCCCGGGGAACAAGCGGAACGCGGCGGCTGTTGCCCTGGTTACCGCCAACTGTTGGCACGGCACAAGGAGCTTTCATGTCCGCTGAGCGCACGCGCGTCGACTTCTACTTCGACCCCGTCTGCCCGTTCGCCTGGATCACGTCCCGCTGGATCCTCGAGGTCGAGAAGCAGCGGGACCTCGACCTGCACTTCCGGGTGATGAGCCTGGCCGTGCTGAACTCGGGCCGTGACCTGCCGGAGCAGTACCAGCAGCTGATGGAGAAGGCGTGGGGCCCGGTGCGCGTCGCGACGGCGCTGGCGCAGGCGAAGGACGAGAGCGTGCTGCGCGACTTCTACACGGAGTTCGGCACGCGCTACCACAACCAGGACAACAAGGACATTCCGGCGGTGCTGAAGGAGGCGCTGGCGGCCGTGGGCGCCCCGGCGGAGCTGCTGGCGGCCGCGGAGTCGACGGAGTACGACGAGGCGCTGCGCAAGAGCCACCACGAGGGCATGGACCCGGTCGGCATGGACGTGGGCACCCCGACGATCCACATCGACGGCGTGGCGTTCTTCGGCCCGGTGCTGTCGTCGATCCCCCGCGGCGAGGACGCGCTGAAGGTCTTCGACGGCGCCCGGCTGCTGGCGTCGTACCCGGACTTCTACGAGCTCAAGCGGACCCGCTCGGGCGAGCTGAACTTCGACTGAGCTCGTCGCGCTGCCGCCGCACGAAGGCGGCGTCCACGGGGTCTCCGTGCCCCGGCACGATCGTGCCGGGGCGCAGGGCCAGCAGGCGGTCCAGCGCGTGCGGCCATTCGGCCGCGTGGGAGTCCGGGCCGATCGACGGGGGCGCGCCCTGCTCCACCAGGTCACCGGCGAACAGCACGGCGGCGTCCGGCACGTGCACGGCGACGTCGTGATCGGTGTGCCCGCGGCCGGGGTGGAGGAGCGTGACGCGGCGCCCGCCGAGGTCGAGGGCCACCTCCGTGGCGAGCGTGTCGGTCGGCGGGACGAGCTCGGCCTCCTCGAGGCGCGCGGCCAGTTCCCCGGAGCCCTCCTGGCGGAACTTCGTGGCCCACTCGGCGCGGTCGGCGCCCATCGCCGGGCGGCAGCGCTCGTGCGCCCACACCCGGCACGGCAGGAACGCGCGGGTGCCGAAGTGGTGGTCGAAGTGGGCGTGCGTGAGCACGACGAGCCACGGCAGCGCGGTGATCTCCCGGATGGCGGCGGCGAACTCCGCTCCCTGCACCTCGTCCCCGCTCGTGTCGACGACCAGGCAGCGTTCACGGCCCACGACGAGGCCGAGCGTCTGGTCGAGGTGCTCGTACCGCCGTGCCAGCACCCCGTCGGCCAGTTCGAGCCATCGCGTCATACCCAGAGCATGCCCCGCCCGGACCGGGATGGCAGACTCCAGACGTGCGTGTCTACTTGGGATCCGACCATGCCGGTTTCGAGCTGAAGAACCACCTGGTGAGCTACCTGAAGGGCCAGGGGCACGAGGTCACCGACATCGGCCCGTTCGTCTACGACGCGGCCGACGACTACCCCGCCTTCTGCATCGAGACGGCGCGGCGCGTGGTCGCCGACGAGGGCAGCCTCGGCATCGTCATCGGTGGTTCCGGCAACGGCGAGCAGATCGCGGCCAACAAGGTGCCGGGCGCGCGCGCCGCGCTGGCCTGGAAGCCGGAGATCGCGCAGCTCGCCCGCGAGCACAACCACGCCCAGCTGATCGGCATCGGCGCGCGGATGCACACGGTCGAGGAGGCCACCGCGATCGTCGACACCTTCCTCGCCACCCCGGTTTCGCCCGACGAGCGGCACGCCCGGCGGGTGCAGCAGCTGCTGGACTACGAGCGCACCGGTAACCCGCCCGCGCTGCCCGCCTGATGCCCGAAGGCCACACCCTCCACCGGCTCGCCCGGTTGCACCAGCGCAGGTTCGCGGGTGCGCCGGTGGAGGTGACCAGCCCGCAGGGCAAGTTCGCCGAAGCGTCCCGTGTGGACGGTGCGGTGCTGGTGAAGGCTGAGGCGTACGGGAAACATCTGTTCCACCACTACACATCCGTCGGCGCGGTGCACGTCCACCTCGGGCTGTACGGCACGTTCACCGAGGCGAAACTGCCCGTGCTGGCCCCCGTGGGGCAGGTCCGCATGCGGATGGTCGGCAAGACACATTGGACGGACCTCCGCGGCCCGACGCGGTGTGAACTGCTGACACCCGACCAGGTGGACGCGATCAAGGCGCGCCTGGGGCCGGACCCGCTGCGCCGCGGCGCCAAGCCGGAGCAGGCGTACGAGAAGATCTCCGCCTCGCGCACGTCGATCGCCGCGTTGCTGATGGACCAGTCGGTGCTCGCCGGCGTGGGTAACGTGTACCGCGCCGAACTGCTGTTCCGCCACGGGGTGCCGCCGATGCGGCCCGGCCGCCTGCTCGACCACGAGACGTGGCAGGAGATGTGGGCGGACCTGGTGGCGCTCATGCGGCACGGCGTGCGCGTCGGCCGCATCGACACCGTCGCCGACGAGCACCTGCCGCACGTGACGGGCCGCGCGCCGCGTGAGGACCGGCACGGCGGCGAGGTCTACGTCTACCGCCGCACCGGTCAGCCGTGCCTGGTGTGCGGCACGCCGATCGCGCACCGCGAGCTGGCCGGGCGCAACCTCTACTGGTGCCCGGTGTGCCAGCCGGGGGAGTGACCCGGCTCCCGCGCGGGAGCCGGGCCGGGGGTCAGAAGTCCCCGAAGTCCCCGCCGCCGAAGTCACCACCGAAATCGCCGCCGAAGTCGCCACCGCCGTAGTCGCCGCCGCCGTCGAAATCGCCGCCGGCGTCACCCGCGTCGCCGCCGTCGGCGCCCGCGTCGGCCATGGCGTCCTCCTGGCCGGCGTCGTAGCCGGACTCCCAGGCCGCCGCGCTGGCGATGCCGCTCATGCCCGAGAACATCGCGCTGAACAGCAGCATCGAGCCGAGTCCCCACGCGCCCGCAACGAGTGCCGGCTTCCACCACGGCTCGCTGTACCAGCCCTGCGGCACCGGCCGCCCCGCGACGCGGCCGCCGGGGTAGTAGTACGGCGTGTTCGAGCCCGGGTCGGGCGAGGCCTCGTACGTCTGGCCCTCGACGTCGACCTTGCGGTGCTCGCTGACCTTGCCCGCGCGCTCGCGCTCGGCCTCCTCAGGCAGCTGGGGGCCGGGGTCCATGCCCATCGCCTTGCGCGCCGCGCGCACGTAGTAGAGGCCTTCGAGCGCGGTCTCCTTGACCAGCCGGGCCTGCTCGGCCGTCTGCGCCTGGTCCAGCTGCGAGCCGGCGGCGTTGTAGCGCTCCGACGCGTCGGCGAGCGCCTGCTTCGAGGCGGTGTCGGTGCCGGTCAGGTTGAGCACCTGCCCGCCGAGCCGCTCGACCAGCCGCCGCGCGTCGGCCTTGGCGTCCTCCAGCTGGCGCTGGCGGTTGCGGCCCTGCGCCTTGGCGAAGTACGCCACCCCGCCCACGATGACGAGGAGGAGCACGATCAGCGTGATCGTGGTGCCCATCGGTAACTCCCACGGTTTCGGAATCCTGAACCGGACAACGCGGACACTAACCGGGAAGTTCCCGGGTGCCCTCCAGCACCCTCACGGAAACCTCCTCTGTGAAGACACCGTCGGGCTGGGCCGCGAGCAGCGCTTCGCGGAGTTCCCGGTCGTAACGGGGAAAATCGGTGAGCCGCTCCAGTGGTGCCGCCGAGTGGAACGACCCGGCGAGTTCGTCGAGCGTCAGCCGATCGGTGTGGTCGAGACGGCGTTCGTGTACGCCGGTGAAGCCCGCTTCGCGCAGCTGTCTGCCGTAGCGCGCGCGTTCCTCGTCGCTGGTGCCGCAGGTGGGAAAGTCCCGAGTGCCGAACCATTTCGCCGCCACTTCGCGGATCGCTTCGCCCCACGCGGTGTCGGCCGTCCACACCGGCACGCCGTTCGAGATCACCGCCACCCGGCCGCCGGGGCGGAGCAGAGTGGTCAGCGCCGTGAACAGCCGCGGCGCGTCCATCCAGTGCAGGGCCTGGGCGATCGTGACGAGGTCGAGGCTGCCGCCGAGCAGCGGGGCGAGCGCGGGTACGTCGGTGTCGGCGCCGACCACCCAGACGGCGTTCGGGGTCTCCGTCGCCCGGGCTTCGGCGAGCATGTCGGGGGAGGGGTCCATGCCGACGACGGTCGTCGCCCTGGCCGCCAGTGAGAGCGTGAGCTGACCGGTCCCGCACCCGAGGTCGAGCACGCGCGGCCCGGGGCGCAGCGCTTCGAGCAGGTCCGCCCGGTAGCCGCGGCGGTAGCGCGCGTAGTAGCGGGCGCCGTCCCCGGCGAATTCCTGGATCACCACGCCAGCGTGGCCCCGTCCCGCGGACGCCGCCACCGCTTCCGCTCTCGACGAAAACTAGAACACGTTATAGTCTCCCGCGTATGAAGTTCAGCCTCTCGGTCGCGATGAACCCCCTCGAACAGTTCACCGAGCTGGCCCGCACGGCCGAGGAGTGCGGCTTCTCCTCCGTCGTCCTGCCCGACTCGCTCTTCTACTCGGAATCGGTGTCGGCGGAGTACCCGTACACCCCCGACGGCAGCCGGTTCTGGACCGCCGACACCCCGTGGGCGGACCCGCTCGTGGCGGCCGCGGCGATGGGCGCGGTCACGAACGAGATCGAGTTCTACACCTCCGTGATGAAGCTCGGCTCGCGCAATCCCGTGCTGCTGGCCCGGCAGGTCGGTTCGGTGGCCGTGCTGACCGGCAACCGGTTCGGCCTCGGGCTCGGCGTGGGCTGGTCACCCGAGGAGTTCGAGTGGTGCGGCGCGCCGTACGCGCAGCGGGGCAAGCGTGTCGACGAGGCGATCGACGTGCTGCGCCTGATCCTCGACGGCGGGATGGTCGAGTACCACGGGAAGTTCTTCAACTTCGACAAGCTGCAGATGAGTCCCGCGCCCAGCCGGCGCGTGCCGTTCTACATCGGCGGTCACACCGAGGTCGCACTGCGCCGGGCCGCGCGGGTCGGGGACGGCTGGTCCAGCGCGATGATGAAGTTCGAGGACCTGCGCACCACCATCGAGCGACTGCGGGAGCTGCGTGCGGAGTACGGGCGCGCGGACGAGCCGTTCGAGATCCAGGCGGTGTGCATCGACCGGTTCGGCGCGGACGGCTACCGCGAGCAGGCCGAGATCGGCGTGACGGACGTCGTGACGCAGCCGTGGGTGTTCGAGGGCATCGGGTTCGGCGACGCGCTGGAGCCGAAGAAGGACGCCATCAAGAAGTTCGCCGACGAGATCATCGCGAAGGTGGGGTCATGAGCATCGACGTCTGCTGGGACACGTCCGCGGAGCAGCCGCCCGCGCGGCGGGCCGCGTGGAACTCCATGAACGCGGTCGTGCGGGGCGCGAAGGACGAGTGGCTCGCGTTGTTCGCGCCGGACGCGGTGATCGAGGACCCGGTCGGACCGTCGATGTTCGACCAGGAGGGCAAGGGCCACCACGGGCACGACGGGATTTCGGCGTTCTGGGACCTCACGATCGCGAAGGTCGAACGGTTCGAGTTCGTCATCCGCGACTCGTTCGCCGCGGGCGACGAGGTCGCGAACTACGGCACGATCACGACGTTCCTGCCCGGCGGTTACCGCGTGGACACCGACGGGGTGTTCGTCTACCGCGTCGGGGCGGACGGCCTGGTGAAGTCCATGCGGGCGTTCTGGGAGACCGAGCGGGCGATGGCGACGGCGCGGCAGGTGGGGTAAACATCGCGCGCACGTGCGTAAGCGCTGTGTTACCCGCGGAGCGTCGGCGTGCCGCGGCGGTGCCGGAGCGCGACCATCCGCGCGCATGGACAGATCGTGCTGGGGCTGGCTGCCGGACATCGACGCGGACGCGACGCACTGGGTGCCGCCGGTGCGGGAGTACCACCCCCGCACCGGGTTCCGGTCCCGGTGCGGGCGGCGGTGCATCCCCTCGGAACGCACACACCAGTGGCGGAAGCTCCCACGTTGTGCGGAGTGCGTGCTCGCCGTCGGCGGTTGAGACGACAGCAAGCGCTTTCACACGGACGCTGCGGCTCGAGGTCGTTCAGCCGGCGTAGGCCTTCTCGACCGCGGCGATGTCGATCTTGTGCATGCCGTACATGGCCTTGGTAGCGCGGGTGGCCTTGGCGGGGTCGGGGTCGTTGATCAGTTCGAGGAGCCGGTCGGGCACGACCTGCCAGGCGACGCCGAACTTGTCGCGGAGCCAGCCGCAGGGGCCTTCCTGGCCGCCGTCGGCGGTGAGGGTGGTCCAGTAGTAGTCGACCTCGTCCTGGTTCTCGCAGGGGATCTGGAACGAGATGGCCTCGTTGAACTTGAACTCGGGGCCGCCGTTGAGGCCCACGAACCGCTGCCCGTTGATCTCGAACTCGACGGTGATGACGGAGCCGGCGGGGCCGGGGCCCGCGTCGTTGTAGTAGCTGGTCGGGCCGAGCTTGAAGTCCTTGAAGACGGTCCCGTAGAACTTCGCGGCGTCCTCGGCCTGGCCGTCGAACCAGAGGCACGTGGTGAGACGCTTGTCGGACATGGCTCCTCCTTCGGGTGTGGATGCGTGGGTAGACCCGAGCGGGAGGGAAAAGTCATCGGTGGGAGCGGCTTGATGCGGTGAGCGGCGGTTCCCTGGAGTGGGACCGCCGCTCGGTTTGTGCCGCTGACCTGCTGTGACGCGCTGGAGCGGGCGACGGGAATCGAACCCGCGTAGCCAGTTTGGAAGACTGGGGCTCTACCATTGAGCTACGCCCGCATGCGCCCTGGTGACCCGGGGTGCGCGACCAGTTTAGCGGGTCAGGCTAGAGTGATCGCAGCGCCCCATCGGGGCGGCCGGGATGTGGCGCAGCTTGGTAGCGCATCCGCTTTGGGAGCGGAGGGTCGCAGGTTCAAATCCTGTCATCCCGACAAACAGGCGTTGACCTGCGGTTTTACCCCTTCTTTGGGTCGGCGGATCCGGTCGGGGAGCGCTGGTTCTACCTGTGAACGGCGGCCCCTGTCGCGCCTCCCGACGTCGGGGACCCGCAGCCTGGTTGGACGCGCTTCCAGCGCCGGGGAGAAGGCGCTTCGTCGGCAGCTCGCACGGCCTATTGCCCGGCGCCTGCGCCTGGTGGGCATGATCGAACCGGGCATGGTGGACACCGAGTTGCCAGGGTGCGGGAGTTCATCGCCGCACATCACGGCTGGCTGACCGTGGTACGGCTGCGGTCTGCCGAGGGCGTGGGCGAACCCCCAAAAAACGGGTTGAGCAACCTCGCCGTCCAGGGCCTGAACGAACTGGCGGCCGTGGTGAAGAACCGGCTCAAACGGATCCAGTACCGACCTGTGCCCATCGACGGATTCCTTGCCCAGAGTGGACTCCTGCTGAAGTCTCGGCCCTCATGAACAGGCCCCGGCCTGTCAACCTCTGGTGTGTCACCACGTCCACTTCATGATCGGGTCGCAACGATATTTCCAGTTTTACCTTGCGACACTTTTTCCGGAAGCACTGGAAATGATTCCTCCAGGGGAAGGCTTTCGAGTATTTCGCGCGACGCTCGCTGTCATCCTGAACGGTGACTGGTTCCCACTGGTGCAGCCAGCTTTCGCCACCGCGGCGGGTTTCGTCGATCCCGGCTCCGGCTTTCCAGGCAGCACCGGGACGAGCAGTCTTGGTCAACGCAAGTTGGCGGACTTGCCAGGTCCTTTTCGCTTGGTCATCCGGGAGTGGCTGATCGGTTCGGGGGGCCGAGATGCTGGTATTGATCACGATGGCCCTAGGTGTGGTGTCCAGGGAGGTTGGTCAGGCGGGTGATCGGGGGTTTGCCGCTGGTTGCGCTGTGGGGTCGGTGGTGATTGTAGAAGTGCAGCCAGGGCGGTAGTGCTGCCC
>NZ_FORP01000028.1 GCF_900114035.1 Amycolatopsis sacchari | reverse complement strand
CGGTCCCATTCCGAACCCGGAAGCTAAGCCTGCCAGCGCCGATGGTACTGCACTCGTGAGGGTGTGGGAGAGTAGGACACCGCCGAACTCAAATTGGAAGCCCCGGGGCTTCGGTCGAGAAGAAATTCTCCCGAAGCCCCGGGGTTCTTTTTTTTTGCGCGTCCGGCAGCCCAACCGGGGCGACGCCCGCGGCTGGAGCTGGGCAGGAAATCAATCCCGGCGGGAGCTGAGCAGGGACTCGACGTCCTGCCGCAGGGCTGCCAGGCGGGAAGTCGCACGAGCCCGCGCCTCGGCTAGTGAACCGGTGACCGGCTCCACGACCTGCAGGTACGTCTTCAGCTTCGGCTCCGTGCCGGACGGGCGGATCACCACCCGCAGGCCCTCGCCGGTGATGCGGATGGCGTCCGCGCCCGGCGACAGGTCCTCCGCCGTGACCGGCGTGCCCGCCAGGACCGCCGGCGGGGCGGCACGGACCGAGTCCATCAGCTCCGTGCGCACGCCCAGATCCGTCACACGCAGGGAAACCTGGTCGGTGACGTGCACGCCGTGACGGGCGGCGAGATCATCCAGGACGTCGAGGAGCGTGCGGCCCTCCGCCTTCAGCCCGGCGGCGAAATCACACGCCATCACGGCTGCCGCGATACCGTCCTTGTCCCGCACGAAGTCCGGGTTCACGCACAGGCCCAGCGCCTCCTCGTACGCGAACACCAGGCCCTCGCCGGCTCTGGTCAGCCACTTGAAGCCCGTCAACGTCTCCGCGTACCGGGCACCGTGCTCGGCGGCGATCCGGCCCAGCATCGACGAAGACACGATGGTCGTGGCCACGAGCGGGTCCTGGGCCTTGGTCGTCGACAGGACGTGCTCACCCAGGAGAACACCCGTCTCGTCGCCCCGCAGCATGCGCCAGGCGCCGTCACGGTCGCGAACCCCCAGCGCACACCGATCGGCGTCCGGGTCCAGCGCTACCGCCAGGTCCGCGTCCACCTCGGCGGCCAGTGCCAGCAACAGGTCCGTGGCACCCGGCTCCTCCGGGTTGGGGAACGACACCGTCGGGAAATCCGGGTCCGGCTCCGACTGCTCCGCGACCAGGTGCACGTCCTCGAACCCCACCGCGGCCAAGGCACGCCGCAGGGTCTGGGCACCGACGCCGTGCAGCGCCGTCGCGGCGATCCGCAGCGCGCCGGAGCGGCCCGACGGGATGGCCACCACCTTCGCCAGGTACGCGTCCACGATCTCGTTGCCCAGCACCGGAACACCGGGCGTCCGCTCGACGCGGATGGCGCCCGGCGCCTCCGCGATCGCCGCTTCGATCTCCGCGTCGGAAGGCGGGACGATCTGCGAACCGCTTTCGTCGTAGAGCTTGTAGCCGTTGTCGGCAGGCGGGTTGTGGGACGCGGTGATCTGCACCCCCGCCGCCGCGCCCAGCTCCCGCACCGCGAACGCCAGCACCGGCGTCGGCAACGGGCCGGGCAGCAGGCGCGCGTCGAACCCCGCCGCGTACAGCACCTCCGCCGCGGCGGTCGCGAAGCGTTCCGAGCCGTGCCGGGCGTCCCGGCCCACGACGACGATCTGCCCCGTCTTCCCGCGTTGCGCCAGCCACGCCGCGACACCCGCGGTGGTACGGACCACCACGGCGGTGTTCATCCCGTTCGACCCGGCGCGCACCGGGCCCCGCAACCCCGCCGTGCCGAACCGCAACGGGCCCGCCATCCGGTCCGCCAGGTCGGCGACCGCACCCGGCTCACCGTGCATGGCTCGCGCCAGCACGGCTTCCAGCTCTTCCCGGGTGTCGGCGTCGACGTCTTGGGTGATCCAGGCGAAAGCCCTGTTGCGCAGCTCGCGCGGCAGCCGATCCGGTTCGCTCACCGGCTAAGCCTACGTTTCACGCCCGCGCCACGAGTTCCCGCAGCAGGGTGCCCATCCGATGAGCTGACGCGCGCCCGGCCTCCAGGACCTCCTCGTGGCTCAGCGGCTCACCGGTGATGCCCGCCGCCAGGTTCGTCACCAGCGACAGCCCGAACACCTCGAGCCCCGCCGCCCGCGCCGCGATCGCCTCCAGCACCGTCGACATACCGACCAGGTCCGCGCCCATCGTGCGCAGCATCCGGATCTCCGCCGGGGTTTCGAAGTGCGGACCCGGCAGGCCGGCGTACACGCCCTCCTCCAGCTCGGGGTCGATCTCCCGCGCCAGCTTGCGCAGCCGCGGCGTGTACAGGTCCACGAGGTCCACGAAGTTCGCGCCGACGATCGGGGAGGTCGCCGTCAGGTTGAGGTGGTCGGAGATCAGCACCGGCTGCCCGACCTGGAAGCCCTCGCGCAGCCCGCCCGCGGCGTTGGTCAGCACCACGGTCTTCACCCCGGCCGCCGCCGCAGTCCGCACGTTCTGCACGACGCGGCCGACACCCTTGCCCTCGTAGAGGTGCGTTCGCCCGAGCAGCACGAGCGTGCGCTTGCCCTCGACGTCCACCGACCGCACCGTGCCGCCGTGCCCGATCGCCTCGGGCTGCTCGAACCCCGGCAGCTCGGCGAGCGGGATCTCCGCGTCGCCCGCGCCGAGGACGTCCGCCGCGGGGCGCCAGCCCGAACCGAGGACCACCGCGATGTCGTGCTTGGCGTGTCCCGTGCGCTCGGCGATGGTGGCCGCCGCCGCGCCGGCCAGGTCCTGTTCACTCATGCGCTGAGCTTAAGGCTCAGCCGGTGATGGTGAACGTCGGCACGATGCGTTCGTACAGCTCGGTGCGCGCGGTGTTCTCCTGCTCGGTGGGCACCGTCACGCTCACCGCCCACAGGCTCGACTGGTGGCGGAAGACCTGCACGAACGTCGTCCGGCTGAGCTGCCCCGAGCTCCCGCTGCTGCCCCGGTCCAACGTGCGGTACGTCATCGCGACGCCGTCCTTGCCCGGCAGCGCGCTGCGGGACACCGGCTTGAAGTCGCCGGGACCCCGGCTCGTCGACAGGGCGTTGACGTACTGGTCGATCGTGTAGCTCGGGAAGTAGCCGGCGATGTGGTCCACCGCCAGCATCTGCGTACCGTCCGGCGAGACCCACTCGACGAGCGTCGACGGTGGCAGGTTGTCGCCGACCCCGGCGTTCGTGAACCGCGTCCAGTCGGCGGGCACCTCGACGGAGAACGTCGCCTCCTGGCCCCGCGTGTTCGACGCGTCCCCGGTGCGGCGTTCGAACTTGGTCGGCGGCGGCTGGGGCGTCGCGGACGTGCCGGCGCGGGTGGGCGGGACGAGCGGCTCGGCACCGATCACCCGTGCCGCGACGAACCCGCCCGCGGCCGAGACCACGAACAACAGGATCGCCACGGCCACGAGGACCGCCGTCGCGGTGGTGCTGCGGCGGGGCGCCCGTGACGGTCCCGAGGAGAAGGGCAGCGGCCCCGGATCGGAGGCCAGCGTCGGGGTGGGCTCGGCCGGCCCGTGTCCCGGCTCGGCGCTCGGGGTGGGCTCGAACGGCAGGGGACCGGGGTCCGCGGCCAGCTCCTGGCTCGCCTCGGCCGGCTCCTCCCCGGAAGCGCCGGGTTTGGGCGCGGGCTTCATCTCCCGCGTGTCCGTCGCCTCGGCCCTGGTGCCCGCCGCCTTCTGGAACATCTCCGGGCTGAACAGCACCCGGGGCGCCTTGGTGATCATCGGGTACAGCCGGCGGCGGACCTCGTGCAGCGGCATCCGGTCCTGTGGTTCCTTGGCCATCAACGCGGTGATCACCGGCGCGATCGGCCCGGGTGACGGCCGCGGCACCTCGCCTCGCACGACCTTGCCGATGGTCTCCAGCGGGTCGCCGTCGGCGTCGAAGGGCGGGTGGCCCTCCAGCGCGTTGAACAGGGTCGCGCCGAGCCCCCACAGGTCGGCGCCCGGCGTGACGGCCTTGCCGGAGGCGACCTCGGGCGCGATGTACGCCGGGGAGCCCAGCGTCATGCCCGTGCGGGTCATCGTGGCTTCGGAGACGTTGCGGGCGATGCCGAAGTCGGTGAGCTTGATGCGGCCGTCGTCGGCGACCAGGACGTTGCCCGGTTTGACGTCGCGGTGGGTGATGCCCGCCGCGTGCGCGGCCTCCAGCGCGGCGGCGACGGCGTCACCGACGGCGGCGGCCTGTTCCACCGTCAGCGGGCCGTGCTCGCGGATCAGGTCGGCGAGGCTGTGCGAGGGCAGCAGCTCCATCACGACGAACGGCTCGCCGTCCTGGCGGGCGACGTCGTGCAGCACGATGACGTTCGGGTGGGACAGCACGGCGATCGCGCGTGCCTCGCGCAGGGTGCGTTCGCGCAGCTCGTCGGCCTGCCCGGCGGTCACGCCGGGCGGCAGCCGGATCTCCTTGACCGCGACGGGGCGCTGGAGGAACTCGTCGTAGGCCGACCAGACGGTGCCCATCGAGCCCGAGCCCAGCACCGCGCGCAGCCGGTAGCGTCCGGCGACGACGCGGGGTTCCTCGCTGTCGGTGGCCACGGGGTCATTCTGGCTGATGACCGCGAGCAGGCTCACACTTGCCCGGCATGCCCGGCCCCTACCATCGACAGGTATGACTCAGGCTGGGACGACGGAGCCCGATGACCTGGCACTGGCCGCCGAGTTCCCCGCACCGGAGCGCGCCGCGTGGCAGCGGCTCGTCGCCGGGGTGCTGCGCAAGAGCGGTGCGCTGCCCGAGGAGTTCGACGGTCCTCCCGAGAGCCTGCTGACCACCCGGACCTACGACGGCATCGAGATCCAGCCGCTGTACACGGCGGACGATGGGGCCGCGCCCGCCGGGTTCCCCGGGCTGCCGCCGTTCGTGCGTGGCGCGCGACCCGAAGGTACCGGCTGGGACGTGCGCGTGCTGCACGCCAACGCCGATCCGGCCGCGGCGAACCGGGCCGTCCTCGCCGACCTCGAGAACGGCGCCACGTCGCTGTGGCTGCGCGTCGGCGGCGACTCGCTGGCGCCGGCCGCGCTGGGCGAGGCGCTGCACGGCGTGCACCTGGACCTCGCCCCGGTCGTCCTGGAACCGGGGGAGGAGTACGAGACGGCCGCGAACGCGCTGCTGGCGGAGTTCGCCGGGATCCCGGACAGTGAGGTCGTCGGCACCCTCGGGGCCGATCCCGTCACCCTGCGTGCCCGCACCGGGGAGGCGCACGACCTCGCGCCCGCCGCCCAGCTGACCGCGCGGCTCGCCGCGAAGCACCCGAAGCTGCGCACGCTCGTCGCGGATGGGCTGCCGTACCACGAGGCCGGCGGTTCGGACGCCCAGGAACTCGGCGCGGTCATCGCGGCGGGCGTGGCGTACCTGCGGGTGCTGACCGATGCCGGGCTCAGCGTGGACGACGCCGCCGCGCGGCTGGAGTTCCGCTTCGCCGCGACCGCCGACCAGTTCCTCACCATCGCCAAACTGCGGGCCGCCCGGCGTCTGTGGGCCCGCGTCACCGAGGTGTCCGGCGGGACCGCGCACGGGATGAAGCAGCACGCCGTGACGTCGACCGCGATGCTCACCCAGCGTGACCCGTGGGTGAACATGCTGCGCACCACCGTCGCGTGCTTCGCCGCGGGTGTCGGCGGTGCGGACGCCGTGACCGTGTTGCCGTTCGACGCGGCGATCGGCCAGCCCGACGCGTTCTCCCGCCGCATCGCCCGCAACACGCAGTCGATCCTGCTGGAGGAGTCGAAGCTGGCCGGGGTCATCGACCCGGCGGGCGGCTCCTGGTACGTGGAAAACCTCACCGACGCACTGGCGAACGCCGCGTGGCGGGAGTTCACCGAGATCGAGCGCCAGGGCGGGATCGAGGCCGCGCTCGCCTCGGGTTTCGTGCGGGACCGGCTCGCCGAGACGTGGGAGAAGCGCGCGAAGCGGCTGGCCACGCGGAAGGACCCGATCACGGGCGTCAGTGAGTTCCCGTTCCTGGCCGAGCAGCCGGTGGAACGCGCGCCGCTGCCCGCCGTCGTGCCCGGCGGCGGCCTGCCGAAGCACCGGTACGCCGAGCCGTTCGAGCGGCTGCGGGACCGCTCCGACGCGCACCTGGCGGAGCACGGCGAGCGGCCCAAGGTTTTCCTCGCCACGCTCGGCCCGCTCGCCTCGCACACCGCGCGCGCCATGTTCGCGTCGAACCTGTTCCAGGCAGGCGGGATCGAGCCGGTCAACCCGGGCGCGGTCGACGACCCGGTCGCCGCTTTCCGTGAGAGCGGTGCGGCGGTGGCTTGCCTGTGCGGCAGCGACAAGTCGTACGCCGCGCAGGCCAACGACGTCGCCGCGGGCCTGCGCGAGGCGGGGGCGATAGCCGTTCTCCTGGCCGGTAAGCCCAGCGAGTCCTACCGTGGGATCACGGGGTTCGCGTACACGGGCTGCGACGCGCTCGCCGTGCTGACCAGCACCCTCGAAACGCTGGGAGTGAAGTGATGGCCATCCCCGACTTCTCCGACGTCGAACTTGGTGTCCCCGGCCCGGGCGGCAAGCGGGACTGGGCCGAGGCGCTGCAGGCGAGCACCGGCAAGGGCCCCGACGCGCTGGCGTGGGAGACGCCGGAGGGCATCGGCGTCAAACCGCTGTACACGGCCGAGGATCTGTCCGATGTGGACTTCCTGGGCACGTACCCCGGGCTCGCGCCGTTCCTGCGCGGTCCGTACCCGACGATGTACACGACCCAGCCCTGGACGATCCGCCAGTACGCCGGGTTCTCCACGGCGGAGGAGTCGAACGCCTTCTACCGGCGCAACCTCGCGGCCGGTCAGAAGGGGCTTTCCGTCGCCTTCGACCTGGCCACGCACCGCGGCTACGACTCCGACCACCCGCGGGTGGCCGGCGACGTCGGCATGGCCGGCGTGGCGATCGACTCGATCTACGACATGCGGCAGCTCTTCGACGGCATCCCGCTGGACCGGATGAGCGTGTCGATGACCATGAACGGCGCGGTGCTGCCGGTGATGGCGCTCTACATCGTCGCCGCCGAGGAGCAGGGTGTCGCGCCGGAGCAGCTGGCGGGGACCATCCAGAACGACATCCTCAAGGAGTTCATGGTCCGCAACACCTACATCTACCCGCCGCAGCCGTCGATGCGGATCATCTCCGACATCTTCGCCTACACCTCGCGGCGGATGCCGCGGTTCAACTCGATCTCCATCTCCGGCTACCACATGCAGGAGGCCGGGGCGACCGCCGACCTGGAGCTGGCGTACACGCTCGCGGACGGCGTCGAGTACATCCGGGCGGGGCTGGACGGCGGCCTGGACATCGACTCCTTCGCGCCCCGGCTGTCGTTCTTCTGGGCCATCGGCATGAACTTCTTCATGGAAGTCGCCAAGATGCGCGCCGCCCGGCTGCTGTGGGCGAAGCTGGTGAAGCAGTTCGAGCCGGAGAACGAGAAATCGCTTTCCCTCCGCACGCACTGCCAGACGTCGGGCTGGTCGCTGACGGCGCAGGACGTGTTCAACAACGTCGTGCGCACGTGTGTGGAGGCGATGGCCGCGACGCAGGGACACACGCAGTCGTTGCACACCAACGCCCTCGACGAGGCGCTGGCGCTGCCGACCGACTTCTCGGCGCGCATCGCCCGCAACACGCAGTTGCTGCTGCAGCAGGAGTCCGGTACGACACGCGTCATCGACCCGTGGGGCGGCAGCGCGTTCGTCGAGCGGCTCACCTACGACCTCGCGCGCAAGGCGTGGGGCCACATCACCGAGGTCGAGTCGGCGGGCGGAATGGCGCGGGCGATCGACGCGGGTATCCCGAAGCTGCGCATCGAGGAGGCCGCGGCCCGCACGCAGGCCCGGATCGACTCCGGGCGGCAGCCGGTGATCGGGGTCAACAAGTACCGCGTGGTCGACGACCAGCAGATCGACGTGCTGAAGGTGGACAACGCGGGCGTACGTGCCCAGCAGCTGGAGAAGCTGCGGCGGCTGCGCGAGGAGCGCGACCCGGCCGCCGTCGAGGACGCCCTGCGGAGGCTCACCGCTGCCGCCGAGTCCGACGGCAACCTGCTCGAACTCGCCGTGGACGCGGCGCGGGCGAAGGCGACCGTCGGCGAAATCTCCGAGGCGCTGGAAAAGGTGTGGGGGCGGCACTCGGGCCAGATCCGTACGATCTCCGGCGTGTACCGGGACGAGGTCGGGAAGACCGAGAACGTGGACAAGGTACGCGCGCGTGTCGAGGAGTTCGCCGAGGCCGAAGGGCGCCGGCCGCGCATCCTCGTCGCGAAGATGGGGCAGGACGGGCACGACCGCGGGCAGAAGGTGATCGCGACCGCGTTCGCCGACCTCGGGTTCGACGTCGACGTGGGCCCGCTGTTCTCCACCCCGGCCGAGGTCGCGCGGCAGGCCGTCGAGGCCGACGTGCACATCGTCGGGGTGTCCTCGCTCGCCGCCGGGCACCTCGCGCTCGTGCCCGCGCTGCGCGAGGAGCTGGCGAAGCTCGGCCGCGAGGACGTGGTGGTCGTCGTCGGCGGCGTCATCCCGCCGCAGGACTACGACGAGCTGCGGGCGGCCGGGGCGGCGGCGATCTTCGGGCCGGGCACGGTCATCGCCGACGCGGCGCTCGACCTGCTCGACCAGCTGGAGCAGGACTGAGTGGCGCGCGCGATCGACGTCGGCGCCCTCGCCAAGGGCGTCCTCGCGGGTGACCGGGGCACGCTGTCCCGTGCCATCACGCTCGTCGAGTCCCAGCGCGCCGACCACCGCAGGCAGGCGCAGGAGCTGCTGGTGGAGCTGCTGCCGCACTCGGGTGGCGCGCGGCGGGTCGGCATCACGGGTGTCCCCGGAGTCGGCAAGTCGACATTCATCGACCAGCTGGGCATCGACCTGACCGCGGCCGGGCACCGGGTCGCCGTGCTCGCGGTCGACCCGTCGTCCACGCGCACCGGCGGCAGCATCCTCGGCGACAAGACGCGCATGGCGCGGCTGGCGGTCGACCCGGCCGCGTTCATCCGGCCGTCGCCGACCTCCGGCACGCTCGGCGGCGTCGCGCGCGCGACCCGCGAGACGATCGTGCTGATGGAGGCGGCGGGCTACGACGTCGTGCTCGTGGAGACCGTCGGGGTGGGACAGTCCGAAGTGACCGTCGCGAACATGGTCGACTGCTTCCTGTACCTGACGCTGGCCCGCACCGGTGACCAGCTGCAGGGCATCAAGAAGGGCGTCCTGGAGCTGGCCGACGTCATCGCCGTCAACAAGGCCGACGGCGACCACGAGCGCGACGCCAAGCGCGCGGCCCGCGAACTCGCCGGCGCGCTGCGGATGATCTACGGGCCCGACGCGCCGTGGACCCCGCCCGTGCTGACGTGCAGCGGCCTCAACGACGTCGGCCTCGACACGGTGTGGCAGCAGATCGAGCGGCACCGCGAGCAGCTGGTGGAATCGGGCGAGCTGACCGCCCGGCGGCAGCGGCAGCAGGTCGACTGGACCTGGTCGATGGTGCGTGAGCAGTTGCTGGGGCGTCTGGCCGAACACCCCGGCGTCAAGGCGATCGTGCCCGAGGTCGAGCAGGCCGTGCGCGACGGCGAGCTCACCGCGACCCTCGCGGCACAACGCATCCTGGACGCTTTCGGAGCGTGACAGGCGGGTACCTCTCCAGGCACACTGGGCTCGTCGAGGAGAGGGTGAGGACGATGACGAAGGTGCGGGCCGGGCTCGCCGCGCTCATGCTGGGGCTGCTGCTGTCGTTCACCGCCCCGGCCGTCGTCGCCGCACCCGCCGCGGTCGCCGCACCGGTCGTGCCGTTGCCCGCCGCCGCGGGACCGCTCGCCGCGCAGACCCCCGCGCCCGGCCCGGTCATCGACCCGGCCCAGAACGAGCGGGCCAACCAGCAGAAGACCAAGAACAAAATCATCGTCGGCGTGCTCGCGGCCGTCCTGCTGGTGATCGTGGTGTGGGGCCGCAGCATCCGGAAGAAGCGCCGGGAAAAGTCCTCCTAGCAGGCGAAAGGTCTGTGAACCGGTACCAGGGGGTACCGCCGGGCCGAAGTTCCCGCTGCCGTTCAACGCAGATCCACTACCGGCCGTCCCGGCCACCCGGACAGGATAGGTTTGTTGCCGCCTGCATCGTGCAATATTGCGTCAAATGGGTTACACGCTTTTTGCATTTGGAGGTTCGGTGTGACCGTGCTGGACTCACGGCGGGAGATCCCCGGCGACCGCGACGCGCGCGCGGCCTCTTTCGGGGCATCTGACGCGCTGCTCACCGCGGACGGCGTCAGCATGGCACCTGTGACCGACCTCGGCGCGGGCAGAGGGCCGTACTGGCTGGACGACTGGCTGAAGCGAGGTGGCGCGGACGTCGTCGCGTGGCGCCGCCACATCCACGCCAACCCGGAACTCTCCCGCCACGAGTACGCGACGACGGAACTCATCTGCGCGGTCCTGCGGTCGGCGGGGCTCGAGCCGCGGGTGCTGCCCGGCGGCACCGGCGTGCTCTGCGACGTCGGCAGCGGCCCCGCCTGCGTGGCACTGCGGGCGGACATCGACGCGCTGCCGCTCACCGAGGCGACCGGGTTGCCGTACGCGTCCACTGTGGAGGGAGCGGCGCACGCGTGCGGGCACGACGCCCACACGTCGATCCTGCTCGGCGCCGCGCTCGCGCTCGCCTCCGCGCCCGAGCTGCCCGGCCGGGTGCGGCTGATCTTCCAGCACGCGGAGGAGGTCATGCCGGGCGGCGCGCTCGACGTGATCGAGGCCGGCGGGCTGGAGGGCGTCGACCGCATCTTCGGGCTGCACTGCGACCCGCGCCTGCAGGTCGGCCAGGTCGGCTCGCGGGTCGGGGCGGTGACCTCGGCCGCGGACCTCATCGAGCTGCGGCTGACTTCGCCCGGCGGGCACACCTCGCGCCCGCACCTGACCGCCGACCTCGTGCACGCGCTCGGCGTGGTCATCACGTCGCTGCCGTCGCTGCTGTCCCGCCGGGTCGACCCGCGCTCCGGCACCGTGCTGGTGTGGGGCGCGGTGCACGCCGGGCAGGCGGCCAACGCCGTGCCGCAGGACGGCGCGCTGCGCGGCACGCTGCGCACGGCCGAATACGACGTGTGGAAGGCACTCGAACCGCTCGTCGCGTCGTCGGTCGAATCACTGCTCGCGCCCACCGGTGTCGGCTTCGAGCTGGACTACCGGCGGGGCGTTCCGCCGCTGGTCTGCGACCAGGACAGCACCGCGCTGCTGCGGGCCGGTGTCACGGCGGCGCTCGGTGAGCAGGCGCTGACGGGCACCGAACAGTCGTCCGGTGGCGAGGACTTCGCCTGGTACCTGCAGCACATCCCGGGCGCGTTCTTCCGCCTCGGCGTGTGGAGCGGCGAGGGCGAGATGCGTGACCTGCACCGCCCGACGTTCGAACTGGACGAGCGGGCGCTGGCCGTCGGCGTCCGCTGCATGGTCCACACGGCACTCGCCGCGCTGGCCTGAGGTTTCGACGGAAAAGGGCCCGCCGGAGGCTTCCGGCGGGCCCTTTTGCGTGTGTCGTCGTCAGGTCGCGATGCCGCGGCAGGGCCTGGTGCGCAGGTCGTCGACGTAGTCCGCGGGCGCTCCCGCCGCCTCGGCCGCGTCCGCGAGAACCCCCAGGTAGCGCGCGGAGGGCAGGCCGCCCTCGTAGGCGTCGAGCACGTACAGCCAGGCCAGCGCCGAGCCCTCCATCGTCTGCACGCGCAGGCGGATCTTGTTGTGCAGGCCCAGCTCCCCGCCTTCCCAGCGGTCGAGCCGGTCCTCGTCGAGCGGGGTGACGTCGTAGAGCACGACGAACACGCGGGAGGACGGGTCCTCGACGATCGTGGCGAGCGCGCCCTCCCAGCCGATGTCCTCGCCGCCGAAGGTGAGTCGCCAGCCCTCCAGCCAGCCGGTACCCGCCATCGGCGAATGCGGCGCACGCTCCATCATCTGGGCGGGTTCCATGTTGGACCCGTAAGCGGCATACAACGGCACGGCTAGAGAGTAACTGCAACGCGGAGCGTTTCGCTTGAGGGTGGCGGTGGGGAAGAGGCTGGCCGTAACTGCAACGCGGAGCGTTTCGCTTGAGGGTGGTGGTGGGGAAGAGGCTGGCCGTAACCGCAACGCGCAGCGTTTCGCTTGAGGGCGGTGGTGGGGAAGAGGCTGGCCGTAGCTGCTGGGTGCTCACCCGACCGGACGTACTCCGGGTCTGGCCTCCTAAGGTGGACACGAGCGTGCGACTAGGAGGAACTGACGTGACCAGGATCGTGATCATGGGCGGCGGCCCGGCCGGCTACGAGGCGGCGCTGGTGGCCGCCCAGCACGGCGCGAACGTCACGGTCGTCGAACGGGACGGGCTCGGCGGCGCGTGCGTGCTCTACGACTGCGTCCCGTCCAAGACGTTCATCGCCTCTTCGGGTGCCCGTGCCTCGCTGCACGGCCTCGGCGAGCTGGGGATCGCCACCGACCTCGCCGACACCCGCATCGACCTGCGCACCGTCCACGGTCGCGTCAAGGGCCTCGCGCTCGCCCAGTCCGCCGACATCCGCGCCCGCGTCCAGCGCGAGGGCGTGCGCGTGATCATCGGCGAGGCGCGGTTCGCCGACGAGGAGCCCGGCCTGGCGCAGCACAAGGTCGCGGTCACGCCACGATCCGGTGAACCGGAGGTGCTGGACGCCGACGTGGTGCTCATCGCCACCGGCGCGACCCCGCGCGTGCTCCCGGGCGCGGTGCCCGACGGCGAGCGCATCCTCGACTGGCGCCAGCTGTACGACCTGCGGGAGCTGCCCGAGCACCTCGCCGTCATCGGGTCCGGGGTCACCGGCGCCGAGTTCGCGTCCGCGTACACCGAGATGGGGGTCAAGGTCACGGTCGTGTCCAGCCGCGACCGCGTCCTGCCGCACGAGGACGCGGACGCCGCGGCCGTGCTGGAGGAGGTGTTCTCCCAGCGGGGCACCGCCGTCGCGAAGCACGCGCGGGCGGACCGGGTGGAGCGCACCGAAAAGGGCGTCGCCGTGCACCTGACCGACGGCCGCGTCATCGAGGCCAGCCACGCGCTGATGACGGTCGGCTCCGTGCCGAACACGAAGGACATCGGGCTGGAGCGGGTCGGCATCGAGCCGGGGCCCGGCGGGTACATCACCGTGGACCGGGTTTCGCGGACGAGCGTGCCCGGCGTGTACGCGGCCGGTGACTGCACCGGCGTGCTGATGCTCGCGTCGGTCGCCAGCATGCAGGGGCGCATCGCGATGTGGCACGCGCTCGGCGAGGGCGTGGCGCCGATCAAGCTGAAGACCGTGGCCGCCAACGTGTTCACACACCCCGAGATCGCGACGGTGGGCATCTCGCAGCAGGCGATCGACTCCGGCGAGGTGCCGGCGCGCACGATCATGCTGCCGCTCGCGACCAACGCGCGGGCGAAGATGGAGGGCCTGCGGCACGGTTTCGTGAAGCTGTTCTGCCGCCCCGCCACGGGTGTCGTCGTCGGCGGGGTGGTGGTCGCGCCGTCGGCGAGCGAGCTGATCCTGCCGATCGCGCTGGCGGTGCAGAACCAGCTGACGGTCGAACACCTCGCGCTGACGTTCTCGGTGTACCCGTCGCTGTCGGGCTCCATCACGGAGGCCGGCCGCCAGCTCATGCGCCACGACGACCTGGACTGAGCTTTTTTGTCGGTGGTCGGTGCCATGCTGTGGCGGCCGCCGTTCGAGACACCGCCTGGCCCGGGGGCACGCCCTGCTGGGTCGACGTGATGGTGTCCGATCCCCAGCGCGCCGCCGAGTTCTACGGGCCGCTGTTCGGGTGGGAGTTCGCCGACCAGGGCGCGGAGTACGGGGTTACCTGATCACGCTGCGCGAGGGCAGAGGTGCCGCCGCGGTCGGGCCGGGACCACCGGGCGTGGAAGCAGGTGCCGCCGGTGTGGACGACGTACCTCGCGGTCGAGAACGCCGACACGACGGCCGCGAAGATCACCGAGGCCGCCGTCACCTCGTGCTGGAGCCGGGTTACGTCGGCCCAGCCGGGCGGCTGGCGATGGCGGTCGATCCGACGGGCGCGGCACGTCAAGGCGCGAAAGCCTTCTAGGTGAAGGTTTTCGGTTACACGTACGATCCGCTGCGCAGCGGTTTCCCGTGCGCCACGCTCAAGGTGGGCGGGCGTGTCGTGGGCGGGATCGGGCAGCTTTCCGCCGATGTGCCGCAGGAGGTGCCCGCGTACTGGGGCACGTACTTCGGGGTCGCGGACACCGACGAGGCGGTGGCCGTCGAGCTGGGCGCAGCCGTGGTGCGCGCGGCTCAGAACCCGCCGTACGGTCGCTCGGCCCAGCTGACGGACCACCAGGGGATGCCGTTCACCGTCATCTCGGTACAGGGTTGAGATGATCTCGGCAACTTTCCGTCCACGGTGGACTGAGCCTCCACAGTGGACACCCGGCGGGGCGGACACCCCGCCCCGCCGGGGGAAAACGTCACTCCACCCAGTCGAAGGTCTTCGTCACGGCCTTCTTCCAGTTGTGGTACTGGGTTTCGCGCGTGGACTCGTCCATCGACGGCGTCCACTCCTTGTCCTGCGCCCAGTTGTTGCGGATGTCGTCCTCGCCCTCCCAGAACCCCACGGCCAGGCCCGCGGCGTACGCGGCCCCGAGCGCCGTGGTCTCGTTGACGACGGGGCGGATCACCGGCACGCCGAGGATGTCCGCCTGGAACTGCATCAGCAGCTCGTTCACGACCATCCCGCCGTCCACCTTCAGCGACTTCAGCGGCACGCCGGAATCGGCGTTCATCGCCTCGATCACCTCGCGCGACTGGAAAGCCGTGGCTTCCAGCACCGCCCGCGCGAGGTGCCCCTTGTTCACGTACCGCGTCAGGCCGACGATGGCGCCGCGGGCGTCGGACCGCCAGTAAGGCGCGAACAGGCCGGAGAACGCGGGCACGAAGTACGCGCCGCCGTTGTCGGGCACCGTGCGCGCGTGCTCCTCGATCTCGGCCGCCGTGGTGATCATGCCCAGGTTGTCCCGCAGCCACTGCACCAGCGAACCGGTGACGGCGATGGAACCCTCCAGCGCGTACACCGTGTCCTTCGAGCCGATCTTGTAGCAGACCGTCGTGAGCAGGCCGTTCTGCGACATGACCTTCTCGGTGCCGGTGTTGAGCAACACGAAGTTGCCCGTGCCGTAGGTGTTCTTGGCTTCACCGGGGGACAGGCACGCCTGCCCGAACGTCGCCGCCTGCTGGTCGCCCAGGATGCCCGCGATCGGCACCCCCGACAGCACGCCGCGTTCCCGCACCCGGCCGTACTCCTCCGACGAGGACCGGATCTCCGGCAGCATCGACAGCGGGATGCCCATGTCCGCGGCGTGGCTTTCGTCCCACGACAACGTGTCCAGGTCCATCAGCAGGGTGCGGGAGGCGTTCGTCGGGTCGGTGATGTGCACCCCGCCGTCCGGGCCGCCGGTCATGTTCCACACGACCCAGGTGTCCATGTTGCCGAACAGCAGGTCCCCCGCCTCGGCGCGGTCCCGCGCGCCTTCGACGTTGTCGAGGATCCACTTCACCTTCGGCCCGGAGAAGTACGTGGCCAGCGGCAACCCCGTCTTGTCGCGGTACCGCTCCTGCCCGCCGCCGAGCGCGCCCAGCTCGTCGACGATCTTGTCGGTCCGCGTGTCCTGCCACACGATCGCGTTGTAGACGGGTTTGCCGGTCCTGCGGTCCCACACCAGCGCCGTCTCGCGCTGGTTGGTGATGCCGACCGCGGCGATGTCGCCCGCACGCAGGTCGGCCTTCGCGAGCGCGCCCGCCGTGACGGCACGCGTGTTCTCCCAGATCTCCTCGGCGTTGTGCTCCACCCACCCGGCCTGCGGGAAGATCTGCTCGTGCTCCCGCTGGTCGGAGGCGACGACCCGGCCGGAGTGGTCGAAGATCATCGCTCGCGTCGAGGTCGTGCCCTGGTCGATGGCGGCGACGTAGGAGGTCATCAGCTCTTCCAATCAGGTGAGGTTGTGGACGGCCAGGTACAGCAGTGCGGCGAGAGCGCCGCCGGCGAGCGGCCCGACGACCGGGACCCACGAGTAGCCCCAGTCCCCGTCCCGCTTGCCGCGGATCGGCAGCACGAACGCGTAGGCGATGCGCGGCCCCAGGTCACGCGCCGGGTTGATGGCGTACCCGGTCGGGCCGCCGAGCGAGATGCCGATGACCAGCACGACGAACGACACGCCCGCGTAGCCGAGCGCCGAGTTGCCGAACTCGGGCGTGCCGCCCGCCGCGACCTTCGCGGTCGGGCTCAGCAGGATCCACGCGACGAGGACGAAGGTGCCGATGATCTCGGTGACCAGGTTCCACGGCTTGCGCCGGATCTGCGGGGCGGTGGAGAAGATCCCGAGCGTGTTCTCCGGCTCGGGGTGGTCGTCGAACTGCAGTTTGTAGGTGGCCCAGCACAGGACCGCGCCGAGGAACGCGCCGACCATCTGGCCCGCGACGTACACCGGCACGTCCGACCACGGCGTCTTGCCCGCGATGGCCAGCCCCAGCGTGACGGCCGGGTTGAGGTGCGCCCCGCTGGGCGAGGCGAGGCTGGCGCCCGTGAACACACCGAAGGCCCAGCCGAACGTGATGAACAGGGTGCCGGCCTGGTGCCCGTTGTTCTTGCGGAGCACGACGTTGGCCACCACACCGTTGCCGAGCAGGATCAGCACCGCGGTGCCGATCAGCTCCCAGACGAAGATTCCGAGCAGACTCATCCCGCCCCTTCCGGAGAACCGCTTCGCTGCGAATCGGCGGTGGTGAGCCCCGGCGCCGTTGCCGATTCGATCACCGCCACGCTACTTCGCGGTACCGGGCAATTCCAGGGACTTCCGGCACCGTGCGGCCGGCGGGGGACCGATCGGGTGTCGGGGAACACCCGTGCGTACCCGGTCCGCACGGCGTGTCCGTGACATCCTGGAACCGGCAGCACACCCGCGAGGAGGGAAGCCGAGTGACTGAGGCGCTGGGACCGGCCGCACGCGAGGATTCCTGGCGGCGGCTGTCGGAGGAGACGTTCGACCTCGTCGTGATCGGCGGGGGCGTCGTCGGTGCGGGCACCGCGCTCGACGCGGCGACGCGGGGGCTGCGGGTGGCGCTGGTGGAGGCGCGGGACCTGGCGTCGGGCACGTCGAGCCGGTCCAGCAAGCTGTTCCACGGCGGGCTGCGTTACCTCGAACAGCTGGAGTTCGGTCTGGTCAGGGAGGCGTTGCGCGAGCGCGAGCTGATGCTCACGACGATCGCGCCGCACCTGGTGAAGCCGGTGAGCTTCCTGTACCCGCTGACGCACCGCGTGTGGGAGCGCCCGTACACCGCGGCCGGCCTGTTCCTGTACGACACCATGGGCGGCGCCCGGTCCGTGCCGGGGCAGAAGCACCTGACGCGCGCGGGCGCGCTGCGCATGGTGCCCGCGCTCAAGCGCAACGCGCTGATCGGCGGCATCCGGTACTACGACGCGCAGGCCGACGACGCCCGCCACACGATGACCGTCGCCCGCACCGCCGCGCACTACGGCGCGGTGGTCCGGACCTCCACGCAGGTGGTGGGGTTCCTCCGCGAGGCCGACCGGGTGTCCGGCGTGCGGGTGCGTGACGTCGAGGACGGGCGCGAGACCGAGGTCCACGCCAACGTGGTGATCAACAGCACCGGCGTGTGGACCGACGAGCTGCAGCGGCTGTCCGGCAGCCGCGGCCGGTTCCGGGTGCGCGCGAGCAAGGGCGTGCACATCGTCGTGCCGCGTGACCGGATCGTGTCGGAGAGCGGGCTGATCCTGCGGACCGAGAAGTCGGTGCTGTTCGTGATCCCGTGGCGCAACCACTGGATCGTCGGCACGACGGACACCGACTGGAACCTCGACCTGGCGCACCCGGCGGCCACCAAGCACGACGTCGACTACATCCTCGAACACGTCAACGCGGTGCTCGCGACCCCGCTGACGCACGACGACATCGAGGGCGTGTACGCGGGGCTGCGGCCGCTGCTGGCGGGGGAGAGCGAGGAGACGTCGAAGCTCTCCCGCGAGCACGCGGTGGCGCGCGTGGCGCCCGGGCTGGTCGCGATCGCGGGCGGGAAGTACACGACGTACCGCGTGATGGCGGCCGACGCCGTGGACGCCGCGGCGGTCGACCTGCCGGGGCGGGCGCAGTCGTCCATCACCGACAAGGTGCCGCTGCTGGGGGCCGACGGGTACCACGCGCTGGTCAACCAGGCCGATCATCTGGCGGCGCAGCACGGGCTGCACCCGTACCGCGTGCGGCACCTGCTCGACCGGTACGGCTCGCTGGTGCACGAGGTGCTGGCGCAGGCCGAGGGCAAGCCGGAGCTGCTGCGGCCCATCGAGCACGCGCCGGACTACCTCGCGGTCGAGGCGGTGTACGCGGCCAGCCACGAGGGTGCCCTGCACCTGGAGGACGTGCTGGCCCGCCGCACCCGGATCTCGATCGAGTACCCGCACCGGGGCGTGGACTGCGCCGCGCAGGTCGCGATGCTGGTGGGGCAGGTGCTGGGCTGGTCGGACGAGACGGTGCGGCACGAGGTCGAGGTGTACACCGCGCGCGTCGCCGCGGAGCGGGACTCGCAGACCCAGCCGAGCGACGAGGCCGCGGACGCCCGCCGCGCCTCGGCGCCGGAGGCCCGGGCGCGGTTGTCGGAGCCGGTGGGGTAGGTCTCCCGGCCGGGGCCGGAGGCCGGGGCCGGGGCCGGAGCGGCGGGGGTGACGGAGGCGCCGGGGGTGGCGGGCGCGGCCGGAGCGGCCGAGGCGCCGGGGCGGTGCCCTCGCGGACGTCGGTCGGAGGCCGGAGGCGGCCTGAGGCTGGCGAAAGCCCGCTTGACCCGGGCCGGATGCGGCAGCAGCCGCGGACGCGGGCCGGAGTCGGCGGTGGCCGAGGCGGTTCCGACCTGGCCGGAGCCTTGGCGGAGTCGGCGGTGGCTGGGGCTGTCCCGGCCTGGCCTGAGGTGGGCCGGAGGCGCGCCCGGCCTCGGCTGCCGGGCTGCGACGGGCCGGCTCGGCTGTGGGTCGCGGAGGCTACTCACCGCGAACGCGGCGGAGGCCCAGGCCACCTGGGGTCGGGCCTTCGTGCTGTGCGGCGGCGGGCGCCCAGCCCACGAGCGCCGGGCGCCGCGCGCCTGGCCAGGTGCGACGGCCCGGCCCGGCTGTGGGTCGCGGCGGCCACTCACCCCGAACGCGAAAGAGGCCCAGGCCATCCCGGCCTGGGCCTCCGCGACATCCAGCTCAGCCCTGCGGGGTGCTCGCGGCGGTCGGCACCGTCTCCGGGGCGCGTTCGTGCAGGACGACGGTGTCGCCCGCCAGCAGGGCCTTCACCGTGATCCGGTTGCCGATCGGGTGCGACATGGGCGCGATGAGCAGCACGCGCTGCGGGCCGTCGGGGTGCGGCTCGACCGTGCGGGCCATCTCCTCGTACTCCTCGCTGCACGACACGAGCTTCCCGCCGTCCACCGGGAACAGCGTCTCCACCCGGCGCGGCATCACGATGTCCTCCTCGGCGGCCTTCGTGCCGCGGCCCGCGACCAGCAGCGGGCAGTCCGGGTCGGACGACAGGACGTGGTCGGCCTCGACGCCGTCCGCCTCGCAGGCGAGGTCCTCGCGGTGCAGCACCCTGGCGCCACGCAGTTGCGCCGCGATTTGCAGGAGAATTGTTTCCGGCATGTTTCCGCCGGTTATCGCCACTGTTTCCCCCGGGGCGATGCCCTCGTTCTTCAGCGTCGCATGCAACCGTCGCAATGTGTCAAAGGTCTCCCGGTAGCTCATCGACCGGCTGCGGTGGGCGAAGGCGATTTTCTCGCCGCCCTCGCAAAGCACGTCGAGGATGCGGGTCAGGAACAGACTGGAGTCGCCCACGTGTCCCCCGTTCGGCGCTGAAGCAAGGTTTCCGAATCCAGATCACCACAGGTGCCGAAAATGTGAAAGTAATTGTGTCAGCCAGCACAGCGTGATCAAAACGGCGCCGGCCTGCCCATCCGCGCGTACGCGGCCGCCACGTGGTCCAGTCCTTCCGCCGCGATCCGCGCGGCGAGTGCGAACTCCTGCGGCGAACGGGCCTCCGCCAGCGCGGCCCCGGTGGCGTGCCACCGTTCCCGGCCGCGGCGCAGCAGGGCTGCCGCCTCCGCGTCGTCGGTGGCGACCGGGTGCTCGACGTGGTGGCCGAGCTGCGAGTAGCGGGCACGGGCGGTGATCTCCTCGTCGGCGCTTCCGGTCCGCCGCGCCCGGCCCAGCAGCACCGGCACCAGCGCACCGAGGGCGAGCACGACGACCGCGGCGAGTACTACCCACGTCATCGGCCGCCAACCTCCTCCAGCCCGGTGATTTCGGCTTCCGCGGCGGCCAGCTCCTCCGCCGACTCCGCGTTCGTCAGCAGGTCCAGCGACAGCACGTACCGCCGGGCGGCCTCGGCCTGGCGCTCGGCCTCCGCCTGGTCCGCCGCGGGCGCGGGGTGCAGCACCGAGTCGGCCAGGCGCGACAACCGCGCGTCCAGCGCGAGCCGCCGCTGACGACGGGCCGCGACACCCGCGCGGCGGCGGCGCCACGCGAGCCCGGCCGCCCGCAGCAGGAAGAACAGCAGCACCGACCCGACGACGAGGCCCGCGCACGCGAGGACCAGCTGCCTGCCCGCGAGCCGGTCGGGCACCGCCGGCCGCGTCGGGATCTCGCCGTGCGCCTTCGACGTCGCCGCGTCGTAGGCGAGGACGAACTCCTCGAGCTCGGGCGTGCGGTCGGTGTCGGTCGCGCGGTACTGGGCGGACAGCTCGGCGCCGATGTTCAGCGTCAGGTCGAAGTCGTCCTTGGTGCCCGTCTTCGGGGCCGGGAACCCGTCGCCGACGCAGTTGTTGCCCTTGTACTCGCCGTCGTCGCCCTGCGCGTAGACCCAGATGTAGTCGTCCGGGATCTCCTCGGACAGCTGGTGGCACAGGTTCATCCGCGGGTCCTTCGAATCGCCCGAAGTGGACAGTGGACTGCGGTCGAGGAGGACGAGCAGGATCGCCCGGTCCCCGATCACCTGCCGGGCGCGCCGGGCGTCCACCACCCCCCGGCGCGCCGGGCTGCTCGTACACCGAGCTCGTCCGCAGAGCCTCCACAATGGACCGAACCTGGGCGCTGGGCTGCGCCCACGGACCGTAGAGCGCCGCGAACGCCGCGAGCCCGGCCGCGACACCGAGCACCAGCCAGCGGGGCACGCGCTTCACCGGGCACCCGCCAGCAGCTTCCGGCCCTGCGCGGCGATCTCCCGCACTTCCCGCATCGCCTCCGCGCTGCCCGCCCGCTCGAACAGCTCCCGCGCGGTGCTCTGCCGCTCCGCCGCGGCGGCCAGCCGCTCGGACGGCCCGTCCGGCGCGGCGAGGAGACCGGCGTCGAGCTCGGCGAGTTCCGCCGCGGTCAACGCGGTTTCCTTGCGCAGCGCGGCTTCCTCGGCCTGCCGGGCGAGCACCCGGCGGCGGGACCAGGCCAGCAGCGCGCCGCCGCCCAGCAGCACCGCGGACCCGAGCAGCACCCACGGCGCGACGTTCGCGATGCGGTGCCGGAGGTCGAAAGCGGGTGGCGCGGGGCGGGCGAAGGGGTTGCGGTGCACCAGGTCCGCCACGCGCGTGGCGACCGTGCCGATCCGGTCGGCGAGGTTCACCCCGCGGGCGAACGTCGCGTACTCGTAGCGGCCGTAGGCGTAGTCCCGCGCGGATTCCAGGATCTGCTGGTCGGGACCCGCGACGTCGAGCCACGCCCCGTAGCTGACGAACACGGTTTCGCCGGGGAACTCCTTCGCCAGCGCGGGCGCGTAGTCCACGAGTGGCTCGTCCGGCCCGAGCGCGGGGAAGGCCACGACCCTGGCGCGGATGCCGGTCTTCTCCGCGAGCAACCCCACGGGCACGTCGATCGGATCCGTGCGGCCCGGGGCGACGTAGACGGGGTTCTCCCGCAGCCTCGCCGTCAGCGCCGCCACCTGCTCGGCGGACGGCGGCACCACCGGGTCCGCGGGCGGGGAGGGCACCGACTTCGCCCCCGTCTTCGCGTAGTTGATCATGCCGAGCACGGCGCCGGTGACGTCGTAGTGCGACGTGAGCTGGCGCAGCTCCGGCAGGTCGCTCGGGCCGAAACCGCCGCCGCTGGTGGCGCTGACCGACAGGCCCTCGACCTCGATCAGGGTGGTGCCCGTCCGGTCCGCCCATTCGCGCAGCGGCCGGTCGACCTCGGTGTAGTGCTGGTCGGAGCCGGGGTAGTTACCGCCCTGGAACGGCGTGACCAGCACCTTCATGTCCGGCGCGAGCGCGGCGCTCACCGCCTGCTCGTCGAACCAGGCGACGGCGCCGGGCGCCCGGTGGATCCGCTCCACCTCCAGCCCGCGGATGGCGGCGGGCACGTCCAGCTTCGGGGGGTCGACCGGAGGAGCGTTCAGCAGCACGGTGATCAGACGGACGAGGGCGCCGGCTGGATCCACGTCACCAGCGGTTGCCCAGGCTGGTTCGGGTCCTCGCTGACCCCGACGCGCTCGAAACCGCACCGCTTGGCCACGGCCTCGGACGCGGTGTTGTCCGGGTGGTGCCGGTACCGCACCACGCGCAGGTCCAGCGCGCCGAACCCGAAGCGCACCGCGGCGTTGACCGCGGGCACGCTGATGCCCCGGCCACGCCGGTCCGGGTGGATCCACAGCGCGATCTCGGCCGTGCCGCCCGTCAGGTCGAGGTCCTTGAGGCCCACCTCGCCGAGCAGCGCACCCGTCGTCGGCTCCGCGATCGCCCACGAGCAGCGTTCCTCGCTGAACCACTCCGCGGCGCGCTGCGTCACGTACCGGTCGGCCTCCGCGAGGTTCCGCACCTGGTAGGTGACGATGTAACGCGAGTGCTCGGGATCGGCGAACGCCTCCACCAGGGCGGGGCGGTCGTCGAGCAGGTCGTCCGCGCGCAGGTGGCGCAGGTAGTACTCGCCCGCGTTGATCTCCACCGGTTCCATCGGCTACCGGGACCTCGCTCCGAAGATCAGCGCGACCACGAGGGGCAGCAGGAAGACGAACCACACCCCGCGGGCCACGGTGAGGAACAACAACACGGCGACCACCGCCGCGATCGGCACCGCACCCATCCCGAACCTGCGGGCGGGCGGCTGCGCGGGCCGCGGCGCGGGCGACGGCCGCTTCAGCGCGCTCGGGTGCGGCTCGGGCAGGTCGTCGAACAACGCGGCCAGCTCGCTGCGCGTGCGGGCCGCGGTGACCCGCGCCGAGCGGGTCCCGTACTCGTCGATGTCGAGCCTGCCCGTCCGGACGTGCTCGGACAGCGCCTCGATCGCTTCGTTGCGCTCAGCGTCGCTGAGCCGCATGTCGGCCACACATCAAATGTAGCGGCGCGAAGCGCCTCCGTTGAGGGTGGTGGTGGGGAAGTGGCCGGCCCTAGGACCGCGAGCCGCGGCGGCGGGTGCGGTCCTTGTCCCAGTCCTTGCCCCAGATGCCCTGCGCGACCGCGCCGAACACGAACGGCAGCGCGATGAACCACCAGATGTCCGTGGTGATCCCCACGACGATCGCCCCGACGAACAGCAGCGGCATGATCGCGCCCGCGACGCGCTGGCTCAGCGGACGATCGGTGTACGCGACCGGACCGGGCGGCTTCGCCTCGACGGCCTTGTGCGCGGGCGTGCCGAACACCGGGTGCGGCGCGGGCAGGTCGCTGAAGACGTCCGCGAGCTCGCCCCTGGTGCGGGCGGCGGTGATGTGCGCGGACCGCTCGCCGTACTCGTCGACGTCGAGCCTGCCCGCGCTCAGGTGCTCGCCGAGCGCGGACAGCGCGGACTCCCGTTCCGTGTCGCCGATGCGCAGTTCCGGCGAGGGGACCTCGTTCACGACACCGATGGTATGCCCGGGCGGCCCGCTCAGTCCTTGATTTCGAGCAGGACGGCGCCCTGCGTGACGGCTGAACCGACCTCGACGGACAACCCGGTCACGGTGCCCGCCTTGTGCGCGGTCACCGGGTTCTCCATCTTCATCGCCTCCAGCACCACGACCAGCTCACCGGCCTCGACCCGCTGGCCCTCCTCGACGGCGACCTTGACGATGGTGCCCTGCATGGGCGCCGTCACGGCGTCCCCGCTGACCGCGGTCTTCGCGCCGCCACCGCGCTTGCGCGGCTTGGCCGCCTTCGCCGCCGCACCACCGCCCGCGCCGCCTCCGCCGAGCGCCAGGTCGCCGGGCAGCGAGACCTCCAGCCGCTTGCCGCCGACCTCGACCACGACGGTCTGCCGCGGCTCGGCCTCCTCACCGGCCTCACCGGGCGCGGTGAACGGCTCGATCCGGTTGTCGAACTCGGTCTCGATCCAGCGGGTGTGCACGCTGAACGACTCGCCGTCGCCGACGAACGCCGGGTCGCGCACGACCGCGCGGTGGAACGGCACGACCGTCGCGAGGCCCTCGACGACCAGCTCGTCGAGCGCACGGCGGCTGCGCTCCAGCGCGTTCTCGCGGTCCGTACCCGTGACGATGAGCTTCGCGAGCATCGAGTCGAACTGGCCGCCCACGACGCTGCCGGTCGTGACACCCGAGTCGACGCGCACGCCGGGACCCTCGGGGAACACCAGCTTGGTCACCGTGCCGGGAGCGGGCAGGAAGTTGCGGCCCGCGTCCTCGCCGTTGATGCGGAACTCGATCGAGTGGCCGCGCGGCTCCGGGTCCTCCTTGATGCGCAGCTCCTCGCCGCGGGCGATGCGGAACATCTCCCGCACCAGGTCCAGACCGGCGGTCTCCTCCGACACCGGGTGCTCGACCTGCAGGCGGGTGTTGACCTCCAGGAACGAGATCGTGCCGTCGGTGCCGACGAGGTACTCGACGGTGCCCGCGCCCGAGTAGCCCGCCTCCTTGCAGATCGCCTTGGCGGAGCTGTGGATCGTGGCGCGCTGCTCGTCCGTGAGGAACGGCGCGGGCGCCTCCTCGACGAGCTTCTGGTGCCGTCGCTGCAGCGAGCAGTCACGGGTGCCGACGACGATCGCGTTGCCGTGCTTGTCGGCGAGCACCTGGGCCTCGACGTGGCGCGGCTTGTCCAGGTAGCGCTCGACGAAGCACTCGCCCCTGCCGAACGCCGCGACGGCCTCACGGGTCGCGGACTCGAACAGCTCGGGGATCTCCTCCAGCGTGCGCGCGACCTTCAGCCCGCGGCCGCCGCCGCCGAACGCCGCCTTGATCGCGACCGGCAGGCCGTGCTCCTCCGCGAACGCGACGATCTCGCTCGCGTCCTTGACCGGCTCCTTCGTGCCGGGCACCAGCGGCGCGCCCGCCTTCATCGCGATGTGGCGCGCGGTCACCTTGTCACCGAGGTCGCGGATCGCCTGCGGGCTCGGGCCGATCCAGGTCAGGCCCGCGTCGATGACCGCCTGCGCGAAGTCGGCGTTCTCGGACAGGAAGCCGTAGCCGGGGTGCACCGAGTCGGCGCCGGAGCGCTTCGCGACGTCGATGAGCTTGTCGATGACCAGGTAGCTTTCCGCCGCCGTCGTCCCGCCGAGCGCGAACGCCTCGTCGGCGAGCCGCACGTGCGGGGCGTCCCGGTCCGGATCCGCGTACACGGCGACGCTCGACAGGCCCGCGTCCCTGGCCGCTCTGATCACGCGAACCGCGATCTCCCCCCGGTTGGCGACAAGGATCTTGGTGACCGGTCCGCCGCTGGCCTGCTCGGGCACGCCCAACCTCCGATGAAGAGTTCCGCCTCCCGCCCCGGAAAACACCTTCTCAGCAGCGCTTCCGTGGGCCTTCCCGCAGTTTACGGGCCGGGTTCCGCCGTGCGGTGAGAGGCGGCTCACGCTTACCCTGGCAGGAACAGGCGGGGAGAAGGGGTGAGCACGTGGGCGCGAGGCGGGTTCCTCGGTCCGTGTTGTTCACCGCCGTGCTGGCCGCGCTCGTGACGCTGGGGGCACTGGGCGGGGTGGCGGTGCTGCGGGGCCAGGACGACGTGACGCGGGTGGACGCGGGGGCGCCGGCGACGCCGCAGGCCGCGGACCACGAGTGCGGGGACGCGCCGTGCCAGGTGGTCGCCACCGCTTCCGTCGGCGCCACGCAGGTGGAGCTGCTCGCCGACGCGCAGGGCGACAACGGCCGGCTGCAGGCCGGCGGCCAGGTGGTACAGACCAGCATCACGCAGCTGGGCGCGCGGCTGCGCGGGGACTCGCTGTCGTGCGCGGTGGCGTCGGTCTCGGCGTGCCTCGTCGAGGCGCCGCTGAACGGCGGCCGCGTCGGGGAACTGGTGGTCCAGCGCGACGGGGACTGGCACCCGGTGGCGAAGCCGTACTTCTCCGACGCGGGCGTGCTCCTGCTGAGCGACGTCACCGGCACGGACGCGCCGGAGGTCGTGGTGGTGCGGTCGTCCCCGGCGCTCGCGGAGGTCTACGCGCTCGACGGCGGCGTCGTCGGCTGCACGAAGCGGTACAGCTACCCGGCGCAGATCCGGGGCTGGCCCCAGGTCAGGGTCGTCGCCTCGGATCTGCGCACGTGCTCGTGACGTCAGACGAACTGGTTGCCCTCGGCGCGCAGGTGACGTCGCAGCACCTTGCCGTTCCCGTTGCGGGGCAGGGCGTCCAGCCACACGATGTCGTCGGGGACCTTGTACCAGGACAGGCGGGCCTTCGCGAGGTCGACCAGCTCCGTGCCGAGCGCGTCCGGCTCGACGTCGGGAGCGGGCACGACGTAGGCCCGCAGCGTGGTGTACCCGGTTTCGCGCCGGACGGCGCTGACCGCCGCTTCGAGGACACCCGGATGGCTTTCCAGCAGCCGTTCGACCTCGCCGGGCACCACGTTCTGCCCGCCGATCACCTCGACGTCGTCGAGCCTGCCGTGGACGTGCACGACGCCGTCCTCGTCGAGCGAGCCCAGGTCGCCGGTCGGCCACCACGTGTCGAAGACCTGATCGGGCCCGAGGCTGCCGCGGGCGACGCCGCGGGTGGCGAAGGGGACGCGGACGTGCAGCTCACCCCGTTCCCCGGTGGGCAGCACCTGCCCGTCGGCGTCGACGATCCGCACCGCACGGCCCTGGAACGGCGGCCCGACGGCCGAGGGGGTGTCGTAGTCGGCCGGCCTGCCGATGGCGACCCCGCCGATCTCCGTGGCGCCGTAGCCGTTGACCAGCCGCGCGCCGAGGATCGGCACCAGTTGTTCGCGCAGGCGTTGCGAAAGCGCCTCCCCGGCGCAGATCGCGACCCGCAGCGCGCCGAGCACCTCGGCGTGGTCCGGTTCGAGCAGCAACCGCGCGAAGAAGCTCGGCTGCCCGAAGAACCTCGTGACCCCGTGGGTGCGCATGAGTTCGATCGCCGCCGTCGGAGTCGCCCGCGGGCGGGACAGCACGGAGGTCAGCCCGGTTTCGAGCGTGGCGAGCGTCGAGGCGCTCAGGCCACCGAAGAAGTACATCCGGGACACCGAAAACCCGACCACGCCGACGCCTTCCGTGCCGCGCGGCTTGCCGATGTCGCGGTGCAGGAAGAAGCACAACTTCGGGGTGCCCGTGGTGCCCGAGGTGAACAGGGCCAGCGCCGGGGCGTCCCCGCCGGCGGCGAAGTCCGTGGCGGGTTCCGCCGCGGACAGGTGCTCGGCCCGAGTGGTCCGGACCAGTCCGGCGGTGTCGAGCCAGCCCGCGGTCTCCGGGTCGACCACGGCCAGCGCGGGCTCGGCGGTCGCCGCGTCCCGCTCCAGGTCCTCGCGGCTCATCTGGACGTTCACGGGTACCGCGACGACACCCGCCTGCCAGGCGCCCAGCAGGCACCAGACCAGTTCCACGCTGTCCGGCAGCGCGAGCAGCACCCGGTCACCGGGCCGCAGTCCCGCGGCCCGGTAACCGTTCGCGACCCGCGCCGCGCCGTCGAAGACCTCCGCGAACGTCCACTCGCGACGGTCGGCGACGAACGCGACGCGTTCGTGCCAACCGTTTTCGCGGGTGTGTTCCGCCAAGCGCTGTGCCACGTTGTCAAGCATGCCCGCCAGCTTGCCGCGAACCCGGCGGGCACCGGTGTGGAATTCACCTGAACTGCCCGGAAGTCGGCAGTTCTTTCACCGCTACGCCCGGACGGGCTCCCGCGCCGGCTCCGGCTCGAGCAGCGGGGGAGCGGTGTGCGAGTGGAGCACCTCGTCGTCGAGCAGGCCCTCGGTGCGCGCGATCCACGTCGGGATGGCGATCTGGCCAGCCACGTTCGTCGCGGTGCGCATCATGTCGAGGATCGGGTCGATGCCGTAGATCACGGCGATCCCGGTGGCGATCACCGCGGGCGGCAGGTCCAGCGTGCTCAGCGTCAGCGTGAGCATCGTGAACCAGCCGGTGACGCCGGCGGTGGCGATCGCCCCGAACACCGCGACGACCACGATCAGCACGTAGTCCCCGATGCCGAGGTGGATACCGAACAGGTTCGCGATGAAGATCGTCGCGACCGCGGGGTACACCGCCGCGCAGCCGTCCATCTTCGTCGTCGTGCCCAGCGGGACCGCGAAGCTCGCGTAGCCGGGGTCCACACCCAGGTTCACCGCGGTCTGGCGGCTCAGCGGCAGCGTCGCGCCGGAGGAGCGGGACACGAACGCGAACTGCAGCGCCGTCCACGCCTTGCGGAAGAACAGCACCGGGCTCACCCTGCCGACGAACCGCAGCAGCAGCGGGTACACGACGAACAGCACGAGCAGCGTGCCCACGTACACGGCGACGATGAGCGACAGCAGCGGCCGCACGAACTGGTTGCCGTAGGTGGCGAACGCGTGGCCGATCAGGCCCAGCACACCGAGCGGGGCGAGCCGGATGATCCAGCCCAGCACCTTCTGCACGAGGTCGAACACCACGCGGTTGAACCGCACGAACGGCTCGGCGCGGTCGCCCAGGGTGTACGCGGCCATGCCCACGGCCAGTGAGATCACCACGACCTGCAGGATCTTGCCGTCGGCGAAGGCGGAGAACAGGTTGCTGGGCACCAGGTTCTCGATGATGTCGAGCCACGAGCCGTGGTCGCGCGAGGCGAGCTTGTCGACGGTCGCCTTGTCGGGCTGCAGCGACACCCCCTTGCCGGGGTCGACGACTCGGCCGACGGCGATGCCGATGAGCACGGCGATGAGCGACGTCGTGGCGAACCACAGCACGGTCTTGCCGCCGAGGCGCGCCGCGGTGCGGGCGCCGCCGAGCCCGCGGAGGCTCGCGATGCCGAGCACGATCGCGGTGAACACCAGCGGCAGGACGGTGACCTGCAGGAGGTCCGCGAAGATCGAGCCGATGGTGTCGAGGGTGGTGCTCAGCCAGTCGAGGTCGGCCTGCCGGGCCAGTACACCCAGCAGGGCACCGGCGACGAGGGCGACGACCACGACCAGGCCGAAGACCTTGGGCTGTCGATAGGTCCGTAACAGGGACACGGGTTCACTCCGGGGACGGAAAGTTGCACGTTCGTACCGAGAAGGGTGAACGTCCGCTTCCGCCCGGAGCTTCCGCGTTCCACTATGTGAGAGACCACAGGTCGGCGACGGTGAGCCCGACCTGCGCGAGCAGCCGGCGCGTGAGCGGCAGGCTGATCCCGATCACGCTCGACGGGTCGCCCTCGATGCCCTCGACGAACCAGCCGCCGAGCCCGTCGAGGGTGAACGCGCCGGCGACGTTGAGCGGCTCGCCCGTCGCGACGTACGCCTCGATCTCCTCGGGCGACGGGTCGGCGAAGCGGACTCCGGTGGTCTGGCTGCCCGTGGCGCGAGCCGTGATCCCGCCGCCGGACAACCGGAGCACCGCGTGCCCGGTGAGCAGGTCGCCCCGGTTGCCCGCGAGCTGGGTCCACCGCTTCCGCGCGACCTCCGCCGTGCCGGGCTTGCCGAGCATCTCGCCGTCGAGCGACAGCATCGAGTCGCAGCCGACGACCACGGCGTCCTCGGGCCCGAGGGTGCGCGCGACGGCCTCCGCCTTCGCCACCGCGAGCGCGGTGACCAGCTCGGCGGGGCTCGGATCGGTCAGCCCGGCCGCGACGGCGTCCTCGTCGACGCCGGACACCACGACGCTCGGTTCGATCCCGGCCGCGCGGAGGACGGCGAGACGGGCGGGGGAGGCGGAGGCCAGCACGAAGCGCATGGGCCGAATGTAGCCAACGGCGTCAGCCGCGGTTGCCCACCGGTTCCGGCGACCGTGCCGGGGTGGCGTGCGAGACCCGGCGCATCACGAGTGCCGTGAGCGCGCCCAGCACGAGAACCGCGGCGGGCAGGAGCAGCGTTTCGCGGGCGGCGGTGGTCAGCGCCTCCGCCGGGTTGGCGGGGTGGGCCGCCATCGCCGTCGTGATGCGGGCCTGCAGCAGCACGCCGATCGCGGCGCTGCCGAGGACGCCGCCGACCTGCCGGGCGGTGTTGAAGATGCCCGAGGCGGCACCGGCGAGCCTGCGGTCCACCGAGCTCATCGTCACGTTGCTCATCGGCGCGAACACGCAGCCGGTGCCGACGCCGCACAGCAGCAGCACCGGGACCAGCGACCACGGGCCGGTGTCCGCCCTGGCCTGCAGCGTCACGCCGACCAGGCCCGCGGCGAGCGCGAGGAAACCGACCAGCACGAGGTACTTCGCGTTGACGCGGTCGGACAGCCTGCCGACGAACGGCGCGATGATCCCCGACAGCAACGACATCGGCGCGGTGAGCAGGCCGGCGCTGGTCGGCGACATGAGCAGCACGTCCTGCAGGTACACGACCAGCGGCACGAACATCCCGGTCATGGCGAAGCCGATCGCGACCGCGGTGAGGGTGCCGGTGGAGAAGTTCCAGTTGCGGAACACGGCCAGCGGCAGCAGCGGTTCGCGCGTGTTGAGCCGCTGCCAGATCACGAACGCGACGAGCAGCAGCACCCCGGCGGCGATGATCTCCGGGATGTTCACCGGGCCGAAGACGCGGCCCCACGAGTACTGCTGGCCGTTCTGGATGCCGAAGACCAGGCAGCACAGGCCGGCGGCGGAGAGCAGGATGCCCAGGACGTCGAACGAGTGCGAGTGCTTCGGCTGCCAGTCCGGCACCAGCACCGCGGTGAGCACGATGGCGACGACGCCGATCGGGACGTTGACGAAGAAGATCCACTCCCAGCCGAGGCTGTCGACGAGCAGGCCGCCGAGGAGCGGTCCCGCGATGGTCGCGAGGCCCGCGACGCCGCCCCAGAGCCCCATCGCGGGGCCGCGCTTGGCGGGCGGGAACAGGTGCGTGATGAACGCCAGGGTCTGCGGCGTCATCAGCGCGGCGCCGAGGCCCTGGACCGCGCGGGCGGCGATGAGCATCTCGACCGTACCGGACAGGCCGCACCACAGCGACGCGAGCGTGAACACGGCCAGGCCCGCGAGGAAGATCCGCTTGGGGCCGAAGCGGTCGCCGAGCCTGCTGGTGAACAGCATCGGCACGGCGTAGGTGAGCAGGTAGACGCTGAGCACCCAGACGACGGAGTTGAGCGAGGTGTGCAGTTCGCGCACCATCGCGGGGATCGCGATGGACACGATGGTGGTGTCCAGCAGGATCATGAAGAACCCGATGCACAGTGCGGACAGTGCCGCCCACGGGTTTGTTCTAGGCATTTCTTCTTTCCTTGTCGTCCACAATGGAGAGATGGGGGAGTTCGGACGGTTTGTCCTCGGTGGGCCACAGGATGCGGCCGGACTCGAGGTCGGCGATCAGCCGCTCGGTCCAGTCCAGTTCGGACTTGCGCTGGTGGTGGGCGTACGCGTGATCGATCCAGTACAGGCGCGGCAGGTTCTTCTCGAGCAGCTGCTCGACGACCGCCTCGTCGGAGGCGACGTGGCCCTTGAGGTGCATGACGCGCAGCTTGAGGTGGTCGATGGCGTCCTGCGGGTTGAGCTCGGACAGGGCCGACAGGGCGACCGGGTACTGGGGGTACTCCTCGGCGATCGTGGCGAGCATGTCGCGCGCCTGCTCGGCGAAGGTGTCCCGGCCGGTCTCGGTCATCGCGTAGACGGTGCGTTCGGGGCGGCGGCCCTGGCGCTGGGTGTCGACGACCTCGATGAAGCCTTGCTTCTCCAGGCGCTCGACGGTGTGGTACAGCGAGCCCGGGCGCAGCTTGACCCGCAGATCCACCCGGCGGCGCTTCATCAGCTGCGTCATCTCGTACGGGTGCATCGGCTGTTCGTGCAGCAGCTCGAGGATCGCCATGCCCAGGGGCGTCAGCGCCTGCTTCATCGAGGCCAAGTCTTGATCAGTCCTTCCCGATGAGTCCCTACCGTATATTCCACGTGGACTATACGGCGGGGAGTGTTGTGCTGTCGAGGGTGAGCGGGAGCACAGGAGTGCCGTGGACGCGGGGGTGGGGGTTTTAGCTGGTGGAGGGGGTGGTGGTGGTGTGTCTCCGCAGCGGCGCCCTTCGGTCAGCCGCCTCGGCGGGAGGCGTTCCCGGCCCTCGCGTCTGCGGTGCCGCGGCCGCCCCGGCCAGCCGCCTCGGTCGGAGCGACTCCCGCCCCTCGGGTCTGCGGTGCCGCGGCTGCCCGGCCAGTCGCCTCGGTCGGAGCGACTCCCGCCCTTCGGGTCTGCGGTGCCGCGGCTGCCCGGCCAGTCGCCTCGGTCGGAGCGACTCCCGCCCCTCGGGTCTGCAGCGCGGCAGCCACCCCGCCTGCCACCTTCGCCCTCCGCCCCCCGCAGCGCCATAGCCGCTTCCGCCGCAGCCACCCGCCAGCCGCCTCTGCCGGAGTCACTCCCGCCCCTCGCGTTCGCGGCGCCGCAGCCATCCGCCAGCCGTCTCCGCCCGTCCACAGCGCCATAGCCGCTTCCGCCGAAGCCACCCGGCCAGCCGCCTCTGCCGGAGCCACTCCCGCCCCTCGGGTCTGCGGCGCCGCAGCCACCCGCCAGCCATCTCCGCCCGTCCACAGCGCCATAGCCGCCTCCGCCGGAGCCACCCGCCAGCCGCCTCTGCCGGAGTCACTCCCGCCCCTCGCGTTCGCGGCGCCACAGCCACCCGCCAGCCATCTCCGCCCCCGCATCCCCATCGCCATAGCCCCTCCACCGAAGCCACTCCTGCCCCCGTCCCCGCGGCGCCACAGCCACCCGCCAAGCCGCCTCGGCCGAAGCCACCCCCCGCCCCCGCGTCGGCAGCACCACAGCCCTCCCGCCAGCCACCTCCCACGAAGCCCCCCGCACCCGCCCGCGACACGCCACGACCGCGTTTCCCCTGGCCAACCACGCGCCGCGGTGGTGGCGTGTCGGCAGCCGGGGGCGGTCGGGGGCCGGGAGCGACCCGAGCCCACCCACCTGCCCCCGTCATCCGCGCCGCGAACACCGGGGAAACTCCCGGATCCCCCTGGCGCCAGACAGCTCTACCGTCGAGCCGTGGTTCGACGGATGGTGCTCGTGTTCCTCGCCGCCGCGGCGGTCTGCCTCGTCCCCTGGACCGGCTACCTCGCGGGCACGCTGCCGCAGCGGTACGAAACTGCGCAGTGGCGCGCGGCCTGGGTCGGGTTCGACGTCGCCCTCGCGTGTTGCTTCGCGGCCGCCGCCTGGCTGGGACTGCGGCGCCGCCGCGCGGCCGTACCGTTGCTGGCCGCCACCGCGGCCCTGCTGTGCTGCGACGCGTGGTTCGACGTCCTGCTGGACTGGACCTCACCCGACCGCTGGACCAGCATCGCGCTCGCCGGGTTCGCCGAGCTGCCGATCGCCGTGTTCCTGCTCGTCGTCGCGCGGCGGCTGCTCACCGGCAGCCTGCGGCGGCGGTCGCTGACCATGCGGGACATCGAGCTGTTCGGCGACCCGCGGTACGGCGAGGTGCTCCGGCGGCTCCCGGCCACGGCGGACGAACTGCCCCCGGACCTCGCGGAACGGCTCGGCGCCCTCGCCGCCGCCGGTCACGTGCGCCGCCGCCGCGACGGTCGCTGGAGCGCGCTGCCGCAGTACCTCCGGGAGCCCGAGCCGGACGACTTCCCCGGCCCGCAACGGGCCCGTGTCGCGGAATTCCTCGACCGGAAGTACCGCCGCGAACTCGAACTGCTGTCCTGGGCGGCTGCCCACCGGGACGAGTTCGGGCCCTGGGGCAAGGCGGAGCGGGCCTCGGTCGTGCTCACCGAATCGGACCTGCGGAAGTTCGAGGCCGAGTACCTCGACCTGCTCCTCCGGTACTGCCGCCTGCGCCGCCCCGCCGACCCCGCGACGCGGGAGGTGGCGGTGCGCTTCTACGCGTTCCCGGCCCGGACCTAGCCCGTCCCGGACGAGCACGGGGACCGCCCGGTTTCGGCTACGGTGGGAAGAGTCGGGGGGCGTACGGCGGCATTCCTGGGGGTCTTTCGGTGGTGGATCCGCTCTCCTCGGCTCTGCTCGGCGCGCTCGGCGCCACTTTTTCCGCCCTGCACCAGTGGGCGGTCGAGCGTGGGGCCGACCGGCTCGTGCACCGCGCGCGGGAACTCGGCAGCCCCGAGCGCGTCCTCGCGCAGGCCGCCCGCGAGCTGGCCGACCTGCGGACCACCGAGTTCCGCCGCCTCGCCGACAACGAGTGGGCCGCGGTGCAGATCGCCGTCGCCGGGTCCTTGCGCGCCGCGCGGCTCGACGAAGCACCGCCCGCCGTGCTGGTCAGCGCGAACCGCCTGCGTGCCAGGGTCCGCGCGGCAGGCCGGGCCGAACTGCGGTCGGCGGGGCTGGACGACTCGGGCCGCGAGGCCTACCACCGCCTGCTTCGCCACACCTGCCGCCGGATGGCGCAGCGGGCGCGGGCCGTGGACGGCGTGATGCAGGCGCTGCACGCCGAGGTGGCGGGCAACGTCGAAGAACTCAAGCACCAGGTCGGTGAGCTGGCCGCGGAACCGGCACGACGCGGGGACGGCTTCGAACGCGCGTATGTCGGCTACGTCGCGGAGGAGTACGCCACCTTCGAGCTGTTCCAGGTCAGCATGGGCCGCGCCCCCGCGCTCCACTCGTTCGACCACTTCTACACCGCACCCTCCATCGCACGCCGCCAGCGGTCGGACGACGACGTCGAGCTCACCGGCGCCGGCACGGACAGCGCGAACGCGATCGGCTCGGCGCGCCGCGTGTTGCTGCTCGGCGGCGCCGGCGCGGGCAAGACGACGTTCCTGCGCTGGCTGCTGCACACCGCCGCGGTTTCCGTCCGCGACGGCCGCGAAGGCCCGTGGTACGACGCGATCCCGTTCTTCGTTTCGCTGCGCCAGTTCGGTGACCGCCCGCTGCCCGCACCCGAGGACCTGGTCGCCGTCACCGCGCCACCGCTCGCCGGGGAGAAGCCCGACCGCTGGGTCAGCACGGTGCTGCGCTCGGGCCGCGCGATGGTGCTCGTCGACGGCGTCGACGAACTGCTCTACGACCGGCGCGAGGAGGTCCGCCGCTGGCTGACCGGCCTGGTCCGCGCCTACCCCGACGCCCGCTACGTCGTGAGCACGCGCCCCTCCGCCGTACCCGACGACTGGCCCGGCGCCGACTTCGGCCGGTTCGAGCTGCTTCCGTTGAGCAGCAGGGGTTTGCAGAACCTCATCGGCCGCTGGTACGAGGCCGCGCGGGCGCTGGAGGCGGATCCGGTGCAGCGGGCGTGGCTCGCGGGCTGCGAGGAACGGCTGGTCCGGAGCCTGACCACGCGCCCGGACGTGCGGAGTCTCGTGTCGAGCCCGCTGCTGTGTTCGCTGCTCTGCGCGCTGTACCGGCAGGAGAACATGTACCTGCCGCAGAGCCGCAAGGAACTGCTGGACAAGGCGCTCGAACTGCTGCTGGGGCAGTGGGACGTGCAGCGCGACATCGCGGTCGAGGACGAACTGCGCATGTCCACCAAGGAAAAGGTCGTGCTGCTGGAACGGTTCGCGGCGCCGATGGTGCGCAACGCCGAGCTGATGGTCACCGAGGAGGTGGCGGCGCGGCGGTTCGGCAGGGCGATGTCGGGCCTGCGGTCGGAGGCCCGGGAGCTGCGGCCGGAGCAGGTGCTGCGGCACATGCTGGAACGCACCGGCCTGCTGCGGGAGCGTGACGGCCGGATCCAGTTCGTGCACCGCACTTTCCGGGATTTCCTGGCGGCGGGCGAGTTCGTCAAGGCGGGCGAACTGGGCTACCTGATCGACCACGCGCACGACGATTCGCTGTACGAGGTCGTGTTCATGGCGGCCGCGCAGGCGCGGGCCCGTGAGGCGGGGGAGTTGCTGGGACGGCTTCTGGAACGGGCCGGCAAGCGGGTGACGCGCAAGGACCGTGAGACCGCCGACCGGCTGGAGCTGCTCGCGGCCGCGTCGCTGGGATATGTGGACGTCATCGACCCGGAGCACGTCCGCGTCGACGTGCTCGCCGCGGTCCGCAGGCTCATCCCGCCCCGCACGTTCCAGGACGCGGAGCTGCTGGCGCGGGCGGGCGGGTTCGTGGCGGACCTGCTGCCGGGGCCGATCGAGGTCGGCAAGCACGCGGACGAGGCGGGCGCCGACCGGGCCGAGGTCGCGGCGCGGGTGATCCGGACGCTGGCGATGATCGGCGGCGAGGAGGCGTGGGAGAAGATCCAGGCCTTCACCGGCACCGACCGCGGCGTGGTGATCGACGAGTTGCTGCGGGCGTGGCGGCAGTTCGACCACTCCGAGGACTACGCGCGCACGCTGCTGTCCGATGTGGACTTCGGTGAGCTGGTGCTGGAGGTGCACCGCTGGGACGTGCTCGCGCGGCTGCGGCACCTCAAGAAGCTGACCGCCGTGCAGCTGATCGGCGACATCGCGCTCACCGACCGGGAGGGCAGGCGGCCGCTCGCGGACATCCCGAACCTGCGGCACCTGGAGATCCGGTCCAACGAGGTGGCCGACACGCTGTCCGGCCTCGCGGGTTGCGACGCGCTGCGCGTGCTGTGGATTTCGGGCTACAGCGCGCTGCGGGACCTGTCCGCGCTGGCCGGGCTCGGTGTCGAGGAGCTGCGCCTGCACACGACCGGCGGGTTCGGAGACCTGCGGGCGCCGCGACTGGCGACACTCGCGGGGTCACGGGTGCGGCGGTTGTCGATCCGGCATCCCGCGCTGGCGCGGGGGCTCGGGGTGCTGCCGGAGGACCTGCCGCTGGCGGAACTGGTGCTCGACGCCAGGGCGGAGTACCGGTCGCTGCGGGGGGTCGAGCGCTTTCCGGGGCTGCGCAAGGTTTCCGTGCACGGCATCCCGGACACCGACGAGGTGCGGGCGCTGGGCGCGTTGCCCGCGCTGGAGCACCTGGTCGTGCAGGGTGCCCACCCGGTGGCCGACCTCGTGCGGTTGCGCCCGCTGTCCGGGGTCAAGGTGGAGTTGTTCGACGTACCCGATCTTCGCGCCGCGCGGGACGCGCTGCCCGAGACCGAGCTGGTCCTGCACCCGCGGGAAAAGGCGGCGAGTTAGGTCCGCGCCAGCGACGCGAGGACGATCTCCCGCGCCGCGTGGACCGTCGCCGTGAAGGCCGCCGGATCGCGGCCGATGCGAGCGGCGCCCGCGCGCACGGCGCCGGACAGGTGCGCGTTCTCCTGGTACGTCGCCGCCGTCGGCCGGGGCCCGGTGTTCGGCGCGGACATGTGCGTGGATCTTCGCGGTGTCACCGTCGAGGTCGATGACGTGACCCGTGGTGGGTCGTGGTCAGCCCGGCCGGTAGCGGTTGCCGACGGCGAGGATGTGGTCGGCGATCAGGGTGTGCAGCCCCGCCTCGTCCCCGGCTTCGAGCAGCTCGCAGATGCGCGTGTGCTCTTCGAGGATGATGCGCGGGCGCTCGGCGTGGTCGTGCCTCAGCGCGCTGTGGACGATCCGCAGCTGCCGGTCCCGCAGGCCGGAGTAGAACTCGTCGAACAGCGCGTTGCCTCCCGCGTGCACGAGCGCGGCGTGGAAATCGCGGTCGGTGGTGGTGAAACGCGGGTCCGGCCACTCCAGTCGCTTCTGCTCGGCGAGTATCCGGCGCATCTCCTCGGCCGCCTCACGCTGGCGCCCGGCCTGGATGACCTTCGTCGCCGCGTGGCGCTCCAGGAAGATCCGCGCCTCGAGGATGTCCTCGGCCTCGCTCGCCGAGACGGGCACGACGAGTGCGCCCCGCTTCGGGTAGAGCCGCAGCAGGCCCTCCGCCGCCAATCGCAGGAACGCCTCACGCACCGGGGTCCGCGACAGCCCGATCCCTTCGGCGACCTCGCCCTCGCTGATCAGCCTGCCGCCCTCGTAGCGGCCGTCCAGGATCCGCTCCTTCGTCCACCCGTACGCGCGATCGCTCGCCGCGCCTTGTGAGCGGTCCCTCGTTGACATGGGCGCATCCTAGGACGAGCCTGATAGATACAAGATAGATGCAACAAGGGGAGTTGGTTGTGCGCAAGGCGTGGTTCATGTGGGGTCTCGGTGCCCTCTGCTACCTGACCGCGCTGTTCCACCGGATGAGCCTGTCCGTCGCGGGCCTCACCGCGCAGGAACGCTTTTCGGTCGACGCCACCGGGCTCGCGGCGTTCTCCGTGGTCCAGCTGGTGCTGTACGCGCTGCTGCAGGTCCCGGTGGGTGCCGCCGCCGACCGGTTCGGCCCGCGGCGGCTGCTGCTCGCCGGGATGGCGTTGATGGCGGCGGGCTCGACCGTGTTCGCGCTCGCCACGGCGTACCCGCTCGCGATGACGGGCCGTGCGCTCATCGGCGCGGGGGACGCCTTCCTGTTCGTCAACGTGCTGCGGCTGGCGCACAACTGGTTCCCCGGCCGCCGCTACGCCCTCGTCGCCGCGCTGACCGGCATGATCGGCGGGCTGGGCCAGCTGATCGCCACGGCGCCGCTCGCCGCGCTGCTCACCGGTTTCGGCTGGACGGCGGCGTTCCTGTCCGCCGGGGTGGTCACCGCCGTGCTGCTGGCCGTCGTCGGGCTGTTGTTGCGGGAGAGCCCGCGGGGCAGGGTCGCGCCGGTCGTGAGCGGGGAGCCGCTGCGGGAGAGCCTGCGGCACGCGTGGCGCAACCGCGGCACCCGGCACGCGATGTGGACGCACTACACGCTGATGGGCACGTTCGTGTCGTTCACCGCCGTGCTCGGGCAGCCGTACCTGGTCAGCGCGCAGGGCCGCAGCCCGGCCGCGGCCGGCGGGCTGCTGAGCGTCGTGGTGATCGGGTTCGTGCTGGTCAGCACGGTCGCGGGGCAGCTGGCGTCCCGCCGCCCCGACCTGCGGGCGCGGCTGGTCGCGGCGGCGGCGTCGGTGAGCGCGCTGTGCTGGCTGGTGCTCGTCGCGGTGCCGGGCCCGCTGCCGCAGGCGGTGCTCGCGCCGGTGCTGTTCCTCATCGGCGCGGCGGGCGGTGTGAGCATGCTGGCGTTCGACCTCGCGCGCACCGCGAACCACGGTCACCGGGCCGGGATCGCCAGCGGCGTGGCCAACATGGGCGGTTTCTGCTTCGCCGTCGTGGCCGAACTGGGCGTGGGGATCCTGCTGGACGCCCTGGTCGCGCACGGCGTCGGCGCGGCGCTCGCGCACCGGCTGGCGTTCGGGGTCGTGCTGGTGATGGCGGTGGCGGGCACGGTGCGCCTGTTCACGCTGCACGGACACGCCGGGGCGAGCCCGGAACGGGCCGAGGTGCTGGAGCCGGTGGGCTGAGCGTCAGCGGGGGAAGCCCGACGCCCGCCAGGCGCCCTCACCCGGAGCTGGGGCGTGCCGCAGCAGCCGGGCGCGGTCGCCCCACCGGCTCCGCCGTTCGCGTCGCGGTGGCGCGGACGGGGCCGACGCCGCCGCGGCCAGGACCACCGTCAGCGCCGCCAGTTCCGCGTCGTCCGGGTTGCCGCGCACGACCCGCAGGAAGGGCGCCTTTTCGTCGCTCATCGATGCCTCACAGCGGGATGTTGCCGTGCTTCTTGGGCGGCAGCGTCTCGCGCTTGTCCCGCAGCATCGCGAGCGCGCGCGTGATGTGGCCGCGCGTGTGCGCCGGGACGATCACCGAGTCCACGTACCCGCGCTCCGCCGCCTCGTACGGGTTGAGCAGCGCGTCCTCGTACTCCTGGATCAGCTGGGCACGCAGCGCCTCGACGTCCTTGCCCTCCTCGGCCGCCTTCGCGAGCGTCCTGCGGTGCACGATGTTCGCCGCGCCCTGGGCCCCCATCACCGCGACCTGCGCCGTCGGCCACGCCAGGTTGATGTCCGCGCCGAGGTGCTTGGAGCCCATCACGTCGTACGCGCCACCGTACGCCTTCCGCGTGATCACCGTGACCAGCGGGACCGTCGCCTCGGCGTAGGCGTAGATCAGCTTCGCGCCGTGCCGGATGATGCCGTTCCACTCCTGGTCGGTGCCGGGCAGGAAGCCGGGCACGTCCACGAACGTCAGCACCGGGATGTTGAACGCGTCGCAAGTGCGCACGAACCGCGCCGCCTTCTCCGACGCGTCGATGTCTAGGCAGCCCGCGAACTGGGTGGGCTGGTTCGCCACGACGCCGACCGCGTGCCCGTCCACCCGGCCGTAGCCGACGAGCACGTTGGGCGCGAACAGCTCCTGGACCTCCAGGAACTCGCCGTCGTCGAGCACGCGGGTGATCACCTCGTGCATGTCGTACGGCTGGTTCGGCGAGTCCGGGATGAGCGTGTTCAGCTCGAGGTCGGTCTCGGTCACGCCCTCGGCGATGGAGATCCCGGCCGGCTCGGTGGAGTCGAACACCGGCGGGTCGGACAGGTTGTTCGACGGCAGGTACGACAGCAGGTCCTTGACGTAGGCGATCGCGTCCTCCTCGTCGGAGGCGAGGTAGTGCGCGTTGCCCGACTTGGTGTTGTGCGTGCGGGCGCCGCCCAGCTCCTCGAACGTGACCTCCTCGCCGGTCACCGTCTTCACCACCTCGGGACCGGTGATGAACATGTGCGAGGTCTTGTCCACCATGACGATGAAGTCCGTCAGCGCGGGGGAGTAGACGTGCCCGCCCGCGTTGGTGCCCATGATCAGCGAGATCTGCGGGACCACGCCCGAGGCGTGCGTGTTGCGCCGGAAGATCTCCGCGTACAGCCCGAGCGAGACCACGCCCTCCTGGATGCGCGCGCCGCCGCCCTCGTTGATGCCGATGATCGGACGGCCCGTCTTCAGCGCCAGGTCCATCACCTTGACGATCTTCTCGCCGTACACCTCGCCGAGCGAACCGCCGAACACGGTCACGTCCTGGCTGAACACGCACACCGGGCGGCCGTCGACCGTGCCGTAACCGGTGACGACACCGTCCCCGTACGGGCGGTTGCGGTCCTGCCCGAAGTTCGTCGAGCGGTGCCGGGCCAGTTCGTCCAGCTCCACGAACGAACCCGGGTCGAGCAGCATGTCGATCCGCTCGCGGGCGGTCTTCTTGCCCTTCGAGTGCTGGCGCTCGACGGCGCGCTCGGACCCGGCGTGCACCGCCTCGTCGTAGCGGCGGTACAGGTCGGCGAGCTTGCCGGCCGTCGTGTGGATGTCCGGTTCCTCCGCTGGGGGCGTCCCGATCGGCTCCGTCGCGCTGCTCATGCCCCGGAGCTTAATCACCGCCCGGAGCTCCCGCGTGTGGTGTGAACCTCACCGTGCCGCGTGGACGAAGCGGCCGGGGGTGAGGCCGTAGTACCGCTTGAACCACCGCGTCAGGTGGCTCTGGTCGGCGAAACCGCTGCGTGTGGCGGCCTCGGCGGGCGGGTGGCCCTCCGCGAGCAGGCGGCGTGCGGCGCGGAGGCGGAGCTGGCGCTGGTAGTCGCTCGGCGCGACGCCGTACGCGGCGACGAAGGCGCGGTGGAGTGCGAAGCGGCTGCAGCCCGCGGCCTCGGCGAGGTCGTCGGCGCGGAGGTCTTCGGCGTACGCGGCTTCGAGCAGCTCTCTGGCCTGGCGCACCTCGGCGGACGGCCCGTGGCTCCGCAGCGGACGCGTCGAGGCGCGGCGGACGAGGGCGCGGACGGTGGCGTGCAGCGCTTCGTCCTGGGCGAGGCGGCCCTCGGCGAGGGAGGCGTGCAGACTGCGGAGCGCGTCGGCGAGCGTGCGGTCCTCCAGCACCGGCTGTACGAACAACGGCAGCCCGACGCGCGGTCCGCCGTGTCCCGCAGGACGTCCTCGACGAGCTCCCGTCCGATGTGGACGATCCGGTAGGTGAACCCGTCCGCTCGGACGGCCTGGCCGTCGTGCGGGTCTTCGGGGTTGAAGGCCATCACCATGCCGGCGGCGCTCGTGCGTGCCTCGCCGCGGCACGTGAAGGCCTGCGCGCCCGCCTCGGTGACGCCGAAGGAGTACGTCTCGTGGCTGTGCCGGTGGTAGACGTGCTGCTCGAAGTGGGCGTGCATGGCTTCGAGCGGACGGTCGGGTGCCCGCCAGTAGCTCGCCCAGTCCGCCATGCCGCCAGTATCCCGCACGAACGTTCAAGACGACGTCGTCCCGCGCTCGCCACGATGACGGGCATGAAGACGAAGATCGCGGTCGTTGTGCGGGACGACCTGGCCACGTGGCAACGGCTGAACGTCACCGCGTTCCTGGTGAGCGGGATCGCGGCGCGGTTCCCGGAGACCGTCGGCGAGCCCTACGAGGACGCGTCCGGGCAGGAGTACCTGCCGATGTTCGGCCAGCCGGTGCTGGTGTACCAGGCCGACGCGGAGGCCTTGCGCGACACGCACCGGAAGGCGCTGGCGCGGGAACTGGCCGTCGCCGTCTACACCGAGGAGTTGTTCACCACCGACAACGACGTGGACAACCGGGCCGCGGTGCGCGCTGTGCCGACGGAGAAGCTGGGGCTCGTCGGCATCGCCGTGCACGGCGGGCGGAACGCGGTCGACAAGGCGCTCAAGGGGCTTTCCCTGCACCCGTGAGCCCGCGGAGGAGGAGCGCCAAGCCCTCGCGGAACTCCTCCTCCGCCCGGATTTTCCCGGCGGCGCGGGCGGTTTCGGCGAGCACGGGGAACTCGTCCTGCTCGCTCAGCGCCTCGGTGCCGGGGCCGGAAAGCGGGCTGTAGTACTCGGTCTGGAGCGCGCCGAGCACGAGGCTGAGGTAGGCGCGGAAGGCGATCACGCGCCGGCGGCCGGTGAACCCGGCTTCGGCCAGCGCGGTCAGCACGGCCTCGCCCCAGCGCTGCGAGGCGGCCGACGTGTGGCGGTGGACGAGCAGCAGGGGGACGACGGCCGAGTGCTCGCCGACGGCCTGCCGGACGCGCTCGGCCAGCACGGTCAGCCGTTCGGTGAGGGAGCCCGCGGGCAGCGCCGGGTCGACGAGGCCGAGCACGAGGTCGACGACGAGGGCTTCGAGCTGCGCGCGGTCGGCCACGTAGCGGTAGAGCGCCATCGTGGCCGTGCCGAGCTCCTTGCCGACCGCCCGCATCGACAGTCCTTCGAGCCCGTCGCGATCGAGCACGGCGAGCGCGGCGGCGGCGATCTGGGCGGAGGTGAACGAGCGTGGGCGGGGCATGGTGGTTGACAGCGTACAACGTACGCGCATAGCGTTCGTAGGCGTACGACGTATACCTACGAAGGGGGAGCTGTGCGGACCTACGAGAGCGTGACCGGGGAGCTCGTCCGGGTGCCGGATCCGGAGCGGCTGGTGCACCTGCAGTTCCGGCGGTTCGCGGGCTGTCCCGTGTGCAACCTCCACCTGAGGTCGTTCGTCCAGCGGCACGACGAGATCGTCGCGGCGGGTGTGCGCGAGGTGGTCTTCTTCCACTCGCCCGCGGAGGAGCTGCGCGAGCACGTGGCGGGGCTGCCGTTCGCGGTGGTCGCCGATCCGGGCAAGGAGGTCTACGTCGAGTACGGCGTGGAGTCGGCGCCGCGCGCGTTGCTGCACCCGAAGGCGTGGGGGCCGGTCCTGCGAGGGATCGCGGTCGCCCTGGCGACCCGGGCGCCGTTGCCGAAGGCGCGCCCGCACGGTGGCCGCCTGGGCCTGCCCGCGGACTTCCTGATCGCGCCCGGCGGCGAAGTGGTCGCGAGCAAACACGGCGAGCACGTGTACGACCAGTGGTCGGTCGACGAGCTGCTCGCTCGCGCCGCGATGCGCCCGGTGGGCTGACGAGGCTGAGGAACTCCACCGGCCGCGGGTGCGGGCGGCTTCTCGACGTGTCGCGCGGTCCTGCTCCACCCGCGCCGCGCGAGAGTGGGGCCCTGAAAACCGCTCAGCGGCTTTCGTGCGCTTGGATGTGCGCGCCCTGCGGACCGAAGAGGCTGCATCTCATCCGCCCGCGCCGCCGCCGCGAGAGCGCTGCGTGAAAACCGCTCAGCGGGGCTTCGTGCGGATGTGGATGCGTTCGCCCTGGGGGCCGAACAGGCTGAGGAACTCCACCGGCCGCGCGTCGCCGTTGCCGAACCAGTGCGGGACGCGCGTGTCGAACTCCGCGGCTTCCCCGGCGCGCAGCACGGTGTCCTGCTTGCCCAGCACGATCCGCAGTTTGCCGCTGAGCACGTACAGCCACTCGTAACCCTCGTGCGTCGCCGGTTCGGGGTCCGTCCGCGCGCCGGCCGGCACGATGTGCTTGAACGCCTGCACGCCGCCCGGGTTGTGGCTGAGCGGGAGGATCGTCATCCCGTGTGCCACCACCGGTTTGCCGTGCACGCGGGGATCCCCGGTCTCCGGCGCGCCGACGAGCTCGTCGAGCGGGACGCGGTGGGCGCGCGCCAGCGGCAGCAGCAGCTCCAGGCTCGGCCTGCGGCTGCCGGATTCCAGGCGCGAGAGCGTGCTGACCGAGATCCCCGTGGCCTCGGACAGCGCGGTCAGCGTGGCGCCGCGTTGTTTTCGCAGCGCCCGCAGCCGCGGCCCGATGGTCGTCAGCACCTCGTCGAACTCCTCCGCCATGCTTCTATTGCACGTTCGGCAAACGGGTTTGTCAAAACCGGGCGTGATCCACGAGACAGCGCCCACCGGGAAGAGCCGCCGGATGTCCGCTGTTGACCAAGACAGCTTCCGGAAGCGGAAGCCGAGCCGCCCAGGCCGCTGTCCGACCTGCCCGACTCTTTCCCGTTGGAGGAGTTGCCGCCGTCCGTGGCGGCGCGGAGGTGTTGGCTATGTCGCTGAACGCGCGTTTCGGCGTTGATGTGCTCGGGATCCTTGCTGGTGCGTTCCTCGCGGTGACCGCCGTGGCGTTCACCGCGCCCGTCGCCGGCTGGATCGGTTTCGGTGTGTTCACGGGCCTGACCGTGATCGGGGCGCTCGGGGCGATCCTGTCGCACCGGCTCTCGGCCAGGATCGGGCACGGGGTGCTCGCGCTGGTGGGCCTGTGGTCGCTGATCGCGGCGCTGGTGTTCACCACGCCGGCGCTCGTGTTCGCCGACGCGCTGGCCGTGGTGCTGGTCGCGCTGGTGGACCTGACCGCGCACGAGCTGTCGACCGAGCGGGTGGTGCACCAGCTCGAGGTGCGCACCCCGGAGCAGGCGATCGCCTGACGTCCGAAGTGGACCGAGCCCGGTGGCGACACCGGGCTCTTTTCACGTCCGCAGCGTGGCGAGCAGCGCGGCCTTGTCCGGTTTCCCGCTCGGGGCGACCGGCACGGAGTCCACGACGGTGATGGTCGCGGGCACCGCGCTCTCGCCGAGTTCTTCCCGCACCGCAAGGCGAAGCGCTTCCAGGTCCGGCTCACGCCCCGGCGCGGCGACGACGAACGCGTGCGCCGCCTCGCCCGTGCGCTCGTCCGGGGCGCCGACCACGTACGCCTCGTCCACGTCGGGATGTGCGGCGAGCGCGCTTTCGATCGGGCCCGCGTAGTGCAGGATCGCGTTGATGATGATCACGTCCCGCGCCCGGCCCGTCAGGTACACGTAGCCGCGTTCGTCGAGCCTGCCGAGATCCCGCGTGCGCACCCAGCCGTCACGCAGGACCTCGCCCGCGTCCTCCCCGCGGTACCCGCGGCACGCGTTCGCGGTGCGGACCCAGATCTCCCCGGTTTCCCCGGCAGGCACGGGTTTCCCGTCCTCGTCGCGGATTTCCAGCTCCACCCCGGTCCACGGCCGTCCCACGGACGCCACCGCTTCCGGGTACGCGGCGGCCTCCTCCGCCGTCAGCAGGCACAGCATGCCCGTCTCGGTCTGCCCGTAGCCGTGGTGCACCGCATCGCCGATGAGGTCGTACGCCGCGACCAGCTGGTGCGGTGGCAGCGGTGAGCCGGCGACGAGCACCGAGCGCAGCGAGCTGAGGTCGGCCTCCCGCTCCCGCAGCACCTCCAGGATCGAGTTCAGCCGCGGCACGGTCAGCAGCACCGCGGTGATCCGCAGCTGTTCGAGCACCTGCGGGAAGATCGGCACGGCGTCCGGGATCACCGCGGTGCCGCCGCCGAGCAGGCACAACCCGAGGTGCTCCTGCATGACCGCGCTGGCGAGCGTGCCGAACAGCAGGAACCGCCGGTACCGCCCGGCGAGCCGCCGCGTGTCGTCCGTCCAGCCGTCGGTCCGCCAGGCCCAGCGCGCGGTCATCGCGGCGTAGGTGAACTCCACGCCCTTGGGCAGTCCCGTGCTGCCGCTGGTATAGACCACTGTGGCGAGGTCGTCCGGGCGCCCGCGGGGCGCGAGCGGGACCGGTTCGGCGGCCAGGGTGCCCAGCGGCAGCACCTTGCGTGCCGCGGCCAGGACCTCGGGCTGGGTGGTCGCGTCCGTCACGACCACGTCGGCGCCGCCCACGACGTGCGCCGCTTCCGCCACGGTGAGCCCGGGTTTGACGGCGACCACGCAGTGCCCGAGCGCGTGTGCGGCGGTCTGGACCGCGAAGCCCTCTGGCGTGACGCCGGTCGCCACGGCGACCTCCGCCGGCTGGTCCAGACCAGCGGCGAGGAGGCCGCCGGCGTACCGCGAAACCAGGTCCAGCAGCTCGCCGCGGGAAACGGTGCGGCCGCCGTGCTCGAAGGCGGGGGTGGCGGAATCGGCGGCGAGCGCGTCGAGCAGTGTTCGCGGGAACACGTCTGTCATGTCGTCGTTGTACCAGAAGATCCACTCCCTGGACTAAATCGTCAGATTTGCGTGAAGAACCTCCGTTCGGCCTACGACGAATTGACTGTGATCTGAATCACGTACCCAATTCGTGATCATTGGTTCAAGCTTCAACTAGCTGGGGCTGCGCGCACTGGGAGGAGATTTTCGTTGTCTGCAGAGGAAACTCTCGACTACCTCGTGATCGGGGCCGGTCCCGCGGGCCTCCAGATGGGCTATTTCCTCGGCCGTTCGGGCCACCGGTACCTCATCGTGGAATCGGGCGAATCGCCCGGAACTTTCTTCACCGCTTTTCCGCGGCACCGCCAGCTGATCTCCAGCAACAAGGTGCACACCGGGTGGACCGATCCGGAGCTGAACCTGCGGGTCGACTGGAATTCCCTCCTCACCGAGGAAAACGATCCGCTGTTCACCCGGTACACGCCGCGGTACTTCCCGCCGGCCGAGGACATGGTGCGTTACCTCGGCGACTTCGCCGTCCGGCACGGCCTCGTGATCCGCTTCGGCACCCGCATCGTCGAGATCACCAAGCCGGACGACTTCGTGGCCACGGACCAGGACGGCGGCACTTACCGGGCGAAACGGGTGATCGTCGCGACCGGGGTGACCAAGCCGTACATCCCGGACATCGAGGGCGCGGAACTGGCCGAGCGGTACGTCGACATGCCGGTCGATCCCGCCGGGTACACGAACCAGAAGGTGCTGATCATCGGGCGTGGCAACTCCGCGTTCGAGACCGCCGACAACCTGATCGAGACGGCGGCCGTCATCCACGTCGCCGGGTCCGGCTCGCTGCGCCTGGCGTGGCAGACGCACTTCGTCGGCCACCTGCGGGCGGTCAACAACAACTTCCTCGACACCTACCAGCTCAAGTCACAGAACGCGCTGCTGGACGGGCGGGTGCTGAGCATCCGGCGCGACGGCGACGGCTACCTCGTGCGGGTCGCGTTCGAGCGGGTGAACGAGGTGATCAAGGAAATCCGCTACGACCGCGTCATCCTCGCCACCGGCTTCCGGTTCGACGCCTCGATCTTCGCCCCGGAGTGCCGCCCGGAGCTGGCGATCAAGGACCGGTTCCCGGCGCAGACCGCGGCGTGGGAGTCGGTGAACGTGCCCAGCCTCTACTTCGCCGGGACGATCACGCAGGTCCGCGACTTCAAGAAGTCCACCAGCGGGTTCATCCACGGCTTCCGGTACGCGGTGCGGGCGCTGCACCGGATCCTCGAACACCGCCACCACGGCGTGCCGTGGCCCGCCCGCGAGCTGGACGGCACGCCGGAAGCGGTCACCGGCGCGATCATCGAACGCGTCAACCGCACCTCGGCGCTGTGGCAGATGTTCGGTTTCCTCGGTGACGCCGTGTTCTTCGCCGCCGATGGCTCCGTGCGCTACGCCGAGGAGATGCCGGTCGACTACCTGCACGACGCCGTCACACGCGGCGAATTCGGCGACGTCGACACCTACCTCACGGTCACCCTCGAATACGGCGCCGACCACGACAAGGTCAACCCGTTCGACGTCTCCGCGGGCCGCGTGTCGCAGGAGGACACCAGCGGTCTCGACGGGCGGTACCTGCACCCGGTGGTCCGCCGGTACCGGGCGGGGCAGCTGCTCGACGAGCACCACGTCACCGAGAACCTCGAAAACGAGTGGGACAGCGAGCGGGTGCACCGCGCTCCGCTGCGGGAGTACCTGCGTGCCCAGCAGCCGGTGAGCCTGGCGTGACGAGCCTCGCCGAGCTGCACGACGTGGCACGGCAACGCCTCGCGCCCGAGCACTACGACTACTTCGCGGGTGGCGCGGGCGACGAGGTCGCGCTCGCCGACAACGAGCGGTCGTTCCGGCGCCTGGCGCTGCTGCCGCGGATCCTGCCGGGCAGTGCGACGCGGGACCTCGCGGTGCGGCTGCCGGGCGCCGAGGCGTCGATGCCGGTTTTCGTGTCTCCTACGGCATTTCACCGGCTTGCCCACCCGGACGGCGAGCTGGCGACGGCACGCGCGGTCGCCGCGGCGGGCACTGTGTTGATCGCGAGCATGGCCGCCACGGTGGCGATCGGGGACATGGCCGCCGCGGCCCGCGAGGTCGATCCCGGCGCGACGCTGTGGTTCCAGCTCTACCTGCAGACCGACCGCGAGGTGACCGACCTCCTCGTGCGCCGGGCGGCGGACGCGGGCTGCTCGGCGCTGGTCGTCACGGTCGACTCGCCCGTGTTCGGGCGGCACGAACGCGACCGGCGGCACGGGTTCACCGACCTGCCCGACGGGCTGTTCGCGGAGAACATGCGTGACCTGCCCGGCGGTCCGCGGAACATCGAGATGTCGCCGGCCCTGTCGTGGGCGGACCTCGACCGGCTGCGGGAGTCGACGTCGTTGCCGGTGCTGCTCAAGGGCGTGCTGCACCCCGAGGACGCGCACCTCGCCGTCGAGCACGGGATGGACGGGATCCTCGTGTCCAACCACGGCGGCCGCCAGCTCGACGCCGCACCCGCGCCGGTCGACGTGCTGCCCCGGATCGTCGAAGTCGTCGGCGGGCGGGTGCCCGTGTTGCTCGACGGCGGCGTCCGGCGGGGCACCGACGTCGCGATCGCGCTCGCGCTCGGCGCGACCGCGGTGGGCATCGGGAGACCCGTGTTGTGGGGGCTGGCCGCGGCGGGGGAGTCCGGGGTGCGGCAGGTGCTGGAGCTGCTGCGGGAGGAGTTCGACGACGCGCTGGCGTTGTGCGGCGGACGCCGGCTCGCGGACCTGACGCGTGATCTGGTCACCGTGCGCGGACCGGAAGGGGGCAAGTGGTGACGCTCGCCGAACGCGTGGTTTCCCTGCGTGGCAAGGTTTTCGAACTCGTCAACGGGGACAACGCGATCACCTTCCCCAACGAGCGGTTCGGGCCCGAACGGTTCCGGGAGATCTACTCCCACCCGGCGGCCCGCGGCCGCAGCGAGGGCGCCGGGTTGTCGGACCTGTTCTGGTACTGGCTTTCCCCGGGCCCCGAGGTGCACCAGGAACACCTGGAGGACGGGCCGCGCTACGACGAGGTGGCCAGGACGACCCTGCGCATCCTGTCCGGCCCGAGCGACCGGATCACGGAGGCGGTCACGCGGTGCACGGCCGCGGTGCTGGACGGCTTCCCCGGCGGGCTCGTGCGGCTGCGCGACCTGATGATGCCGGTGTGGGCGGAGTTCTGCTACGAGCTGGTGTTCGGCGAGCCCTGCCCGCGCGAGGCGCGCGAGCTGATCGTGGGGCACGCGAACGACGTCGTGACGGCCCTGAAGTGCACCGGCCTGCGGCACATGAAGCGTCGCGAGCGCCTGACTCGGTACCTGGCACGACGGCTGGGGGATGTGCCGCACGAGCTGCCCGCGTCACTCAGCCCGCGGGAACAGGTGCACTACCTGCAGGGCACCTTCTTCAACACCGCCGTCGTGCAACTGTCCGAGGGCATGGCACACGTGCTGCTCGCCCTTGCCCAGCACCGGGAAATACAGGAGCGAGCGTCCACTGCGGACGATCGTTACCTGGGGCACGTGCTCGACGAGACCATGCGGCTGTACCCGCTGTTCGGCATCGCGCACCGGATCACCAAGGACGAGATCACCCTCGACGAGGACACGACGCTCCCCGCGGGGTCGGTGCTGTGCTTCAGTTATCCCGCCTACCACGCCACCGGTTACGAAGATCCCGGGCGGTTCGACCCGGACCGGTGGGAAGCGCTTTCCGCCAAGGAAGCCCACCACATCCCGTACGGCATCGCCGCCAACCGCCCGTGCCCCGCGTGGCGGCTGGCTCCGCTCGCGATGCGTGCTGCGGTGCGGGAAGTGTTGCGGCGCTTCACCCTCGACTCCACCGTCACCCACACCCGCTCACTGCCCAGCCGCGGCCCGTGCCTGCTGGTCCCACGCGGAGAAAGCGTTTCCCCGGCGCGGCTGCGGGCGATCCGGACCTTCCTGCGCGTGCGGGACCGGTGGGAGGACGTGGGTCGCAGCTTCCTGCAGCTCGGCCTCGGCACCTTCATGGTGCTCGACGCGCGGCACCGGCGGCTCGCCGGCCGCTACTTCGCAGACCCAGCCCCGTCCAGATGTCCGGTGCACTGAGGGGAAAACCATGTCCGCCACCGAACTCGCCCCCACGTTCTTCCTCGCGCTGATCGTGATCCTCCTCGTGTGCCGGCTCGTCGGCTGGGTGCTGCGGGCCGCGGGCCAGCCACCGGTGGTGGGCGAGATGGTCGCCGGGGTCGTGCTCGGCCCGTCCGTGCTGGGCCTGCTGGCACCCGGGGTCGAGAACTTCGTGTTCCCGCAACAACTCCGGCCCGTGCTGTACGTCGTCGGCCAGATCGGGCTCGTCGTGTTCATGTTCAAGTCGGGCTACGAGTTCCGCACCGAGCAGGTGCGCCGCGTCGCGGGACCGGCGAGCCTGATCTCCACGGCGGGGATGGTCGCGCCGCTGGTCCTGGGCGGGCTGCTGACGTGGCTGGCCGTCGGCAGGGTGAACATCTTCCCGCCCGGGGTGCCGCTGTTCGTGTCGATCGCGTTCGTCGGCGTGACGCTCGCGATCACGGCTTTTCCCATGCTGGCACGGATCATCCTCGAACGCGGGCTCACCGGCACCCGCTTCGGCTCGATCGCGCTGGCGTGCGGCGCGCTCGACGACGCGGTCGCGTGGCTCCTCCTGGCCGCCGTGCTGAGCATCGCCGCGGGCAGCGCGGGCCCGGTTTCGCTCGCCGTGGGCGGCACGTTCGTGCTGCTGGCGCTGTTGGCCGTCGTGGCGAGGGTGCGGGGACGCGTCGTGCCGGTGACCGGCAGGCTCGCGCCCGAGCACCTGCTGCTCGCGGTCGTCGTCGTGTTGTTCCTCGCCGCCTGGTACACCGACAAGATCGGGCTGTACGCGGTGTTCGGGGCGTTCAGCCTCGGCGTGGTGTTCCCGCGGTCGGAGGCCGTGGACCGGGCCGTCGACAAGCTCACGCCCGTCGCCACCGTGTTCCTGCCGTTGTTCTTCACGTACTCGGGCCTCAACACCGACTTCGGCCTGCTGGTCCAGCCGTCCGTGCTCGTGTTCGCGGTGGCGGCGATCGTGGTCGCGATCGCGGGCAAGTTCGGCGCCTGCTGGGCGGCCGCGCGCGTCGCGGGGGAGCCGAACGCGATCGCGCTGCGGGTCGGCACGCTGATGAACGCCCGTGGTCTGATGCAGCTCATCGCGATCAACGTCGGGCTGGCGGCGGGGATCGTCACGCGTGAGCTGTTCAGCGTGCTCGTGCTGGTGGCGATCGTGACCACCGTGATGGCGACGCCGATGCTGAGCCTGTGGGACCGCCGCGAGCTCAGGCGCGCGCCCGCTGCTCTCGCTCGGCAGTCGTGATCGCACGCGAGGCGAGGAACGCGCCGACGGCGGGGATCAGGCTGAGCAGCCGCGTCCGGACGTCGTGCGAACGCGCGCAGGCGAGTGCGATCCCGGCGAGGTAGGCGGTGCCGTGCAGGGGGCCGACGATGGCGGCGACCTGCGGCACGTGGACGGTGGCGAGGTTGCCGAGGAGGACGAGCAGGCTCAGCGCTTCGACGAGGGCGACGGTTCGCACGCTCACACCCCCGTCGTGGAGCCGGGCCGCACGATCATCAGCACCACCACGACCGCCCACAGCAGGCCGAAGATGCCGGTGATCATCCCGAGGTTGGGTCCGCCGGGCTGCTCGTCCCGTTCCACCGCGGCGAGCGTCCGCCGTTGCGCGGGCACGATCACGAGGGCGAGCAGCAGGGCGGCGATCGCGGTCAGCGCCATCGAGATCACGAGCCACGCGTCGCCGAGGACGCCCATCTGCGCGCCCAGCGCGATCCCGAACACCGGCACCGCGAGGCCCGCGACCGCGTACCCGCTGCTGATCCGGTGCAACGCCCGCAGCACGCCGGGTTCCTTCGCCCGCACGTAACGCGGGAACAGGCTCGCGGCGACGGTGACCGGGCCGATCAACACGATCGCCGCGAGGACGTGGATGGAGAGCAGGACCTTGTTCACGGGCTCCTCCTTCGAGTTTCAGCCTGACTGTAACCGAAGTTTGAGGGAGCCTGAAACCGGGTCCTCTGCGAGGATGCGGGACGTGACCGCGCCGCAACCACCCGCGTCGAGCCCCGCGATGCTGCTCGTCCTGCTCGGACGGCGGCTGCGGGACCGCATCGACGCCGACCTCAAGCGCAGCGGGCTGTCGCTGCGGCACCTCTCGGCGCTCGGGCACCTGGCCGGGCAACCGGGCCTGTCCTACAGCGACCTCGCCCGCCGCGCCGGCGTCACGGTCCAGAGCATGCAGTCGACGCTCGCGCAGCTGGAGGCACTGGGCGCGATCGAACGACGCAGCGAGCCGGGCCGCGGCCGGACGGCGGAGCTGCACGTGACGGCCACCGGGGCCGAACTGCTGGAAAAGGCCCGCGAGACGATCCGCGCGGCGGACGAGGCCCTGCTGGGGGCGGTGGAGGAGGACGAGCGTGCGCTGACGATGTTGCTGTTGCGCGCGCTCAAGGGGTTGGAGTGAGGCGGGTTACCAGTGCGCCGGTTCGGCGAACCGCGGTTGCCGTCGCTCGACCTGAGCGGTGAGCGCCTCGGCGAGGTCCGGCCCGAAGAAGCTCAAGGCCTCGAAGGCGAGCGACGCCTCGAAGGCCGGGACGGCGGTGCGCAGCCAGTGGTTGAGCGAGCGTTTGGTCCACCGCAGTGCGTGCTGCGGCCCCGCCGCCATCCGGTCCGCGATGCCCAGTGCGGTGCCGAGCACCTCGCCGGGCGGGACCGCGAGACTCACGAGGCCGATGCGCTCGGCCACCTCGCCGGTGAGGTCCGCCGAGGCGAGCAGGTACAGCTTGGCCTTGGCGAGCCCGCACAGCAGCGGCCAGCTCAGCACCGAATGGTCCCCCGCGACGATGCCCTGCAAGAGGTGCCCGTCGATCAGGCGCGCCTCCGTCGACGCGACGCTGATGTCCGCCAGCAGTGCCGTCGCGAGCCCCGAACCCATCGCCTCGCCGTTGATGGCGGAGACGATCGGCTTGTCGCAGTCGACGATGCCGCGCACGTTCGTCAGGCCCTCGCGGATGAGGTTGACGGTATTGCCGTAGTGGCCGGGGTTTTCGCGCATCTCGTCGATGCCTTCGTCGCCCTCCACCGTCCAGAAGTGATCCCCGGTGCCGGTGATGACCGCGACCCGCAGTGCGGGGTCGTCGGCGAAATCCCGCCAGAGGCAGCTGATCTCGGTGTGGCGGCGCGTGAGCGTGGGGGCGGGATGTCCCTCGGGCGCGGCGATCGTGACGAGCAGGACCCCGTTGTCGCGCCGCTCCAGCGTGAGCGTCCGGTACTTGTCCCAGTCGACGGTGGGACGCAGGTCTTCGATGGGCATGGCTTTCCTCTCGTGCGTCAGTTGCTGTGGGCGAGCCAGATCTCCTCGGCGCGGCGGCTGGCTTCCGGTGTGAAGTAGTCGCCGGTTTCCAGGTCCTCCAGCAACCCCTTGTGCTCCGGCGTCCAGCCCAGCAACGCCCGGGTGTGCTCGCTCGAAACGGGCACGTCGAGGGAGAAGAACCTGGCGAGGAAAGGGTTTCCGAGGTGTTTGGCGGCCTCATCGAGGGTCAGTGAAACGGTGGGGACGCCGAGCACTCGCCCGATCCGCTCGGCAATGCTCCTGACCGTGACAGCGCTTTCCGCGACCCCGTGCAACACGCTCCCGGCGGGCGCTTTCTCCAGTGCCAGGCGGAAAAGACGCGCCGCGTCGAAGCGGTGGACCGCGGGCCAGCGGTTGGTGCCGTCCCCGAGGTAGGCCGAGACGCCCGCTCGCCGCGCCGCCGCGATCAGGGCCGGGACGAACCCGTGGTCGCTCGGGCCGTGCACGGTGGGCGCGAGCCGCACGACGCTCGCCCGGACGCCCCGCTCGGCGAAGTCCAGGCACGCCCGCTCACCCGCGATGCGGAAGGCGGCGACCGAACCGGGATCCGGCGCGTCCTGCTCGGTGGCGACCCGTCCCGGCCGCATGACCAACGTGCCCGAGGTGCTCACGAGTGGCTTGCCGGTCCCGGCCAGAGCCTGCCCGAGCGCCTCGATCGCCGCGCGGTCGCGACGGATGAGGTCGTCCGGATCGGCGAAATCGCCGCCGTAGGCCATGTGCAGGACGCCGTCGGCGTTTTCCGCGCCGGCCCGCAGGCTGTCGAGGTCTTCCAAGGAGCCGCGGTGTGCTTTCGCGCCGAGTGACTCCAGCCGCGCGGCGGCGGCGGTCGAGCGGGCCAGGCCGGTGACGGTGTGCCCGGCCGCGACGAGTTCCGCGACGACGGCCGGCCCGGTCTGGCCGGTCCCGCCGGTGACGAAGAGGTGCATGGGTGAGCCTTTCCTGTAACGCCAGTGACTGGCACTAACGGACTCTACGCGTAGCGCCAGTGACTGGCGCAACGTGAGGCCAGTCACTGGCGCAACGCGGGTAAGCTGCGGAGGTGCCCAGAAGCGGAGCAGAAGCACGGCAGCGGCTGCGGCAGGCCGCGCTGGAGCTGTACCGGGAACGCGGGTTCGACGGCACCACCACGGCGGAGATCGCCGCGAGGGCGGGCGTCAACGAGCGCACCTTCTTCCGGCACTTCCCCGACAAGCGCGAGGTGCTCTTCGACGGCGAGGCCGACCTGCGAGCCGAGCTGACGCAGTCGGTGGCCGAAGCGCCCGGCGGCCTGCCGCCGTTCGACGTGCTGTTCTACGCCTTCCGGAAGGCCGCGCGGATCCTCGAAGCCAGCCGCCCGTACACCGAACCGCGGCTGGAGATCATCGCCGCGACGCCCGCGCTGCGGGAACGCGAGCTGGCCAAGAACGCCTCGCTCACCGAGGCCTGCGCGGAGGCGTTGCGGCAGCGCGGCGTCGCCGACCGGTTGGCCGACCTGGCCGCGCAGACCGGCTGGGCCGCCTTCCACCACGCGCTGCAGGCGTGGATCGACGACCCCTCGCAGAGCGTGTACGAGCACCTGTCGCAGGCCTTCGACGACCTGCGGGCGCTGTCCGCCGCCTCATCCGGCTGAGGCGAATTCGAGGAGGCAGCGCTGGCCGGTCAAGTCGGTCACGGTGTCGAGGACCAGACCGTGGGGTGCGGCGAGTTCGCGGAACTCGTCGACCCGGCGTTCGCGGCCGCCGTGGATCACGAGCATGGCCAGGTCCATGTCGGTGCCGGCCCGCCCTCCGACGGGTTCGATGACGAGGACGCGGCCTGCCGGGCGGGCCGCCTCCGCGCACCGGGCGAGGATCCGGTGGGCGTGCTCGTCGTCCCAGTTGTGGAGGATGTCGGACAGCAGGTAGGCGTCCGCGCCCGCGGGGAGCGGGTCGAAGAAGCTGCGCACGGTCACCTCGGCCCGGTCGTCGAGGTGCCTCAGGGTGCGCCGGGCGTCGGCCGTCACGTCGACCAGGTGGCCGCGCAGCCGGGGGTGGGCGGTCAGGATCGCGGCGAGCAGGGTGCCCGGGCCGCCGCCGACGTCGACGATCGTGGTGAACCGGGACCAGTCGAAACCGGCGACGATCTGCGGAATCTGCTCGTGGAACCGCAGGGTCATCTGCCGGTCGAACGTCTCGCGCAGGTGCGGTTGTTCGGCGAGGTCGGCCCAGAAGTCCCGGCCGTAGCGGCGCGGGTAGGCGGCTTGCCCGGTGGCGATGCTGTGGGCCAGTTCGACGAACGCCAGCTCGGCCCTGCCCGCGGCGGAATCCAGGCGCAGCAGGAGGTTCGTGAAGCCACCGTCCGCGCCGGCGCAGAGGTGCGCGCCGAACTCGGTGGTCCGGTAACCGGCGGATGTCCGCTCGACGACGCCGAGGGTCGCGAGGTGGCCCAGCAACAGGTCGAGCGCGACGGGTGACACGTCGAGCTCTTCCGCGAGCCGGTCGGCGGTGGCCGCGTCGTCGAGGAGCCGGTCCGGCAGGCCAAGGGTCACCGCGACGCGCAGGGCCATCGGGGTCGCCAGCCCGGCCATGCGGCGGAGTGTGTTCGCGTCACTGGGGTCCACCACGCCTCCTGCCACCACGGTGCCACGCGCGAGCGCACTGACGCGAGCCGTCGGTCAACGGGCGGTGCCTGGTCCTGACGGCCCTAGGAGCAACGAGACCTTCTTCCTCCTGCGGTCCCGTCCCTAGCGTCTCAAGTGGATCTACGAACGTCGACGGACGATGCGAACACAGGAGACAACCATGGCGGAAACCGGTTCGTCGACGGATCGCGGCGACGCGGCGCGGCGAGTGGCGATCGTGACCGGCGGCAGCCGCGGTATCGGCCGCTCGGCGGTGCTGAACCTGGCCGCCCGCGGGCTCGATGTCATCTTCACCTACAACTCCGACGCCGGCGCCGCGGACGAGGTGACTGCCGAGGCGCGTAAGCACGGTGGGCTCGTCAGCGCACTGCGAGTGGACGTGAGCGAAGTCGGCACCCTGGACTCCTTCGCCGCGCAAGTGCGCGCCGAACTCGCCGCGATGGGCGTCGACCGGTTCGACTACCTGGTCAACAACGCGGGGATCTGGCACACCGCCTCGTTCGCGGAGACCACGGTGGAGGATCTCGACCGGCTGTACGCCGTCAACGTGCGCGGTGTCTTCTTCGTCACGCAGCAGCTCGTCCCGCTGATCCGGGACGGCGGGCGGATAGTGAACCTCTCTTCGGGGCTCGTGCGCTTCGTCTTCCCCGGCAAAGCCGCGTACGCGGTGAGCAAGGGCGCGATCGAGCCGCTGACCAGGTATCTCGCCACGGAGCTCGCCCCACGCGGCATCAGGGTCAACACGCTGGCGCCCGGCGCGACGGCGACCGACTTCAGCGGGGGAGTCATCCGCGACGACCCGGAGTACCGCAAGCGCGTCGGCGCCATCACCGCCCTCGGCCGCCCGGCCGAGCCCGAGGAGATCGGCCGGGTCGTCGCCGCGCTGCTGTCCGACGACACCGGCTGGATCAACGGCGAACGCATCGAGGCGTCCGGCGGGATGAAGCTGTGACCGGCACGGGCGCGCACCGGCTGATCGCGGTCAAGGAACATTTCGCGACCGGGCGCTTCTGGGACGAGATCGAGAACCTCGCGGTGGCTCCGGGGGAGGAGCCCGAGCAGGCGTTCGTGGTGAACTTCCCGCGTGACCCGGTGATGCGTCCCCGGCTCAGTGACGTTCCCACGCGGCTGGCCGAGATGGACGCGGCGGGCGTCGACCTGTCGGTGCTGAGCCTCAACCCGCCCGGCGTGCAGCTGTACGCCGATGCCGCCCGCGCGACGTCGCTCGCACGGGAGATGAACGACACGCTCGCCGACCTGATCCGCCGGCACCCCGGGCGCTTCGCGGGACTCGGTGCGGTGGCGCCGCAGGATCCCGAGGCTGCGGCGGCCGAGGTGCGCCGGGTGATGGGCATGCCGGGGTTCGGCGGGATCCTCATCGGATCCCACACGGGCGGCCACTACCTGGACGAGCCGGAGATGGAGCCGGTGCTCGCGGCACTGACCGAGCAGGACGCCACGCTGTACCTGCACCCGCGCTCGCCCAGCCCGCAGATGATGGCGCCGTTCCGGGACTACGGCATGGTGGCGGCGCTGTGGGGGTTCCAGGCCGAGGCGGGCACCCACGCGGTCCGGCTCATCCTGAGCGGCGCGCTCGATCGCCACCCCGGCCTGAAGATCGTCCTCGGGCATCTGGGGGAAGGGCTGCCGTTCTGGCTCTGGCGGCTGGACAACATCTACGAGAAGACCTACCGCTGGGCGGGCGACCTGCTCGGCATGGTGAAGCTGGAGCTCAAGCCCAGCGAGTACGTCCTGCGCAACTTCACTCTCACGACCAGCGGGATGTACGACCAGGACGTGTTCGAGTACGCCCTGCGGAAGGTCGGCGCGGAACGGCTCATGTTCGCGATCGACTACCCGTACGAAGACAGCGAAGTCGCGACGGGCTTCCTGGCCGCGGCCGACCTCACCGACGAGCAACGCGCGCTGATCAGCCACGCCAACGCCGAACGGCTGTTCCGCATCCCGCCCCGGCGGGACCCCCGATAGCCGGCCACCTTGGCGATCCGCGCGTCGTGGTCGTTGACCGAGGCGACGATGCGCGGAGCCGAGAGGTCGTCGAAGGTGGCCAGTGCAGGTCCGGATGCGACGCCGGACCGGGCTGGCGCCACCGCCCACCGCCGCCGCTGTGTCCTAAATAGACGGACGTCCGGCGCCGGCGTAGTCGTCCCCGGCGACGTGGTACGTCGCGATCTGCACGGCCATGCCCTCGGTCGGCGCGTTGATCATCAAGCCGTTGCCCAGGTACAACCCCACGTGGTGGATGCGCGTCGACGGGCTGCCGTAGAACACCAGGTCACCCATCCTCGGTTCCCCCGCCACCGGCGGTTCCGCGCGGAACTGCGAATCCGCCGTGCGCGGCAGCGCCACGCCCGCCGAGTCGTAGGCCGCCTTCGTCAGCCCCGAGCAGTCGAACCCCGCCGCACCCGCGTCCGGCCCGTTGCCGCCCCACACGTAGGGCAGGCCGAGCTGGTCGAGCGCGAACCGCACGGCACGCACCGACGGCGCCGAAGCCGTCTGCGGCGCCAGCGACAGCGTCGCGTACAGCTGCGCGTTGCCCAGCACCTGCTGCCGGAACAGCGCCGAATCGCGGTAGTTCTCGATCGCCTTCCACCAGCCGAGCCCGGCCTGGAGGTCACGTCCGCCCGCACACAGCACGCGCCCGGCCGCCACCGCCGCGTCGTCGATGTCCTGGATGTTCCCGCCGGCGCCCGCGCGCTGCCACTCCTGCCGCGTCAGCTGCATCGGCCCGCTGCGCTGCTCGCTCGCCGCCTCCCCGGCCGCGCCCTGCAGCGGCACGGCGCCGAGCGCTCGCGTCTGCGCCCCGGCGGCGTCGAGCCCGTTGCCCCCGTACCGTCCGTGATCGGAACTGGCCTTGCCTATCCCCGCCAGTGTGACCCAGGACAGGTGGCACGCCGGCTGTTCCCTGCGGAGCGTGAGCTCACCGTTGGCGTAGCCGAGCAACGCGCGCTCCGGGATGTCCAGTGCCCCGCTCAACCCCGCCGCCCACTTCTCCAGCTCGCTGGGCCCCTGCTGCTGGGGGGCCTGCGCCTGCACGGGCGCGCTCACCTCCAGCACGGAAGGACCAGCCGCCGTCGCCGCGTTGCCCTCCGGCTGGGCCGCGGCCGCGGGCAGCGGCACCGGCGGCCGCTCGGGCGCCCGCGCGAGCAACCAGCCACCGGCCACCAGCCCGCCGACGAGGACCAGCGCGATCAGAGCCCGGCCCGCCGCCGCGCGGGCCCACTTGGGGGAACGAATGGTCACCTACCCGAGGTTAGGGAACTTTCGCCCTCCCCAACGAGTGAATCGCCGTGACGTTATTAGTCTCCCGCACATGACCCTGATCAACGCGGCGCGCCTGCGTGCCGGGCTCGTCGGCCCCTACGCGGCGGTGGACGTCGTGAGCAGCACCGGTTCGACCAACGCCGACCTGCGGGCGGCCGCCGTCGACGGGGCACCCGACCGCACCGTGCTCATCGCCGAGGAGCAGACCGCGGGGGTCGGCCGCCGCGGCCGGGAGTGGATTTCCCCGAAGGACAGCGCCCTGTGCCTGAGCGTGCTGCTGCGCCCGCAGGGTGTCGCGTTCGCCGACCTGGGCTCGCTGGCGATCGTCGCCGGGCTCGCCGTGCTGGACCTGGCCAGGGAACTCGGCGTCGACGCGGCGCTCAAGTGGCCCAACGACGTCCTCGCCGGACCCGACCGCGGCAAGTGCGCCGGGATCCTCGCCGAGGCCGTCGCGGCCGAGGAGGTCGCCGTCGTGCTGGGCATCGGGCTCAACGTCCGGCCGCTCGGCCCCGGCGTGCGGCCCGGCGCCGGTGGGCTGCGCCCGACGTCCCTCGCCGAGAACGGCGCCCGCACCACCGACCGCACCGAGGTCGCCGAACTGCTGCTGACCGCCTTCGCCGCGCGCGAGGGGCGCTGGCGCGAAGCGGGCGGTGATCTCGGCCACGCCGGGATGCTCGACGAGTACCGCAAGGCCTGCGACACGCTCGGGCAGCAGGTCAGGGTGATGCTGCCCGGTGACGCCGGACTGCTGGGCACCGCCACCGACGTCGATCCGGCCGGGCAGCTGATCGTCGAGGACGAACAGGGCAAGCGGCACCTGGTGTTCGCCGGGGACGTCGTGCACCTGCGAGCGGTACCGTGACCCCACCAGCAGCCGAGGATCGGAGGGTGCCGAAGTGGCGTACCCGGAGGACCTGCTCAGCGAGCACGAACAGGTCGTTGTGCACAGCCATCCGCACTTCAAGATGCTCATCTGGCCGGTGTTCTGGCTGGTCGTCACCGTCGCCGCCGGCGTCTGGCTGCTGACGCTCACCGGCGGGCTCGCCGCGCCGTGGCACGACGTGTCCCGCATCGCGATCGGCGTCGTGGGCGTCGTGCTGATCTGCTGGCTGTTCCTCGCTCCGCTGATCCGCTGGCGCACCACGCACTTCATCGTCACCACGGACCGGCTCATCACGCGGGAGGGCGTGCTCAAGCGCGTCGGCATCGACATCCCGATGAGCCGCATCAACAGCGTGCAGTTCGAGCACGGGCTCGTCGACCGCATCTTCGGCTGCGGCACGCTGGTGATCGAGTCCGCGTCGCACGAGCCGTTGCGCTTCGAGGACATCCCGTCCGTCGAGCACGTGCACACGGTGATCTACCGGGAAGTCAACGACAACCCGTACGACGACTTCCCCGGCGAAACCCAGGCAAGGGGGAGGCGCTGAGATGGGCACGAGGGAACTGGGCCTGCCGCAGCGGGCAGCGGCGGACGGACTGCCTTCGCGCGTGACGATCTGGGAGGTCGGGCCGCGTGACGGGTTGCAGAACGAGAGCACGATCGTGCCGGTCGAGGTCAAGCTGGAGTTCCTGGACCGGCTCGCCGACGCGGGGCTGACCACGCTGGAGGCGACGAGCTTCGTCTCGCCGAAGTGGGTGCCGCAGCTGGCCGACGCCGAGCAGCTCCTCGACGGGTTGCAGCGCCGCGAAGGCGTGCGGTACCCGGTGCTGGTGCCCAACGAGCGCGGGCTGAAGCGGGCGCTGGACGCCGGCTGCCGGGACATCGCGATCTTCGGCAGCGCCACGGAAACCTTCGCGCAGCGCAACCTGAACTCGACCGTCGAGAAGCAGTTCGACATGTTCGAGCCGGTGGTCTCGGGCGCGCGCGACGCCGGGATGGACGTGCGGGCGTACCTGTCGATGTGCTTCGGGGACCCGTGGGAGGGGCCCGTCCCGTACGAGCAGGTGGTGACCGCCGGAAAGCGCTTGCTGGACCTGGGGTGCTCGCAGCTGTCCCTCGGCGACACGATCGGTGTGGCCACCGCCGGGCAGGTCGAGGGCCTGCTCGCCGCGTTCGCGGAGGCGGGCGTCGGCGTCGAACGGCTCGCGGTGCACTTCCACGACACCTACGGGCAGGCGCTGGCCAACACGGTCACCGCGCTGCGGTGCGGGGTCACCACGGTGGACTCGTCGGCGGGCGGGCTCGGCGGGTGCCCGTACGCGGAGTCGGCCACTGGGAACCTCGCCACCGAGGACCTGCTGTGGACGCTCGAAGGGCTCGGCGTGGAGACCGGTGTGGACCTGGACAAGCTCGTCGCCACCAGCAAGTGGATGGCGGAGCGGCTCGGCAGGCCCAGCCCCTCACGGGTGGTCAACGCGCTCGCCGGGTGAATCCCGGGAACCGGGGCGGCGCGGGGCGCGTCGGAACTCCAAGCCGACCGCTGTACTACCGAGGAGGGTGCCGTGACCGAGCACCGCGCGCAGGTGGAGGAGCTGCTGGCCGGGTACCGGCGCAGCAGGGAGCAGCTCGCCTCGGTGCAGCGCGAGCTCACGTCGGTCACGGCGTCGGCGAGTGACCCGGACGGCCTGGTGACGGCCACCGTGGGCGCGCGCGGGACGTTGACGGGGCTGGTGATCGCCGAGGAGGCGTACCGGCGGTACCGGCCCGCCGAGCTGGCCGACCGGATCGTGCGCGTGACGGGTGAGGCGACGCGGCGCGCGTACGGCGCGGCTGGGGACGTGCTGGCGCCGGTCCTGCCGGCGGGCACCGATCCGCAGGCGCTGCTGCTGGGCACGGCCGATCTCGCCGCGCCGGAGGTCTCGCGGCCGAAGCACGCGCTGGACGAGGACAGCTACGAGGACCGGAACTGGATAGCCCGGTGACCGGGTTCGAATCCGACGTCGAGCGGCTTTCCGCGCGGGCAGGGGAGTTCGACGGGCTGGTCGAGCGGGCGGCACGCGTGTCGGCGGAGCTGGAGCGGGCGCTGGCGGGCGCGTCGGCGGCGTGGGGGTCGGACGCCGTGGGACGGAGCTTCGCGGCGGCGCACGTCGGTGCGGCCGACGAGGCGGCGGAGCGGGTGCGGGGCCTGGCGGAGCGGCTGGCGCAGGCGGGCGGTTCGTTCGCGGAGGCGGCGCGCCGGTACCGGGCGGGCGACGAGGCGGCGGCGGACGCGGTGCGGGACTGACGTCATGGGGATCGAGCTGCCGAAGGACCTCGCGGACCTCGCCGCCGCGACGGGTTTGGCGTGGCCGCAGGCGGACGAGGACAAGCTGCGCGAGCAGGCCACGGCGTGGCGGGACGCGCAGAACGAGCTGACGGCGCTGGCCGCGGAGGCGGACGGCACGGCGAGCGCCGCGGCGGCAGCGCTGACGGGCCCGTCGGCGGATGCGGCGCGGGGGATGTGGGCGGAGTTCGTCCACCCGGACCGCGGGCACCTGACGCTGGCGGCGCAGGGGGCGGGGGAGGCCGCGGACCGCCTGGAGCACGCGGCGGAGCAGGTCGCGGCGGCGAAGGTCGAGATGGTGCGCCACCTGGTCGACGCGGCGAAGAACCGTGATGCGGCGGAGGTCGCGGCGGCCGCGGGACACCCGGCGGCGCTGCTGGGGCTGGACACGGTGCTCAAGGGCACGGCGGCGAACCTGGGTGCGCTGAGCAGTGACCTGGCGGCGGCGGTCGGTGGGGGCGGTGTGGGCGGGGTGGAGCTGCTGCACGTGAACCCGGGCGCCCGCATGGGGGACGGCGGGGGGTTGCTGAGCGCGGTGACCGGTTTGCCCGGTGGGGTTTTGTCCACTGTGGATGACGGGTTGTCCGGGGGTGGGTTGCTGCAGCCTGCTCATGGGGGTGGGCTGCCGGTGCACGGCGTGGCGGGGCTGGCGGATGGTGCGGTGCGCGGGGTTGCGGGGCTGACGGATGGTGCGGTGCATGGGGTGGCGGGTGCCGCGGGGGAGGCCGTTCACGGTGTGGCGGGGCTGACCGACGGTGCCGTGCGCGGTGTGGCGGGGGCCGCCGGAGAGACGGTGCGCGGGGTTGCGGGGCTCGCGGATGGTGCGGTGCACGGCGTGGCGGGGGCCGCTGGCGAGACGGTGCACGGTGTGGCGGGGCTGACCGACGGTGCCGTGCGGGGTGTGGCGGGGGCCGCCGGAGAGACGGTGCATGGGGTTGCGGGGCTCGCGGATGGTGCGGTGCACGGGGTGGCAGGCGCCGCCGGAGGGACGGTGCATGGTGTTGCCGGACTTGCGGAGGGCGTCGTTCCCGGTGTGGCTGGTGCCGCGGGGGAAGCGGTGCATGGTGTGGCGGGGCTGGCCGACGGTGCGGTGCATGGGGTTGCGGGCCTGGCGGATGGTGCCGTTCCCGGGGTGGCTGGTGCCGCGGGGGAAGCGGTGCATGGCGCGGCAAGGGATGCCGCGGTAGGCCTTTCCGGGCTGGCGCGGGATGCGGCGGTTCCGGCTGCGCCTCCCGGACCAGCGGCGGATGCGGCGCGACTCCCCGGGTTTGGTCCGGCGGCGGGTCTCCCCGGATCGGTCGGGGAGGTGGCTTCCGGGCTCGCAGGAGCTCCCGATGCCGCCGCCCTCCCGGGGGACTCAGCATTCGCCGGTGGTTCGCCCGACCTGGGCACGGGCCCGATCCGCACGGGGCAGTACGGAGGCTTCCTCGCCCCGGGCGGTTTCGACGACGTCCCCACCCCTCCGGCCGGGATCCCCGGGGGAACGGTCGCTTCTGGCTTCGCCGAGGGGGCGCCCGCTCCGTACCCCAGTCCGTCGCTGCCGGCGGGCTACCCGCCGCCCGTCGATGCCGCCCCTTCCGGGCAAGGATCGGCCTCGCCCGCGTTCCGCCCGCCTTCCGCGATGCCGCCTCTCGCTGACGGAGGTGGCCTGTCCCGACCCCCAGCAGGGCTTCCGAATGTGGCGCCTGGTGGGTTCGCGCCGCCGGTCACTCGTGATGGAGTCGCGGGTTCGTCCCGGCCTCCTGCCTCGGCGGGCGCACCGTCAGGCCAGCCCGGCACTACCGGCAGGAGGCCCAGTACTTCGGCTTCCCCAGGCACTCCGGCCCCGTTTAGCGGCAACCCTGCCACCCCCGGCGGCGCAGGCCTTCGCGAAAGCACGCCGGCCCCCGGCTCCTCGGCCGGGCCCGGTAACCGGGCCACCCCCGCCACCCCCGGCAGCACCCCGGCCCCGCCTGGTGGCGCAGCCTCACCCGCCAACCCCGCCAACCCCGCCCCCCCCGACACCACCCCCACCCCTCGCCCCGCCGGGCCCGAACCCCACCGCGCCGCCACTCCCGGCTGGGAGCAGCGCCCCCTCCCCGCCCAACCGCCGCCCGCCCCCGGGCCGTACCCGCCGCTGGGCGCGCCCCGCCAGGAGCGGGAGAGCATCGTCGCCTTGTTCCTTGTTGCCATGTTTCCCATCGGGCACCTGCCGGTCGCCACCGTGCGGCCGCACCGCCAGCTGCCCCCGCCCCCCGAGGAAGTCGACTACGCCGCCGGCCTCCGCTTCCCGCCCTACGACCACCCGCGCTCCGACCTCATCGTCCCCGGCGAAGCCATCCAGAACGTGCGCAACGGCCTCCGCCGCCAAAGCGACCCGTCGCACCAAGCACCCGCCGGGCTCTTCGACACACACGACCCCCTCGGCGGACTGTCCGAACGCGACTGGGACCGCCGCTTCCTCGCGGGCCACCGCGACGGGATCCCCGAGTACGCCTGGCCGCCCGGCGAGCTGTACCCGGAAGGCGGCGCCGACGCGGGGGAGCCCGAGGTCCTGCCCGAGGGCACGCTCCTCGACCGCTTCGGCCCCGTCGAAGGGCGCGTTTTCGCCCCCGCCGGCACCCTGTTCGTCAAGCGGTCGCTGCCGCCGTCCGCCGCCGGGGCCGAGTACCGCCGCTACCGCGTGCTCCGGCCCGTTCCGATGTGGCAGACGGCCTCCGCGCCGTGGTTCGGCCAGCCCGGCGGCGGCCTGCGCTACCGCGCGGTCCACTCCGCCGACGAGCTGGTCACCCTGGGATACCTGGCCCTCGAGGAGGGGGAGTGAACGTCGATTCCATCCTGCGCTGGCTGGAGGTCATCGGGGTGCCGCACGAGGTCGTCTCGGTCGGCGCCGAGGCCGACAACGCCTGGTGCGTCCTGCGCACCGACGAGTCCGAAGAGGACGTTCCCGTGTGGGAGGTCTTCTGGCGCGAGCAGGGAAACCGCTACGACTGGGCGCGCTTCACCAACGAACAGGTCGCCTGCCACTACCTCTTCGGCCGCCTCGCCTGGGCGCAGGTCGCCCGCGGCGCGGTGGGGCCGCTGCCCGCCTAGCTGACGTCGTGCAGGTGGTGCACCGGGTCGTGCAGGAAGTAGCGCGCGAAGGTCTCCACCGTGAACCGGGCACCGTCGCTGCGCCGGCCCGTGCGCTGCCACGCCGAGCCGGACACCGAGTCGAAGGCCGTTGCCAAGCGTGCGGCCGCCTCGGTCAGCTCCGCCGCCACCCGCGCCGGGTCCTGCGACGCGTAGTCCGCCTCCACCGCCGTGCGGTCCTGGTCCCAGTTCGGGAACTCCGGGTCCGTCGTGGACAGCATCGACTCCAGCCGCCCGAGGAAGATCCGGCACGCGTCACGCACGTGGCACGCGTACTCCAGCGGCGACCACACGTCCGCGGCCGGGCGCTCCCGCACGTCCTCCCGCGCCAGCACCCGCTGCCACTCCGCCGCGTTCTCCCGCAGCAGCCTGCCCACGTCCTCGCGGTCGAAGCTCGCCGTGTCGAGCCCGCACTCCGGGCACGGCCGCTCGAGCACCCACGTCCAGTCCTTGGTGTCCGGCGCAATCATGGGTCCAGCATCGGTGCCGAGCCCGCCGGGGACCAGCGCGGATTTCTGCACGGACCGTTCAGCGCCGCTGCAGGATCGCCAGCGCCGCGTCGTGCAGCCGCCCGTTGGACGACAATGCCGACCCGCCGTCGAACCGGACCTCGCCGCCGAGGTCGCTGAACCGGCCGCCCGCCTCGGTCACCAGCACCTGCATCGGCGCGACGTCCCACGGGTTCACGACCGCCTCCGCCGCCAGGTCGATCGCGCCCTCCGCGACCAGGCAGTGCGACCAGAAATCGCCGAACGCGCGCGTCTCCCAGCACGCGTCGTTGAGCGCCAGGTACGCCTCGCGCGAGTGGTACTCGCTCCACGAGTTCAGGTGCGTCGTGGACAGGTACGCGTCGTCCAGTGAGGACACCCCGGACACCGAGATCCGCCGTTCGCCCGCCGAATCCCGCAGCCACGCGCCTTCGCCGAGGCTCGCCCACCACCGGCGGCCCAGCAGCGGCGCGCTCACCATCCCGACCACGGGTGTGCCGTCCTCGACCAGCGCGATCAGCGTGGCCCACACCGGCGCGCCCCGCAGGAAGTTCTTGGTGCCGTCGATCGGGTCGAGGATCCACGTGCGGCCCGCTGACCAGCCGGAACCGCCCCGCTCCTCACCCGCGACGGCGTCGTCCGGCCGCTCGGCGGCGAGCAGTTCGCGCACGGCGTCCTCGACGGCGGTGTCGGCGTCGGTCACCGGCGTGCGGTCCGGTTTGCTGTTCACTTCGAGGTCGCGGGCGCGGAACCGGGCGGTGGTGATCGCGTCGGCGGCGTCGGCGAGGCGTCCTGCGAGAGTGAGATCGTCCGAGTAGCTGGCCACGCGACGATGTTTTCACGCCGACCGGTCGTAGAGTTGGCCAGGTGAGCATGGTGTTACTCGCCGAGGACGATCCGGCGATCGCGGAACCGTTGTCGCGCGCCCTGCAGCGCGAGGGCTATGAGGTCCAGGTCGTCGGCGACGGGCCCACCGTGCTGGAGACGACCGGGGAGCAGCGCGTCGACCTGCTGGTACTCGACCTGGGCCTGCCGGGGATGGACGGCCTGGAGGTGTGCCGCCGCCTGCGTGCGAGCGGCACCGAGCTGCCGGTGCTGATGCTCACCGCCCGCACCGACGAGGTGGACTTCGTCGTGGGCCTCGACGCGGGCGCGGACGACTACGTGGCCAAGCCGTTCCGGCTCGCCGAGCTGCTCGCCCGCATCCGGGCGCTGCTGCGCCGCCGGGCGCCCGAGGTGCTCGAGGCCGGTGGCGTCCGGATGGACCTGGGCGCCCGGCTGGTCACCGTCGAGGGCAAGGAGATCCAGCTCGCGAACAAGGAGTTCGAGCTGCTGCGGGTGCTGATGAGCCGCGCCGGGCAGGTCGTCAGCCGCGACGAGATCCTCGCCGAGGTGTGGAACGACCTGGAGTCCAAGACGTCGAAGACGCTCGACATGCACATGTCGTGGCTGCGGCGGAAGCTGTCGGTGACCAGCGACGGCAAGGGCGCGGTCGTGCACTCCGGTGACGGCGAGCGCCGCATCGCGACGGTGCGGGGCGTCGGCTTCCGCTTCAACACGGAGTAGGCGTGCGGCGCCGCATCCTGCTGGCCATCCTGCTCGCCGTCGCGGTGACCGCCGCCGCGCTCGGGATCCCGCTGGGCGTGACGGCGTGGAAGCTCGTCGACAGCATCACCACCGAGGACCTGGGCGCCCGCGCTTCGCAGATCGCCGCGACGCTGGACACCGATCTCGCGGACGGGCAGCTCAGCGACGCCGACCTCGCGGCCGTGGCGGTCGCGATCCCGGCAGGCGGCAAGCTGACGGTGCGGTTGCCGGGGCAGCCCGCGCAGACCGAGGGTTCCGAGCCCGGCACGGACCCGGTGACGGCGCGCGTGCAGCTGGCGCGGGACGGCACGCTGGAGCTGGCGATCCCGTCCGGTCCGCTGCGCTCGCGGCAGACCACGGTGACGCTCGCCGTGCTGCTGCTGGTCGTGTTGTCGGTGAGCATCGGCACCGTCGTCGCGACCGTGACGGCGCGGCGGCTGGCCAAACCGCTGCGGCACGTCGCGGAGCGCGCGGCGAAGCTCGGCGGCGGGGACTTCCGGCCCGATCCCAGCCGGTACGGGGTGGGGGAGCTGGACATGGTCGCCGAGGCGCTCGACACGTCCGGCACCGCGCTGGCGCAGCTCGTGCAGCGGGAGCGGCAGCTGGTCGGGGACGTTTCGCACCAGCTCCGCAGCAGGCTCACCGCGCTGCAGCTGCGCCTGGAGCCGCTCACGATCGTCGACGACCACGACGTCGCCGAGGAGGCGCGCGCCGCGCAGGAGCAGGCGGACCGGTTGTCCGAGGCGCTGGAGGAGCTGCTGGCGGCGGCTCGCGCGGCGAGCGAGGTGGACGCCGAGCCGGTGGAGCTGGCCACCGCGTTGCCCGAGGTCGCGCAGGAGTGGCGGCAGTTGCTGCGGGCGGAGGGGCGGAACCTGCGGCTGCGGATCGGGGACGGCCTGATCGCGCGGGCGACGCCCGGCCGTCTCCGGGAGGTGGTGGGGGTGCTGCTGGACAACGCGCTCCGCCACGGCGCCGGCACGGTCACGCTGGCCGCGCGGCGCGGCGACGCCGAGGGGACGGTGGTCGTCGAGGTGACCGACACGGGTTCGGGCATTCCGGACGAACTGGCGCCGCACGTGTTCGAGCGCGGGTTCTCCGGTGGCGGTTCGACGGGTGTCGGGCTGGCACTGGCGCGCGCCCTGGCCGAGGCTGACGGCGGGCGGCTGGAGCTGTCGAGCAGGCGGCCCGCGGTGTTCAGCCTGTTCCTGCGGGTGCCGAGTCCGGGAGACGTCCGCGAAGTGCGCTGGCCCTCGGAACGTGTGCCTCGCTAAGCCCACCCGTCGCCCGACCGCCACCCCTCAAGGAGGCGCTGCGCGCCCGGCGTCAGATCTTGGGCCGCAATTCGCGAATATCCGCGCTTTTCACCGCGTCGCGGCGGCGCTGGCCGAGATCGTCGGGGAAAACCCACTTCTTGAAACCCCAGAAGCGGAACACCATCGCCAGCAGCATGCCGATGATCGAACCGCTGATGAAGTCCGCCGTTTCCTGCACGAACCGGGTCACGTGCGGGACTTCGAGGTGGAACGCGTACCGCGAGAGGTACAGCGGGATCAGGTTCACGACCACGGCGAGCCCGCTGATCACGAAGAACAACGCGGCCTCGTGGTGCCGTTCGCGGCCGCCGCGCGTGCGGAACGACCACTCGCGGTTGAGGATGTAGGACACGATCGTCGCTACGATGATCGCGATCGCCTTCGCCGTGGTCGGCTTGTCTTCCAGCACGCTCAGTTTGAGCAGGTACCACACACCGTTGTCGACGATGAACGTCGTGCCACCGACGATGCCGAACTTCAGCAGCTCCCGGTGTTTGATCAGCACCGAGCGCAGCGGCTCGGGAGTGTGCGAAAGCACGCTTTCCACAACGGTCACGTCCCGCAGTGTACGGAGCTGCGGGAGGGCGCAGGAGTTCAGGCGGCCCGGACGTCCGGTTCGTCCTCTTCCGCGGGAGCCGCCCGCACCACCCTCGGCCGCGCGCCCGCCTGCGGGAACACCCATTTCTTGAACGCCCACCAGCGGAACAGCATCGCCACGAGCGTGCCGAGGACCATCCCGCTGAAATAGTCGGCGACCTCCTGCGTGAACAGTCCGACGTGCGGGGTGCGCAGTTCGAGCACGTAACGGGAGATCGCCAGCGGCAGCGAGTTCAGGCCCACCGCGATCCCGCTGATCACGAAGAACAACGCCGCCTCGTGCTGCCGTTCCCGGCCGCCGCGCGTGCGGAACGACCATTCCCGTGACAGCACGTAGGACACGACGGTCGCCACGAGCACCGCGAGGATCAACGCCGTCACCGGGTTGCCGCGCAGCACGGTCAGTTTGAGCGCGTAGTTCACGACGTTGGTCAGCACGAAGCACGCGCCGCCGACCAGGGCGAACTTCAGCAGTTCACGGTGCTTGATCAGCAGCGCCCGCGCGGGGCGCGGGAGGAGCCCCAGCACGGTTTCGACGATGGCCACGGGGGGTGACCCTACGCCTGCCCTCACCAGGGCCAGCAGAACAGCCAGCACCAAGGCGGTTTCGGCTTCGTCGAGCTGCTCGAAGGCGTGCTGGTGGTCGAGGGCGTGCTGCTGCTGCTCGGCGGCGGGGTGCTGCTGGACGTCGCCGAGGACGACGAGGAGGCCGGACTGCTCGTGGCCGGGCCGGAGCCCGACGTGGACGTCGTCGCATGGGTGCTCGACGAGGACGAGGACGACGACGTCGACGTGGTGCTGCTGGTGCTGGTGCCCGTGGGCGTCGTCGGGTCCGGCGAAGGCACGCCGCACGGCAGGTCCGGCCAGCACAGGAACGGCACCTTGGCGGTCTCGGTGGCCGTGCCCAGCGTCGCCGTGACGGTGATGAAGCCGGGGTCGAACGGGTGCCACCTCGTGTCGAACCTCAGTCGCAGCTGCTCGTGCGGCGCAAGCGCTTGCGTGCTGGTGCAGCTGATCGCGTGGTCACCGGTGGTGCAGGTGGCCGGGCCGTCCGTCAGGTCCGCCTTCCGGTCCACGTCGACCGTGACCGGCTTGGTGTTCGGGCCGTCGTTGGTGACGGTCACGGTGAACGCGCGCTCGTGGAACCACGGCCACGGGAAGTCGTCGTCGCCGCTCACGGCCAGGGTCAGCGCGTCGGGCCGCGGCTTGACCGCGACCGGCACGTCGACCGCGAGCCGGATCGTCGTGCCCGCGGTGACCGAGCCCGTCACCTGGCCGGGCCGCGCGTCGTCGTCGGCCATCAGCCGGAACGTCAGCACCGCCGTTTCGCCGGGTTGCAGGCCCCGGTCGGTGGAGCACGTGACGGTGCCGGTGCCCGCGGGGCAGTCCACGGTGAGCGGTCCCTGGCTCGCCTGCACGGCGAACCCGCGTGCGGCCGCCGCACCACCGCCGCCGCCCGGCGGGACGGCGCGGATGCCCGGCGGCAGGTTCAGGGTCGCCACGACGGGCTCGGAGACGGAACCGCCGGTGTTGCGGACCGTGATCGGCAGGGCGACCGCGCCCTGCCCCGGGTCCAGCTCGATGCCCTGCGCGGGCGAGTCCGCGGTGAGGTTCGCGGGAGCCGGGGCCGGCGGAGCCGCCGGCGGTGGCGGGGGTGCGGGCAGCGTCGGCGGGACCGACGGCGCCGGCTGCACGGGCGGGGGAGCGGGCACCACTGGCGGGGCCGGCGGGGCGGGAGGCGCGGGGGGAGCGGGCACCTGGGGCGCCGGCGCGGGTGCGGGTGCGGGCTGGACGACCGGGGGCGGCGTCGGTGTCGAGGCCGCGGTCGGGATCTCCTGGGGGCCACCGCCGGCGGCCAGCGCCGTCGCGACCGCGGCCGCGATCGCGACCCCGGACGCCGCGACGCCGAGGAACTGCCGTGGCCCGGCCGCGGCGGCACCCGCGGCCCCGCCCGCCGAACCGGCCGACGCCGCGGCGACCGTTGCCGTCGCGGCACTCGCCTTGGCGCCGGTCGCCGCGAGGTAGCCGACCACCGCACCGCCCAGCACGATCGGGGCGACGACGGCCCGCAGCGCGCCGTTGACGTCCGCCAGCTCGGCGGCCAGCGCGCGGCACCGCTCGCACTCGTCGAGGTGCGCCTCGACCTGGGCGCGTTCGCGTTTGGACAGTCCGTCGCGGGTCCAGGCGCCCAGCCGGTCGGCCGTCGCGCGGCAGCGTTCGGCGGAGGTCTCGGCGAGGTGGACCTGCAGGTACGCCTGCCGCAGCCCCTCACGCGCGCGGTAGGCGAGCGCGGACACGCCGTTGGGGGTCAGGCCCAGCAGCGGCGCGACCTCGGCGGGGCTCTGCTGCTCGATCTCGGTGTGCCACAGCACGGCCTGCCACCGCTCCGGCAGCCGCGCGAACGCCTTCGCGGCCATGGTCCGTTCGAGCCCGGCGACCGCGGTGTCGGAGAACGGGACGGTCAGCGCGTCGGTGGCGGCTCCGCCCGCGCCGCTCAACGTGGTCATGTCCTCGCTGAGGTCGAGCCGCTTCTCCTTGCGCGTGCGGTCGTAGGCGGTGTGCCGCAGCGCGGTGAGCAGGTACGCGCGGAAGGCGCTGTCGGGGCCCTTGCCGGCCCGGAGCGTGTCGAGGACCTTGGCGAACGCGTCGGACACCAGGTCGTCGGACTCGGCCTTCGACCGCGCGAGCTGGCGCGCCAGGTTGTAGGCGGCGCCGACGTGGCGCTCGTAGAGCGCGCCGTACGCCGTGAGGTCCCCGTTGCGCACCGCGGTGATCAGCTCGGCGTCGCTCTTCTCGTCGAAACCCGCGGGAACGGTGGACACTGCTCTCCTTCTGTCCAGGCTGGGACGAACGGTGATCGCGGCACCGTTCGTCGAACCAGACGTCGCGCAGCGATCAGTGTGACGGAACTCGGCGAACACGTCACCCTCCGGGGTCGTCGAAGCCCCCAGGAGTGCAACAAGATCACCCGGGGAAACCGGCGACGGCCGGTGCGTCATACCAGAGACCTCCGGACGTCACGAGATCGGCAGTGTGGACGAAAGGACGGTCGCGAGTGGATGTACCAGCCGGCGACGGGGGCGGTCCCCGGCAGCGGAGCTGGAGACCGCGCGGTGCGTTCACCGACCCGGTAACCGGCCGCTCCCTGCGGGAGTTGCGTGCGAAGTGGCGGACGGCGAGCCTCGCCGCGGGCTGGCGCTTCCCGAGCGACTGGGCGCTTCCCGAGGTCGACGCCGTGTGCGCGGAGGCGCTGGAGGGCGATCCCGAGGACGCGCTGGCGGGCCTGGCCAGGGCGAGGGCGCACGCGGGCGCCGGGCTGGCCGAGGTCCTCGCCGACGTCGCGGCCCTGCACGCCGTGCTCACCGGGGACGACGACGGGCTGGTCGCCCCGGATGTCGACGCCCTGCCCGCCCGGCTGCTCCGGGTGACGGCGCTGGCGTGGGCGGACGTGGCGATGGACCAGCTCGCGCGCATCGAGGTCGTCGACTCCCTGACCGGCCTGCCCACGGCCGCCTACCTGCGCACCCGGCTCGGCGAGATCTACCGGCAGGCCGAGGTCATCGGCCGCGCGGCCGCGGAGGACCACACGCTGCTGGTGGTGACCCTCGACCTGTCCGAGGTGGCCGGCTGGCACCGGGTGACCGGCATGATCCTGCTCGCCGAGGCGCTGCGGAGCGTGCTCGACGGCGGTGAGAGCATCGCGACCGCGGGCCCGTCGACGCTGGTCGCCGTGTTGCCGAGGGACGGCGGGATCGCGTCGAAGGCGGTGCTGCTGCGGCGGGCACTGCACGAGCGGCTGTCCGTCGACCCGCACCTGGCCGAGCTGACCAACCCCCGCATCCGGCTGGTCCGGTTGCCCCCGACCCACGACGGGGCGTGCGCCCTGTTGCGGCGGCTCGCCCGGTCCTGACCCCGTCGTCCCGTTCGGGCCCGCGATGGCCGGGGCTTGTGCGCAGGCCGATGCTCATCCGTGCTTTCCTGGAAGGGTGACCCAGTCAGTGCCCGCTGCCGGCAGTGAGCCGTTCACGCGCGCGACGCCGCCGCGCCTGGCGCTGCGGACCTCGCTCACCCGGTTGTCGATGCGGCCGAGGTCCATGCTGCTGCTGTCCGTCGTGCCGGTGCTGGCGATCGCGCTCGGCGTGGTCGGCTGGCTGCTGGACTGGCGGCTCGGCGTGGACAACGCCGTGTACCGCGCCGGTGCGCTGACCCTGCTGCACGGGGACCCGCTGTACGACTCCAGCACGCTCGCGCCCGAGCCGTGGTGGGCGCTGCTGCCGTTCACGTACCCGCCGACGGCGGCGCTGCTGTTCGTGCCGATGGCGGTCGTGCCGACGCAGGTCGCGTGGGGGGTGCTGACGGCGATCTCGGTGCTGGCGATGGCACTGGTGATCCGGGTCGCGATCGGCTCGCTGCCCAAGCCCGCGGCCGGGGTGCCGCGCTGGTGGTCCTCCCCCGCGCGGGCGACCCTGGTGTTCTCGGTGCTGATGCTCGGGCTCGAACCGGTCTGGCGCACGATGTTCCTCGGCCAGATCAACCTGATCCTGATGGCGCTGGTCGTGGTGGACGTCCTCGTCGTGACGGCTCGCGGGGGGCGTGGCGGAGGCGTCATGGTCGGCATCGCCGCGGCCGTGAAGCTGACGCCGCTGATCTTCGTGGTGCACCTGTTCCTCACCGGCAAGCGCGCGGACGCGGCGCGGGCGCTGGCCACGTTCCTCGGGCTCCAGCTGCTCATGCTGCTGCTGATCCCCGGCGACACCATCCGGTACTGGACCAAGACGATCTCCGACACCGGCCGCATCGGCCCGGTGCACTGGGCGGGCAACCAGTCCCTCAACGGCCTGATGAACCGCGTCACCGACCTCGCGCCGTGGGCGTCGAAGGCGGCGATCGGGATCAGCGCGCTGCTCGCGATCCCGGCGATCTGGCTGATGCTGCGCTTCCACCGCCGCGGGCAGGCGCTGGCCGCGTTGCTGGTCAGCGCGTTCTTCGCGTTGCTGGCCTCGCCGATCTCGTGGTCGCACCACTGGGTGTGGGCGGTGCCGCTGATCGTGCTGCTCATCTCGCGGCTGCCGCAGACCAGCCCGGGCACGGCGTGGCGCCGGTGGTTCGGCACGGGCGCGGTGATCGCGGTGTTCATCAGCTGCGTGCTGCTGTTCCTGCCGAACGGGCGCAACATCGAGCTGCACTGGAAGTTCTGGCAGAGCGTGCTCGGCAACGCCTACATCCTGATGCCCCTCGTCCTCGCGGCCGTCCTCGTGACGCGGTGGGCCCGGCAGCGCAAGCGTGGCGATGTCGACTCCCCGGCTGTCCGCTGATCCCGGGCGGCTCCTGGCCTGCCTGCTCGCCGTCGCGGCGTTCGCGGCCGGGGTGTGCGCCTGGCTCGCGGGGTGGCGGCTGGGCGCGGACAGCGCGGTGTACCGGGCGGGCGCGCTGACCCTGTTGCACGGCGAGCCGCTGTACACGCTGGACCGGCTGGCGGCGCTGCCGTCGTGGGTCGCGCTGCCGTTCACGTACCCGCCCGCGGCGGCGCTGCTGTTCGTGCCGCTCGCCGCGCTGCCGCCGGGGCTCGCGTGGGGGATCGTCACGACGGTGTCGGTGGTCTCGCTCGCCGTCGTGGTGTGGGTGTGCGCGCGGCGGGCGCTGGTGCTCGCGGTGCCGGCGCTGGCGCTGGAGCCGGTGTGGAAGACGTTGTTCCTGGGGCAGGTCAACCTGGTCCTGCTGGCACTGGTCGTCGTCGATGTGCTGGGGCGGCGGCACCGGTTTTCGGGGGTGCTGACCGGTATCGCGGCGGCGGTGAAGCTGACCCCGTTGATCTTCGTGGCGCACCTGTTCGTGACCGGCCGGTGGCGGGACGGGCTGCGTGCGCTGGGCACGTTCGCCGGGCTGCAGGCGCTGATGTTCGCGCTGGTCCCGCGGGACGCGCTGGAGTACTGGACGCACGCCGCGTTCGACCCGGACCGGATCGGCGGCGTGCACTGGATCTTCAACCAGTCGCTGAACGGGCTCGTGCACCGCGCCTCGCACGACGCGGTGTGGTCGGGCAAGGTCGCGTTGCTGATCGCGGCCGTGCTGGCCGTGCCTTCGGTGTGGCTCGTGCGGCGGCTGCACGCCCGCGGCGAGGCGCTGGCGGCGTTGCTGGTGACGGCGTTCCTGGGGCTGCTGGCGTCGCCGGTGTCGTGGACGCACCACTGGGTGTGGGCGGTGCCGCTGCTGGCGTTGCTGGGAACGAAGCGCCGGTGGGTCTGGGCGGCGGCGGTCGCGGTGTTGTTCGGCAGCTGCGTGGTGATGCTGGTGCCCAACGGCGGGACGACGGAGTTCACGTGGGGGCTCGGCTGGTCCCTGCTCGGCAACGCGTATGTGCTGGCCGCAGCGCTGGGAATCCTCGGGCTCGCAGTCCGTGAGCTGCGTCTCCCTCTATGCCCGACCGCCGCCCCTCAAGGAGGCGCTCCGCGCCGCAGTTAAGCTCCAGCCGTGGACAAACGCACGGGTCTCCCGGTAGTCGGCATGGTGGGCGGCGGCCAGCTCGCCCGGATGACGCACCAGGCCGCGATCGCGCTCGGCCAGTCGCTGCGGGTGCTCGCCGCGAACGAGAACGACGCCGCGGCCATGGTCGCCGCAGACGTCACGATCGGCCACCACACCGATCTCGAAGCGCTCGAAGCCTTCGCGAAGACCGTCGACGTGCTCACGTTCGACCACGAGCACGTGCCCGGCGAGCACCTGCTCGTGCTCGCGATGAACGAGGACGTGCCCATCCGGCCGGGGCCGGACGCGCTCGCCTTCGCGCAGAACAAGCTGATCATGCGCGAACGCCTGTCGGCGGAGGACTACCCGTGCCCGCCGTTCGCCGAAGTGTCCGAAGTGGACGATGTGCTGAAGTTCGGCGCCGAGCACTCGTGGCCCGTCGTGCTGAAGGCCGCCACCGGCGGCTACGACGGCAAGGGCGTGTGGATGCTGGACTCCGACGGCCAGGCCCGCACGCTGGTGCCCGAGCTGCTCGCCGCGGGCACGCAGCTGATGGTCGAGCGCCGCGTCGAGATGCGCCGCGAACTGTGTGCGCTGGTCGCCCGCTCGCCGTTCGGGCAGGGCGCCGCCTGGCCGGTCGTGGAGACCGTGCAGAAGGACGGCATCAACACCGAGGTGCTCGCGCCCGCGCCGGGGCTGACCGCCCGCAAGGTCGACGAGGCGCAGGACCTCGCGCTGCGCATCGCCGACGCGCTCAACGTGGTCGGCGTGCTGGCGGTCGAGCTGTTCGACACCGACGGCGGCCTGGTGATCAACGAGCTGGCGATGCGCCCGCACAACTCCGGGCACTGGACCATGGACGGCTCCCGCACCTCGCAGTTCGAGCAGCACCTGCGTGCGGTGCTGGACTACCCGCTGGGCTCGACGGAACTGCTCGCGCCCACGGTGATGGCGAACGTGCTGGGTGCGCCCGCCACCCCGAAGATGGGCCCGGACGAGCGGCTGCACCACCTGTTCGCGCGGTTCCCCGAGGCCCGGGTGCACCTCTACGGCAAGGGCGAGCGCCCCGGCCGCAAGCTGGGGCACGTGAACTTCGTCGGCCAGGACATGGCGGAGCTGCGCACGAGGGCGACCCTGTCCGCGCACTGGCTGTCGCACGCGGAATGGCTCGACGGCTACGACATCCACGGCAAGGAGCGATGATGAGCCCGCAGGTCGGCGTGATCATGGGCAGCGACTCGGACTGGCCCGTGCTGGAGGCCGCCGGGCAGGCGCTCGACGAGTTCGGCGTGCCCTACGAGGTCGGCGTGTACTCGGCGCACCGGACGCCGCAGCGCATGCTGGACTACGCGAAGACCGCCGCCGACCGGGGCCTCAAGGTGATCATCGCCGGGGCCGGCGGCGCCGCGCACCTGCCCGGCATGGTCGCGTCGGCCACGGTGCTGCCGGTGATCGGCGTGCCGGTGCCGCTGAAGTACCTCGACGGGCTGGACTCGCTGCTGTCGATCGTGCAGATGCCGGCGGGTGTGCCGGTGGCGACGGTTTCCGTCGGCGGGGCCCGCAACGCCGGGCTGCTCGCCGTGCGGATGCTGGCGGCGCACGACCCGGCGCTGCGGGAGCGCATGGCGCGGTTCCAGGCGGACCTGGAAAAGCTGGTGCTGGACAAGGACGAGGCGCTACGCGCCAAGCTGGGCTCGTAACTCCCGCTTGAGCACCTTCCCCGCGGCGGACACCGGGATCTCGTCCACGAAGATCAGCTCCCGGATCCGCTTGTAGGGCAACACGTTGTCGTTCACCGCCGCCAGGAGCGCCTCCTCGCTGACGGACTCCCCGGCCCGCACGACGAACGCGACCGGCAGCTCGCCGACGTCCGCGCGCCTGCGGCCCACGACCGCCGCGGCGCGCACGCCCGGCTGCGCCATCAGCAGCTCCTCCAGCTCACGCGGGTAGACGTTGTACCCCTTGTACAGCAGCATGTCCTTCTTGCGGTCCACAATGGACAGGTAGCCCTCCTTGTCCAGCACGCCGACGTCACCGGTGTGCAGCCAGCCGTCGACGAGCACGGCCGCCGTCTCCTCGGGCCGGTTGTGGTAGCCGCGCATCACCTGCGGGCCGCGGATGCACACCTCGCCCGGTTCCCCGGCGGGCAGCGGGTCCTCGCCGCCCTCGGCGGGCACGATCTTGACCTCCGTGTCGAACACCGGCACCCCCACCGTGCCCTGTTTCCGCGTGCCCGAGCGGAAAGCGGGCCCGCTCGTGGCGCCCATCGTGACCTCGGTGAGCCCGTAGCCCTCGTTGATCACCGCGTCCGGGAAGCGGCGCGCGAGCGCGCGGAGCATCTCGTGCGGCAGGGGAGCGGCGCCCGACGTCAGCGAGCGCACCGACGACAGGTCGCGCGTGGCGAAGTCGGGGCAGTTCAGCAGCGCGGCGAACAACGCGGGTGCCCCGCCGATCTGCGTGACGCGCAGCCGTTCGGCGTCGGCGAGGTAGCGCACCGGGTCGAAGCCGTCCTGCAGGACGATCGTGGTGCCGCTGAGCATGGGCACGTTGAGGCCACCGATCGTGCCCATCGCGTGGAACCACGGGGTGAGGTTGATCGCGACGCCGGTGCCGAGCCTGCCGCGGTACTCCTCCTCGCTGCCGCGCTGGTCGAGCGTCAGGTTGCCGTCCGCGTCGAGCACCGGGACCGATCCGCTGCCCCAGCACGCGTACTGCAGCGAGTTGACCACCACGTTCCGGTGCGGCAGCTCGACGCCCTTGGAGCGGCCGGTGGTACCGCCGGTGTAGGCGAGGTGCGCGAGACGGTCGTAGATGTCGATCTCCACGTCGGGCGCGGTTTCCGGCTGCCCCACGGAGAACTCGTCGACCTCGGACGCCTCGACGACCAGCCGCACGCTCGTCCGGTCCCGCACCGCGGCCAGCGCCTGCGCGGCCTTGCCGAAGGTGACGGCGGCGACGGCCCCCGAGTCGGCCAGCTGAGCGGCGAGGTCCGCGGGCGGCAGCAGCGGGTTGGCGGGGGTGAAGGTGGCGCCTGCCAGCAGGATCCCGTAGTACGCGACGGGGTAGGCGAGGCAGTTGGGGGCGTGGATGGCGACGGTGTCGCCGGGCTGGACGCCGTGTGCGCGCAGGGCGTGGGCGAACCGGCACGCCGCCCGGTGCACCTGCGTGAACGTGAGGGTGCGGTCGTGGTGGCGGTACGCGACGCGGTCGCCGTAGCGGGCGGCGGCACCGGCGAGGATCGATCCGACGGGGACTTCAGGGTAGTCGAGCGAGCCAGGCACTCCGGCGGGCATGGTGATCGGCATCACTACACGATAAGGCGAAAGATGCGGCCTACGACACAGAAAGCGGGGCGTGAACGAGCGCTAACATCGATGGGACAGTTTCGCCGTGAGGAGGGTGACGCCGGTGTCGGGCTTGTACCAGTTGGCCGAGGAGCACGAGGAGCTGCGTGCCGCCGTGCGCGCGCTGGCGGAGAAGGAGATCGCCCCGTACGCGGCGGAGGTGGACGAGCAGGAGCGGTACCCGTCCGAGGCGAGGGACGCCCTGGTCAAGGCCGGTTTTTCGGCGGTGCACATCCCGGAGGAGTACGAGGGGCAGGGCGCGGACGCGGTCGCGGCGTGCATCGTGATCGAGGAGGTCGCGCGGGTCGACGCGTCGGCGTCGCTCATCCCGGCGGTGAACAAGCTGGGGACGCAGCCGATCATCCTGTCGGCGTCGGAGGACCTGAAGAAGCTGGTGCTGCCGGAGATCGCGGCGGGCGCGTCGGCCTCGTACGGGCTGTCGGAGCGCGAGGCGGGTTCGGACACCGCGTCGATGCGCACGCGTGCGGTGCTGGACGGGGACCACTGGGTGCTCAACGGCGCGAAGGCGTGGATCACCAACGCCGGCGAGTCGACCTGGTACACCGTGATGGCGGTGACCGACCCGAAGGCGGAGAAGAAGGCGCACGGCATCTCGGCGTTCGTGGTGCACAAGGACGACCCCGGGTTCTCGGTGGGGCCGAAGGAGCGCAAGCTCGGCATCAAGGGCTCGCCGACGCGTGAGCTGTACTTCGAGAACTGCACCATCCCGGCGGACCGCATCATCGGTGAGCCGGGCACGGGCCTGAAGACGGCGCTGGCGACGCTGGACCACACGCGCCCGACGATCGGGGCGCAGGCGCTGGGCATCGCGCAGGGCGCGCTGGACGCGGCGGTCGCGTACGTGAAGGAGCGCAAGCAGTTCGGCAAGGCGATCGCCGAGTTCCAGGGCGTGCAGTTCATGCTGGCGGACATGGGCATGAAGATCGAGGCCGCCCGCCACCTGGTGTACGCCTCCGCGGCGGCCTCCGAGCGGGGCGACGCGCGTTCGGGCTTCCTCGCCTCGGCCGCGAAGACCTACGCGTCCGACATCGCGATGGAGGTGACCACGGACGCCGTGCAGCTCTTCGGCGGCGCCGGTTACACCCGTGACTTCCCGGTCGAGCGCATGATGCGGGACGCGAAGATCACGCAGATCTACGAGGGCACGAACCAGATCCAGCGCATGGTGATGGCCCGGCAGCTGCTGAAGGGCTGAGTCCGGTGGGCGGGGTCTCGGATCAGGCCCCGCCCCGCATCCCGGCGGAGCTGCGCGCCGACGTCGAAACGCTGTGGGACTACCACGACCTGCACCACGAGCTGCGGCCCACCGACGTCGGTATCGGGCTGGGCAGCCATGATCTCGGCGTCGCGACCTGCGCCGGGGAGCTGTACCACCAGGGCATGTTCCCGCTCATCGTCTTCACCGGTGCGAACGCTCCCACCACTGTCGAACGCTTCCCGCGCGGCGAAGCCGTGCACTACCGGGAAGAAGCCCTCCGCCTCGGCGTACCCGACCGGGTTGTCCTCGTCGAGGCCGAAGCCCGCAACACCGGCGAGAACATCACGCTTACCCGCCGGTTGCTCGAAGAGCGGGAGATCGAGGTGCGGTCCGTGACGCTGATCAGCCGCCCGTACCAGCAGCGCCGCGCGTACGCGACGTGCAAGAAGCTTTGGCCGGAGGTGGACGTCGTCTGCGCATCCCGGCGGCAGCCGCTGGACGAGTACGTCGAGTCCATCGGCGACGTGGACCGGGTGATCAACATGCTGGTGGGGGACACGCAGCGGATCACGCTGTACGCCGAGCGCGGATACGCGATTCGTCAGGAAGTGCCTGCCGCGGTTTCTGGCGCCTACCGGAGGCTTTCGGAAGCGGGGTTCACGAACCGGCTGATTCCCTGAGGAGGTCCGTGCCAGAGTGTGCCGATCCGCTGGAGCTCGCCCTGCGGGCTGTGGCTCGGGCCCGCTGTCCGCGGCGCTGCGCGATCGAGGGGCGACCGTGACCGGGATCGACGCGAGCGCCGGGATCTGGAGCTCGCCCGGCAGCGGCTCGGCGCCGACGTGGACCTGCGAGTCGCCGACCTGGCCAACCCGCTGCCCGGCGGCCGGCTGCTCGTCTCGGTCGACCACCCCTTCGTGGCCTACGGCATCCAGCGCCTCGCCGGGCAGGAGGCCGACTACTTCGCGACCTACCGCTGGTCCTTCGTCTGGACGATGGGCGGCCAGAGCATGCCGATGAGCTTCTGGACCCGGCCCCTGCACGCGATGACCGACGCCTTCACCTCGGCCGGTTTCCGCATCGACGTCGTCCGCGAACCGCAGCCCGCGCCCGCCGCACGAGACCTGTTCCCCGAGGAGTACCGCGCCCTCACCACCGGCCTGTGTTTCCTGTTCTTCGCCCTGCGGGCCGAGTAGGCGTCAAGTTCCGGCCGTGATCAACCGGAATCCGACGTCGAGTTCCTCCCGTTCCAGGAGGTCCGCGTGCCGCTCCTGCCACCGGCCGGAGGCGAGGTCCGCGCGCAGCCGCGCCAAGCCGCGGGCCACCGCCGCCTCGTCGGCCTGCGCCAGCGCGGAGCAGTTGCGCCGTACCTGCTCGTCCAGGTACGCCTCCGGGCGGCGCCAGTGCGCCGGGAACACGCCATCGTGGAAGTCCCACGGCACCGGCAGGACCGTGACCTCCCGCGCGCCGAGCTCGATCGCGATGTCGTCGGCCGACGGGCGGGCCAGTTCGAGCTCCGCGATCTCGGGGATGTACTCCCGGACGAGCCAGAACTCCGCGTGGAGCCGGGTGTCGTACGCCAGCACCACCTGGCACCGGGCGATGCGCCGGAGCTCGGCCAGCCCTCGCCGCCAGTCGTTCCAGTGGTGCACCGTCAGAACGGCCATCGCCACGTCGGCCGCATCGTCACGCACCGGCAGGTGCTCGGCGACGCCCGCCACCGCCGGAGCCAGACCCGGCTCGCGCTGCCGGAGCATCTCCCCGGAGGGCTCGACAGCCAGTACGGTGCGGCCGGGCGGTTCGTACGACCCCGTGCCCGCACCCACGTCGATGACCGAGTCGGCGTCCGCGAGCGCCGCCTCGATGGCGGCCATCCACCGGGGCTCCGTCCGGCGTCCCCGCGAATAGCCTTGCCCGATCCGGTCGTACACCTGTGGCGACATCTCCCGATGATGCCACCCGATTTCACACGTCCGGCCTATGCGAGATAGGGCAGGCTGGAGGCATGGCGAAGGATGCCACTCCCGTCCTCGCGTTCGCGGCCGTCGTCCTCGGGATCGTCGCCGCGGCGGCCAACGCTGACGCCTGGTGGTTCCTCGCCGGCGTGGTCGCGTGCGTGCTGCTGATCGAGAAGCCGGCCAACACCTGAAAGCCGCATCCGGTGGGAAATTAACCCCGCTTTCACCTACCGCCGGTATGGTCGGATCACGTAGTTGAAACTTGAACGGGATGGGGAACCGATGTACGCACGGGTTCAGGACGTGACGGCCCTCCTCGGCCGCATCGGGGTCGGCGTGGTCTTCCTCGCGCACGGCCTCCAGAAGTGGGACATGGGCCTCGACGGCGTCACCCAGATGACCACCGGCATGGGCATCCCGCTGCCGACGCTCTCCGCGCTGTTCCTGATCGTCGTGGAAACGGTCGGCGCCATCGCGTTCATGCTCGGGCTCGCGCTGCCCGTGCTCGGCGTCGCGCTCGCCGTGGACATGGTCGGCGCGATCTTCTTCGTCCACCTCGACCACGGGCTCACCGGCCAGGGCGGCTACGAACTCGTCCTGGCGCTCGCCGCCGGCGCGCTCGCGCTCGGCTTCAACGGCGGCCGCCTTTCGCTGGACCACGTCCTGTTCTGGCGCAGGCGCGCCCAGCGGCAGGAGCTCCAGACCGCGTAGAAACTCAGTCCAGCAGGTCGGCCGTCGTGCGCTCCGCGCGCCGGCGGTCGGCCAGCTTGGCGGGGTCGGGGTTCGACACCTGCACCAGGTGCGCGCCCGCCGCCAGCGGCCCGAGGAACCCGCGCAGCACCCCTCCGGGCACCGACCACTCCACAGTGGACAGCAGGCGGGCGCCCTCCGGGACGCCCTGCGCCCGCGCGGCGGACAGCACTTCGTCCACAGTGGACCCCGCGAGCGCGGGCGTGTCACCGGCGATCGGCAGCATCGGGCTGAACGCGTCACCGGCCAGCCGGGCCTCGGCGAGGTAGTCGAGCGCGCCGTCCGGCGGCGGGGACGTCAGCCCGCGCCCCATCGGGTCGAGCGCGACCACCGCGGTGGTGCCCGTGACGGGCGCGCCCGGCGCGACGAACGACACCCGCGCGCTCGCCGACTCCGGCACCACGTCGGCGCCGCACCACCACGCGCCCAGCAGCACCCCGGCCGTCTGCCAGTGCGCGGGCAGCCGCACGGCCACCTCGTCGCCCGGCTCCACGTCGAACTCCTCGACCAGCCAGTTCGCCGTCTTCGCCGCCCAGTTCGCCACCGTCGCGACGGACAGCTCGACCCTCGTCCCGGCCGCGTCGTCGTAGTGCGTGATCAGCGGGCGCGCCGGGGACAGGCCCCGCAGCAGGTGGTCAGTCAGGCTCACCCGGAAAGCCTACTGTCACGCGCAGCGTGTCGGCGGAGGGTGGTGGTGGGGAAGCGGCTGACCTAGGTGTGGTGTCCAGGGAGGTTGGTCAGGCGGGTGATCGGGGGTTTGCCGCTGGTTGCGCTGTGGGGTCGGTGGTGATTGTAGAAGTGCAGCCAGGGCGGTAGTGCTGCCC
>NZ_FORP01000004.1 GCF_900114035.1 Amycolatopsis sacchari | reverse complement strand
TGCCCTTCGGCGGGGTGAAAGGCTCCGGTTACGGCCTCGAATTCGGCCAGGAAGGCCTCAAAGCCGTCGCCGTCCCCCAGATCATCACCACCTGAGCGGTGTTCCCGCCCGGTACGAGCGGTACCCGAGCGGGAACGAGCGGTCGCCCCGCCGCGGGCGTCGGCGCTGCCTTGTCACGGGATCAAGCCCGCTCCTACGCTCCCGCTGATTCCACGGCAACGGCAGAGAGGAGGTGGGAGCGGTGGAGCCTGGTGCCGCTTCCTGCCAGGTGTGGCAGGCGCCCGAGTTCGAGGAGGTCCTCGTCGCGCCCGAAGTGACGATGTACCTCGGGAGCACGGAGGACTGAGGGCCGGGGCGCGGCGATGTGGTTGCGGGTGCTGGGTTCCGCGGCGGGCGGCGGGTTCCCGCAGTGGAACTGCGACTGCCCCTGCTGCCGCGCCGCCCGCGACGGTTCGCGCCCGTGCCGGCCGCGGACGCAGTCCTCGCTCGCGGTGAGCGCGGACCGCCACCGGTGGTACGTGCTCAACGCGTCTCCGGACATCCGCGCGCAGATCGAGTCCTTCCCGGCCCTGCGTCCGCGGCAGGGCCGGGAAAGCCCGGTCGCCGCGGTGCTGCTCACCGACGCGGAGCTGGACCACACGCTGGGTTTGTTGCTGCTGCGCGAAGCACGGCGGATCCGCTTGTACGCCACGGAATCCACGTGGCAGGTGCTGTGCGCGGGGACCGGGATCCCGTGCACGCTCGAACGGTATTGCGACGTCGAGTGGCGACCTGTTGTGCCCGGCGTCGAGGAACCGCTGGGCGACGGGTTGTCCTACCGCGCTTTCGACGTGCCCACGACCAAACGCCCGCGTTTCGCCACGGGAATCGGAGAAGGCAGGGTGATCGGTTACCGCCTCACTGATGCCCGTACGCGGCGTAGTGCGGTGTACGTGCCGGGCATGCAACGCCTGACCGAGGACGTGCGAGCGGAGTTCGACGGCTGTGTGTGCCTGCTCGTCGACGGCACGTGCTGGAGCGACGGCGAACTGACCGAACTCGGCCTGGCGGACAAGACCGCGCGGTCGATGGGGCACCTGCCGATCCAAGACAGCCTGCGGCAGCTGGCACCGCTGCCCGTCGAGCGGAAGGTCTACGTGCACCTCAACAACACGAATCCCGTGCTGCTGGAGGATTCGCCGCAACGGCGGCTCGTCGAGGAGCACGGGATGGAAGTCGCCGAGGACGGCCTGGAAATCGAGGTGCGATGACATGACCGCTGTGCTGACGGAGACGGACGACTTCGTCGCGGCGCTGCGCTCCCACGCGCGGCGTTACCACGACTCCCACCCGTTCCACGTCGCGATGAACGAGGGGCGCCTGAGCCAGGACCAGATCCGGGGCTGGGTGGCGAACCGCTTCTACTACCAGGAAAACATCCCCCGCAAGGACGCCGCGATCCTCGCCAACTGCCCCGACCGCGCCGTGCGGCGGCAGTGGCTCCGGCGCATCACCGACCACGACGGCACGGCGGAGGGCGAAGGCGGCATCGAAGCCTGGCTCCGGCTGGGCGAAGCCGTCGGCCTGACACGCGAAGAGGTCGAGGACGGCAGGCACGTCGTACCCGGGGTGCGGTTCGCGGTCGACGCGTACGTGACGTTCGCGCGCACACGGCCGTGGGTCGAGGCGGTGGCGTCCTCGCTGACCGAACTCTTCGCGCCGGACCTGATGGCGCAACGGCTCACCGCGTTCGAGCGCCGGTACACGTGGATCGACGGCGACGGGCTGGCGTACTTCCGGGCGCGGCTGCGGCAGGCGCCCCGCGACTCCGAACACGCGCTCGCGGTGGTGACCACGCACTGCCGGACCGCCGAGGAGCGCGCGAAGGCGGTGGCGGCGCTGTCGTTCAAGTGCGACGTGCTGTGGGCCATGATGGACGCGATCGACCGCGCGTACGGGAATTGACGATGGGCACGCCCACAAGACCCCGGCTCGCCCGCCACGTGCGGCTGCGGTTCGACCCGGCGCGGGACCGGCACGTGCTGCTGGGACCGGAAACCGTCGTGGTGCTGAACGGAACGGGCGCGGACGTCCTCGACCTGTGCGACGGGACGCGCACCACCGCCGAGGTCGTCGCCGAACTGCGGGGGCGCTACCGGAAGGTCGACGGCGACGACGTGACGCGGTTCCTGGCGAGCCTGGCCGCCCGGCGTTTCGTGGAGTTCGGCGATGGATAGGCCCTTCGGTCTGGTGGCGGAGCTGACGTACCGCTGCCCGCTGGCGTGCGCGTACTGCTCGAACCCCGTCGAGCTGGCCGCCTACCGCGAGGAACTGGGCACGCGGGACTGGCTGCGGGTGCTGACCGAGGCCGCCGAACTCGGTGTCCTGCAATGCCATTTCTCGGGCGGCGAACCGCTGCTCCGCCGTGATCTCGCCGATCTCGTGGCGCACGCGCACGGGCTCGGCCTGTACACGAACCTGGTGACCAGTGCGGTGGGGCTGTCGCGGCGCCGGGCGGACCAGCTGCGGGCGTCTGGTCTGGACCACGTGCAGATCAGCATCCAGGCCGACGAACCCGGGCTGTCCGACCGGATCGCGGGGACGCCGTCGTTCGAGCGGAAGGTCGAGGCTGCCCGCGTCGTGAAGGAGCTGGGCTGGCCGCTCACGCTGAACGTCGTGCTGCACCGGGGGAACATCGATCGCGTCGCCGGGGTGCTGCGGTGCGCGGAGCGGCTCGAAGCCGACCGGGTCGAGCTGGCGAACACCCAGTACTACGGCTGGGCCTGGCGCAACCGGGCCGCGCTGTTGCCGAGCAGGGCACAACTGGACCGCGCCGAGGAGCAGGTGCGCGCGGCCCGCACGCGCCTGGCGGGCCGGATGGAGATCCTCTACGTCCTGCCCGACTACTACAGCCGCTATCCCAAGCCCTGCATGGGAGGGTGGGGCAAGCGCCAGCTGATCGTGACGCCCAACGGTGACGTCCTGCCGTGCCTCGCGGCACACACGCTCGGGCTGCCCCGGGCGAGCGTGCACGACGAGCCGCTGGCTGCGATCTGGGCGGATTCCCCGGTGTTCCAACGGTTCCGGGGCACCGGCTGGATGCCGGACCTGTGCCGGGCCTGCGAGCGCCGCGACGTCGACTTCGGCGGCTGCCGGTGCCAGGCCTTCCAGCTCACCGGCGACGCGTCCCGCACCGATCCGGTCTGCCACCTGTCACCGGACCACCGGCTGGTCACGGACGCGGTGCGGGCGGCCGAGGGCGGGGCGGGGCAGAAGGCGGCCGCCAGACCACACCGCTGAGGGGTGACGATGGATTTCGGGATTCTCGTGCTGGCATTCGGGTTGAGCATCGACAACTTCCGCTCGTCGATCGCGATCGGCACCATCCCGTTCGGCTGGCGGCGGGCCGTGCAGATCGCGCTGACGTTCGGGCTGTGGGACGCGCTGGCGCCGCTCGTGGGCGGCTACCTCGGGAACTGGATCGGCGAGGCGATCGACCCGGTGGCGGAGTACGTCGGCTTCGGCGCGATGGGCGCGTACGGGCTGTACCTGCTGGTCAGCTCGCTGCGGAAGCCCCCGCCGGACGAGGTGGACCACCCGTGGGTGACGCTGTTCGGGATGCCGCTGTCGCTGAGCGTCGACAACCTCATCGCCGGCACGGGCCTGGGGCTGGTGGGCGTGTCGCTCGTGCTGCCCGCGATCACGTTCGGGGTCGTCACGGTGGTCATGTCGTTCGCGGGCCTGTGCCTCGGCCGCGTCGCCGCCCGCACGATCCGCATCCGCCCGGACCTGTTCAGCGGACTGTCCCTGCTCGGCGCCGCGATCCTCCTGCCGCTGGTGTTCGGCTGAGTCGGCGAGCACGGGGCGAAGCGATGACTTTTGCCGGCTGCGAGGGTCTACCTCGGCAGACCCGCACGGACCGAGGAGAGCGCCATGACCGCGACCTACACCTTCGACGTCTTCTGCAGCCTCGACGGCTTCGGCGCCGCCTCCGGGGATTGGACCGGCTACTGGGGCAAGCAGGGCCCCGAGCTGCTGGCGCACCGCCTCGACCTGTACCGCGAGGACCAGCGCATGGTCTTCGGCGCCAACACGTACCGGGCGTTCGCGGGCATGCTCGCGGCGAGCGCCGAGGGGGACGACGTCCGCGACCCGTGGGTCACGCGGATGCGCAACCTGCCGACGACCGTCGTGTCGAACACGCTCCGGGAACCGCTCGACTGGCCGGACGCGACCGTCGAACGCGGTGACGCCGTCGACGTCGTGGCGCGCCTGAAGAAGGAGTCCCCGGTGCCCCTGCGCTCCCACGGCAGCCTGTCGATGAACCGGGCGCTGCTGGCCGCCGGACTGGTCGACCGCGTCCAGGTGACGCTCTTCCCCGTGATCACCGGCCGGACCGGGCTGGACCCGGTCTTCCGCGACGCCGCCGACTTCGACCTCGAACTGGTCGAGCACCACACGCTCGACGGCCACATCCAGGAACTCGTCTACCGCCCCACCCTGCACACGTGAAACCGCGGGGAGGGCCGGGCCCTCCCCGCGGTCGCGGCCCTACTCCGGCAGTGCGAACACGATCAGCGCGCTGCCGTGGCCCGCCCCGAGCATGCCGGGCAGGAACCCCTCGATCCAGCCGCCCCAGCCGACGGGCACGGCGATGTACTGCCTGCCGTCCACCTGGTACGTCACCGGGCTGCTGTGGTGCCCGCTGCCGCACTGGAACTGCCACAGCTGCTCACCGGTACGGGCGTCCAGCGCGTTGAACTCGCCGGACGGCTCGCCCGCGAACACCAGGTCCCCGCCCGTCGCCAGCACCGAGGCGCACATCGGGACTTCGTTGCGCCAGCGCCACTTCTCCTCGCCACGCGCGTCGAACGCGCTGACCGAGCCCGTCATGTCGTGGGCATCGACCTGCACCCCCGCGCCCCAGTACGGGATGCTCTCCTTGAACTCGCGCCGCCGCCGGGTCGCGGTCGCGCCGACGTCCTGCACCGGCACGTAGAACAGCTCGGTCCGCGGGCTGTACGCGGCGTGCGTCCACTCCTTCGCCCCGGCCGGTCCCGGGTAGAAGTGGACCGGTTCACCCTCCTTGTCCGGGTACTTCCGGGCCGTCACCTTGCCGTCGCGCGTGATCGCACCCCAGTCGATGCGGTCCACGAACGGTGTCACCTGGACCAGCTCGCCGTTCGTGCGGTCCAGCACGAAGAAGTACCCGTTCTTGTCGAAGTGCCCGAGCAGCCTGCGACCCTCGTGCTCGAACAGGATGCACTCGGAAATGCTGTCGTAGTCCCACACGTCGTGCGGGGTGCACTGGTAGTGCCAGCGGATCCGCCCGGCGTCGACGTCCACCGCGATGATGCTGTCGGTGAACAGGTTGTCGCCCTCGCGGACGGCACCGTCGAAGTCGGGGGCCGGGTTGCCGGTGCCGACGTACAGCAGGTTGGTCTCCGGGTCGAAAGTGCCGGTGAGCCAAGGGTTCGCGCCGCCGCGCGCCCACGCTTCGCCGTCCGCGGGCCAGGTTTCGGAGCCGGGCTCGCCGGGTTTCGGCACGGTGTAGCAACGCCACGCGTGCTCGCCGGAGTCGAGGTCGAACGCGTCCAGGTGCCCGCGCACCCCGAACTCGCCACCGGAACTCCCCACGATCACGAGGTTCTTGACCACCAGCGGCGCGACCGTGGCGCTTTCGCCCGCCCGTACGTCGCCGTAGGTGCGGTCCCACACGCGCCTGCCGTTCGTCGCGTCGAGCGCGAGCAGGTGCGCGTTCGCGGTGACCATGAAGACCTTGCCCTTGGCCACGGCGACGCCGCGGTTGACGTTCCCGCAGCACAACGACACGTCGTAGGGCACGGCGTGCTTGTACCGCCACAGTTCCTGCCCGGTCTTCGCGTCGAGCGCCCACAGCCAGCCGTCCCAGCCGGACACGTACATCACGCCGTCCACGACGATCGGCGTCGCCTCGAACGCGTACGTGGACGCGCCCGCGATCATGCCGCTGGCCCCGGCCTGGAACATCCAGGCGGGCCCGATCCGGCTGACGTTCTCCGTGTTGATCTGGTCCAGCGGGCTGTACCGCTGCCCGTTGTAGGCGCCGTAGTAGGTCAGCCAGTTGTGCGGCTCGGACCGGGCGGCGCGCAGCCGCTCGTAGGTGACGCCCGCGGCCACCGCCGGCGCCGTCCCGCTCTTCCCGCTCAGCGTGCCCTGGTCGATGGCGTTGCCGGCGTCCACGTAGTCGACGGTCATTGCTCCTCCTCTACGGCCGGGGCTGGTCGGGTCGGTCCAGGCGGGCTTCCGGCGGCACGTCGCCGAGCACGACGATCGCGCCGGTCATCCCGCGGCCCTCGTCGTTGCCGGTCGGCGAGCTGTACCAGTAGCAGCCGGGGCCGTCCAGGTTCAGGAACGCCCTGCCCTTGGAGTGGTTGACCAGCCAGAGGAACTTCCGGTCCCCGTTGCTCGGCAGCAGCGCGCAGTGCGTGTTCCGGTCGTCGTTGATGATTTCGAGCTCGATGTCGCCGCCGTGCGGCACGACCAGGATCGCGGGGTCCCAGGCGATTTCGTCGGGCTGGATGCGGATCGTCGCCGTCATCCGGCCGTCGGGCTGCTCGACGGCCTCGCCGATGTTCCCGGTTCCCAGCATCCGGCCGATCGCCGCCTTGTTCTGTTCGTCCAACCCGAGGTCGTGCAGCAGGTTGGCTCGATCCCGTGAAGTGGTCGTCATCGGACTTCACTTCCTCGTCCAAGGTTGGTGACGGATGCGAGCCAGGAGTCTAGGTTCGCCGGACCGCCCGCGGGGCCTGCCGCCGTTCGTCCGCCGGGGTCTACCGTTCGTACCCCGCAGCCGACCGGGCCGCGAGGTCGTACCGGCCCAGGTTCATGACCTTGTGCCACGCGGCCACGAAATCGCGCACGAACTCGTCCCGCGCGTCGGCGCTCGCGTAGACCTCCGCCAGCGCGCGCAGTTCCGGGTGCGAGCCGAACACGAGGTCGACGCGGCTCGCCGTCCACCGCCCGTCGTGCGAGGCAAAGGTTTCCGGCCCGGTCGGCAGCCAGCGCGTCGTGTCGAGCAGGTGCACGAAGAAGTCGTTCGTCAGCGCGCCCGGCGTCGTGGTGAGCACGCCGAGCGGGGACTGCCCCTGGTTGGCGTCCAGCACGCGGAGCCCGCCGACGAGCACCGTCATCTCCGGCGCGCTCAGCGTGAGCAGGTGCGCCCGGTCCACCAGCAGGTACTCCGACGGCACGTGCACGCCTTTCCCGCGGTAGTTGCGGAACCCGTCCGCCACGGGTTCCAGCGCGGCGAAGGACGTTACGTCGGTCTGCTCCTGCGACGCGTCCGTCCGCCCCGGGGTGAACGGGACTTCGACGTCGTGACCGGCGTTCCTGGCCGCCTGTTCGACCCCCGCGCATCCGGCGAGCACGATCAGGTCGGCGAGGGAGACCTTTCCGGAAAACGCTTTCTGGATCTCGGCCAGTGTCCGCAGCACGACCGCCAGCGTGCCGGGATCGTTGACCGCCCAATGCCGTTGGGGATCGAGGCGGATCCGCGCCCCGTTGGCGCCACCGCGCTTATCGCTGTCACGGAAAGTCGAAGCTGACGCCCACGCCGTCGAGACGAGCTGGGAAACCGGTAGCCCCGAAGCGAGGATGCGTTGTTTCAGTTCCGCGATTTCCGCCGGGCCGACGAGTTCGTGGTCGACGGCGGGCACCGGGTCCTGCCAGAGGAGCGGCTCGCGCGGCACCAGCGGCCCGAGATAGCGGTGGACCGGGCCGAGGTCGATGTGGGTCAGTTTGAACCAGGCCCGCGCGAAGGCGTCCGCGAACGCGTCCGGCTCCGCCAGGAACCGCCGGGCGATCGGCTCGTAGACCGGATCGGCCTGCAGCGCGATGTCCGTCGTCAGCATCGTGGGGGTGTGGGTCTTCGCCGGATCGTGCGCGTCCGGCACGGTGCCGGCGCCCGCGCCGCCGCTGGGCACCCACTGCCACAGACCGGCCGGGCTGAGCGCGACGTCCCACTCGTGGCCGAGCAGCGTGCGCAGGAAACTGTCGTCCCACTGGGTCGGCGTCGGCGTCCAGGTTCCTTCGAGGCCGCTGGTGATGGTGTCCGCGCCCTTGCCGGTGCCGTAGTTGTTGCGCCAGCCCAGCCCCTGCTCCTCGACCGCGGCGGCCTCCGGCTCCGGACCGAGGTGCCGAGCCGGATCGGCCGCGCCGTGGCTCTTGCCGAACGAGTGCCCGCCCGCGATGAGCGCGACGGTCTCTTCGTCGTTCATCGCCATGCGCCGGAACGTCTCGCGGATGTCGCGTGCGGCGGCGAGCGGGTCGGGCACGGTGCCCGGCCCCTGCGGATCGACGTAGATGAGGCCCATTTCGGTGGCGGCGAGCGGCTGCTCCAGGTCGCGGACCCCGGTGTGGCGCTCGTCGGCGAGCCACGTGCGTTCCGGGCCCCAGTACACGGTTTCGTCGGGTTCCCAGACCTCCTCCCGGCCGCCGGCGAAGCCGAACGTGCGGAACCCCATGGTTTCGAGCGCTCGGTTGCCCGCGAAGACCATCAGATCTGCCCAGGAGATGCTGGTTCCGTACTTCTGCTTCACCGGCCACAGCAACCGGCGGGCCTTGTCGAGGTTGCGGTTGTCCGGCCAGCTGTTGAGCGGTGCGAAGCGTTGCAGGCTCGCGCTGATGCCGCCACGTCCATCGTCGACGCGGTACGTCCCGGCCGCGTGCCACGTCATCCGCAGTACGAGCGGGCCGTAGTGCCCGAAGTCGGCGGGCCACCAGTCCTGGGAGGTCGTGAGCACCGCGTCGACGTCCGCCGCCAGCGCGTCGAGGTCGAGGGAAAGGAAGCGGGCGGCGTAGTCGAAATCCGCGCCGAGCGGGTCGATCCCGTGGCGCCGCAGGACTTTCAGGTCGAGGGTGCGCCTGGCCTCGCGGCGGGCGCGCAGGGTCTGGTCGTAGGTCCCGCCGAGTGCGGTGTCGGGGTTCTCGGGCACGAGGACCTCCCGCTCTTCAGATGTCCAGCGCGCGGCGCAGGGCGGGTGCGTTGCGCCGGGACACCGGGACCATCTTGTTCGTGCGGTCGTCCATGATCAGGAACAGCTCGCCCTTGAGCCTGCGCTCGACCTCGCGGATGCGGCTGAGGTTGACCAGGTAACGGCGGTGCACGCGCAGGAAACCCGCGTCGGCCAGCTCGCCGTCGAGCTTGTCGAGGCCCTGGTGGGCGGCGCGCAGCGGGCCCTGGTCGGTCGACAGCCACACGTCGTTGCCATCGGATTCGGCGAAGCACACCTCCGACAGCGACAGCAGCACCATCCGGTTGTCGCGCGTCGCGACGACCCGGCGTGGCTGCGCCCGCGGGTGCGGGGCGCCCTCCGCGCCGGGGAACTGCTCCCCGTCGGAGATCCCGAACCACACCAGGTTCCCGACGAGGTCGCCGGACAGGAACACCGGCCGGATGGTGATCGGGGTGGGCTCGTCGGCGAGGTGCGTGAACAACCGCGTGGACCCGGTCCAGGCGGGGTTGCGGGCGGCCTGCCTGCTGGCGTAGCGGGCGGCGCCGATCAGCTCCGGCAGCCGCGGGTTCCAGCGCACGGTGGGGTCGATCGCCGGGGTCGCGGCGGGGACGCCGAGCAGCGCGCTCGTCGTGTCGTCGGCGATGACCACCTTGCCCGCGGTGTCCACCGCCGCGAGCGGCACCGCGGAACCCGCCCTGGCCTGGTGGTAGGCGGCGACGAGTTCGGTGCCGCCGTCCCTGGCGCGGCGCCGCAGGGTGCACTGGGTCTTGGTGGCGGCGTTGGCGAGCCACGCGCCCACGGCGGTGGGGAGCTCGCCGCGGTAGCGGGAGATGTTGAGCACCGCGATGGGTTCCCTCGTGACGGCGTGGCGCACCGCGACGCCCGCGCACGTCCAGTCGTGGAAGGCGCGGCACCAGTGCTCGGGGCCGCGGATCAGGACGGGGGCGTGTGCTTCGAGCGCGGTGCCCATGCCGTTGGTACCCGCCGCGCTCTCGGACCAGCAGTACCAGGGCGCGAGGTTGCAGTCGGCGGCGATCGCGCGGGTGGCCTTGTCACCCCATTCGCCGACGATGCGGCCCGTGGCGTCGGTGACGGTCACGATGCCGCCGGCGTTGCTCACCTCGTGCGCCACGGACGCGGCGCGGAACCCCAGCTCGGCGAAGACCACGTCGTGCTCGGGCGTGTGGTCCACCTCCACGACGGCCACCGGCGCCTCGGTGATGTACGGGTCCACGCGGTAGTGCTCCCGGCAGCGGTGCCAGGAGATCGCCACCTCGGGCCGCACGCCGCGGACGTCGTCCTCACCGTCGACGAAACGCTCCCACGCCGTGTACACGGTGCCCGGGCTCCCGGACGCCGGGTCGAGTCGTTGCCCACCGCTCATGCGGAGACCGCCTTTGGTCTGTCACCGCCGCCGGACGGGCGCGCCGGTGACCACTGGACGTGCCTGCACCACCCCGGACCCCCGAATCTAGAGGCTGGGAGTGCCGGGCAGCAATCGGCCGCGGGTAGTAAGCGCTTTCCGCGGTGTCGATCTAGACTCCCGGGACCGGCGGGAAGGCGGGGCGCCATGCGGAAACTGGTGTACGGCATGAACCTGTCCCTGGACGGCTACATCACCGCGCCGGGCGACGACCTCGGCTGGAGCGAGCCGAGCGACGAGCTGTTCCAGTGGTGGCTCGACCAGGAGCGGGCGATCGGTCTGTTCCTGTACGGGCGCAGGCTGTGGGAGACCATGAGTTCCTACTGGCCGACCGGCGATCAGCAACCGGGCGTCACCCCGGCGCAGGCCGAGTTCGCGCGCAACTGGCGAGAGACGCCGAAGGTGGTGTTCTCTTCCACGGTCGGCGAGGTCGGCTGGAACACCCGTGTGCACACCGGCGACGCGGTCGACGAGATCACCCGGCTCAAAGCTGGGGACGGCGAGCCAATGCGGGTCGGTGGCGCGTCGCTCGCGGGCGCGGCGATGCGGGCCGGGCTGGTCGACGAGTACGAGATCGTGACCCACCCGGTGCTGGTGGGTGGCGGCACGCCGTTCTTCACCGCCGTGGACAGCTGGGTGGAGCTGAACCTGGTGGAGACGCGGACGTTTCCCGGCGGGGTGGTGCTGACCAGGTACGAGACGAAGCGGTGAGCGCGACGTCCCGGTAGCGCGAACTCCAGGCCGAGGTCCTCTCACGACGCGTGCGCGTGCTCGCCGAAGGTGCGCCGGTAGGCCCCGGGCGTGGTCCCGAGCCGGGCGTGGAAGTGCCGGCGCAGGTTGACCGCCGACGCGAGGCCGACCCGCGTGGCGATGGCCTCGACCGGGAGATCGGTCTGTTCCAGCAGCACCCGCGCCGCGTCGACGCGCTTGCCCAGCAGCCATTCGCCCGGGCTGACGCCGAGCTGCGCGCTGAACCGCCTGGCGAGGGTCCGGCTCGACAGCCCGGCGTGCGCGGCGAGCGTGCCGACCGTGAGCGGCGTGCCGAGCCGGGCCGTCGCCCAGTCCAGCAGGGGCGCCAGCGACTCGTCGGGCCTGGCGGGCGGGGGCGGCCCGGCGTACTGGAGCTGGCTGCCCTCCCGGTGCGGCGGCAGCACCATGTTCCTGGCGACCAGGGCGGCGTGGGCCGCGCCGTGGTCGCGGCGGACGAGGTGCAGGCACAGGTCGATGCCGGCGCCGGTGCCCGCGCTCGTCGCCACGTCGCCGTGGTCCACGTAGAGCACGTCCGGATCGACCCGCACCCGGGGGAAGGCGGCGGCCAGTTCGCCGGTCTGACGCCAATGGGTGGTGGCGCGCCGTCCGTCGAGCAGCCCGGTCTGCGCGAGCACGAACGCCCCCGTGCAGATGGCGGCGATCCGCGCTCCCCGCCGGTGCGCGGCGCGCAGCGCGTTGACGACCTTCGGCGAAGCCGGCGCGCCGGGTGGCTGCCAGCCGGGGATGATCACGGTGTCCGCTCTGCGCAGTGCCGCCAGCCCCGCGTCGACGACGATCGGGTAGCCGGCGGTGGTCCGCAGCGGGCCGGGGTGCTCGGCGCAGACCCGGAAGTCGTAGCAGTCGGGCACGTCCTCCCGCGTGCTGCCGAAGACCTCGGCGGCGCAGGCGAGCTCGAACGGTGACTGCGGCGGGTTGAGCAGGGCCACCACCCGATGACGGCGCATGGCAGGATTCTACCCACAGGTGTCTTTGTAGACACTGGGCCGCGAACTGTGCAGCGGTCACAGTGGTGCCATGGGAACGACGGACGTGGTGCGCGGGACGGTGGCGGTCGACGGGGAAAAGGCCAGTTACCTGACGGCCGGGCGGGACGGCCCGCCGGTGTTGCTGCTGCACGGGACGTATTGGAGCCGGGTGTGGCTGCCGGTGCTGGAGCACCTCGCGGAGGCGGGGTTGCGGCCCGTCGCGGTCGACCTGCCCGGGCTGGGCCGCTCGGGCGGCGAGCTGACGCCGGAAACGGCCACGGTCCCCGCCCTCGCCGACTGGGTCACGCGATTCGTGTCCACAATGGACATCGCGGGACCGGTCGCCGTGGGGGCGCACGACATCGGGGGCGCCATCGCGCAGCACTTGCTCGTGCGCGGCGGGCTGGAGGTGTCCCGGCTCGCCCTGGTCAACTCCGTCACCTACGACTCGTGGCCCGCGCCCCACGTGGCCCGGTTCCGGGACCCGGGCGCCGCCGACGGCCTGGTCGCCGCCCGCCGCGAGGCCGTGACGGCGGCGCTCGCCGGTGCCGCCACCGAGCAGCTGGTCGAGGAGTACGTGGAGCCGTGGACCGAGCCGCGGGTCCGCCGGTCCTGGCTGGCGCTGGCCGGGGCGGCGGACCACCGCTACACCCTCGATCTCGTGCCGGCGCTGCGGCGGTCCACCACCCCCAAGCTGCTGATCTGGGGCGAGGACGACGCCTTCGAATCGGTGGTGTACGCGGAACGGTTCGCGGCGGAGATGCCGAACACCACGCTCATCCGCATCCCGGAGGCCGATCACATCCCGACCGAGAACGCCCCCGGCCGGATCGCCGACGCCCTCGCGGAGTTCTTCACGGGGTGAGGAGGACGCGGCCGAGCTGCGCGCGCTCGTCGAACAGCTGGTGCGCCTTGGCGACCTCGGTCAGGTTCAGTCGCGTGTGGACGGTCGCGCGCAGGCTGCCGTCAAGGAAGTACCCGGTGGCCTTGGCGACGGCGGCCGTGACCTCCTCCGGGCGAGCCGCGCGCCAGGCGGTCAGCGAGAAGCCGGTGACGGTGCGCAGCGCGTAGAGCGCCCGTGCGGAGACTTCGCCCGGCGTGCCGGAAGCGAGGCCGTACGCCACCAACCTGCCGTACGGGGCGAGCAGGTCCACGCTCAGCGTCGTCGTGTCACCGCCGATCGAATCCAGCACCACGTCGACACCGTCCGGTGCCGCCGCCCGCACCTGGTCGGCCCAGTCGCCCTGGGTGTAGTCGATCGCGACGTCGGCTCCGTGCGCCCTGGCGAACTCCAGCTTCGCGGGCGAACCGGCGGTCGCGATCACCTTGCCCGCGCCGAGGAGCTTCGCGAGCTGCACCGCCAGGTGGCCGATCCCGCCCGCGGCCGCGTGCACGAGCACCGTCTCGCCCGCGGTGAACCGGCCCGCGCGCAACGTGCCGAGCGCGACCGGCGTGGCCAGCGGCAGCATGCTCGCCGCGCCGTCGTCGAGGCCGTCCGGCACGGGCGCGGCCCACTGCGCGTCGGCGATGACGTGGTCCGCGAAGGCGTCTTCGCTGAGTACCGCGACCCGCTGACCCAGCAGCCCCGTGTCGACCCCGGGGCCGACCGCCTCGACCGTGCCGACGACGTCGCCGGTCAGTGCCGCGGGCATCGGGCGCCCGTACTGCGCGCCCAGGCCCTGCCGGAACCGGCTGTCGATGAAGTTGGCCCCGATCACCTCGGTGCGGAGGCGGAGCTCGCCGGTGCCCGGCTCCGGCACCTCCGCCTCCTCGATCCGCAGCACTTCAGGGCCGCCGTAGCTGTGGTACCGGACGCGTCGCACGGTAGTCTCCTCGTTAACTGGATTCGCGGTCCAGTTAAACGTACTGGACCGACGGTCCAGTTGTCTACGGGCACTGAGGAGGAACGGGTGAGTCCGGAGCGCCGCGAGCGGGCCGACGCTGTGCGCAACCGGCGCGCGATCCTGAACGCCACCGAGGAGCTGCTGAGCAGGCACCGCCCGAACGAGGTGACGATCGAGCAGGTCGCCGCCGCGGCGGGGGTGGGCAAGGGGACGGTGTTCCACCGGTTCGGCAGCCGGATGGGCCTGATGGTCGCGTTGATGCGGGAACGTGCGCTGGAGCTGACGGAGGCCGTGGAGAGCGGGCCGCCGCCGCTGGGCCCCGGTGCCCCGCCCCGGGAGCGGCTGCTGGCGTTCCTCTCGGCGGTCGTCGACGTCGTGGGCCGCAACAAGGGGCTGCTCGCCGCGCTCGGGCAGGCCGTCCCACCGACCTCCGGCAGTGAGGACCACCCGGTGTACCCGGTGTGGCACAAGCACGTCAGCTCGCTCATCGCGGCGCAACGCCCGGACCTCGACGCCCCGCTGCTGGCCGACCTGGTGCTCGCGGGGCTGCACTCCGCGCCGATCCTCGAACTCCTGGAGCGCGGCGAAACCACCCGGCTGAAGGCGGCGCTGCACGTACTGGCCGAGGCGATTCTCGGGGAACCCGGTCCAACCCAGGACTCGCAGGTCCAGGCACGAACGGTGGGCGTCGGGGACAATCGGGTCCGTGGCCGAGAACAACCGTGAACTGGCGGACTTCCTGCGGCGGGCGCGCAGCCAGGTGGACCCCTCCCGCGCGGGCCTGCCGCAGGACGGGCGGGTGCGCCGCGTGCCGGGGCTGCGGCGTGAGGAGGTCGCGATGCTGGCGGGGGTGTCGCCCGACTACTACGCGCGCCTGGAGCAGGGGCGGCGCATCACGCCGTCGCCCGCCGTGGTGCAGGCGATCGCGCGGGCGCTGGAGCTCGACGCGGCGGGCCGGGCGCACCTGGAGGACCTGATCGGGCTCACGGCCGCGCCCGCGTCGCGGCGGTCCCGCGCGGTCCAGCGCGTGCGGCCCGGGTTGTACCAGCTCCTCGACTCCCTCGACGGCGAGCCCGCGCTGGTCCTGGGGCGGCGGACGGACGTGCTGGCCGCCAACCGGATGGCGAAGGCGTTGTTCACCGACTTCGACAGCATGCCGGCGACGCGGCGCAACTACGCGCGCTGGATGTTCCTCGACGAGGACGCCCGGTCGCTGTTCGTGGACTGGCAGGACCAGGCCAGGGCCGCGGTGGAAAGCCTCCGGTTCGAGGTCGGCCGCGACCCGGGGGACGCCGCGACGGCCGCCCTCGTCGCGGAGCTGCGCGAGAGCAGTCCCCAGTTCGACGAGTGGTGGGAGCAGCACCGGGTCCACCAGCGCACGCACGGCTCGAAACGGCTGCGGCACCCGCTGGTCGGCGAGCTCACCGTGGAGTACGAAACCCTCACGCTGCCAGGAGATCCGGACACGACGCTGTACGTCTACACCACCCAGCCCGGATCGGAATCGCGGCGGGCGCTGAACCTCCTCGCCAGCTGGGCGATGACCGGCGGGCGCTGACTGTCTACTGTGGACCTTCGTGGGGGAAGCCGATCCGCAGCAGTGCCGCGGCGACGGCGGACGCGAACACGATCAGCGCACCCAGCACGAGGGCCGGCCGGTAACCGTGGTGCAGCAGCGGTGCCACGACGAGCGGGCCGAGGATCTGCCCCGCCGAGTACCCGGCCGTCAGCAGCGCGACCGCGCGCGGGAACCGCAGGTGGGTGCCCGTGCCGAGGGCGACCGTGCTGACCCCGAGGAAGGTCGCGCCGAACAACACGGCCGCGACCAGCGCGGCGACCACACCGCCGGACAACGCGGGCAGCGCGATGCCCACCGCCTGCACGAGCAGTGCGGCCAGCAGCAGGCCGGGCCGTGTCCAGCGCCTGCCCAGCCACGCCCAGCCGATCGAGGACGGTACCGCGGCCAGGCCCACCAGCACCCACGCCGCCGCCCCGAGCGAGCCTGGCGAGCCCTGCCCGATCGCCGCGACGAGGAACGTGCCCGCGATGATGTAGCCGACGCCCTCCAGCGAGTAGCTCACGAACAGGGCGGAGAACCACCGGTGCGTGCGTGGCCGTTCTGCCGCGACCACCCCGCCGGGCTCAGGAGGCGGCGGCAGGCGCCACGCCGCGGCGGCGAGCACCAACCCGAGGACAGCCATCACGATCCAGGCGGAACGCCAGTTCCCGGCGGCGCGGAGCACGAGCACCACGGCGCCGGACAGGGCGATCCCGGCGCCGACGCCGCTGAACCCCCAGCCCGGCAGGTGGTCCCGCAGGTGGCCCAGCACCGAGTTGGCGGCGAAGACGAACACCACGCCGCTCGCGGCCCCGGCGAGCAGGCGCAGTGCGAACCACCAGGGAACCCCGGTGGCGCACGGCATCGCGGCGAGCGTGGCGACCAGGAGGACCAGCGCCGCGCGGTGCAGCACCACCGAACGCCCGAGCCGGGGCGCCAGCATCCCGACGAGCGCACCCGCCAGGTTGCCCACGTAGTTCGCCGTGGCGAGCGAGGCACCAGCGGACGCGGTCAGACCCGCCTGGGCGGTCATCAGCGGGAGGATCGGCGTGTACGCGAACCGGCCGACGCCCATCCCCACCGCGAGGGCCGACGCTCCCCGCGCGGCGTGCTGCCAGTCGGCGCGGAGTGCGCTGCCGTTCGTTGTCGCGACCACGGAGTTCAGCCAACGCGCCCCGCGCGCCCACGTCCACGACCTGCTCGTGAGGACTGGTAAGCGCGGCTTCCCACGGCAGGTCGGGGGCCGGACCTAAGCTCGGCCCATGGAACTGCGGCAGCTCCGGTACTTCGTGGCGGTGGCGGAGGAGCTGCACTACGGCCGGGCCGCGCGGCGGCTGCACATCTCCGGGCCCGCGCTGTCGCAGCAGATCATCGCGCTGGAGCGGGACCTCGGCACGCCGCTGTTCCTCCGCGACCGCCGTGGTGTCCAGCTGACCGGGGCGGGCCGCGCGCTGCTGGCGGACGCCCGGCAGATCCTCGCGCTGGCGGACAGCGCGCGGGAGCGGGTGCGGCAGGAGGCCGAGGCGGCGAGCCCGCTGCGGCTGGGGTACGTGAGCTGGCTGCCCGACGGCCTGCGCGCGCTGGTCGCCCCGGCGGTGTCCCTGCGGGTGGACGACTGGGTGCTGCCGTCCCACACGCAGGCCGACCGCGTCGCCGAGGGGACGCTCGACCTCGCGCTGGCCTGGATCGAGGCCCGGGAAGCCGCCGCGAAAGGGCTTTCCGCCCACCTCATCTGGGCCGAGCCGTTGCCCGCGGTCTACCCGGGCGTGACGACGGACGAACCGGTCCCCGCGGCACGCGTCACGGTGCTCGCCGACGCGGACGAGTCGGCTTGGTCGTCCTGGAACCGGTACGCCGTCGAGTTCGCCACGCACGTGGGGGCGAAGCTCGTGGAGATCCACGACGGCGGCGTGACGGGGGAGGCGTTCTACGCGCACGTCAGGCGGATCAACTCGCCCGTGCTGGCCTCCCCGAAACGCCACACGGCGGCGGTCCCGCCGGGGCTGGGGCACCGCCCGGTCGCCCGGCCCCGTCCACTGTGGACGTGGTCGCTGCTGCACCGCGCGGACGACGAAAGGCCTGGTGTGCGGCACGTCGTGGAGTCGCTGGAGGCCTACGCCCGCGGCCGCGGGTGGACGACCGCGCCCCCGGGCTGGTGGCTGCCCGCCGACGACCCGCACCGGACGGCGCTGGAGACATAACCAAAGCTGATGACCTGCGTGCCTTTTGGCCCCTACCGGGTCACCGCCGGGAGCGCGAGCCTGAACGCATGCTGGTGAGCGAGCGAATCGAACCGACGTGGCAGCGGGATGTCCGGTCCCGGCTGGTGAACGTCCTCATCGGACTGGAGCTGGCCGGGGAAAGCGCCCCGGCGGAGCTGGCCGGGCTGCTCGGCGAGTGCCTGTCCGAGGTGCGGGAGGCGCGGCGCCTGATGGCCGGTTCCCACCAGGGCGGGCCTGGGGTTTACCACAGTGCCGGGGTGTGGGAAAGCCGCGGGAATTCTGAAGAACACCTCATGGTCCTCCCGGTCTCCGCACGGAAGTCTGGAGTCAGCACGAACGCAGGACTCACACGGAACCCGGAGGTAGCCAGATGACCGCGATCGACCAGCCCACCCCCACCGGCAACCGGCGGCTGCCCGCCTCGGGCACCGTGGGGTTCAGCGCCTCACCCGCGCTGGCCCGCAACCTGCAGCTGATCCTCGTCGACCTGATCGAGCTGCACCTGCAGGCGAAACAGGCGCACTGGAACCTCGTCGGCACCGACTTCCGCAGCCTGCACCTGCAGCTGGACGACATCACCGACGCCGCGCGGGAGGCGAGCGACACCATCGCCGAGCGGCTCCGCGCGTTGCGGGGCACCCCGGACGGCCGGTCGGACACCGTCGCCGCCACCACGACGCTGGCCGCGTTCCCGGCGGGCGAGCTCTCGACCGCCGAGGTGATCGAGCTGGTCACCAACCGGCTGCACGCCGCCGTGTCGACCATGCGGGTCGCGCACGATGCGATCGACGCCGAGGACCCGTCCACCTCCGACCTGGTCCACGGCGTGATCGACACGCTGGAGAAGCACGCCTGGATGCTCGACGCGGCCGGCCGCACGCCGCGCCGCTGAACCCGGGTTTCCCGACCCCCGAAAGGAAAAGTCATGGGCAGGATCACCGTCGGACAGCAGAACTCGGAAGCCGTCGAGATCTACTACGAGGACCACGGCGAGGGGCAGCCGGTCGTGCTGATCCACGGTTACCCGCTGAACGGGCACTCGTGGGAGAAGCAGGAGCGCGTGCTGCTGCAGGCCGGGTACCGCGTCATCACCTACGACCGCCGCGGGTTCGGCCAGTCCAGCCAGCCCACCGTCGGCTACGACTACGACACGTTCGCCGCGGACCTCAAGGCGCTGCTGGACCACCTGGAGCTCGACGACATCGTGCTGGTCGGCTTCTCGATGGGCACTGGCGAGGTGACCCGCTACCTCGGCACCTACGGCTCGGTGCGGGTGCGCAAGGCCGTGCTGATGGGAGCCATCCCGCCGTACCTGCTCAAGACCGACGACAACCCCGAGGGCGTCGACCGCTCGGTGTTCGAGGGCATCAAGGAAGCGGTGGTCAAGGACCGGCCGGCCTACTTCAAGGAGTTCCTCGACAACTTCTACAACGTCGACACCTACCTCGGCACGCGTATCAGCGAGCAGGCGTGGCAGAACAGCTTCAACGTCGCCGTCGCGGCCTCCGCGCACGCCGCCTACGCCTGTGTCGACACGTGGCTGACGGACTTCCGTGACGACCTGCCCAAGATCGACGTGCCGGTGCTGCTCGTCCACGGCGACGCCGACCGGATCCTGCCCTACGAGGCCACCGCGGCGCGGCTGCCCGGCCTGATCAAGGACCTGGAGTTCGTGACCGTGTCCGGGGGCCCGCACAACATCGCGTGGACCCACCCCGACGAGGTCAACACCGCACTGCTGGACTTTCTCGGCCGCTGAGCGCCGTCCGCCGGAGCCCGCGGTCACGGGCTCCGGCGGGGCGTGCTCAGGCCGCCGGGGTTTCGGCGGTCGCCGTCAGCACGGCCCGGCCGAGGATGTGGCCGGAGATCGTGAAGCCGAGGTAGGCGGGGGTGGCCTCGGGGCCGACGCCGAGGTGCTCGACGTCGAGCGCGTGCACGACGATGAAGTAGCGGTGCGGGCCGTGACCCGCGGGCGGGGCGGCGCCGAGGAAGTGGGCCACCCTCGCGTCGTTGGGCAGCTGGTAGGCGCCTGCGGGCAGGCCGCTGCCGGTCTCGTCGCCGGCACCCTCGGGCAGTCCGGTCACGTCGGCGGGGATGTCGGCCACGGCCCAGTGCCAGAAGCCGGAACCGGTGGGGGCGTCCGGGTCGTAGACGGTCACGGCGTAGCTGCGGGTGCCTTCGGGAGCGCCGCTCCAGGACAGCTCGGGCGACAGGTCCTTGCCGCCGGGCAGGCTGCCCGAAAGCTGCGCGGCGGGCAGCGGGCCGCCGTCGCGCAGGCCGGGGCTGGTGACGGTGAACGTGGTCGCTTCGGGCAGGCGGGCGAACGGGTCGTTCGCGGTCATCGGGTTGTTCCTTCCACCTGGGTCAACTGGTGTCGTGATCGACTATAGCAAAGATAATCGATTATCTGCCAGATCGTCTACACTCCAGGGACATGACCCTTTCCGACCAGGTCCACGCCCGCCTGCGGGACGAGATCATGCGTGGGGACCACGTTCCGGGTGCGGCCCTCAAGCCCCAGGAACTCGCGAACCTGCACGGAGTCAGCCTGGCCGTGATGCGCGAGGCGCTGGTGCGGCTGGCCGGGGAGGGGCTGGCCGACCGGCTGCCCAACCGTGGTTTCGCGGTCCCGTCGTTCTCCGACCGCCGCTGGCAGGAGATCGCGGAGGCGCGCAGCACGGTCGAACCGGCGATGCTGCGGCTGGCGATCGCCCGGGGCGATCTCGACTGGGAGTCACGCGTCCGCGCCGCACACCACCGGCTCGCGCGCACGCCGCCGTTCGAGCCGGGGGAGGGCGAGTTCGCGAGCGCCGCGTGGTCCGAGGCGCACCGGGTGTTCCACCGCGCGCTGCTCGAGGGCTGCGGCAACACCGTGCTGCTGGAGACGTTCGACCGGCTCTGGACGGCGAGCGAACTCGCGCGCCGGTGGTCGGGCCGCCGCAACCCGGGCCGTGATCACGTCGCCGAGCACGCGGAGCTGGAAGAAGCCACACTGGCCCGAGACGCCGACCGCGCCGCGGCGTGCCTCGCCCGCCACGTGACCCGCACGGCGGAAGGCCTGGTGGATCAGCCCGCGAGGTAGGCCGGTCCAGCTCGGCGAGGGCCGGTCGCGTTGGGGTTGCGGCGGCGGTCTGAGTGCCCGCGTCCCGCAGGCCGGGCTGCGCTTGGTTGCGGATCAGCCCGCCACGCAGGCCTGCCCAGCGCGACGAAAGCCGGTCGCGTTCGGGCTCCGGCGACAGCCGCCGAGGTGCCCGCGTCCCGCGGGCCGGGCCGCGCCTAGTGGCCGATCAGCCTGCCCAGCGCGACGAAAGCCGGTCGCGTTCGGGCTCCGGCGGCACCCGCCGAGGTGCCCGTGTCCCGCAGACGGGGCCGGGCCTGGTGGCGGATCAGCCCGCCACGCAGGCCTGTCCAGCGCGACGACGCCTGGTCGTGTCCGGGTTGCGGCGGCATCCGCCGAGGTGCCCGCGTCCCGCGGGCCGGGCCGGGCCTGGTGGCGGATCAGCCCGCCCAGCGCGACGGGGGCCGGTCGCGTTCGGACCCCGGCGGCACCCGCCGGAGTGCCCGCGTCCCGTGGGCCGGGCCGCGCCTGATGGCCGATCAGCCTGCCCAGCTTGACGAGGGCCGGTCGCGTTCGGGTTGCCGCGGCACCCGCCGGAGTGCCCGCGTCCCGCGGGCCGGGCCGCGCCTGGGGCCGATCAGCCCGCCCAGCGCGACGACGGCCGGTCGTGTTCAGACCCCGGCGGCACCCGCCGAGATACCCACGTCCCGCAGGCCGGGCCGCGCCTGGTGGCGAAGCCGGCCTGCGGGACCCCACGGCTGGGCTGACCCCGATCAGGCCCCTGCCGGGACCTTGTCCAGGAAGCCGTAGACGGTCCGGATCCGGCCGCCGTCGAAGATCGCGACGTCGAAGCCCACCACGAGGGCCTCGCCGCCTTCGGGGCCCAGTTCCCAGGTGAAGCGGGCCTGTTCGTGGTGGGCGTCCACGTCGCCGCCCAGCTTGAACACGAAACCGGGGAACTGGGCCTGCACGGCGCCGATCGTGGCGTCGAGCTGGTCGCGTCCGCGGGCCTCGGCCATCGGGTCGATGTAAGCGCAGTCCTCGGTCCACAGCGCGTCGATCCTGGCGCGGCGGGCCGCCGGGTCCGTCTCGTTCCAGATCGCGATGTAGTCCTGGACCAGTTCGTTGAGATCACTCATCTCCAGGCTCCTCACTCGGTTGTTCCTGCTGGTGAGAACGCTAGGCGGGATCGGGAGCCGGGGAATCGGTCACGCATAAGTACTTTGGACCCATGCTGTACGGCAGGGACCCCGAACGCGCGCGGCTCGACGACGTGCTGGCCGCCGCCGCGGCCGGGCGCAGCGGGGCGCTCGTGGTCCGCGGCGAGCCCGGCATCGGCAAGACCGCGCTGCTGGAGCACGCCGCCGGGGCCGCCGCCGCAGCCGGTGCCCGGGTGCTCCGCGGCGGGGGCGTGGAGTCCGAGGCCGAGCTGCCCTTCGCCGGGCTGCACCTCCTCCTGCGCCCGGCGCTGGACCGGGCCGGCGCGCTGCCGGAGGTGCAGGCGACGGCGCTGCGCAGCGCGCTCGGCCTCGCGGCGCCCGGCAGCGGTGACCGGTTCCTCGTCGGGCTGGCGGTGCTCTCGCTGCTGGCAGACCTCGCCGAGGAACAACCGCTGGTGTGCCTCGTCGACGACGCGCAGTGGCTCGACCACGCGACGGCCGAGACGCTGCTGTTCGCCGCCCGGCGGCTCGACGCCGAGCGTGTCGTCCTCCTCTTCGGCGCCCGTCCCGGGTTCGCGGCGCCGGGCCTGCCGGTGCTGGAACTGTCCGGTTTGGACACTGCCGCCGCGGAAACCCTGCTCGCCGACCACGATCCCGGCCTGGCCCCGCCGCTGCGGTCGCGGCTGCTGGCCGAGGCCGCCGGAAACCCGCTCGCGCTGATCGAGCTCCCCACCGCGCTCCGGGCCGCTGACCCCGGTCCCGCGCTGCCCCTGACCGAAAAGCTGCGTGCCGCCTTCAGCGAGCAGCTGGCCGGACTGCCCGCCGCCACCAGGCAGCTGCTGCTGGTCGCCGCGGCCGACGACACCGGTGACCTCGCGGTCGTCCTCCGTGCCGCCGCCTCGTTCGGCGCCTCGGTGACCGACCTGAGCCCGGCCGAGCACGCCGGGCTGGTCGTGCTCGGCGAGGGCACCATCGCCTTCCGGCATCCGCTGGTCCGGACGGCCGCCTACCAGGGCACGCCGCTCGCCGACCGGCTCGCGCTGCACCGCGCGCTCGCCCAGGCGCTGACGGGTGCCGAGCACGCCGACCGCCGCGCGTGGCACCTCGCGAGCGCGGCCACCGGGCCGGACGAGGCCGTGGCCGCCGAACTGGAGCGCACCGCGGCCGAGGCGGGGCGGCGCCGCGGCCACACCGCCGCGGCCACCGCCTACGCACGCGCCGCGCAGCTCAGCTCCACCGAACCCGCCAGGGTGCGCCGGCTCGTCCTCGCGGCGGAGGCCGCGGCCGAGGCGGGGGAGGCCGACCGGGCCCGGTCCTTCGCGGCCCAGGTGGCCACACCCCCGGACGACCCGGACCTGCGGACACGACTGGTCCTCGTCGATGCGCTCGCCCGGTTCTCCCAGGGCCGGGCGGGCGAGGCGCACCGGCTGGTGCTGGACGCCTCCGCCGGGCTGCCGCCGGAACGGGCGCGGGAACTGTTGCTGGAGGGCGCCTACTTCGGCTGGTTCGCGGGCCGGCGGGAGCTCGCCGAAAGCGCGGACCGGCTCACGGGTTCCGGTCCGCTGCACCGGTTCGTGCAAGCGGCGATGTCCGTCCTGCTCGACCGGGAAGTCGCGGCCGACCTGGCGTCTCTGGGAGAACAGGCGGGGCGCGAGGCGGCCGGTCCCGACGGGCTGCTGCTCGTGTGCGGGCTCCAGCAGGTGCTGGGGCAGGACGGCGCGGTGCTCTCGCTCGCCACGAGAGCTGTGGCGGACGCCCGGGCGGAGGGGCGCATCGCGCGGCTGCCGAACCTGCTGTTCCTGCTCGCCGAAGCCCAGCTCGCGGTCGGCCTGCACCGCGACGCGGTCACGTCGTCCGCCGAGGCCGACCGGATCGCCGAGGACATCGGCCAGCGGCAGTGGCGGGGCCTGCATTCCAGCGTGCTGGCCCACGTCGCCGCCATCGAAGGCGACGAAGCCCGGTGCCGCGAGCTGGCCGCCGCGGTGCTCGGTGCCCACGACGGTCCCGGCATCCCGCGCGCCAACTGGGCGATGGGCGTGCTCGACCTGGGGCGAGGCCGGGCGGCGGTCGCGCTCGCACGGCTGGAAGCGCTTGCCGCGTCCCCGGCGCGTTACGGCCTGGCGGCCCGCAGCGTGCCCGACCTCGTGGAGGCGGCGGTGCGCGTGGGCGAACCGGGGCGGTCGGAAAGCGCTTTCCGGTGGTTCACCGCACGGGCGCGCGGCATGGGCCAGGCCTGGGCCGACGCCCTCGTCGCGCGCTGCCGGGCGCTGCTCGGTCCGGAGGACGAGGCGGAGCAGCACTTCAAGACCGCGCTCGCACTGCACGAGGCCGACCGCAGGCCGTTCGAGCAGGCGAGGACCGAGCTGCTGTACGGGGAGTGGCTGCGGCGGGCCCGGCGCAAGGCCGACGCGAGCACCCACCTGCGCTCGGCCCGCGAGACGTTCGAACGCCTGCACGCCGCGCCGTGGCTCGCGCGTGCGGAGGCCGAACTCGTCGCGACGGGTGTGAGCGGCAGCGGCGGCGCGACCACGGCACCCGGCGCACTGTCCCGGCTCACCCCGCAGGAACTGCAGATCGTCCGCCTCGCCGCAAGTGGACTGTCCAATCGGGACATCGCGGCGCAGCTGTTCCTCAGCCCCCGCACGGTGGGGCACCACCTGTACAAGGCGTATCCGAAGCTGGGTGTGCGTTCGCGGGGTGAGCTGGCGGAGCTGCCGCTGCGGGATCCGGGGGAGGGCTGAGCCCGGTCGCTTACGGTCGTGCCGGGAAGAACGTGCCGTCGGAGGGCCCTGGCGAGAGCGGGCTCGCGGTGATCGTGCGTTCGATGGCCGCCGCGCAGTCCCGCAGGCGCGGGAGGATCGAGCCGAACAACGTGTCGTCGCCGACCTGGCCCGTGTGGGTGCCGATGGTGACCGCCGCGACCACCTCGCCCGCGGTGTCGCGCAACGGCACGGCCACGCTGCGCACCCCGCGTTCGAGCTCCTGGTCGAGCAACGCCCACCCCCGCTCGCGCACCTCCGCGATCAGGCCCGCGAGCTCCCCGGGGTCCGTGACGGTGCGGTCGGTGTACCGCACCGGGGGAAACCGCTCGAAGTACTCGGTGAGCGCCGCGGGCGGCAGGCCCGACAGCAGCGCGCGGCCGACCGCGGACGCCGCGGCCGGCACCCGCGTCCCGGGCGCCAGCCTGATCGTCATGACGCGGCCGACGGCCGCACGGGCGAGGAACACCGCCGCCTCGCCCTCGAGCACGGCCAGCGAGCACGAGTGGTCCACCGCGTGGGCCACGTCCTCCAGGTAGGGCTGCACCATCTCGGGGAAGGTCTGGGACGCGATGGTCGCGTACCCCAGTTCGAGGACCTTCGCCGTGAGCCGGTACTTCGTGCCGGTGCTCTCGACGTAGCCGAGCGACTCCAGCGTGCGCAGCAGGCGGCGGGCGGTGGCGCGGTCGAAACCGCACGTCGTCGCGACCTCGGTCACCGACAGTTCGGCGCGCTCGGCGGAAAAGGCCGTGAGCACGTCCAAGCCGCGGTCGAAGGTCCGCACGAACGGACCGCCGCCACCTTCCGCCACGCCGTGCCTCCCTCGCCGTCAGCTCCTGGCCTGCTCCGCCATTCCACCACGCCGCTCGCCGGCCGGGTGCGGTTGCCGGGTTTCGGGCCCGGCGAGCACGGCACCGGCCGACACCAGCGCCGTGCCGACGACGAACACCCCGACCGCCCAGTACGAGCCGGCCAGTGCGAGCAGTGCCGTCGCGATCAGCGGCGTGAACCCGGCGAGCGGGTCGGAGGCGGAGCGGGCGAGGTTCACCCCGCTGTTGCGCACGCGCGGGTCGAACATCTCCGCGAGGTAGGCCCCCGACACCGACAGCGCGATCTTGATGCCGATGCCGTAGACCAGCACGAGCGCGAGGACGACGAGCACCGGTTCGCGGGTCTGGAGCAGCCAGAAGAACGGGAACCCGGCCACCGCCACGAACAGCAGCCCGGTGAGGAACACCGGCTTGCGGCCCCACCGGTCCGCGCAGCGCCCGGCGAGCGGGATCACGGCGAGACCGGTGAGGTTCGCGGCCATGACCCCGGTCAGCGCGGGGCCGGAGGACATGCCGAGCGTGCCGGTGCAGTAGGAGATCGCGAACACGTTGAACACCTGGCTGCCCACGGCGTCGGTCGCGCGGGCCAGCGCGGCGAGCACGACGTGCCGCCGGTGCGTCCTGAGCAGTTCGCGGATCGGGTTGCGCACGATCGCGCCGGCGGACTTCAGCTCGGTGAACTCCGGCGATTCGTCGACCCGCAGCCGGATGTACAGCCCGACGAGGACCAGCGCGAACCCGACGAGGAACGGCACGCGCCAGCCCCACGCCAGGAACTCCGCCTTCGGCAGCCCGGACAGCGAGGCGAACACGCCGGTGCCGAGCAGGATGCCGAGCGAGACGCCGAGCGCGGGCATGCTCGACAGCAGACCGCGGCGGCGGGCGGTGGAGTGCTCGGCGCTCATCGTGATCGCCGTCCCGTACTCCGCGCCGGCGCCGATGCTCTGCACCAGCCGCAGCAGCACCAGCAGGACCGGCGCGAGCGCGCCCACCTGGGCGTAGGTCGGCAGCAGGCCGATGCCGCCGGTCGCGGCACCCATGAGCACCAGGCACAGCACCATCACGTTCTTGCGGCCGAGGGTGTCGCCCCAGCGGGCGAGCACCACGCCGGCGACGGGGCGCAGCACGAAGCCGATCGCGTAGGTCGCGAACGCGGCGAGCGTGCCCGCGAGCGCGCTGGAGGACGGGAAGAACAGCGAACCGAAGGCCAGGGAGGTGGCCGTGCCGTAGATGTAGAAGTCGTACCACTCGAGCACGGTGCCGACGAGGTTCGAGGCGATCGCGCGGGTGCGGGCGGAACTGGTCATCGTTGACCTCCGGGGTCTAGGCGGTGCGGGGAAGCCGGGGCTGGGCGGGGGAATCGACGATCGCGCCCTGCTCGCGCAGCAGGGCCTGGAGCCGGTCGGCGGGCACGGCACGCGGAGGTACGCCGAGCTGGGTGGCGAGTGCGGCCGCGACTCCGGCGGCCTGTCCTGTGGCCATCGCCGTGCCCATGTGCCGCACCGCGCCCATCGCCGCCTGCGTCGCGGACAGGCACCGCCCGGCGACGAGCAGTCCCTCCACACCGCGCGGCAGCAAACTCCGGTACGGCACCGAAAACGGGGCGGGCGGTTCGACGAGCGTGAGCCCGTTGGTGTTGTCGTGCACGTCGAGCGGTCCACCGGCCTGGGCGACGGCGTCGGGGAACTGCCGCCCGCTCAGCACGTCGGACTCGGTCAGCAGGTGGTCGCCCACCACACGCCACGTCTCCCGCACCCCGATCCACGGCGCGATCGCCGACAGGTGGGCGTTTTCGAAGCCGGGCACCTCGCGACGCAGGAACGACAGCACCCTGCGCACCTGTTCGCGTCCGGCGATTTCCGCCCGCGTCAGCTCCTCGCTGTCCGAACCGTCCAATCCGGACACGCGGGTCATCAGGATGAACGCGTCGTGCCCGGAAGGGGAGCTGACCAGCGACAGCAGCTGCTGGGCCAGCTCACCCGCCGCCACGCCGAGCCTGGCCAGCCGCCGCTTCTCCTCGCGGGGCAACGCGCGGAAGCGGTATATGTCCACATCGGACAGACGGGCCATCATCGTCATCGGCTGGCGCTCGTGCCTGCCCTGCGGGTTCTCGACGGCGCAACCCGCTCTGCGGCACACCACGGCGTCGGCCGTGGCGTCGACGACCACCCCGGCACCGATCGCCTCGGGCGCGTACCGGCCCTGGACGACCAGCCCGCGCACCGATCCCTCGGAGACCACCGGGTCGACGGCCTGGCTGTGCAGCCTGACGTCGAGCCCGGCTTCCGCGGCGAGGTCGTCGAGGACCAGCTTGAGGACTTCCGGGTCGAACGGGAAGGTCCGCACGCGCAGCGGGTTTTCGCTGGCTTCGGCGAGGACGTACGGGGTGAACCCGCTCGCGCCCCCGGCGTCGACGAGCCGTCGCGTGATCTCGTGGCCGATACCTCCACCCACCAGCGTGGTGCGCCAGTAGAAGCCCATGAAGCTCGCGACCATCGCGCCGGTCGCGGTGCCGCCGAGGAACGGGCCGCGCTCCACGAGCACCGTCCGCGCCCCGGCCCGCGCGGCGGCGACCGCGGCGCAGAATCCGGCGGGTCCGCCTCCGGCGACCACGACGTCGGCGGTGGTGGTCACGGGAAGTTCGCGCGGCGGCACGGTGACGGTGTGCTCCGTCGTGAGTTCCGGTAGTGCTGTCATGCGTGTTCTCCTTGCGAGAGCCGGTTGATCGTTTCCGCGGCGTGCCGCACGGCGAGTGCGGACCAGCCGCCGTGCCCCGCGGCATCGCCGACCGCCACGACCGTCTTGCCGGGTACGACGCGCAGCGGGCTGTGCACGTCGGAGCCGTTGACGGACACGAGGATCGGGCCGCGGGCGGGAATGGCGGTGTGCTGCCCGGAGGCGTGCCGGACGTGGATGCGGTCCGGTTCGACGACGGTCGGCACGGATTCGAGGACGAGACGGACCCGTGCCGAGGCGTGGAGCCGGGCGAGCGGGAGGATCTTCGCCCGCGCGCCGACGTCGTGCGCGGGCTCGGGTTCCGCGCCGATGAGCGTCACCCGGGCGCCGGCTGCGGCCAGGTGGTCGGCCACCGCGGTGCCGTCACGGTCCGCGCCCCACACGACGTACTCGTCCTCGAGGTCGTGGTCCTCGGCGAGCCAGTCGCGGAGGTGGTGCACCCGTCCGGCCGGAGCACCGGGCAGGACGGGTACTGAGCGCGGTGTTCCGGTGGCGAGGACGACGATCTCCTCAGGTTGCGCGGGGATCCGGGCGGGGGAGAGGGCATTGCCGAGTTCGACGGTCACCCCCGCCCCGGCCAGCTCCTCCGCGTACCAGTCGAGGATGCGGTGGTACTCCGGGTACTCGTGCAGCCGCGACGCGAGGCGCAAGGCCCCGCCCAGTGCGGGGGCGCGCTCGACGAGCCGCGTCGGGTGCCCGTTCGCCGCCGCGGTCCTGGCCGCTTCCAGCCCGGCGGGCCCACCGCCGACGACGAGGACCGGCGGGCGCGCGGCGGGCCGTACCACCGGCAGTGGTCCGGCCGCCTCGGGCGCCACCGCGCAGCCGACGGGTTCCCCGGTGCGCAGCGCGTCGGTGCAGTAGTTGCACGCGATGCAGGGACGCGGCGATAGTCCGTTGAGGACTTTACGCGTCCACGCGGGATCGGCGTGCAGTGCGCGGGCGACCGTGACGAAGTCGGCCTGTCCGTGGGAGAGGATCCGGCTCGCGGTGGCTCCGTCGGTGATGCGGCCCGAAACACCGACCGGCGGGCCGAGCGCGCGGAACCGGGCGGCGGTTTCCGCGTGCAGACCCTGCGGCAGCTCACCGGGCGGGGTGATCCACTGGCCCGCCTCGTAGCAGCCCGCGGAGACGTCGACGAAGTCCAGTGTGGACGCTCCCGCCCTGCGGAGGATGGCGATGGTGGCATCGGCGTCCAGCCCGTCCGGCACGCCTTCGTAGGCGGAGATCCGGATGCCGACGGCGAGTCCCGGCACTGCGGCGCGGACCGCGGTGAGGACCTCGCCGAGGAAGCGCGCGGGATCGGCGTACTCGTCGGTGCGCCGGTTGGTCCTGGGGGACAGGAACTGCGAGAGCAGGTAGCCGTGTGCGGCGTGGACCGAGACCACGTCGGCACCGGCCTCGGCGCTGCGGCGCGCCGCGTCGGCGAACCGGGTGACGAGGTCGGCGATGTCGTCGCGGTCGAGTTCCAGCGGGAGGTCGCCGTCCACGACCTCCGCGACGACCGGGGACGGGGCCACCGGCGTGTACCCGCTGACGGCCGCCTTCGCCAACCGTCCACCGTGGACCAGTTGCATGCCGAACAGCGCGCCGCCCGCGTGCGCGGCGTCCGCGAGCCGTCGCAGGCCCGCGATCCGTGAGTCCTCGTCCACGGCGAGCTGACGCGGGCGCACCCGCCCATCCGCACGCACGAACGCGGCCTCGGCGTAGACGAGCGCGGCGCCGCCTTCCGCCACGGCGGCGACCCGGTTCACGTAGTGCTCGGTGGGACTTCCGTCGTGACGGCAGTAGTTCCGCTCCATCGGCGCGGCGACCACGCGGTTGCGGAGTGCGGCCGGGCCCAGCCTGAGCGGCGTGGCGGTGTTCACGGGACCTCGATGAGGATCTTGCCGACCGCCGCGTCGCCGTGGTGCGCGAGCGCGAACGCCTCCGCCGTGCGGGCCAGCGGCAGGCGGTGGGTGACCAGGTCCTCGGCCAGTGCCCGGTGCCGCCGGACGAAGTCGATGGCCGCCGGGAACAGCGCCCGGCTGTTCCGGCTGCCGACGAGGTCGAGTTCCTTGTAAGGCAACAGGTTCATCGGCAACCGCGCCTCCGCCGCGGAGATCCCGACGGTCACCACCCGCCCGGCGCTGACGACGAGGTCGAGCGCGGTGGCGAGTGCGGCGGGCGCGCCCGTGGCCTCGACGACGACCGAGGGCCCCTCGCCGCCCGCCCACTCGGCGAGCGCTGCCCGCTGCCGGGAGTCCGGCCGCCCGTCGACCGGGGCGGTGAACTCGGCACCGAAGCGCCGGGCCCGCTCGGCCCGCGTGGGATCGCGGTCCAGCGCGGCGACCCGCGCGCCCCGGTCCGCGAGTGCCCGCGTCGCCAGCAGCCCGATGGGCCCGCAGCCCAGCACGAGCGCGAACGCTTCCGCGGGCGCCAGCGAGCGCTCGACGGCCTGCAGGGCGATGGCCGCCGGTTCCACCACCGCCGCCGTCGTCGCGGACAGTCCGGGCGCCGGGTGCGCGTGGGCGGCCGGTACCACGACCGACTCGGCCAGCGCGCCGTCGAGGTGCACGCCCAGCACGGCGCTGCGGGCGCAAGCGTTCGCCCTGCCCGAGCGGCAGGCGTGGCACCGGCCGCACGAGAACGCGGGCTCGACCACCACCCGCTCGCCGCCGGCCCAGCCGGTGATCTCGTGCCCCTGCACGAGCGGCAGCGACGAGGCCGGGTACTCGCCGGCCCAGATGTGGGCGTCGGTGCCGCACACCCCCACGCACTCCACCCGCACGAGCACCTGTCCTTCCCCGGCCACGGGCGCGGGGCGTTCGACGATCTCGACCCGGTTCGGGCCCGTGGTCACCGCGACCCTCATGAGTCGGGCTCCTGACGCACAAACGTTCGCATAGCGCTCGACTATGCGGCCTCAGGCGCGTGAAGGCAAGAGGTGTGTTTCATGGATCGCACACTTGTGCGCTGGGCGCGCGACTGGTGTTAAGCTGCCGGCGTGAACGAAGACCCGGAGCTGGTGGCCTCCGTGGAACGGGGGCTGGCCGTCCTCGCGGCGTTCCGGCCCGATCAGGACGGCCTGACGCTCAGCGAGGTCGCCAAGGAAAGCGGCCTCGACCGCGCGTCGGCCCGGCGTTTCCTGCACACGCTGGTGGCCAGGGGGTACCTCCGCGCCGACCGGCAGCAGTTCCGCCTGCACCCCGCGGTGCTCGAACTCGGCAACGCCTACCTCGCCGCGCTGCGACTGCCGCGGCTCGCCCTGCCGCACCTGGCCGAGCTGTCCGCGCGCTTCACCGAGTCGGCGTCGATGGCCGTGCTGGACGGGGACAAGGTCGTGTACGTCGCGCACGTGCCGGGCAAGCGCCTGATGGCGCCCGTGGTCACCGTCGGCAGCAGCGTCGCCGCCCACCGGACCTCGCTGGGCCGGGTCCTGCTCGCCGGCAGACCGGACGGCGACCTGGCGAGTGAGCGGTTCGACGCGGCGTTGCGCGCGGAGATCGACGCGGCCCGGCGGGACGGCTGGTTCGCCGCTGAGGAGGAAGGTGCCCGCTCGGTCGCCGTGCCCGTCCGCGATGGGGCGTCGGCCACCGTGGCCGCCATCGGGATCTCCGCGCACGCCGACCGCGTGAGCGCTTCGGCGCTGGCGGAAACGCTGCGTCCCGCGCTGACCGAGGCCGCCGGGCGGATCGAGCGTGCGTACCGCGAGGAGGACGCCGATGCCGATCGTTGAGCGCGTGCTGGCCAGGGTCGAGGTCGACGACCTTGAAGCGGCGCTGGACACCTACCGCGTGCTCGCCGGGACCACCGAGGTCAGGCGCTTCCGGTTCGGCGCGGTCGAACTGGCGTGGGTCGGCCCGTTCCTGCTGCTGGCGGGCGAGGCCGAGGAGCTGTCCCGGGTACGGAGGACGGCGACCCTGCTGGTGGCGGACATCGAGGCGGCGGGCGCCGCGGTCACCGCCGGCGGCGGTCAGGTCCTCGAAGGCCCCGGCGAGGGCCCGAACGGCGCCCGCATGATCGCCCGCCACGGCGACGGCGCGGTGTTCGAGTACATCCAGCCGGGCTGATCCGCGGGGCCGCAGTTCGCTTTCTCGGCCGGGTTCGGCTCCCCTCAGGCCGCCAAACCGCCGATCAGCAGGTCCACCACCCGCCGTGCGAGGTCGTGGACCTCGTCGGGTGGCTGGCCGTCGCGGCGGTGGTACCACATGTCCACGGCGTTCAGGTTGCTCAGCAGCGTCCTCGTCGCCAGGGCGGCGTCCACGCGGCGGAGCGAACCGTCCTCGATGCCTTCGGTGACGACACCGCGGAACAGGTCCTCGTAGTCGCTGCGCAGCTGGTTCAGCTCCGTCAGTGCGTCCCGCTGGCGCGCCTTCAGCGCCGTCGAGCGCTGGTCCCGCACGCCCTGGTGCACGACGTGGTGGTAGGCCAGGTCCTCCATCAGGTTGATCTCGTGCGCCACGCACATCGCCACGAGCCGGTCCCGGCCGCTGCCCCCGCCCCGCGCGTGGGGCTCGACCCGCTCCCGGACGCGCCGCATGCCCTCCTCGTACACGGCGAGGTAGATGTCGAACTTCGAGCGGAAGTGGTAGTACACCAGGCCTTTCGTCGCCCCCACCTCGCGCGCGATGTCGTCGATCGTCGCGTTGGCGAACCCGTTGACCATGAACGCCTCGGCGGCGGCGTCGAGGATCCGCTGCCACACCTCCGAAGCCACCTCTGGGCTCGCGCTCACCGTTGCTCCTCCCCTCGCGAAGACCGCCGCCATCGTCGCACGCCCGGCGCCCGGCGTTGACACGGCGAACGCGGGGCGCTTACCGTGATACTCGGTAGTATCGCAGGTAGAACGGCAGAAATTCCAGAGCAAAGTGGCTCACGGAGGGTCGTGGCGATGGCGAACGCGAAAGACCTGCTGCACGAGCTGGCGACGAAACGGGCCATGGTCCGGCTCCTGCCCGTCCTGGGCATCGCCTACTTCATGTCCTACGTCGACCGGACGAACATCTCGCTGGCGAAGACGTCGCTGGAGGCCGACATCGGCATCGGCGCGGCCGCCTACGGGCTCGGCGCCGGGCTGTTCTTCCTGACCTACGCCCTTTTGGAAGTGCCGAGCAACCTCGTCCTCTACCGCGTCGGCGCGCGGGTGTGGATCACCCGGATCGCCCTGACGTGGGGCGCGGTCTCGGCGGCGATGATGTTCGTGCGCAACGAGTGGTCGTTCTACCTGCTGCGGCTGCTGCTCGGCGCGGCGGAGGCGGGCCTGTTCCCCGCGATGATGTACCTGGTCACGCTGTGGTTCTCGCAGCGGCACCGGGTGACGATCGTCGGGTTCATCTACGTGGCGCCGTGTGTCGCGATCTTCATCGGCGCGCCCGCCGGTGGCGCGCTGATGGAGCTGGACGGGCTCGGCGGGCTGCAGGGCTGGCAGTGGATGTTCCTCATCGAAGGCCTGGTCACGATCGCCGCCGGGGTGCTGGTCTGGTTCGCGCTGCCGGGACGGCCGTCGGACGCGAAGTGGCTCACCCCCGAGCAGGCCCTCGAACTGAGCGAGCGGGCGGTGGCGCACGACGCCCCGTCGCCGGAACGGATCCGGGGCAACCTGCGGCTGGCCTTCGGGCGCCCGCCGGTGCTCGCGCTCGCCGCGATCTACTTCATCAACCAGGCGATCAGCTCCGGCGTGGGCTTCAACTACCCGTCGCTGCTGCAGTCGATCGGCATCAAGAACACGTTCCTGGTCGGGCTCGTCGCGGGCAGCGGCGGCCTCGCGGGGCTGGCCGGCGTGCTGTTCTTCCCGTGGCTCAAGCGGCGCATCGGCCACGAGGTGACCCTCATCGGCGTCGGCGCCGGGGGCACGCTGGTCATCCTGATGCTGTTCCTGCTGTTGCCGTACGCGCCGGTGCGCATCGTGCTGATCTTCCTGTCCAGCTTCTTCGCGCTCGGCACGCTGCCGTTGTTCTGGTCGGTCGCGATGTCCCGCATGTCCGGGCTGATGGCCGCGGCGGGGCTGGCGTTCATCAACACCGTGGGCATCACGGGCGGGTTCGTCGGGCCCTACGCCTACGGGCTCATCGAGGAGGCGACCGGCAACCTGCTGTCGCCGTACTACACGCTGCTCGTCGCGTCCGTCGTCGCCGTCGCGCTGGTGCCGGTGCTGGCGCGCACCCTCCGGCACCGCCAGGACGACACCGCCGCGCCGGTCGCCGTCGACCGGAGCGGGGCGGCGTGACCGCCCGGCGTGTGGCCGCCCTCGCGCTGGCGGTCCTGCTGTGGTGCGTGACGGGCGGGCAGGCGGTGGCGGGCGGTCCGCTGCGGTACGTGGCGCTGGGCGACTCGTCGGCGGCGGGCCCGCTGATCCCCGACCAGATCGACACGACGTGCCTGCGCTCGGACCGGAACTGGCCGCACGTGCTGGCCGCGACGCTGCACGCGGCGCTCACCGACGTGTCGTGCTCGGGCGCCACGACGGCCGACTTCACCGGCCGCCAGGCCGGGATCGTGCCGCCCCAGTTCGACGCGCTGCGACCGGACACGGACCTGGTCACGGTCGCGATCGGCGCCAACGACATCGTGCTGTCCTCGGCGTTCGTCGCGTGCGCGAGCCCCGGTGGCGTCCCGGCCCAGCCCTCGTGCCGGGAGCGGTACGACGCCGGCGGCGTGGACACGTTCGCCGCGAGGATCCGGGACACCGCCCCGAAAGTCGGTGCGGCGCTGAACGAGATCCACCGCCGGTCCCCGCACGCGAAGGTCGTCGTGACCGGGTACCTGACGTACTGGCGCCCCGGCGGCTGTTTCCCCGCCGACCCGTACACGCCCGCGGACGCGAACTACATCCAGTCCAGATTGGACATGGTCGCGGGGATGCTGGCGTGGCAGGCCGTGACGCACCGGGCGTCCTATGTGGACATCCGGCTGCCCAGTGCCTGGCACGGCCTGTGTGAACCACCGGAGCGGCGTTGGCTGGAGGGGGCGACACCGTCGTCGCCCGCGTACCCCTACCACCCGAACGCCGAAGGAATGCGGCACGTGGCCGCGATACTGGCCGGCGCACTCAAGGCCCGGCACTGACGGGAGGAGGACCCGATGGACGTGTCCTGCGCGTTTCCCACCGCACTGGACTCACCGGACAACATCGCGCTCGCGGAGGAGCTCGGCTACCACCGCGCGTGGCTCTACGACACGCCCCAGCAGAGCCCGGACGTGTGGATGATGCTCGCACTGGCCGCCGAGCGCACCGAGCGCATCGGGCTGGGGCCGGGCGTGCTCGTGCCGAGCCTGCGGCACCCGATGGTCAACGCCGCGGCGACGGCCGCGCTCACCGCGCTCGCCCCCGGCCGGGTCGCGGTCGCGTTCGGCACCGGGTTCAGCGGCCGCCGCGCGATGGGCTACGGCGCGGTTCCCTGGTCGTACATGGAGTCCTACATCCGCGCCTACCGCGGGCTGCTGCGGGGCGAGACCATCGAGTGGGAGGGCGCGCGGATGCGGATGCTGCATCCGGAAGGGCACGCGCCGTCGCGGCCCGTCGAGGTCCCGGTGCTCGTCGGCGCGCTCGGACCGAAGGGCGCCAAGGTCGCGCGGGAACTCGGCGACGGGCTCTACGCGACGTTGAGCACCCCGGAGTTCATGAGCGAACACCCCTGGGTGGCCTATCTCGCGTGGGGGACCGTGCTCGACGAGGACGAGGCGCCCGACTCCGACCACGCGAGGCAGACGGCCGGCCCCGGCTGGGCCCTGTCGCTGCACGGTGCCTACGAGTTCGGCGGCCCGGACGCTGTGCGGGCACTGCCCGGCGGCCAGGAGTGGCTGGACGCACTGGAGGCGGAGCCGCCGGAGCAGCGCCATCTTTCCATCCACAGTGGACACTGCGTCGAGCTCAACGCGGCCGACACCGCGGCGTGGCGGGCCGGCGGGAGCGTGACGCTGCGGGACGTCACGCTCAGCGGCACCCGCGCCGAGATCCGCCGCAAACTGGACGAGTTCCAGGCGCTCGGCGTCACCGAGATCGTCTTCCAGCCGTGTGGTTCCGAAGTGCGCGCGGAGCTGGAAAACTTCCTCGAAGCCGCAGACCCAGTACTTGCCGGAGGTGCGTGATGAGCCGGGAGATCAACACGGTCGTGGACGGGCTTTCGTTCCTGGAGTGCCCCCGCTGGCACGAGGGGCGGATCTGGTTCGCCGACTTCTACACCCACCGCGTGTACTCCGCCAGGGAGGACGGCGGTGACCTCCGCGTCGAGGCCGAGGTCGAGGGGCAGCCGTCCGGGCTGGGCTGGCTGCCGGACGGGCGGCTCCTGGTCGTCTCGATGCGGGACGCGCGCCTGCTCCGCCGCGAACCCGACGGCAGCCTCGTCACCCACGCCGACCTGTCCAGCCACGTCAAGGGCTATCCCAACGACATGGTCGTCGACGCGCACGGGCGGGCGTTCGTGGGCGAGTTCGGGTTCGACCTGATGGGCGGCGCCCCGCTGGAGACCGCGGCGCTGCTGCGGGCCGATCCGGACGGCACCGTCACCACGGTCGCCGAGGACGTGTGGTTCCCCAACGGCAGCGTGCTGACCGACGACGGGGTGCTCCTGGTCTGCGAGACCTTCGGCAACCGCGTCAGCGCCTTCGACGTCACCGGCGACGGCGACCTCGTGAACCGCCGCACGTGGGCGAAGTTCGGCGAGCTGCCGACCGACCGGAACCTGGAGCCGCTGTTCGCCCAGGTGGTCGTCGCGCCGGACGGCTGCTGCCTCGACGCCGAAGGCGCGCTGTGGGTCGCCGACGCCACCGGCAACCGCGTGCTGCGGGTGCGGGAGGGCGGCGAGGTCAGCGAGGAGATCTCGCCCGGCACCGGGGCTTTCGCGTGCATGCTCGGTGGGGAGGACGGGCGCACGTTGTTCGTGTGCGCCGCGCCCGACTTCCACGAGGACGCCCGCACCCGGGAACGGGAGGGCACCCTGCGCGCGGTCCGCGTGGACAGCCCGCACGCCGGGCGGCCCTGACCTCAGCGCTGCTCGACGAGCGCGAGCGGGCGGATCGGCGCTCCCGTGGCCCCGACGACGGGCAGCGGAGCGCCGACGAACACGAACTCCCGCGCGCCCGTCTCCGCCAGCGGCTCGAGGTTGAGCACCTCGATGAGGTTGATCCCGTGCTCGTGCAGGAGGATCCGGTGCACCGGCAGCCGCGCGAGCCCGGCGCCGGCGGGGATGTGCTCCAGCGCGATCGTGTCGGCGCCGACGGCCGCGACCCCGGCGGCGGCCAGCTGCTCCGCGCCGTCGGCGGTGAGCCCGGGCACCCCGCTCTCGCCGCCGACGTAGGCGTTCGCGTCCTCCCACAGCTGGGCCCAGCCCGTCCGGATCAGCACGACGTCGCCCTCGCGGATGTCGCTGTCCGCCAGGTCTTCGGCCGTGACGGGTTCCCCGGGCGCGAGCCGCGCGACCCCGCGCCGGGCCGGGACGTCGACGAGCACGCCGCGGCACACCAGCGGCGCGACCTCGTCGATCCCGTGGCTGCGGTACCGCCCGTTCTCCACGACGGCCGGGGCCCCGCCGTGGAACCGGCCGTCCACCGCCACGTGCGACAACGCGTCCATGTGCGTGCCGACGTGACCGCCCAGCACGAGCAGCTCGTGCGCACCCGTCATCCCGTCCGGCCTCGCCACGTCACCGTGGCGGCGGGCCAGTGCCAGGTGGAAACCGGGGTGGGTGGGCGAACACGGCATGCCGTCGCGAAGGGGCTGGGCCAGGTCCACGACCCGAGGCCGGGCGGCGGCGAGCGCGTCGAGCAGGGAGGGGCTCACCTGAGGTCCTTTCCGCGGGTTTCGGGCATCGTCGCGATCACCACGGCCGACACGAGCAGCAGCAGGACCAGGTACCCGGTGTACGACGAGCGCCCGAGGTTCGCGCCGATCCACGTCTGCAGGTACGGCGCCGTGCCACCGAACAGCGCCACGGCCACCGAGTACGGTACCGCCAGCCCGACGGCGCGGATGCGGGTCGGGAACATCTCCGCGTAGACCGCGGGCAGGATCGACACCCCGGCCGAGATGAACACCGCCGCCAGCGCCATCCCCGCGAACAGCCGCCACGCGCTGTCCTGCGCGAGCAGCTGCACCGGGTAGAGCGTGACCGCGCCGCCGACGGTCGAGATCAGCAGCACGGGTTTGCGGCCGATGCGGTCGGAAAGCGCGCCCCAGAACGGCATCACGGCGATCAGCAGCACGGCCGACGCCACCCCGGCCCACAGCGCGCCGGTGGAGGACACGTGGAGCGTGCTGATGGCGTACGCGGGCGCGGCGACCACCCACGAGTAGTAGACGACGGTGAAGCCGACCGACAGGCCGATGACCCGCACCGCCTCCTTGCGGTGCGCGACGAGCTGCGGCCACAGCCTGGGCCGCTCGGCGCCCGCCTGCGTGAAGGCCTCCGTCTCGGCCATCTTCCGTCGCATGTAGACGGCCACCAGGCCGAACACACCGCCGAGCAGGAACGGGATGCGCCAGCCGAACGAGTGCATCTGCCCGGACGTCAGCGTCAGTGTGAGCACCAGCCCCAGTAGCACGCCGACGGTGTTGCCGAACACGCTGGCGATGTAGATGAGGCTGGACCACTTCCCGCGCCGGGCGGCGGGCGCGATCTCCGACAGGTAGGTCTGCGCCGACGGCAGCTCGCCGCCACACGCGAGGCCCTGCACCACGCGGGCGAGGAGCAGGATCAGCGACGCCCACGCGCCGACACTGGCGTAGGTCGGGGCGATCCCGATGACGAAGCTCGCCGCGGCGATCGTCGCGACCGTCGCCGACATGGTGACGCGCCGTCCGATCCGGTCCGCGAGCCAGCCGAACAGGAAACCGCCGACCGGGCGGGCGATGAAGCCGACCGCGAACACCGCGAGGCTCGACAGCACGGCGGAAAACTGGTCGCCCTGCGAGAAGAACTGCGTCGCGAAAAACGGCACGAAGATCGCGTAGATCCCCCAGTCGTACCACTCCAGCGCGTGCCCGAGCGCGGTCCCGACGAGCTGGGACGTGCGCCGCGTCGCGGGTGCCTGCTGCTGTTGGGCGGTGTCGGTCATCGTTGGCCTCCGGAAGGGGTGAGGAGCCGGCGCCGGGCCAGCTCGGTCAGCAGGGCGGCGCCGTCTCCGACGACGGAGTCGTCGAAGACGGCACGCGGGCTGTGGTTGTACGGCGCCTTGTCCGGGTCGGCTCCCGGCGGCAGCGCGCCCAGCGCGAGGAAGCAGCCGGGCACCTCCCGCAGGACGCGGGAGAAGTCCTCGGCGCCGGTGAACGGGTCGGCCAAGGGGGCGTAGCGCTCGTCGCCGAACGTCTCGGCCACCACCTCACGGGCGAACGCGGCCTCCTCGTCGTCGTTGATCGTGGGCGGGCGGCCCTCGGTGTAGTCCGCCTCGGCGGTCACGCCGTGCGCCTCCGCGATACCGGACACCACGCGCAGCGCCGTCTCCCGCATCCGCCGCCCCGACTCCTCGGAGAAGGTGCGGATGGTGGCCTCGAAGGCCGCGGTGTCGGGGATGACGTTGCTGCGCGTGCCCGCCCGCAGCACCCCGACCGTCAGCACCACCGGGTCGAACACGTCGAACCGGCGCGTCACGGCGGTCTGCAGCGCGGTGACCATCTCCGCGAGGACGGGCACCGGGTCCTTCGCCTGGTGTGGCGCCGAACCGTGGCCGCCTTCGCCGTGCACGGTGACGGTCAGCGTCGCGGACGCCGCGAGCATCACCCCGGGACGGGTGGAAAACCGCCCCGCGGGGCCGAGGTTGGAGAACACGTGCAGCCCGTACGCGGCGTCGGCGCGTCGTCCCGCGGCGTCGAGGACGCCTTCGCGGATCATCGTGCGCGCGCCTTCCCAGCCCTCCTCGCCGGGCTGGAACATGAACACGACGTCGCCGCCGAGCCGGTCCCGCCGGGCGGAGAGGAGGTGGGCGGCGCCCACGAGCATCGCGGTGTGCAGGTCGTGCCCGCACCCGTGCATCGCACCGTCCACTTCGGACGCGAACGCCAGCCCGGTCTCCTCCTGTACCGGCAGCGCGTCCATGTCGCCCCGCAGCAGCACCACGCCGTCCCCGCGGCCCCGCAGCACCGCGGTGACCGACGTGCAGTCGCGGCCGGTCGTGATCTCCAGCGGCAGCCCGTCGAGTGCCCGCAGCACCCGCTCCTGCGTGCGCGGCAGGTGCAGCCCGACCTCCGGTTCCCGGTGCAGGGCCCGCCGGAGCCCGACGAGCTCGCCCGCCAGCTCCCGCGCGTCCGCCACCACCGACATCCCGGTCCTCCTCACTCGCTCGAACTTTCGGCAGAGTGTGGGTGTCGTTAGAGTCGCCCGGGCGGAAAACTTTCGATTCGCGCACCGAAGCCCGGTTCTGAGGAGGATTCGTGCATCCGGAGGTGTTGACGGAACTCGACCTCGAACTGCTGCACGGGCTGCAGATCGCGCCCCGCGTCAGCTGGGCCGAGGCCGCGCGCATCCTGGGTTCGACACCCGCGACGCTCGCCGCCCGGTGGGCGCGGCTGCGGCGCGAGGGGCTGGCGTGGGTCACCGCGCACCGGGGCGGCGACTACCGGCGCGTGGTACTGGCGCTGGTCGAGGTCGACTGCCTGCCCGGCGCCCGGGCCGACGTCGTCGAGGCGGTCTGCGCCGACCCGAGGGCGGCGACGGTCGAGGAGTCGACCAGGGGCCGGGACCTGCTGCTCACCACCATCACCCGCGACCTCGCCGGGCTGACCGAGTTCGTGCTCGACGACCTGGGTTCGGTCCCCGGGGTCGAGCGGCAGCGCACCTCCGTGATCACCACGATGCACCGCGACGGCGGCGACTGGCGGCTGGGCGCGCTCGGCCCCGGGCAGGTGGCGGCGTTCGAAGCGGCGGCCAGGGCGATGCGGCCGGTGCCCGGGGTGACGCCGCCCGCCGACGCCGGACCGCTGATCGAGGTGCTCGCCGCCGATGGGCGCGCCACCGCCGCCGACTGCGCCCGCGCGACGGGGCGCAACCCGGCGACGGTGCGGCGGCAGCTCGGCCGCCTGCTCGCCTCGGGGGTCCTGACGTTCCGGTGCGAGGTGGCGCAGTCGGTGTCCGGTCACCCGGTCAGCAGCACCTGGACGGTGGCGGTGTCCCCGGCGGACCAGGAGCGCACGGTCGCCGCGCTCGTGACGCTGCCGGAACTGCGGATGTGCGCCTCCATCACCGGGGACGCCACCCTCGCCTTCACGGTGTGGACCCGTTCGCTGGCCGACCTGACCCGGCTGGAGCAGCTGGTCGGGGAACGCCTGCCGTGGCTGTCCATCCGGGACAGCGGGATCAACCTGCGCACCCCGAAACGGATGGGCTGGCTCCTCGACGCCGAGGGCCGCGCCACCGGGAAGGTCGTGCCGCCGTTGTGAATCAGTCCTTGAACTCGGCCACCACGTCGAGCGTGCGCGCCTGCTCCTCGGCCGAACCGAGCGGGATCACGACGAGGTCGGTGGTCCCCGCGTCGCGGAAGCGGGCGATCGCTTCCCCGACCGCGGCTTCGTCTCCCAGCACCGTGGCGTCCGCGGGGCTGGACAGGCCGGCGCGGGCGAGGGAAGCGCGGTAGGCGGGCAGTTCCCCGACACCGCCGAAGTCCGCGGCGAGGCGCTCCCGCACCCGGTCCGGTTCGTCGGTCACCGAGACCACCACCCCGACGACGATGCGCGCGCCGGCCGGCAGGCTGGGCGCCACCTGGTCGGCGACGACCTCCGGGGTCACCCAGGTCGAGACCACGCCGTCGGTCAGCTCGCCCGCGAGCGCGAGCATGCGCGGGCCCAGTGCGGCCATCAGCACCGGGGGAGCGGAGGCCTCGACGTTCAGTCGCGTGTGGACGGTGAAGTACTCGCCCTCGTGGTCGACCTGTTCACCTCGCAGTAGCGGGCGCAGGACGGTGAGGTACTCGCGCGTGTGCCGCAGCGGGGAGGCGTAGGACAGGCCCAGCTGGCCCTGCACGTACCACTCGTGCCCGGCGCCGACGCCCAGCACCAGGCCCCCGCCCGTGGCGGCCTGCAAGGTCAGCGCTTCGGCCGCCAGCGTCGCCGGGTGGCGGGGGTAGGTGAGCGCGACCGCGGTGCCGATCTCCCGCGGGCGCTCGCGGAACCCCGCCAGCGTGACGAACGGGTCCCACCCGCCCGGGAGCTGGTTGGTCCAGAAGCTGTCGAAGCCGCGCCGCGCGGCGTCGGCGGCGCCGGCCGCGTAGTCGCCCGGCGTGGCGGAGTTGATCGTGCTCGTACCGATTCGCATGGCTCCATCCCAGTACGCGGGACCGCCGCGAACCAGCCTCGACTAGAGTCGGCAGCAATCACTTTTTGTGATCGTGGAGGGGTCGTGGAGCTGCGCACGCTGCGGTACTTCGTCGTGGTCGCGGAGGAACTGCACTTCGGCCGTGCCGCCGAGCGGCTGCGGATCGTGCAGGCGGCGGTGAGCCAGCAGATCGCGCGGCTCGAACGCGAGCTGGGCGTGCGGCTGTTCGACCGCTCCGCCCGCCGGGTACGGCTCACCCCCGCCGGGGAGCGCGTGCTGGCGGCGGCGCGGGAAACCCTCGCGGCCGCGGCGCGGGTCCGCGTGGTGGCCGCGGAATCGGCGGCCAGGGTGCGGATCGGGGTCACCTCCGGGCTGACCGCACGCCTGGAGCGGGGCGTCGCCGCGCTGCGCGGCGAGTCGCCCACCGGTGAGGTCGTGCTGGTGGACCTGCCGGTGCCCGCGCGGCTCAACGCCGTGCGCAACGGCGAACTGGACCTCGCGCTGGTGCACGGTGCCGTCGTCCCCGACGGGTTCCAGGTGGTGCGCGCGTGGTCCGAACCACTGCGGGTCGCGGTCGCGGAGGACCACCCGCTCGCGGACCGGAGCGCGGTGACCCTCGCGGACCTCGACCCCGCGGCGCTGCGGCTGCCCGCGCGAGCGCAGGACCCCCCGCTGTACGACGCGGTCATGTCCGCCCTGCGGCAGGCGGGCGTGAATCCGGCGGGCAGGGTCGCCGCCGGGAGCGTGCTCAGCGTGCTGGTCGACGTCGGCGCCCGCGCCGGGGCCTGGACGCTGCTGCCCGCCGAGCAACTGGCCGCACTCGCGTCACGCCGCGTGCGGGCCGTGCCGCTCGAACCGCCGCTGGAGATCGACGGTCACCTCGTCGTCTCACTGTCCACACCGGACTTCTGCGTCGGCTCGTTCATGGCCGCTTTCACCGACGCGCCAGAGCTTCGCGCCAGTACCGCGTGACGGACCGCCGCAGCCGTTCCGTGTCCACGGACTCGGGGGAGAGGAACCGCTGCAGCGCGATTCCGCGCAGCTGCCCGACGACGGCGATCGCCACGTCGTCCGGTTCGGCGTCGGCGCGGATGGTGCCCTCGGCGAGCCCGGCGGCGACCTCCTCACGCAGGTCGGTGCGGAACGCCTCGTCCCGCTCGCGGAAGATCGGCGCGAGTTCCGGTGTCGTGGCCGCTTCCGTCCACAGCAGGAGGAACGCCCGGTTGAACGAGTCGAGCCTGCCGAGCGCGCCGATGTAGCCGTCGATCAGCTTCAGCAGCCGCTCTAGCCCTGGGGACAGGTCGGCGAGACCGGGCACGAACCCGGCCTGAGCGGCGCGCGCCAGGCGCTCGACCAGCACCTGCTTGGCGCCGAAGTGGTGCGTCACGAGGCCGCGGCTGTAGCCGGCGCGTTCGCTCACGCGGGCCAGCGTCAGCGAGCGCACCCCCTGTTCGACGACCAGTTCGGCGGCGGCGCGGAGCAGGGCGTTCTCGGCCTGCTCGCGGCGTTCCTGCTGCGTTCGGCGGGAGGTGGTCATGGCCGTGAGTCTACAACATACTTGCCAGCTGACCAACAAGTGTGCAACGGTGGAAGGGATCCCGAATCGGAGGCTTTCCATGATCGAAGTCGAAGAACACGCACTGGACACGCTGCTGGCGGAGGACCCCGGCGGCCCGGTCGTGATGCTCAACCTGCTGCGCTTCCGGCCCGGCGGGCGCGAAAGCTACCGGCGGTACGCCGAGTCGCTCGGCCCGGAGATCAACGCGCGCTACGGCGTCGAGGTCGCCTACCTCGGCGACGGCGGGCGGCCGCTCGTCGCCGAGGACGGGCAGGCGTGGGACATGGTGCTGCTGGTGCGGTACCCGAGCAGGCAGGCGTTCGCCGCGATGCTCCGCGACCCGGAGTACCAGGCGGTGGCTCACTTCCGGTCGGAGGCGCTGGTCGAGTCGGTGCTGCAGCCGACAGTGCCGCGCGGCGAGGTGGTGGTCTGATGCCCGCGGTGTTCGTGCACGGCAACCCGGAAACCGTGGCGGTGTGGGAGCCGCTGCTGGCCGAGCTCGGGCGCGACGACGTCGTGTGCCTGTCCCCGCCGGGGTTCGGCGCGCCGCTGCCCGAGGGCTTCGGCGCGACCGTCGGGGACTACCGGGACTGGCTGATCGCGGAGCTGTCCCGGTTCCCGGAGCCGGTGGACCTGGTGGGGCACGACTGGGGTGGCAAACACGTGTTGCTCACGGTGATGAGCCGTCCCGATCTCGTGCGCAGCTGGGTCAGCGACACGGCGGGCGGGCTCGAACCGGACTACGAGTGGCACGAGCTGGCGCGGCGCTGGCAGACACCGGGGGTGGGCGAGGCGGATGTGGCGAAGCGGTTCGGTGCCCCGTTCGCGGAGCGGGTCGAGCTGCTGGTCGGGCGCGGGATGAGCGAGGCCGTGGCGAAGCGGCTCGCGGAGGGGATGAACGAGGAGATGGGCCGCGCGGTGCTGGCGCTGTACCGCTCCGCGGTGCAGCCGGTGATGGCCGAGCTGGGCCGAGACCTGGAACGGGCGGCGCAACGCCCGGGTCTGGTGGTGCTGGCGACCGAGGACCAGGTCGTGGGGACGGAGGAGCAGCGGCGACGAGCGGCCCGGCGGGCGGGCGCCCGCGTGGCGACGCTGGATGGTCTGGGGCACTGGTGGCTGGCCCAGGATCCGGCACGTAGTGCCGCCGCGATCGCGGAGTTCTGGGCGGGTTTGGGGTGACTGCAGGCGGTATGGCCCAGGACCCGGCCTGAGTGCGGCCAGCGTGGCCCGGGGGTGGGGGCGGCCCAGCGGCCGCGCGCGGCCCGGCGTGCGGCCGCCCGGGCGGCGAGGCTGGAGGGTCTGGGCCACTGGTGGCTGGCCCAGGATCCGGCGCGTAGTGCGGCCGCGATCGGCTATCGGCTCGGCGCTGATGGCTTGCCTAGGATCCGGCGCGTGCGGCCGCGGGCGCGGAGTTGGGCCTGGGGCCAGGTCACCAGCTCGCCCCAGGGCCTGTCCCGAGATCCTGGGCGAGCCGGGGGTGAGCCGTCGGTGTGGCCGCGCCGTCTGCACCGACGGCTGCGGGTTCAGCAGCCGTGGAAGCGCTTGTCTGCCGACCAGCCGGTGTTGGCCCACGTCGGCGCGCTCGCCGGCGTGAAGCCGGGGAACAGCTTTGCCAGCTCGCCCAGCAGCCAGCTGGTGAAGCGCGCCGCACCCTGTGGGCACGTGTGGATCCCGTCCGAGCTGCGGTCGGCCTTGCCGTCCCGCTGCTGCTGGTACTCGCCGCCCCACACGGCGCTCGCGTCGAGCACCGTGGCCTTGCCCCCGGCCGCGACCGCCTGCGCGACGGACGTCGTCCGCGTCAGATCCGCCATGTGCGGCTCGTAAAACTCGCCCGGCTGGATCGGCGGCATGGTGACGAACACGAGCTTCGCCCCCACGCCCGTGACGGTCGTCAGCAGCTTTTCGTACGCCGCCTGCTGTTCCTGCGCGCTGCCCCAGTCGTAGGTGGTGATCTGGTAGACCACGACGTCCGGTTTCGCCCCCGTGATCTGCCCCGGCAGCTCGGCCCAGTTCTTGTCGGAGAACGGGCCGACGACGTTGCCGCCACCGTCGGCCGCGATGGACGTGAACCCGGTGCCGCTGGCCTTCAGCGCCGCACCCAGCGGCAGCGCCTCGCCCTCCGCGATCGAGTCGCCGAGCCAGAGCACTTTGGACAGTCCGGCGGCGTGGGCACCGGTCGTCGTGGACTCGCCCGCCGCACAGGCGGTGCCCAGCAGGAGCAACCCGGCAAGGCCGAGCGTGAGGAGGAGTTTTCTGCTCATGGCCGCCACGGTGCCGTCGTGGCGTCCCACGGGTTCCGCCGTCGTGTCCCGGTTGTGTCGCAGGAACCCGGCGCCTGCCGCACGGCGCGCGGGGGTCGTCGATACTGGCCCCGTGGCGGCGATCCTGCTCATCGAAGACGACCCACTGGTCCGGCGGGGGCTCCAGCTCGCGTTGTCCCGGCACGGCCACGACGTGCACACCGCCGAGACCGGCGAGGACGGGCTTCGCGCACTCCGCGAGACCCCGGCGGACCTGGTGGTGCTGGACCTGATGCTGCCCGGCATCGACGGGATCGAGGTGTGCCGCCGCATCCGGGCCGACGGCGAGGTGCCGGTGATCATGCTGACCGCCCGCGGCGACGACTACGACGTCGTCGGCGGTCTCGCGGCGGGGGCGGACGACTACGTGGTCAAGCCCGCGCAGCCGACCGTGCTGGACGCCCGGATCCGGGCCGTGCTGCGCCGCAGCGCGGGCGCCTCCGACGGCGTGCGGACCTTCGGCGCGCTGCGCGTCGACACCACCGCGCTCACCGTGTCGCTGAGCGGTGAGCCGGTGCCGCTGACACCAACGGAACTGCGGTTGCTGCTGACGCTTTCCCGCGCCCCCGGCCGGGTCTTCACGCGTCAGCAGCTGCTGGAGGAGGTCTGGGAGCACGACTACCTCGGCGACTCACGGCTCGTCGACAACTGCGTGCAGCGGCTGCGCGCGAAGATCGAGACCGACCCGGCCGCTCCCGTCTACGTCCAGACCGTGCGGGGTTTCGGCTACCGCTTCGGGCCGGTATGAGACGGCTGTGGCCACGCGGGCTGCGTGCCCGGCTGCTGGTCGCGTTCACGCTGGTCACCGTGCTCGGCGCCGCCGCGGCGGCCTGGTCGAGCGCGGGCTCGGCGAGCTCGTCGCTGGTCGAGTCCACCCAGCGGCGCCTCACCGAGACCATCGCCGGGCAGATCACCGCCATCGCGCCCGAGCTGACCTACCCGCCCGACCAGGAGGCGCTCGACCGGCTCCGCGGCGCCGTCGGCGACGACGCCCTGGTCACCTACGGAACGGCGGCTTCCGCCTCGGGGTCCGAAGTCCCCCTCCTCACCCCCGAGCTGCGTGCCGCCGTGCGGTCGCGGGCGCGGCTCGTCACGCAGCGCATCACCGCCGAGGGCAGACCGTGGCTCCTCGTGGGCATGCCCGTCGTGATCACCGCGCCGGACGGCAAGCGCACGCCCTCCGGCGTCGAGGTGTACGCCGTGCGCGACCTCTCCGCCGTCGAACAGCAGGTCGGCGACCTCACCCGGACCGCGGGGATCACCACGGCGCTGACGCTGCCGGTCACGGCGCTGCTGGCCCTGCTGGCGGCCCGCGGCGTGCTGCGCCCGGTCCGCAGGCTCCGCGACACCGCGCGCCGGCTCGCGGCGGGCGACCTCGGCGCCCGCTCGGAACCCAGGGGAGCCGACGAGCTGGCCGAGCTGACCGTGACGATCAACGAGATGGCGGAGTCGGTGCAGACGTCGATGGCCGCGATGCGGCAGATGCAGGCCGACGCCCGGCGGTTCGCCGCCGACGTGTCCCACGAGCTGCGCACCCCGCTGAGCACGCTGACCGCGGTGATGGAGGTGCTGTCGGCCGCGGCGGACGGCATGGAGCCGGACGCCAGGGAGTCCGCGCGGCTGGCGATCACCGAGACCGCGCGGCTGGTGCGCCTCGTCGAGGACCTCATGGAGGTCTCGCGCTTCGACGCCGGTACCGCACAACTGCACTTGGAGGACGTGGACGTGCCCACCGCGGTACGGGACTGCCTGCGTGCCAGGGGCTGGCTCGGGCGGGTCGAACTCGACGCCCCGGCGGCGGCCGTGCTGCGGCTGGACCGGCGGCGCCTGGACGTCATCGTCGCCAACCTCGTCGGCAACGCCCTGCGGCACGGCGCGCCACCGGTGCGCGTGCGCGTCCGGGTGTCCGAAGAGGACTTGTCGGTGGTCGTCACCGACCACGGGCCGGGGTTGCCGCGGGAGGTGCTGCCGCACGTGTTCGACCGCTTCTACAAGGCCGACGCGGCACGCACCCGCACCCCGGGCAGCGGGCTGGGGCTGGCGATCGCGCGGGAGAACGCCCAGCTGCACGGCGGTGAGCTCACGGCGGGCAACGACGAAGGCGGCGGGGCGCGGTTCGTGCTGCGCCTGCCCCGCGAGGAGGCGCGATGAGGGGGATCCTGCTGGTGGTGCTGCTGCTCCTCGCCGGGTGCGGGGTGCGGCCCTCCGGCGTGACCGATGCCGGTGACGCGCCGACCGGCCTCGCGCCCGGGGTCACGCTGTACTTCGTCGACGGCACCGGCGCGCTCCGGCCGCAGCTGCGCGGCAGCGGGCACCTCGGCTCGGTGACCGAGGCGGTGTCCCTGCTGCTGACCGGGCCCGGTTCCGGCGGGGACCGGCTGCACACGGAGATCCAGGCCCATGGGATGACGCGGGTCATCGTGACGACCGTGCCGGAGGCGCTGCGGATCATCCTGCCGCTGGACCCGCAGGACGTGACCCCGCGGGGAGCGGACCAGATCGTCTGCACGGCGCTCGGCGTGCACGTCCAAAGCGGGGGGTCCAGGCAGACGGCGGTGCAGCTCGGCTTCGTCCACCCCGCCCCGGGCTCGGAGGCACCGCGGCACTGCCCGCTGATCAGGTGAGGCCGGTGAGGTCGACGACCGGGGGAGGGGGCGCCGGCACGGCCAGCCACAGGATCGCGAGCGAGAGCATGAGACCGGTGAAGGCGTACACCCCGCGGCGTCCCCTCGCCCACCGCGCCCGGAAGCGGACCGGGTCTTCGACCAGGTACTTCGACAACGCGGCGAGCGTGATCGACACCGCGAACACCAGGAGCGTCCGCTCGGGGGAGAGCAGCACGATCACCGGCCAGTGCCACAGGTACAGGCTGTAGGACACCGAGCCCAGCCACCGCAACGGTTTCCAGGCCAGTACCGTCGCGACCCGGCCGTGCGGGGCCGCCGCGCAGAGCCCGATGAGGGCGGACGCGGTGAGCGAGTAGGCGAACAGCCCGCCGGTGAACAGCCACTGCGAGTGCATCCCGTCGGCGAGCGCCCACACCACCGCGACGGCCGCCGCCGGGAGCAGCTGCACCGCGCCCGGCAGCCGTGAAAGCGCTTTCCGCACGGGTGCGGTCGCGGCCAGCGCGCCCAGCAGCAGCGAGAACGCGCGGGTGTCGGTGCCGGTGTAGACCCGCGTCGGATCGGCGGGGTCGGCGAGCACGGCCATCAGCACCACCGACGCCACGGAGATCACCACCGCCGCGAGTGCGACGCGGGCGTGCACGCGGCGGCCGGACCGGGCGATGAGCAGCACGAGCACCGGCCACACGAGGTAGAACTGCTCCTCGACGGCGATGCTCCACAGGTGCTCGAACACCCGGCCGGGCCCGAAGCGGTCCCAGTAGCTCGCGGATTCGGCGAGCAGGTGCCAGTTGACGAGGTTCGCCTGCACCCACGGCCCGTCCGCGAGCGTGGTCCGCACGAGATCGGGCTCGCCCGCCAGCCGGACGACGACCGTGACCACGGCGAGCACGAGCGCGAGCGCGGGCAGCAGGCGGCGGACCCGGCGGCCCCAGAAGGCGGCGAGCGACACGGTCCCGGTCGCGCCGGCCTCCCGCAGCAGGAGGTCCGTGATCAGGTAGCCGGAGAGGGCGAAGAACAGGTCCACGCCGAGGAACCCGCCGGGCAGGTGACCGGTGTGGAACAGCAGCACCCCGAGGATGGCGACCCCGCGCAGCCCGTCCAGCGCGGGCAGGTGCGCCTTCCGGGCGGCCGTCCGCGGCGGGGAGGCGAGTCGATCAGCCGGATCCATGCCGGCGAGCGTGCCGGGCGGGTGTCCCCGCGCCGCCCGCGCCAGGTCGCGGTTCTGTCGCAGGCGGGGTGACCGGACAGGCAGTTCACCTGGCCGTCACGGGAAGTCTGCCCCGCCTGTTCGGACAGGCGCGTTAGGGTCGGCGGTGACGATGATCGAATCCGTTGCGTGTGCAACCGAACCGACGGGGGCCGCGTTCCGTCCCACCATCGTCTGGACCACTTGACCAGGGGAGCTGGCGTACATGAGCGGCGGGTACACCGCGAGCACCGACGCGATGGCGACGGCGTCGAAGACCATCAGCCGGCTGGCGGAGGACCTGCCGGAGAACAACTCGGACATGCAGACCACGGTGCTGAACGCCGCCGGGTTCGGCAGGGCGCACGGCGATCACGCCACCAAGTACACCGCCGGCGTGCAGAAGCTGTGGGAGTCGCTGACCGGCTACGGCACGACGCTCGGCAGCTTCGGCGCCAACATCGGCTCCAGCGGGCAGGCCTACGGGCAGAACGAGTACACCCAGTCCGGGGCGATCGGGAACGCGGGGACCCTCTGATGGCGCACACGTGGGAAGAGGTCAAGGCGCTGCTGGACGACCCGGCCGTGCCGCCGGGCAACAAGACCTCGCTGATCAGCAGCTGGTTCGCCGAGCACGGCACCGACCCGTCGGAGGACGAGGTCCGGAAGTACCTCAACGCCTACAACGGGTTCCCGTTCTTCGCCCAGCCCCTCGACGACACCTTCGACGAGGCGAAGAAGCAGGGTGACCAGGCGGGCTACAACAGCAACCAGGAACAGAAGGCCGTCAACGACGGGAAGACCCAGCTCGAGGACAAGCACGAACCCGCCACCGGGGGAGGCGGCACCAAGACCTCCGACGAGATCTTCGACGCGGCGGCGCCCGCGCTGAAGGTGTTCGAGACGTTCGGGTCGCTGCTGGCGAAGATCCCGGACGACTGCCGGGGCAACACGCGGCCACTGGACCTGGACAAGGACATCAGGAGCCGCTTCGACGAGCAGCGCGGCATCAACTTCCAGGGTTTCGTCGCCGACGCCGAGCACTTCAAGACCGGGTCGCAGTCGGTCGACCAGACGGCCAAGGACACGGGCACCGCGCTGAGCACGCTGTTCCAGACGTGGAGCGGTGCCGGTGCCGACGCCGCCTCCGACCACTACAACGAGAAGATCCAGCCCAAGGCCGTCAAGCTGGCGCAGACGCTGGAGGCCGCGAGCGAGGCGACGATGACCGCGGCCAACACGGTCTTCCAGCTGTGCAAGGGCAAGGCCAACGCCGTCGTCGAGCTGTACACCAACCAGGTGGGCAAGGCCGACTACCAGCTGGCCCAGAAGGTCATCGCGGTCGCCAACGGGGAGCACGGCAGCAAGGACGACCTGGCGCAGATCGCCGGGTGGATGGACCTGAACTTCGGCACGAACCTCGTCGAGACCCTCAACGACGACGGCTGCTGCGACGACGACGACATCGAGGCCCACGGCAAGGACCTGGCCAAGCAGTGGATCCAGAAGCAGTTCAACCCCGAGATGTGGGACGTCATCTACGCGGGCTTCGACAAGACGTGCAAGAACACGCTGGAGCTGGTCAACCAGGCCTACACCACGCTCGATGAGTTCATGGGCAAGGTGCAGAACGAGTTCGGCACGGGCGAGACGCCCGGGAGCACGGGTTCCGGTGGCGCCGGGACCGGCGGTGGTGCCGGTGGCCCGGGCGGCAGCGGGAGTTCGTACACCGGCCCCGGGAACGGCGGCTACGGCGGCGGTTCGGGCTCGGGTTACGGGGGCGGCTCCGGCTCGGGTTACGGCGGCTCGGGTTCGGGTTACGGCGGCGGCTCGGGCGACGGCAGCGGCTCGGGTTACGGCGCGGGTGAGGGCTACGGCGGCCCGGGCGGCTCGGGCGAGGGCAGTGGCTCCGGCGGCGGCTCCGGCTACGGCGGTGGTTCGGGCGGCGGCTACGGAGGCGGGTCCGGCTCCGGTTCGGGCAGCGGGTCCGGCTCCGGTGGCGGCGCTCCCGTGCCGAACATCCCGCCGCTCGATACGGGCGGCAGCTCCTACCAAGGTGCCCCCATCCAGACCGACCCGAGCGACGCCGGCGGCTCGGGCGACTCAGGCGGTTCGGGCGGAGGAGCCTCCGTCCCGAACATCCCGCCTCCCGGTTCCACCTCGGGCGGTGGCTCGGGTTCGGGTGGTGGCGTTTCGGTGCCGAACATCCCGCCCCTGGACACCAGCGGCTTCCAGAGCGGCAGCCCGGGCAAGACGGGTGGCGGCTCGGGCGGTGGCGCTTCGGTGCCGAACATCCCCCCGCTGGACACCGGCGGTGGTTTCCAGGACGGCGAGCCGATCAAGACCGATCCGGGCACGGGGGGTTCGGGTGTCTCCCTGCCCGACATCCCGTCGTCGACCGGTGGCGGTTCGGGCGGCGGCGCCTCGATGCCGAACATCCCGCCCCTGGACACGGGCAGCGGGTTCCAGGACGGTGACCCGATCAAGACGGACTCCGGCGCGGGTGGCGGTTCGGGTTCCGGCGGCGGCGCCTCCATCCCGGACATCCCGTCGCTGGACACGGGCAGCGGGTTCCAGGACGGCGACCCGATCAAGACCGACCCCGGCGACACCCTCGGCGGTACCGACAGCCTCGACGGCGAGAACGGTTTCAAGGGCGGCGACGGCGACTCCGGCGACGAGGACCTCGACCACCTCAAGGTCGAGCAGGGCGGCAAGACCTTCGAGATGACCGAGCCCGACTCCGAGGGGAAGATGGAGATCACCGTCGACGACGGCTCCGGCACCCCCAAGGACTTCAAGCTCGACTGGCCCGAGGACGGCACCGGCGGCACGGACGGCGCCGACAGCGGCGGCGACGCTGACGGCAAGGGTGCCGACGGGGTCTACCGCCCCGGACCCGACGGCAAGATCCACATCCAGGACGGTGACCTCAAGATCACCGCGGAGCGCCCCGACGGTCCCGACGGCCCGACCGTCGTCACCGTCGACGACGGGAAGGGCGAGCCGACGACCTACACCCTGGGTGAGGAGCACAGCGGCCGGTCGCCGCTGCACGACGTGGCCTCGCAGCTGGCCCCGGGTGCGGAGCTGCCCGACGAAAGCCACGCGTCCGTGCCCGGCTTCCACGCTCCCGAGCTGCCCGACCTCCCGGCCGGCGACGGCGCCGTGCCCGACCTGCCCGACACCGACTTCTCCGGTGGCGGCGGTGGCGGCGCGGTGCCCGACCTGCCCGACACGGACTTTTCCGGCGGTGGCGGGGGTGGCGGGGGCGCCGTGCCCGACCTGCCCGCCGCCGACCTCGGCGGCGTCACGCCGGCGACCGGCGAGACCGTGTCGCTGGCGGCGGGTGCCCAGACCGGCATCGCCGTCGGCGCGCACCCCGGGGACCCCGCGGGGCTCGGCGTCCAGGCCGGGGCCACTCCCGCCGGCGTGGCAGGCCAGCCCGCCACGGGCATGAGCGGCATGCCGATGGGCGGCATGGGGGCCATGGGCGCCGGCGGCGGCGGTGGCGAGAACACCGAGCGCAGCTCGCGGGCGTACCGGATCGACGGCGGTATCTTCGACGGCGGCGAGAAACCGGGGCCCCGCATCATCGGTTCGCTGGACGAGGACGAGGAAAAGCCCGCCAAGCGCCGGCGCGGCTGAGCGGATCGAGGAGGAGCAGATGGTCACCGACGACGTCCAGCGGCTGAAGGCGGCGATGGCCGGCCTGGTCCGCGAGCAGGCCGACCGGCACGCGCTGCACCAGCGGCAGGCCGTGGAGATCAAGGCCGAGGCACACGAGTACATGACGAAGCAGGCCCAGGCCGCCGAGCGCTACCTCCAGCACCGGCGGGAGCTGGGGCGGCGCGAGGCCGAGGAGGAGCGCCCGGATTCGGTGCAGGAGCTGGACTTCGAGCCCGAGGGCTTCGCGGAGTCCGAGGCCGACGAGGAAACTGTCCCGCCGCCGCCCCCGCCCGCCCCGCCCGCCCCGCAGGAGGTGGCACCGCCCCCGCCGCCGCCCGCCCCGGTTCCACGCCGCAGCACCCGCGCCAGGGCGAGCGAACTCGACGAGGATGACGACGACGACTTCCTCAACAACCGGTGGCGCGACGAATGACCCCGCAGCCGTTCACCCGCCGCACCTCGGAAGAGGAGCTGTCGGACCTGCGTGCCCGCCTCCGCGCGACTCGCTGGCCCGACGCGCCCGAGGACGCCGGGTGGACGCTGGGCGCGGACGTCGCCTACCTGCGTGAGCTGGCCGGGTACTGGGCCGACGGGTTCGACTGGCCGGCGCGGGAGGCGGAACTCGCCGCGCTGCCGCGGTTCCGCGTCCGGCTGGGCGGATTAGGTATCCACTTCGTGCACGCCAGGGCGGTCGCGCCGGCCGGGCCCGCGCTGCCGCTGGTGCTGGCCCACGGCTGGCCGGACTCGTTCTGGCGCTACACCAAGGTGATCCCGCTGCTGACCGATCCCGGTGCGCACGGCGGCGACCCGGCCGACGCGTTCGACGTGGTGGTGCCGGACATGCCCGGCTTCGGCTACTCCGACCACCCGCCACGCCCGCTGGATTCGATCGCCGTCGCCGGGTTGTGGGCCGACCTCATGACCGTGCTGGGGTACGAGCGGTTCGGCGCGGCGGGCGGGGACATCGGCAGCGGGGTCAGCCGTTTCCTGGCGCTCGACCACCCGGACCGCGTCGTGGCGGTGCACCGCATCGACGCGGGAATGCCGGTGTACCAGGGAGATCCGGCGGATCTGGCGCCGGAGGAGCGCGCGTTCCTGGGGGCCGCCGCGGCGTGGGGCGCTGCGGAGGGCGCGTATGCGGCGATGCACCGGACGAAGCCGCAGACCGCGGCTGTGGGCCTCACCGATTCCCCGGCCGGGCTGGCCGCGTGGATCGTGGAGAAACTGCGGTCGTGGAGCGACTGCGGTGGCGACGTGGAACGCAGCTACACCAAGGACGAGATCCTCACGAACGTGATGCTCTACTGGCTCACGGGCACGATCGGCTCGTCGATGCGCATGTACCACGCGAACGCCGCGATCCCGCTCGAGCAGCACGCCCGGCGCGTCGAGGTCCCGTCCGGCTTCTCCCTGTTCCCCGGCGATCTCGCCCACCCGCCACGAGCGTGGCTCGAGCGCGTCGCGAACGTCGTGCACTTCAGGGAACTCCCGCGCGGCGGCCATTTCGCCCCGTTCGAGGAACCGGAGCTGTACGTCGAGGAGCTGCGGGAGTTCTTCCGCCCGTACCGGAACCGCCCTCAGGTCAGGTGATCGAAGTCCCCGCGGGTCCAGGCTATGTGGCGGTCCGCGGAGCGCCGGACGACGGCACGCGCGTCCGCGTCGATGCGGTTCTCGAAGTTGCCGTAGACGCGGTCGAACGCGAACTGCTCGACGTGCCGGGTCACGCGTTCGACCACTCCCGGGGATAACGGGATCCGGTTCGGGTAGCTGCGCATGAAGCTGACCGAGCTGCGGTCGGGGTTCGGGAACAAGGTGTCCCCGCTCAGCAGCACGCCCCGGCCACCGGCCCCGGCCGCCCAGTGCGCGACCGCGCTGCCGGGGAAGTGCCCGCCGACCTGGCTCAGCGTCACGCCCGGCACGACCTCCTCCGTGCCCTTCCACAGCCGGATCACCGGATCGGGCCTCGCGATCCACTCCGCGTCCGCCTCGGTCACGAGCACCGGCACGCCTCCCAGGCGCCTGCTCCACTCGACCTGCACGCCGAACATGTGCGGGTGGCTCGCCGCGATGGCCACGACCTCGCCCAGTTCACGCACGCGCCGCACGGCGTCGTCGTCGAGGTAGCCCAGCGGGTCCCACAGCAGTGAGCCCGCCGGGGTGCGCACCAGCTTGCTCTGCTGCCCGATGCCCGCCTTCGGTGTGCTCGACACCCCGAACAGGTCCGGCTCCAGCTCGACGACCTCGGTGCGGTAGCCGCTCCCGGCCAGTTCCTCGAGCGTGGTCCAGTGTTGTCCGTCGGCGGGCACCCACTGGCGCTCGTCGGCGCAGATGGCGCACACGTCGATCCGCTCGGCGTGCTCCACCGCGCAGGTGCCGCAGATCCAGAAGGTCATGCCCGTTCCCCCGCGTCGCTCGTTTGCGCCACTTTAACCCGCAAGGCCACCGCGGTGGCGACGACGGCGAGCAGCACCGCGAACGGCCCCGGCACGACGGTGCGGCAGCGCCGCCACCAGCCCCGCGCCACGGCTCACCGGTTGTTCTCCTCGGTGAGGTCGACCAGTCCACTGTGGATCCGGGTTGAGCAGCATGCCTAGGCGAGGAACGTCCACCGTCGCGCACCTCGGGGCCGCCGCACGCGGCGAACGCCTGCAACTGCACGAGGGGCCCGGTGCGGGCCTCCATCCCGCCTGCAGCCCAGCTCCACGAGCTGCTCGCATCGTCCGCCAGCCTGCTACTTTCGTCGTACATATTGTCAACAATTTCATTGACGATTAGGGTGCTGACCGAGCGGCTGAAGGAGCACCGGAGCTGCCACCCGTCCGCACGCGAAGAGGAAAAGCCTTGATCATCGACTGTCACGGCCACTACACGACCGCCCCGCCCGCGCTCGAGGCGTGGCGCAAGCAGCAGGTCGCCGCGCTGTCCGACCCCGGCACCGCCGCGCCCGTGCGCGCGGACCTGCGGATCAGCGACGACGAGCTGCGCGAGACCATCGAAGCCAACCAGCTGCGGCTGATGGACGAGCGGGGCATCGACGTCACGATCTTCTCGCCGCGGGCCTCGTTCATGGCGCACCACATCGGCGGCTTCGAGACCTCCGCCGAGTGGGCCTCGATCTGCAACGAGCTGTGCTACCGCATCAGCAAGCTGTACCCCGAGCGCTTCGTGCCCGCCGCGATGCTCCCGCAGTCACCCGGCGTCGACCCCGCCACGTGCATCCCCGAACTGACCCGCTGCGTGGAGGAGTACGGCGCCGTCGCGCTCAACCTCAACCCCGACCCGTCCGGCGGGCACTGGACTTCACCGCCGCTGACCGACCGCCACTGGTACCCCATCTACGAGAAGATGGTCGAGTACGACGTGCCCGCGATGGTGCACGTCAGCACGAGCGTCAACCCCGCCTTCCACACCACGGGCGCGCACTACCTCAACGCCGACACCACCGCGTTCATGCAGCTCGTGCAGGGCGACCTGTTCGCGGACTTCCCGACGCTGAAGCTGATCATCCCGCACGGCGGCGGCGCGGTGCCCTACCACTGGGGCCGCTTCCGCGGGCTGGCGATGGCGCTGGGCAAGCCCGAGCTGGAGGAGCACGTGCTGAACAACGTCTTCTTCGACACCTGCGTCTACCACCAGCCCGGTTCGGACCTGCTGTTCGACGTCATCCCGGCCCGCAACATCCTGTTCGCCTCCGAGATGATCGGCGCGGTCCGCAGCGTCGACCCCCGGACCGGGCACTACTTCGACGACACCCGCCGCTACGCCGAGGCCTCGCCGAAACTGACCGCGGATGACTGGGCCGCGATCCGGGAAACCAACGCCCGCACCGTGTACCCGCGTCTGGACGCCCTGCTGAAGGAACAAGGCCGGTGACCGCACCCAAGACTCCCGGCTGGCTGGACTGGTACGCCAACCCGTCCAAGCCGTCGTTCGCGCTGCCGCCGGGGACCGTCGACGCGCACTGCCACGTTTTCGGTCCCCAGGCGGAGTTCCCGTTCGCGCCGGAACGCAAGTACACGCCCTGCGACGCGAGCAAGGACCAGCTGTTCGCGCTGCGCGACCACCTCGGCATCAGCCGGACCGTGATCGTGCAGGCCACCTGCCACGGCGCGGACAACTCCGCGATGCTCGACGCCGTGCGGGCCGCGGGGAACCGCGCCCGCGGGATCGCCACGGTCCGCCCCGACGTCAGCGAGGCCGAGCTGCGCAGGCTCGACGCGGCGGGCGTGCGCGGGGTGCGGTTCAACTTCGTGAAGCGACTCGTGGAGGCCTCGCCGAAGGAGGACCTGACCACGATCGCGGCGAAGGTCGCGCCGCTGGGCTGGCACATCGTGCTCTACTTCGAGGCCGCCGACCTGCCCGAGCTGGAAGGCTTCTTCAGCAGCCTGCCCACCCCGCTGGTGATCGACCACATGGGACGGCCGGACGTCACGAAACCCGTTGGCGGACCGGAGTTCAGCGGCTTCCTGCGGTTCGTCGGCAGCAACGACGTGTGGGTGAAGGTGAGCTGCCCCGAACGGCTCACCGTCACCGGGCCCGCCGCGCTCGACGGGCAGCGCCACGCCTACACCGACGTCGTGCCGTTCGCGCGGCGCGTCGTGGCCGAGTTCGGAGACCGCGTCCTGTGGGGCACCGACTGGCCGCACCCGAACCTGAAGAACCACATGCCCGACGACGGGCTCCTCGTCGACTACGTGCCGACGATCGCGACCACGGCCGAGGAGCGGCACAAGCTGCTCGTCGGCAACCCGATGCGCCTGTACTGGCCCGGCGAAACCGCCTGAGGCCCCTCCTCCCTCCCCCGAAGGGCATGCAATGCAGCACGCCAACGCGCTCAACCGGCTCAACCGGCTGCCGATCGCGCGGTTCCACAAGCTCACCCTGCTGGCCGTGGCGTTCGCCTACTTCTTCGAGTTCGCGGACATCAACAGCTTCGCCACCACCTCGCCCAAGCTGATCAAGCTGTGGGGCGTGACCGTCAACCAGGTCGCGTACGTGACCTCGCTGTCGTTCGTCGGGATGTTCCTCGGCTCGATCGTCGCGAGCACGATCGCCGACCGGTGGGGGCGCAAACGCGCGCTGCTGCTGACGACGGTGTGGTTCGGGTTCTTCTCGTTCGCGGCGGTGTTCTCGTGGGACATCGTGTCGCTGGGCGTGTTCCGCGTCCTGACCTCGGCCGGGCTGTCGGCGATGACCGTCGTGGCGGTGATCTACGTCAACGAGCTGTACCCGGCCGCCAGCCGCGGCAAGTACCAGGCCTACGCGATCGTGATCGGCATCTGCGGCACGCCCGTCACGAACCTCATCGCGAGCGCGGTCGTCGGCATCAACGACTGGACGTGGCGGCTGGTCTACCTGTGGGGCGCGCTGGGCGTGCTGCTGGTGCTGTTCACGCGGCAGCTGAAGGAATCGCCGCGCTGGTACGAAAGCCGGGGCGAGCACGACAAGGCCGACGCGGTGCTGCGGGAGATCGAGGCGCAGGTCGCCGCCGAGAAGGGACCGCTGCCCGAGCCCGCGCCGCCGGTCCAGGAGGCGCCGGCGGGCAAGGCCCCGCTGCGGATGCTGCTGCAGAAGAAGTACCTGTTCCCCACGCTGCTGCTCACCGTCGTGTGGGTGACGCAGACGATCGGGTTCTTCGGGTACTCGACGTGGGCGCCGACGCTGCTCGCCAAGGAGGGCTTCAGCGTCGAGAAGTCCGTGTTCTACGTCGCGCTCACCACGGTCGGCGCGCCACTGGGGTCGTACCTGGCGGCGCTGGTCACCGACCGCTTCGAGCGCAAGTGGTGCCTTGTCGCGTTCGGCGTGGTGATCGCGGTGTGCGGGTTGTTCTACGGCCTGACGTTCGACCCGATCCTGATCGTGGTGTTCGGCTTCCTGGTGAACCTGTTCGAGCGCGGGTACACGGCGCTCGGCTACGCCTACTCGCCCGAGCTGTTCGACACCCGTGGCCGGTCGCTGGGCACCGGCGTGTCCTACGGCCTCGGCCGCTTGTCGAACGCGGCCGGGCCGCTGATCGTCGCCGCGCTGTACAACGGCAGCGGGTACCAGAGCGTGTTCTTCTTCATCGCGGGCACGTGGACGGTCGGCGCCGTGGTGCTGGCGATCTTCGGCCCGCGCACGCGGCAGGCCACGCTGAAGCCGGCCACGGCACCGAAGGCCGCCGAGGTCTGACTGCCCTGGCAGCCGTAGCATCCGCTCGTTGTCGCCGCGCCGGCGGCTGTGGACGAGGGGCTGGGATGACGGCGTCGTTGGCGGTGGGGGAACGGGTCGAGCCGCGGGGCGGGTCTCGTCCTCGCGTCGGTGTGGTGGTGCTGACCGCGTTGGCGGTCGTGCCGGTGGTCCTGGCGTTGTGGACGGCGGCGCGGACTTCGCGGGCGCACGTGCTGCTGGATTACTGGCACGTGCTGGCGAAGGTGACGGCCGATGACGGGTCGTTGCAGTGGGGTCAGGTGCTGACCTACCACCTGGACCAGCCGTTCGTGGTGCCGTCGTTGCTGTTCTGGGCGGACGCGGCGTGGCTGGGCGGGGACAACCGGGTGCTGACCGTGCTGGCGGTGCTGTTGCTGGCGGTCGTGGTGGTCGTGTTGCGGGCGATGCTGCCGGGGACGTTCTCACCGCTGGTGAAGGCGGCGCTGACGGCGGGGTTCGCGTTCCTGGTGTGTTCGTCGCACCTGGCGGAGTTGTGGTTGCAGGCCACGAACGGGATCAGCTGGGTGCCGGCGGTGACGTGTGCGGTGGTGGCGGTGTGGTGTGCGCACCGGGGCCGGGTGTGGTGGTCGTGGGGTGCGGCGGTGGTGGCGTGCCTGTGTTTCGGGGCGGGGTTGCCGGTGTGGTTCGCCGTGGCGTTGACGAGCGCGGCGCGGGGTGAGCGGCGGTGGCGGTGGCTGACGCCGGTGGTGGCCGGGGTCGTGGTGGTCGCGGTGTGGTGGGTGACGAAGCCGGCGGGGCCGCAGTCGCTGGCGACGACGGCGGTGGATCCGGACCGGCGGTTGTCGGTGTTCGCGGCGGCGCTGGGCGGGTTGTGGTCGGCGGATGTGCCGGTGGTGGCGGTGATCGCGGGCGGGGTGACGGTGGCGGCGCTGGTGGTGCTGGTGTCCCGGGTGGGGCGGGACGCGGCCGTGGCGGGCTGGGTCGGGCTGGCCGGGTATGCGGTGCTGGTGGCGGGTTTGCTGGCGCTGGGCCGGACCACGACGGCGGTCGGGAATGTGGGGTTGCTGGGCCGGTACGGGCTGGCGGCGGCGCTGGCGACGAGTGCGTTGCTGGTGCTGGTGGTGTATGTGCGGCCGGGGTTGTCGTCGCGGGTGGTCTGACCGGGGTGGTGACGCTGGGCCTGGTGACGCACGCGATCGGTGGCGGGAAGCAGGACCAGGCGCGGGCGGCGTACGCGCCGCTGGAGGTGGCGGCGGTGGCGTTGCGGGTGGAGGCGCCCCAGGCGATGGCGGCGCTGAGCATCGAGCCGTCGGTGGTGCCGGCGGCGCGGGCGCTGGGAGCGTTCCCGTTCAACGACGCTTTCACGCTGGGCTGCGCACCGTACGAGCTGGGGTCGCGAGTGGACCTGTCGCGGGTGACGGCGTTGCCGGGCCCGGCGGACGCGGGGCCGAGCAAGGGCGTGATCGACAGCCCGGCCGTGACGGGGGACGCCGTGTTGTCGGGGTGGGCGGTCGTCGGTGGGCAGGCCCCGGAGTGCGTCCTGGTCGTGGACGGTACGGGGGCGGTGGTCGGGGGCGGGGTTTCGCACCTGTCCCGCGCGGACACGCCACAACCGGGCTGGCGCGCGGTGGCGGCCCCGGGTGCGGCGGATCTCACCGTGCTCGCTGTGCAGTCCGGGGGGTTGTACCGGTTGTCGCGCAGCGGCGGTTGAGGCCGCGCTGGGGGTGGCCGAGTGTGATGGCGGCGTTTGCCGCTTGGGGCTTGTTTCGCCTGTCGCGCGGCGGAAACCCGCCCGCGCTGGCGGCCTTGCCGCCCGGGCTTCTCACCGTCTGCCGCGGGGTGGAGGTGGCCGCGTTGCCGCCCGGGCCTTGTGTCTCCTGTCGCGCGGCGGAAACTCGCCCGCGCTGGCCGCGCCGCCGCCTGGGCTTCTCCCCGCCAGCCGCGCGGCGGAGGTGGCCGCGTTCGCTGGCCGCGTTGCCGCCCGAGGCTTCTTGCCGCCTGTCGCGGGGTGGCCCCCCGCGCTGGCCGCGTCGCCGCCCGGGCGTCTCCCCGCCAGCCGCGCGGCGGAAACCCGCCCGCGCTGGCGGCCTCGCCGCCCAGGCCCCTGCTCCGCCCGTCAGACCGTCGCCAGCGCGGGTTCCGGCACCGGGATCTCCGCGACGCGCGGCTTGCGCAGGGCCGCCGCCGCCACGGCGGTGACCGCCAGCGTCACCAAGCCCGCCACCAGCAGCGCCTCCCGCGGACCCAGGCTTTCGCACAGCCACCCCAGCAGCGGCGCGCCCACGGCGCCCGCCCCGGCGGCGATCGTCCCGTGCACCGCCAGTACCCGGCCGCGCATGCCCTCCGCCGCGTCCAGCTGCAGCCGCGTGCTCTTCGCGGTGTCGATCACCACGGCACCCGCCGCGATCGGCAGGATCACCACCGCGAACCCGAGCAGCCCCGGCGCGTACCCGCTCACCGCCTGCAGCACGCTCGTGACCGCACCCGCCGCCAGCAGCAACGGCACCGTCAGCTCCCGCACCCGCGCCGCGAGCACCCCGCCGAGCACCGTCCCCACCGCGAACACCGTCGACAGCGCGCCGTACCCGCCGGCACCGGCGTGCAGCGGGCCCTCGGTCATCGCGGCCATCGTCACCTGGTAGTTGCGGCCCAGCGCGGACAGCACGAAACCCAGCGCGAACAACACCAGCAGCACCCGGTGCCCCCGCAGGTACACCAGTCCCGCGCGCACCCCCGCCTCCTCCGGCGGGCTCACCGCGAGCGGGTGGAACTCGCCCGGCCGCATCACGGCCAGTGTGCCCAGCACGAACAGGAAACTCGCGGCGTTGATCAGGAACAGCGGCGCGTCCCCGACGGTCGCGGCGAGCGCGCCCGCCAGGCTCATGCCCAGCACCCGGCCGATGGCGTTGCTGAGCGAGCCGAGGGCGAGCGCGTTGCCCAGGTCGTCGCGGGGCACGACCTGTCCGGCGAACCGGCCCAGCGCGGGCCCTTCCAGCGTGCTGACGAGCCCGCCCGCGGCGGTGAGGGCGTAGATCGGGGTCAGCGGCAGCTCCCGCCAGACCAGGAAAGCCAGCAGCAGCGCGATGACCAGGTGCGCAACCTCACCCGCGACGATGAGCCGGCGGGGCGGGAACCGGTCGGCGAGCGCCCCGGCCCACGGGCCCAGCAGCAACGCGGGCAGCGTGCTGATCAGCACCGAGAACCCGACGGCGGTCGCCGAGCCGGTGCGGGCGAGTACCACCCAGTTCAGGCCGAGTACCTGCATCCAGCCGCCGGTCACCGACACGACGTCGGCCAGAGCCCACAGCCGGTAGTTGTGGTTTCCGAGCGCACGGAGCATCGGCGGCACAGTTCGCCGCAACGGGAACTCCTTGAGAGAAGAGAAGAACGAACAAGAACGCGGCGGGCACCCCTGCCCACCGTGACCCAAAGTAAACCTCGATCTCGACGTTTTGTAGCGACGCGGGGTGTGGGCATGGCAACATCGTTTCCCGGTAACGCTTCTCGGCGGCCCGGTTGTTGACGGTTCCCCCGCGCTGCCGCACTCTCGGTGCGGTGATCTACGACGAGATCGGCTACGAGGTCGCGGACGCGATCGCCACCATCACGCTGAACCGGCCGGAGCGGCTGAACGCGTTCACGCTCGAGATGGCGCACCAGCTGATCGCCGCGTTCGACGAGGCCGACGCCGACGACTCCGTGCGCGTGGTGATCGTCACCGGCGCCGGGCGCGGGTTCTGCGCGGGCGCGGACCTCGAACGCGGCGCGAGCACCTTCGACAAGGACGCGCACGGCGACGTCGAGGGGTTCGGCGAGGTCGACGGCGTGCCGCGGGACGCCGGTGGCGCGGTCTCGCTGCGGATCGCGGCCAGCCGCAAGATCGTCATCGGCGCGTTCAACGGCCCGGCGGTCGGTGTCGGCGTGACCATGACCCTGCCGATGGACATCCGCATCGCCGCCGAGACCGCGAAGTTCGGCTTCGTCTTCGCGCGCCGCGGCATCGTGCCCGAGGCGGCCTCGACGTGGTTCCTGCCGCGGATCGTGGGCATCTCCCGGGCCGTCGAGTGGGTCGCGACCGGGCGGGTCTTCGACGCGGCCGAGGCGCTGGCCGGGGGACTGGTGTCGCGGGTGGTCCCGCCGGACGAGCTGATCCCGGTGGCGCGGTCGATCGCGCGGGAGATCGCGGACAACACGTCGGCGGTGTCGGTCGCGGTGTCGCGGCAGCTGCTGTGGGGCATGCTGGGTTCGCCCACGCCGTGGGACGCCCACCGCGAGGACTCGCGGGCGCTGCTGCGGCTCGGCGCCGGGCCGGACGCGATGGAGGGCGTGCTGGCCTTCCTGCAGAAGCGCCCGGCGGACTTCCCCGGCAGGGTGAGCACCGACTACCCGCCGGACGTGCCGCCGTTCCCCGGGCGGCCGTGAGGAATTCGCGCGGATGGCCCTCACGCGGCAGGCCGGGGGAGGGCTACGGTTCGCCTCGTGCGCGTCATCGTCGTCGGAGGCGGGATCGGGGGTTTGACGGCCGCCCTCGCGCTGCTGCGGGCCGGGCACGAGGTCCGGGTGGACGAACGCGCCGCGGGGTTCGGGGAGATCGGCGCGGGTGTCCAATTAGGACCGAACGCGACGCGGGTGCTGCACGGCCTCGGGCTGGACGCCGCGCTCCGGCGGACCGCGTTTTCGCCGGTGGCGACCCGGTTCCTGCGGTGGGAGGACGACACCGTGCTCACCGAGTGGCCGCTGGCGGGGCACATGGAGGCGCGCTTCGGTGCGCCGTACTACACGGTCTACCGGCCGGACCTGATCACGGTCCTCGCCGCGGCGCTGCCCGCCGGTGTCGTGTGCTTCGGCAAGGCGGTGACCGCCGTCGAGTCGTGGCACCCGCGGCCGCTGGTCCGGTTCGCCGACGGCACGGCGGAGACGGCGGACGTCGTCGTCGGCGCGGACGGTATCCACTCGGCGGTGCGCGGGGCGACCGTGGCGGAGACGGCGGCGCGGTTCTCCGGCATGTGCGCCTACCGCGCGCTCGTGCCCGCCGACGCGCTTTCCGCCGAGCCGGCCGTCCGCGTGTGGCTCGGGCCGAACCGCCACCTGGTGGCCTATCCCGTGGGCCGCTTCGTGAACCTCGTGTGCGTGGTGCCGGCGACCGACTGGCCGGAGGAGTCGTGGACGGCGCCGGGCAGCCTCGCCGAGCTGCGGGCCGCGTTCCGGGGCTGGTCCCGCGAGCTGAACGACCTGCTCGGCCACGTCCGCGAGCCGGTGTACCGGTGGGGCCTCTACGACCGGGAACCGTTGCCGCGCTGGTCCACGGCGACGACCGCGCTCGTCGGCGACGCCTGTCATCCGATGCTGCCGTTCCTGGCGCAGGGCGCCGCGCAGGCGATCGAGGACGGGGCGGCGCTGGCCGCCGCGCTGGACGGGGACCTCGCGCCCGCGCTCGCGCGTTACGAGGCGCGGCGGCGGCCGCACACCGCGCGCATCCAGCGGCGCTCGTGGGACAACAACGTCGACTACCACCTGCCCGACGGCCCGGCACAGCGGCGTCGCGACGCGGCCCTGGCCGCGGGTGAGGGGATGAACGTGGAGTCGCTCAGCTGGATCTACGGCAACGACGCCGGCAGGTAGCGCGCCCGGAGCCGGAAGCGCTCGCCCTGCGGGCCGACGATGCTGAGGAACTCCGCGGCGTGGTCCCCGGCGTTGCCGAACCAGTGCGGCAGGTGCGTGTCGAACTCGGCGACCTCGCCGGGGCCGAGCACGAGGTCCTTGTCGCCGAGCACGACCCGCAACCGTCCATTGAGGACGTACAGCCAGTGGTACCCCGGGTGCGTGCGCGGTTCGGGCTCGACGTCGGGGCCCGCGGGGAGGATCTGCTTGAACGCCTGCAGGCCACCGGGTTTGCGGGCGAGCGGGATGATCGTCAGCCCCTCGCGCCGGACCGGGCGCGGGAACACCCGCGGATCGGCGCTGGCGGGGGCGCCGACCAGGTCGTCGAGCGTCATCCGGTACGCCCGCGCCAGCGGCAGCAGCAGTTCCAGCCCGGGCCTGCGCTGGCCGGACTCCAGCCGCGACAGGGTGCTGACCGGGATGCCGGTCCGCTGCGACAGCGTGGTCAGGGTGAGCCCGGCGCGGCGGCGGAGGTCCCGCAGCCGCGGGCCGACCGCCACCAGCACGGCGTCGTCGTTCATCACTCCAGTGTCGCCGGGGTTTTGCGGTTTTCGCAAAGATCTTCGCCGGATCGCGCCTCTTGGGGCAGGTTGACGGGCGGAGGTGGTCACCGATGACGGTGGGGTTCTGGGAACAGCGGTACCGCAGCAGCGACCGGCTCTTCAGCGGTGAACCGAACGGCGCGCTGGTCGCCGAGGTCGCCGGCCTGGCGCCGGGCCAGGCGCTCGACGTCGGCTGCGGGGAAGGCGCCGACGCGCTGTGGCTGGCGCGCCGTGGCTGGCTGGTCACGGCGGTCGACATCTCCCGCACGGCGCTCGAACGCGCGGCCGCCGCGGACGACACCGGCCGCGTCGCGTGGACGAGGGCCGATCTGGCGACGGCGCGCTGGCCGGCCGGGACCTTCGACCTGGTGTCGGTCCACTACGTGCCGCTCCCGCGCGTGCCGGGCGACGGGCCGCTCCTCGGCCTGCTGGCGGCGGTCGCGCCGGGCGGCACGCTGCTGTTCGTCAGCCACGACCTCGCCGGCCTGGATTCCGGCGACTACTACCGCTCCGCCGACGTCACCGCGCTCCTCGGCGGTGACTGGACGATCCTGGTCGACGAAGTCCGGCCGCGCCGGACCCCGGAGGGCTCGCCCCACACGCGGGACACCGTCCTCCGGGCCCGGCGCCTGCGGTGAGAACGCGTGCGCTGGCCCGCCTGGAGCCCGCACCGGAGGTGTGTTTCCGCTCCCCGTCACGGGAGCGGCAGTGGCAGCCGGACCGCGGGCGGCAGGGGCGTCGGCTCCGGTCGCGCCCGGAAGGACTGGAGCATCAGGGCGGCGAACCGCCGGGAGGCCGCCACGCGCAGTTCCGGGGAGCGGGCCTGGATGCCCTCGTTCGCCATCATGGCGAGGATGACGTCCTCCAGCACGATGTCCTCGCGCAGCTGCCCGGATTCCTTCGCGCGGTGGAGGAGGTCGAGCAGCATGCGCAGGGTGCGGTCGCGGTCGGTGGCGACGTCGGCGGTGTGCGGCAGCTGCGCGAGCAGCGCGCGGAAGCCCCGGTCGCGGGCGTGCGCCTCCATGAGCCTTTCGAGCACGAGGCTGAACCCGCGCCACGGGTCGGGCTCGGCGAGGCCTTCCTCGACGATGGCGGAGCACAGCGCCAGCTGCTCGGCGAACGCCTCGGCGAACAGCGCCTCCTTGGTGGGGAACCGCCGGTACACCGTCGCGAGGCCGACGGCCGCGCGGCGGGCGATCTCCCGCATCGGCACGTCGAAGCCCCTGCTGCCGAAGGCCACGCGTGCCGCCGCGAGGATGCGCTGCCGGTTGTCCGTGGCGTCCGACCGCAGCGGACGACTCACTTCCGTGCTCACCGTTCTCACTTTAGCCAGGCGAACGGCGCGTTTCGTTAGCGTCGGCGGACATGAGAGCTGTTCAATTTTCCGAATACGGCCCGCCCGCCGTCGTGCGGGTGGTCGAGGTCGAGGAACCCCACGCCGGGCCGGGGGAGATCCGCATCGCGGTGCGGGTCTCGGGCCTGTCGACCGGTGAGGTCGCGATCCGCTCCGGAGCGATGCGCGACCTCGTGCCGGCGCGGTTCCCGTGGCGGACCGGGTTCGACGCGGCGGGCGTGGTGGACGAGGTCGGGGAAGGGGTCACCGGCGTCGCACCCGGGGACGAGGTGTTCGGCATGACCTCGTCGGTGACGCGGGGAGCGAACGCCGACCACGTCGTCCTGGTCTCGTGGGCGCCGAAACCGTCCGCGTGGAGCTGGGAAGAGGCCGGTGCCGCCGCGGGCAACGTCGAGACGGCCACGCGGGTGCTCGACCGGCTCGCCGTCCGTCCCGGGCAGACGGTGCTGGTCCAGGGCGCGGCGGGCGCGGTGGGCACGCTCGCCGTGCAGCTCGCGGCCGCCCGGGGCGCCAGGGTCATCGGCACGGCCAGCGAGCGCAACCACGAGTTCCTCCGCTCGCTCGGCGCGGAACCGGTGACGTACGGGCCGGGGCTGGCGGACCGCGTGAGCGTGCTCGCGCCGGACGGCGTGGACGCGGTGTTCGACTGCGCCGGGGGCGCGCTGCCCGAGTTGGTCAAGATCGCCGGGAGCCCGGACCGCGTGGTGACGATCGCCGACATGACCGCGGCGAGCCACGGCGTGCACCTGTCGCACGGGACGCCGGAGGCCGAGGCGGGCGGGAACGCCGACCCGCTGGCCGTGCACGGCCTGGACCTCGCGGTCGAGTTGGCGGCCCAGGGGAAGCTGCGCGTGCCGGTCGCGGCCGCGTTCCCGCTCGAGGAGGTCGCGGCCGCGCACGAGCTGAGCGAGGGCAAGCACGCCCCGGGACGGATCGTGCTGGTCCACTGAGCGTCAGTCCCCCGGCAGCCGCGCCGAAGGCCACTGTCCCTTGTGGACGGCGGTGTGCACCTGGGCGGTGAGCTCGGCGGCGACCACCCGCACGGCGGGTGTGGCGGGTGCGGCCCGCGGGACGCCGAGGACGATCGAGCGCCACACCTCCGGCTGGGCCAGCGGCGCGGCGGTCAGCGTGCCCGCGGCGAGGTCGGCGGCGATGCCGACCGCCGGCAGCACGGTCCAGCCGTGCCCGCCGCGCACGAGCTGCTTCTGCAACGCCATCGAGTTGGTCTGCACCACCGCGTCGATGGTAGTGCCCGCCTCCCGCGCGGCGGTCGTGATCAGGGTGTGCAGCCCGTGCCCCGGCGCGGGCATCACCATCGGCCGGGCGGCGGCCTCGGCGAAGGGCACGGCCACGTCCGGCCGCAGCCCCTCCCCGGGCCCCGCCACGGCCCACAGCCGCTCGCGCACGACCGGCGTCACGTTCAGCGACGGGGTGCCGGTGAGGTTGTACAGCAGGCTCAGGTCGAGGTCCCCGTCGTCGAGCCACTGCTGCAGGTGCCCCGAGTAGGCGCTGAGCACGCGCAGCTCGATGCCGGGGTGGGCCCGCCGCGCGGCCGACACGAGGGGCTCGGCGAGCAGTTCGGCGGTGCTGTCGAGCAGGCCGACGGTCACGATCCCGGTGATCGCCCCGCGGTCCGGCGTCAGCTCCGCACGGGCGCGCTCCAGCTCGGTGAGGGCGCGGCGGGCGCGTTCGACGAGCTTGAGCCCGGCCTCCGTGGTCCGCATGCCCTGCCGCGTGCGGTCGAACAGCGGCACCCCGACCTCGTGCTCCAGCGCCCGGATCTGTCTGGTCACGGCGGGCTGGACGACGTGCAGCAGCTCGGCGGCCTTCGTCACGCTGCCGACGTCGGCCACCGTCACCAGCGCCTTGAGCTGCTTGAGGTCCATCCCCGCCATCCCCGTCCGGCATGCCGCCATCACGAATCAGTATTTCACACGCCTTCTCATGAGAGTCCATGATGACTGGGACGGAGAGGAGGCACGAGGTGGACGGGCTCAGCGAAGAGGAAACCGCGATCGTGTCGCTCGTGCGCGAGTTCGTCGACCGCGAGGTGCGGCCGGTGGCGCGGGAGCTGGACCACACGAACACCTACCCCGAGAAGCTCATCAAGCAGATGAAGGAGATGGGCATCTTCGGGCTGGCGATCCCCGAGCCGTGGGGCGAGGCGTCGGTGTCGGCGCAGTGCTACGCCGCCGTGACGGAGGAACTCGCGCGGGGCTGGATGAGCCTCGCGGGCGCGATGGGCGGGCACACCGTGGTGGCGAAGCTGCTCGTGCAGCACGGCACCCGCGAGCAGCAGGACACGTACCTGCCGCGCATGGCGACCGGCGAGATCCGCGCGACGATGGCGCTCACCGAGCCCGGCGGTGGTTCAGACCTCCAGGCGATGCGCACCACCGCGCGGCGCGAGGGCGAGCACTACGTCGTCAACGGCGCCAAGACGTGGATCACCAACGCGCGCCGGTCGCAGCTGGTCGCGTTGCTGTGCAAGACCGATCCGGCCGCCGAGCCCGCGCACCGCGGGATGAGCATCCTGCTCGCCGAGAAGGGCCCGGGTTTCCACGTTTCGCGGGACCTGCCGAAGCTGGGCTACAAGGGTGTCGAAAGCTGCGAGCTGGCGTTCGACGACTACCGGGTGCCCGCCACCGCCGTGCTCGGCGGCGAGGAGGGCCGGGGGTTCACGCAGATGATGCGGGGACTGGAGATAGGCCGGATCCAGGTCGCGTGCCGGGCGCTGGGCGTCGGGCGGGCGGCGCTGGAGGACGCGCTGCGGTACGCGCAGGAACGCGAGAGCTTCGGCAAGCCGATCTGGCAGCACCAGTCGGTCGGCAACTACCTGGCGGACATGGCCACCAAGCTCGAAGCCGCGCGCCAGCTCGTGCACCACGCCGCCCGCCGCTACGACTCGGGCGAGCGGGCGGACCTCGAAGCCGGGATGGCGAAGCTGTTCGCGTCGGAGACCGCGATGCAGGTCGCGCTCGACGCGGTGCGCATCCACGGCGGGTACGGCTACTCCACCGAGTTCGACGTCGAGCGCTACTTCCGCGACGCCCCGCTGATGATCGTCGGCGAGGGCACGAACGAGATCCAGCGCAACGTCATCGTCCGCCAGCTCGTGCAGCGGAACCCGCTGTGAGCGCGCCACTGGACGGGATCCTGGTCGTCGCGCTGGAACAGGCGGTGGCCGCGCCCCTGGCCACCCGCCAGCTCGCCGATCTCGGCGCGCGTGTGGTGAAGATCGAGCGGCCCGAGGTCGGCGACTTCGCCCGCGGCTACGACCGGACTGTGCACGGCCAGTCGAGCTACTTCGTCTGGCTCAACCGCGGCAAGGAAAGCCTCGAACTGGACGTCAAGCGGGACAAGGAGCTGCTGGACGCGGTGCTCGCGCGGGCCGACGTGTTCGTGCAGAACCTCGTGCCCGGCGCGGCGGAGCGCCTCGGCCTCGACGCCGCGACGCTGCGGGCCGGACGGCCGGAGCTGATCCACTGCTCGATCTCCGGTTACGGGCCGGACGGGCCGTACCGGGCGAAGAAGGCCTACGACCTGCTGGTGCAGTGCGAAACCGGGCTCGTCCTGTCCACCGGGACGCCGGAAGCCCCCGCGAAGGCCGGGTTTTCCGTCGCCGACATCGCCACCGGCATGTACGCCTACAGCGGCATCCTCACCGCGCTCTACCACCGCGAGCGCACAGGCGAGGGCGCGAGCCTGGAGGTCGCGATGCTCGACGCGCTCGGGGAGTGGATGAGCCAGCCCGCCTACTTTTCCCGCTACGGCAACGAACCGCCGCGCCGCACCGGGGCGCGGCATCCGTCCATCGCGCCCTACGGCCCGTACCGGACCCGGGACGGGCAGGTGTTCCTCGGTGTGCAGAACGATCGCGAGTGGACGGTCCTGTGCGCGGACGTGCTGGGGAACGCCGATCTCGCGCGGGACCCGCGCTTTGTCACCAACACGGACAGGGTGACGAACCTGGAAGCGCTTACCGGATTGCTGGAAAGCGCTTTCTCGAAGCGCACCGCCGACCAGGTCGTCGAGCTGCTCGACCGGGCGGGGATCGCCAACGCGCGGTTGCGCACCCCGGAGGAGTTCACCCGGCACCCGCAGCTGGCCGCCCGCGACCGGTGGCGCGAGGTCGGCACTCCCACGGGACCGGTGCGGGCACTGTTGCCACCGGTCGTGTCGGATGACTGGGAGCCGGTGCTCGGTGCGGTGCCGGCGCTGGGCGAGCACAACGAGGCGATCCGGGCGGAGTTCGCGCCGGGGGAGGAGGCGGGATGAGCGAGGTCGTGACGCGCACGGAACTGCTGACGCCGGAACCGGCCGCCGCGCTGGCGTCGTTGCTGGGCGTACCGGAACCCGAGGGCGGGCTGCCGTTGCTGTGGCACTGGGTGTACCTGCTGGAGCGGCCCGCGCAGGCGGATCTCGGGCCGGACGGGCACCCGGTGCGCAACACCGTCCCCGCACCGCCGGGGCCGGGCCGTCGGCGGATGTGGGCGGGCGGCCGCGTGCGCAGCCGCGGGACGCTGCGCTGCGGCGAGGTCGCCACGAGGCAGACGCGCGTGCTTTCGGTGCGGGAGAAGCAGGGCCGGTCGGGCGCGCTGACGTTCGTGGTGGTGGGGCACCGGATCGAGCAGGGCGGACGAGTCGTGGTCGAGGAGGAGCAGGACCTCGTCTACCGGCAGGCGACGTTGTCCGTCTCCGACAGCGGCCCCGAGGTGCCGCCCGAGCCCGGCGAGTGGTCGATCGAGGTGTCCCCGACGCTGTTGTTCCGCTTCTCGGCCTTGACCTACAACGCACACCGCATCCACTACGACCGGGACTACGCTCGGGACGTCGAGGGCTACCCCGGGTTGCTCACGCACGGGCCGCTGCAGGCGCTGGCGATGGCAGAGGCCGCGCGCGCCCGGGGACTGAGCGGAGACCTGCGTTTCGAGTACCGGCTGGTCTCGCCGCTGTTCGACTTCCAGGGACTCGTGGTCAGGGCGAGCGAAGAGGCCGGCGGGTTCGCCACCGCCGTGCGGGACATCCACGGACGGCAGACGGCGACCGGGCTGCTGCGGAGGCTCGATGACTGAGTTCCTCGCCCACGCCAGGACCTTCCTGTTCGTCCCCGGACACCGCCCGGACCGCTTCCCCAAGGCGCACGCGGACGTGGTGGTGCTCGACCTGGAGGACGCGGTCGGGCCCGACCAGAAGGTCGCGGCGCGGGAGCACGTCCGCGCGTGGCTCGCGGGCGGGCACCCGGCGATGGTGCGGATCAACCCGCCCGGTACGCCGTGGCACGAGGAGGACCTGGCGGTGGCCGTCGAGCACGGCTGCCCCGTGATGCTGCCGAAGGCCGAGGACCCGGCGGTGCTGGCGGCGCTCGGGGTGTCGGCCGGGGTCGTGCCGCTGGTGGAGACGGCGGCGGGCATCGCGCGGGCGGCCGAGGTGTGCGCCGCTCCGGGCGTGGTGCGCCCGGCGTTCGGCAGCGTCGACCTCGCCGCGCAGCTGGGGGTCGACCACCGCTCGCACGAGGCGCTGCGGTACGCGCGGTCGGCGCTGGTGGTCGCCGCGGCGGCCGCGGGGCGCGCCGCCCCGGTCGACGGCGTGACCACCGCACTCGACGACGAGGACGCGCTCGTCGCGGACCTCGAACACGCCCTCACGCTGGGGCTGACCGCAAAGCTGTGCGTGCACCCGCGCCAGGTGCCGGTCGTGCACCGCCGCCTCGCGCCGACGCCGGAGGAAGTCGCGTGGGCACGCGGCGTCCTCGCCGCGGCGGAGGACGGTTCGGTCGCGGTGTTCGAGGGGCAGATGATCGACCGGCCCGTGGTGCTGCGGGCACAGGCCGTACTCGCCCGGGCACCGGGCTGATCCCGGCTTTCCTTGCCCTGCCTGCCCGGGATCGGGGAGGATGCGGCGGCGCGGGTGAGAGGGTGAGGTGAGTGCTGTGGTGATGACGGTGGCCGCACGCACCCCCACCGGGCGCCGGATGCAGCTCGCCGTGCTGCTGCGGCGCCTGCGGGAGCAGGCCCGGCTGACGCAGGGCGACGCGGGCCGCTCCGTGTGGCCGTCTTCGAGCGCGGCCAGCGTGCAGAACAAGATCGCGCGGCTCGAGAGCGGTGACGCCGGGATCAAGCTGGAGGACCTGCGCAGCCTGCTGGCGGTGTACGGCGTCCAGGACGCGGCGGTCACCGACCTCGCGCTGCAGCTGCAGTCGGGGCTGTCGCAGCGCGGCCGCTGGACGGGGTTCCGCGCGGTGCACGACGACGCCACGCGCCGCTACATCGACCTGGAGGAGGACGCCACGCTCATCCGCCTGGTGGCGGCGGAGGTCGTGCCGGAGATCCTGCAGAGCCCCTCGTACCTGCGTGCCGAACACCCGGCCACCCGCGCGGACGCGCCCGAGCTGCAGGCGAAACTGGCCCGGCAGCGGACGGTGCTGCTCCGGCCGGACCCGGCCCAGTTCTACGCGGTGCTCAGCGAATCCTGCGTCCGCCGCACCCAGGGCGACGACGCCGTGCTGCGGGAACAGGTGGCGCACCTGATCTCGCTGTCGCGGCGCCCGCACATCACCATCCAGCTGGTGCCGTTCCGGCCGCGCGGCCCGGTCCGGCCGATCGCCCGCACGGGGCTGCTCGAACGGTTCGCGCTGCTGCGGCTGACCACGCCGGAGGTGCCGGGCAAACTGCCCGAGCACCTCGACTACGCGTTCACGAAGAGCGGGGCGGACCTCACGTTCAGCGATCACGTGCGGCACTACGAGACGCTGTGGACCGAGGCGACCGCGGCGGCGCTGACCCCGGCCGAGACCCGCGCGTTCCTCACCACGGTCCTGAACGAGCTCGACTGAAGGCGGTAACGGATGTCCCCCAGCGGTGAAAAGGCCACGGCGGCCGGCGTGTACGACTGGTTCCTCGGCGGCCGGTACGCGCGGGAGGCCGACATCGAGGCGGCGATCGCCAGCCAGCGGGCGTTCCCCGTGCTGGCCCGCACCGTGTTGTACAACCGGCAGTTCCTGCAGCGCGTCGTGCGGTACCTCGTCGGGCAGGGGGGGCGGCAGTTCCTCGACCTCGGTTCGGGCTACCCGAGTTCCGGCAACGTGCACGAGATCGCGCAGGAGCTCGCGCCCGGCGCGCGGGTGGTGTACGTCGACCACGAACAGGGCACAGTGGACGTCGGCCGCGAGATCCTCGCCGGAAATCCTGACGCGACAAGCATTCTGGGAGATGTGCGTGATCCCGAGGGCGTGCTGAACCACCCCGAGGTCGGCGAGCTGCTCGACTTCACGGAACCGGTCGGCGTGCTGATGATCGCCGTCCTGCACTTCCTGCCCGACACCGCCGAGGCCGCGCGCATCGTGCGCCGCTACGTCGACCACCTCGCGCCCGGCAGCTATCTGGCGATCAGCCACGGCACGTACGCCGCGGGCGCGCGGGAACTGGCCAACCAGACGGCGACCAACGAGACGTACAACCGCCAGGTGAGCGAAAGCGCTTACACCCGCACGTTCGCGGAGATCGAAAGCCTGTTCGCCGGCACGACCCTGGTGCCGCCGGGGCTCGTCCTCGCCACGGAGTGGCACCCGGAGGACCCGGCACACGAACACGACGACGAGGACGAGGCGAGCGCCGTCCTCGCGGGCGGCGTGGGCCGGGTCGATCCGCGGGGGTGACCGGCACCCTTCCACATCCCGGGAGTCGTTGACGCTGCGGCTCGGGCGGCGGTTCCATGACTCGCACGCGTTCCGGCTCCAGTGGGGAGAGAATCCGTGTCGACGTCCGCCACCGGTGTGCTCACGCGCCCGGAGGAAACCGCCGAAAGCCCGCCGCCACAGCGAAAACGGCGGCTGCCCGACCTGCGCCGCTGGCTGAGCCCGCTCGCGTTGCTCGTGGTGTGGCAGGTCGCCAGCAGCACCGGCGTCCTGCCGCCGGACAAGCTGAGCTCGCCCTGGACCGTGCTCCAGGCCGGGGTCGAGACCGCGCGCTCCGGTGAGCTCGGCGACGCCTTCGCCGTGTCGCTGGGCCGCGTCGCCGCCGGGTTCGCCCTCGGCGCGGGCGTCGCGCTGGTGCTGGGTGTCGCGGCCGGGTTGTCCACCTGGGCCGGTGTGCTCATCGACCCGCCCGTGCAGATGCTGCGCACGCTGCCGTTCCTCGGGCTGATCCCGCTGTTCATCCTGTGGTTCGGCATCGGCGAGGAACCCAAGATCCTCCTCGTCGCGCTCGGGGTGCTCTTCCCCTTGTACCTCAACATCTTCTCCGCACTCAGAAACGTGGACCCCGATCTCGTCGAAGCGGCGAAGGCACTCGGGTACACGCGCCGCGAACGGCTGCTGCACGTGCTGCTGCCCTCGGCCGTGCCGACGCGCTGAGCCCCGAGCAGGTCGAGCGTGCGCAGCGGCAGCTGGCGGCGAGCGAGTCCGTCGGGCAGCGGCGCATGGTCGCGCTGCACGGTGGTGCGCTCGCGAAAGGTGTGCGGGGACTGGAAATCCACCCCGGTCTGTGGGCCGGGGTGGGCCTCGTGCGCGGTGGCGCGGGCACGGCGCTCGTCGGCAGCCACCGCGAGGTCGCGGACCTCATCGAGGAGTACCACGGGCTCGGCATCGAGGAGTTCGTGCTGTCCGGCTACCCGCACCTGGAGGAGGCGTACTGGTTCGGCGAGGGGGTCCGGCCCGAGCTCGCCCGCCGTGGCCTGCTCGACCGCGCCCCCGTCCGTCCGGAAAGGACAGTCGCGGTGCGGTGACCTTCAGCGGTCGATCCGCACACCGCAGGTCTGACCGTCCGACAGGAACGACGACAGCTCCCGGCCCTCCTCGCCGACGGCCGTGCGGTGCGCCCGGGTCAGCGCACGCAGCGGCGTGACCACGACCTTCCCGTCGTCGACGGTCCACGTGGCGGCGACCCGCCCGTCCACGAGCACCGCGCGGTCGCCCGCGACCGACAGCCCGCGGTGGGCGTCGTCGACGATGCGGGTCCGGTCCTGGTAGCCGAGGAGGGCGTTGTCGAACGCGGGCAGGAACCGCACGGGCGCCGGGGTGCCGGGATCGGGCCGTGGCGCGTCGGGCAGGTCGATCAGCTCGCGGCCGCGCTCGTCCTTGAAGGTCACCAGTTCGTCGCGGATCGAGGCCACCGCGGCGGGGAGTCCCGCGAGACCGGACCAGGCCCGCACATCGGCGACGGTCGCGGGACCGAACGCGGCGAGGTATCGCCGGACCATCGCGACGCCCGCCGGGTCCGTCCCGTTGGGCGCGGGCGGGTCGACCTCGCGGCCCAGCCAGGCCGACAGCAGCGCGTGCCGCGCGCCGCCGCTCGTGCGCCACAGCCCGCGGGGCGGCACCTGCACCATCGGGACGAGGGCCGCGACCAGCACCTCGCCGAGGGCGCGGTGCGCCGGCCAGCGATCCGCGAGTGCCCGCGTGAGTTCGGGCATCGTGCGGGGTTCGCCGTCGGCCATCACCTCCCGGCCCGCGGCTGCCAGCTCCGCCAGGTCCACGCCGTCCAGTTCGCGGCGGTAGACGCCGAGCACGCGCTGCCGCAGCATCGCGTCGTGCCGGGAGCGCCACGCCAGGACGTCCTCCGCGGCGAGCAGGTGCACGGTGCGGCGCATGAGGTGCGTGCGGACGACGCGTTTGCCGAGCAGGAGGTCCGAAAGCTCGGCGGGGGCGAACGCCCGCAGCCGTGACCAGAGACCGGTGAACGGTTCCTGCGGCTCCTGCGCCTGGAGGCCGCACAGGTGCCTGACGGCGTCGAGCACCGGCAGGCCGGCGCGGTCGAGCAGCAGTTGCCTGGCCAGGGTGGCGCGGTTGAGGGCGCGGTCGTCCAAGGTGGTCACGGTCCCAGGATGGCAGGGGAAGCGGTCAGGGTGTGACCGCTTCTTTGTAGGGTGCTGGGCGTGCTGGACGACGACACCCTGCGCCTGATGAGCGTGCACGCCCACCCCGACGACGAATCGAGCAAGGGGGCCGCGACCCTCGCGAAGTACGCCGCCGAGGGGGTGGACGTCCTCGTCGTCACGTGCACCGGCGGGGAGCGGGGCGACGTGCTCAACCCCGCGATGGACCGGCCGGACGTGCGGGAGAACCTCGCCGCGATCCGCCGCGAGGAGATGGCGGCCGCTCGGGACATCCTCGGTGTGCGGCAACGGTTCCTGGGCTTCGTCGACTCGGGCCTGCCCGCTTCCGGTGAGCCGCTGCCGGAGGGGTGTTTCGCGCTCCAGCCGGTCGAGGAGGCGGCGGCCCGCCTCGCCGCGCTGATCCGCGAGTTTCGCCCGCACGTGGTGATCACGTACGACTCGACCGGCGGTTACCCGCACCCCGACCACATCAAGACGCACGAGATCACGGTCGCCGCCTTCGACGCCACGGAGGAGCCGCGCAAGCTCTACTACCACGGCGCCCTGTCGCGGGCGTGGTTCCAGACGATGCACGACGCGATGACGGAGCGCGGGCTCGACTCCGCGATGGGGGCGGTGCTGGCGGAGTTCCCGGAGGACACCCCAGCGCTGGAGATCACGACGCGTGTGCCGTGCGCGGAGTACTTCGAGGTCCGCGACCGGGCATTGCTGGCCCACGCGACGCAGATCGACCCGAACGCCGGTTTCATGCTCCACGACCGCGACGTGGAACGGCAGGTCTGGCCCACGGAGGACTACCACCTGGCTCAGTCCCGCGTCGAGGTCACCCTCCCCGAGGACGACCTGTTCGCCGGGCTGCGCTAGCGGACCACCACACCGCCGGTGACGTCGAGCCACGTGCCGGTGACGAACGAGGACGCCGGGGTCGCCAGGTAGAGGAACGCCTCCGCCACCTCGGCCGCGGTCGCGCGGCGGCCTAGTGGGATTTCCGCGTCGCGCTGGGCCAGGACCTCTTCCACCGAGATCCCTTCCCGCCGCGCGGTTTCCTCCGTGTACTCGCGGTTCAACCGCGACTCCACAAAGGACGGTGCGACGGCGTTGACCCGGACCCCCTCGCCCGCGAGTTCGAGCGCGAGGCTCTGCGTGAACAGCCGCAAAGCCCCCTTCGACGCGCTGTAGGCCGCACTTTCCGGCTTCCCTGCCAGCCCCGTGTACGAACCGGTGAAGACGATGGCGCCGCCAGGCCGCGGCAAGTGGGGGATCGCGCTGCGCGCCAGCAGGAACGCGCCCTTCGCGTTGACCGCCATGATCCGGTCCCACTCGTCCGGCGCGAGGTCGGCGGTCGGCCCCGGCCGCTGCCCGACGGCCGTCGCGTGCGCCAGGACGTCCAGACCGCCGTGCCGCTCCACGGCGAGCGTCATCAGCGCGTCGCAGGCGGCCGGATCGGTCACGTCGGTCACGGTGGCGACGGCCTGCGAGGCGGGGAACGCCGCCGCGATGTCGTCGGCCACCTCCTGCAGTGCGCCGGCGGACAGCTCGCTGAGCACCAGCCGCGCCCCCTCCGCCGCGAACCGCCGTGCGACCGCCTCGCCGATCCCCTGCGAAGCCCCCGTCACGACGACGGTCTTGCCATCCAGAACTCGTTGCGCCATGGGGCCAGCGTCGCTCCGGGGGAGGGGCTCAGCCAGGGACAAGCCGTACCTGGCTGACACCTACCTAAAGTCATTAGGTAATATCGACAGCACTGAAGGCAAAAGGCAGGGGAGTCATGGCAAGGGCGGGCCTCAACAGGGACCGGGTGATCCAGGCCGGTGCGGAGCTGGCCGACGAGGTCGGCTTCGAGCAGGTCACCGCGTCGGCGCTGGCGAAGCGGCTCGGCGTGCAGGTCGCGAGCCTGTATTCCCACGTCAAGAGCTCGCGGGACCTCAAGACCGGCATCGCCCTGCTCGCGCTGGCCGAACTCGCCGACCGCGCCGCCGAGGCGCTGGCCGGACGCGCCGGGAAGGACGCCCTCTTCGCCTTCGCCGCCGTCTACCGCGACTACGCCCGCGAGCACCCGGGGCGGTACGCGGCGGCACGGCAGCGGTTCGACCCGGAGACCGCCGCCGCGAGCGCCGGACCCCGGCACGCCCGCATGATGCGGGCGATCCTGCGCGGCTACGACGTGCCGGAGGCGGACGAGACCCACGCCGTCCGCCTGCTCGGCAGCGTTTTCCACGGCTTCGTCAGCACCGAGCTCGGCGGCGGGTTCAGCCACAGCGAGCCGGACCCGGAGAAGTCGTGGGACCGCATCCTCGAAGTCCTCGACGCACTGCTCGACCACTGGCCACAGGGGGAAAGATGATCACCACGCCCATCACCGGGGACCTCGTCCGCGGCGCGCTGGAACTGGAGCGCACCGAACGCGGCCTGCTGCCGCACCGGCTGCCCGCCTGGGCCCGGGCCCAGTACACCGACGGGCAGCTCGCGATGGCCGAGGCCCAGCCTTCGGGTGTCCGCCTGGTCTTCCGCACGCGGGCCACCGCCGTCGAACTCGACACGGTACCCACCAAGCGGGTCTACCTCGGGGCCCCACCACGCCCGGAAGGCGTGTACGACCTGCTCGTCGACGGCCGGCTCACGCGGCAGGGCAGCGTGCACGGCGGGAACACCGTGCGCGTCGACCTGGCCACCGGCGCCGTCGAGAGCGAGCAGGGCCCGGCCGGGACGCTCCACTTCGGACAGCTGCCGGAGGGGGTCAAGGACGTCGAGATCTGGCTGCCGCACAACGAAACCACCGAGCTCGTCGCCCTGCGCACGGACGCACCGGTCGAACCCGTGCCCTCGCGGGGACAGCGCGTGTGGCTGCACCACGGCAGTTCGATCAGCCACGGCTCCGACGCCGCGAGCCCCAGCACCACCTGGCCCGCGCTCGCGGCCGCCGCCGGGGACGTGTCGCTGGTGAACCTCGGCTTCGGCGGCAGCGCGCTGCTCGACCCGTTCACCGCCCGCACCATGCGGGACACGCCGGCCGACCTGATCAGCGTCAAGATCGGCATCAACCTGGTCAACAGCGACGCGCTGCGCCTGCGGGCGTTCATCCCGGCCGTGCACGGGTTCCTCGACACCATCCGCGACGGCCACCCGGACACGCCGCTGCTCGTCGTCTCGCCGATCCACTGCCCGATCCACGAGGACACCCCGGGGCCCGGCGCGTTCGACTTCGAGGCGATGAGGGCCGGGAAGCTCCGCTTCCGCGCGACTGGTGACCCGGCGGAGCGCGCGGCGGGCAAGCTGACGCTGCGGGTGATCCGCGACGAGCTGGCGAGGATCGTGGCCCAGCGTGCGGCCGCCGACCCCAACCTGCACTACCTCGACGGCTGCGAGCTGTACGGCGAGGCCGACTTCGCGGAGCACCCGCTGCCGGACGAGCTCCACCCCGACGCGGCGACGCACCGGCTGATGGGCGAGCGGTTCGCCCGCTTCGCGTTCGCCGGCGACGGCCCGTTCAGCCCAGCTGGTCGTGCAGGAAACGCACCGTCCGCTGCCACGCCAGCCGCGCCGACTCAGGGTGGTGGCTCGGGCGCTGGTCGTTGAGGAAGGCGTGGCCGGCGTCGTAGAGGTGCAGCTCCGGCGCCCGGCCCGTGGCCTTCTCGAGCGCCTCGGAAAGCGCTTCCAGCTGCTCGGGCGGGATCGACTGGTCGTGCTTCCCGTAGTGGCCCTGCACGGTCGCCGCGAGCCGCGAGAAGTCCGGCAGCTCGCCGCGGATCACGCCGTAGAACGGCACGGCGGCGCTGACCCGCGGCTCGACGGCGGCCAGGTACAGCACGAACCCGCCGCCCATGCAGAACCCGACGGCACCGATGGTGTCCGACGTGACCTCCGGCAGCGACAGCAGGTGGTCCACCGCCCCGGAGAGCAGCTCCACGCCCCGTGGGACCGGCAGCTCCCGCATCAGCCGGAGCGCCTCGTCGGCGTCGTGCGCGACGTTGCCGCCGTAGAGGTCGGGGGCGAGCACGACGAACCCCTCGGCCGCGAGCCGGTCGGCCACGTCGGCGATGTGGTCGTCCAGGCCCCACCACTCCTGGATGAGCAGCACCCCGGGGCCGCTGCCGCCGGCGGGGCGGGCCAGGTACCCGTGGGCGGTGCCGCCCGCGCTGGGGAACTCGACGTTCTGCCGGGCGGGACGCCCGGTGGACTTCGGCTGCGACAAGATCTTCCTCCCGAAAGTGGCTTACCGGCGCCACGATAGCCCCGTAGCGTGGGAGAACGATCTCGACGACCGGAGGGAGCGGGCATGACCGCCGATCCCGCGGACGCGCGTGCCCGCTTCCGCGCAGGCCACCGCGTGCCGACCGCGGGCTGGGCACCCGGCTACGCGCAGGCCAACCTGATCGCCGTGCCCCGGGACTGGGCCTACGACGTGCTGTTGTTCGCGCAGCGCAACCCGAAGCCGTGCCCGGTGCTCGACGTGACCGACCCCGGCAGCCCCCGCACGGCCCTCGCCGGGGACGCCGACCTGCGCACCGACCTGCCCGCGTACCGGGTCTGGCTGGACGGCGAACTCGCCGACGAGCCGGACGAGGTCACCGGGTACTGGCGGGACGACCTCGTGGCGTTCCTGATCGGCTGCAGCTTCACGTTCGAGGCCCCGCTGCTCGCCGCCGGCATCGACGTGCGGCACATCAGCGCGGGCACGAACGTCCCGATGTACCGCACGAACCGGCCGTGCCGCCCCGCCGGGCGCTTGCGCGGGCCGATGGTGGTGTCGATGCGGCCCGTCCCCGCGGACCGGGTCGCCGACGCGGTGCGCATCAGCGGCCGGTTCCCGTCGGTGCACGGCGCGCCGGTGCACGTGGGGGAGCCCGCCGCGCTCGGCATCGCAGACCTGGCCACCCCGGACTTCGGCGACCCGGTCGAGATCCGGCCAGGCGAGGTCCCGGTCTTCTGGGCGTGCGGCGTCACCCCGCAGGCGGCGATCACCGCGTCACGCCCGCCGTTCGCGATCACGCACGCACCGGGGCACATGTTCGTCACCGACGTTCCGGACCACACGTACGCGGTCTGAGAGAAAAATTCCGGCGCGGTTGTCGATCGGCGGCTGTCCCGTTCGACCGGGGGGTGAGAGGGTTCGCGACGGAACCCGCGGAACAGGGAGAGACGACCGTGAAGTACATGCTGATCATGCGCGCCACCGACGAGGCCTTCGCGAAGATGGGGGACATCGACTTCGACGAGATGCTCGCGACCGTCGGCCGCTACAACGACGAGCTGATCCGGGCCGGGGTGCTGGTGGCCGCCGAGGGGCTCGCCGACGCGGCCGAAGGCGTCGTCGTGGACTACTTCACCGAGCCGCCCGTGGTGACGGACGGGCCGTACGGCGAGACGAAGGAGCTGTTCGGCGGCTTCTACATCCTCAACGTCGCCTCGAAGGAGGAGGCCGTCGAGTGGGCCAAGCGGTCCCCGATGACCGGCCCCGGCTTCAAGACCGAGATCCGCCGCGTCACCACGATCGACGAGTTCCCGCAGGACAACGAGTGGATCCAGAAGGAGCGGGCGTGGCGCGAGGCGACCGGTCAGCTCTGAGATGACGGGCCGGGAGGAGGTCGCCGCCGTCTGGCGGATCGAGTCGGCGCGGATCGTCGGGGCGCTCGCGCGCTACACCGGCGATTTCGCGCTGGCTGAGGACCTCGCGCAGGAGGCGCTGGCGGAAGCGCTCGTGACGTGGCCGCGGGAAGGCGTGCCCCGAAACCCGGCGGGGTGGCTGCTGACGGTCGGCAAGCGCCGGGCGATCGACGTGTTCCGGCGCAACTCCGCACTGGAGGAGCGCTACTCCGTGCTCGCCCGCGAGCCCGTCGAGCCCGGCGACGTGCTGTGGGACCCGGACCGCATCGACGACGACGTGCTCGCGCTGATGTTCGTCTCCTGCCACCCGGCGCTGTCGCGGGAGGCCAGGGTCGCGCTGACGCTGCGCGTGGTGGGCGGCCTCACCAGCGACGAGATCGCCCGCGCGTTCCTGATGCCGACCGCGACCGTGCAGGCGCGGATCACCAGGGCGAAGAAGACGCTCGCGGCCGCGCGGGTGCCCTTCGAGGTGCCGCCGGCCGCCGAGCGTCCCGCGCGCCTCGGTTCGGTGCTCAACGTGCTGTACGTGATCTTCACCGAAGGATCCACGGCGGCCTCGGGCAGCGAGCTGATCCGGGTGGAGCTGGCCGAGGAGGCGTTGCGGCTGGCCAGGGTGCTGGTGCGGCTCGTGCCGGACGAGCCGGAGGCACACGGGTTGCTCGCGCTGCTGGAGCTGACGGCGGCGCGGTTCCCGGCCCGCCTCGGGCCGGACGGCGAGCCGGTGCTGCTGGAGGACCAGGACCGCCGCCGGTGGGACCGCGCGGCGATCCGCCGTGGCCGCGCCGCGCTGGCCCACGCCACCGGGGTGGGGCGGGGGCTGGGCGCGTACGGGCTGCAGGCGGCGATCGCCGAGTGCCACGACGTGGCCGCCTCGGTCGAGGAGACGGACTGGGAGCGCATCGTGCTGCTGTACGAGGCGCTCGGCAGGCTCGCGCCGTCACCGGTGGTGACCCTCAACCGCGCGGTGGCGGTGGCGATGGCCCGCGGTCCGCGGGAGGCACTGTCCATCGTGGACGGACTGGAGGGCGGTGCGCTGAAGGGCTCGCACCTCATGCCGACCGTGCGCGGTGAGCTGCTCACCCGCCTCGGCCGTGCCGCCGAAGCCCGCGAGGAGCTGGAGCGCGCGCTGCGGTTGTGCGGGAACGAACGCGAGCGGACGGTGCTGCGGCGCAAGCTGTCGGCACTGGGCTAAGTGATCAGTTCAGAATGAGCTGGTGTGTAGGCCTTGCTGGTGGTGCAGGACAGTCGGCACACCGAGGAGACGACTACAGCGGCTCCACGCCGACCGCGGTTACGACCACGACAAGGACCGGCGCCTGGTTCACGACCACGGCATCATTCCGACGATCGCCCGACGCGGTGCCGGTCACGGCTCAGGTCTGGGCACAATCCGCTGGCCGGTCGAACGCACCTCCGCCTGGCTCAAGGGCTTCCGCCACCTGCGCGTCCGCACCGAACGCCGCGCCGACATTCACCAAGCCATCATCAGCCTCGCCTGCTCGATGATCTGCCTACACCAGCTCATGCTGAACTGACGCCTAAGTCAATTGTCCGATGTGCCCCGCAGGCGTGGTCGCTACGGTCGGAGCCGTGCGACGACGCTCACTCGCCCTGGTGGCCGGGCTGGCCACCGCGCTCGTGACCGCTCCCGTGGCGCAGGCCGGACAACACCGGTCCTGCGGGGGACTGGCCGCGCTGCCCTCGGTCGTCTCCGCCGTCCAAGACGCCGGTGACGCCACCACGCCTCCGTCCTGCCGCGTCACCGCCCGCGTGTCCGATGTGGACGGTGGCGTGGTCACGGTCTGGGTGTACCTGCCGGAAAACACGTGGAACGGGCGCTTCCAGGCCACTGGTGGCGGAGGGTTCTCCGGTGGTGATCCCGCGAACCTGCTCGAACCGCTGCGGAACGGGTACGCCACCGCGGCCACCGACGCGGGCCACCCCGGCGCCACGGCCGACTTCGCGCTCGACGCTGACGGCCGCCTGAACTGGCCCGCCATCAAGGACTTCGGGCACGAGGGCGTCCAGGACATGACCACGACCGCGAAGGCGCTGATCCGCGCCTACTACGGCCGCGGGCCCGCGTACTCGTACTTCACCGGCTGCTCCACGGGTGGCCGCCAGGGCGTGATGGAGGCGCAGCGCCACCCCGGCGAGTACGACGGGATCCTGGCCGGTGCCCCGGTGATCAACTACCCGCAGATGCAGACCGGGCAGCTGTGGGGCCAGCTGGTCATGCTCGAATCCGGGAACGCGGTGGCGCCGTGCAAGTTCGAGGCCGCCGTGACGGCGACCGTGCGGGCGTGCGACACCCTCGGCGACGGGGTGGTGGACGGCGTCATCGGCGATCCGCTCGCGTGCCGGTTCGACCTGTCGCTGCTCGTCGGCACGCCCACGCCGTGCGGCACCATCACGGCCGCGGACGTCGCGGTGATGAAGGAGATCCAGCAGGGCCCGCGGCGGCAGGACGGCCGGTTCCTCTGGTACGGCCTGGCTCCCGGTGCCCCCTTCGCCGGGCTCAACGACACCGTGGAGGTGGACGGGCGGCTCGTCGGCAAGCCGTTCGCCTACGACCTGTGGTGGTTCAGCCTGTTCCTCGCGCAGGACCGGTCGTGGGACTGGACGAGCCTGACCCGTGAGCGGTTCGAGGCGTACTTCGACCAGGCGGTGCGGCAGTACGACCGGGTGCTCGGCGCGGCCGACCCCGACCTGTCCGCGTTCCGGCGGGCCGGCGGGAAACTCCTGCTGTGGCACGGGGAAGCGGACTTCGGCGTGCCGTTCCAGGGCACGATCGACTACTACGAACGGGTCCAGCGCACGCTCGGCCCCGGCCGCACGCAGCAGTTCGCGCGCCTGTTCCTCGCGCCCGGCGTCGGGCACTGCTCCGGCGGCGCGGGCCCGCAGCTGGTCGACCCGTTCGCCGCCCTCGTGCGGTGGGTGGAGCAGGGCAAGGCGCCGGAAACGCTGCCCGCCGCCGGTGCCGGGCAAACGCGGCCGGTGTGCCGCTACCCGCAGGTGGCCCGCTGGAGCGGCCACGGCGATCCGGCGAACGCCTCGTCCTACCGCTGCGCCTGATCAGACCACGGTGACGGGGTGGCCGACGACGGCGCCGAACAGGTAGCCCTGCGTGTTGTACGGCTCGACGTCCGGCTGCCGCGCGCCCGTGCGGTCGGTGGCCCTGGCGCGCAGGGTGTACGTGCCCGGGGCCGGCGGACGCCAGCGCAGGGACCAGCGGCGCCAGCCGCGGTCGGGTCCGTGCGGGGTCGCGGTGCGCCAGGTGTGCCCGCCGTCGGTGCTCACCTCGACGCGCCGGACGCCGCCGTGGCCCGACCACGAGCGGCCGGTCAGGACGTGCTCGCGGTCGCCGGGCAGCGTCGCGCCCCACGCGAGTTCGAAGGCGCTCTTGGTGTTCTGCCGCGTGAGCAGCTCGCCCTCCGGCGGGTACGTGGGGCCCCACAACCGGTAGTACTGCGTGCTCCACGGTGAGGAGAGCGGGGTCGCGGAGACCTCGATCCGGCCGAGCCACTTGATCGACGCCACCCCGATCCAGCCGGGAACGACCAGGCGGACCGGGAAACCGTGGTCGGGCGGCAGCGGCTCGCCGTTCATCTCGTAGGCGAGCAGGACGTCTTCGAGCGCCTTCGCCACCGGCAGCGGACGGCGGACCGGGCCGAGGTTCACCCCGCCCGTGACGTAGTCCGGGTCGAGGCCCTGGGGCAGCAGGTCCACGGCGGCACCGGTCAGGCCCGCCCGCGCCAGCACGGTCGCCAGCCGCACCCCGCGCCAGCGCGCGACGCCGACCGCGCCGAGCCGCCACGCCGTGCCGGTCACCGACTGCCCCTGCTGCGAGGTGAAGAAGCTGCGGCCGTTGCCCGCGCACTCGATCCGCGCCGTCACCGTTTCCGACGGCAGGGCGCGCAGGTCGCGGTTTCACGATCGGTGCTGCCGCGTGGGCCGTGCGGGGCCAGAACGGCGCGGACGCGGCCAGCCCCGCGAGGCCCAGCGCGGTGCGCCGGGGCAGGTGGCGGTCGATTCCCGCCATGCCCGGTCATGCTGCCGCGTGCGCCTCGCGTTGTCGCCGCTTTCCAGCTGCTGGGACGAGCCGCCAGAGGATGAGCCCGGCTCCGATCACGACGACGAGCACGAGCAGCAGCCACGGTACGGCCCAACCCTCCGCCGTCGTCTCGACGGACTCCAGCGGCGTGATCGAGCCCGCCGCGTCGGTGAGCAGCGGGACGAGGGTCACCGAGCCGGTGACCAGCACCGAGGGGACCACCCCGGAAACCGGCACCGACACCGGCCACGTCTCGCCCGGCAGCAGCTGCGGCGAATCCCCGATCGGGGCCGCGTCGGTGCGCCACGCGCCGAACGGGCCGGAAACGGACGCGGTCTGCCGCGCGGCGACGATCGCGTTGCCGGTGTTGCGGATCGTGTACGTCAGGGTCGCGTCTCCCTCGCCGAACGCGCTGCCGGAGTAGTGCACGGCGAGGTCCTCGACCGCCAGCGCGGGTGCCAGCCCGCCGCCGACGCGCAGTTGCACGCGGATACCGACGCGCCGCTCCACCCCGCCCTGCGTCAGCGACGTCACGATGCCGCCGGCGTGGTCCCCGCTGGAAGCGCTTTCCGGTACGGCGACGGTGAACGGCACCTCGGTGGACTGGCCGGGTGCCACCGTCACGTGGTCCACGGCGGGCCGCACCCAGGCGCCGACGCCGGTCGAGGGCGTGTCCTTCGTGACGAGGTCGAGCTGACCCGTCTTCGTGGTGAACCCGTCCGCGCTGTAGACGGCCAGGTCGAGCGGCTGCGCGCCCCGGTTGGCGACCACCAGCGCGTCGTCGAGCAGATCACCCGGTTCGACGGTGTAGCGGTAGTTCTCCCGGTCGGCGCCGAAGTCGTTCGCGGCCGTCGAAACCGTCCACGGGACGTCCTCCTGCGCCGACGCGGGAAGGGGTGCACTGACGGCCAGTGCGAGCAGCGCGACGACGGCCGCGCGGGCGAAGACGGGCATCCGGGGATCCTCGGTAAGTCTGGAATGGACGGTGGGGCGGCCGCGGGAACGGCCACCCCACCGGGTTTTCAGTTCAGCGTGGTGAGGGTGGTACGGCCCTTGCCCGGCTGCTCCAGCCAGCAGGGCTGCCCCGGGAACGGCCAGTGGATGCCGTGCCCGCCACCGCGGTACGGGTGGATGACCACCTTGTCCACAGTGGAACCCACCGGCGGTGCCGGCTTGGTGCCCTCGTCAGGACCACACCAGGAAACCTTGCCCAGCTCGACCGCCGCGTTCGGCGCCGCACAGGTGCCGCTGCGGACGTTCTGGACGACGAGCCTGTCGTCCCGCACCTCCACCTTGACGTAGGTGCGGACGTGCTCCTGGTTCTCCACCGAGTTGGCCCAGTGGTTGTCCGGGTTGAGCGGGTCGGGCCCGTAGTTCGGGTCCTTGCTCGTGTCCGGGTCGGTGAGGTCGTAGTACTTCGAGCCCGACGCGGAGTTCGCCGTCACGTAGACGACCCCGCCCGGCCCCTGGGACACCTGCGTCGCGCCGGGCTGCTCGGCCGGGTTGGCCTTCTGCCCGTTCTTGATGACGTAGCTGCGTGAGTAGCTGTGGTCGTGCCCCTGCAGCACCAGGTCCACGCCGAGGTTGGAGAACGCCGTCGGGAAGTCCTGGCGGCGCTGCTGGTTGTCGCCGTCGTTGGCGTGGTCGGCGGGGGAGTAGATCGAGTGGTGGTAGACGAGCACCGTGTACTTCGCCTTACCGCCGTGCTGCTTGATCACGTCGGTGACGTAGCCGATGTGGGCCTCGTCCGAGCCGCTCGCGTAGGCGTTGCTGTTCAGGTCGATGAACAGCACGTCCTTGTAGATGTACCAGTAGTCACCGCCGGAGCGGGTGTCCTGGGCGCCGTTGTAGTAGGGCGCCGAACGGTCGGTGTTCGGCGTCCAGAAGTGCTGCTCGTAGGCCTTGCCGCCGACGTCGTGGTTGCCGATCGTCGCCGCCCACGGGTACTGGCGCAGCTTGTCCGAGGACAGGAACGCGTCCCACTGGGACTCGTTGTTCGCCGACTCGACCTGGTCACCGCCGGAGACCAGCAGCTCGGCGTCCGGGTTCGCCTTCAGCGCGACGTCGAGCGTGTCGCGCCAGCCGGCGCCGTCCCGTGCGGTGTCCCCCGACGAGCCGATCTGCGGGTCGCCGAAGAACAGGAAGTCGAAGTCCCCGTTGAACTTCTGCGTCTTGAACGTGTACGTCGGCGACCAGCTGCCGCCGGAGCCGACGCGGTAGGAGTAGCTGGTGTTCTGCCTGAGGCCGTCCAGCGTGGCGTGCCCGTGGTAGCCGCCGTTGACGGTGTTCGCCGTCACGGTCGCCGGGAACGTCTGCGCGTTCCTCGGGAACTGGCCGTGGTTCAGCTTCGCCGTCGGGGCGACCTGCACGACCTGGGCCGCGCCGGTCGAGGAGTACCAGCTGACGATGCGCTGGGACTCCTTCGCGCCGACGCCGAGGACGATGCCCGACAACGTGGTCGGGCTGTCCGCAGCCGTGGCCACTGGACCGGTGCCGAACGCCACGGCGAGGCCCACGACGGCGGCGGTCACGCCGTGGGCCAGTGATCTGGGTAGTGTCATGGGGGGAAGCGTTTCCCGGGTTGATGTTGATCAGGTGAACGGCAGCGGGCCTGCGGGGGATCAGAGCGCGAAGATCCGCTCCACGAACCAGGTCAGCCCCATCACCGACACGCCCGCGGCGAGCACGCCCGTCGCCAGCGCCGGGGTCAGGCTGGCGCGGTGGCGCAGCAGGGCCAGCAACGGGAAGACCACCGCGATGATCGCCAGCTGCACCACCTCGATGCCGAGGTTGAACACGAGCAGCGACCACAGCAGCGTCCACGACCACGCCGCGTCGATGCCCAGCGCGGAGGCGAAGCCGAGGCCGTGCGCCAGGCCGAAGCAGAACACCACCGCGAGCCTCGCCCAGCCCGTGCGGTCGAGGCTGAAGTGGCCGCCCGCGTCCAGCTCCGACGCTTGCGCGCCCCGGCGGTAGAGCCGCCACAACGGCCACGCGGCGACCACGGCGATCGAGAGCGCGATGAGGGGTTCGACGACGGCCGCGGGTGCCCGCACGAGGCCGAGCGCGGCGAGGACGAACGTCACCGAGTGGGCGAGCGTGAACGTCGTCGCGGCCAGCACGATCTCGCGCAGCCGCCGGGAGCCCGCGATGAGCGCGAGCAGGAACAGGATGTGGTCCAGACCGGTGAGCAGGTGCTCGGCGCCGAGGCGGAAGAACTCCCAGAACCGCTGCGTCCACGCCTGCTGGGTGGAGAAGGAGGGCTGGTGCGCGTCGAGCGCCGCGCTGCCGGAGGTCAGGTCGAGCTCGTAGGTGACGATGGTCTTGGTGTCACGGACGTACCCCTCGGCGTCGGGGAAGAGTCCACTGTAGACCTGGTGGGATTCAGCGGCGGCGCACCGGTAGTCGAGCACCAGGCGGGTGTAGGGGACGCCGTCACGTTCCTCCATGGTGAAGCCGCCGTCGCGAACCGGGGCGCAGGCCTGCCCGGACGCGGTGACCCGGAAGCGCTCGCTGACGTACCGCATCACCGTGTCGGCGTGGGTTTCCAGTGCGGCGGCCTGCGCGGCGGAGTCGTGGGCTTCGAAGGCCGCGGTGCCCTGGCGGAACAGCGGGTCGTCGTGCTGGTAGTCCGCCGCGGAGACGACGAGCAGGTCGTACTCGAGCCCGAGGGAGGCGTGGACGTGCCCGGATTCGGGGGAGGTCACGTCGGCGTACACGGTGGACGTGAAGCCGTGCGCGGAGGCGGGCGCGGCGGTCAGGAGGGCCACGGCGGCTGTCGCGCCGGCGATGGCGAGGGCCCGGATCAGGCGGAACATGGACGCAGACTGCTTGGAGCAGGCGAACGGCCGGCGGACGGCAGGCGAACAACCGGCGACCGGATGCCGATCTTCGTCGTTGTTCGGGTAGGAAAGGGGCATGCGTGGGCGACTACTGGCTGTGGCGGCCGCGGGCCTGCTCGTCGCCGGGTGTGGCGCGGACGACTGGTCCCGTCCACACCCCGCGCCGAGCGCGATCGGTGTGCTGGGGCCGGGTTTCGTCACGGCGTCGCCCACCCCGGAGGCGACGGTCACCCCGGCGCCTGGTTCGTGGGAGGGCGTGCGGCCGTCGCCGGGTTACCGCGTGGTGCTGCTCACCGCGGGGGACGACCCGGAGACGAAGACGCTCGTGTCGGCCGTGACGGAGTGGGCGGGGCAGGAGCAGGTCAGCCTGAAAACGGTTTCCGCCGCGCCGGGTGGCTACCCGGCGAGCATCCGGCAGGCGATCGACCTGCACCCGGACCTGGTGGTCAGCGCGGGCAAGGACCTGGTGGACGCGCTGGCGCTCGTCACGGCCAGCCATCTCGACCAGCAGTTCCTCGTGCTGGGCGCCGAACTGGCCGAGCCCACGGCGAACGTCACGGCGGCGAACTGGGCGGGCGCGTCCTACCGCGGTGAGGGCCTGGGCACGTCAACGGGGTACGACCCGGCTTCCTTCACGCCGCAGCACGCGGCGGCGGCGCTGAGGGCCGGGGTGGCGAGCGTGCTGACCGGCCTGACGGGGATCGTCGTCCGGGTGGGGTAGGGGCTTTCTCGCGGCGGGGGCGCCTTTCGCTGGGAGGCGGGGGCGGGGTGGCTGGGGGTTTTGGCTGGGAGGCGGGGGGGGGGGGGGGTGGCTGGGGTTGGCGGCTCCTGCTGGCTCCTGCTAGCTTGCGTTGGCTCCGTGGCTGCCGCTGTCCCGGCCGTGTCGCCTCGACCGCCCTGCGAACTGCGCCGCCGCGACGGCCGTATCGTCTCGGCCGCCTCGCGGATTGCGCTGCCAGCCCGGCCGCGCCGCTCCGGCCATCACAACCGCCGTCCCGGCCGCCCCCGAGCCGCCGCCTCGCAACCGCCGCCCCCGCGCCAGCCGCCGCCTCGCAACCGCCGCCCCCGAGCCCCCACCCCCCACCCCCGGGATCACCCCGGCTCGAGGATTCCTCCCGCGTCCAGCATCCGCGCCAGCAGGCCCTGCAACCGGCGCCGGTCGGCGGGGGGTAGGGCCGCCGTCAGCGGTGCCAGCGCCCGCGCGACCTGGTCACGGCCGGACTGCGCGAGGGCGGCACCGTCCGGCGTCAGGAACACCTCCACCGCACGCCCGTCGCCCGGGCTGGGGGCCCTTGCGAGCAGCCCGCGCTTCGCCGCGCGCTGGACCAGGCCCGTCATGGTCGACTTGTCGAGACCCAGGTAGTCGGCCAGCACGCTCATCCGCAGCCGCCGGTCGCGCAGGATGCCGAGCACCCGCAGCTGCGTCAGCGACAGGTCGTGCTCCGCGGCGACCCTGTTCAGCACCGCCATCGTCGCGAAAGCGGTCTGCACCAGCATGTCCACCACGTCGTCCTGCTCGTCGGTCACGGGCCCACTCTACTTGACTAAGTTTGTCTTGCCAACTAGTTTGGTTGGCAAAACAAACTAAAGGAGCAATTCTCATGAAAGCTGCCGTCGTTTCCGCGTTCGACGCTCCGCCGCGCTACCAGGACTTTCCCGACCCCACCGCCACCGGGCCCGACGAGCTGGTCGTCGACGTGCTCGCCGCCGGGCTGCACCCCCGCGTCCGCTCCCAGGCCAACGGTTCCCACTACACGACCACCGGCGAGCTCCCGCTCGTGCCGGGCGTGGACGGGGTGGGCCGCGGGCCGGGCGGGCGGCTCCGCTACTTCGTCCTCCCCGAGACGACACTGGGTTCGATGGCGGAGCGGACCGTGATCGACGTCCGCCGCAGCGTCGTGCTGCCCGAGGGCAGTGACGTGCTCGCCGTCGCCGCCGCGATGAACCCCGCCATGTCCTCGTGGGTCGCCTTGCGCCGGCGTGCCGAGTTCCAGCCCGGGCAGGACGTCCTCGTCCTCGGGGCCACCGGCAACGCGGGACGTCTCGCCGTGCAGATCGCCAAACTGCTCGGCGCCGGGCGCGTCGTCGCAGCCGGGCGGGACGAGGCGCGGCTGAGCGCGGTGGGTGCGAGCGAAACCGTGCCGCTCGACCGCGTCGCGGAAGCGGCCGACGTCGACGTGGTGCTCGACTACGTGTGGGGCGAGCCGACCGCCGCCGCGATGGCCGCCGTCGTCACCCACCGCGCCGACCGGGGCAAGCCCTTGACGTGGATCGAAATCGGGTCCGTCGCCGGGCCCACCGCGGCGATCCCCTCCGCCGCGCTCCGCGCCGCCCGCCTGCGGATCATCGGCAGCGGACAGGGCTCGGTGACCCCGCGCGACATCATCGCCGAGCTGCCGTCGCTCGCCGAGGAGATCACCCGCGGCACGTTCGAGATCAACGCCCGCCCGGTCGCACTGTCGGACGTCGAACAGGCCTGGGCGGAATCCACCAGCACGACCGAGCGCCTCGTGCTCACGCCCTGACGCCGGAGCGGGCTGGCCGCCGGGTGCGAGCGGTCCGCCATGGCGGGTGCCGTGAACGGCGAGCGCCTTGTGCTCACACCCTCACGCCGGAGCGGGGCGAACCGCCGGGTGCGAGGGCGGGTGGCGGCCCGGCCCCGTGCACCGCGGGCGCCTTGCGCTCACGCCCTGACGCCGGAGCGGCGCGAGCCGCCGGATGCCAGGGCGGTGGCGGCCCGGCCCCGCGCAGGACCGAGCGCCTTGCGCTCACGCCCTGGCGCCGGAGCGGGCTGAGCCGCACCGCCGAGCGCTCACACCCGGACGCCGACGGGCAGCAGCAGGGTGAACGTCGAGCCGGAGACGTGCACCAGCCGCCCGCCGTCGGCTTCCGCGAGGCTGCGCGCCAGCGGCAGCCCGATGCCGTGGCCGCCCGACTTCCTCGTGAACAGCTGCTGCCCGGGCGCCACACCCTCGCCCTCGTCCGACACGTCGACGGCCAGCACGCCGCCCGCGTCCCTCGCGGTCACCCGGACCGTGCCGCGCCCGTGCGTGTAGGCGTTGTCCACCAGCACGTTCAGCACCTGCCGGACCGCGGCCGCCGACGCCTGCGGCCGCGGCGCCTCATCCGCCGAAATCCGGATCGCCCGGCCCCGCGCGGCCAGCGGCTCGCCCCACGTCGACTCCAGCTCCGCCAGCAGCGCGTCGAGATCCGCGACCTGCGTGGCCGTGGTGTCCCTCGCGAGCACGAGGAGGTCGTCGACTGTCCTTTCCAGACGGTCGGCCGCCTCGATCGCCGTGCGGACAGCCGGTCTCGGATCCGCTGGCGACTCCAGCGCGGCCTCCAGCTGCAGCCGAAGCCCGGCCAGCGGCGTCCGCAGCTGGTGCGAAGCGTGCGCGGAGAACGCCCGCTCCCGGTCCAGGGTGTCCCCGATGCGCCGGGCCGCGCTGCCCAGCGACTGGCCGAGCGAGTCGATCTCCGGCACCCCCGACATCGGGGCGCGCACGGTGAAATCGCCCTCTCCCAGCACTTTCGCCGCCCCCGACAGGTCTTCGAGCGGCCGGGCGAGGCGGCGTGCCATGCGCCGGGCGAGCAGCCACGCCACACCGACCGACACCAGCGCGAGCCCGAGTATGATCGAGCACAGCAGCGCGGTGTGCAGGTGCGCGGCATACCGCGGCTTCTCCGCGCGGACCACGCCGAGCAGCGCCCCGTCGTCCACGATCGGGACCGCCGCGACGAACGCCGAACCGGTGTCGTCCAGTTCGGTTTCGCCGTCGAAGGCCTCGGCCACGGCCTCGTCGGCGAACCGCGGGCCCTCCCCGCCGCGCAGCTCCCCGGAGGGGAAGTACACCGCCAGCCGTGTCTCCGCCGGTGCCGCGGGGAGCCGGGGCGCGGCGGCCCCCTTCAGCTCGTCCGAAATGGACAGTGCCGCGCTGATGGCGACCCTGCCCACCTCCGTGCGCTCGTCCTCCCAGCCGGTGTGGGCGAGCAGCACGGCCAGCGGCACACCGAACAGGACGACCGCGACGACGGTCGCGGCGATGGCGAGGGTGACGATCCGCCTGCGCACGTCATGCCTCCGTCGGCAGTTCGAGGCGGTAGCCGTGCCCGCGCAGCGTGGAAATGCGGGGCGCCTGCTCCGGCGCCGGCGCGCCTTCGGCGAGTTTCCGGCGCACCGAAGCGATGTGCACGTCCAGTGTCTTCGTCGAGCCGTACCAGTGCGCGTCCCACACCTCGGTCATCAGCGTCTCCCGGCTCACCGCGGTGCCCGCCGCCTCCGCCAACCGGGCGAGCAGGTCGAACTCCTTGGCGCGCAACAGGATCTCCTGCCCGGCGACGCTCGCCTGGCGACTCGCCGGGTCGACGACGAGCGCGCCCACCACGATCGTCTGGCGGGCACCGGACGGGCCGCGCCGCAGGTGCGCCCTGACGCGCGCGAGCAGTTCGCCCAGCCGCACCGGTTTGGTCAGGTAGTCGTCGGCGCCGGCCTCCAGTCCCAGTACCACGTCGATCTCGTCCTGCCGCGCGGTCACGATCACCAGCACGGTCTGCGGCTGGAGCGCCCGCAGCCGGCGGCACACCTCGACCCCGTCGAGGTCCGGCAGGCCCAGGTCCAGCAGCACCAGGTCGAACGCGGTGCGCTGCGCCTCGTGCAGGGCGACCGTGCCGTCACGGACCCAGCACACGTCGTGGCCGTGCAGCCCGAGGCTCGAATCGAGCGCCTGTCCGATGGTGCGGTCGTCTTCCACGAGCAGCAGTCTGGCCACCTCCGCAGCATAAACCAGAAAGCGGAACGAAGGCCTTGCCTCGCGATTACCTTCCGTTTGCCTTGGCCCGCCTAGCGTCGGTGCCGTGACGACGAGAGCGCATGCCGAGTTCGCCGTGATCGCGGCCGTCGGCGCGGTGCTCGTGGTCGGCTACCTGGACTTCGCACTGGTCCGCCTCGTCGACCCGATCACCGATCCGGTCAGCGACTACGTGTTCCACAACGGGTTGCTGTTCGTGCTGGCCGTGGCGTTGCTGATGGCGGGCGGGATCGCGACCCTGGCCGGGGCGAGCCGCGCCGGTGCCGGACCGCCGAGGTCCGCTGTAGTCCTTTTTAGACTATGGCTTGCCGGGCTGGCCCTGGTGGCGGTGTTCCCCGCCAACCCCACCGTGGACGTGTCGACCACCTCCGGCAGCATCCACCGGCTCGGCGGCGCGGTCTTCCTGACCTGTCTCCCCTTCGCGTCATGGCTGCTGTCCAGGAACCTGGCGGCAGATCCACTGTGGACGATCACCGCAGAGCGGCTCCGGTGGTGCGCGCTGGTGACGTTCGTGACCGGCGGGCTCTTCGGCCTCGCGCAGTTCCTGCCCTGGCTGCCGCTGGGCCTGCTGGAGCGGATCGCGCTGGCCGCGCAGGTGGTGCTGGTCGTCGTGCTGGCGCTGGAGATCAGGCGGGTGGCGCGATGATCGTGCTCGCGATCCTGCTCGCCGTGGTGGCGGCCTCCTGTTTCGCCGCCTCGGTTTCCCTGCAGCACGGTGCGGTGCGCGAGACCGGCCACGGGCTGTCCCCGCGCCTGATGCGGTCACGACGCTGGCTAGCCGGAACCGCGCTGGGGGCGACCGGCGCCGGCTTGCACGTCGTCGCGCTCGCGCTGGCGCCGCTGGCGGTGGTGCAGCCGATCGGGGTGCTGAGCCTGGTGCTCACGGTGGTGTTCAGCAGCCGCGCCCGGCTGTCCGCGGTGCTGGCGGTGTGCGTGGGCACGGCGGGGTTCGTCCTGGTAGCGGCCACGTCGACCGCCGCGTCGGCCGACGTGGACCCCGTGGGCGTGCAGGTGCCGGTGCTGGGCGCGCTCGTGCTCGCCGGCCTCGCCGTCGCCATCAGAGGGCGGCTGCGCTGCCTGCTGCTCGCCACCGCCGCGGCCGTCCTTTTCGGACTCGGCTCCGCACTCATCAGGGCCGCCACCCAGGACTTCGCGCTGTGGCCTGCCGCCGAATCCGCGGTGCTGATCCTGCTCGGCGGCTGGCTGGTGCACCGCGCCTACGACAGCGGCTCCCCGGCGGTCGTCGTGGGTGCCACGACGGTCGTCGACCCCATCACCGGCGTCGCCGTCGGGCTCTGGCTCTACGGCGAGTCGGCGGTGCTGGCACCGGGGCAGGCGGTCGCACTGGCGGCCTTCGCGGCCCTCTCCGTCACCGGTGTGCTCGTGCTCGCGAAAGAAACCCCTCCACAGAAAGGAACCCGCATGCCGCACGGCGACGGGCTGAAGATCCTCATCGGCGCGGACACGTTCCCGCCGGACATCAACGGCGCGGCGAACTTCGCCGGGCGGCTCGCGCAGGGCCTGGCCGGGCGCGGGCACGACGTGCACGTGGTCAGCCCCGCGACCGCGGTGCCGATCGGGGCCCGTGGCATCACGCGGCACCCGGTGTCCTCGGTGCGCACCCCGTTCCACCCGACGTTCCGCGTGAGCCCGCCGTGGCGCGCGACCCGCGAGGCGGAGGCGGTGCTGCGGCGGGTCCGGCCCGACGTGGTCCACGTCCAGTCCCACTTCCCGGTCGGCCGCGCGGTGCTGCGGGCCGCCCGCAGGCAGGGGATCCCGGTGGTGGCCACGAACCACTTCATGCCGGAGAACCTGCTGGGGTACGTGCCGGTGCCGCGCGCGCTGCGCGGGCCGGTGGTGCGGTGGGCGTGGCGTGATCTCGTGCGGGTGTTCGGCGCGGCACAGGTCGTCACCGCGCCGACGCCGCGTGCGGTGGACCTGCTGACCACCCACGGCATGCCGGGCAGCCCGCTCGCGATCTCGTGCGGGATCGACCTCGCGCACTACCCGCCGCACGAGACCGCCGGGAAGACGGTGCTGTTCGTCGGGCGCCTCGACGCGGAGAAGAACGTGGACGAGCTGATCAGGGCGGTGGCCGTGCTGCCGGACGTGCGGGCGGAGATCGTCGGCGACGGCGGCTGCCGCCTGGCGCTGACCGCGCTCGCCCGGGAGCTGGGAGTCGCGGACCGGGTCCGCTTCCGCGGGTTCGTGTCCGACGCCGAACTCGCGCACGCCTACCGCGAGGCCGACCTGTTCTGCATGCCGGGCACCGCCGAGCTGCAGAGCCTCGCCACGATGGAGGCGATGGCGGCGGGACTGCCGGTGGTGGCCGCCGACGCGGTCGCCCTGCCGCACCTGGTCAGGGACGGGGTCACCGGGTTCCGGTACCCGCCCGGCGACGTGCCCCGGCTGGCCGCGGCCATCGGGGAGGTCCTCGGCAGCCCGGCCACGGCGACCGCGATGGGCAGGGCGGGCCGCGAGCTGGTCTCGCGTCATGAGATCGGGCACACCCTCGACGCCTTCGAGGCCGCCTACCGGAGCTGCTGGGCGGAGGAGCCGCTACCCGCGGCCGGCTGAGCCGGGACGTCCACTGTGGACAGCGGATTTCAGTATCTGGGAAGTCGTCCGGAAGGCCCTCCCGCGTTTTAGCGTGATCGTGTGTCCCTCCGATCCGCATCCCGTCTCCTGCCTCTCGCCGCCGTCCCTGTGCTGCTCGCGGCCGCCTGCTCGGCGGGCGCGAGCAGCACCGACGCCGGGCCGCCCCGGCCCGGCGGCACGCTGACGCTCGCCGTCGGCTCGAACCCCGACTGCCTGGACCCGCAGCAGGCCAGCACGAACGCGAGCCTCAACGTGGGGCGGCAGCTCGTCGATTCGCTCACCGACCAGGACCCGCGGACCGGCGAGATCAAGCCGTGGCTCGCCGACACCTGGCAGGTCAACGCGGACGCCACGAGCTTCACGTTCCACCTGCGCCCCGGTGCGACGTTCTCCGACGGCACCCCGGTCGACGCCGCGGCCGTCAAGACCAGCTTCGACGGCATCAAGGCGCTGGGCGTCAAGGCGGCGCTGGGCTCGGGGTACCTGGCCGCGTACCGGGGAGCGGCCGTCGTGGACCCGCAGACCGTGCGGCTGGACTTCTCCGTCCCCAGCGCGCAGTTCCTGCAGGCCAGCTCGACGATGTCGCTCGGCGTGCTCGCCCCGGCCGCCTACGCGAAGACCCCTGACCAGCGCTGCCAGGGGGACGGGCTGATCGGCTCCGGGCCGTTCGTGTTCACCAGCTTCAAGCAGAACTCGGACGTCGTGCTGAGCAAGCGCAAGGGCTACGCGTGGGGCTCCTCGCTGTGGCAGCACCAGGGCGAGGCGTACCTCGACGCGATCGACTACAAGATCGTGCCGGAACCGGGTGTGCGCACGGGCAGCCTGCTGTCGGGGCAGCTGTCGGCGACCACCGAGGTGCAGCCGGTCGACGAGGCGCAGTTCCAGGGCGGCGGTTTCGGCGAGCAGACGCGGCCCAACCCGGGCATCGTGTTCAACCTGCACGCCAACACCACGCGCGGCGTGCTGACGGACGAGGCCGTGCGGCAGGCGGTGAGCGCCGGGATCAACCGGCAGGAGGTCGTCGACACCGTCCTGAGCCCGAACTACAAGCCCGCTACCAGCATCCTCGCCACGACGACCCCGCTGTACACCGACCTTTCGCCGGAACTGGCGTACAACCCGTCCCGCGCCACGCAGCTGCTCGACGCCGCGGGCTGGGTCCCCGGGCCGGACGGCATCCGCGTCAAGAACGGGCAGCGGCTGTCCGCGGCGGTCATCTTCTCGCCGGTGTTCAACCAGAACCAGAGCGTGCTGGAGCTGATCCAGCAGCAGCTCCGCAAGATCGGCTTCGACCTGCGCATCGAGCTGCACACCACCGCCGAGACGACGCAGCTGCAGCAGGCGGGGAACTACGAGTTCCTCTGGTACAACGTGACCCGCGCCGACCCGGACATCCTGCGCAACATCTTCTCCACCAAGGCGGGCAACCGCAGCAAGCTGGCAGCGGGCAACCCGCTCGACGCCCAGCTGGACGCGCAGGCGGCCGCGCTCGATCCCGCGGTGCGGAAGCCGGCGGCGGAGCAGGCGCAGCGGCTGGTCGTCGAGCACGCCTACGCCATCCCGGTGTTCGAGCTGACCCAGGTGGTCGCGTTCGGGCCGCAGGCGCACGCGATCGGGTTCGAGGCGTCGTCGCGGCTGCAGCTGTTCGACACGTGGGTGTCGGGCTCGTGACCGGCTACCTGCTGCGGCGGGCCGGGCAGGCGCTCGTCGTGCTGTGGGCGGCGTTCACGCTGTCGTTCGTCCTGCTGTACCTGCTGCCGGGTGACGCCGTGCTGGCGAAACTCGGCGGTGGTGAGGCGGCGGCGACCGTGACGGGTGCGCAGCTGGCGCAGGCGCGTGCCGAGTACGGGCTGGACGACCCGTGGCCGGTGCAGTACGGAAAGCGCTTGCTGTCGGCGCTGCACGGCGACTTCGGCCGGTCCATCGCGACGGGTGACAGCGCCACGCACATGGTGGTGGCCGCGTTGCCGCCGACACTCGCGGTGGCCGGGCTCGGGCTCGTGCTGGCGGTCGTGCTCGGTGGCGGGGCCGCGCTCGCGGGCACGTACACGCGGGCGCGCTGGCTGGGCACGCTGCTGCTTTCACTGCCACCGCTGGGCATCTCGCTGCCGGTGTTCTGGGTGGGCCTGGTGCTGGTGCAGATCTTCTCGTTCCAGCTGCGGCTCCTGCCCGCGCTGGGCAACCAGGGGTTCGCGTCGGTGATCCTGCCCGCGCTGACGATCTCCCTGCCGACGGGAGCGGTGATCGGGCAGGTGCTGGCGAAGAGCCTGCGCACGCAGCTCGCCGAGCCGTACGTCGAGACGGTGCGGGCCAAGGGCGCTTCCCGGTCCCGTGTCCACTTCGGACACGCCTTGCGCAACGCCGCGATGCCCGTGCTGACGATGGTCGGCGTGGTCGCCGGACAGCTGCTCGCGGGCTCGGTGGTGACGGAGACCGTGTTCTCGCGTGACGGGGTCGGGCGCATCACCACCTCGGCGGTCACCGGGCAGGACATCCCCGTCGTGCAGGCCGTGATCGTGCTCGCCGCGTTCTTCTTCGTCGTGGTGAACCTCGCCGTCGACCTGCTGTACCCGCTGCTCGACCCGCGGGTGCGGCGGGATCCGGTGGCGCGGGCCGGGAAGGAGCTGGTCCATGGCTGACGTACTCGCGGTGCGCGCCCGCGCCGGGTTCGTGCTGCGGCGGCCCGGGCTGGTGCTGGCGGTGCTGGTGCTCGTCGTCGTGGTGGCGTGGGCGCTCGCGCCGGACCTGTTCACCTCCTACGACCCGCTCGCCGGGGTGCCGCGGCAGAAACTCCAGGCCCCGTCGGGTGCGCACCTGTTCGGCACCGACGAGACCGGGCGCGACGTGTTCGCGCGCGTGGTGCACGGGGCCGCGCTTTCCCTGCGGGCCACGGTTTCCGCGGTGCTCATCGCGCTGGTCGCCGGGTCGGTGCTCGGGCTCGTCGCGGGTGCCCGTGGCGGCTGGCTCGACTCGGTGCTGATGCGCGTGATGGACGTGCTGCTCGCCGTGCCGCCGATCCTGCTGTCGCTGGCGCTGGTCACCGGGCTGGGGTTCGGCACGACGAAGGTCGCGATCGCCGTGGGCGTGGCGAACGTGGCGCACTTCGCGCGGCTCATGCGTGCGGAGGTCCTGCGTGTGCGGGGCAGCGTCTACGTCGAGGCGGCCCGCGCGGGCGGGGTGCGCTGGTTCGGGGTGCTGACCCGGCACATCCTGCCCAACGCGGCCGGGCCCGTGATCGTGCTGGCCGTGCTGACGTTCGGCACCGCGGTGCTGGAGATCTCCGCGCTGAGCTTCCTCGGCTACGGCGCGGCGCCACCCACGCCGGAGTGGGGCTCGCTCGTCGCGGGCGGGCGCGCGTACCTCGCGAGCGCGTGGTGGATGACCACGCTGCCCGGGCTGGTGATCGCCGCGGTGGTGCTGTCCGCGAACCGCGTTTCCCGTGCCCTGGAGGGAGAACGGCATGACTGACCTGCTCGTGGTCAAGGACCTCGCGGTGTCCTACCGGGTGCGCGGCGGTACGGTGCCCGCGGTGCGCGGGGTCGACTTGTCCGTCCGGAGTGGACAGTGCCTCGCCGTGGTCGGCGAGTCGGGTTCGGGCAAGAGCACCACCGCGCACGCGGTGCTCGGGCTGTTGCCGAAGGGCGGCCGCCTGGAGCGCGGGTCGATCACCTTCGACGGGCAGGAGCTGACCGGGCTGTCCGAGAAGGCGTGGCGGCAGGTGCGCGGGCGGCGGATCGCGTTGATCCCGCAGGACCCCGGCGTGTCGCTGGACCCCGTGAAGCGCGTGGGCGACCAGGTCGCGGAAACCCTGCTGGTGCACGGGCTGGCGACCCGCCGCAGTGCGCCTGCCGAAGCCGCGGATCTGCTGCACCGCGCGGGGATCGACGACCCGGCGCTGCGGGCGCGGCAGTACCCGCACGAGCTGTCCGGTGGGCTGCGCCAGCGGGTGCTGATCGCGGCGGCGCTCGCGGGCAGGCCGCGGCTGGTCGTCGCGGACGAGCCGACGAGCGCACTCGACGTGACCGTGCAGCGCCGCATCCTCGACCACCTGCAACAGCTGGCCTCCGAGGAGAACCTCGCGCTGCTGCTCATCACCCACGACCTGGGCGTCGCCGCCGACCGGGCCGACGAGATCGCGGTGATGTCACAGGGGGTGGTCGTCGAACGCGCGCCGAGCGCGGAACTGCTGGCCACCCCGGGGCACGCCTACACGCGGCAGCTGCTGTCCGCGGCGCCCAGCCTGTCCGCCGAACCACTGCGCCCGCGGCGTGCCGAGGGAGAGCCGCTGGTCGAGGTTTCGGGACTGCGCAAGGACTTCGGCCCGGTGCGGGCGGTGGACGACGTGTCGTTTTCCCTCGCTCGCGGGCGGACTCTGGCGCTGGTCGGCGAGTCCGGCTCCGGCAAGTCCACCACCGCGCGCCTGCTGCTGCGGCTGGAAACCCCGGGCGCCGGGACGATCCGGTTCGACGGGCAGGACGTCACCGGCCTGCGGGGCGAGGCGTTGCGGCGGCTGCGGCGGCGGATGCAGCTGGTCTACCAGAACCCGTACGCGGCGCTGAACCCGAAGCTGACGATCGCCGACCTGGTGACCGAACCGCTGCGGGCGTTCAAGGCGGGCGGGCGCGGTGACGCGGCGGCGTTGCTGGACCAGGTCGCGCTGCCGTCGAGCATGCTCAAGCGCAAACCCGCGGAACTGTCCGGCGGGCAGCGGCAGCGCGTCGCGATCGCGCGGGCGCTGGCGTTGCGGCCGGACCTGGTGGTGTGCGACGAACCGGTGTCCGCTTTGGACGTTTCGGTGCAGGCGCAGATCCTCGACCTGCTGGTGCGCCTGCAGGACGAGCTGGGGTTGGCGTACCTGTTCATCTCGCACGACCTCGCCGTGGTGCGGCAGATCGCTGACAGCGTGGGGGTGTTGCGTGCGGGGAAGCTCGTCGAGTACGGCCCTGCGGACGAAGTCCTGCACCGGCCCTCGCACGAGTACACGAAGGAACTGCTCGCGGCGATCCCGGGACGGGCGAAGGAGGTGGCGTGAAGTTCGCCTTGTTCTCGCTCGTCGCGCACTACGGCGGCGGCAGCCAGCACGAGCGGTTGCGGCGCGTGATCGACGAGGCCGTGTTCGCGGAGGAGCTGGGGTTCGACGCGTACGGGGTGGGGGAGCGGCACGGTGAGCCGTTCCTGTCTTCCGCCCCGCCGGTGCTGCTCGCGGCCGTCGCGGAACGCACGGCACGCGTGCGGCTGCTGACCACGCTGACGGTGATCAGCGTGCTGGACCCGGTCCGCGTCGCCGAGGACTACGCGACGGTGGACCAGCTGTCGGGCGGGCGGCTGGAGCTGATGATCGGCAAGGGCAACGATCCCCGGCACTTCCCGCTGTTCGGGCTGGAGGAGGCGCGGCAGTGGGAGTACCAGGAGGAGAAGTTCGAGCTGCTGCGGCGGCTGTGGTACGAGGAGGAGGTGACGTGGTCGGGCCGGTTCCGGCCGCCGCTGGACGCGGTGACCACCCAGCCGCGGCCGTTCACCGCGCGGCCGCGGATCTGGCACGGCAGCGCGTCGAGCACCGAGTCCACCGAGCTGGCGGCCAAGTGGGGTGACCCGCTGTTCACCGCCAACGGTTTCCACCCCAAGCGGAAGTACGCCGAGCTGATCGACCACTACCGCCGCCGCTGGGTGGACTACGGCCGCGACCCGGCGGATGCGCTCGTCGGCTCGGGTGCGGGCGGGCTGTACGTGGCGAAGACGTCCCAGGAGGCGGTGGACGGGTTCCGGCCGCACTTCGAGGCGCTCGTGAAGACCCCGGCGTACCAGCACAACCGGTCGGAGTTCACGACGCTGGAGGAGAAGATCGCGGGTGGCTCGGCGCTCGTCGGCAGCCCGCAGCAGGTGATCGACAAGATCGCCGACTACCACGCCTCGTTCGGGCACCAGGTGCAGGCGGTGTCCGTGGACGGCCTCGGCGCCGGCGAGGCCAGGGACGTGCTGGAGTTGTTCGCGGCGGAGGTGATGCCCGTCGTCCGGCGGGAGCTGCCGTCCGCGGTGTGGGGGTAGGAGTTGCGTAACGCGGGGTGGGGTGACGGAATGCAGAACCCTTGTCGGCGGCCAAGGGGGTAGCCACCGCCCGGCCGGGAGTTGCGTAACGCGGCGCCGGGGTGACGGCTGGGGCATGCAGGGCAAGTCGCCACCACCGAAGCGGCGCCGTGTGAGAGAAGCCGCCGTCCGCGGTGTGGGGGTAGCCGCCCGCAGGTGGGAGTTGCGTAACGCGGGGTCGCGCCCGTCGTGCGGCGGAACCCCCGTCCGCGACCAAGAGGATAGCCATCGCCCACCAGGTGGGAGTTGCGTAACGCGAGGCGGGGTGACGCCTGGGACATGCAGGGCACGGCGCCACCACCGAAGCGGCGCCGTGCGAGAGAAGCCGCCGTCCGCGGTGTGGAGGTAGCCAGCGCCCAGGCGCGAGTTGCGTAACGCCGGGTCGCGCCCGTCGTGCGGCGGAAACCCTCGTCCCCGGCCAAGGGGGTAGCCACCGCCCGGGCGCGCATTGCGTAACGCGGCGCCGGAGTGACGGAATGCGACACCCTCCTCCCCAGCCAAAGGGGTAGCCACCGCGCCCGCCACCGGGTAGGAATTGCGTAACGCGAGGCGGGGTGACGGAAGGCGGACGGGGTGGCCGGGGACTGCGCGGTGTGCGGCAAGCCGCTGCCTCGTCGCGGGCGTGGCCGGGGTGCGGTCTACTGCTCGGGCGCGTGCCGTCAGCGGGCCTACCGGACGCGCCGGTCGCCCTCCGGGGAGGAGGCCGTCACCGGACTCGTCGCCGAGATCGAGCGGCAGGTCAAGGGGCTGGCGCTCCGGCCGCCCGGCACGTTCTACGAGGACGTCAGCACCCTGTCCACCCAGGTGGGGCGCCTGCGGCGGATCGCGCGGCTAGCGGCCGAAAACGTCACGCCCGACGCCGTTACGGAATCGCCGGGCCTGGACGAGATCGCGTTCGCCGGGCTGGTCGAGCCGCACCGGGGTGAGCTGCGCGTGCACTGCTACCGGATGACCGGCTCGTACGACGACGCCGACGACCTGGTCCAGGAGACGCTGCTCAAGGCGTGGCGCCACCGCGACGACCTCGAAGACCTCGATTCGGTGCGGTCCTGGCTGTACCGCGTCGCCACCAACGCCTGCCTCGACTTCCTCCGCCGCGCCCAACGCAGGCCACTGCAGTACGAGCCGGTGCCGGGCATCGACTCCGGAGACGGCGAGCCACCGGCCCGTTTCCCCTGGTTGCAGCCCTATCCCGACGAGGCGGACCCGGACGTGGCCGCCGTGTCGCGGGAGACGATCGAGCTGGTTTTCCTGGCCGCGATCCAGTTCCTGCCACCCCGGCAGCGGGCCGTGCTGATCCTGCGGGACGTGCTCGACTGGCCCGCCGACGAAACCGCGAAGCTGCTCGGCATGACCGTCCCCGCCGTCAACAGCGCGTTGCAGCGCGCCCGGCCCACGCTGCGGGAACGGCTGCCCGGCAGGCGCGCCGACTGGAGCCTGGGGCAGGCCGGCGCGGAGGAACGCGAGACGCTCCGCCGGTACATGGCGGCCGCCGAGCACGCCGACGTGTCCGCGATGGCCGAGCTGCTGAGCGCCGACGCCGTGCTCACGATGCCGCCGAACCCGGTGTGGTTCACCGGCCGCGACGCGATCATCCGCCAGGTCGGGCCGGTGTTCGACCCGGGCTCGCCGCGGTACTTCGGCGAGTGGCGGTACCTGCCGACCTCGGCCAACCGCATGCCCGCCGCGGCCGGGTACGTGCGGCGGCCGGGCACCGCCGTGTACCGCGCCCAGCTGCTCGACGTGCTGCGGGTCGAGAACGGGCACGTCGCCGAGATCACCACCTTCGAGCCGCACCTGCTGCCCGCGTTCGGCCTGCCGCTCACCCTGCCGATGAGTGATCGCGCCGGCGTGCGTCGTAGGGGATGACACGGTTGCCGAACCCAAGGAGCACGACATGACCAGCACCTCGCCGATCCGCATCGAGCGCAGCTACCCCGCCCCCGCCGAGCGCGTGTGGGAGCTGTGGACGACCGCCGAAGGCATCCAGCGGTGGTGGGCCCCGGACGGCTTCACCGTCCGCGTCGACGAGCTCGACCTGCGCCCCGGCGGCACCCTGGCCTACACGATGATCGCCACCGCCCCGGAGCAGGTCGAGTTCATGAAGAGCGCCGGGCTGCCGCTGGAAACGCCGTCGCGCAAGACGTTCACCGAGGTCACGCCGGTGAGCCGGCTGTGCTACACGTCGCTGGTCGACTTCGTGCCCGGCGTCGAGCCGTACGAGGCGCTCACCGAGGTCGAGCTGCGCCCCACCGCCGAGGGCGTCGAGGTCACGATGACGATGGAACCCCTGCACGACGCCGTGTGGACCGAGCGGCTGGTGCAGGGCCGGGGCAACGAACTCGACAACCTGGCGAAGGTGCTGGGCGAGTCGTGACGCCGGGGGAGGGGACGGCGGGCCGCCGTCCCCTTCGGTGCGGCCGTCAGAGCTGTGAGGCGCCGCCGTCCACGGGCAGCTCCGCGCCCGTCGTGTAGGTGGCGTCGAAAGCCAGGAACAGCACCGCCTTCGCCACTTCGGCCGGGTCGCCGAAGCGCCGCATCGGGTTGCGCGTGGTCATGTCCTCCCTGGTCTGGTCGGCGGCCTCCTTCGGCAGGGTCTTGTCGAGGATGCCGGTCTCGATGGGGCCGGGGCTGACCGCGTTGACCCGGACGCCGCGGGGCAGCAGCTCCTGCGCGAGGCTGCGGGTCAGCGAGCGCAGCGCCGCCTTGCTGGCGGCGTACACGCTGAGCATCGGCAGGCCCCGGACGTTGGCCACGGACGTCGTCAGCACCACACCGCCGCCGGGCGCCAGCAGCGGGGCCAGTTTCTGCGCCGTGAAATACGGGCCCTTGGTGTTGACGGCCAGTATTTCGTCGTACAGCTGTTCCGGGGTTTCCTCGAAAGCCGAGAAACCGGTGATCCCCGCGTTGAGGAACAACGCGTCGATCGTGCCGAACTCGGTTTTCACCCGGTCGGCCAGCTCGTCGATGTCGGTCATCGACGAGCTGTCACTGCGGACGGCGATCGCCTTGTCTCCCAGCCTTTTCGCGGCATCCTCCAAAGTGGACTCGGTGCGCCCGGTGATCAGCACCCGTGCGCCTGCGGCGACGAGCAGCTCGGCCGTGTGGAAACCGAACCCGCTGCTCCCGCCGATGATCACCACATTCTTTCCGTCGTACTTCCCCATTGTGCTGAAACCTCTCCGGTTCGTTCTGGTATTTCCCAGTCAAGGCGAACCCGGGGCGGCTGTCCAAGACCTGTTCCGCAGGACGCCATAGCCGATCGGTATGACGCGTACCCTGGTGCTGTGCCTGACGTTCCCGATCTCGATCTCCGGCTGGTGCGGTACTTCACGGTCGTCGCGGAGCACGAGAACTTCGGCCGCGCCGCGACCGCGCTGCACCTCGCGCAGCCCTCGCTCAGCCGCCAGATCCAGCGGCTGGAGGACCTGCTGGGCGTCCGCCTGCTCGACCGCGGCCCCCAGGGCAGCAGTCTCACCGACGCGGGCCGGGCGTTCCTCCCGCAGGCGCGGGCGCTGCTGCACACCGCCCGCGAGGCCACCCTCGCCGCCCGCGCGGCCGCCCCGCGGCCCACGCTCACCATCGGCTACATCGAGGACTTCGTCGTGACGCCGGTGGTGCGGGAGCTGCGGCACCGCCACCCCGGCGCGCGGATCACGGCGCGCCACCTCGACTGGCACGCCGCCGGCGCGCTGCTCGAACACGAGGTGGACGCGCTCGTCGCGCGGCTGCCGATGGCGCTGCCCGCCGCGCAGGTCCAGGTGACGGTGCTCTACGAGGAGCCGTTCGTGCTGGTCGTGCCCGCGTTCCACCGGCTGGCGGGCAAGGAGTCGGTCTGGCTGGACGACCTCGTCGGCGAGGGGCTCGTGACGTGCAGGCAGACCGGCGCGGCCTTCACACCGCCCGAGGACGTGACGGTCGTCGAGAGCATCGAGGACAAGCTGGAGCGCGTCGCGGAGGGGCGCGCGAGCGGCCTGCTGCCCGCCGGTGACCGGCGGCTAGCCCTGCGCCCGGACCTGGTGGCCATCCCGGTCGAGGACGCCGAGCCCTGCCGGGTGGTGGTGGCGACGCGGGCGGCCGATCCGAACCCCCTGCTGCCCGCGTTCCGGGCGGCGGCGAAGGCGCACCTCACAGCGGCTGCTTGAGGGTCAGCGCCCCAGGTGCGCGAAGGCCGCCCACGCCACCGGGTCGTGCCAGTACCGGTCGCGCAGGGCGAGTACGGCCTCGTGCACCGCTTCGGCCGGGTGCCGCGGATCGCGCCACACCGCGGCCGCGACCTCCGGTGCGGTCAGGTCGTGGACCGGCCACAGGGTCGCGACGACGTCGCGGTAGCCGATCAGCTGGAACGCCGCCCCGAGGTGGATCGCCTCGTCGAACAGCCCCGCTCCGCCCAGCGCGGTGCGGCACGCGGACAACACGGCGACCTGGGCGTCCCGCAGGTCGAGCGCGACGAGGTCGGCCAGCCGCAACGGCCCGTCGTACAGGTGGAGCGCGTTACCGCTGGGCGCGGACAGGTCCTGGTCGCCGTGGCACGCGAAGTGGACGTACGGGTGCGCCGGGAGTTCGCGCACGACAGCGGTTCTCGTCGCCGCCGGACCGGTCAGCACGGTGCCGGGGTGGAGCGCGGCGAGCCGGGCGGCCTCCTCGGCGGCGCCGGGCAGCGGGTCCGCACCCGGCGCGTCGGGCACCGCCGTCACCAGCAGACGTGGCGGGGCCGTCCCGTCCTCGGGGCGCCGGGCGTGGATGAGGCTGCGCAGGCTCGGCGTGTACGAGGACACCGCCCGCTCGAGCACCGAGTCGCCCGGACGGCCGTCGTCGGGATCGTGGTATCCCGCCGCGTGCAACGGAAGCGCGCTCAGCGGGCCCGTCGCCGACCACCAGATCCTCGTCCGGCCGCCGGGCCGGCAGCCGAGGAACTCCGTGACCGGGCCACCGACGGCGTCCCACAGCCACTCCAGGCACGCGAGCACCGCCTGCCGCGCCGGGCCACCGCGGACGGGCTCGGAAACCGCTTCCAGGCACCGGTAGGTCCACTGTCCGGCGGCGGTGGCGTCCAGGCCGGGCAAGGGCAGGACCGTCACACCGTCGCTCGTCGCGATGAGCGCGTCGCAGCGGAACCGGTTGGCGTTGACGAGCACGACCGGACCGTCCACAGTGGCCTGCCGCAGTTCGCGGAAGGGCGCGGGGCGCAGGAAGTTCCCGAACCCGTCGAGGTCCCGCACGGTCGCCAGCAGCTCGTCCCACTCGCGGGCGAGGCGACGGCGTTCGTCGGGGTCGGGGCTCGGCGGGTCGAGCCGGGTCCGCAGGGCGTCGAGCCGGTCGGCCAGGCCCGGATGGGCATCGGCCAGCGCGGCGATGTCCGTCCGGGTTTCGAACAACTGGCTCCACAGCACCCCGCGGCTCTGTTCCAGCAGCTCGACCGCCCGCTCCGGCTGCCCGGCCGCGATCGCGGCTGCGGCCACTTCGGACGGCAGCCCCGCGTACTCGCGCAGGAGCTGCTCGTGGCGCTCGCGGTCGAGGCCGCGCCACACGAGCAGCGGCAGCAGGTCGACCGCGGCCGCGTAGTCCTCCAGCGCGTCGGCGAGGGGACCGCGGCCGCTCTGGTAGAGCGCGGCCAGCGTCGCGGCGAGCAGCCGCATCCGGATCGGCCCGGTCCCGTCCCTGGCGGCGCGCAGCACCGCCACGGCCTCCGCGGAGTCGGACTCGCTGCCGGTGCTCTCCGCGCGCAGGTGCAGGCAGATGCCGAGCCCGGCCGCCACGTCCGCGGCGAGGTAGGGCAGCTCGCCGGTGTTCCGCAGGAGGAAGCGGCCGATGTCGATCGCCTCGTCCAGGTCGGCCGGGTCCCCGGACTTCTCGAACCGGTCCCGGCAGGCGCGGGCGAGCGCGTTGAGCGCGGGGATCCGCTCGGCCACGTCCGGCGGCAGCAGCTCCGCCGCCCGGCGGAGCAGGGTGATCCCCTCGTCGAGGTCCGCGACCGTGCCGTGCAGCCGGTACCGCTGCACCAGTGCCAGCCCCAGGTTGTGCACCACGTGCGCGTAGTGTCCGGCCCCGGGCGGGCAGAACTCGACGGCGCGTTCGCCCGCGTCGATCGCCTCGTCCAGGTCTGCCGGGTCCATGGTGTGCCGGTAGCGGTTCTCCAGCGCGGCACACAGGTTGCCCAGCAGCACCGAGTCGTAGGGTTCGCCGGTCAGCGCTTCCCGGAGCACGTCCACCGTGCGGCGGAGGTCGGCGGGCTCGCCGAGGTAGCCGAACCGGCGGTTGAGCGCCCCGCTGAGGTTGACCAGCGCGACCTTGCGGTCCGGGTCGCCGCGGGGCAGGGCGCGCGCCACCTCGGTGAGCGCGGTGACCGCCTCGTCGAGCGCCTCCACGGCGGCGTTCCCGGAGAAGGCGGCGGTGAGCGCGGTGGCCAGCGCCAGCCGGCACTCCACGCCCCGCGGGTGCTCCAGCGGGGTCACCGCGACGGCGTGGCGCAGCAGCGGGACCGTGGCGGCGTAGTCCGCCGCGTAACCCGCGTCCGCCGCACGCCAGTAATCCGCCAGCGCCTCCTCGCGCACCCGGTCGGACATCAGCGCAGCGCGTCCTGGGCCGCCCGCAGGTACTGCGCCGCCATGTCCCGGCGCTCCGGGTCGGGGGACGTCGTCGCGACCACCTCGAACAGCCTCGCGGCCTGGGCGACGTCGGCCCGGTCACCGGTCGCCTGGTGGCGCAGCCAGTGGAAGTAGGCGAGGTCGCCGATGTACTCCGCACGCTGCGGGCGGTGCGGCCCCACCGCTTCGGCGGCCTTGCGCACGGAGTCGATCGCGCGGTCGAGGTCCTGGTGGCGGCCCGCAGCGTGGTAGCGCAGGCCCAGCGCGTACCCGAGGTTGTGGTTGCGCACCGGCCATTCCACGTGGTCGCGCGGGGTGCGGGGGATCGCCCGCTCGAAGAGTTCGATCGCGCGGTCGAGGTCGCCGGGGTCGCCGGTCAGGTCGTGGCGCAGCCGCAGCGCGGCGCCGAGGTTGTTCAACGCGGTGCCGTGGCTCTCCCCGGCGGTCAGTTCCGCGGCGGCCAGGCCCGTGCGCACGGCCTCGTCGACGGCGGCGGGGTCGCGGGTCAGCTCGTACATGCTGATCCAGCACGAGCAGGCACTGGTCAGCAGGTCGCCGCGGCTGGGGTGGTCGATCGTCGCGGCCGCCAGCGCCTGCTCGAACAGGTCGATCGCCTGCCGCAGCACCGCCGGGTCCCCGCGTGACATCCCGTGGTCGGCGAGGTTGAGCGCCTTGCCGCCCAGCCGTTCCGGCCGGTCGTAGCCCGGCAGCCCAGCGATTGCCTGGACCGTGATGAGCAGCAGGGTGGTGAAGGTCGAGGGCGCGGACTGGGTGACCGGCGCCAGCAGCCGCGCGACCTCCCGGATGTCCGGCGGGGCCTGGCCGGGGCGCAGCAGTCCTTCGCGGCACAGCCGGAGGCTGCCGAGGAGGGTCATCACGTCGATGTAGTCGGGGGAGCCCGCTTCGGTCACCCCCGCCAGCGCCGTTTCCAGCCCGTCGGGATCCGCGGCGGCGCCGGGTTCCCCGGCGAGGTACCGGCGCAGCCTGCCGTCGAGTTCCCGCTTGATCCCCTCGCGATGCGAACGCACCCGTCCACTTTGCCGGTTACGGGTGCGTTCCGTCACGGGATCCGTCAACATAAGTCCCCGGACGGGAGGTGGAGGTGCGGGAGGACGCTGCGCTGGCGAGGTGGTGCGAGAACCTGCCGCGGCTGCGGGAGGAGGCGGCGCGGACGGGTGCCGCCGCGCGGCTGGACCGCGAGATCGCGCGCGTGCGCGACGGCGGGTCGGCGGTGTCGGCGTGCCGGAAGTGGCTGGACACCGAGCCCGCGGGCGGCGTGCGCTCGTGGGCCGAACCGCCCGGGGCCGCGATCGCCGGACTGCCCGGCTCGCCACCGGTGACGTCCGTGGGCGCGGGGGCCTACCGCTGCCCGCGGCAGCGGTGCTCGCGCACGGCGGGCCGTGACGAGCACGGGCACGTGCCGGGCTGCGCGGCGTTCGGCGTGCCGATGGTGCCGGGCCGCTGATGGTCTCGTTCCTCACCGAGGCGGGCAAGCGGGTCGCCGCCCGCTGGTTCACCCAGATCCTGCTGCCGGGCCTGCTGCTGGCGGTGATCGCCGTGAGCGGGTGGGTGCTGGGCCACGCGCACGCGTTCGACGTGGACCGGCTCGCGTCGGCGGCGGAGCGCGGCGCGGGCCGCAAACCGGTCCGGCTCGCGGTGGAGGTGGCGGTCGTGGTCGTGGGAGCGGGCGTGGCGGGCACGCTCGCGCGCGGCCTGGGAACGGGTGTGCGGCGATTCTGGTTGCGGGAACGGGCATTGCTCGCGCCGAGGTTGCGGCGTGCCCGCGCGGTGGAGGCGGCGAAGAAGCGGGGGACCGAGCCCGTCGCGGCGTACCTGCCCGCGAGGCCGACGTGGTTGTCCGACCGGCTCCGGCTCGTCGAGGTACGGGTCCGCGCGCAGTACTGGTTCAGCGCGGCGCTCGCGTGGCCGCGGATCTGGCTGCTCACGTCCGAGGAGTTCCACGCGCCGGTGCGCAACGCGAGAGCCAGGTTCGACGACGCGTGCGCCCTCGCCGGGTGGGCGGTGCTCTACCTGGTGGTCGGCGTGCTCTGGTGGCCGGCGGTGGTCGTCGCGGTCGTGGCGTTCGTGGTGGCGTGGCGCCGGGCACGGGTGTCGCTGGAGGAGTTCGCGACGCTCGTCGAGGCGGCGATCGACGTGCGGTGGCGGGATCTCGCGGAGGCGCTGGGCATCGCCGTGCAGGGCGAGTCCCCGACCCCCGCGGAAGGCGCGCTCATCGACGACCGGTTGCGCAAGGGTTCCTGAGGTCTCGTGCCCGGCGCCCGGTTTTCTGTGCGTGGGCGGGGCGGCGGGCGTAGCGTCGGTGACCGGAGTCACAGCTACACAAAACGATAAAACCTTTGATTACTTCTGGCGCCGGCGGGCGGGATCCTCTACCGTCCCAGACTTAGTAAAGGTTTTGATCGTTCCGCCACGCGCCCCGACGACGGGAAGGGACTGCCGATGACGCCCAGCCCCGAAGCCGCTTCCGGCGGTAGTGCCACCCCGCCCGCCCTCGCCACCACGCCGGGTGCTCCACCTGACGCCACTCCGGCCGCCGCTGCCGCTGCGCCCGGCCGGGCCACTTCGTCGGGTGGCCACACCCGGCCTGCCGCCGCTACGCCAAGCGGCACCACCGCATCCGCCCGCGCCACTGCGCCCGGCGCCACTCCGGTTGCCGCCACCACGCCCGGCCACGCGACCGTGCGCGGCACTGCCACTTCGCCCGGCGCCGCCACTCAGGACGGCGCCGCCGCCTCGCCCGGCACCGCCGCCACCCCCGTCACCACCGCCCCCCGCCCCGCCGCCGCCACCCCCGCCCGAACCACCCCCGCCCAGCTGCGCCGCGTCGTGGGGGCGAGCCTTGTCGGGACCACCATCGAGTGGTACGACTTCTTCGTCTACGCCTCCGCCGCGAGCCTCGTCTTCGGCACGCAGTTCTTCCCCTCCCTCAACGGCACCGCGGCGCTCCTGGCCTCCTTCGCCACGTTGGGCGTCAGCTTCGTCGCCCGGCCTATCGGCGGCGTGGTGGCCGGGCACCTCGGCGACCGCCTCGGGCGCAAGGCCGTGCTCGTCGCGACGCTGCTCCTCATGGGCATCTCCACGGTCGGCGTCGGCGTGCTGCCCGGCTACGGCTCGATCGGCGTCGCGGCGCCCGTGTTGCTCGTCGTGCTGCGCCTGCTCCAAGGCTTCTCCGCCGGCGGCGAGTGGGGCGGCGCCGCGCTCATGTCCGTCGAGCACGCCCCGCCCGGCCGCCGCGGCTACCTCGGCTCCTACCCCCAGATCGGCGTGCCGATCGGCCTCCTGCTGGCGAACCTCGTGTTCTTCACCGTCTCGACGCTCACCACGAAGGAGCAGTTCCTGGCGTGGGGCTGGCGCATCCCGTTCCTGCTGTCCGTCGTGCTCATCGCGGTCGGGTTCTTCGTGCGCGCCAAGGTTTCCGAGAGCCCCGTCTTCACGGAACTGCGCGAACGCCGTGCCCGCCGGTCCGCGCCGCTGGCCGAGCTGTTCCGCGGCAACACCCGGGAACTGCTCGTCGCGATCGGGCTGTTCATCGCCAACAACATGGTCGGCTACATCCTGATCGCGTTCATCAACTCCTACGGCACGCGCACGCTCGGCCTGTCCAGCTCCACGATGCTGTTCGTGGGCATGGTCGGCGCGGTCAGCTGGGGCGTGTTCACCATGCTCGCCGGGCGCTGGTCGGACTCGTGGGGCCGCCGCCGCACGTACCTCGTCGGCACGGTCGCGATGGCCGCGTGGACGTTCCCGTTCTTCCTGCTGTTCGACACCCGTTCGCTGCCGCTGATGCTGCTTTCGGTGGTGGTGCTCGCCTTCGGGCTCGGGCTGACGTACGGGCCGCAGGCCGCCGCCTACGCGGAACTGTTCCCGGCCGCCATCCGCTACAGCGGGGTCTCGTTCGCGTACTCCTTCGGGGCCATCCTCGGTGGCGGGTTCGCCCCGCTGCTCGCCACCTGGCTCATCGGCCTCACCGGCACGTCGCTGTCGGTGTCGGCCTACATGCTGCTGACCTGCCTGGTCAGTCTCGCCGCCGTGCTCGCCCTGCGCGAGCGTTCCGCCGCCGAGCGCGAAGCCTTCGTGCTCGCGGCCGACTGAAAGGACACCCCATGCCCAAACCGTTCGCCTCCTCCGCCGACACCGCCGCCAAGGAGCAGACGCTGGAGGTCCTCGCCGACGGCGTCTACGCGCTGACCGCCGAGGGCGACCCGAACATCGGCGCCATCGAGGGCGAGGACTTCCTCGTCTGCTTCGAGGCCCTCGCCACGCCCGTCGCCGCGCGCAAGTGGCTCGCGAAACTGCGGGAGCACACCGACAAGCCCGTGCGCTACCTGGTGCTCAGCCACTACCACGCCGTCCGCGTGCTCGGTGCAAGCGCTTTCCAGGCGGAAACCATCGTGGCGCACGAGAACACCAAGGCGCTGGTCGCCGAGCGCGGCAAGGAGGACTGGGAAAGCGAGTTCGCCCGCATGCCGCGCCTGGCCGAGGGCGCGGACTCGGTGCCGGGCCTGACGTGGCCCACGCTCACCTTCGCCGACCGGCTGACCATCGACCTCGGCGGCGACCGCGGCGAGCTGGTGCTGCAGTGGCACGGCCGCGGGCACACCGAGGGCGACATCACCGCGTGGCTGCCGCGCGAGAAGATCCTGTTCGCCGGTGACCTCGTGGAGGCCGAAGCCGCGCTCTACACCGGCGACGCCTTCCACCGCGAGTGGTCGTCGTCCACTTTGGACAACCTGAACGCGCTCGGCGCGGAGCAGCTCGTCGGCGGCCGCGGCGGGGTCAGCAGGGGCCGGGACGCGGTGGACGCCGCGATCGAGCAGACCCGCAACTTCCTGCGGGTGATGATCCGCGAGGTCGGCGCCGTCCAGCAGCGTGGCGGCACGCTCAAGGAGGCCTTCGAGGCCACGCACGCCGCACTGGTCGACGACTACGGGCACTGGCCGATCTTCGAGCACTGCCTGCCGTTCGACGTCTCGCGGCTGTGGGACGAACTGTCCGGTGTGGAGCGTCCGGTGATCTGGACCGCCGAACGCGACCGCGAGGTCTGGGCCCAGCTGCAGGGCTGACCGCCCGCGGAACGGAGCATCCGATGATCACCGCATCCTGGCAGGCCGCACCGGTGCTCGTGCTCGGCGCGGGCCCGGTCGGCCAGACCACCGCACTGCTGCTCGCCCGCTGGGGCGTGCCCACGATCGTGCTCGACCAGCGGCCGCACCGCGACAAGATCGGCTCCAAGGCGATCTGCCAGCAGCGCGACGTCCTCGACGTGTGGGAGGCCGTCGGCGCCGGGCGGCGGATCGCCGACGAGGGCGTCACCTGGACCACGGCCCGCACCTTCCACCGCGGCACCGAGTTGTTCAGCTACACCTTCGCCGAGCCCGGCCGCCCGGCGTTCCCGCCGTTCGTCAACATCTCCCAGACCCGCACCGAGGAGGTCCTCGACGAGCGGATCGCCGCGGAGCCCTCGATCGACGTGCGCTGGGGGCACCGCGTGACCGGCGTCGAACAGGACGGCGAGGGCGTGCGCGTGCGGCTCGACGACGGGCGCGAGCTGGCAGGCTCGTACCTCGTGGTGTGCGCCGGCGCGCGCTGCGACGACCTGCGCCGCCTGCTCGGCGTCCGCTTCGACGGCCACTCCTTCGACGACCGGTTCCTGATCTGCGACATCCGCACCGACCTGCCCGGCTGGGCGAGCGAGCGGCGGTTCTACTTCGACCCGGAGTGGAACCCCGGCCGCCAGGTGCTGATCCACCCGTGCCCGGACTCGACCTTCCGCATCGACTGGCAGGTCCCGGCGGACTACGACCTCGAAGCCGAGGCCGCGTCCGGCGCGCTGGACACGCGGATCCGCCGCATCATCGGCGACCGGGACTACGAGATCGTGTGGAAGTCGGTGTACCGCTTCCACTCCCGCGTCGTCGACCGGATGCGGTGCGGGCGCGTGCTGCTCGCCGGGGACGCCGCGCACCTCGTCTCGCCGTTCGGCGCGCGGGGCCTCAACTCCGGGGTCGCCGACGCGGAGAACGCGGCCTGGAAGCTCGCCTACGTCGGCCACGGCTGGGCGCCGGACGCGCTGCTCGACAGCTACCACGACGAACGGCACGCCGCCGCGCGGGAGAACCTCGCCGTCACGACCGCGACGATGGACTTCCTCGTGCCACCGGACGAACAGCGGGCGCGCCGCCGGATCGACATCCTGACCCGGGCCGCCGAAGACCCCGAGGCGCGGAAAGACGTCGACTCGGGCCGGTTGTCGGAACCGTTCTGGTACGTCGATTCCCCGCTCACGACCGCCGATCCGCAGCGCCCGTTCGCGGGGCGGCCGCCCCGTGGCCAGGTGCCGCCCGCCGGTCCCGGCGTGCTGCTCCCGGACGCACCGGTCGTCACACCACGCGGGCCGGGCCGGATCCGGGAGCTGGCCCGCGACGGGTTCCTGCTGCTGACCGCGCCCGGTGCCGATGACGGCGTGCTCACCGCCGCCGCGGCGGCGCCAGGCCCGGTCCGGGTCCTCGCGCTCGACGAGATCGACCCCGGCGGCGCGCTGACGGCCGCGCTCGGCGCCCGGCCCGGCGAGGTGTGGCTCGTCCGGCCGGACGCGCACGTCGCCGCCGTCCTCACCGATCACCGAGACATCACCCCGGCGCTCACGCGGGCGCTGGGCCACGACACCACCCGGAAGGAGAACTCCGATGGCCTACTACCGGCGGGTCGGTGACATCCCGCCCAAGCGGCACACCCAGCACCGCACCCCCGAGGGCGGTCTGTACTACGAGGAGCTGATGGGGGAGGAGGGCTTCTCGTCCGACTCCTCCCTGCTGTACCACAGCGGTGTCCCGTCGGCGATCGTCGACGCGACCCCGTGGGAGCTGCCGGACCAGACGCTGACGGAGAACCGCCCGCTGCTGCCGCGGCACCTCAAGCTGCACGACCTGTTCGACGAGGACTGGAAGGCCGTGGACGCCGTCACCGGCCGCCGCCTGGTGCTCGGCAACGCCGACGTCCGTCTGTCCTATGTGGTCTGTGGCGAGGCGTCGCCGTTGTACCGCAACGCGATCGGTGACGAGTGCGTGTACGTCGAGTCCGGGTCGGCGACCGTCGAGACCGTGTTCGGCGTGCTCTCCGCGCGGCAGGGGGACTATGTGCTCCTGCCGCGTGCGACGACCCACCGGTGGGTGCCCACCGGGTCGGATCCGTTGCGGCTGTACGTGATCGAGGCGAACTCGCACATCGCCCCGCCCAAGCGCTACCTGTCCCGGTACGGGCAGCTGCTGGAGCACGCGCCGTACTGTGAGCGCGACCTCCACGGACCGGGCGAGCCGCTGCTGGCCGAGGGCACGGACGTCGAGGTGCTCGTCAAGCACCGCGGCTCGCGCGGGATCACCGGCACGCGTTACGTATACCCCACGCACCCGTTCGACGTGGTGGGCTGGGACGGGTGCCTGTACCCGTACACGTTCAACATCTCCGACTTCGAGCCCATCACCGGCCGCGTGCACCAGCCGCCGCCCGTGCACCAGGTGTTCGAGGGCACCAACTTCGTCGTGTGCAACTTCGTGCCGCGCAAGGTGGACTACCACCCGCTGTCGGTGCCGGTGCCCTACTACCACTCCAATGTGGACTCCGACGAGGTGATGTTCTACTGCGGCGGCAACTACGAGGCGCGCAAGGGCTCGGGCATCGGCCAGGGCTCGATCTCGCTGCACCCCGGCGGGCACAGTCACGGCCCGCAGCCGGGCGCGGTGGAGCGGTCGCTCGGCGTGGAGTTCTTCGACGAGCTCGCGGTCATGGTCGACACGTTCCGCCCGCTGGAGCTGGGCGAGGGCGGGCTGGCGTCCGAGGACCCCGCCTACGCCTGGACCTGGTCGGGCCGGGGGCCGGCGTGATCCCCGCGCTGGTCGCCGGGCTGTGCGACGACGCCGCGGTCTTCCCACCTGGCAACGCTTCCCTGCCCGACGCGGTGCGCGCCTACCGCGAGCGGGCGGGGGAGTGGTACGCCGGGATGGTCGGCCCGCTGGTGCTCCCCGCCGATGCGCTGGCCCGGCTCGGTGAGCTGCTGCCGCCGGACGGGCCGCGGCTGCCGGTGTCGGTGACGCTGCCGGGCGGTCCCGCCGGGCTGCCCGGGGTGCTGACCGCGGCGGCGGAGCTGCCGGTCGAGTTGCGTTCGGTCGAGGTGGCGTTGCCGGAAAGCGCTTCCCCGGACGAGATCGACGCACCCGAGGGTTTGGACGTGTACGTCGAAGTCCCACGGGACGCGCGGCGGGCCGAGGTGCTGGAAGCGCTTACCGGCCGCTACCGCGCCAAGTTCCGCACCGGTGGGGTGCGTGCCGACCTTTACCCGGAAGAGACAGAGCTCGCCGAGTCGATCGCGGCGGTGGTCGCGGCCGGGGTGCCGTTCAAGGCGACCGCGGGCCTGCACCACGCCGTGCGCAACACCGATCCCGAGACGGGGTTCGAACAACACGGGTTCCTCAACCTGCTGCTCGCCACAGATGCGTTGCTCACCGGCGGCACGACGGCGCGGGCGAGGGAACTTCTGTCCGAACGGGACGGTACCGAAGTCGCGCGGCTGGTGGGAGAGCTGGACGACGACCGGGTGCGCGCGACGCGTGCGGCGTTCCTGTCGTTCGGCACGTGCAGCATCGGAGAACCGCTCGCCGAACTGGTCGAGCTGGGTGTGCTCAGGGAAGGAGTACCGGCGTGATCGAGGTGCCGGAGGGGTCGCTGTTCGGCTACGGCAACCTGCCCTACGGCGTGTTCTCCCGGCCGGGCGAGGAGCGGCGGGTCGGCGTCCGCCTCGGCGACAGCGTCGTCGATGTGGCGCTGCTGCTCGACGACGAGGTGTTCGCCGCGCCCACGCTCAACCCGTTCCTGGCGCAGGGCCGGGCCCGCTGGGACGAGGTGCGCGCCCGCCTGCGGGACCTGCTGCGCGGTGACGTCCCGGGCGAGGCCGTGCACCCGGTGGGCGAGGTGACGCTGCACCTGCCGTTCGAGGTCGCGGACTACGTGGACTTCTACGCTTCGGAGCACCACGCCTCGAACCTCGGGCGGCTGTTCCGCCCGGATTCGGAACCGCTGATGCCGAACTGGAAGCACCTGCCGGTCGGTTACCACGGCCGCGCGGGCACGGTCGTCGTGTCCGGGACCGACGTCGTGCGCCCGTGCGGGCAGCGCAAGGCGCCCGACGAGACGGCACCGACGTACGGTCCGAGCCGCCGCCTGGACATCGAGGCGGAGCTGGGGTTCGTCGTCGGCACGCCCTCGCCGCTGGGCGGGCGGATCGACGTGGACTCCTTCGCCGACCACGTGTTCGGCGTGGTGCTGGTCAACGACTGGTCCGCTCGGGACCTGCAGGCGTGGGAGTACGTGCCGCTCGGCCCCCACCTCGGCAAGAGCTTCGCCACGTCGATCTCCCCGTGGGTGGTGCCGCTCGCGGCGCTCGAAGCCGCGCGCGTGCCGCTGCCCGGGCAGGACCCGGAGCCGCTGCCGTACCTGCGGGGCCGCGAGGACTGGGGACTGGACATCGACCTGGTCGTGGAGTGGAACGGCGAGGAGGTCTCGCGCCCGCCCTACCGGACCATGTACTGGTCCCCGGCGCAGATGCTCGCGCACCTGACCGTCAACGGCGCGTCGGCCCGCACCGGCGACCTGTTCGCCTCCGGCACGATCTCCGGCCCGGAGAAGTCCCAGCGGGGCGCGTTCATCGAACTCACCTGGGGCGGCCGCGAACCGGTCACCGTCAAGGGCGAGCAGCGCACGTTCCTGGAGGACGGCGACGAGGTCACCATCTCCGCGACGGCACCGGGGCCGGACGGCGGCCGGATCTCCTTCGGCGAGGTCACCGGCACGATCCGGCCCGCCAGGGACTGAGGTGTCCGAAGTGGACCGGCGGCTTACCGCGACTGCAGCGCGTCCAGCGCGACGGCCTGCGCGAGCAGGAGCCGCCGGTCCAGCGTCTCGTCGGAGACGGTCAGCACGTAGTGGTCGCGGAAGCGGGTCTTCTTGTCGAAGGTGGCGACCACGGTGTCGTCCCGCAGGAAGTCGAAGTGGTACTTCCACGGGAACGGGATGTCGCCGACCCACGGCAGGAAGTCCCACAGGCGGCGGAACAGCGCGATGGTCTCGTTGCGTTCGGTGACGGTGACCGACGGGGTGCCGGGCTGGTCGAGCTGCCAGGTGGAACGCAGCAGCGACTGCCCGAACTTCTTGCCGAACACCCCGATCTGGCGCCCTTCACCGTCGGTGACGTCGTACGCGCTGGCGAGGTCGATCACCTTGCGGGCGCGGAACGCGGCGAGCACGGACTGCTTGCCGGCGTCGGTGTAGAGCGTGACCTGCTCCTTGAAGGTCATCCGCTTCTGCTCGACGAACGCGACCAGCGGCCCCGGCTCGCCCTGCCCGTCATCGGCGAAGACCTCGTAGCGGTTCACCATCACGGTGACCTTCTGGTGCAGGTGGAACCGGTGCTGCTGCTGGATGTCCATGCCCGGATCTTCGCACTCTTCGTGCGATCTGTCCGGAATTTCCGGAAATCTCCCCGGTCGCTGGCTGCGAGCGGATCCAGCGCTAGCATCGCTGGATGGAGTTGCGGCAGGTCGAGCACTTCCTGGCCGTGGCGCGGCACGGCAGCTTCACCGCGGCGGCGCGGGAGGTGCACATCGTGCAGTCGGCGCTGAGCGCGTCCGTGCGCAAGCTCGAGACGGAGCTGGGTGCGCCGCTGTTCGAGCGGACGACGCGCCGCGTGCTGCTGACCGAGGCGGGGCGGGCGCTGCTGCCCGTCGCGCGCCGTCTGGTCGCCGACGCCGTCGCCGCGCGCGGTGAGGTCGCGGCCGTAGCGGGGCTGACCGGGGGCCGGGTGTCGATCGGCACGATCCAGGCGCTCACCGTGGTGGACCTGCCGCGGGAGCTGGGCGTGTTCCAGGCCCGCCACCCCGGCGTGCGGATCCACGTCCGCGACGGCGCCGCGCCCGTGCTGGCCGCCGCCGTGGCCGGCGGGGAACTGGACCTGGCCTACCTCGCCGCCGACGGGCCCGTGCCGGCGGAGCTGACCACGTTCGCCCGGTGGCGGCAGCGCCTCGTGCTGGTGACCCATCCCGGGCACCGGCTCGCGCGCCGGGCCCGGGTTCCGCTGGCGGAGGTGGACGACGAGCCCTTCGTGGACTTCAGCGGCAGCGGCATGCAGACGATGATCCACCGGCGGTTCGCCGACGCGGGCCTGCGGCACAACCCCGTCTGCGAGGCGACGAACCTGCCGCTGCTGCTGGAACTCGTGGCGGCGGGGCTCGGCGTGACGATCGTGCCGGAGGCCATCGCCGAGCGGGCCGGGCTGCCTTTCGCCCGCCTCACCGGCGCCGACTTCACCCGGACCCTGTTCCTGGCGGGGCGGGGGCGGGAGCCGGTGAACCCCGCGGCGCGGGCGCTGCTGGCGCACCTGACCGCGAGCGCGTGAGCGTGGGGCCGGTGAACCCCGCAGATTCAGCGATCCGGCAGCTGAATCGCAGCGGAATTCAGCGTTGGACGTGCTCGGTCCTGGAGCGAAGACTCGGGGACATGGAGGCCGGAGAGGGACGCGACGTCGCGCGGCTGTTGCGGGTACTGGCGGTGCGGGCGTTCGTCCTCGCCGTCTTCGCCGCGCTCGCAGGCCTGACCACGGTGGCGATGGCGCTGGCGCTCGTGGGCTGCGGGCTCCTGTTCGCGCGCTCTCGATGAGGTGCGGCGGCGGGGTTGACCCGCCCACTATATTAGTGAAGACTAACGGTTAGTGAGTACTGACCGAGTTGAAGAAGGCTGGACCGCGCTCGCGGACGGGACGCGGCGCGCGATCGTGAGCCGCCTGGCGGAAGGGCCGCAGGCGGTGGGACAGCTCGCCGAGCACCTGCCCGTGACGAGGTCCGCGGTTTCCCAGCACCTGAAGATCCTCAAGAACGCCGGGCTGGTCAGCGAGCACGCGGTCGGCACCCGGCGGATCTACCGGCTCAACCCCACGGCGGTGGCCGCCTTGCGCGACCAGCTCGACACCTTCTGGCAGCGGGCGCTGACCAGCTACGCGGACGCCGCCGCGCAACCGACGGAGGAAGACCCATGACGCAGACCGAATCGACCGTGGTCCGGCGGCAGATCGTCGTCGACGCGCCGCTCGAGCGCGCGTTCGCCACGTTCACCGAACGGTTCGGCGACTTCAAACCGCCCGAGCACAACCTGCTCGGCGCACCCATCACCGAGACCGTGTTCGAACCCCGCGTCGGCGGCCACATCTACGACCGCGCGGCCGACGGCAGCGAATGCCGCTGGGCCCGCGTCCTGGCCTACGAACCGCCCGACCGCGTCGTGTTCAGCTGGGACATCGGCCCGACGTGGCAGGTGGAGTCCGATCCGGACCTGACCAGCGAGGTCGAGGTGCGGTTCGTCGCGGAGAGCCCCGAACGCACCCGCGTGGAGCTGGAACACCGCCACCTCGACCGGCACGGCCCCGGCTGGCAGTCGGTCGGCGGCGCCGTCTCCAGCGATGGCGGCTGGCCGCTGTACCTGGCCCGCTACGCCGCTCTGTTCGAGTAGGGCGGGCGGACTTCCGGGGCGGGCACGCAGGCCTGTCCCGGAAGTCCACTCGGGACAGTTGAGAGCGGCGGGTCGGTCGGCGGCGCCGTCTCCAGCGACGGCGGCTGGCCGCTGTACCTGGCCCGCTACGCCGCTCTGTTCGGATAGGACGGACCTCCGGGCGGGCGCGGAACGCCCGCCCGGAGGGTCCACTCAGGACAGTCGTGCCTCGATCGCCTCGATGATGCGCGGCCGCAGCTCGGCGGCGCGGATCACCGCGTCCACCGAACCCACCTCGACCGCGCGCTGGATGCTGTGCACCCGGTCGAACTCCGCCGCCACCTCGCCGAGCTTCTCCGCCCGGACCGACGTCCGCAGCTCGTCCAGCTCCGCGGTGAGCGCGGCCCGGTCGGCACCGGAGGCGGCCGCGACGCGGGCCTCCAGCTCCCGCACCCGCGGGTCGGCCGCCGTGCGCGCGTTGACGTCGCCCGCGAACACCGCGGCCGCGGCGGGGGCACCGCCGAGCACCGAAGCGTACGAGCCCTCCAGCGCCAGCACCGTCATGTTCGGGTTGAGCGCCTTCGAGAACACCACGAACGCGCCGCCGTGGTAGCGGGAGATCACGCAGAACACGATGGGGCCGCGGAAGTTCACGATCGCGCGCCCGATTTCGGCGCCGTACTCCAGCTGCAGCTTGCGCATCGACTCGGGCGAGCCGTCGAACCCGGACAGGTTGGCCAGCACGACCAGCGGCCGGTTGCCGCTGGCGGCGTTGATCGCCCGCGCGGCCTTCTTCGACGAGCGGGGGAACAGGGTGCCCGCCGTGTAGGCGTCCGGGCCGTCGGTGGGCGGGAACCCGCGCCGCGGCACCGAACGGGACTCGATGCCCAGCAGGCACACCGGGTACCCGCCCAGGTGCACGTCCTGCACCACGGCGGTGTCGGCGTCGGCCATGCCGGCCCAGCGTTCCAGCACCGGGTGGTCCTGATCCGCCAGCGCCCGCATCACCGTCCGGATGTCGAACGGCTTCTTCCGGTCGGGGTTGGCCTCGGGGGAGAAGATCTCGCCGACCGTGGTGAAGTCGCTGCCGACCACCGCGTGCGGGTAGCCGGAGATGTCCCGGTCCACCGGGTCGCTGGTCTGCGCCCGCCGCGGCCTGGGCTCACCGGGCGCGATGTAGGTGTGGTCGTAGTGCGCCAGCAGCACGTCCCGCGCCCCGGCCAGGTCCGGGGCCCAGTACTGCGCCTGCCCGTTCGGGCCCATCACCCGGTCGTAGCCGCCGATGCCGAAGTTGTCCTCGGCCGAGACGCCACCGGAGAAGTCCAGCGCCTGCTTGCCGGTCAGCACCATCGCCGAATCCGGCGTCATCACCAGGATGCCCTTGGTGTGCATCAGCATCGTCGCCTCGGCGTTCCAGTACGGCTGCGCCCCGACGTTGATCCCGGCCACCACGATGTTGATCTCACCACCGGCCTGGGTGAACTCCACGATCCGCTTGAGCGCCGCCGCCACCCAATCCATGTTCTCCGTACCCGAGTTCATCGCGATCCGGGCACCCGAGGACAACGCGTACCACTCCACCGGCACGCCCATCCGCTCCGCCAAATCGAGCGCGGCGATCACCCGGCGGCACTCCGGCTCCGACAACGCCCCGAGCGACTTCGTCGGATCACCCAGCAACACCACCCGCGTCACCCCCTCCGGATACCGCGCGGTCGGCGTGGTGACCACACCGGCGACCATCGCCGCCGAGTTGCGCCCCTTCGGCCGGTCCACCGGCACCAGCGCCGCGTTCTCGTCCAGGTCGTACTCCGTGAACTCGCCCAGCAGCCCGGTCAGCTCGTACGGGTACACCGTGCCGCGGCTGCTCGCGCGCAGCACCTTCTGGCGGTAGTCGTCAAGCGGCTCGACCGGCTCGTCCGACGGCTCCTCGACGCTGAGCTTCGCGGAACCCGTGGCGTCGAACGAGATCCGCACCGCGACCTTGGTCAGCGTGCCCGCCTCGCGGTCGCGCTGCCGTCCGATGAACAGGATCTCCTCCAGCCCGGCACCCGCCGTTGTGGGCAGCACGCGCCGGGAGATCATCTCCAGCTCCTCGCGGGTGAGCTCGCTCGGCGGCCACACGTAGACGACGATCCGGTTGGTGGGGAAGCGCTTCTTCGCCGGCCGCCGCGACTGCGCGCGGCGGATCGAGTCGAGGCACACCGCGATCGTGTCCTCGGCCGTGGGCAGCGCCACCAGCCTGCCGTCGTGCTCGCGCAGCTCCGTCAGGTCCCGCACCTGCGCGAACGCGACGAGCCGCTCGTCGGCCGGGTTCTCCCGCGCCACGCACTGGAAGAGGTAGACCTCCTCGTCGGTGGACGGCAGCCGGGTCAGGTCGAACTTCCGCAGCCGCTCCAGCTGCATCCGCTGCGCGATGAACGGGTGCAGGCCGCGGATCAGCCGCTCCTCCGCCATCCCCGTGGTGGACGGGCGGAACGTCAAGTGGTGGTGCATCACCGCGCCGCCGCGGCCGGCGACCGTGGTGGTCAGGCGGCGGACCTGGGGCGGCAGCGGGTGCGCCGCGACGACCTCGTGCAGCGCGGCGGCCGCCGCGTCCGAGTCCTCCGGCTGGTCCTCCCAGGCCAGGTAGACGTCGGCGTCGACGGTCTGCTCGCCGCCGGCCAGCTCGGCGAGCCCGTCGAGCGCGCTGCCCAGCGCCTCGAAGCCCACCGCGGCCGAGACCAGCGACTCCTCCGCGCGCTCGGCGACCACGAACCGGCAGCCCGCCACGTCGCGGGTGTGGACCGCGGTGAGGCCCTTGTTGCCGTAGTACCGCCGGGTCAGCACCTCCAGCAGCACGCTGTGGTCCAGACCGGGACGGCGGAGGCGGCGGCCCAGCAGCCGCACGAGCGGCTCGGTGCTGCGCACCATCTCGGCGATCCGCTCCGCGCGGTCCGGCGAGTCCGGGTGCGCGTCGAGGTGGTGCAGGTGCTTGCGGACGTCGGCGTACACGCGGGCCCGGTTGCGGCGCAGCAGGGGCTGCCCGAACCACGCGAACACGACCCCGCGCGCGAGGTCGGCGACCGCCGGGAAGCGCACCTGCGTCGCGGCGACGAGCCGCTCCAGCGCCAGGCCCGCGGGCTCGCGCAGCGTCTCGTCCGGCGGCGGCTCCCGCAGCCACGCGCGCAGCAGCGCCGCGACGGCACCCGCGTCGGCGGCCGCGCGCTGCTGGGCCAGGAAGATCCGGAACACCGCGGCTTCCAGCTCGGGGGTGCGCTCCAGGTCGCCGACCCCGTAGTGCCCCAGCGCCTTGGCGAGCTTGGCCTGGAACCGCTCCGGCAGCCCGGCCCGCTCGACGTCGAGGCTCTGCAGGTAGGTGTGGAAGTACTCGCGGGCGCTGTGCACGTGCGCGTCACCGCTGTCCTCCCCGCTGGGCCGGTTGCGGCTCAGCTCGGCGAGGTCGGCGAACACACCGACGAGGTCGAGCTCCCCGGCCAGCAGCCGGTGCCCCTCGTCGGCGGCGGCGCGGCGCGCGGCGAGGTAGTCGTCGAGCACGCGGCGCTCGTCGTGCGGGTCGACGTCGTAGCCCAGCAGCAGGCTGCGCAGGTCCTCCTGGCCGCGGGTGACCCGGCGGCCGGCCGGGACCCCGGCGGGCGCGACCGGCAGGTCGAGGTCCACGGCGCCGCCACCGGTGGCCTCCTCGGCCTCGGCGTCCCCGATCGGCTCCAGCCGCAGCAGCGGGGCACCGGTCTCGACCTGGCTGCCGACGGAGACGGGGCGCTCGGTCAGCCGCGCCTTGAACGGCGCCCGCAGCACCGTCTCCATCTTCATGCTCTCCAGCACCAGCACGGGCGCGCCGGCCTCGACCTCGGCGCCGACCTCCAGCGGCGTGGCGACCACCAGCGCGGGCGCGGGGGAGCGGACGACGCCGCCCTCGTCGCGGCTGACCCGGTGCGCCACCCCGTCCACCTCGACGAGGTGGATCGGCCCGTGCGTGCCGGTCAGCAGCCGGAACTTGGTGCCGTTGACGGAGATCTGGCCGCTGTAGGCGTCGAAGCGCTCGATCTCGACGTCGGCCGTGCGGACGTCCTCACCGGCCTCGATGCCCACGCGGAACCGCTGCGCGCCCACGCGCGCGACCCGCACGCGGTAGGTCTCGCCCCGCAGCTTGAGCGCCAGCGGGCGGCCGCTTTCGTGCTGCACCTGCGGGCGCCCGCCGAACGCCGTCGACAGCAGCCGCTGCCGTTCCGCGCGCTCCTCCTCCTCGTACGCCTCGATGGCGGCCGCGGCCAGCGCGACGCCGGAGTGCCGGTTCGACACCAGGTCGCCCTCGGCGCGCACGCGGTCGATCCAGCCGGTGTCGGCGCTGCCGTCGATCACCTCGGGCCGGTCGAGCAGGTCGAGCACGAAGCTCTTGTTCGTCGCGCCGCCCTCGATGATCACCGTGGTCTCGGCCATCGCGCGGCGCAGCCTGCCCAGCGCCTCGTCGCGGTCGTGCCCGTAGGCGATGATCTTGGCGATCATCGAGTCGAAGTCGGCGGGGATGGTGTCGCCCTCGCTGACCCCGGTGTCGACGCGGATGCCCGGCCCGGCGGGCAGGTCGAGACGCGCGATGCGGCCGGGGGAGGGGGCGAAGTCGCGGTCCGGGTCCTCGGCGTTGAGGCGGGCCTCGATGGCGTGCCCGCGCTCGGCGGGCGGCCTGCCCTCCAGCCTGCGCCCGGACGCGACCGCCAGCTGGGCCTTCACCAGGTCGAACCCGGTGGTGGCCTCGGTGATCGGGTGCTCGACCTGGAGGCGGGTGTTGACCTCCAGGAACGCGAACAGCCGGTCACCGGGGTGGTAGAGGAACTCGACCGTGGCGGCGCCGCGGTAGCCGACCGCGACGGCGAGCCGCTCGGCCGAGGCCTTGAGCTCGGCGGCCTGCTCCGGTTCGAGCACGGGCGAGGACGACTCCTCGATGATCTTCTGGTTGCGCCGCTGCACCGAGCAGTCCCGCACGCCCAGCGCCCACGCGGTGCCCTGGCCGTCGGCGATGACCTGGACCTCGACGTGCCGGGCGCCGGTGACCAGGCGCTCCAGGAACACGATGCCGCTGCCGAACGCGCGGGCCGCCTCCTGGCTCGTGCGCTCGTAGGCGTCGGCGAGCTCGGCCTCGCTGCGGATCACGCGGATGCCGCGCCCGCCGCCGCCGGCGGTCGCCTTCAGCATGAGCGGGTAGCCGATCCGCGCGGCGGCGGAGATCGCGTCCTCCAGGGTCTCCACCGCGCCGCGGCTCCACGGCGCCACGGGGACGCCGACCTCCTCGGCGATCAGCTTGGCGCCGATCTTGTCGCCGAGCTTGCGCATCGCGTCCGCGCTGGGCCCGATGAAGGTGACGCCGATGCGCTCGCACAGCTCCGCGAACGCCGGGTCCTCCGCGACGAAGCCCCAGCCGACCCACGCGGCGTCGGCCCTGGTCTCCAGCAGCGCGTGCTCCAGCGCCTTCAGGTCCAGGTACGGGCGCGCCGAGGCGGGACCGAGGTCGTAGGCGATGTCGGCTTCCCGCACGAACGTCGCGTTGCGGTCGACGTCGGTGTGCAGTGCGATGGTCTCGATCGGTGTCGCGGTTTCCGCGGCCAGCTCACGGACGGCGTGGATGAGCCGCATCGCGGCCTCTCCACGGTTGACGATGGCGATACGACTGAACACCGGATCGAGCCCCTCCCAAGGCACTCAGCGCACGGGTGGCCGACCGCGGATCGGCCGGGGTCCCACGTGCGGTTGACCGGTCGAGTGTAGCGACCGGGCGGAGGCGCGAAGCGTGCTCACCACCACTCCGCGGGCGGCGGGCATAGCATCGGGAAAGGCGCTGTGACGTGGGAAAGGGGTGCGATGGGGGCTACTGGTGAGTACGGCCCGGAGCGGCGGCTGTTCGCCGCGTTGCCCGGCGAGTGGGCGCTGTCGCGTGAGCTGCCGGGGCTCGGCTCGATGACCGGTACCGCCCGGTTCCGCCCGGCCGGGCCGGATCTGCTGCACTACCGGGAGGACGGCGTGCTGACGCTGGCCGGCGGGTCGTCGCACGAGGTGTTCCGCGAGTACCACTACCGGCTGGAGGAGGGGCAGATCCGCATCTGCTTCGCCGAACCGGGCCCGCCCCGCACCTTCCACGTGCTCCGGCTCGCCGAAACGCCCGGGGCCGCCACCGACGTGCACCTGTGCGGGCAGGACACCTACGTCGGCGAGTACGAGTTCCCCGGGGAAGACCGGTTCACCGTGCGCATGCGCGTGACCGGGCCGAAGAAGAACTACTCCATCCACACCGTCTACGAGCGCACCGTCCACTGAGGACGGTCACCGCAGGTGCCGGTCCAGCCAGCCGAGCACCCGGCCGGGATCGCGCTGGAAGTACGTGTAGCCGTCCCAGCGCCGGGTGGTGCCTTCGATCCAGTACAGGTCCTTCTCGGCGGGAATGGCGTCGTAGACGGATTGGACGTCTTCGGGCCTGGTCATCGCGTCGTCGCGGACCTGGTAGAGGAAGGCCGGGACGGTCACGTCCCCGGCCGCGCCGAGCGGTGACATGTCGTCCAGCCGGAAGCTCGTGTGGCGCCGGATGAGCTCCTCCAGGTCGTCGATGCGGCCGGCGGGCACGCCCGCGCGCTCCAGGCCGCGTTCCAGCACGAAGCGGACGGACAGGGGCTGGCAGCCCACGAGGCACCGGACGTCGCCGAACTCCTCCGGGTACCACGACATCGCGAACAGGGTGGCGTTGCAGCCCAGGCACCTGCTGAACAGGCCGACGGGCAGCGCGCGCAGCTCGGTGCGGCCGCGCACGTACCGCAGCGAGCCGACGACGTCCCGGGCCTCGAACCGGCCACCGGAGGTGACCCCGCCGTTGGCCGCGCCGCTGTGCCCGAAGTTGCGCAGGTCGTAGGTCAGCACGTGGTAGCCGGCGTCGTGCAGGATCCGGTAGTCCGGCAGGAAGTCGACCTCGAAGTCGTTGCCGGCCGGTGCGCCGATCGAGCGCCAGGGCTCCAGGTGCGACGGCAGTCCCGCGCGGCTGAACCACCGCGGGTGGTTGACGATGACGACCCGGTCCGCGCCGGGCGCCGGGATGAACCAGCCTTCCAGCGGGACGCCGTCGAGTGCCGGGAAGGTGACGTCCTCGTACGCGAGACCGTACTCGGCCGGGGTGTGCAGGATGGGGGAGCGGATCGAGCGGGCGAAACCGTCCGCCATGTGCCGCAGCGTCTGCTCGATCCGGTCCTGGGTGGCGGTTTCCTGAGCGGGCATGGTCCTTCTTCGCTGGTCGTCGCTGTGGTGCCGGGTCCAGCTTGCGGGTGGCCCTGCCCTGGAGTCCAAGACCGGTTGCGTACCCGTTAGTACCCGGCCGGTATCAACGAGGGAGGGTTCGGACATGCCTCTCGGCCTTCTCGCCCTCGCTCTGGGGGGCTTCGGAATCGGGCTCACCGGATTCGGCATCGTGGGCCTGCTCCCGGAAATCGCCGCCGGCTTCCACGTCTCGGAGCCGGTGGCGGGCTACCTCGTCTCGGGCTACGCGCTCAGCGTGGCGCTCGGGGCGATCGCGCTCACCGTGGCCATCACGCGGTTCGACCGCAAGAAGGTGCTGCTCTCGCTGATGGTCCTGTTCATCGCGGGCAACCTGATCTCCGCGCTGGCACCCGTGTACTCCGTGCTGCTGCTGGGCCGGATCGTCGCCGCGCTGTGCCACGGCGCGTTCTTCAGCGTCGGCGCGGTCGTGGCGGCCGGCCTGGTCGCCGAGAACCGGCGGGCCGGTGCCATCTCGTTGATGTTCGGCGGCCTCACCGTCGCCAACGTCCTCGGCGTGCCGCTGGGCACGTTCCTCGGCCAGCAGCTGGGCTGGCGCTCCACGTTCTGGGCGGTCACGATCATCGGTCTCGTCGCGCTCGCCGGGATCGCGGCGCTGGTGCCACCGGCCCCCGCGCCCGAGGGCACGAGCGTGCGCGGTGAGCTGGCCGCCTTCCGCCGTCCGCAGGTGTGGATCTCCGCCGCGGTGAGCGTGCTCGCCTTCGGCAGCGTGATCGGCGGGTACACCTACATCGCCTTCATCCTCACCGAGGTCGGCCACTTCGCCGCCACCACCGTGCCGTGGCTGCTGGTCCTCTTCGGCGCGGGGACCTTCGTGGGCAACTTCGCCGGCGGCAAGGCAGCGGACCGCGCGCTGAACCGGACGCTGACGACGCTGCTGGCCCTGCTCGCCGTGGTGCTGGCGGGCTTCGCGCTGACCGCGGGGAACAAGGCGATGACGGTCGTCGCGCTGACGCTCATGGGCACTATCGGCCTGGCGACCGCGCCGGGCCTGCAGCTGCGCACGATGCGGCACGCGCAGGACGCCCCGACGCTGGCCTCCGGGGTCAACATCGCGGCGTTCAACATCGGCAACGCGATCGGTGCCTGGCTCGGCGGGCTCGCCCTCGGCGCCGGGTTCGGGTACGTGTCCCCGTTGTGGGTCGGCGCGGCGCTCGCCGTCGCGGGGCTCGCCGTGCTGGGCGTGGGTTCACTGCGGCCCCGCCAGGCGCGGACCGGGAACGCCCCCGCGGCCACCGCTCACTGACTCCCGTTCAGCCCGGCGAGGAACACCTCCTCGAACCGGCCCGGATCCGCGCCCGAAGCCGCGATCACCTTGGCACCACGGGCATCCGGCCGGGTGCGGCCCGACTGCGGCCCGTCCTGCACCACGTCGAGCCGCACCGGCCGCACTCCCGTCACGACACGCGGATCACCGAACGCGGCCACCGCCGCCAGCGCGTCCCACCAGTAGAAGATGCCCAGCGCGATCCCGTCCCGCAGCACCGGGTGCGTCATGATCCGGTGCACGGTCCCGGCGCTCGCGGTGGTGCCCTCGGCCCCGATGCGGTCGACGTAGGCCTGCCTGATCGGCACCTGGTCGGTCGCGTCGAGCGGGGTGAGGACGACGGGCAGCGAGCAGAACACCTGCCGCGCCGACACCGGGTCCAGCCACACGTTGAGCTCCTGCGAGTTGTCGAAACCGGGCAGCGCCTCACCGAAGAGGTTGCCCGGCACCGAGATCGCGCCGCCCATCACGTGCACCTCGCCGATCTTCCGTGCCGCCGGGCTGCCCGGCGGCACGGCGCGGGCGAGGTTGCTCAGCGGTCCCGTCGCCAGCACGGTGACCTCGCCCGGAGCTTCGGCCAGCGTGCGCCGGATCAGTTGCGCCGCGGTGAGGGTGGCGGGCGGCGGGGTCCGCCCGGCGTCGCCGAGCGCGGCGGTGAGCACGGTTTCCATGTCCCGCACCGCACTCGCGGGTGCCGGGTGCACGCCGGGCTCGGCCCCCTCGGCGACCGGCACGTCCGGCAGCCCGCACTCGGCGAGCACGCTCAGCGCGTGCTGCCGCGTGCGCCCTGGCACGCCGAACCCGTTGTCCGCCACCGTGACCGCGCGCAGGTCGATCCGGTGCCGCTGGTGCTGCACGCACAGGTACGCCAGCGTCGAGGCGTCGTCGACGTCGAGATCGCTGTCGTAGATCACCGGCACCGGCCGCGGTTGCGCGGTCGCGGGCGTGGCGAGCAGTGGCAGGACGAGCACGAGCACCAGCAGGACGATCCGCACGGCAGCCTCCCCAGTGAGCGCCAACCATGACGCATCCTGTCAGGGTTCGCGGCGAAAGTGGCCGCATGAGCACTGACTTGGCAGGAAAGGTGGCACTCGTGGCGGGCGGGACCCGCGGCGCGAGCCGGGCGATCGCGGTGGAGCTGGGACGCCGCGGCGCGTTCGTGTACGTGACCGGGCGGACGTCCGGGCAGCACCGGTCCGAGGTGGGCAGGCCGGAGACGATCGAGGGCACGCTGGAGCGGATCGAGGAGGCGGGCGGCACCGGCACCGCGATCCGCGTCGACCACCTCGAACCGGGCCAGGTGGGGGCGCTGGCCGAGCGCGTCGACCGCGAGCACGGGCGCCTCGACATCCTCGTCGACGGGCTGTGGGGCGGTGACGAGTACATCGGCTGGGGCAAGCGCGTGTGGGAGATGCCGGTCGAGCACGTGCTGCGGTCGATCCGGCTCGGCGTCGACGCGCACCTGATCACCAGCCACTTCCTGTTCCCGCTGGTGATCCGCCAGCCGGGCGGGCTGGTCGTGGAGATGACCGACGGGACGGAGGAGTACAACGCGCGGTACCGCGAGGGCACGTCCATCGGGTTCTACGTGGCGAAGGCGGCCTCGCACAGCATCGTCAAGGCGCAGGCGCACGACCTCGCCGAGTACGGCGGCACCGCGGTGGCGATGACGCCGGGCTGGCTGCGGTCGGAGGCGATGCTCGACGCGTACGGCGTGACCGAGGAGAACTGGCGCGACGCGCTGGTGAAGGTGCCGCACTTCTGCATCTCCGAGTCCCCGCTGTTCGTCGCGAGGGCGGTGGCGTCGCTGGCCGCGGACCCCGACCGCGCGCGGTTCTCCGGGCAGACGCTCAGCAGTGCGCAGCTGGCGAAGGTCTACGGCTTCACGGACGCGGACGGCAGCAGGCCGGACGCCTGGCGGTACCTCGACGAGGTGCAGGGGCCGGGCAAACCCGCGGACGCCACCGGTTACCGGTGACGGTCGGCCATCCGCCGTGCGGCGTCCGCGAACGCGGCCCGCACGGCGGGTGGTCCGAGGACCTCCACCTCCACGCCGAGCCCGAGGAGCTGCCCCGCGGCGACGGGCGGTTCCTCCAGCGCCAGCTCGATTTCCACCCAGCCGTCGGCATCCGGCGGACCCGCCGCCCGCAACGCCGCGAGCGCCGAGTCGGCATCGACCAGCCGGGGCAGCAACCGCGTGCCGCGGGCGCTCAGCCGCAACCGCACCGGGTACCGCTGCAGCGACCGCTCGAACTCGGCCGACGACCGCTGCCACCAGCTCGCCAGGTCGAAGTCGGCGGGCCGCTCGAAGCGCTCGTCGCTCGGTTCGACCGTGGCGATGCGGCTGACCCGGTAGGTGCGCAGCGCCTCGCCGACCCGCGCCACCAGGTACCAGACCCCGGCCTTGAGCACGAGCCCCAGCGGTTCGAGCGTCCGCTCGACGGTGCCCTCGCCCCGCCGGTAGGTGACCGTGACGCGGTGCTGTTCCCACACGGCCCGCGCGATCTCCGCGAGGTGCCCGGCGTCCTCCTCCTCGGAGTACCAGCCCGGTGCGTCGAGGTGGAAGCGCTGCGCCAGGTGCTGTGCCTGCTCCCGCAGGGGCGCGGGCAGTGTCGCCGACACCTTCGCGTGCGCGGCGGAGACGGCCGTGCCGAGGCCGAGTTCGGCCAGTGCGCGCGGCACGCCCATCGCGAAGATCGCCACCGCCTCGCGGGAGGTCAGCCCGTCCAGCCGCGTCCGCCAGCCGTCGACGAGCCGCACCCCGCCGTACCGGCCGGTCTCCGTCCACAGTGGAACGCCCGCGGCCTGCAGCGCGGAGATGTCGCGGTGCATGGTCCGTTCGGACACCCCGAGTGCCCCGGCCAGCTCGGCCACCGTGGCGCTGCGCCTGCTCTGCAACGTGAACAGGAGGGCGACCAGACGTTCCGCGCGCATGCCCGCATTGTGCCCGCCTAGAATCGCGGCATGAGCTCCCGGCCGATGACGTTCACCGAGCACGCCCGCCGGGAGCAGATCATCGAGTGCACGATCGACCTCGTCTCCACGAAGGGTTACCGCGGCACGTCGCTGTCCGCCATCGCCGAACGGGCGGGCATCTCCAAGGCCGCGGTCCTGTACCACTTCTCCTCGAAGGAGAACCTGGCGCAGGCGGCGCTGGAGCACGTGTTCCGGCAGTTCGGGGACTACGTGCGCGAGCGCGTCGAAAGCCAGCCCGACGCCCGCGCGGCCGTGACGGCGTACGTGCGGGCGATGATCGGCTACCAGTCGGCGCACCGGCGGCACGTGCGGTTGATCACCGAGGTGCTGCTCGACGACCAGGACGGCACGAAGCTCAAGGCCCCCGGCTCGCACGACGCGGGCGGCCGGTGGCAGACGCTGGCCGGGCTGCTGGCGGACGGGCAGCGGGCGGGGCAGCTGCGGGAGTTCGACACGCGGGCGATCGCACTGGCCATCGGCGGCGCGATCGACGGGGTGGTGTCGCACTGGCTCGCCCACCCCGAGCTCGACCTCGACGCCGCCGCGGACGAACTCGAAAGGTTCGTCCTGGCGGCGATCGCGTAGCTACGAGGGGATCGGCGAGCGGGGCCCGGAGTCCGGCACCTCCGCGTAGTCCGGCAGTTCGAGGCCGTTGAGCGCGCGCTCGATCAGCTCCATGTCCCACTCCTCCGGCGCCGGGCCGGGTTCGGTGTCCGGCCCGGGAACGTCGCGGCTGCGCGCGTTCAACCGCCCGATCTCCTGGTTGGCCTCGACGAACGGGCGCATCCGCGCCTCGTAGGCGGCGAACCCCGCCTCCGGGTCCCACCCGGCGGCGGCCAGCTCACCGGCCAGCACGTAAGCGCCGACCAGCGCCAGGCCCGTGCCCTGCCCGGACAGCGGTGACGAGCTGAACGCCGCGTCCCCGAGCAGCCCCACCCGTCCGCTGGACCAGCGGTCCAGCACCACCTGTGCGACCTGGTCGAGGTAGAAGTCCGGGGTGTCGTCCAGGTGCTCGAGGAGGCGCGGCGCCAGCCAGCCGAGATCGGCCGCCCGCTCGCGCAGCAGGCGCTTCTGCGCCTCGACGTCGCGGTGGTCGACGTCGAACTCGCCGGCGGGGAAGGAGAACATGGCCATCCCGCGAGTGGCGTCCTGGATGGGCCGCAGGAGGGCGGAGCGGCCGGAGGCGGGCTCCTGGTACTCCAGCAGCCAGCGGTCCAGCCCGAACTTGTTGGGCACGCTGTAGAAGGCCAGCACGTGCCCGAGGTGGCGGACGAACCGCTCGTGCGGCCCGAAGACCTGCGCGCGCAGCGAGGAGTGCAGCCCGTCCGCCCCGACGACCAGGTCGAAGCGCCGCCTGCCACCGCCCGCGAAGGCCACGTCGACCCCGTCCGCGTCCTGGGTCAGCTCGGTGATCCGGTCGCCGAAGACGTACTCGACGCCGTCGCGGGTGTCGTCGTAGAGCACCCGGGACAGGTCCCCGCGCAGGATCTCGATCTCCGAGATGTACCCGTCGCCGCCGTCGTCGTCCGCGCGGTAGGTCTCCAGCACGGCGCCGTCCGCGTCCACCACGTGCGCGCCGGCGGTCTCGGTGCGGGCCGCGCGCACCGCGGGGCCGAGCCCCATGCGCCGGATGACCTCCTTGGTCACCCCGCGCGCGTCCACCGCCTGCCCGCCGGGCCGCAGCTCGGGGGCCCGCTCCACCACGGTCACCTCGGCTCCCCGCCGGTGCAGCCAGTGGGCCAGCGCGGGCCCCGCGATGCTCGCCCCCGCCACCAACACCCTGGTGCCGCTCACAGTGCCTCCCGCTCGTCCGCGTTCCTGCCGTCGGAGAGGTAGACCCCCTCGGGGCGCGAAACTCATCGGCCCCGAGGCCGCGCGAAGGCGGGTGCGTGCTCGGGTCGCAGCCCGACCCCGCCGAGGTAGGCCGTCACGGCCGCCAGCGCCGGGAAGCGGCGCACGGCCCGCAGCGGCGCGGGCAGCTCCGTCAGTGTGCCGTCGAGCGCGGGGCGCAGCAGCATGTCGTGCTCGCCCAGCTGCTGGCGCTGGATCACGCGCACCGGGAGCTCCCGGCGCTTCTGCACCTTCGCCAGGTCCTTTGTGGACACCCGGCCGGAAAGCAGCGGCCCGGCGAGGATCCGTGCCGCGGCGACGGCGTCCTGCACCGCGAGGTTCACCCCGACCCCGCCGACGGGGGACATAGTGTGCGCCGCGTCCCCGAGGCACAGCAGGCCGTCGGCGTACCACCGCGGCAGGCGGCCCATCGTGGTCTCCAGCAGCTTCACGTCGTCCCAGGACCGGATCACCGACAGCACGTCCGGCGCCCAGCCGAACAACGCGCCGAGGCGCTCGCGGAACCACTCGATGCCCTGCGCGCGCAGCCGCGCGTCGTCGCCCTTGCGGATCAGGTACGAGGTCTGGAAGTAGTCGCCGCGGTCCATCGTCACCGCGGCCTGGCCACCGCCGAACACACCGAACACCCGGCCGTCGCGCTCGCCGTGCGGCGGGGCGGGCACCCGCACCGACCACACGTCCATCGGCACGGGGAACTCCCTCGGCCGCAGCCCCGCCGCCCGCCGCACCACCGAATCACGGCCGTCGCACGCCACGACGAGATCCGCGGCCAGCTCGCCGTCGCCGCTCGCGTCGCGGTAGGTCACGCCCGTGACGCGGCCGTGCTCGCGGCGCAGCCCGGTGATCTCGGTACCCATCCGGAGGTCCAGCGCCGGCTCGGCGTCGGCCAGCAGCTGCAGGAAGTCCCATTGCGGGACCATCGCGATGTAGGGGTGCCGCCCGCGCAACCGCCCGAAGTCCGCGGCCACGACGGTTTCGCCGTTGATCCGCATGCGCATCTCGGTCAGCTCCCGCCGCGGCAGGGCGGCGAAGCGCTCGCCGAGACCGAGCTCGTCCAGCAGCCGCAGGGTGGACGGGTGCACGGTGTCCCCGCGGAAGTCGCGGAGGAAGTCGTCGTGCTTCTCCAGCACCGCGACCCGCACCCCGGCGCGCGCGAGCAACAACCCCAGCATCACCCCGGCCGGCCCACCGCCGGCCACACAACACGTCACGTGCTCCATGGCACCGAGACTAACCGATCGGTCAGACCACTGACCAGTCGGTCAGAACGCCTTCGCGAAAGGGGCATCCCGGTCAGCGCTACTATCCGCACGGTCTGTGGCGGAACGATGACGAGTAGGCGGGCATGGCCGAGCGGTTCGAAAAGTTTCCGGTCGAGGGCGTCGACCTGGACCACCCCAACGTGGCCAGGGTGTACGACTACTACCTGGGTGGTAAGGCCAACTACGCGGTCGACCGCGTGTTCGCGGAGAAGGCGCTGGAGGCCTTCCCGTTCGTGCGCCCGGCGGCTAAGTCCAACCGGCTGTTCCTGCACCGCGCCGTGCGGTACCTGGTGAAGCAGGGTGTGCGGCAGTTCATCGACGTGGGTTCCGGCGTGCCGACGATGGGCAGCACGCACCAGGTGGCCGACGAGCTGAACACCGGCACCCGCGTCGTGTACATCGACAACGAGGCCGTCGCCGTCGCGCACTCGCAGATGCTGCTGGAACAGGACGGCGACCCCGACCGGCACGCGGTGATCCGCGCGGACCTGCGGGACCCGGACCTGTTGTGGCGCAAGGTCCGCGACAGCGGCGTCATCGACTTCGGGCAGCCGGTCGCGCTGCTGCTCATCGCCGTCCTGCACGTCACCCAGCCCGGCCCGGACGGCACGGACGTCGGCCCGGAGGCCGTCGCGCGCTACCGGGAGCTGCTCACCCCCGGTTCGTACCTCGTGCTGTCGCACGGCACCGCCGACGGGGTGCCGGAGAGCCGGGCCCGCGAGATGGCGGAGTTCGGCAAGATGTACGACAACACCGCGACCCCGGTGATCTGGCGCCCCCGCGCGGAGATCGAGGCGTTGTTCGGCGACCTGGAGATGGTCGAGCCCGGCGCCACCTGGACGCCGCTGTGGCACCCCGAGGAGAACGGCGAGAACGCGCCCGACGTCCGGTTCGACTCGCCCAACGACTCCGTGGTGTGGGCGGGGGTCGGCCGCAAAGCCGGGTAAGCGCTTTCCGCCGTCGGATATCCTGCTCCACCAGGGCACCGAGACCGCGAGGAGCGCCAGTTTGCGCAAGGACGACAGCGAGCACGCGCCGGCGGCGCCGCGCGACCTGGATCTGGACAAGCCGAGTTCGGCCCGCGTCTACGACTGGTACCTGGGCGGCAGCACGAACTACGTCGTGGACCAGATGTTCGGGGAGAAGGCGGACAAGCAGTTCCCGCTGATCAAACCGCTGGCGATGTCGAACCGGCAGTGGCTGGGCCGGGTGGTGCGCGCGGCGCTCGACGAGGGCATCACGCAGTTCCTCGACCTGGGGTCCGGGGTGCCGACGGTGGGCAACGTGCACGAGATCGTGCGGCAGCACGCGGCGCCGAAGTCCGATCCCCGCGTGGTGTACGTCGACTACGAGCCCGTCGCGGTGGCGCACTCCGAGATCATCCTCGACAAGCAGGGCGCCACCAAGTGGGCCGGCGTGGTCCGCTGCGACCTGCGGGACCCGGAGGAGATCTTCGCGCACCCGGTCACCCGCAAGCTGCTGGACTTCCGCAAGCCGGTGTGCCTGCTGATGGTGTCGGTGCTGCACTTCGTGGGCGGCGGGGACAACGTGCTCGACCTCGTCGCGCGCTACCGGCGCCAGCTCGCGCCGGGCAGCTGGTGGGCCGCCAGCCACATCACCACCGACGACGCCCCCGAGGAGGGCGCCGCGCAGATCGGCGCGCTCGCCGAGTCCTACCGGCGCACGCAGAACCCGGCCTGGCTGCGGGACCGCGCGGAGTTCGAGTCGTGGTTCGCCGGGTTCGAGCTGGTGCCGCCCGGCATCGTGCACCTCACCGACTGGCGGCCGGACCCGGTGGAGGCCGTGTTCCCCAAGCTGGAACCGGAACAGGTCAGGCCGTTCTACTGGGCCGGCGTCGGCCGCGTGCCGGAAGGCTGACGAGTGCGCGCTGCTCGAACCGGGTGACGCGCTGGTGCGGCCCGTCACGGCGACGTGCGACCTCGACCGGGCGGTGATCGCGGGGCTGACGCCCTTCGACCCAGTGCCCTCGCTGGGGCACGAGTGCGTGGCCGAGATCGTGGAGCTGGGGCCGGACGTGCCGGGCCTCGCCGTGGTGCCGTGGCACGTTTCGTGCGGAAGCTGCGAGAACCGCCGCGACGGCGCGCCGTCGCGGTGCGCGGCCGTACCGCGGCACGCGATGTTCGGCCTGCCGCTGGGCGGGGACTGGGGCGGGCTGTTCGCCGACCTCGTGCGGGTGCCGTGGGCCGCGGCGAACCTCGTGCGCGTGCCCGCCGGGGTCGATCCCGGTGCGGTCGCTTCGGCGTCGGACAACCTCGTCGACGCCTACCGCAGCGTGCTGCTCGGCCAGCGGCGCCTGCCCGGTGCGCCGGTGCTGGTGTTCGGCGGGACGAGCATCGGCCTGTGGGCGTGTGCGTTCGCCGGGGCGCTGGGCGGTGAGCGGGTGGTCTACGTGGACGGCGACAAGCGCCGCCGGCGCATCGCGGCCGGGCATCCGAAGGGGCTTTCGTCGGCGCTGCGGGCCACCGCGCCGGGCGGGTACTGCCACAGCGTGGGCATCTACTTCGCCGACACGCGCGTGCCGACCGGGCCGATGTACCTGAACGCGGTCACGCTCACCACCGGCCCACCCGACGTCACCCCGCACCTGGCGGACGTGCTCGCGCTCGTGTCGGCGGGAACCGTGGACCCGATGCCCGTGTTCAGCGACCGCTGCACGTTCGACGCGCTGCCGGAGGTGCTGCGCGACGTGCCGGAGAAACCGCTCGTCACGCGCTCACCGTCCTGAGTGGACACTGCCGGAGAGGTGCGCCACCGCGTACTCCCGGAACGCCGTCACGAGCGGCCCGTGGTCGTCCGCCCGCGTGGCGAGCACGACCTGGCACGGTTCGACGCCTTCGAGCGGGATCGCGGTGAGGTCCGGCCGCAGGGTGGCGATGCGGGCGGACGCCGGGAGGATGGCCACCGCCTGCCCGCTCGCCACGAGCTCGATCTTGTCGTCCGCCGCGTTGATGAGGGGACCGTCCGGCGCGCGGCTGCCGTCGGGGCGGGGGTCGATGCGCCAGAAGGCGTCCCACAGCGGTTCGTCGGCACGGGGGAGCGGTTCGTCGGCGATGTCGTCCAGCGTCACGGATTCCTTGCCCGCGAGGCGGTGGTCGACGGGCACGACGAGCACCCGGGGTTCCTCGTAGAGGTCGGTCACGCGCAGCCGGTCTGCCTGCAGCGGCAGCCGGGTCAGCACAGCGTCGACGCGGTGGTCCAGCAGGGCTTCGCGGGTTTCGTGCCAGCCGAGGTTCACGGTGCGCACCTCGGCGTCCGGGAACCGGCGGCGCAGCTCCCGCACCGCCGGGGTGACGACCAGGTTGAGCAGGCTGCCGACCGTCAGCCGGTGGGGCCGGGCGGCCGCCAGTGCGCGTGCCGCGGCCCGCTCCGCCGAGCGCAGCAGCGCCTCCGCGTCGGCCAGGAAGGCCGCACCCGCCTCGGTGAGCCGTGTGCCGCTCGGCGTGCGGTCCAGCAGGCGTGCGCCGAGCTGCTGTTCGAGCCTGCTGATCTGACGGCTCAATGAGGACTGCGTGACGTGCAGCGCGGCCGCCGCGCGGCCGAAGTGGCGGTGCTGCGCGAGCACCGTGAAGCACCGCACGAGTCGCAGGTCGAGGTCGGCCACCACCCCAGCCTAGCTGCGGTGTTGCGGGAAACGCATCGCCGTGTGCGGAACTTTCATTGGACGCCGGCCGGGCGGCGCTCCACGGTGGGGGCAGCACAACGGGAGGATCTTCAATGGGAAACGTGGTCGAAGCGGCCCGGCGCGCGCTGGGGCCGGCCGGGGTGATGCTGCCGGTGTCGTTCACCGGGGTGCCTCCGGTGGCGGCCCAGCGGGAGGGGGCGGTCCGGCTGTCGGAGGCCGGCTGGCCCGCGGTCTGGACCAATGAGGTCGTCGGGGGCAAGGACGCGCTCGTGCAGCTCGCCGTGCTGCTCGCGGCGACGGAACGGACCGTGTTCGGCACGGCGGTCGCGAACCTGTGGGCCCGCGAACCGCAGACCCTGCACGCCGCGGCGGCCCAGCTGGCGGAGGCGTACCCGGGCCGGTTCGTGCTCGGTCTCGGCGTGGGGTACCCGGCGCAGGCGGAGGGCACCGGACGGCGGTTCGGCAGTCCGCTCGCGACCGTGCGGGACTACCGCGAGCGCATGGACGCCCCCACGGCGCCGCCCGCCCCGGACACGGCGTACCCCCGGCTGATCGCCGCCAACGGCCCGAAGATGCTCGCGTTGGCGGGGGAAATCGCTGACGGCGCGCTGCCCGCGGGAGTGCCGCCGGAGTTCACCGCCGAGGCCCGGCGCGTGCTCGGCCCGGACAAGCTGCTGGTGGTCTGCCTGCCGGACGTGACGGAGGAGACGGCCGCGGCCCGGGTCGCCGCACGGCGGGCGGCGGGGGCCGACCACGTGGTGCTCATGCTGCCGCGGGACGGGGATTTCGCCGAGGGTGTCGCGAAGCTGGTGGCCTTGCGTGAGGCAGTGGAGGCGGGACGATGAGCGGGATCTGGGTACTGGGCGGGACGGGCCGCACGGGCCGCGTGATCGCCGAGGAACTGCTGGCACGGGGGTTGTCACCGGTCCTCGTGGGCCGGGATCAGGCACGGCTGGACGAACTGGCGGAGAAGCTGGGGGCGCGGACGCGGGTGGTGGTCTCGGCGTCGGCGGTGCCCGCCGCGGTCGCGGAGGAACGGCCCGCGGTCGTGGTCAACACGATCGGCCCCTTCACCGGGACCGCGCTGCCCATCGCGCGCGCGTGCCTGCGGGGCACGCACTACCTGGACCTGTCGAACGAGCTGACGGCGGTGACCGGCGTGCTCGACCTGCACGAGGAAGCGGTCGCGGCGGGGAGCTGCCTGGTGCCCGGTGCCGGGTTCGGCGTACTGGGCACGGAAAGCGTCGTGCTGCGGCTGTGTGCGGGGCAGCCGGCGCCGGAACGGGTGCGAGTGGACGCGGTGGCGTCGGTGGCGATGGAGGAGGGGATCTTCGGCGAGGCGCTCGCGGCCTCGCTGCTCGACGGCTTGACCGGCGGTAGCCGCCGCTACGCCGGTGGGCGGCTGGTGCGGGCGAGGCTCGGCAGCGGGTTCGAGCGGCTCACCCTGCCCGACGGGACGACGGTCGGCACCACGGCGTGGCCCTCCGGGGAACTGGAGGTGGCGCGCCGGGTCAGCGGGGCGCCGGACGTCGTCGCCGCGACCGGCGCGATGCCGTCCGGGCGGCTGGTGCGGGCGCTGCTGCCGGGGGTGGCCGCGCTGGTGTCCGTACCGCCGCTGCGCCGCGCACTGAAACGACGGCTCGCCGCGATGCGGGTCAAGGCGCGCCCGGCGCCGCGGGAGTTCACGTGGGCGCACGCCAGGGCGTGGTGGCCCGACGGCAGCACGCGGGAGGGCTGGTTGCGGGCGGGGGAGGGCATGGCGTTCACCGCCGCCGTGGCCGCTGAGGTCGCCGCCCGCCTCGCCCGCGGCGAAGGACGGCCAGGTGCCCGGACACCGGGTGCGATGTTCGGTCCCGAGCTCGCGGAGGCAGCGGGAGGACGGTTCGTCCCGGGCGCGTAGGACGGCCGTTCGGTCGTGCTGACCCCGGGCGGGTCGTCGAGGCGCCGGCGAAGGCGATGCCGATCGGTTCCTCGACGGAAAACGGGGCGGGCGCCGCTCCGGCACCCGCCCCGCTGACCGTCCACTCGCGACTGTCAGGTCACGACACCGGGCGGCGCAGGCGCCTGCGCAGTGCCCAGCCACCGCCGAACAGGCCCAGCACCCCGGCGAAACCCGCGGCCACCATCGGCACGGTGACGACCGTCACCGCGGCGTTGGAGGTGTTGTTCGCGGGCACCGGGTCCGGCTGGACACCCCGCACGGTCGCGGTGTTGCGCAGCAGGTCCACCGTGCCGTCGGCGGTGCCGGTCACCGTGATCTGCCTGCTCTGGCCCGCCGGCAGCAGCCCGCCGGTGCAGGTCAGCGTCGACCCGGAGACCGAGCAGCCCGCCGTGCTCGACGAGACGTTCGTCAGCCCGGCCGGGATCTGGTCGGTCACCGTGTAGCCGGACGAGTCGCCGCGGCCGTTGTTCGTCACGACGAGCAGGTACGTCACCGTCCCGCCGACGTTCACCTCCGGCGTCGCCGCCTTCACGATCGCCAGGTCCACCGGGAGCGGGGTGTTGGTGATCGTGCACGTGATGTCGTCACCGGGTTGCGGGGCCACCGCCTTGCTGGTGCCCGCCCCCGACGGCAGCACCGTCGTGCTGCCCGTGGTCGCGTTGCGGCACGTCCACGCCTGCGAGTAGCTCGCCAGCGAACTGCCCGCGGTCGCGGCCTCGCTCAGGGTGTAGCGGCTGCCGTTGGCGCGCGGCAGCACGGTGAGCGTGCCGGTCGTGGCCGTCGCGGCCGTGCCCGTCCTGGCCGAGCCCGCCAGGGTGCCCTCCGGCGAGGTCACCCGCAGGTCGAAGGAGTCGCTCGGCCGCACCCGCGAAGCCACGGACTTGGTGAGCGTCAGCTTCGAGGTCATGACGGCGAAGGCGACGCCTTCCCCGCCCGAGGTGCTCTGCAGCGTCTGCGAGAACGAGGTCGCGCCGACCGACTTGACCAGGACGGTGCCCCACGTCCCGTTGGTGCTGTTGGCACCGGTGCAGCTGACCGTCGTGGTGCCCAGCCCGGTCACGCTGTTCTGGCAGCCGCCCGCACCCGCGCCGGGGCTGAGCCGGGCGAGGAGGTCGATGCGCTGGTTCGACCGCCACGTGATGCCCTCGTTCGCCGCGGTCGCCTCGGCGTCCGCGCCGACCAGCGCGTAGCCGGTCACCTGTGCGCCCGCCGAGTCGCGGACCACGATGTTGCGCAGGGTCACCACGTCGACCCAGACCCCGGTCGTCCCGCCGGCGTTGGCCATCAGCGCGGGCTGCCCGGGGATGCCGCGGTAGGCGCGGTTGCCCAGGTAAGCGGGACCCCACGTCGGCACCGCGGCCGCCCTCAGCGGCCGGAACGCGTTCGTGCCCTGGGGCCGGTTGATGACGTTGAAGGTCATCGTGTAGCCGCCGGGGAGCCGCATCGTCATGTTCTGCCCGGCGCTCGACCGGGCCTGGGTGTCGTTGTAGTTCGCCATGTTGATCCAGCACAGTGTGGAGGCGCTCGGGCCACCGGCGCCGTACCCGCACGAGGCGGCCGTCTGCGCACCGGCGCCCGGTGCCGAGACCACCGCGGCCAGTGCCGCCAGCCCGCCCACGGCGAGCAGGCTGCCCAGCCGCGCCAGGCGTCTGCCGATTCGTGACATCGATCCCCTCCTTGGGTTTCGGTAGATGTCACCTCCTCGGACCGGAGGGCACCGGGAGAACCTCACGCGGCTCGTCCGAGCGGGGGAGGACCACTCGATGAGATGATCAAGGTTCGCGGACGCGGCCGGCGGTCAATCCTCCTGGTGTGCCTGAGGACGACGCGCTGGAAAGGTTTCTCCGGCGCTGCCGCGAGCACGGGATCGACCTGCAGGAGGCCCGGCGCGCGCTGGCGCACGCGCGCGTGGTGGTGCAGTCCGGCAAAGTACTGGAATCCGACCCGTACCGGCTCGCGTGGCGATGGCTGCGGCGCCGCGCCTGAGCGCCTACCCGCCGTACCGCTCGCGGAACTCCGCGAAGCCCGGCGGGCGGTACCGGTCGTCGCTGTCGTACCGGGCGGACGCCGTCGGGGAGAGCGCCATCCCCGCCGCGCCGGGGGTGTCGTGGCGGAGGCGGTGCCAGGGCCGCTGCAGCCGGTAGAACCGCCGCCGCGACTCGTGCAGCGGCCCGGCCGGGTCGGGGGCCACGGCGGGCAGGGAACCGCCTTCCGCGCCCCAGCCGCCCGCCTCGGTGAACGCGTCCTTCCGGAACCCGAGCCCGAATTCCGCGGCCTGGTCGGCCATCCACAGCAGCGCGACGTCGGCCGCCGACGCGTCCGGGTAGCCGCCGCCGACGTCGCCGTGCACACCGGGGAACCACACCTGCCGCACCACCTGGCCCGGCTCGGGTTCCCGTTGCGTCCACAGGGTCGGCGCGAACGGACGGCGTTTCTCGTCGATCGAGACCGCGTGGCACGCCCCGTCGACCCGGCCGCTGAGTTCGGTGTCGTGGAACGCCCACCGGCGGTTGAGCAGCCGGGTCAGGAACGCCGGGCCCACCGCGGGCACGCCGAGGCTGCCGACGGTGTCCCACACGCCGATGAACCGGATGCGGGTTTCGTGGCTGTAGGAACGGCGGAACAGCTGGGACTCCACGTCACGCGGGCGCACCGCCCTCGCCCGGTACAGGTCGTACGCCTCGGGCAGCCGGTACGCGTGCTCGTGCCGCAGCACGCCCGCGTTGCGGATCAGGCCGGCCGTGCTGCGGGCCGTGTACGCGCCCCGGCTGAACCCGAACAGGAAGATCTCGTCGCCCGGCTGGTAGTTGTCCACGACGAAGCGGTACGCGCTCCGCACGTCACGGGACAGGCCGAACCCGAACGCGCCGCCCCGCAGGCGTTCCCGCCGGTAGGTGCCGACGCCGGGGTGGTAGTAGAGCAGCTGGGGCACGCCGTCGGTCTCGTCGGCCACGGCGAGCGCCAGCTTGGTCACGTTGGTGGGGCACGGTTTGCCGCCCTGCAGCTGGTCGGGCCGGTTCCAGGTGCCGTCGCAGCAGATCACCAGTCGTCTCATGGCGGGCCTCCCCGCGGTCGGTGGCGGATGCCGCTCCCCGGAGCGCAGGATAGACCCCAGCGGCCGATCCGCGCGGGCTCTTGCCCGATCCTGCCCCGTTCGCCAGGATCGGGCTTGCGGGACGCGCGGCGGCGCTGCTTGTGTGGGAGCGTGCAGACGTTGCTGGACGAGATCCGCGAGCGCATCTCCGCGCACGCCCGGCCGGACCTGGGCAGCGCCGTGCCGGGGCTGCTGCTGTCCAAAGTGGACCAGGTCGAGCCCGAGTACGCGCTGTCCGAACCGCTGCTGATCGTGATGGCGCAGGGCGGGAAACGCTTGCTGCTGGGGGACCGGGCGTACGAGTACCGCGCGGGGCAGTGCCTCCTGGTCACCGCCGACCTGCCGGTCACGGGGCACTACGTCGACGTGGCGCCGGGCCGTCCGGCGCTGTCGCTGGGGCTGGTGCTGCGGGCGGCCGTGATCGCCCCGCTGCTGCTGGAGGCCGCGGCCGCGCGGCGGCCCCGGCCCGAGGCGGCCATCGCGACGTGCGAGGCCGGGCCCGACCTGCTCGACCCGGTGGCGAGGATGCTGCGCCTGCTCGACCGGCCCCAGGACGTGCGCGTGCTGGCCCCGCTCATCGAACGGGAGATCCTGTGGCGGCTGCTGACCGGGCCGCTCGGCGGCCGGGTCCGGCAGATCGGGCTCGCCGACGGCGAGCTCGCGCACGTGACCAAGGCGATCCGCTGGATCCGCGAGCACTACGCCGAGCCGATGCGGGTCGAGGACCTCGCGCGGCTGGCGGGGCTGAGCGTTTCGGCGTTCCACCGGCACTTCCGCGCCGTCACGACGTTGAGCCCGCTGCAGTTCCAGAAGCGGATCCGGTTGCAGGAAGCGCGTTCGCTGCTGCTGGCGCGGCCCGGCGACGTCGCCGGGGTCGGGCACCTCGTGGGGTACGACAGCCCGTCGCAGTTCACGCGCGAGTACCGGCGCCTCTTCGGCGCCCCGCCGGGACAGGACGCGGCCCGCCTCCGCGCGGACGCGTGAGGCGGGCCGGGCCGGGGTCAGGCGGGAGAGTAGAAGCGGTACTCCGCGGAGTAGGGGACGGCCTGGAGCGCTCCGTCGGTGCACTGGCCCGCCGGCGCGACGCCGCCGCGGGTGGCCAGCCGCTGGATGTAGTCCACCGAGCCGAACAGCCCGGTGCCGCGGTTCGCCGTCGCCTTCAGCAGCAGCTGGGGCACGGCTCCCTCGACGGGCACGTTCGCGACGGCGCTCCCGGTGACGGCGCTGCCGTCCGCCGGGGAGATCCACTGTGGACCCTTGGTGTGCAGCACCACGGTGCTCCCGGAGCGCAGCACGGCGGCGGGCTCCAGCAGCGTCCACGCGCCCGCCGAGCACGTGTACACCTGTGCCCCCTGCTCGACGTGGGCGGCCAGGACGAGCTTGTGCCCGTCGGGCACCTGGAGCTCCGGCGGAACGGGGGTGTACCGGGTGGTGGCGCTAGTGGTCTGGACCTTTTCGGTCGTCGTGGCCGTGGTGGCGCCGGCATAGCCCGCGGTCACCAGACCCGCGGCGAGCAGGACGGCGACCGGTAGTGCACGTTTCATCGGAAATCCTTCCGGATCGGCTCGGGGCCTCGCACTGGGTGGTACGGGCCCCGGCGACCGCCGGCTCACGTGCCGGGGCGTTCGGACGCCATCGCTGCACGTTCAGGCAGCGGCAGCCCGGCCGGGACCTGGGCGGGACGGTGCACGGTGCGGCCGATCGCGTCCGCCGCCCACCCCCGGGGTCTCGTCATCAGCGGGCGAGCCCGCGGGCCATCGCCCGCAGCAGGCGCGTCAGGCGTGGTTCGAAGTCGAGCGCGGCGTGCTCCCAGCGCGGGTTCTCGGCGTAGAGCCGGGCGAGCGTCGCCGTGGGGTGGGAGACCTGCCAGAGGTTCGCGGTGATGCCGACCGCGGCGGTCACCAGGTCCCGTGCCTGGGCCGGGGTCAGCGCGCCCGCCTTCGCCAGCGCCTCCACGATGTCGTCGTAGGCCCCGAACGACGCCGCCTTGAACCGGCGCGCGCGGTCGATCGCGACCTCGCCTTCGAGGCTGAGCGGGACGTGGGTGAGCAGGTCGCAGAACAACGGCTGCGCGGCGAGGGTTTGCGCGACGGCGGAGGCCGTCTGCTCGGGGGTGAGGTCGTGCGCGCCGGAGACGCGGGCGAGGAGGGTCTCACGCCACTGCCGCCAGCCGCGTTCGGCGAGCTCGAGGAGGAGTTCCTCCTTGCTGTCGAAGTAGCGCCGGACCGCTGAGGGGTGCAGGCCGGCGGCCTCGGTGACGGCGGCGAGCGTGACGTGGCGGACCCCGCCCCGTTCGGCGGCGAGGGTGCGCGCCGCGGCGAGGAGGTCCTCCGTGCGCTGGAGCTTGGCTTCCTGCGAGCGGGCGCGGCGGTGCATGACCCCACTGTAACGCACGTCCCTTGCGTTACGTGCTACGGTGGTTTTAACGCAATCGGATTGCGTAAAAGGAGAGCTGTCATGTCCCAGGTTTTTCTCGTCACCGGTTCCTCGCGCGGCCTCGGCCGCGAGATCGTCACCGCGGCACTGGCCGCCGGGCACCGGGTGCTGGCCACGGCCCGCGACCCGCGTTCGCTCGGCGACCTGGTCGCGGCCCACGGCGACCGCATCCGCGCGGCACGCTTCGACGTCACTGACGCCGGGGCCGCGGAACGGATCGTCGCCGAGGCGGTCGAGGCCTTCGGCCGGCTCGACGTGGTGGTGAACAACGCGGGCCAGGCTGACCGCGCGGCACTGGAGGACACGACGCTGGAGGCGTTCCGGCGGCAGATCGACACCAACTTCTACGGCACCGTGTACCTGAGCAGGGCCGCGATCCCGGTGCTGCGCCGCCAGGGCGGCGGGCACCTCATCCAGGTGTCGTCGGTCGGCGGGCGCATGGGCACGCCGGGCCTGAGCGCCTACCAGGCGGCGAAGTGGGCCGTCGGCGGGTTCTCCGAGGTGCTCGCCAGTGAGGTGCGGCCGCTCGGCATCAAGGTCACCGTGCTCGAACCCGGCGGGATGCGCACGGACTGGGCGGGGTCGTCGATGCACACCCCGCCGGTCAGCGAGCCCTACCGGGCCACGGTCGGCGCCGGGGCCGAGGCGATGCGGAACTTCAAGCAGGAGGCCTACGGCGACCCGGCCAAGGTGGCGCGGGTCGTGCTGACGGTCGCGGGGCTCGACGAGCCCCCGCTGCGGCTGCTGCTGGGCAGCGACGCCTACCGGCTCGGGCGGGGCGCCTGGGCGCGCCGGCTGGACGAGGACGAGAAGTGGCGGGAGCTCAGCGTCTCCACCGACCACGACGAGGCCGGCGGGGACGTCACGCGCTGGGCGGGGGAGTAGCCGGGCCGCGGGCGCGGCCCGGCCGTGCGCTACACCGGGGTGTAGGTGAGGCAGTTCGCGGCGTGGTCACCACCGGGGCCGACGCGCACGCCGGAGGCGGTGCATTCCAGCGAGGAGTTGAACCGGCAGTCCGTCCGGGAGCAGGCGCCGACCTGTGCGACGACCTTTTCCAGGCCGCCCTTGGTGTTCAGCGGGACGAAGGTGCCGCAGTCGGCCGAACCGTTCTCGCCGCTCACGGTGATCGCGTACGCGTGGCAGCCGTCGTGGTTGTAGGAACAGCCGGTGACCGTGCAGTCGGCCACGGGGGGCATCTCGGTCGTGGTCATCTCCGCCTCCTGGGAACTGTTTCGTGGTGGGTCGTCGATGCGGTACCCCGGAGAATGCCACCGCATGCCTCTTGGCGCAGTTTCCCGTTGTTTAGGTGAGCCTTTCCTGATTCCCTTTTCCGGCCGTGTTTTCCCAGCTCCGGGGCCCCCTGTGAATTCCCCGGCGGAATGGCCCGAATCGCATTCCCGCCTCATCGGGTGAGGCGGGGCCTCCCCGGCCGCGGCCTCCTCCGCGCGGAGGAGGCCGTCATGTCCGCCGCACCGGGCGCGTCTTCAGGGTCGTAGTCGGCGAAGTGAGAGGACAGCCATTCAGATGTACGCAGGTGGAATCAACCCCCACATCGGTGGGACGGCCGGGGGTGTCGGCGGGGTGCTCGCGGCCACGGGCTCTCCGGCGCTCGGTCTGATGCTCGCGATCGGAGCGATGCTGATCTTCGCGGGCCTGACGTTCGTCCGGAAGAACGTGGTCGCGCGCAACCTCGCCGCGCTCGGCGGTGACGTGCCGCGGCCGTTCGGGGGAGGGGCCGTCTGAGGGGAGACGGCGGGAACCCGGTGCCCGGGCGGATGACGCATCCGCCCGGGCACCGGGCTGTCCGGGGCCCTGCGCCGATGACCCGTTCGGGGCCGTCATGTCCGCCGCCGTCCTCCGGTCCTAGGGGGAGAGAAAGTCGTTGCGAAGGCGAGGGGACTGTTGACTCGGATGTACGCAGGTGAAACCAGCCCGCAGGTCGGCGGGGCTCTCCCGGTGCTCGGACGGTGCGGGGGAGGACTCTCGTGAGCAGTGAAAGCATCCCGGCGCCGTGGGCGGGCGTCCCGGCGGGCGCGCCGGGTGACTCCGGCAGGAGACACGCGTGGGTGGGCTGGCTGGCCGCCGCGTGCTGCGCCGCGATCGTCGTGACGATGATCGTCTTCCAGGAACGCTACCGCGTGGGGGAGACGTGGCTCGCCAGTGAGGTCGTGAGCGGTGTGCTGGGCCAGCACACCTTCCCGCTGCCCGGCCGTCCCGTCATGTACTTCCAGACCTCGGCGTCGCCGGGGATCATGGGCATCATCGTCTCGCTCGCGTGCAGCAGCGTGCTGCTGGTGGCCCCGCTGTTCGCGATCTCCGGCGCGATGTTCCTGTCCACCGCCCGCTCCCGGGGCCGCGTCGTGCTCGCGACGCTGGTCGCGTTCGTCATCATCGCCGTCGCCAACAACATCCGGCTCACGCTGATCGTCGCGCTCGCCGGGAGGTTCGGCAAGACCGGGCTCGACTGGGGGCACGTGCTGATCGGCTCGCTCGTGATGCTCGCCGCGGGCGGTGCCGCGATCCTCGTCTACCTCCGGATCATGACCGGCCACCGGCCCCGCCGCAGGCGCAAGGAGGAGGCGGTCGAGGGATGAGCCTCCTCGAGGTCTCGATCAGCCTGTCGTTCTTCCTCGGCCTGATCTTCCTCGCGTACGTGTGCATCCTGGTGCGCGGGTTCCTCAAGGCCAAGCCGGAACGCCCTGGCGACCCCGGGGCGCTGGACTGGCACTTCATCATCCCGTGCCGGGACGAACAGGCCGTCATCGGCGGCACGCTGGACTACCTGGAGACCACGTTCCCCGAGGCGCACCTGTGGGTCATCGACGACGCCTCCACCGACGGCACCGCCCGCATCGTCGCCGGGCACGCCGAGCGCAACGCCAACGTCCACCTGCTCACGCGGCGGCTGCCGGACGCCCGGCTCGGCAAGGGCGCCGCGCTGAACCACGGGTACCGGGAGATCAGCGACCACGTCGGGGACACCGGGGCGCGGGCGAAGACGATCGTCGCGGTGGTGGACGCCGACGGCAGGCCGTCGCCGAACATGCTCCAGCTGTGCGCCGGACCGGACGCGTTCGAGGACGAGACGGTCGGCGCGGTGCAGGTCGAGGTCCGCATGGTCAACCGCGACGTGGCACGCCCACTGCCCGGCAAGGGGCCGCTGGCGAACAGGTTCGCCGCGATGCTCGCCCGCATGCAGGACATCGAGTTCCGCGGGCCCATCTCGGCCATGCAGATCACGCGCCGCAAGACCGGCACCGTGAACATGGGCGGCAACGGGCAGCTCAACCGGCTGACCGCGCTCGACTCCATCGCGGGCGAGAAGCGGGAGCCGTGGGGCAACGCGCTGCTGGAGGACTTCGAACTCGGGCTGCGGCTGATGCTCGCGGGCTGGAAAACGGCCTACAGCCGCAGTTCCTGGGTCGACCAGGAGGCACTGTGGACGGTGCAGCCGCTGGTGGTGCAGCGGACGCGGTGGGCGCAGGGCTCGATGCAGTGCTTCCGCTACCTGCCCAGGGTCTGGGGCTCGCCGTGCTTCTCCACCGCGGGCTTCCTGGAGATCCTCTACTTCATGCTGCGCCCGTGGGTGCAGGTGATCGGTTCGGTCGTGTACGTCATCCCGCTCGCGGTGTTCGCGTTCAACGCGGCGGCCTACCGCGACTTCATGCAGGGCTTCCTGCTCAACGGCGGGCTGCTGCTGATGTTCGCCTACGCGATCGTCGGCATCGGGGAGTTCGCGATCTGGGGCTGGTTCTACCGGTCCCGCTGCGAACCCGGGGTGAGCCGGCGCTCGGCCCTCTACTACGGGCTCGCGGTGGCGGTGTACTCGGTGCTCAACTACGTGATCGCCTGGCGGGCCTTCGGGCGGTTCGTCACCGGGCGGGGCAGCTGGAAGAAGACGCGGAGGAACAGCGAACTGGCCGGGGCGCAGCAGCCGGCCGTCGCGGAGGCGGTGGCGAAATGAAGCGGTCCGGAAAGGTGCGGCGCGGCTTCGTCCGCGGCGCCTGGGGAAGTCTGCTGGTGGTCGTGACGCTGGGCGGGGTCGCCCTCGCGGCGGCCGGGTTCATCCAGAGCCCGCCCGGCCTCGGCGCGGGGCCCCTGCTGACCAAGTGGGAGGTGGGCTCGTGCCACGAGCTCGACGAGGCGGTCGAGACGTCGTGGGCGTTCCTGACCGACACCAAGCCGTCCGTGCGCTGCGACGCCGAGCACACCACCGAGACCTACCAGGTGGTGGAGCTGACCGGTGAGCTGGCGGCGGCGAAGGAACGGCCGAGCCCGGTCCTGCTGCAGAAGGAGGGACCGCCCCTGTGCCAGGGCGATGCCCTGAACGCCTACGTCGGCGCGGACGACCGCGACGCGGTGCGGGACCTGACGACGGTGACGTTCTTCCCGACCTCGGAGGAGTGGAACGCCGGTGAGCGCCGCATGCGGTGCGACGTGATGAGTGTCCCTCGTGGACAGTTGTCGCCGGTCGCGGTGTCGTTCCCGTTCAAGGACGCCATGAAGACGAAGGAGGGCTCGCGCTTCCGCACGTGCCGCCTGGACGCCAACGAGGTGACGTGCGCGGTGCCGCACAACCGCGAGCTGGTCAACCCGTGGCTGCTGTTCGGCACGGACCAGATCGAGAAGGGCAGGGACTTCATGGTCGGCGTCGCGCAGCGGTTGTGCGGCCCCGAGGCCGAGGCCTACCTCGGTGCCCCGCTGAAGTCGCGGCCGGACCTCACTGTCGTGGTCGAGGTACCGGGTGACCCGTCGATCCGGCAGGACAGCAGGGTGGGCCGGTGCTGGCTGGCGCCGTCCGACCCGAAGGCGACCCTCGACGTCAGCGTGCGCTCGTACGCGAAGGGGGAGGGGGCGTGACCGTCGCGAAACTCGCCGCGCCGCTCGGGGCCGGGCGGCGCGCGTGGGGCTGGCTCGCCGAGCCGGGACGCCGGATCCCGGTCGTGTCCGCCACGATGGGTCTGCTGTGGACCGTGATCATGCTGTGCCGGCTGTTCGTCGGCGGCGCGGTCGGGCTCGCGGACAACTTCGACGGCCACCGCCTGATGTGCCAGCTGCAGGTCGCCTCGGTGCCGAACGGGCACGACGTGTGGGCGTACCTGAACCCGGTGTACGACACGCACGTCTGGTACGGCGAGGCGTGCAGCGCCGGTGGCACCGGGGAGCCGTACTACAGCAGCGAGTGGTACTTCCTGTGGCTGGCGAAGCTCCTGACGCCGCTGTTCGGTTACCACCACGCGCTCGACCTGCGGATGCTCGGGATCGTGGTGTCGGTGTTCTTCGGCGTCGCGATCGGGCTGATCTGCGCCGCGCTCCCGCTGCCGGTGTGGGTGCGGGTGCTGGTGGTGTCGCTGATCGGGCTGTTCACGGCCGACTCGGCGATCGCGCCGTACTTCATCTCGCCGCTGAGCGAGCCCGCCGCGATCATCGGGATGCTGTTCATCATCGCGGCCCTGCTGCGGCTGCTGCGCCGGAACTACGCCACGGTGTCCGACCTGCTGCTGGTGTCCGCCGCGGTGCTGTGGACGGTGGTGGCGAAGACGCAGACGATCACGATGTTCGCCGGGGTGCTGCCGGCGATGCTGATCCGGCCGGTGCGCTTTCCCTTGCTGGCCAAGGTGTTCCGGCGTCGGCGGGAACCGGAGATGGGGCCGGAGCCGCGGCCGCGGCTGGCGCGCCGCCTAGTCGTCGGCGGGCTGCGCCGCACGCCGGCGTTCGCGATCTGCGGGCTGCTGGTGTTCGGCTGCCTCCAGTTCTCGGCGTCGCAGTCGCGGTGGCTCACCGAGATCTACTACTTCCACCAGGTGTTCGAGACGATCCTGCCGCTGGGCTCCGACCCGGAGCAGGACCTGAAGGACCTCGGCGTCGACGAAAGCCTCGCGAAGTACAACGGCGAGTCGATCCTGGCCCTGTCCGGGCCCGGTGAAGTGCCGCAGGGCTACCGCGAGTTCCTCGACACCATGAGCATGGGCAAGATCGTCGAGTTCTACGCCACGCACCCGGGGCGGATCTTCGCGGTGCTGGACAAGGGGCTCGACGCGGTGACCGAGGCCAGGCCCGGCTACCTGGGCAACTACCTGCCGGACAGCGGCGAGCCCGCCTACGCGCACGAGAACCGCGTGTTCGTCGGGGAGGCGTTGTTCACGCTGTTCCGGCCGTTGCGGTGGGTGGTGTTCCCGGTGCTGTGGCTGGGTTCGCTGGCGCTCGGGCTGTGGCTGGCCTTCCACCGCAGGCTCGGGGCGTCGGGGCGCGGCATCGGCTGGGTGCTCGCGGCGATGTCGCTGAACACCATGGCGCAGCTGGCGTCCGTGCTGCTGTCCGACGGGATGAACGACATCGTCAAGCATTCGGTCTTCGTGGTCTACAGCACCTACCTGCTGTTCCCGCTGCTCGTCGCCGCGCTCGGGGCGCTGGACAAGATCGGCAGGCCCGACCAGTTCCTGCCGGACCAGCGGCTGCCCAACACGGGGGTGCCGTGGCCGTGGCAGCGCAAGCGCCTGCGCCGGGAGGAGCGGATCCGGCAGGAGGCGAGACGGGCCGCGGAGCGGGAACGGGAGCTGGAGCCGGTGTGATGAGAACTGCGAACCGTGTGCGGCTGGGGTGGCGGCCGAGGCTCTACGGGGCGCTCGGCTCCACGTTCGTGACGATCGGGCTGGTCCTGCTGCTGTTCGGGGTGTACCACCTGTACGTGGTGCCCGCGAAGACCGACCGGGAGCAGCACGCGCTGGAGCAGGAGCTGGACCGGCAGTGGGACCAGCCCGATCCGGCCGGGTTGCCCGCCCCGGTCGTGGGCAACCCGTGGGAAACCGGGGCGCCACCGAACGGGAAACCGTTGGTGCGCCTGACGATCCCGCGGCTGAACCTGCACTGGGTGGTGGTCGAGGGCGTGACGCTGGCGGACCTGCGCCGCGGCCCCGGCCACTACCCGGGCACCGCGTACCCGGGGCAGCTGGGCAACTTCGCGGTGGCCGGGCACCGCGCACCCCGCGTGTTCTGGGACCTGGACCAGGTCGCGGCGGGGGATCCGGTGTACGTGCAGGCGGGGTCCACTGTGTACACGTACACGGTGACGGGCACGGAGATCGTGCGGCCCAGCGACGTCGACGTGATCGCGCCGGTGCCGGACAACCCCGCCGCGCAGCCGGTGAAACAGGTGCTGACGTTGACGACGTGCAACCCGAAGTGGGCGAGCTACCAGCGCCTCATCGTGCACGCCGACCTGACCGGCGTGCGCACCGTGCCACCGGACACCGTGGTGGGCTGACCGTTTCCGGCAGGACCGGACCAATCCGGACGAAACCGGCCGCGTCACCCGGATGCCGGATGTGCCCCGGTGGACGTGCGGGCATGCTCGGTCTCGCCGATTTTCGGGCGATGACCGGGGGAAGATCATGACAGCACGCAGTGCGCGGACGACACCGGTGCGGCGCCTCGCCGTCGTGGGGGTGACGGCGATCGCCGCCGCGGGGTTCTCGCTGCCGCCGCCGTAGTGTCCACATCGGACGGGGCGCTTCCCGTCGCGGGGGAACCGCGGCGGGAAGCGCCCATCCACACCGCGCGGTCGGCTCGTCACTCGCCGTTCAGCGGCCGCCGGTCGCCGAGCCTGCGGACGATCTTCTCCGAGATCGTCCGCAGAGCCCGCAGCTCGTCGGCGTCGAGGGCGTCGTAGACCACCTCGCGGACGTGTTCGACGTGCGCGGGCGCGGCCTCCCGCAGGTGGCTGTACCCGGCCTCGGTGAGGATCGCGTGCATGTAGCGGCCGTCGGCCGGGTCCGGCTCGCGGCGCACGAAGCCGCGCTTCTCGAGCCTGCCGACGAGGTGCGAAAGCCGGGACTGCTCCGAGTTCACCAGCACCGCCAGGTCGCACATGCGCATCCGGTGGTCTGCCTGATCGGACAGACCCGCCAGCACGTAGTACTCCAGGTAGCTCAGCTGGGCGTCCCGCTGGAGCTGCCTGCCCATAGCGTGGGGCAGCTCGTTGAGCAGGAGCGTGAACCACTGCCAGGTCTTCAGTTCGCCCGCGTCCAGCCAGCGGGGCCCGGCGGAGGAGGGGGAACGTGACATGCGCCCAGTTTAGCACCGCCACTTGAACGTTCATATCAACCGCGCTAGGTTGCGTATGAACGTTCATACGAAAGGACCGGCAGAACCATGAGCGACCTCAAGATCGCGATCATCCTCGGCAGCACCCGCCCCGGCCGCAACGGCAAGGCCGTCGCCGACTGGGTGCTGGAGAAGGCCAAGGGGCGCAGCGACGCCGACTACGAGCTCGTCGACCTGGCGGACTTCCCGCTGCCGCACCTCGACGAGGCGATCCCGCCCTCCCTGGGCCAGTACGCCAACGAGCACACCAAGGCGTGGGCCGAGAAGATCGCCTCCTACGACGGCTTCATCTTCGTCACCCCCGAGTACAACCACTCGACCTCGGGCGTGCTGAAGAACGCCATCGACTACCTCTACGGCGAGTGGAACAACAAGGCCGCCGCGTTCGTGTCCTACGGCGCGCTCGGCGGCGCCAGGGCGATCGAGCACCTGCGGGCCATCGCCAGCGAGCTGCAGCTCGCGCACGTGCGCCAGCAGCTGTCGTTCTCCCTGTACACCGACTTCGAGAACTTCTCGGCGTTCAAGCCGGGCCCGCAGCACGACGAGGCGGCCGGCGTGCTGTTCGACCAGCTGGAGTCCTGGTCCCGCGCGCTGAAGACCGTCCGCGCCTGAGCGTCAGGACAGGGTGAGCAGCCGCGCCGGGTTGTGCCGCAGCATCTCGCCGACCGCGTCCTCGCCGACGCGGCGGGTGAGGCGCGGCAGGAACCGGCGCGGCAGGTAGTCGAGGCCGGGCAGCCCGCCGTAGGCCCGGTAGCGGCCGCGGCGGGCGACGTCCCCGCCCAGCAGGATTCTCGGCGTGTGCCCGGCGGTGACGAGTTGTTCGAGGTCGTCGAGGATCGCCGAGTCCGGCGCCTCGCGGTGCCGGGCCATACCGTCGAACCCGAGGTAGGCCCCGACTGCCGCGAGCTCGGCGTGCAGGCCGGGGTCGAGGTTGCGGTCCACGTGCGCCAGCACCACGCGGTGTGCTGGAACCCCTTGCGCGGCAAGGAGTTCCAGCACCTCGAACGCCGCCGAGCAGTACTCCAGGTGCACCATCACGGGCACGCCCGTCGCCGCCGCGGTTTCACCGACGGCGGCCAGCACGCGCTGCTCGAACGGTGAGATCCGCCAGTAGCCGACGCCCGCCTTCACCATGCCCGCCCGCACCGGCTCGCCATCCGGACCGGTGGCGACCGGGCCGCGGGCGGGGGAGTCCTCGGCGGGCAGGCCTTCGGTGACGTCAGCGGTGAAGCGGGCGGTGAGGTCGTCCGCGTCCCGGAGCCAGTGCCCGGCGGGGTAGTGCTCCTCGCGGTGCGCGCCCGTCACGTGCACGACCTGGAGTCCGGTCGCGCGGCTGATCCGCGCGACCGCGGCCGGGTTCCGGCCCAGCCCCGTCGGCGTCGCCTCGACCATCGCCGAGATCCCCGCGGTGACAAGGGAAAGCGCTTCCTCGCCGCTCGCGGTCTCGTCGTCCAGCTCGTCCCCGGTGAGCAGCGGGCTCACCTGGAACAGGTGCTCGTGGTAGTCGGCCGGCCCGAACCCGGCGGCGGGCACGTCGCCGAGCACGGTCCGGATCATAGCGTCTCGAACCACGGCTCGAGCCGCCGGTAGGCGTCCATGAAGATCTCGTACTCCCGCGCGTAACGCTGGTGCGCGGCGGAATCCGGGCGTTCCTCCGCACGGTTCTCGGCGAACCGCCGTGCCACGTCGAAGGAGCCGAACACACCCGCGCCGACCCCGCCGACGATCGCCGCGCCGAGCGACGTGGCCTCGTCCGCCAGTTCCCGCCGCCGCACCGGCACGCCCCACACGTCGGCGAAGATCCGCAGCAGCACGCCCGCGTTCGCCGCCCCGCCGATCGCGTCCACGTGGTCGATGCTCGCGCCGTTCTCGGTGAACGCCCGCAGCCCGGTGTAGAGGTTGAAGGCCACGCCTTCGAGCACCGCGCGCGTGAGGTGCGCGGGACCGTGGTGCCGGGCCAGCCCGGCGAACACCGCGCGCGCCTTGGGGTTCCAGTACGGCGAGCGCTCGCCGAGCAGGTGCGGCAGGAAGTACAGCCCGTCCTCGCTCGCGGTGACCTCCGCGGCGCCGCCCAGCAGTCGGGAGTACCGCTGGTCGTCGCCGGGCGCGAGCGTGGACACGATCCACTCCAGCGACGCGCCGCCCGCCTGCATCGTGGCGGTGGGCACGAAGCGGCCGGGGATGACGTGGTTGAACGTCATCGTGCGCATCCGCGGGTCGTGCAGCGGCGCGTCGGCCGCGAGCGAAACCCACGACGACGAGCCGAGGTAGGCGTAGGCGCCGCTCGCCGCGTCGAGCACGCCCGCGCCCAGCGCCGCCATCGGACCGTCGCCACCCCCGAGCACCACGGGCGTGCCCTCGCGCAGCCCGGTCTCCCGCGCCGCTTCGGCGCTCACCTTCCCGACGACGGTGGTCGACGGGAGGATCTCGGGGAACAACGCCCGGTCGAGCCCGGCGGCGTCGAGCAGCTCACCGGACCAGTCCTCTGTGGACTGGTCGTAGGCGTTGGTGCTGCTGGCATCCGACGGGTCGGTAGCGAGCACACCGGTCAGCCGGTGCACCACGTAGTCCTTCGCCAGCACGACGTGCCGCGTCCGCGCGAACGCCTCCGGCTCCCGGTCCCGCACCCACATCACCTTCGACAGGGAGTAGGTGGGGTTGAGCCGGTGCCCCGTGATCGAGTACCCCTTCTCCATCCCGACGCGCTCGACGAGCTGCGCGGTCTGGTCCACCGACCGCGTGTCCGCCCAGATGATGGCGGGCCGCACCGGGCGGCCGTCGTCGCCGAGCAGCACCGCGCCCATCATCTGCCCGGAGAACGAGATGCCCTCGACCCGGTCCAGCGCCGCCGGGTGCTGCGCGACGAGCCGGCGCGTCGCCGCGCAGACCGCGGCCCACCACGCGTCGGCGTCCTGCTCGGCCTTGCCGCGCGGGCCGAAGTCGGTGCCGTAGGTCTCCGTCACGGCGGCGAGCACGGTGCCGGTCTCGTCGACGAGGGTCGCCTTGTCGCCGGTGGTCCCGAGGTCGTGGGAGATGATCATCGCAGGGAGAACCCCCCGTCGACGAGCAGGTCGGTGCCGCAGCAGAACGAGGCCTCGTCGCTGAGCAGGTACTCGATCGCGGACGTGATCTCACGCAGCTCGCCGAAGCGCCCGAGCACCGTCTCGGCCTTCCACTGCTCGTGCATGTGCTTCTTGAGCGCGTTGAGCGGGGTGTCGACGTAGCCGGGGGAGACCGCGTTGACGCGGACGCCGCGCGGCCCCCACTCGACCGCCAGCGAGCGGGTCAGCGCGCTGACCCCGGCCTTGGTCGTGTTGTAGACCGACTGCTTCTGCGGGTGGTTGACGATCGCGGTGCCGGACATCGACGCGACGTTGACGATGGCGCCGCCGCCGCGCTGCAGCAGCTCGCGGCCGAACTCGCGGCACGTCAGGAACACGCCGCGCAGGTTGACGCCCATCACCGCGTCGTAGAGGTCCATCGGCATGTCCTCGGCGGCGACGTCGTCCTCGACGATGCCCGCGCACGTCACGAGGTCGACCGGCGTGGGGTCCTGCGCGTACAGGGCGCGGACGACCTCGACCACGGACTCCTCGGAGCGCAGGTCCACCCGCGCCCCCTCGACGCCTTCCGGCAGCCGGTCGAGGCCGTCGCGGTCGAGCCCGTGCACGCGGGCGCCCTGGTCGCGCAGCGACTGGCACAGCGCGCTGCCGATCCCGCCTGCGGCGCCGGTGACGGCGATGCGGCGGCCGGAAAATCGCTCGGTCATCTTCCCCTCTTCGCGGACGCGGGCGAGTACGGCCCGTCACCACCGAGAGAAGAGGGCCGCACCGCCGGGTTCTGTAGTTTCGCTAGCTTATCTCACGCTGCGCAAGGTCCTATTAGGCCATCCGAGTGACGTGAGCCACGGCGGAGTCGGAAGGGGCTAGGCGATCGGCGGATCGATGTGTAGTTTCACTACAACTTGATTGGCACGAGGAGGTGCGCATGAGTAGTGCCGACCGGCCACCGGGGTCACCCCGGGTGGTGTTCTCGGCCCGCGGGGTCGGCCGGAGGTATCCGGGGGTCCGGGCACTGGAGGGCCTCGACCTCGACGGGTACGCGGGCGAAGTGCTCGCGGTCTGCGGGGCCAACGGCGCGGGCAAGTCCACCTTCGCCCGGCTGCTCGCCGGCCAGGAAGCCCCGGACGACGGCGAGATCCGGGTGGAAGGGCACGACGGCCCCGTCACCGGTCCCGCCGACGCCGAACGCGCCGGCATCCTCCTGATGCACCAGGAACCCCTGGTCGTCGACGACTTCTCGCTCGCGGAAAACGTGTGGCTGTACCGGCTCCGCGCGGGCAGCGACGTCCGGCCGTGGAAGCTCGCGCGCCGCGGGGACGACCCGGAGACGCGGCGGATCCTGGGCGACGTCGGGCTCGGCGACCTCGACCCGCGCATGCCCGCCCGGCAGCTCGCGCCCGGGCAACGGCAGATGCTCGCGTTGTCCCGCGCCACCGTCACGCCGCACCGCGTGCTGATCCTCGACGAGACCACCGCGTCCACCTCCGAGGAGCACTTCAAGGAGATCGAGCGCATGGTCGCGGCGGAGCGCGCCGCGGGCACCGCGGTGGTGTTCGTGTCGCACCGGATGCCGGAGGTCTTCGCGCTCGCGGACCGGATCGCCGTGCTGCGCAACGGAAACCTCGTCGACGTCGTCCGCGCCGCCGAGACGGACGCCGGGCACGTCACGACGATGATGATCGGCGAGGCCGTCACCGCGCTGGACCGCCCGCCCGCGTTGCCGGAGACCGCGGGGCCGCCCGCGCTCACCGTGCGCGGCCTGTCCGCCGGCTCGGCGCGCGACGTGTCGTTCGACGTCGCCAAGGGCGAGGTCGTGGGCGTCTACGGACTGGTCGGCAGCGGCCGTTCCTCCGTCGCGCGCTCGGTTTCCGGGCAGCAGCGGGCGCTCGCCGGGGAGGTGTCGCTCGACGGCAACCCCGTCGTGCTGCGCTCGCCTGGCGAGGCTTTGCGACGCGGCGTCGTGTACCTGACAGAGGACCGCAGGCGCGAAGGCTTCGTCGCGGACTTCACCAACGGGGAGAACCTCACACTGTCCACATTGGGCAGTTCCTCCCGGCTCGGCGTGCTGCGACGGCGTCGCGAGCGCGCTCGGGTCACCGAGCTGATCAAGCGGTTCCAGATCAAGGGCGGGCCGGACGTGCTCACCAGCACGCTCTCCGGCGGGAACCAGCAGAAGGTGTGCCTGGCCAAGTGGCTCGAGGCCGACCCCGAGGTGGTCGTGCTGGACGAGCCGACGAAGGGCATCGACGTCGGTGCCCGGCTCAACATCTACCGGATCATCCACGACCTGTGCCGCCAGGGCCGGGCCGTGCTCGTGGTCACGAGCGAGGCCGAGGAGGCGCTGATGCTGTGCCACCGCGTGCTCGTCCTGCGCGACGGCCAGGTGGCGGCCGAGTTCGACACGGCCGACGCGACGACGGACGACCTGATCAGGACGGCTTTGGGAGGAGAGGCGGCGTGACCGCTGTGGAAGAAACGCTGGAGACGGGCGCTGGCAGCGAAGCCCGGTCGTTCTGGCGCGGACGGGGTGGGGGCTGGCTGCGCCAGCAGTACCCGCTGCTGATCCTGATCGCGCTGCTGGTGATCGCATCGCTCGCGAGCGACGCGTTCCTCACCACCCGCAACCTGCAGAACCTCGTGCTGCAGATCTCGGTCACCGGCATCGTCGCGCTGGCGCAGCTGCTCGTCGTGATCTCCGGGGGGATCGACATCAGCGTCGGCTCCGTGCTGGGCCTGGCTTGTGTGCTCTCCGCAGGGCTCTTCGGCGGGTCGTCGGCGCTCGTCGGACTGCTCGTGGCGCTCGTCGTCGGCATGGTGCTCGGCGCGGTGAACGGGTTCCTCGTCGCCTTCCGCGGGCTGGAGCCGTTCATCGTGACGCTCGGCATGCTCGCGCTCGCCCGCGGGCTCGTCTACGCCTACACCGAGGGCAGCCCGCTGACCCCCGCCGCGTCCGGCTTCACGGTCGCGGGCACGACGACCATCGCCGGTGTCCCGCTGCTGGGCATCATCTGGGTGCTCGTCGCGATCGGGCTCGCGTTCCTGTTGCGCCGCACGGTGTTCGGGCGCCGCGTGTTCGCCGTCGGCAGCCGGGTGGAGGCCGCGCAGGCCTCCGGCATCCCGGTGCGCGGCACGCTCGTCGCCGTCTACGTCATCGCCGGGCTGCTCGTCGGGCTCGGCGGCTTCCTGCTCGTGTCCCGCGTCGGCGCGGCGACGCCCACCGCGGGCAACCTGTTCGAGCTGGACGCGATCGCGGCCGTCGTCATCGGCGGCGCGCGCCTCAACGGCGGGCAGGGCCGCGTCGTCGGCACCGTGATCGGTACCGCCATCTTCGGTGTCATCTCCAACCTGCTGGTCCTGCTCAACGTCTCGACGTTCCTGCAGGACGCCTTCCGCGGCGCGCTCATCCTGCTCGCCGTCGGGCTCGCCACCATCGGCCGCGGGCGCTCCGCGCGCGGCCACTGACCCATCCACTGTGGACAATGGAGTTCTCGTCATGCGCAAAACCCGTGTGCTCGCCGCACTCGTCGCCGGTGCGACGCTGACGCTCGCCGCCTGCGGCACCGTCGGCTCCAGCGGCGGTTCGGCGGCCGCCCCCAAGCCCGCCAACGAGGTCACGATCGGCTTCGCCGCGCGCCAGATGGACGCGCCGTACTACGTGGCGATGCAGTCGGTGGCCGAGCAGAAGTCCAAGGACAAGGGCTTCAAGCTGCTGTTCCAGAACGCCAACGGCGACCCCGTCACGCAGATCAACCAGGTCCAGACGATGCTGTCGCAGGGCGCGGACGTCATCGTGGTCGACGCCATCAGCCCGGAGACCGAGCGGGCGCAACTGACCCAGGTCGCCGGCCAGGTGCCGCTGCTGTTCGTCGACACCGGCATTCCGGACGTCGGTGTCACGTCGATCCAGTCGGACAACCACGAGATCGGCCGCCTGTCCGGGCTGCTCACCGCGAAGCGCATCGGCAGCGGCAAGACCATCCAGGTCGGCGTGCTCAACGGCGGCCCGAACGACGAGATCGTCGGCCCGGCGCGGCAGAGCGGCTTCCTGGAGGGGCTGCAGCAGGGCGGCGTCACGGCGCAGGTCGTCGCGTCCGCCAGCGGCACCTACACCCAGGAACAGGCCGTGCCCGCGACCGAGTCGATGCTCGCCGCGAACCCCGGCATCGGCCTGATGCTGGCGCTCAACGACTCGATGGCGCTGGGTGCCCTGCAGGTGCTGCGCAACCAGGGCAACACCAAGGTGCTCGTCGCCGCGTCGGCGGACGGTCAGAAGGAGGCGCTCGCCGAGATCGCCAAGGGCTGTGACAGCCAGTACGTCTCGACGGGCCTGAACTCGCCGAACCTGGCCGCGGACGCCGCGTTCGACGCCGCCATCGGCATCGCGACCGGCTCGGTGGACCCGAAGACGCTGCCCAAGACGCAGAACACCCGCGCCGAGGGCATCAACTGCGAGAACGTGTCCCAGTTCTACGACCCGAAGAGCATCTTCTGATGCCGGACGATCCGGGCGCGGTGGCCCGGGTGCGCGTGCACCCGGGCGGCACCGTGGCGCTGGAACGGGTGCCCCGCCCGGTGCCCGGGCCCGGCGAGGTCCTGGTCCGGCCGGTGTTCGTGGGGATCTGCGGCAGTGACACGCACGCGGTGGCGGGGGAGCACCCGTTCATCGACCTGCCGTACGCGCCGGGGCACGAGGCCGTCGGTGTCGTCGGGGAGACCGGACCGGACGTGACCGGGCTGCGGCCCGGTGACCGGGTCGTGCTCGAACCCGGGCTCGCGTGCGGCCGGTGCCGCCGCTGTGTGGAGGGCCGCTACAACATCTGCGCCGAGCTGGCGGTCTTCGGCTGCCAGACGGACGGCGCGATGGGCGAGTACTTCACGGTGGCCGCTGACCGGCTGCACGTGCTGCCCGCCGACGTGCCGGACCTGGCCGCCGCGCTCGTCGAACCGCTCGCCACCCCGGTGCACGCGGTGCGCCGGGCGGGCGTGGGCGGGGGCAGCCGGGTCGTCGTGCTCGGCGCCGGGCCGATCGGCCTGCTGGTGGTGGCCGCCGCGCGGGCGGCCGGGGCGGCGGAGATCGCGGTGACCGATCCGATGCCCGCCAAGCGGGAGCGGGCGCTGCGGCTGGGCGCGGATACCGCGGTGGCACCGGAGGAAGCGCTTTCCGGGGACGTCGACGTGGTCTTCGACTGCGTCGCGGTCGAAGCCACCGCGCGGCAGGGGATCGGGCTGCTGGTCAAGGGCGGCACGTACGTCGTCGTCGGCGTGCCCGCGGGGCCGGTCACCGTGCCGCTGCACCTGGTGCAGGACAGGGAGATCACGGTGCTGGGCAGCCTCATGTACGTCCGTGAGGACGTCGAGGAGGCACTGCGCCTGGTGCGCACGGTGCCCGCCGACGAGCTGGTGAGCGGGATCTTCCCGCTGGAGCGGGCCGCGGAGGCGTTCGCCGCGGCCCGTGATCCGGAGCAGGTGAAGGTCCTGGTCCAGGTGTCCGGGCCCGCCGCGGTGTAGCGGCACTACCGCCACCCCGCCGAGTGGAGCTTCCTCTGCTTCGGCGCGCTCGGAAACCGGCGGAGGGGACACGTGTGCCCAGCGTCGTGTAGCAGAACTACAAGAAAGGTGTTGTGATGACGGAACCCCGTTCGGTCCCCGAACCGGGCGCGCTCGTCGTGGGAGTCGGCGGCTCGCTCGCGGGGCGCACGTCCGGGTACGAGAAGCGGCTCGGCGACATGGGCGGCGTCTACCGGGACCAGGCCGCGTACGAGGCGCTGCTCGCCGAGCTGGGCGGAGACCACGTCGTGTACCGCGTGGAGGAGCACCGGTGCGCCGAAGGACCCGGCGCGCTGACGATCGGCACGTCGACACTGCTGCCCGGACGGGTGGGCGAGGAGTTCGCGGTCACCCGCGGACACCTGCACGCCGTGCCCGACCGGGCCGAGCTGTACCACTGCCTGAGCGGGCACGGGTTGCTGCTGCTGGAAACCCTCGACGGGCGCAGCGAAGCCTACGAGCTGGCGCCCGGCCGGGCCGTGCACGTGCCGGGGCACTGGGTGCACCGCAGCGTCAACACCGGTGACGAACCGCTCGTGACGTTGTTCTGCTACAACACCGACGCCGGTCAGGACTACGGCCTCATCGAACGGGCCGGCGGGATGAAGTCGCTCGTCGTGGCCGACGGGGACGGCTGGACGTTGCGGCCCAACCCGGATCACCGCGGCTACCCGGTGGAGGTGGTCGCGTGAGCGTCCTCGCGGACCTGGGCGCGCTGCGCGTGGTGCCCGTCGTGGAGATCGAGGACGCCGATGCGGCCGTGCCGCTCGCCCGCGCGCTCGTCGCGGGCGGGCTGCCCGTCATGGAGGTGACCTACCGGACGAGCGCGGCGCGGGCCGCGATCGAGCGGGTGGCCGCCGAGGTGCCGGAACTGCTGGTGGGAGCGGGCACGCTGCTCACCCCCGCGAACGTCGCCGACGCCGCGGAAGCCGGGGCGCGCTTCGGAGTTTCACCGGGCTGCGGAGGCGGCGTCCTCGCGGCGGCGCGCGAGGCGGGCCTGCCGTTCGTCCCCGGTGCAGTGACTCCCGCGGAGATCATGGACTGCCTCGCCGCGGGCTACGACGTGGTGAAGTTCTTCCCCGCCGCGGCCTACGGCGGGCTGGGCACGCTCCGGTCGCTCGCCGGGCCGTTCGCCGCCGCGGGCGTGCGGTTCGTGCCCACCGGCGGTGTCTCCCCGGACAACCTCGCCGAGTACCTGGCCCTGCCCGCGGTGCTCGCCGTGGGCGGGACGTGGGTGGCGCCGCGCGCGGACATCAGCGCGGGGAAGTGGGACGAGATCGCCGCGCGGGCCCGCACGGCGGTGAAACTGGTGGAGGCCGCGTCATGACCGTCGAACTGCCGGAGCCGGCGCAGCGCCCCACGCTGTACTTTATCGGCGTCACCACGAAAAGCTCCTCGATCCGCACGGTGTTCCCGCGCTGGGCCGAGCACCTCGGGCTCGACGCGGTGCTGGAGGGGATCGACCTGCCGGTGCACGCGCCCGCCGCGGACTACCGCCGGGTCGTGGAGTTCCTCGCCGCCGACGAACTGGGCCGCGGCGCGCTGGTCACCACGCACAAACTCGACCTGTTCGCCGCGTGCGGCGACCTGTTCACCCGCGTGGACCCGCTGGCGGAGCTGATGCACGAGACCAGCTGTCTGTCCAAACCGGACGGCGGGGTGGTGGCGCACGCCAAGGACCCCATCTCCTCGGGGCTCGCGGTCGACGCGATCCTGCCCGCCGGGTACTGGGAGAACACGGGGGCGGACGCGTTCGTGATGGGCGCGGGCGGTTCGGCGATCGCGATCACGTGGTACCTCAGCAGGCCGGGCAAGGACCGGCCGCGCCGCATCGTGGTGTCCGACCGCGACCCCGCGCGGCTCGAAGCGCTCCTGCGCGTGCACGCGGACGCGGGAACGGACCTGGAGATCGAGACCGTCATCGTGCCCGCGCCCAGCGACAACGACCGCGTGCTGGCGGACCTCGCGCCCGGTTCGTTCGTCGTCAACGCGACCGGTCTGGGCAAGGACGCGCCGGGTTCGCCGTTGACCGGCAAGGCGGTCTTCCCCGCGGACGCGGTCGCGTGGGACCTCAACTACCGCGGCGAACTGGTGTTCCTGGACCAGGCGCGGGCGGCGGGGCACGTGCGCGTGCACGACGGCTGGGTGTACTTCCTGCACGGCTGGACGCAGGTGATCGCCGAGGTGTTCGGCATCGGCATCGCCACGGAGGGGCAGGAGTTCGAGGCGTTGAGCGAGCTGGCGTCGGGGGCGCGGCGATGAAGATCCTCGTGACGCCCCGGTCGCTGACGAAGGCGGGGCTCGACGGCGTGCCGGAGCTGGCGCCGCTGACCGAGGCCGGGTACGAGCTGGTGCCCGGTCCGGCGGGGCGGCTGCCCGCGGAGGAGGACCTGCTGGGCCTCGTGCCCGGCTGCGACGGCTGGCTCGCCGGGGTCGAACGCATCACCGACCGGGTGCTGGCCGCGGCGCCGGAGCTGAAGGTGATCAGCCGCAACGGCGCGGGCACGGACGCGATCGATCTGGACGCGGCTCGTGCGCGAGGGGTGCGCGTCGAGCGTGCCGCCGGGGCGAACGCGCAGGGGGTGGCCGAGCTGACGCTCGCGCTCACGCTGTGCGCGCTGCGGGACGTGCCGTGGTCGGCGGCGTCGGTGCGGGCCGGGGGCTGGAGTCGTAGGCAGGGCAGGGAACTCGCCGACGTGACGGTGGGCGTCGTGGGGCTGGGGGAGATCGGGCGGCGCGTGGCGTCGGCGTTCCGCGCACTCGGCGCGCGCGTGCTCGGGTACGATCCGTTCGTGTCCACTTCGGACGCTGTTTCGCTGGACGAGCTCTTCGGTCGCAGCGATGTCGTCACGCTGCACTGCCCGCCGCCGTCCGACGGAAAGCCTTTGGTGACAGCGGATCTGCTGGACCTGGCGCCACGCGGCGCGGTGCTGGTCAACACGGCCCGGTCGGTCTTGGTGGACGACGATGCGGTGCATGCCGCGTTGGAGGGGGAGCGGCTGAGCGCGTACGCCGTGGATGCTTTCGACACCGAGCCGCCCGAGCTGACCCCGTTGCTGCGACACGAAAGGGTCCTCGCGACGCCCCACATCGGAGGCTACACGGACGCCAGCATCCGCCGCGCGACGGCGGCTGCGGTGGCGAATTTGCTGGCTGTGCTGGGAGGTGTGGCGTGAAGGCGGTGGTGTATGACGCGCCGTGGTCGTGCGGGGTCACGAGTGTGCGGTGCGCGACGGATCTGCTGGCTGTTCTGGGAGGTGCCGTGTGAAGGCGGTGGTGTATGACGCGCCGCGGTCGTACCGGGTCACGAGTGTGCCGGACCCGGAACCGGGGCCGGACGAGGTGTTGCTGCGGGTCCTGATGGCCGGGTTGTGCGGTACCGATCTGCACCTGCACGAGGGTGAGTTCGGGCCTCGCTATCCGCTGACACCCGGGCACGAGATCGTCGGCGAGGTGGTGCGCACCGGTGAGGCCGTGACCGGGTTGCGGCCGGGGCAGCGGGTGGTGCTGGACAACACTTCCCGGTGCGGGGACTGTGCCCCGTGCCGGCGGGGGATGGGACACTTCTGCGCGAACCTGCGGGCGCAGGGCGTGACGGAGCCGGGCGGGTTCGCCGAGTACCTGACGGCGCGGGAGGCGAACTGCTTCGCCGCCGACGACCTGCCGGTGGAAGTGGCCGTGTTCGCGGAGCCGCTCGCGTGTGTCGTGCGGGGGCTGGACCGGATAGCGCTTTCCCCGGCGTCGGACGTGGTGATCTTCGGTGCGGGCCCGACGGGGTTGCTGCTGGCGCAGCTGGCCGCGCACTCGGGCGCGGGCCGCGTCACCGTGGCGGCGCCAACCCCGTCGAAACTGGCGAAGGCGGCGGAGTTCGGCGTGGACCACACGATGCGCCTGGACCGTGCCGATCCGTCATCGGGCATTGCGGCGTTGCGTTCGCTGGCACCGGACGGCTTCGACGTGGTGATCGACGCGACCGGCGCGGTTTCCGTGCTGGCCTCGGCTTTCGGCTTGGCACGCGACGGCGGCACCATTGTCGTGTACGGCATGGCGCCCGAGTCGGCACGCTGGCCGGTGCCGGCGTACGAGGTGTTCCGCCGCGAGCTGACGATCCTCGGTTCGTTCGCGCAACTGCACGGAATCGAGCCGGCACTGCGCCTGCTGCGCACGGGCCGCGTACGCACCGATGGCCTGATCACGCACCGCTTCGCCTTGGACGAATACCCGCAAGCGCTTGCGGCGGCGGGGGAAAGTGGTTGTTTGAAGGCCGTGCTGGTGCCGTAACGGTGGGTCGGGGCGAGGTGTGGTTCGTGCGGGGGTGGGTTTGTGCGGGGGTGGGCTTGTGCGGGCGTGGGTTTGGGCGGGGGTGAGGTTTGTGCTGAGGTGGGGTTTGTGCGGGTGGGGCGAGCTCCGGCCTGGAGCATTCTCCTCGCCTCGCAGTGTTCGCCCCGCCGCACCGCAGAAAGCGCTTCCCCAAGCGGCTGGCCGTGAGGAAAGCGCTTCCCCGCCCCGCTCCAGGCACGCCTGATAGCGAAAGCGCTTTCTCGACCAATCCTCTGGCCGCTCCCGGCCGCACGTCGCCGGAAAGCGCTTCCTCGCCCCCAATCAGCCGCTCTCGCCTCAGAAAGCGCCTTTTCGCCCGCGCCCAACTGCTTCGCGTCGCGGAAAGCGGCTCCTCGCCTCAGAAAGCGCCTCCCCGTGTCAGAAAACGCTTTCCCGACTCGGAAAGCGCTTCCCCGGCCCACGCCCAACTGCTCGCCATCTGAGAAAGGGCTTTCCCGCCGCGCGGAAAGCGCTTCCCCGCTGAGCCCCGACCGCCCCCAACCAGCCGCGACTGCCCCAACCTCACTCCACCCGGGGCGAAACCGCCTTCCGTGCCCCCGTGCGCATCGCCGTCAGCTCCTCCTTCATCCGCTGCAGGCGCGCCAGGTGCTCCGGCGGGCGGCGCAGCGCCACGCCCGTCGCGAGCACGTCGATCACCACCAGTGCGGCGAGGCGGCTCAGCGTCGGCGTGTAAAAATCCGTGTCCTCGAAGGTTTTCACCACCAGCGGCACGTCCGCCAGCTCCGCGAGCGGGCTCTGCTCACCGGTGATCCCGATGACGCGCGCCCCCTGCTCCTGCGCCACCGCCGCCACGTCGAGCACGCTCTGCGTCCGCCCGGTGTTGGACAGCGCCACGAACACCGTCCCCGGCCCCGCCATCGACGCGGCGATGAACTGCTGGTGCGCATCGACGGGCGCGCTGCACGGCACGCCGAACAGCGGGAACTTCTGCTGCGCGTCCTGGGCGACGATCGACGACGCGCCGAACCCGGCGAACACGATCTCGCCCGCGCCCGCCAGCAGCTCCACCGCCTCCTCGATGCGCTCGGTCTCCAGCGCCCGCCGCGCCCGGTCGAGGCTGCTGATCGACTGGTCGAACACCTTGCCGATGAGGGTGGGCACGGACTCACCCGGCTCGATCGCGCTGTGCGTCGCCGGCAGGCCGAGCGCGACGGTCTGCGCCAGTTCCAGCTTGAACGCCTGGAACCCCCGCGCCCCCATCGCCGTGCAGAACCGCATCACCGTCGGCTCGCTGACCCCCGCGCGCTCCGCCAGCGCCGCCATGCTCAGGTGCACCACGTCGCCGGGGGAGGCGAGCACCGCCTCCGCGACCTTGCGCTCGCTGCGGCGCAACTCACCCATGCGCGTCGCGATCGCCTCCAGCAGCGGCACCCTGCTGTCCTGCGGCCCCTCGTCCGGCTGGTTCACCTTCCGCCCCATCCCCCGCTCGTCGAGCGGATGTAGTGAGACTACCGGAATCAGACGCTGCGCAGCACCGACACGACGGTACCCAGCACGACGGCCCGGTCACCGTCGATGACCTCGTAGGCCGGGTTCCGCGGTTCGAGGTAGACGTGCCCGTTGCGGCGCCGGTACACCTTCACCGTGGCCTCCTCGTCGATCATCGCGGCGACGATCTGCCCCGAGTGGGCCTCGGACTGCCGCCGCACCACCACGATGTCGCCGTCGCAGATCGCGGCGTCCACCATCGAGTCACCACGCACGCGCAGCGCGAACACCGTGCCGCGGCCGGTCAGCTCCCTCGGCAGCGACAGGACGTCGTCGACGTGCTCCTCCGCCGTGATCGGGACACCCGCGGCGATGTCGCCGACGACCGGCACCGGCACGGAGTCCACATCGGACGACCGCTGTCCCGGTTCCCCCAGGAACATCCGCACGTCGATCGGCCGCGCCATGCTGCTGCTCCGCCGCAGGAAACCCTTTTCCTCCAGGCTCGCCAGGTGCTTCGACACCGAGGAGGTGGACCGCAGGCCGACCGCGTCCCCGAGCTCCCTCGTGCTCGGCGGGTAGCCGTACCGCACCACCCAGTCCCGGATCGTCGCGAGGATCCGCTGCTGCCGCGGCGGCAGGCTGGAGGCGTCCAGGAACTCGGCGAGGTCGTCGTAGGTGGTCACCCGACGGATCGTAGAGCCTCCGCTACCCGGCGCGTTCGACCGCCACGAGTTCCCGCACCCGCGGCGCCACCTCCTGGGCGAAGCGCGACATCGTGTCCGGGTCGTCGGTCGCGAGGATGAAGCCGGACGTGCCGTAGGACAACGCGAGGTCCGCCAGCTCCTCGGCCCACTGCTCCGGCGGCCCGACGAGCAGCCTGCCACCGTTCGGGGTGAACTGCCCCGCGATGTTGAGGAACCGGGTGATCTCCGCGGGCGCACGTCCTGCGGCTTCGGCACCCTCGTCGATGTACTTGTTCAGCTCCGCCAGCGACTCCGGCCCGTCCGGGAGGTACGACAGGGACGGCAGCCACCCGTCGCCGAGCCGGCCGGCGAGCCGCAGCAGCCGGGGCTTGTACGCCCCGATCCAGATCCCGATCGGATGCGCGGGTGCGGGCCCGCGCTTGGCGCCTTGTGCGTGGTGGAACTCGCCGTCGACGCGCACGCCGCCCGGTTCGTCCACCGCCCAGACGCCCCGGATGATCGCGATCGCCTCCTCCACCGCCTGGATCGACTGCCCCGGCGTCAGCCGCCGCCCGCCCATCGCCTCGATCGCGTCCCAGAACCCGCCCGCGCCGAGGCCGAGCTCGAGCCTGCCGCCGGAGAGCCGGTCGAGGCTCGCCGCCGCGCGCGCCAGCACGGCGGGCGGGCGCAGCGGCAGGTTCAGCACGTTGCCGGACAGCCGGATCCGCCGCGTCCTGGCCGCCACGAAGGACAGCAGCGTCCACGTGTCGTGGAAGGACGGCTGGTACGGGTGGTCCTGGAAGGTCACCAGGTCGAGCCCGGCGTCCTCGGCGTGCACCGCCAGCTCGACGGCCCGCAGCGGCGGCCGTGCCGCCGGGGTCACGAAGGCGCCGAAGGTGAGTTCCTGTCCGTAGTCGGTCATCGCTGCTCCTGTGCGGGGGTCACGTTGAAGTTGTCGCGGAAGACGTTGTCGGGGTCGTACTTCGCCTTGAGGTCGCGCAGCCGGGCGAGCGTGCGCGGCGGGAAGGCGTCCGCGATCCGGCCGGGGTCGGTGCTGCTGTCGAAGCTGAGGTAGCGCCCGGTGAAGAACGGCCGCAACCGCCCCCACGCCGCGTCCACCGCGTCGTCGCGCAAACCCATGCCCACGACGCTGAAGTTCGCGGACCGGTGGGCGTAGGCGGTGGCGTCGGAGTCCACATCGGACACGGCGCCGCCCACGGCCCGCAGCTGGAACCAGTGCAGCCCGCCGGAGCGGAGCACCTGCGCGGCGGTCGCGGCGAACTCAGGCGTCACGTGGTCGAGCAGCCCGCTGCGCGAGACCGGTTCGCCGGCGGCCTGGTGCGGGTCGTCGCTCGCGTTCGCCATCACCGCCGCGTACGGCACGATCTGGGCCTGCTGCCCGTACAGCGGCGCGATGTCGGCGATCGGCTGGAGCCGCTCCAGCACCGTGTCCGGTTCGTCCGAGGCGACCACCGAGATCGTCTGCGCGACCGGGGGCTGCCCCCGCCGGGGTGGCGGAAGGATGAGGAAGCTCGTCAGGTCCCGTGGTGACTTCTCGACGACCCGGCCCCACCGCAGCAGGAAATCCGCCGGATCGCTCGCGTCGGACACGAGCACCGCGAAGCCGACCTGCCCGACCTCGTCGGCCTCGAACTCGAACGACGTCACGACCCCGAAGTTGGCGCCCGCGCCCCGCACAGCCCAGAACAGGTCCGGGTTCTCCGTCTCGCTCGCCCGCACGACCGAACCGTCGGCGAGCACCATCTCGACCTCACGCAGGTGGTCGATGGTCAGGCCGTGGGCGCGGGAGAGGAAGCCGATCCCGCCCGCCGTGGCCAGGCCGCCGACCCCGACACCGCCGTAGTCGCCGGAGCTGAGCGCCCAGCCGTGCGGTTCGAGCGCGGCGGCGACGTCCATCCAGCGCGCCCCGGGCCCGATCCGCACCCGGCGGATGGCTTTGTCGACCACTTCGATGCCGTTGATCGACGAGACGTCGAGGACGATGCCGCCGTCGTTGGTGGACCGGCCGCTGATGCCGTGCCCCGCACTGCGGATCGACAGCGGCAGGTGCGGGTGCCGCCGGGCGAAGGCCAGCGCGTCGGACACCTGCGTGGCGTCGGCCGCCCGCAGCACGATCCCGGGCGAACCGCCTCGCAGGTAGCCGGACCGGAAGCGGCGGTAGGCGGGGTCACCCGGCTCGACCACCTCGGCGATCGAGGAGGGCACGTGGTCATAGTCGATCCCCGGGCGCCGGAGCGCCAGCGCGGCCGCGCTGCGGGGGACCGCCTTGCGCAGCGCCGGAATCACCTCGGCGAACCGCTTCAGGGTGTCCGGATCCGCAGACGTGAGCAGGATCGTGCGGGCTTCGTGCTCGGTGATCAGCGGGAGCAGGTCCTCGGGGGACGCCTCGGCCGGTACGACCAGCCTGGACGGCAGGTCCTGCCGGACACGGCCGCCGGACAGCTGGTCGAGGCTGGTCGCGGCGCGGGCGAGCATCGCGGGGAGGTGCGGTGGCCCGCTCACTTCCGCGGCGAGCCCGATGCGTCCCGTGGTGGCGGCGATCCAGGACAGCAGGGTCCACGCGTCGAGTTCGCCTTCGCGGTCCGGGACGACGACGAGGTCGTACCCGAGGTCCTCGGCGAGCTTCGCGAGGGTCACGGAGGTGAGGACCACGCCGAACTCGACGCGGCTGCCGGAGGTGTGCATGGCTCCAGGATTCCCATCGGCCCGCCCAGCGGCAAACACCTGGTGAGCGACTTACCTTTTGTAAGTACACTGGGAGCATGAGCGGAGCGAACAGGGCCCTGGTCCCGGCGTTCGAGCACATCGACGACGAGCGGTGCCGGGGCTTCCAGGACGCGGTGGAGCTGGTCGGCCGGAAGTGGACGGGCGGGATCCTGCTGGCGGGCGTGCGAGGCGCGCAGCGGTTCGTGGAGTACCGCGCGATGGTGGCCGGCATCTCCGACCGGCTGCTCGCCCAGCGCCTGCGGGAGCTGGAGGCCGAGGAGCTGATCGAGCGCGTCGTCGTGCCCACCACGCCGGTGCTCGTGACGTACCACCCGACCGAGCGGGCCCGGAGCCTGATGAGCGCGCTGCAGCCGCTGGTGCGCTGGAGCGAGGAGGACCGCGCCCGCCGAACCCCGGGCCACGCGTAGCTAGGCGGTGGGCGGGTCCGGTTCCGGCGGGATCGGCGGGCCGGGCGGGATCGGGTCCGGAGGCGGCGGCCCGGGGTCCGGGACGGGCCTCGGCACCGGATCCGGGCCCGGTGGTACTGGCTGAACCATCGTGCTCACTCCTTCCAGCCGGTGGTTGCGCCTTCCCGCGGACCACGGCCGGTAAACCTCCCGTCCCGGGAGTCCTTTGTGGATCACCAGGTCTTACGAGTTCCTCACCGCCGCCCACGATCGCTGCCCCCGTGGCGTGGCCGTCCCTAGCATCGGCCGCGTGAAGAACCTGTTCCGGTTCCGCAGTCCGCTGCGCGGCCCGTGGCTCACCTCGGTGTTCGGCGCGGTCCTGCTCGCCTGCCTGCCGCTGGTCGTCCTGACCGGCTTGCTCGATTTCGTCGCGTACGGGCCGGGGCAGCACCTCCCCGCTGACGTCGGCTGGCTGCACCTGCCGTTGTTCGACTGGCCGACCCGGCCGTCCTGGCTGTTCCGGCTGACGCAGGGCCTGCACGTGGGCCTCGGGCTGGTGCTGGTCCCGGTCGTGCTGGCGAAGCTGTGGTCGGTCATCCCGAAGCTGTTCGCCTGGCCGCCGGTCCGTTCGGTGGCGCACGCGCTCGAACGGCTGTCGTTGCTGCTGCTCGTCGGCAGCGTCCTGTTCGAGATCGTCACGGGCGTGCTGAACATCCAGTACGACTACGTCTTCGGGTTCAGCTTCTACACCGGGCACTACTTCGGCGCGTGGGTGTTCATCGCCTCCTTCGTCACGCACGTCGCGCTCAAACTGCCCACGATGATCCGCTCGCTGCGTCGTCGCGCACCGGCCATCCCGCGCGCGAAGGAGCCCGCCCCGCTGACGATGAGCAGGCGCGGGCTGCTGGGCACAGTCGGCGGCGGCGCGCTGCTCGTCGGGCTGCTCACCGCGGGGCAGACGGTCGGCGGCCCGCTGCGGGACCTGGCGTTCCTGCTGCCGCGTGGCACCGAACCGGGGGAGGGGGCGAACCGGTACCCGATCAACAAGACAGCTGCGGCGGCGGGCGTCGTGGTCCGCGAGGACTGGCGGCTGACGGTCACCGGCGTCACCGGGCGCACCTTCACTCGAGACGAGCTGCTGGCCCTCCCGCAGCACATGGCCCGGCTGCCGATCGCCTGCGTGGAAGGCTGGTCGACCGTCCAGACCTGGACCGGCGTCCGGCTGCGTGACCTCGCGGCGCTGGCGGGCGTGCCGGAACCCGCGTCCGCGTTCGTCTCCTCGCTGGAACAGGGACCTTTCGCCCAGGCGACGCTGAACCACGGGCAGACGACCGATCCCGACGCGCTGCTGGCGTTGCGCGTCAACGGCGCCGACCTCAGCCTCGACCACGGCTTCCCGGCGCGGATCATCGTGCCCGCCCTGCCGGGGGTGCACTGCACGAAATGGGTTCGCGCACTCGACTTCCGGAGCGCCTGATGAAGCGGACTCCCTTGCTGCTGGCCTGTTTCGCCCTCGCCGGTTACGCCGCCTCGTTCCTGTGGGGCGATCCGGTGGGGCTGACCGTGCTGCTGTGGTTCGCCGGGGCGGCGGTCGTCCACGACCTGGTGCTGTTCCCGCTCGGCGCACTGGCGGACCGGGCGCTGACCCGCCTGCCCGTTCGCGTGGTCAACCACGTCCGGCTGCCGCTGCTGGGCGCGGGCCTGACGTTCCTGCTGTTCCTGCCGGGCATCATCCGGCAGGGCGGCGCCACGCACCTCGCCGCGACGTCGCTGAGCCAGCAGCCCTACCTCGGGCGCTGGCTCTGGCTCGTCGCCGCGATGTTCGCTGTGTCGGGGCTGTCCTACCTGGTCAGGCTGCTCACCAGTTCGTCACGACGAGGCTGTTGACGGCCAGCGCCGTGGCCGCCTGCGCGGCGAGCCACCAGCGGTGGGAACGCTGGGGCAGGAACGCGGCCGCGGCCACCAGCCACACGGCGAACGGCAGCCAGATGCGCTCGACCTCCGCTTTGGACAGTCCGGAAAGGTCGGACGCGGCCACCGCCACCACGGCTCCCGCGACCACCGCGCCGAGCCCGGTGCGCCACGCCGCGCGCCGCAGACCGGGTCCGAGCACGGGGCCGGTCGCCAGCGCCAGGCACGCCAGATCGGCCCACACCCAGTAGGAGTAGGGGCGCAGGTCCGCGATTCCCTGGTGGTAGCGCTCGACGACGAGGTGGTAGCCGTCGAGCCACCAGAACCCCGCCGCCGCGAACACCCCCACAACGACGGCCGCCCCGGCCAGTGCCAGCGCCAGCGCGGCCCAGCGGCGGGTGTGCACCACGACGGCGAGCGCGATCGCGCCCATCAGCACGAGCCCGTACGACAGGAAGATCCCGAAGCCCAGCACCACTCCCGCGGCGGCGGCCCACGCGAGCCGCCCGGTGGCGCCGAGCGCGAGCAGCGCGATGCCGGTCGCGGTGACCCCGGCGAACAGGCCGTCCGCCGACACCCCGACCCAGACCGCTCCGGGGAACAGCACGAGGAACGGCAGCGCCGCGCGAGCGAGGTCGCGCCGGCCGAGCGCGGAGATCGTCACGGGCACGGCGATCGCGGTCAACGCCCCGGCCAGGATGCACACGATGCCCGCCGCCGCCCCGCCGCCGAGCCCGATCCGGTCCAGCCAAACGAAGACGAGCGTCGCGGCGGGAGGGTGGCCGGAGACGTGCGTCGTCCAGGAGTCCGGCTGGAAGTCCAGGATGCGGCTGCTGAAGGTGCGCAGCATCCTGCCGATGTCGGTGATGCCGGGGACTTCGGTCAGGTACTCGGCGCTGGTGGTCAGGCGCCCGGCGATGCCCAGCTGCCAGCCGTCGATCAGGGCGAGTGAGCACGTCCAGGCGACGGCGGCCGCGTAAGCGGAGGCGAGCGCGTACCGCCAGGGCAGGTGTGCGGCCAGCCGTGGTCCGTAGAGGACGACCGCGAGTCCGATGAGGACGGTCGTGGCGGTGGCGGGTCCCGCGTGCGGCAGGAATGTGCCCAGGATCGGCCACTCGCCGAACCGGGGCCCCGCTCCGGCGAAGGCACGTGGGCCGAGTTGCCTGCCCGGGTTCCACCACAGACATCCGGCGACGGCGAGTACCACCAGCACCACGACGAGGCCTCCGGCGAGCAGGTCGCGCCGGACGCCCTGGAGACGTTCGATCACCGGGGGAACCGTAGTGCGGTCCGGTGCCGCGGACGGGTTTTCGGGCCGTGCCGTCAGGATTCCGTAACCGGTACCTCGTAGGTGACGGTGAGGAGGGTGAGGTTGCGGGCGCTGACCGCGGCGGCCCCGACGTCGGGCAGGACGGTGGTGGTCGTTTCGCCCGGCGCGCGGTAGGAGATCGGGCCGGTGAGCGTCAGGTCGCGGTCGGGGACGTCATCGCCGGAGCGGCTGTACGTGCGCAAGCGGCCCGCGACGTAGCTCCCGTCGTCGAGCCGGCAGCCGACGTGGATGCGTGCGCCAGGGTGTTCGGTGAACAGCATCGTCCACGCCGAAACGCGGGCGGCGTGTTCCCGGCGACGGCGCAGACTCGCGGCACCGGCGGCGAGCCCGGCCGCGACGGCGAGGAGACCGAGGGCCCACAGGGTTACTGAGGTCAGGTTGTCGATGGCGTAGCGGCCCGGCTCGCGCAGCAACTGGCGCACGTCGGGGGTCCACGAGGGGACGATCGCCCGCACGAGCGTGAACAGCAGCAACACGACCGCATCGGCGACGACGCTGACGAACGCGAGCTCGACGGTCTCGCGGAACGTCGAAACCGCGCGTGCCGACGCGAGCCGTTCGCGGCGCAGGGTGTAGGCGAACCCCGGGACGAGCAGCACGAGGAACAGCACCAGGCCGACGAGGGTCGTGGGCACGCGCTCACCTTCCGGAACCGTGGCGGCAGCCGTATCCTCGACGACGCCGTAGACCGCGACTTCAGGTGGCGAATTGTGACAGAGGCTTCCGGTCCCCGCGAGCACCCCGGCGCAGACCAGGGCGGCCAGTTCATCCACGACGACACCCCGCCGCCCGTGGCCCAGCCCGGCTACGGCGGCCAGTTCATCCACGACGAGACGCCGCCACCGATGGCCGCCTCGGGGCCGCGCCCTGTGTCACCCGATCAGGCGGCCGCGCCGGTTCCGCCGACGTCGGTTCCGCCTGCGTCGGTTCCGCCTGGGCCTACCCCGCCCGCTTCGGTTCCGTCCGGATCGGTCTCGTCTGGACCGGTTCCGCCTGAGCCGCTCTCGTCTGGGTCGGTTCCACCCGGGCCGGTTCCACCCGGGCCGGTTTCGTCGGGGCCGGTCTCGCCTCCGTCGGTTCCACCCGGGCCGGTTCCGCCCGACCTGGTCTCGCCTGCGCCGACGTCCCCTTGGTGGCGGCGCATCTTCCGCAGCACCCGCTGACGGCCGGCGTTCGGCGCTCTCGCATGAGGCTCGCGGCTGCGCCGGGCCTCCGCCGGTGGACGACCACTGCGGTCCTCTGCACCAGTTGGCGGCCGTGCCCGCGGCCGGGCTCCTTGTCACCCGCCGCTGGCTGGCGTTTCCGCTCGCCACTGGGGGCTTGCTTGCCCAGGTCCGGCCCGTGACCGCTGGCGGCGGCCTGGGGCTCAGCGCTGCCGCTCGCCGATGGCTCGCGATCGGCGCTCCCGCGCGGCGCTGGCTGGGCCCGGGCCCAGCGCCTTCACGCCCGTCGGGCCTATCACTTCCGCGCACCGGCTGAACGTGGACCGCTGAGCCTTTCGCCCCCACCCGGCGGCTGGCACCGTCGCGCGTGGCGGCCCGCCAGGACCGCCGGTTTATTCCCACCCACCCAGCGATTCCCGACGCTAAGCTCCTTTCCATGATCGACTCACCTCGCCTCCCCGGCCTCACGCTCGCCGACGCCGACTGGCTGGTGGACGCCGCGCTGACCGTCGCGGCCGAGCGGGGGTTCCCACCCCTCGCGGTCGCCGTGCTCGACGTGGCCGGCGAAGTGATCACCCTGCGCCGCGCCGACGGCGGCATGCCCATGACCAGCCGGATCGCCGTCGCCAAGGCCCGCAGCGCGCTGCTCGCCCTGAAGCCGTCGGGCCAGATCGAGCTTCCGGCCGGCATCGTCGAGAGCATCCAGTACCTGTACCACGGCGACTTCGTCCCGTGGGCCGGCGGCGTCCTCGTCACCGACGGCAATGTGATCCTCGGCGCCGCCGGAGCCTCCGGCGCGCACGCCCTCGAAGACGAGCAGGCCGTGCAGGTCGCCGTCGAACAGTGGCAGGCGAAGCGCTCAGCCGGTCCCGCGCGCAGCACTTCATGATCAAGTGTGCGAACGTCCACCGTGGACTCGCGCTGACCTCGTTCGACGAGTCTGTGCTCGCTGTCGATGCTGTACCGGCGCCAGGAGTTACGCACCTCGGTTACCGAGTGGAGTGACCGGCGCCCGTCCCGGTAACGCTCGCAGGGAAGGTCGCGGGTTGCGGTATGTCCGGCGACCGACGTTGTTGGCACACCAGAGGATGACGGCGGCGAGGCGGTCAGCGTGCCGCAGCCTGCGGATCGTCCGTGACGAAGAAGCCTTGCCATCCCGGTGAACATTCGCCAAGTGCCCCGTAACGGCGTTGCGTCTCGAAGCGGGCGAGCCAGCGTGGGAGGGCGGCGGTATATTTCGCCAGATCTTGACGGCCTTGTGGAAATCCCGATGGCGGCGACGATTGCGGCTGCCCGGGGCGATACCGCTTCCACGAACAGCAATCGCCACCCGCCGACTGGACGTCCTCCCACGTCAACCCCATCCCACCGCGACGTCCTAAACGAGACGCAGGATCGTCTCTTCGATTTCGGTGCCACGGGCGGGCGCGTAAGAGATCTCCGTGCCGATGACCGTGAAACCCGCTCTCCGCAAGACCCTGAGTGAGCCGTGGTTGTCGCTGGCGGCGCGGGCGTACAGGGGCCGGGTCGCGACCGTGTCGAGAAAGAGGGCCAGTGCTCGGCTGGCGATGCCGCGCCCCCAGGCCGAACGGTCGATCCAGTAAGTGATCTCTGTGTCCCCCTCCATGACGAAGCTGGCGATGCTGCCGACAAGGCGCCCGTCACACGTGACGGCACGAAGGGTGACGTCAGGAGAATTGCGTGTCTCCGCCATGTGAGCGTCGAACGCTTCACGGTCGGGGTCGCTGGTGGTGAAAGCGGCCATCCGGATGGACTCGGGATCACCTCTCTGGTCGAACAGTGCGTCCAGGTCGGCATCCTCGACCAACCGCAGCGCCACCTCTGCCACCGGTATTCCCCTCGCTCGCCCGCGTTTGCGCCGCACCGTACCAACGGCATCCGACAATTCCGGCTCGTACGGCCGGTGATTGAACGCAGCCCCTTGCTCACGGACACCTAACTCACCGGCACCCAGCGCAGGGATCCACCCTGATCGGCGATCCGTCCGGCGGTCGGTGGTGGGAAGTGGGTGCCCAGCACGAGGGTGTCGCTCCTCGCGAGCGACTCGAAGAGCTCGCGGCGGGTGCGCACGGCGAGATCCGGGTCGATGTCGACGCAGCTGGTGATCTCCGGGTGCGGTACCTGGACCGGGTGGTGCACGCAGTCACCGGTGATCAGCGCCGTCCGGCCGCCGCTGTCCAGCCGCACCGCGACGTGCCCCGGCGTGTGACCGGGTGTGGGCACCAGCCGGACCCCGGGCATGATCTCCGTACCGTCCCTCCGGACGTCTACGAGATCGAGCAGGCCCGCGTCCTCGACCGGGAGCACGGAGTCGCGGAACATCTGCTGCCGCGGCTCGTCCATCGCGTACCCGGCCCAGAACTCCCTTTCCACGCGCGAGGTCACGTATCGGGCGTTCGGGAACGTCGGCACCCACTCGCCACCCTCCAGCCGGGTGTTCCAGCCGACGTGGTCGGTGTGCAGGTGGGTGAGCACCACGAGATCGACCGTCTCCGGGGCGAACCCGGCCTCGGCGAGCCGGTCGGGGTAGGCGGTGTGCAGGTTGTGCCAGGCGGGGTTGGCGCGCTGCTTGCCGTTGCCGATGCCGGTGTCCACGACGATCCGGTGCCCGCCCACCGAGACGGCGAAGGTGTGGCTGGCCAGGCGCAGCGCCCCGTCGTCCCCGGCGAAGTGGGGCCGCAGCCAGTCGTGCCGGGCCACGACGTCGGGAGTGGCGGTGGGCAGCAGCCAGGGGCCCGTGGCGGGCGGCAGGGACACCTCGTCGATCCGGTGCACGGTGAACTCGCCGACGGTCCACGACGGGACGCTCATGACCACTCCTCCTAAACGCAACGGGTTTGCTTTAAGCGACGATACGGGCTACTCTGCCTAAACGCAAACTTTTAGCTTTTCGGGAGGATCGATGTCCGACTTCGCCCCACCGGACGCGGCTCGCTGGGCCGCCCGTGCCGGGCTGCCGCTGTCCGGGGACCGTCACGACGTGGTGGCCGCCACCGCCAACCACATCCATTCCGTCGTGTCCGTCCTGCGTGAGCTCGACCTCGGGGAGATGGCACCTTTCCGCCAGGAGGTGCCTGGTGGGGCCGAATGAACTCACCCTCGCCGCCGCCGCTGACGCAGTGCGCACGCGCGCGTTGTCGCCGGTCGAGCTCGTCGACTCAGTGCTGGCCTGCGTGGAGGAGGTGGAGCCGCGTCTGAACGCCTACGTGGCCGTGACCGCCGAAAGGGCGCGCGAGGCGGCCCGCCAGGCCGAGCGCGAGATCACCGGGGGCGAGTACCGCGGCCCGCTGCACGGGATTCCCGTGGGGCTCAAGGACCTCATCGACGTCGCAGGGCTGCCGACCACCGGCAGTTCCCGTGTCCGCGCCGGGCATCGGGCCGAAGCCGACAGCGTCGTCGCGGCCTGCTTGGCCGACGCGGGCGCGGTGCTGATCGGCAAGACCCATACGCACGAGTTCGCGTACGGGCTGATCACACCGCAGACGGCGAACGCGAGGGACCCGGGCCGCATCGCCGGGGGTTCCAGTGGTGGTTCCGCCGTCGCGGTCGCCGCGGGCATGGCTACGTTCGCGCTCGGCACCGACACCGGCGGCTCGATCCGGGTGCCCGCCGCGCTCAACGGAGTCGTCGGGCTTAAACCGACCTACGACCTGGTGCCGCGTGATGGTGTGGTGTCGCTGTCGTGGTCGCTGGACCACGTCGGCCCGATCACGCGCACGGTCGAGGACGCCGCGCTCGTGCTGCCGGTGCTGACCGGCGGGCGACCGGCCACTGTGGACGGTGGGCTGGCCGGGCTGCGGGTGGGCGTGCCGCGCAACTACTACTTCGAGCACGTCGATCCCGAGGTGGAAGCCGCAGTGCGCCAGGCGATCGAACGGATGGAGTCGCTCGGCGCCGTGCTCGTCGAGGTCGAGGTCCCGATGACGCGTTACGTCCAGGCGATCCAGTGGGGCCTGATGGTGCCGGAGGCGACCGCCTACCACGAACGCACGCTGCGGACCGTGCCGGAGCTGTATGCCGCCGACGTCCGGGTACTGCTCGAAGCCGGGGTGCTCTTGCCGGCGGGCGACTACCTGCGGGCCCAGCGTGCCCGCGCGCTCCTGCGCCGCGAGTGGCTGCGGATGCTCGAGCCGGTTGACGTGCTCGCCGCCCCGGCAGTGCCGTTGACGGCCGTGCCGTCGGGTCAGGACAGTGTGACCTGGCCGGACGGCACAGTCGAAAGCGTATCCGACGCCTACGTCCGGTTGTCCGCGCCCGCCAACATCACCGGGCTCCCGTCGCTGACGGTGCCGGTCGGTGCCGACTCGGCCGGCCTGCCGATCGGGCTGCAGTTGCTGGGGTGGCCGCTGGCCGAGCCGCTCCTGTTCCGGGTCGGCCGGGCCTGGGAGCTGACGCTGGAAAGGGGGATCTTTGCCTTAAGCTGAAAGTATGAGCCGTAGGCCGATGGTGCGCCCGGGGGGTCGCAGCGCCCGGGTTCAGGAAGCGGTGCACTCCGCCGTTCGCGAGCTCGAGGCCGAGTTGGGGCGGGAAGGGCTGACCGTGCCCCAGATCGCGGCCCGGGCCGGGGTCACGCCGTCCACGATCTACCGCCGATGGGGCGACGTGCGGTGGCTGCTGTCCGATGTCGCCGTCGAGATCCTCCGGCCGGAGTGCCCGCCTGCGGATCGGGGTGGTCTCGAAGCCGACCTGAAGTCGTGGGCTGAGGAGTTCCTGGACGAGATGTCCTCGCCTCCGGGCCGCGCGTACATCCGGGACGCGCTGCTCGGCGACCCGGACGGGAGCAATGCCGGTCAGTGCTCGGCATACGCGGCCGAGCAGATCGACGTGATCCTCAAGCGGGCCGCAGAGCGCGGGGAGCGCGTGCCGGACGTGGAAACGGTGCTCGACCGGCTGGTGGCGCCGATGATGTACCGCATCCTGTTCCGGCCGGACGGGCTCGAACCGGCCTACGCCAGGCGGCTGGTGTCCGAGCTGCTCGACGGAGCGGCGAGCGCCACTCGGTAAGGGTGCTGCTCGGCAGGGCGGTGGATGCTGCGGGGACGACGTTGCTCGGCGGGGCGGTACGCGCAGGCGGGGCGGACAGTGCCGCTCGGCGGAGCCGCGAGCGCCACGCGGTGGCGGCACGGCTCGGCGGGGTGGTGACCGCGACGCGGTAACCGTGCTGCCCCAGGGGCGGTGGGCACCGCCCTCCGGCGACGGTGCTGCTTGACGGAGCCGTGAGGGCTGTCCGGTGTCCGTGCTGCTCGATGGGAGGCGAGGCAGCGCGGAGACAGTCCTGCTGGACGGACGGGGGCGCAGTGCGGCGACCGCACCCGCTCCTAGGAGCCGCGAGCGCCGCGCGGTGGCAGCTCTGTCGACGGGGCGGGGCAGCGCAAGGCGGTGACCCGCCCGCTCCAGGGGCGGCGACCGCACCCTCGGACAGGTGGCGAGCGCCCCGCGGTAACGGCGCTGCCCGGCGGAGCGGGGTCGGCCCGACGAAGCGGGTCCGCCCAACAGGTCCGCCCAACAGGTCCGCCCAACGGGGCCGCCCACGGGTCCACCCAACGGGTCCGCACAGCGGGGAGCAATCCCGCTCGACGGCGCTGTCAACGCAGCGCGGTGACAGCGCGGGCCGTTGCCTCGGCGATGAGTTTGTCGTCGTAGGTGGCGTCCTTTGTGTCGCGTGTGGACAGTACTGCCAGGACTACTGGGGCACTCGACGGTGGCCACACGACGGCGATGTCGTTGCGGGTGCCGTAGCCGGCTGAGCCCGTCTTGTCCGCCGACGTCCAGCCCTCGGGCAGGCCTGCGGCGATGAGCCCGCTGCCGGTGGTGTTGTGGCGCATCAGGTCCACGAGTAGGTCGCGCTTGTCCGCGGGCAGCGCGTCGCCGAGTGCGAAGGCGCGCAGGCTGGTCGCGAGGGCCCGAGGGGTGCTCGTGTCGCGGATGTCACCGGGGGCCGCCTCGTTGAGGCTGGTCTCCCAGCGGTCGGGATGCGTGGTGGTGTCCCCGATGCTGCGCAGCGCGTTCGCGAGCCCGGCGGGGCCGCCCAGTTCGCGGAACAGCAGGTTGCCCGCGGTGTTGTCGCTCTGCTGGAGGGCGGCCTCGGCCGCCTCGCGCACGGTCACGCCGGTGTTCACACGCGGTCCGGTGACGGGGGAGTGCGACACGATGTCCGCTTGGGTATAGGTGAGCCGTTTGTCCAGGTCAGCGCCCTGTAGCAGGAGGGCACCGACGGCGAGCGCCTTGATCGTGGAGGCGTAGGCGAAGCGGTCCTCGGCGTGGTAGGCGATCTCCTTACCACTGCCGGTGTCGAGCGCGTATACGCCGAGGCGGGCGCCGAAGCGGGTTTCGAGGTCGTGGAAATCCGGGGCCGCGGTCTGCTCCGCGGGCCCGGCGGCCGGCGGCGCCGGGGTGCTCGCGCAGCCGGTGAGCAGGCCGAACAACAGCAGGACGAACAGGGTGCTTCTGGCGAACATGACTCCCACCCTTCCGGGACCTGCTCATGCTGTCCAAGACACGAACCGAGGTTTCCATACCGGATCGGCATAGACTTCGCGGCGTGGATCTGGTCGACGCCTGCCGGGCGTTCGTGAGCGTCAGCGAGCGGGGGAGCTTCACGCTGGGCGCTGCGGCCGCCGGGATTCCGCAGCCGGTCGCGAGCCGCCGCATCGCCGCGCTCGAGCGACGTCTCGGGGACCGGCTGTTCGACCGGGCGACACGCCGAGCGGTGCTGACGCCGTTCGGGCGCGAGGTGCTGCCCGCCGCTCGGCGGCTCGTCGGCCTCGCCGAGGCGTTGGAGTCCGACGCCAGGCTGGCGCGCCGTCGTCCGCTGCGCTTCGCCGTGCCCGAGTGCTGCGGCACGCGGGACCTCGCCCACCTCGACGCGGAGGCGCGGGAGCACGACCTCGTCCTCGATTTCCGCCCTGCCGCGCCAGCCGCCCGTGAGGATCTGCTGCGCACGCAACAGGTCAGGGCAGCACTGGTCGCGGCGCCCGAGGACCAGGCCCAGTGGGCCGTGCCGCTCGGGGTCGCCGCCGCCGTGGCTCCCCGCGAACGCACCGTCTACCTGGAAACCCTGCGACCCGGCCGCGGTGAGGCGGCACGGCCCCGGCGGGTGTGGCTGCAGCCGGAGGACGACGTGCCGCACCTGCGTGATCCGCTGTTCCGCCTGCGTGACGCGCTGGGCCTGCGTCCCTCGCAGGTCGTCGCCGCCGACTCTCTCGTCTCCGCCGTCGCGGACGTGCTCGGCTCCTCGGACCTGCTGCTGTGCTCGGCGGCGCAAGCGGCCGACCTCGATCTGCACTGGCGGCCGCTGGGCGAACTCCGGCTCGTCCGCGGCTACGCGCTGGCCACGACCTACGGTGACGACGAGGAACGCCTCCGGCCGCTGTCACGGTCGATCGGGCGCTGCCTGGGAACGGGGGAGGCGTGATGCTGCTGCGGGAACTGCGCGAAGTGCTCGACGACGCCGGGCTGCGGGGCTCGTTCCTGGTGCGTGACCTGCGGTCCGGTGCGGAGATCGGCTTCGAGACCGACACGCCGTGGCCGCTCGCCTCGCTGGTCAAGGTGCCGCTCGCCGTTGCCACGCTGACCCGCGTGCACCGCGGCGAGCTGGACGGCGCGACCGCGCTGGAGGTCCAGCCGGGCCGCGTCACCACGCCGGGGCCGACGGGCCTGAGCCGGTTCCGCCACCCGGCGCGCATCGCGCTCGACGACCTGCTGTACCTGAGCACGTCCATCAGCGACAACACGGCCTCGGACGCGTTGTTCGCGCTCACCCCGCCCGCGGAGGTCACGCGGATCGTGCGGGAGCTCGGCGTCGAAGGGATCGTGGTCCGGCACCTCATCGCCGAGCTGGCCGAGACGCCGGCGGAACGCTTCGGCGCCGCCGACGTCCACCTGGCGCACTCGCTGGCCATCGGAGCGGGCACCGCCGGGCGAGGTCACCGCATCCCGCAGCTCGACGTCACCCGGGCCAACACCGGGTCGGCCAGGGCGTGCGCCGACCTGCTGCAGGCGCTGTGGACCCCGTCGAAGATCGCCGCCGAGGTGGCCGACCGGGTGCGGGAGTTGTTGCGGCACCACGTTTTCCGGCAGCGCCTCGCCCCGGACTTCAGCTCGGACGCCACGGTGTGGGCGGGCAAGACCGGCACACTGCTGACCCTGCGGCACGAGGCCGGGGTGGTCGAGCACGCCGACGGCGGCCTGTTCGCCGTCGTGGCGCTCACCGAGTCCCGCGTGCCCGCCGCGCACCAGCCGGCGGCCGAGGCCGCGATGGCGCACGTCGCGCGGCGGTTGCGGGACCACCTGCGCGCGGGTTGATCACTTCGTCCAGAGCAGCGGCTGCTCGTCGTACTCGCCCTGGGCGTAGCGGGCGCCGCCGACCTGGTCGCCCGTGCTCGCGGCGTCCAGCTGGCACTCCGTGACCTGGGCGCCGACGGTCGTGAACGTCTGCGGCGTGAGCACGGTCTCGCACTGGTCCACCGAGCCGGTGATGAACGTGCCCGTGCTCGTGCCGTCGGCCAGTGCCGCCCTGACCAGGGGCGGGTTCTTGACGGACAGGTCGGTGCCGCCCAGGTTCTCGACGGTGTAGCGGACGTAGTACGGCTCGAGGTCGTTGGCGTTCTCGCCGAACTTCTGCCGGAAACCGGCCGTGTCGCCGGAGTCCACGCCGGTGACGGTGATGCCGACGTAGCCGTCCTGCCACTTCACCACGGCACGGTCGCCGAACTTCATCTTGGTGCCCGGTGCCGTGATGTTCGAGGGCACGACGGTCGTCGCCGACGTCGATGCCGGCGCCGAGGAGGTAGCGGGGGCGCTGCTGTCCGACGAGGTTCCGCACGCGGTGAGAGCGGTGGCTGCCAGGACCACGGCGCTGAGGGTGATTCGCTGATCGATTCGCATAGCGGTCCCTTCCTAGCACCCCCTGCACACGCGCCGAAGTTCGTGTTACCTTAGGTAACAGTAAACCTCGGTAACAGGCAATCGTGCGGCAAGGAGTCTGCTATGACCAGCGTCGGTACGCAGCGAGCGGAGGAGACCGAGCCCGGCCGCGAAGAGATGGCGCGGCGGTTGCTGGACTCGTCCGAGACGTTGTCCTACGACCCGATCAAGGAAGTCGACTGGGAGACCCCGCTCGACACGAGCTACCACGGCGCGAGCCCGGAGTGGAGCACGCTGTACGGCACCGCGTACTGGGCCGAGCTGACCCCGGAGCAGCAGCGTGAGCTGACCCGGCAGGAGGCCGCTTCCGTCGCCAGCACCGGGATCTGGTTCGAGATGATCCTGCAGCAGATGGTGCTCCGCGACTTCTACGCCAAGGACCCGACCGACCCCGCGTTCCAGTGGGCGCTGACCGAGATCGCCGACGAGTGCCGGCACTCGATCATGTTCGCGCGTGGTGCCGCGAAGCTGCGGGCGCCGGCCTACCGCCCCCGCCGTCTCGCGGTCGAGCTGGGCCGGTTCTTCAAGAGCACCGCCAAGGGCGAGGCCGCGTACGCCGCGATCCTGGTCGCCGAAGAGGTACTCGACGTCATGCAGCGCGACTGGATGCGTGACGAGCGCGTGGTCCCGTTCGTGCGCACCATCAACAACATCCACGTGGTCGAGGAGTCGCGGCACATGAAGTTCGCCCGCGAGGAGACCCGCGAGCGGCTCAAGGGCGCGGGCTGGCTGCGGCGCCAGTACAACGCGCTGGTCGTGGCGATCGCGTCGTACTTCATCGTCAGCAGCATGGTGAACCCGAAGGTGTACGCGAACGCGGGCCTGGACACCAGGCGCGCCGTGCGCGAGGCGAAGGCGAACGAGCACCACAAGGCGATGCTGCGGTCCAGCTGCGCGGGCCTGATGGAGTTCCTCCACTCGGCCGGGCTGCTGACCAAGGCCTCGACCTGGTTCTACAAGCGCGCCAACCTGATCTGACGCCATGGCCTTCGCGATCACCCAGACCTGCTGCAACGACGCGTCCTGCGTCTCGGTCTGCCCGGTCAACTGCATCCACCCGACGCCGGACGAACCGGACTTCGGGACGACGGAGATGCTCTACGTCGACCCGCGCACGTGCATCGACTGCGGCGCCTGCGCCGACGCGTGCCCGGTGGACGCGATCTTCCCCGCGGACAGCCTGCTGGGCCCGATGCGCGCGTACGCCGACATCAACGCGGCGTACTACGCCGATCAGGAGCCGGTGGACGTCCTCGGCCTCGCGCCGAACTTCCACGCGTGGGGGCCGCCGACGTTCGACCGCCGGATCCCCAGCGACTTCGCGCCGCTGGACGTCGCGGTGGTCGGTACCGGCCCGGCCGGCATGTACGCGGTCGAGGACCTGTTGCTGCACACCGGTTCCCGCGTGACGCTCATCGACCGGCTGCCGGTCGCGGGAGGCCTCGTGCGCTACGGCGTTGCGCCCGACCACCCGTCGACGAAGAAGATCGGCGAGACGTTCGCGCGCTTCCACGACCACCCGCGCGTGAAGCTGCGGCTGGGTGTCGAGGTCGGCCGGGACGTCTCCGTCGACGACCTGGCGGAGCGCTACGACGCGGTGATCTACGCGGTCGGGGCGTCGTCGGCGCGGCGGCTGGGAATCGCGGGGGAGGACCTGCCGGGCAGCCTCGCCGCCACGACGGTTGTCGCCTGGTACAACGGCCACCCCGACGTGGCCGCGGACGCGGTGGACCTGTCGGCCGAGCGCGTGGTCGTCGTCGGCACCGGCAACGTCGCGCTCGACGTGGCGCGGATCCTGACCGCCGACCCGGCCGCGCTGGCCGGCACGGAGATCTCGCCGGAAGCGCTTTCCCGCTTGCGCACCAGCAAGGTCCGCGAGGTGGTGCTGCTCGCCCGCCGGGGCCCGGAATCGGCCGCGTACACGAGGCCGGAACTGCTCGCGCTCACGCAGCGGGAGGACGTCGACCTGGTGGTCGACAGTCACGACCCGCGGATCGCCGAGACGATCGACGCGGCCGCGCCCGGTGACAAGGCGGCCCTGCTGCGGGACCTGGCGAGGGAGACCGTCGACTGGTCCGCGCCGCCTCGGCACGGCAAGCGCCGCATCGTCCTGCGCTTCCACTCCGCGCCGGAGGCGATCACCGGGGACAGCCAGGTCCGCGGGCTGCGTGTCGGCGGGGGCACGGAAATCGCGGCGGGACAGGTGATCCGCGCGGTCGGCTACCGGGGGACCCCGGTGCCGGGGCTGCCGTTCGACGAGCAGACCGGCACCATCCCGAACGAGGGCGGGCGGGTCCGGCCGGGCACCTACGTCGTCGGCTGGATCAAGCGCGGGCCGTCCGGCGGGATCGGGGCGAACCGGGCCTGCGCCGCGGAGACCGTGGGTAGCCTCCTCGACGAGGCCGTCGCGGGCAGGCTTCCCGCCCGGAAACGTCAGGGTCGCAAGGCGGCGCTCCTGGGCCGGCGCCGGGGCGGCTAGGCTGCGGCCGTGCGCAAGGGTGAGGTGGCCGAGGTCGCCGCGAACGTGTTCATGGCGCGCGGCACCGACGTGAACTGGGTGCTGGTGCGCGACGGCGAGGACGTCACGCTGATCGACGGTGGCTGGCCGGGTGACGTCGCCGCCGTCGAGGCGTCGGTCCGCGCCATCGGCCGCCGGCCCGAGGACGTGCGGGCCGTGCTGCTCACCCACGCTCACCTCGATCACATGGGCGCGCTGAACCACTTCCACGAGCGTTACGGCGCGCCGGTGTACACGCACGCGACCGAGGTCGGGCACGCGCGACGGGAACGGCTCGAGCAGGCCACGCCGGTGGACGTGCTCAAGCAGTTCGTGCGGCCGGGCGGGGCGGGCTGGATCCTGCGCATCCTCCGCGCGGGCGCGCTGACACACCCGTCGATCCCGCACGCGCGGCCGTTCCCCACCGAAGGCGCGCTCGACCTGCCGGGCAACCCGGTGCCCGTGCCGTGTGCCGGGCACACCTCGGGCCACGTCGCCTACCTGTTGCCGGACCAGGGGGTCGTGGCGTCCGGCGACGCGCTCGTGACCGGGCATCCGCTCTCGCGGACGACGGGGCCGCAGTTGATCCCCGCCTTCTTCACGCACTTCCTCGAGGAGTCGCGGGAAAGCCTGGACGCGTTCGCCAAGCTCGACGCCGGAGTCCTCGCGCCGGGACACGGGGAGCCGTGGCGGGGTTCGATGCCCGACGCCGTCGAGGCGGCACGCGCTTCAGCCTGAGGGCCTCGGAGCGAGCAGCCCGAGCACGATCCGGGCGGTCTCGGCGGGAGCCGAGAAGTTGAGCGCGTGCGGCTTGCCGGGGAGTTCGACGAGCCGTCCGACGGGCAGGAGCGCGGTCGCTTCGCGTGCCCACTTCCCCGACACGAGCGGATCACGCGTGCCCCGCACCACGACCGTCGGCGTGTGCAGGGCGGGCAGCTTGTCCTCCCACGGATCGCGCAGCACGTGCCGGAACGTGGCGAGGAACCGGCGCGGGCCGCACTTGAGGTAGTCGAGCCCGACGACCGGGGCGAGCGCGGGGTGCTCGCGCGGCACGTCGGCGAGCAGCCCCAGGGCCTGCCTCGGCCACGCGCGCAGGTGGGGATCCGTCGTGGGGCCGATGAACACGACGGGCCCGAGCAAGCCGGGCGAGTGCACGGCGAGATCCGCGACTACCTGGCACCCGGCGGAGTTGGCCACCAGCACCGAGCCGCCGCGCCGGGTGGCCCGCAGCCAGCCGGCGAGCGCGAGGGACAGCCCGCGCACGTCGAGCGCCTCGGCGGGGCCCGGTGAGGCCCCGAAACCGGGCAGGTCGGGCGCGCTGACGTGCGCGTGGGGAGCCAGCCGCCGGGCGAGGGGCAGGAAGTACCGGTGCGAGCAGCCCAGCCCCGGCACGCACACCACGGACGGCCCGCGCCCGAGCGTGCCCGAATGCATCGGCGTCCCACCGACCACAGTGGACTCCGGATGCCAGCCGCGCGCGATCATGGCGGGAAGATACCCTCGCCCGCAGCGCGGAAAACGCGTTCAGCCACGCAGCCGGGCGGGTAGCGTTTCGTAGCCACGCAGGATCCGCGTGCCGCGCCGGGTGGCGCCCGGCAGCAGCGTCAGGCCGGGGAACCGGTCGAACAACGCCCGCAGCCCGACCTCACCCTCCATCCGCGCGAGTGCCGCACCGAGGCAGTAGTGCCGTCCGGCCGAGAAGGAGACGTGGTCGCGGGCGTTCTCGCGGCGGACGTCGAAGCGGCCGGGATCGGTGAAGACGGCGGGGTCGCGGTTCGCTCCGGCGAGGACGGTGGTGACGAGGGATCCGGCACGGACCGGCACGCCCAGCACCTCGGTGTCGCGGACGCACGAGCGCCCGGTGAGCAGCACGGGCGGATCGGTGCGCAGGATCTCCTCGACGGCGATGGGCCACAGCTCCGGTTCACGCCGGAGGGTGTCCAGTTCCGCGGGGTTCCGGTGCAGCAGGGCGATTCCGTTGCCGAGCAGGTTCACGGTGGTCTCGAAACCGGCGGCGAGCACGAGCCCGGCGGTGGACCGCAGCTCCTGGTCGGTGAGGCCGACGCCGTCCTCCTTCGCGGCGACGAGCCGGCTGAGCAGGTTGTCGCCGGGATGCGCGCGCAGGTGGTCGAGGTGGTCGCGCAGCCAGGCGTCGAAGGACGCCAGCGCCGAGTCGACCGCGCGGAACTGGCGCCACGACAGGCCCATGTCGAGGCTGGGCGCGGCGGCGGCACCGAGTTCGAGGACGCGTTTCCGTTCGTGCTCGGGCACTCCGAGGATCTCGGCGATGACGGTGACGGGCAGCAGGCTGCAGTAGGTCTCGACGAGGTCGACGGGCCGCGCCGGGTCGAGGGAGTCCAGCAGCCCGGCGGCGATCTGCTCGGTGCGGGCGCGGAGGTTCTCCACGGCGCGGGCGGTGAACACGCGCGTGACGAGCTTGCGGTACCGGGTGTGGTCGGGGGGCTCGGTGACCAGCAGGGACGGCCGCTCGACGGGGTGCACGTGCCCGGGCTCGGACCACGCGTCGAGCCGCGCGACGAACGCGTTCTCGACCGTGCCGAACCCGGCCTGGAAGTCGTTGCTGGTCAGCACCTCTTTGACGGCGGCGTGACTGGTGGTGATGTAGGCGAAGCTGCCCTTGAGCAGGGGGCCGTGTGCCCGGATCTCGTCGAAGAGCCCGGAAAGCCCGGCGGTCGCGGTGGTTCCGGCCTGGGTGATGAGCCGGGCCTGCAGGTCGCCCCGCTTCGCCGCGGTCCGCACGGCGGTGCGGGCGAGTGCGTGCCGCAGTCCCCAGCGGACCACCGGCTTGGCGCTGTCCCGGATCCGCGTCGTGAGTGCCCTCGTCTCCACGGACTCGAACGTATCCCGTGGTGGTGGCGGATGTCGATCTGTGGTCAGCTGCGCAGGCTCGACGCCCAGGCCGTGACGGTGAGGCTGCCGGTGGTGCCGAGGTCGGTGTCGAGCGGGAGGGTTTGCGCGGCGGCGCCGGGGAGCGGGACGACCTCGACGAAGGCGCCGGTCGCGGAGTCGCCGTAGGTGACGGTGTTGGACCACGAAAGCACCGTCAGGGCGCGGCCACCGGGTGCGACGGTGAGTGGGGCGGGGCCGGGGTCGATCGCCATGTACGAGGAGTCGTGCGCGACCGTGACGGCGAGCGGTGCGCGGGTGGCGTCGAGGAGCCGGATCGCGGGGTAGCCGTCGAGGTGGACGGGTGTGGTGCCGCAGTTGGTGGCGGTGAGCACGCTGGCGCGGTGCCCGAGCGCGGCGTCGACCTCGCCCGCGGTGACGCTCAGTCCGGAGTCCGGGCAGCGTGGGCCGGGGGTGTCGACCGGGGTGCTGGGGCCGACCGTCAGCAGCGGCGGCTCGATCCCGTTGTCGGGGTGAGCGGCTTTTCCGCAGGACGCGAGCAGGGTGAGGAGCAGCACGGCGGGGAGTGCGCGCACGGTGTGGACCCCCCTGGTTCGGCGAACTGCGGGGAGCGTAACAGCCTGTAGTACCCACTGGGGGGCTTGGGTAAACTTGCCGCAGTCCGTTGACCAGCCAGCGGCTACCGGTGGACGGCCGTTCCGCGTCGTCCGCCTCCCGCGACTGGACGACGGAGGATGCAGGCCACGATGAGCGAGCTGCCGGGCGGATCGTCGGCACACCTCGACGAGGTGCGGCAGGCGCTCGAGGCGTTGTCGGACACGGTCGCCGTCACCGATGATCCCGGTGCGCTGCTGCAGGCCGTGTGCGAGCAGGTGGTGCGTGTCGTGCCCGGTGCCGACATGGCCTCGATCACCCTGGTGCGCGCCGAAGGTGCCACCACCGCCGCGACGACGCACGAAGTGGCCGTGAAGATCGACTCCGCGCAGTACGACGAGGGGGACGGGCCCTGTCTCCGTGCGGCCCGGACCGGCGAGATCGTCCGCGTGGAGATCGACACGGCGCGGCAGCTGTGGCCGCACTTCACCACTGTGGCGAGGGAGCACGGGGTCGGCAGTTACCTGGCGTCGCCCCTCGCGGTGGCCGAGGGCTTTTCGGGCGCGATCAACCTCTTCGGGTTCGGCGGACATGGTTTCCTGGAGCTGGACCAGCAGATCCTGGAGCTGTACACCCTCGTCGTGACGACGGTGCTGCGCCTGTCCCACCGCGCGACGCAGGCGCGGGAGCAGGTGCGGCACCTGCGGATCGCGATGCAGTCGCGGGCGGTGATCGAGCAGGCGAAGGGGATCCTGATGGCCGCGCACCGCATCACGGAAGACGAGGCGTTCCAGATGCTGACGACGCGCTCCCAACACGAGAACGTGAAGCTGAACATCATCGCGGCGCGCTTTGTGGAGGACAGCACCCGCCGGTGAGGTGGGTTGTGGGGTGGCGGCTTGGTGGTGGGCTTGGGGCCCGCCGTGGCTGGGTGATGCGGCCTTGCGCGCGGTGCCGCGGCTTGCGGTGATGCGGGCGTGTGCTGGCGTGGCCGCACGGCGGCGCGGGCCTGTGGTGGCGCCGCAGTTGGCGGTGGCGCGGCCGCGTTGGTGACGCGGCTTTGGCGATGCGGGCATGTGCTGGCGTGGCCGCGTGGTGGTAGCGGCTTGCGGTGATGCCGCGGACCGTGCGTCGTTGCTGGTTGTGCCTGGTCGGGCGCCGCGGCTGGTCGGGTCGCGGTCAGGGCGGGTCTTGCCCGTGGACGGCGGGGCAGACATGACGATCGACGGTGGTTGCCGCTGAGGGCTCTCGTGCCGAGTCGCCGGTTGCCTCGCCCGGGCGGGCAGGCATCGGGTCAGGCGAGATCGGGCCGTAGGGCGCAGCGTGTCGGCAGGCGCGAGGCAGGCAAGGCGCGATACCGGGCAGATGTGCTGGGCGGAGGGGGCCAGGCGGGCGAGGCGGGATCGGGTGCTTGAGATGCCAGGCCAGGCGGGCCAGGCGATCGGATGCCGGACCGCGCAGGCCAGGCACGGCAGGATCGGGTGCCGGGCGGCGCAGGTCAGGCGAGATCGGGCCGTGGGGCGCAGCGTTCGGCCGGTGGAGGCAGGCAAGACGCGAACGGGGCCGGTGTGCTGGGCGGGAGACGCGAACGGGGCCGGTGTGCTGGGCGGTGCAGGATCGGGTGCGAAGGCGTGCAAGGTCAGGCGGGGCGGGGCCGGGCAGGACCTGGGTGCCGGACCGTGTACCCCGGCGCTAGGCGGCATCAGCCGACGGGCGGCGGGCAGCCCGACGGCCCTACAGGCCGGACAACGCCAGTACTCCCGCGGCCAGCAGGAGCGCGACCTTCACCACCTCCGTGCCCACGTAGCCCAGGTGCGCCCGCGACCGCGGCGGGTCTTCCCCTGCGAGCACCCGGTCGGACCGCCGGTTGAGCACGGGCCGGATCGCCACCAGTTGCAGTGCCAGCACGCCGACGGCCGCCACTGCCGTCCCCAGAACCGGCCCCGGCACGTGGCCCGCGATCAGCGTCACCACGACCACCACTGCGAGTGCCGCCTCAACCGCGTTGAGGGCACGGAACACGAGCCTTCCGATGCCGAGTCCGATTCGGACGGTCACGTCCGGGGCCCGGAACTTCAGCGGCGCCTCGAGGAACGAGATCGCCAGTACCATCCCCAGCCAGAGACACGCCACCCCGGCCAGCGCTGCCGTCGCGGTCATGCCACCTCCTCCTGTTCCGGTTCCCCAACCAGCTCCTACGAGCTGTCCGGCAGTCACCGTAACGCCGTCAGCCAGGCAAGGTGGTGCTGCCCCTCGCCGTGGGGGTTCGTCCTGTTCCGGTTCTCGAACCACCCATATGAGCTGTCCGCCAGTGGGTAAGGCGGTCGCCCCCCGCGCGATCCGCGGCCCCACTGTGCAAGCCCTGCTGACGGTCTTTGCTTGCGTGCTGAGTGCGGCGGATTCTCGCCCTCGATGTTGTGGGAGTTGACGTTCTTGACCGTCGTGCACCGCGCGATCGCGCCGCCTAGAGGTGAACACCGCTTCACGCTCGCCCGGGGGGCCGGGAGCCCAGCGTGCTACCTTGGGGAGCAAGGACGCAATCCGCCATGTCGAGGACGAACCGGCGGACCTCGCCGCTCGCGTCACGCACCAGCCGGGTGACCTGTCATCGTCCCCTCCCTTCTGTTGTGGCAGCTGGCTGTGCGGTATCCGCCCATATCGGGCCGTCCGGAAAGCGGTGTGCCGCAAGGGATTCCGGACGCATGCGCGCGCTGTAACCCGGAGCCGTGGGCGCCAGGTAACGAGAACCGCGCATCCGCACCGGATCGACGAAGTGCTCGTGCAGGTGGTCCACGTACTCGATCATCCTGCCCTCCATCGAGCCACTGACCGCGACGAAGTCGAACATCGCCAGGTGCTGCACGAGCTCACACAGGCCGACGCCACCCGCGTGCGGGCACACCGGCACGCCGTGCGCCGCCGCCAGGAGCAGGACGGCCACCGCCTCGTTGACCCCGCCGACGCGGCACGCGTCGAGCTGGCACACGCCGAGCGCCTTCGCCTGGAACAGCTGCTTGAACACCACGGCGTTCTGCGTGTGCTCGCCGGTCGCGACGAGCGTCGGCGAGATCCGGGCGGCGATCGCCGCGTGCCCGAGCACGTCGTCGGGGCTCGTCGGTTCTTCGAACCAGTACACGTCGAACTCGGCCAGCTCGCGGAACCATGCGACCGCCTCCTCGACCCCGAGCACCTGGTTGGCGTCGATCATCAGCCGCCGTTCCGGGCCCAGTACGGAGCGGGCGATGGCACACCGGCGCCGGTCCGCTTCGAGATCGGCGCCCACCTTCAGCTTGATCGCGTCCCAGCCCGCGTCGACGGCCTCCTGGCACAAGCGCCGCAGTTTCGCGTCGTCGTAGCCGAGCCAACCCGCACTGGTGGTGTACGCCGGATAGCCGTGCCGCAGCAGGTGTTCGATACGGCTCGTACGCCCGGGCTCCTGCCGGGCGAGCAACTCCAGCGCCGCTTCGGGCGTCAGCGCGTCCCGCAGGTAACGCCAGTCGACCACGTCGACCAGCTGCTGCGGCGAGAACCCCGCCAGGTACCGCCACAACGGTTGCCCCGCGAGCTTCGCCGCCAGGTCCCACACCGCGTTCACCACGGCAGCTGTGCCGAGGTGGATCACGCCCTTGTCCGGACCGAGCCAGCGCAACTGGCTGTCACCTGTGAGGTGCCGCCACAGCCCGCCGAGATCGCCGACGAGCTCCGCCACCGTCATCCCGCGTAGGCGCTCGCCCACGAGCTGGGCGGCCCGCACGGCCAGCTCGGTGCCGCGGCCGATCGTGAACGTGAACCCGTGGCCCTCGGGCAGCGCCGCGTCGTCGGTCCGCAGCACGACGTACGCCGCCGAATAGTCCGGCGCCTCGTTCATCGCGTCCGAACCGTCGAGTTCCCGAGACGTGGGAAACCGGACGTCGGTGACGTCCACCGCCACCACCTTTGCTGTCATCGCGCCCTCCAGTCCGCTCTGACGTTCTAAACCGACCGTACCGTGTTGATCGGTTCGGCGTAACTAGCCAAAAGTCGTAGCTGGATCGGGGTGTTTTCCGGGCGTAGTCCACTTAAAACGGGGTGTTTTCATCCGTTCGAGCGGATACCACGTTTGCGTTCCCGCAAGAACGCTCCCATGCTGGCGAGAAAGAACGGGAAAGCGAGGTCGCCGTGGGCATCCAGTTCCACACAAGTGCGTTCGTTCCGGTGGTGCTGGGCTTCTTCGGCCTGGGCACCGGGTATCTCATCTACGGTCCGCAGGAGCTGTTCCGCGCGCCGCCACGCGGTCCGGCGGTGGACAGGGCCACCGGCGTCTGGGGCATCTGGCTGCCCGGGTTCTGCCAGTTCGTCACCGGGGTCTACCTGTTCGCGGCGCTGACGTGGTTCGGCTCGCTGCGGGAACCGGCCTTGTACATGGCCGCGCTGGCGTTTTCCGCCTACGGCATCCACTGGTTCGCATTGGGCTGGAACCGTTATCAGGGCAACGACGTCCGGCCCACCGGGCTGATGGCGATCGCGTTCACGATCATCTCGGTGCTGGGCGTGGTCGTGTTCTTCTCGGCGGGTGCTTGGCCGGTCGGGCTGTTGTTTTCCGGGCTGACAGCGGTCTACGTCAGCGAGTTCTTCGCCAGTTTCCGGATCGGCGGCCGCCGGGGCGACGAAAGCAGCAACCCCGCCGAGCGGGTGCTGGGGTTCTTCCACGTGGTCACCGGGCTGTGGCTGATGTACCTGACCTTCGCCACGACGCTCGACATCGCGCTCGGGTACACGCTGCCCGGAGGTTGATCCACGGTGGACTGAGCGGTTTCGCTGGCTCATACGAGAGGGGCGGAGGAGGGATCGGGTAGAGGGGTGAACGTTGTTCCAGGGTTCCGCCAGGTTCCGGTGATCCGGAGAGGGTATCCGGGCGCGTGAGGAAGGTGGTGTGACAGCGACGGCCGAGGTGGCGTTGGTGGTGTTTTAGGGAGGGTTTCGCGGAATTACAGGGATGTGATTCGCGTGCTGGATGCGGAGTAGCAAGGGTTTCACGGAGTGTGAAGAAACAGGGCTGAGCTGGGATTTCGTGCCCACAAAGGGAATTGCGCAAACGTGGTAAACGTGTGGCGATCGTCACCGTCGCGTGATATCTCGTTTTTGGTTTCGTAACCTGGCTCAGGTCCAGCGGTGATCTGCGGTTTTCCCGCCGACCGTGGACCAGCCGGCCTGGCCCCCGACGGGTCGGCGCGTCATGCCCCGACCCGAGGAGACCCTTTCCCCGTGGGAAACCACTGCGCGAACGTGCGCGCGAAACGCATTGCCCTGCCCTTCTCCGCAGCACCCCGCCACCGGGCATCAGGACGGCTCGGTGCCCGGACGGCGGTGTCCGCCGGGTTGCTCGCCCTGTCCGTCGCGGGCACGGCCAGTCCGCTGGCGCTTGCCGGACCTGGCGGTTCCCCCGCCCCGGCACCTGCCACCGGCAGCGGCTCCGGCGCTGTGTCGTTGCCGCTCGCGGCGATGGCCGACCTGGCGGAGCCCGTCACCGCGCCCGGTGAGGTCGGCGCCGTGCTTCCGCTGGGCGGTGGGCAGCCCGCGCCGCAGCCCGCCGAGGGCGCCGCGGAACTCGAGGCCGTGGCGACCCCGGTCGTGGTTCCCGCCGAAGCCGCTCCCGCGCCTGCCGGCGACCGTCTGTCCCGCTGGATCGGCGAGGCGATCGAGATCCTGCAGGCGCAGGGCGTCCCGGTGTCCATTGAGGACATTGAGGCCATCCGCACCGTCATCGACAAGGAGTCCGACGGTGATCCGGAGGCGGTGAACCGGTGGGACGCGAACGCGCGCGCCGGACATCCGTCGAAGGGTCTGATGCAGTGCACGGACTTCACGTTCGACGCGTACAAGCTGCCCGGCCACGACGACATCTTCAACCCCGTGGACAACATCATCGCGGGAGTGCGGTACACCGTCGCCCGCTACGGTGGGTTCGACAGCCACCCCGGGCTGAAGTCGCTCAGCTCCGGCGGCGGTTACCGCGGGTACTGACCGCGAGATACGTAAATCTGCTTACGCGGGATACGTAGCGCGACGGACGTCCTCCCTCCGCCCGTGCCACTAGCGTCCGGTACGGGATTCCAGGGCGAAAGGGGAGGAATGAGATGGGCGCGAGGACGGCGATGGTGGCGTTCGCGGTCGCGGGTACCGCGTTGGCCGCGGGTGGCGTAGCGGCGCTCGTGAGCGATGAGGCGCTGCCACACGGATCGTACGTGCTCGCTCGCGCTGACGGGCTTGCTGCGCAGGGATCGGTTTCGGTTCTGGGTGGCACCGGATGCGCGGTGAGGCTGGGACATCCGTGGCACGGTTTGGTGCCGCTGGGGCGCATCGACGGTGGCGCGGTGACGATCGGAAATCCGTGGCATGGTGTGGTGCCGTTGGGGCATGTCGACGGTGGTGCGGTGGCGGCCGGAAATCCGTGGCATGGTGTGGTGCCGTTGGGGCATCTCGACGGCGGTGCGGTGACGGGCGGAAATCCCTGGCATGACCCGATTCCGTTGGGGCATTTCGAAGGTAGCGCTGTCACGGTGGGAAATCCGTGGCACGGTTCGACTCCCTTGGGGCAGTTCGAAGTGGTGCCGTGACTGTCGGGCGCGGCTGATTCGAAGGTGAACCGGTGCCAGCAGGACCCGACTTACTGCCCACGGCCGGGTGCGGGCGCGGCGGGATGGCTTGCTGCCCGGGGTTGCTGTGGGCGGTGTGATCGCTGCGGGGAATCGCTAGAACGGGCTCGCGCTGGGGTAGACGTGGGTTGGCTTGCTGCTCGGGGACGCTGCGGGCGGTGTGATCGCCGGGGGATATCGCGACAAACAGTGTGCCGCTGGGGCGCCACTCGCTGCCCCTCGGACACCCGTGGTCCAACTGAATTGATCCGGGGGGATCAACCGGCCCCCGCGCTCGCCTCCCGCGTCAGCGGCGGGTGGGGCGGGGGCCGGCCTTCGGTCTCGGTGTGTCTCGTGGAGCGTCCCGGGACATCGACGAGCAGACCGGTCCGGCCCGGCTCGAAACCATGCGGTCGCCGACTTCAGTTCGATGAGCGCGCCCACCGTCGCCGCCCAGGACTTGGACCCCGTGGCATCGCCGGGGACCGTCAGCCGCGGGAGGTCGTGGTCTCGTCGGGGAGGGCGAGCAGTTCGTCCAGCACCTCGTGCGCCGTGCCGTGGCAGCTCCACAGCGGCTTTTCCGGCGTCAGGATGTCGTCCTCGTCGGCGGGGACGCGCAGGGCCGTCGCGTCGTCCTCGGCGTCCAGGCGGATCACGTCGATCACCGCGTCGTGCGGCCGCACGCCCACCACGGCGACCAGCGTTCCGCCGTCGTCACGCGGGTGGATGAAGCGGTAGCCGCGGTCGATGAGGTTCAGCAGCCGGTTTTCGACCGGGGTAGCCTCCGGGGAGCACATCGTCGAATTCGCCGTCCTTCGCACCGCGAAACTGGGGAACGATCTGGCGAGGCCCGCGGTCCGCGTCATTCCCGAAAGGGCTGGATCTTCAGGTGCATCTTGCAGGAGGCAAGCTACCAGCAGCACCTGCACGGGTAAATGCACGCGCCGCGTGCACGTGCAGCTCTGGTAGACAACCGCCCTCACTCTTTCCTCTTTAGAGCGATCCCGGCCTCCTTCGCTCGTCACGCGGAGTGAAGAAGTTTGTGCCGACCGGAAGAAATCCCTGGTGCGGGGGATGGTGGTGGTCCGAACGAGTGCTCTTGAACGGGGGTCACCCGCGCAGGCGAGGGCTGCCGTGACCACCGCGGGCACCCTTGAGGGCGAGCGATCCCAGCGTGCGCGTAGCGCGCATCACATTTGCGCGAAGTGCGCAATCAAGCTTAGAGTTGCGCACATAACGCAGCCCGGGCGCCGCCGTCCCGGGCTCCGCACGTTCAAGGAGGAGCGTCGTGGCGGTTCCCATCAAGCGCCGTATCGAAGCGATCCCCGGCGGGATGATGATCGTCCCGCTGCTGATCGGTGCGGTGCTCTACACCGTGGCCCCCGGCACGGGAAAGTTCTTCGGCTCGTTCACCGGAGCCCTGTTCTCCGGCTCGCTGACCATCCTCGCCGTCTTCTACGTCTGCATGGGCGCGGGCATCGAGGTCCGGTCGACCCCCTACATCCTGAAGAAGGGCGGCGCGCTGTTCGCGGCCAAGGTGGCCGTGTCCGTCGTCGTCGGCATCATCCTCGGCCGCCTGCTCGGCGAGCTGCCGATCAGCTCCGGCGCGTTCGCCGGGCTGTCCACCCTCGCCGTCGTCGCCGCGATGAACGACACCAACGGCGGCCTGTACATGGCGCTGATGGGCCAGTTCGGCAAGGGCAAGGACGTCGCCGCCTACTCGATCATGACCATCGAGTCCGGCCCGTTCCTCACCATGCTCACGCTGGGCGCGGCCGGCCTGTCCGCCTTCCCGTGGCAGACGCTGGTCGGCGCGGTCCTGCCGCTGCTCGTCGGCATGCTCCTGGGCAACCTCGACCCGCAGATGCGCGAGTGGCTCGGCCGCGCGGTGCCCGTGCTCATCCCGTTCTTCGCGTTCGCGCTCGGGTCGAGCATCGACCTGAAGTCCGTGTGGCGCGCCGGGCTGCTCGGCATCGGGCTGGGCGTGTTCGTGTTCCTCGTGACCGGAGCCGTCCTGCTGCTCGCGGACAAGTTCACCGGCGGCACGGGCGTTGCGGGGATCGCGGCCGCATCTACTGCGGGCAACGCCGCCGCCGTGCCCGCGATCGTCGCCGCGGCCAACCCGGCGTACCAGGCCGCCGCGGCACAGGCGACGATCCTGGTGGCGGCCTCGGTGGTGGTCACGTCCCTGCTGGTCCCGTTCGCCACCGCGTGGTTCGCTTCCAGGGCCAGGAAGAAGGAGGAGCAGCCGGTGCCCGAAGGGACGTCGTCGTGAGCGAGCGGCTGGTCATCGTCGCCGACGACCTCACCGGTGCCGCGGACGCGGCGGCCGCCTACGGGCCGCACGCCGCGGTCGCGCTCGACACCGCGCTGCCGGACACCGAGGTGGTCGCCATCGACACCGACAGCAGGCACCGCAGCCCCGAGTTCGCCGCCCGTGCCGTGGCCGCGGCCGTGCGCAGCGCGGCGGGAGCCCCGCTGTACAAGAAGATCGACTCGACACTGCGGGGCAACATCGCCGTCGAGATCGCCGCCGCGCTGCGGGAGCTGTCGGCTACGGCGCTGCTGGCTCCGGCCTTCCCCGACACCGGTCGCACGGTGACGGGCGGGGTGCTGCGGGCCGGGACCACCGTCCGTGGCGATCTGCGCGAGCTGTTCGCCGGGAGTGGCCTGAGCACGGCGCTGATCCCGCTGGACGTCGTCCGAAGTGGACCGTCGGCGGTGGTCGCGGCCTACCGCTCCGCCGCGGCGGACGTGGTGTGCGCCGACGCGGTGACGGAAGCGGATCTGGAGGTCCTGCACGCGGCGGGGGAGGCGCTCGGGCCGGACGTGCTGCTTGTCGGCTCGGCTGGGCTCACCCGCGTCGCCGCCCGGAAGCGGGGGCTGCACGCACCGTCCTTCCCGCCCGCCGCCCCCGGCTCCGTGCTCACGGTGCTGGGCAGCTACTCCGCGCTCGCCCGCGAGCAGCGGGCCGCGCTGATGGCGTCCGGTGAGGTCACCACAGTCGCGGTCAAGGCGCCCTTCGGGCCCGCCGAGCAGAGCATCGCCGGCGTGGAACTGTCCACTGTGGAGGGCGACGTGCTGCTGGTGCCCGATCCCGGCGCCCCGGTCGAACGCAAGCACGCCGCCGAGGTCGCCTCGGCGCTGGCGAGCGTCGCGGGCCGGTACGTCACCGAGCGGCGGCACGCACTGGCCGGGCTGGTCCTGACGGGCGGGGAGACCGCGCGGGCCGTGCTGCTCGCCGCCGGGGTGCGCGGGTTCGCCGTGCTCGGCGAGCTCGCCCCCGGGGTCGTCCGCTCGGCCGTCCCCGCGCTCGGCGGACTGCCCCTGATCACCAAGGCCGGCGCGTTCGGCGCGCCGGACACCCTGGAGCACGCCCGGCGCGCCCTGCACGCTCCGGCCACGGCTTCGCACTGAGGAGAAGGAGAAGCATTCCCATGGGACGTCCCATCGTCGCCATCACCATGGGCGACGCCGCCGGCGTCGGCCCCGAGGTCGTGGTCAAGGCACTCGCCGCGGCCGACCTCTACCGCACCTGCCGCCCGCTGGTCGTCGGCGACGCCGCGCGGCTGCGCAAGGCGATCGGCATCACCGGTGTGGCACTGGAGGTGCGGACCGTCGAGGCGCCCGAGGACGGCGGCTACACGCCGGGCGTCATCGACTGCCTCGACCTCGGCGTGATCCCCGAGGACCTGCCCTTCGGCGAGCTGTCGCCGGTCGCCGGCGACGGTGCGTACCAGTTCGTCAAGACCGCCACCGAGCTGGCCGTCGCGGGCCGCGTGCACGCCATCTGCACCGCGCCGCTCAACAAGGAGGCGCTGCACGCCGCCGGGCACCGCTATCCCGGGCACACCGAGCTGCTCGCCGCGCTCACCGGCACGCCCGAGGTGTCGATGATGCTGTCCGCGCCGAAGCTGCGCGTGGTGCACGTGACCACGCACATCGGGCTCGTGGACGCCGTCGCGAAGATCGAGCCGGGCCTGGTCGCCCGCACGATCCGCCGCGGGCACGAGACGCTGCGCAAGTCCGGGATCGAGCGCCCGCACATCGCCGTGTGCGGCATCAACCCGCACGCGGGGGAGAACGGGCTGTTCGGGCACGGCGAGGAAGAGGACAAGATCGTGCCCGCCGTCGCCGAGTGCCGCGCCGAGGGCATCGACGTGGACGGGCCGCTGCCCGCCGACACCGTGTTCTTCCGCGCCGTGCGCGGTGACTTCGACCTGGTCGTCGCGATGTACCACGACCAGGGCCACGGCCCGGTCAAGGTGCTGGGGCTCGACGCGGGCGTCAACATTACGATCGGGCTGCCGGTGATCAGGACCAGCGTCGACCACGGCACGGCGTTCGACATCGCGGGCACCGGCGCCGCGGACGAGGCGAGCATGCTCGAAGCGCTGCGGCAGGCGGTCGAGCTGGCACCCGAGGTGGAGGAGGACAAGGCGTCGTGAACGCGCGCACGCGGCGGGAGGCGATCCGCGACCTGCTGCGGACCCGGCCGGTCGGGGTCGACGAGCTCGCCGTGCGCTTCGACGTCACCGCGTCCACCATCCGCCGCGATCTCGCCGTGCTGACCGAGGCCGGCGAGATCGTGCGCACCTACGGCGGTGCGCTCGCGCCCGGCGGCGAGGAACAACCGCTGCACGAGCGCGAAACCCTCGGCGGGGTGGAGAAGGCCGCCATCGCCCGCGAGGCCGAGCGGCACATCAAGCCGGGGCAGCTGCTGTTCTTCGACGCGGGCACCACGGTCGGCGCGCTCGCCGCAAGGCTCACGTCGTGGCAGGGGATCACCGTCGCCTCGACGGGGCTGACGACGCTCAACGCACTCGCCGACGCCGAGGGCGTCGAGCTGATCGCTCTCGGCGGCGTGGTGCGCCACATCAGCCAGAGCACCGTCGGCCCGCTGACCGAGCTGGTGCTCGACGTGCTGACCGCGGACGCGGTGTTCCTCAGCGGCGACGGCGTCACGGCCGACCGCGGTGTGTGCGAGGCGAGCGCCGAGCAGGTCGCGGTGAAGCGGCGGTTGATCGAGCAGGCCGGGGCCGTCTACGTGCTGGCCGACGCGAGCAAGCTCGGCCGCGCCAGCTCGCACTGGTGGACGCCGCTGCCGCCGGAGTGGACGTTGATCACCGACTCGTCGGCCACCGAGGAGCAGCTGGCCCCGTTCCGCGCCCTGCCCGGCGTCACGGTGCTGGTGGCGTGACGTCCGTTTCGCGCGCCAGCGCCGAATGCCGGCGCGAGTAGGCGAAGTACACCACCAGCCCGATCGCGAACCAGATCACGAACCGCAGCCACGTCTCCGGCTTGAGGAACGTGATGAGCCAGAGCGAGAACACCACGCCGATCGCCGGGACGACGGGCATGCCCGGCGTCCGGAACGTGCGCGGCAGGTCCGGCCGCCGGTACCGCAGCACGATCACCGCGACGCACACCACCACGAACGCCAGCAGGATGCCGATGTTGGTCAGCTCGGCGGCCTCGGCGATCGGCAGCAGCCCGGCGATGACCGCGGCGGCGACGCCGAGCACCCACGTCATGCGCGTCGGCACGTGGCGCGTGGGGTGGGTGCCGGAGAACCACTTCGGCAGCAGGCCGTCGCGGCTCATCGAGTAGCCGACGCGGGTGGCGCCGAGCAGGAACGTGAACAACACGGTGAGGATGCCGAGTATCGCGCCGACCGCGATCACCGCGCCCAGCGCGTTGAGCCCGACCGACGCGAACGCGCTGGAGAAAGCGCTTTCAGCGTCGATGTCGCGGTAGTTGACCATGCCGGTGAGCACCAGGCACGCCAGCACGTAGAGCACCATCGAGATGCCCAGCGAGTACAGGATCGCCTTGGGCATGTGCTTCTGCGAGTCGCGTGACTCCTCGGCGGCGGTGGACATCGCGTCGTAGCCGAACACGGCGAAGAACACCGTCGCCGCACCGGTGAAGGCGCCGCCGATGCCGAACGGGAAGAAGTCCGCCCAGTTCCCCGTCTTGACGTGGAACGCGCCGACGACGATGACGAGCAGCACCAGCGCGATCTTCAGGTACACCAGCAGCGTCTCGAACCGCGCCGCCGAGCGCATGCCGAGGTTGAGCACGAACGCGATCAGCAGGCACAGCACCACCGCGAACAGGTCCACCTTGTACGACCCCGACGGCACGCCCTCCGGTTCGGTACCCGGTGCGCCGGACATCCACAGCGGCAGCTCGACGTGCAGGAAACCCAGCAGGTCGTTGAAGTAACCCGAGATGCCGATCGCCACCACGGCGACGATCGCCGTGTACTCCAGCAGCAGGTCCCAGCCGATGAACCAGCCGACCAGCTCGCCCAGCACCGCGTAGCCGTAGGTGTAGGCGGAACCGGCGCGGGGGATGAGCCCGGCGAACTCGGCGTAGGAGAACGCCGCCGCCGCGCTGGCGATCCCGGCGACGAGGAACGAGATCAGCACCGCGGGTCCCGCGGTCTCGTGCGCGACCGCGCCCGCCAGCGAGAAGATCCCGGCGCCGATGATCCCGCCGATCCCGATCGCCGTCAGCTGCCACAGCCCGAGCGTCCGCTGCAGGCCGCCGGTCTCGACGGCCTCGATCTGTTCGATGGGCTTGCGGCGGAACACCCCGCGGTCGGCCACGGCCACCACCCCGATCCTGTTCGTCCTGCTTGTCCGGGGGGAAGTTACCCACCGGAACGCGAACTGGTCCAGTCCTCAGCGGTAGTCGGGCTTGAGCCGCAGGCCCTGGGCCCGGCCCGCCTCCGCGGCGGGACGCCGGGTGGCGGGGTCGAGCGGGTTCGTGCCCACCGCTTCGCGCGACGCTTCGTCCGGCTCGACGACCGCGACCTCCGCGCCGGCCGCGCGCAGCTCCCCGACCGCAGTGGCCAGCGGCTTTTCGCTCGGCAGCAGCTCCGTCTCGCCCATCGGCGCGAGCACCAGCACCCGGGACGCCCCGGCCGCGTAGTCCGCGTTGGCGTTGGACCGCACCCCGCCGTCGACGTACCGGCGCCCGCCGATCGTCACCGGCGGCCACACCCCGGGCACGGCGCAGCTGGCGGCCACGGCGTCGACGAGGCTCACGCCCGAGGTGCCGTCGAACACGGTGGGCTCGCCGGTCTCCGCGTCGATCGCGACGATCTTGAGCGTCCGGGAGGGCCACTCGTGCGAGGGCAGCCGCGACTCGATGACCGCGCGGCGCTCGGCCTCGGACACGGTGTCCGCGGTCAGGGCGAAACCCCCGATGGCGCGCCGGATTTCGGCGGGATCGGTGGCGCCGCCGAGCAGTTCCGCCATCTGCTGCCCGAAGCGCTCGAAGTCCACCTCGGCCATGATCTCGGCCGACTGCAGCTCCGGTTCGGTCTGCCGCGCGTACAGCCGCGGCAGGGGCAGCCCGCTGCCGAGCTGTGCCGCCACGGTGGAACCCGCGGACGTGCCCACGAGCACGTCGGCCCCGGTGACGTCGTGCCCCGCCTCGGCCAGCCCCGTCAGCAGCCCGGTGAGCCAGGCGATCCCGCCGACCCCACCACCACCCAGCACCAGCGCCTCGGTCATCTCCCGTCCTCCCTCGCCGCGTCCCGGTCTCAGAAGTGAGACTCCGGCGGGGGCGCGGCGTCCGTAGCGTAACCGGCAGGCCGATGGAGGGAGCCGGATGACCGGGACGCTGGAGGGCACCGAAAACCACGTCGTCGAGTCGGTCCGGGTACCGATGCGCGACGGGGCGCGTCTGGCGGGACGGCTGCACCGCGCTCCGGGCGGGGCGCGGCCGGTGCTGCTCATCCGGACGCCCTACGCCGAACCGATGTCCCGCACGCTGCCCGTGCTGCCCGCGTTGGACGCCGGGTTTTCCGTGCTGGTCCAGGAATGCCGCGGCACCGGCCGGTCGGACGGGGAGCTGCGCACCTTCGAGAACGAGACGTCAGACGGCCTCGACACGCTCGCGTGGCTGGTGGCGCAGCCGTGGTGTGATGGCCGGATCGCGATGTTCGGCATGTCCTACCTGGGCATGGCGCAGCTCGCGGTGAGCGGGCACCGGCCGCCCGGGCTCGTCGCGCTCGCGCCCACCGTCACACCCGACGACTACCGCGACGGGCTGGTCTACCGGCAGGGCGCCTTCCAGCTCGGGCAGGCAGTCGGCTGGCACCTGCTCACCGCGGCCCAGCTCGCCGGCGGTCCCACGCCCGCGCTCGGCCGGCTGCTGGCCGATCCCGTCGCCGCCTACCGCACGCTCCCGCTCGCCGACCGGCCCGGGATCAGCGAGTTCCTGCCGAGCTGGCGCACGTGGCTCGACCGCGAGGACGACCCGGCGTACTGGCACGGCATCAGCTACGCGTCCCGCCGGGCGACCTGCCGACGCTGCACGTCGGCGGCTGGTTCGACCTGTTCCTGCGCGGCACGCTGGCCAACTTCACCGCGATGGGCGGGCACCTGGTCGTCGGCCCGTGGTCCCACGCCGACCAGTCCGGTGTCGCGGGCGAGGTCCTCCACCCCGGCGGCAGTGCGCAGGCGATCGGGCTCGAACAGCAGCAACTGCGGTTCCTGCGGGAACAGGCCGACGAGGTGCCGTCGTCACTGCCACCGGTGCGGCTCTACGTGATGGGCGCGGGCTGGCGCACCGAACAGGAGTGGCCGCCGGCCCGCACCGACTGGCAGACCTGGTACTTCGGCCCGGGAGGCACGCTTTCCCGGGAGCTGCCCGAGGCGGGCTCGGCTGAGTACGTCCACGACCCGCACGACCCGGTGCCGACGATCGGCGGCGCGATCCTGATGGCGGGCGGCCCGGACGGCGGGTTGTCGTGGCAGCCGGGTCAACGCGACCAGAGGCCGCTCGACGGGCGCACGGACATCCTCCGCTTCACCAGCCCGGCGCTGACCGAGGACGTCGAGGTGACCGGGCCACTCACGGTCGTGCTGCACGCTTCGACCTCCGCCGCGGACACCGACTTCACCGCCAAGCTCGTCGACGTGCACCCTGACGGCCGGGCGCTCAACGTCGCCGATGGCGTCGTGCGCGCCCGCTATCGGTCCGGAATGGACAGTCCGGGGCCCGTCGTGCCGGGCGAGGTCCACGAGTACGTGATCGACGTCGGCGCCACCAGCCTGGTTTTCCGCGCGGGGCACCGGATCCGCGTCGACATCGCCAGCTCGAACTTCCCGTGCTTCGACCGCAACTCCGGCAGCGGCAAGCCCGCCGGTGCGGTCACCGAGGCCGACTTCGTCTCCGCCACCCAGCGCGTCTTCTTCGGCCCACCACACCCCAGCGCCATCCGGCTGCCCGTGATCCCGTCTCCGGCAGGGAGGAACCAGTAGTGCTCGGCATCGGTATCAACCTCGGTTTCGGCAAGCTCCACCCCGACCTGACCGATCAGCAGATGTACGACGGCGAACTCGACGTCGCCGTGGCGGCGGACCGGCTCGGCTACGACGCGGTGTGGGTCGTCGAACACCACTTCTCCGACTACTCCGCCTGCCCGGACAACTTCGTCGTGCTGGCGAACCTCGCCGGGCGGACGACGCGGATCAAGCTCGGCACCGCCGCGGTGATCCTGCCGTGGAACGACCCGCTGCGCGTCGCGGAGAAGGCGCTGATGGTCGACACGATCTCCGGCGGGCGGTTGCTGCTGGGCTTCGGCCGCGGCCTGTCACGCACCGAGTACGTGCCCTTCCGCATCCCGCTCGACGAGACCCGCGAACGCTTCGACGAGGCCGCGCCGATGATCTTCGAGGCGCTGGAGACCGGGTTCATCGAGGGGGACGGGCCGTTCTACCCGCAGCCGAGGGCCGAGCTGCGGCCCCGGCCGCGCGGGTCGTTCCTCGACCGCCGGTACTGCGTCGCGGGTTCGCCGGATTCCGTTGTGATGGCGGCGAAGCTGCGGGCGCACCTGATGTCGTTCATCGTGCGGCCGGTGCCCGATCTGATGCCGACGTTCACGCGTTACCGCGAGCTGTACGAGGCCGAGCACGTTGAGACCGCGCCGCCCATCTCCTTGAACGTCAACATGTACTGCCACGCCGACGACGAACTGGCGCGCGAGCGGCACTTCGAGTACGTCAACCGGTTCTTCATGTCCAATGTGGAGCACTACGAGATGGCGGGCGAGCACTTCGCGGGCATCAAGGGCCACGAACGGTATGCGGCCAACGCGGCGTACTTCCGGGAGATCGGGCTGGAGAAGGCGGCGAACGACTACGCCGCGACCGCTTTGTGGGGCAACCCGGAGCGCATCCTCGGCCAGATCGAAGCGATCCGGGACGTGATCGGTGACTTCGAGCTGACGCTGGCCCCGGCGTTCGGCGGCATGCCCTACGACCAGGCGCACGCCAGCCTGGAGCTGTTCGCCCGCGAGGTGCTGCCCAAGGCACGTGGCCTGCGGGGCAAGCCGGTCGCGGCCTGAGCCTTTTGCCAGGCGGAAACCGGCGTTCCGGCGTCGCCGCGGCCGGTAACGTCGGGTAGATGGCAGCGCCGTCGGTGCCGCGCACGTCGGCCGAGTGGGCCCGGGTCCGCGAGGCGAAGCTGGACGTGCTGTCGCGTGACCCGTTCGCGGTCGATCCCGCGGACTACCCCGAGGTGCGGCGCGAGGTGGTCACGTCGTGGCGCCGCTCGATGCTCGCCGGGGTGGACCCGGCGGCGCGCGAGTACGTCTTCGACGCCGACTTCCGCCCTCGCACCCGGCTCGCCGCCGTCGCCCAGCCCATCATGGACCGGCTCTCCGACGAAATCGCCGACCTCGGCTCGTGGGGCTTCCTCGCCGACCGGGCGTGCCGGCTGCTCACCGTCGTGGTCGGCGACTTCCCCGAGGCCGGGCGCGTGCACCGGCAGAACCTGCGGCCGGGGCTGAGTTTCGCGGAGGAGCTGATGGGCACCAACGGGCTCGGCTGCGCCCACGAAACGCAGCAGGCGTTCATGATCTCCGGCACCGAGCACTTCCGCACCGACACCGAGATCATCACGACGACGGGTGTGATCCTCCGCGACCCGTTCACCAGGCGGTACGTGGGCACGCTGGGCGCGCACTGCCTGCGTGAGTACTCCACCACGGCACTGCTGCCGCTCGTCGCGGAGATCGGGCGGTCCATCGAGGCGCAGCTGCTGGCCAGCCGGACGGACGGGGAGCGCGAGTTCTTCGACGCGTTCTCCGCCGCACAGCGACGGCACCGCGGGCCGGTGGTCGGCGTGAGCAGCCGGTTGTGCGTGGTGAGCACGCGTGCGCGTGCCCTCGTGCACGAGGCGGACGAGGAACTGCTGCGGCGCCTCGCCGAGAAGTCTCGTGGCGGCCGCGTCCGGCTCAGCTCCGGGGTGACGGTGACGATCGACGTCGAACCCGTGCCCCAGCCACGGGGGGAGTTCGCGGCGGTGCTCGCGTTGCGGCCGGACACTTCCGGTGAGCCTGCCTGGGTTTCGGGCGATCCGATGGGCGATTTCCGGCGGCAGCTGTCGCGGGCGCTGGCGGAGGGCCACCCGGTCCTGCTGACCGGTGAGCGTGGCAGCGGCAAGCGGTATCAGGCCAGGATGGCGTTGCGGGAGTACACGGAGTTCGACGGCGCACTCGCGCACCTGGACCCGGTGCGGTGGCTGCGTTCGCTTGACGCGGCGCTGCGCGGGCGGAAACCCGTGCTGCTGGGGCACCTCGGCGATGTGCCGCCCGAGTTGCGGGTCGCGGTCGCCGAGCTGATCGGTGGTGCTTCTTGCCGTGTCGTCGCCACCGTCCGGGAGGGCGGCACCTCGGTTGATGAGGGTTTCCCCGTGGTACTGGCGGTACCGCCACTGCGGGAGCGGCGGAGCGAGTTTGCGGCGCTGTGCGCCAGTTTGCTGGGAGAGGGCGTGACCCTCACACCCGGTGCCGCTGCCGCACTCGCGGCGAGCGACTGGCCGGGGAACGTGCGCGAGCTGCGGCAGGTCCTGGCCACCGCCCGTATCCGGGCGGCGGGGCCCCTGATCGACGTCCACGACCTGCCGGTCCGCGAAGCGCTGGACGAGGTGCGGGCCGCCGAACGCCGCGTGCTGCTGGCCGCGTTGCGCGAGACCGGTGGCGACCGGGCGGCTACCGCGGCGCGGCTCGGGATCTCCCGTGCGACCCTGTACCGCAGGCTGAAGCGTTACGAGGTGCGCTGATGCCTCAGGGTTTCGGTAGCGGGGCGCGGGTTTCGCCGATGTCGGCGAACAGGTCACCGAGTTCCGCGACCCGTTCGAGCAAGTCATCGGCGGTGAAGACGAGGTCCCGCGCGCGGCGGCAGGCGCGGACCTCGTCCCATGAAACGGGCGTGGAGGCGGTGGGGTGTTCCCGGCCGCGCAGCGAGTATGGCGCCACCGTGGTCTTCGCCGGGTTGTTCTGGCTCCAGTCGATGAACACCTTGCCCGGGCGCAACGCCTTCGCCATCTTCGCGGTCACCAGCTCGGGCGTCTCCCGCGCGAACCGCTCGGCGACCGCCTTCGCGTAGGCGGACGGCGCGTCGGCGGACCGGGTGCGGATCCCGGCGTACACCTGCATCCCCTTCGAGCCGGATGTCTTCGCGTACGGTGTCAGCCCGTCCTCGCGCAGCACCTCGTACAACCGCTCCGCCACCCGGCAGCACTCGACGATCGTCGTGCCCTCACCGGGGTCGAGGTCGAACACGAGCCGGTCCGGCGGACGGCGCTTCGGCCCCGGTCCGACCGTCCACTGTGGAATGTGCAGCTCCAGTGCGGCCATGTTGGCCGCCCACACCAGCGCGGGCAGGTCGTCGATCAGCGGGTAGGAGATCGTGCCGCCCGAGCCGCGGGAGCCGGTGCTGGGCAGGAGGGCGGTGCGCAGCCAGTCCGGCGCCCCCTGCGGCGCGTTCTTCTCGAAGAACTGCTGGCCGCCCACGCCGTCGGGGTACCGGATGAACGTGACCGGCCGGCCGGCGAGGTGGGGGAGCAGCACGGGGGCGATGTGCGAGTAGTAGTTGACGACCTCACCCTTGGTGAACCCGTCGGGGAACATCGGCTTGTCCAGGTTGGACAGCGTCAGCCTGCGCTTTCCCGCCTGCACGGTGATCTTCTTCGGCGCGGGTTCGGGGGCCGGTCCGGGAGCCGGTGTGTTGCGGGGCGCGATCACCTCGGTGGTCTCCTTGTCCTGGCGAAGGCCTCGCCACGAAGTGTGCCGCAACCGGCCCGCGCCGCGCGTGAACTGCCGGTACCGCACCTCGCCGACGAGCACCGGCTCCACCCAGCGGGCCTTCGCGACGTCCTCGCGGGGCGGGGTCGCCGCGAACGGGTGGGTCCTGCGTGCCAGCCCTTCCAGTCGTTCCTGCAGGTCGGCCCGCTCCTGCTGGCTGAACCCGGTGCCGACGTCACCGATGTAGACGAGGTCGCCGGTGTCCGGGTCGTGCGCGCCGAGCAGGAGGCTGCCCAGGGTACCGGTGAACCCGCGCTGCCCCGGCCGCCAGCCGCACACGACCACCTCCTGCGTCCGGATGAACGGGTGCTTGAGCCACGAGTCAGGGCGGCGGCCGGGCACGTAGACGGAACTGCGCAGCTTCGCGATGAGGCCCTCGTAGCCTTCGCCGGCGGCCTGGTGCAGGACGTCCTGCGGGGTGTGCCCCCGCGCGGTCAGGTCGTCGAAGGTGATGGCGGGCACGAGCGTCACCAGGTCCGGCTCGGGCATCGGCAGCTCTTCGAGCAGCGCGCGCCGGCGGTCGTAGGGCTCGTCGAGCAGGCTCTCGCCGTCGAGCCGCAGCAGGTCGAAGGCCAGGAAGCGCACGCGCACGTCCTCGAACGGCTCTTCCCGGCGGGCGGTGCGGGACTTCTGGTAGCGCCCGCGCCGTTCCTGCAGCAGCCCGAAGTCGACCTTGCCGTCCTCGCCGCACGCGACGATCTCCCCGTCGAGCACCAGCGCCCGCCCGGGGTCGAGCACGCCGGTGAGGGTGGGGAACTCGCCGGTGAAGTCGATGCCGTTGCGGCTGGTGAGCACGGTCGTGCCGTCGGCCGCGACGCGCATGCAGCAGCGGTAGCCGTCGAGCTTGTACTCGTAGGCCCAGCCGGAGCCCGCACGCAGCCGCCCGCCGTCCGGCTTGGCCAGCATGGGCTCGACCCAGTCCGGGACGCGAGACCGGTCACCCCGAGCCACCGTGCGGCCCTCCCTTCCCCTGACCTGCTCCGACCGTAACTCGATCGGCCTAGCAGTGCGCGGCGGCGAACTCGCCTGGGTGTCCTGGGGGTTCCCGCGCGTGGCTGCCGGGGACGAACCAGACGCTGTGCGGCGTGCCGTTGCACAAGGCGCGGCTGGCCCAGTTCCCGCACGTGCTCTGGGTGGACGCGCTGGCCGACACGCGGGACGAGGGGATCGTGCCGTGCCGCCGCTGCACGGTGGCCGCCGGCGGGCGTGGCGGGACGCGTGTGAACCCGAGGTCTTGACAGTTCGTCTGGATCTCGGACGAGTTGTATAGGCTGAGCGGGTGACGACCCCGTTCCTGGCACTGGACCTGCCGAAAGTCGAAGCGAACATCGCCCGGCTGCGCACCCGTCTCGCGGCTCTGGGCGGCACCTTACGGCCGCACCTGAAGACCGCGAAGTCCGTGGAGGTGGCCCGGCTGCTGTTCGACGGCGGCTCGGGGCCGATCACCGTGTCGACGCTCGCCGAGGCCGAGGCGTTCGCGGACGCCGGGTTCACCGACATCCTGTACGCCGTCGGCATCGCGCCGGGGAAGCTGGAGCGCGTCACCGCGCTGCGGCGGCGTGGCGTGGACCTCGTGGTGCTGCTGGACAGCGTCGAGCAGGCGGCGGCCGTCGCCGAGGCGGGGGTGCCCGCCCTGATCGAGGTCGACTGTGACGGGCACCGCGGCGGCATCCTCCCCGGCGATCCCGCCGCGGCCAGGATCGCCGGAGTGCTAGGCGGAAACCTGCGCGGGGTGCTGACGCACGCGGGGGAGTCGTACTTCTCGTACAGCCCGGCCGCGCTGACGGCCGACGCCGAAGCCGAACGGCAGGCGGCCGTGCGCGTGGCGGAGGACCTGCGCGCGGCGGGGCACGAGGTGCCGGTGGTCAGCGTCGGATCGACACCGACTGCGCATTTCGCGGCGGACCTCAGCGGGGTCACCGAGGTCCGCGCGGGCAACTTCGTGTTCTTCGATCTTGTCATGGCGGGGATCGGGGTGTGCGGGCTCGACGACATCGCGCTGTCCGTCGAGGTGACGGTGATCGGCCACCGCCCCGGCAAGGGCTGGATCCTCACCGACGGCGGCTGGATGGCGCTGTCCCGTGACCGCGGCACGGCGGCGCAGCCGGTCGACCAGGGCTACGGCGTCGTGACGGACCTCGACGGCAGGCCGTACCCGGACCTGCTGATGACCGGCGCGAGCCAGGAGCACGGCATCCTGTCCGTCCGGCCCGGCAGCGGCGCCGCGCTGCCGGACCTGCCCGTCGGCACGCGGGTCCGCATCCTGCCCAACCACGCCTGCGCGACGGCCGCCCAGTTCGACGAGTACCACCTCACCGGCAGTGGGGTGGTGTGGTCGCGGATCCGGGGCTGGTGAGCGGGTGGTTCAGTCCATCGCCAGGACGAAGCGGTAGCGCACGTCGTTGCGGGCCAGGCGGTCCAGTGCGGTGTTGACCTCGGCCGCGGGCAGCACCTCGACGTCCGCGGTGATGCCGTGCGCCGCGCAGAACTCCAGCATCTCCTGTGTCCTCCGCGTGCCGCCGCTGCCCGACGCCGCGAGGTTCTTCGCGCCGATGAGCAGCGCCAGCGCTTCCGGCTCGTACCGGTCCGGGATGCCGAGCATGCACAGCGTCCCGCCGCCCCGCAGCGCCCGCAGGTACGGCGACGGATCATGCTTCGCCGACACCGTGTTCAGGATGAAATCGAAGCGCCCCAAGCGATCCGTCATCGCCGCGGCGTCCGTCGACACCACCACGTCGTCCGCACCGAGCACACGGGCCGCGGCCTCCTTGCCCGGTGACGTGGTGAACACCGTGACCTCCGCGCCGAGCGCCTTCGCGAACTTCACCGCGAGGTGCCCCAGCCCGCCGAGGCCCACCACGCCGACCCGCATCCCGGGGCCGATCTGCCACCGGCGCAGCGGTTCCCACGTCGTCACCCCCGCACACATCAACGGCGCGGCGCCGGCCGGGTCGAGCCCGTCGGGCAGGGCGTACACGAACTTCTCGGTCACCACGTACTCGCTCGAGTAGGCGCCGCGCTGGGGCAGCCCGTCGCGCCGGTCGACGCCGAGGTACGTCATCGTCGGGAACTCGGCGCAGTAGTTCTCCTGCGAGTCCAGGCAGTAGTCGCACTTCCCGCAGGAATCCACGATGTTGCCCACCGCCACCACGTCACCGACCGCGAAGCGCGTCACCTCCGAGCCGACGGCGCTCACCTCGCCGACGAACTCGTGCCCCGGCACCAGCGGGAACTCGGCGGCGGGCGAGTCCTCGACCGCGTGCAGGTCGGTGTGGCACACGCCGACGTAGCGCACCCGGACCGCGACGTCGTCGGGCCGCAGGTCGCGGCGCTCGAACTGCCACGGGGCCAGCGGGGCGCCCGCCGCGGGAGCGGCGTAGCCGGTCACAGAACGCATGGACTCTCCTAAGAAACAAACTGGTTGGTTTCTTCGAAGGTAGGCCTCGGTGTGGCCGCTGTCAAACAAACCGGTTGGTTACCATGGGCGGGTGCGAGACGGAGAAGCGACCCGGCGGCGGCTGCTCGACGCGGCCGTCGCGGAGTTCGCCGCACACGGCGTCGCCGGGGCCAGGGTGGACCGGATCGCCGCGGCGGCGCGGGCCAACAAGGCGCAGCTGTACGCGTATTTCGGCAGCAAGGAGAAGCTGTTCGACACCGTGCTGTGGGACAGGGTGGAGCGCAACGTGGACTCCGTCCCGCTCACCGGCGACGACCTGCCGGGCTACGCGACGCGGCTCTACGACGCCTACCTGGAGGACCCGGAGCTGATCCGGCTGGCGACCTGGGCGCGGCTGGAGCGGGTGCCGGAGGGGGACCTGTTCGCCCACGTCGAGGGGCACTACGCCGACAAGCTCGCGGTGATCGCGCAGGCGCAGCGCGACGGCCGGATCGCGGCGGACCTGACCCCGCTGGACCTGCACTCGATGGTGATCGCGCTGGCGATGACGTGGTCCCCGGCGAGCATCACGATCGCGGCGGGGCGCCAGGAGGACGAGTCCGTCCACACGCGACGGAAGCAGGCACTCGCCGCGACGGTGCGGCGAGCCTTCGCACCCTGAGGCGGCTTGGCGGCCAAGGCGCGGTCGGCGGCGGAAGCCACCGTGCCGCGGCGGACCCGCGCCCGTGAGGCGCCGTCGCCGAAACACCACCGTCCACACGCGACAGAAGTCGCGATCCTCAGGACGCCTGGAAGAGTTCCGGGCTCGGCGGCACCAGCCGGACGCTGCGGCCCTCGCCGTCGAGCAACCGTCCCATCTGCTTGACCGTCCGCAGGCACACCGCCCGGTCCACCACCGTCAGCTCCCCGATGCGGCCCTGCACCGCCGCCTCCAGCGCCGGCAGTTCGTCGAGCGAGCGCAGCCACGCCATCAGCAGCAGGTTCCGCGACCCGGTGAGCGCGCAACACAACCGCACCTGGGGGAGCGCGGCGAGCGCCCGCCCGGCGGCGTCGAGGCCCGACGGAGGCACGCTCGCCCACAGGAACGCCGTCACGGGCGTGCCCGAGATCGACTGCGCGACCTCGCACCGCAGCCGCAACTGCCGTCCGGCGAGCAGCCGGTTCACCCGGCGCCGCGCGGTCGGCTCGCTGATCTCCGCCCGCTCGGCCAGCTCGGTGTAGGGCATCCGCCCGTCCTCGTGCAGCAGCCGGTACAGCCGCTGGTCGGTCCCGTCGACCTTGCCGCCGCGTGGCGCACGGACCGCGTCCTGCTCCGCTTCGAGCGCCGTCCGCTGTGCCGCGTCGAGGCTGCGCAACCGCCACCGGCTCGCCTCGCTGTAGCCGACCGTGCGCACCTCGCACCGGTACCCCCGCGCGGGCAGCGGCTCGATCGCCTCCCGCACGTAGTCCGCGACCGCGGCGGGAGTGGGCCGGGCCAGCACCGCGAGCAGGTTGTACGCGCCGGTCAGGTGGTGGACGTAGACGATCCGGTCGCGTTCGGCGAGTGCTGCGGTGACCTCGTCGAGGCGCCCCGGTAGGCAGTCGATCTCCACGTAGGCCATGCAGAACTCGCTGTGCCGCGCCGGCCCCAGCACACACGTCACCCACGCCAGCCCCGCCTCGTGCAGCCGCTGCCAGCGCCGGGCCGCCGTCGCCGCGTCGATGCCCAGCGCCCTGCCCAATCTTGACCACGAACCGCGGGGCGTCACCTGGACGGCGTTGATCAGCGCGAGATCGAGCTCGTCGACGGAATCCCGCATCAACCCCTCCTTCTCCAGCGAAAAATGACGGTATCAAGCAATCGCCGCTCGTTCAGGCAAGATTCACCGACTCTTGTCGCCATGGAAAGCGCAGGGAGGTTCGACCGGGTCGTGCGGGCCGCGGTCGAGCAGGACGTCCTCGGGCCGGGACAGCCCGTCGCCGGGTTCCTCGACGTGCCGGGGCTGCTGGGCTCCGTCCGCGACCTGTTCGCGGCCTTCGAGCAGGTGCCCGTGCTGCACACCTTCGCCGCGAAGGCCGCGGCGCTCGTGCCGGTGCTGCGGCTGCTCGCGGACGCCGGGATGGGCTGCGAGGTGGCCAGCCCCGGGGAGTACGCGCAGGCAGCGGCCGCCGGGTTCGACCCCGGGCGCATCGTGTTCGACTCGCCCGCCAAGACCCGTGCGGAACTCGCCCACGCGCTGTCGCTCGGCTCGGCCGTCAACGCCGACAACTTCGCCGAGCTCGACCGGATCGACGCGCTGCTCGCCACCACACCGAGCGCGTCCGCGCTGGGACTGCGCATCAACCCGCAGGTCGGCGCGGGCTCGATCGGCGCGATGAGCACGGCCTCGCGCGACTCGAAGTTCGGTGTCCCGCTTCGGGATCCCGGCGTCCGTGAGCGCGTGCTGGCCGCGTTCGCCGCGCGGCCGTGGCTCACCCGGCTCCACGTGCACGTCGGCTCGCAGGGCTGCCCGCTGGAGCTGATGGCCGAGGGCGTGCGCGTGGTGTACGACCTGGCGGAGGAGATCAACCGGGCCGCCGGACGGCAGCAGGTGACCGGGATCGACATCGGCGGCGGGCTGCCGGTCAACTTCTCCAGCGACAAGACCACTCCGACCTTCGCCGAGTACGCCGCGTTGCTTCGCGAGCGCGTGCCCGGGTTGTTCGACGGCCGCTACACGCTGGTCACCGAGTTCGGCCGGGCGTTGATCGCCAAGCACGGGTTCACCGCCGCGCTCGTGGAGTACGTCAAGGACGCCGGCGGGCGGCGGATCGCCGTGACGCACGCCGGGGCGCAGGTCGCGACGCGCACGGTGTTCATGCCCGAGTCGTGGCCGCTGCGGATCCAGGCGTTCGGGCCGGACGGGACCCGCAAACAGGGACCAGTGATCGTCCAGGACGTCGCCGGGCCGTGCTGCTTCGCGGGCGACATGCTCGCACGCGGACGTGAGCTGCCCGAACTCGTGCCCGGCGATCTCGTCGTGCTGCCCGACACCGGCGCGTACTACTTCTCCACGCCCTGGTCCTACAACAGCCTGCCGCGCCCGGCGGTCCACGGGTTCACCGCCACGACCGGGACGCCGCGGTTCACCCTCATCCGGAAGGAGCAGTCGATGGCCGAGATCGTCGCCGAAAGCGGCGGGGAGCACCGGGACGCCCTGGTCTCGCTCGCCGCACCGGACCTCGCACGGCTGGAGCGGGCATGACCGCCACGGCCGAGGCGAGCGCACCACCCGCTCCGTCGCGGCGGTTCGCCCCGGCGAACGTCGCGCGCTACGCGATCGCCGTCGCCGGGCTCGCCGCCAGCCTGGTGCTCGGGATCTTCGTGCACGCGCCGACCGTCTGGGGCCTGCTGCCCGTGGTGCTGTACGCGGTGCTGTCGCTGTCGGGGATGCACCTCCTGCTGGCGACGGCGTGCGCGCTGCTGTCCGGGATCCTGCTGGACCACCGCGCGCCCGCCGCGGTCGGCGACCTGCTCGGCAAGTCGCTCGGCGACACCGTGACGCTCATCGGTGTGATCGTCGTGCTCGGTGGCGCGCTCGGCGAGGTGCTGCGCGTGACCGGCGCGGCGGACGTGCTCGTGCGGGGCGTGCTGCGGCTGGTGCGGGGCAACAGCCGGATCGGGCTGCAGCTGGGCGTGATGGCGGCGAGCCTGGTGCTCGTGTTCGCGCTCGGCACGCTCGCCGGTGCGCTCGCGATCGCGGCCCCCATCGTCATCCCCGTCGTGGCACGGGCCGGGTTCACGCGCTCGGCCACCGCGAGCATGCTGTTCCTCGGCGGCTGTTCGGGGCTGGCGCTCGCACCGTTCGCCGGGTCCAACATCGCCATCCTCGACGCCGCGAAGGTCGGCTACGGCACGTACCTGCTCGTGGCCGCGGGCCCGCTCGCGGTGTTGTCGATCCTGTTGTCGCTGTTCGTCGTCCCGCGGGTGCAGCGCAAGTCGGCTGCTCGCGGCGACGACTTCTACCCGCCCGAACTGGTGGACCAGACCACCGACGCGCCCCACGGCCGCCGCGCGACCGTCGTGTTCGCCGTCGCGCTCGTGGCCGCCGTGGCGTATGCGACGATCAGCGGGTCCGGCACCAGTTTCCCGCTCGTCGCGCTGCCCGTGCTCGCCGTGGTGACCGCCGCCGCAGGTGGGCTGAGCGTCCGCGACACCGTGGCCGCGCTCGTGCGGGGCGGGGGCAGGCTGTTCGAGACGTTCCTGATGTTCTGGCTGCTGGCGGCGTTCTTCGCGATGGTCAACGAGCTCAAGCCCTACGACGTCCTGCTGGAGAAGTTCGGGCCGATGCTGCACGACATGCCCGCGCTGCCGTTCGCCGCGGGCGTGGCGATGCTGGGCTGGCTCGGGGTGCCCGGCGCGACCGCGGCCCACGTCGTGCTGCTGAACAAGGTGTTCGGCCCGCTCGGCGCGAGCATCGGGCTCACCCCGGCCGCCTGGGCCGTGACGTACCTGTGGGGGTCCAAAGCGGATACCTACGGGCCGTTCCCCAACGCCAACATGATGTCGGTGCTCGGGTTCGCCGAAAGCACGCGGCTGAAGACCCTGCTGGGCGTCGGCTGGCTCGTGCTGGTCCCGGCGGCCCTGCTGTACCTGGCCATCCTCACCGTGCTGCTGTAGAAGGGACCGCAATGCTGGACGTACTGCTGCGTGGCGCCACCGTCGCCGACGGGACCGGTGCCCCGCCACGCCGCGCCGACGTCGGGATCCGCGGCGACCGGATCGCGCTGGTCGGGGAAACCACCGAGGGCGCAAGGGAAACCGTCGACTGCGCGGGGCTGGTGCTCGCGCCCGGGTTCGTGGACCTGCACTCGCACGCGGACTTCTCGATCCGGCAGGCGCCGGTCGCGGAGGCGTGCCTGCGCCAGGGCGTCACCACGATCGTCACCGGGAACTGCGGCAGTTCGCCGTTCCCCGGTGTGCCCGGCGGGGACGCGAGCCTGACGACGATCTCCGAGCGGGACGCCGCGGTGTGGCCGGACTTCGCCGGTTTCGCCGCCGCTGTCGAGGAAAGCGAGCCGGCGATCAATGTCGCCGCGCTCGCCGGGCACGCCGCGTTGCGCAGCGCTGTCGCGGGGAACGAGCTGCGCGAACTGACCGCCGAGGAGCTGGCGCGCGTGTGCGAGCTGCTCGCCGAACAGGCCCGGCAGGGCGTGTTCGGGTTCTCCAGCGGGCTGATCTACGCGCCCGGTTCGTTCGCTCCGCCGCAGGAGCTCGTCGCACTCGCCGAGACCGCGGCGCGGGCTGGACTGCTGTACAGCACGCACATGCGCGACGAGGGTGACCACCTGCTCGACGCTGTGGAAGAGGCGCTCGAGACCGCCCGGCGCACGGGCGTGCGGCTGCAGATCTCGCACCTCAAGGCGATGGGGCCGGCCAACCACGGCAAGGTGCGCGAGGCGCTGAGCCGGATCCGCCAGGCCCGCACCGAAGGTCTCGACGTCGCCTGCGACGTGTACCCGTACGCCGCCTCCTCGACCCGGCTCAGCTCCCGGCTGCCGGACTGGGCGCTCGACGGGGGATTGCCTGCGCTCGTGTCGCGGCTGCACGACGGCGAAACCCGTGCCCGCATCCGGGAGGAACTGGACGCGCGCATCGGCCGCACCGTGCTGCCCGAGGGGACGGTGCTCGCGGCGCTGCCGCCGGGGCCCTACCGGAAGTGGGTCGGTTCCTCGCTCGCCGAGATCGCCGCCGCCGAGGGCCGTCCGCCCGCCGACACCGCGCTGGACGTCCTGCGGGAGCACGCGGGGGACGTGTGGATCGTCAACCACGCGATGGCGGAGTCCGATGTGGACACGGTGCTGGCCGACGAGCTCAGCGCGATCGCCAGCGACGGCTGGGTGCTCGACACCGGGCAGGGCGGGCACCCGCACCCGCGGCACTTCGGCACGTTCGCCCGCGCGCTCGGCGAGTACTCGCGGGAACGCGGCGTGGTGGGACTCGCCGAGGCGGTGCGCAAGTGCAGTGCGCTGCCCGCCGGCCGGATCGGCCTGACCGACCGCGGCACGATCGCGGAAGGCATGGTCGCCGATCTCACGGCGTTCGACGCCGGAACCGTGATCGACACGGCCACGTACGAGGCGCCGCTGTGCTACGCCACAGGCACAAGCCACGTGCTCGTCGGGGGCCGCTTCGCCTTGCGGGACGGCGAAGTCACGCGAGAGCGTCCTGGCCGGGTGCTACGGCGCTCGTGACGCGCAACCCCGCTACCGGCTCGCCACGCGCCGGTAGCGGGCGGTGGCCAGCGGGGCGAACACGACGATGATCCCGACGCAGCACAGCACCGTGTACAACGCCGCGTGCTCGGCGGGCCAGCCCGTCGGGGGAGTGCCGAAGCGGTTGCCGAACAGCTCGCGCGTCGCGTTGATGACCGCCGTGAACGGGTTCCACTCGGCGAGCACGCCCAGCACCCCCGGCAGCTTGTCGAGCGGCACGAACGCCGAGGAGATGAAGCTGAGCGGGAACATCCAGATCAGCCCCGCGCTCTGCGCCACCTCGACACTGCGTGCCGCCAGCCCGATCAGCGCGCCGATCCACGACAGCGCCCACGCGAACAACAGCATCAGCAGGTAGGCGAACACCGCGTCGAGCACGCTGCCGCGGATCCGCCAGCCCACGATCAGCCCGCACAGCGACATGACCACCAGCGCCACGACACTCACCACGAGATCCGACGTGGTGCGGCCGAAAACCACCGCGAGCCGGGACATCGGCAGTGAGCGGAACCGGTCGATGATGCCCTTCTGCAGGTCGTTGGCGAACCCGATCACCGTGAACGCCGAGTTGAACGCCACCGTCTGCGCGAAGATCCCCGCGATGAGGAACTCGCGGTAGGCGCCGCCACCCGCGTCGCCGCCGATGGCGTCGCCGAAGACGTAGGCGAACAGCAGCACGAACATGATCGGCTGCAGCGTCGCCGCCATCAGCCAGTCCGGGTTGCGGCGCACGTTCAGCAGGTTCCGCCACGTGATCACGCCACCGTCGGAAAGCCCTTTCACCAGCGCGTTCACCGGGCCTCCTCCGCTTCGCCGGACACCGCGTGCCCGGTCAGGGACAGGAACACGTCGTCGAGCGTGGGCCGGTGCAGCGCGACGTCCTGCACCACGACCTGTTCGGCGTCGAGCCGCCGCAGGGCCTCGACGAGCGCCTTCGGCCCGGTGTCGACGAGGATCTCGGCCCGGCGCGCCCGCTCGTCCCCGGTTGGCTCGCCCGTGCCGACCTCACGCAGCACCCGCAGCGCGACCGCGAGGTCGGCGGCCGACGAGAGCACCAGCTCCAGCCGCTCCCCGCCGGTCTGCGCCTTGAGCTCGTCCGCGGTGCCGCGTGCGATCACCCGGCCCCGCTCGAGCACGACGATGGTGTCCGCGAGCTGGTCGGCCTCCTCCAGGTACTGCGTGGTGAGCAGCACGGTCGTGCCGTCGGCGACGAGTTCCCTGATCAGCTGCCAGGTGTCGAGCCGCCCGCCGGGGTCCAGTCCGGTGGTCGGCTCGTCGAGCACGACCACCGACGGCTCGCCGACGAGCGCGCCCGCGAGGTCGAGCCGCCGCCGCATCCCGCCGGAATAGCCCTTCGCGGGCCGGTCGGCGGCCTCTTCGAGCCCGAACCGCGAGAGCAGCTCACGCGCTCTCGCGCGGGCCGACGCGCGTCGCCTGCCGTACAGGCGCCCGACCAGGTAAAGGTTCTCGAAGCCGGTGAGGTTCTCGTCCACCGCCGCGTACTGCCCGGACAACCCGATCGCCCGGCGGACCGCGTCGGGGTCGGCGAGCACGTCGTGCCCGGCGACCTCCGCCTCGCCCGAGTCCGGGCGCAGCAGGGTGGTCAGTATCCGCACGGCGGTGGTCTTGCCCGCGCCGTTGGGGCCGAGCAGGCCCAGCACCTGCCCGGCGGGGACGTCGAGGTCGATGCCGTCGAGGGCCCGCGTGCTCCCGAAGGTCTTCACCAGTGCTCTCGCCCGCACGGCCGGTTCGGTGTGGGTCACGGTGTCCTCCCCTGTCCGGATCGCCCTACCGTAGGCGCACCGGCGGCCGGGCACGTCAGGGTTTTTCCCTGGGCCGGGATCCGGGAAGGTGGAGTGGTCACCACCTGCCGGAAAGGGGAACCGCATGGTCACCGTCGACCGCGTCACCGGGGTGCGCGTCTCGTCCGTCACGCTCCCGCTGCCCGTGCCGATCAGCGACGCGAAAGTGCTGACCGGGCGGCAACGGCCGATGACCGAGGTCGCGATGTTGTTCGCGGAGATCACCACCGAGGCCGGGCTGGAGGGCGTCGGCTTCAGCTACTCCAAGCGGGCCGGGGGACCGGGGCAGTTCGCGCACGCGCGGGAGCTCGCGCCGGTGCTGGTCGGCGAGGACCCCAACGACATCGCGAAGCTCTGGGACAAGCTGGTGTGGGCGGGCGCCTCGGTCGGCCGCAGCGGCCTGTCGGTGCAGGCGATCGCGGCGTTCGACATCGCGCTGTGGGACCTCAAGGCCAAGCGCGCGCGGCTGCCGCTGGCGAAACTGCTCGGCGCACACCGGGAATCCGTGCGCTGCTACAACACCTCGGGCGGGTTCCTGCACGCGCCCGTCGAGGAGGTGCTGGAGCGGGCCGCGGAGTCGGTCGCGAACGGCATCGGCGGCATCAAGATCAAGGTGGGGCACCCGGACCCGGCGGTGGATCTGGCGCGGGTGGCGGCGGTGCGCGAGAAGATCGGCGACGACGTGACGCTGATGGTCGACGCGAACCAGCAGTGGGACCGGCCCGCCGCGCGGCGCATGTGCCGGGCGCTGGAGCGCTTCGGCCTCGGCTGGATCGAGGAACCGCTCGACGCCTACGACTTCGAGGGCCACGCCGCGCTCACGGCCGCGTTCGACACGCCCATCGCGACGGGCGAGATGCTCGCGGGAGCGGGCGAACACGCCGAACTGATCAGGGCGGGGGGAGCGGACATCGTGCAGCCCGACGCCCCGCGCGTCGGCGGGATCACGCAGTTCCTCAAGGTGATGGCGCTGGCCGACGCCCGGCACCTGCAGCTGGCGCCGCACTTCGCGATGGAGATCCACGTGCACCTCGCGGCCGCCTATCCGCGGGAGCCGTGGGTGGAGCACTTCGAGTGGCTCGACCCGCTGTTCGACGAGCACCTGGAGATCTCGGGCGGCCGCATGCACCTGTCGGGCCGGCCGGGGCTCGGGGTGACGATCAGCGAGCGGGCCCGGGCGTGGACGGTCGCGGAGTTCCGGGTTTGACCCGGCTTCAGCCGAGGGGGGCCTCGCCGGTCTCGGTGACCGAGCGGGCCAGCTCGCGCAGCTTGACGTTGCGGTCCTGGGAGGCCTTCTTCAGCAGCTCGAACGCCTGGTCGCGGGTGATCTTGTACCGCTCCATCAGGATGCCGATCGCCTCGCCGATGTCCTGGCGGGTGGTGATCGCCTCGTGCAGCTGCCCCTGGCGGCGCGCACCGGCGAACGCCACGGCGGCGTGCGAGGCGAGCAGCCAGCCCGTGTGTTCGGAGCGGGGGGTGAACATGTTCGGCTCGCCGGAGTACAGGTTGAGCGCGCCGAGGTTTTCCCGCGCGTCGTCGGTGTAGAGCAGGAAGCTCATCATGCCTCGGATGCCGAGCTCCAGTGCCCGCGGCACGTAGTGCGGCCAGCGGTCACGTGCGGCGGCGAGGTCGGGCAGGCGGTAGATCTCGCTCAGGCGCAGCGCCGCGTCGAAGCAGGGCCCCTCACGCAGCTCGCCTTGGATCCGGTCCGAGGCGACCACGCCGTCGTCACTGGCTGTGAGGGACTGCACCTCGCCGTTCCGCACGGACAGGATGCCGGCGAACTCGCACCCGTCCACGACCCGGATCGCGTGGTACACGATCCGGTCGAGCGTGTCCTGCAGCGTCGGCTGGGCGAGGAGGTCCCTGGCCACCCCCGCGATGGTCTTGCCCAGTTCGTCCGGTTCCCAGGGCTGCCCCATGTGTCGGCTCCCGTCGTCGCTCCCGAACAGCCCAAGCTAGTGGAGATCACTGCGGCGCGCGTTCCGGTGTTTCCCGTTCACGGGCCGGGGAAACGCGGGCCAGGTGACGCAGCGCGCGTGCCGAGGGCGTGCCGGGGTCGGCGGTGACGAAGACGATCTGCTGGTCGTCCTCGGGGACGGCGAGCACGTCGCAGTTCACCCGGACGCGGCCGAGGTCCGGGTGCGCGAGCGTCTTGCGGCGGTGCCCCGGCGCGTGCACCCGGTGCGTCCGCCACAGCTCCCGAAACTCCTCGCTGCGTTCCCGCAGGTCGGCCAGCAGGCGCCGGAGCGGCTCGTCACGCGGGTAGCGGTCGGCCGCGGCCCGCAGCGGGGGCGGCGGCGATCGGACCGAACGGGCCGCCTTCCGGCCGTTCCGCGCGCTGACCCTGCAGGAAGTAGCGGCGCGCGAGGTTGGGGCGCGGCCCGAAGTCACCGAGCAGGGCGTCGGCGAGCGGATTGCGGGCGAGCACGGTGTACGTCGCGTCGGTGACCACGACACCCGTTTCGGGTAGCCGCGTCAGCAGACCGGCGACGTGCGGGCGCACGGTCCGCACCGGTCCGATCAGCGGCGCGGGATCGGTACCAGCGAGGCGGAAGACGTGGGCGCGCTCGGCCGGGCTCAGTCGCAGCGCGCCGGCGACGGCGTCGAGGACCCGGGCCGACGGGTGCGGCCCGCGCGCCTGCTCCAGCCGGACGTAGTAGTCGACCGACACGGCGGCGAGGCCGGCGACCTCCTCGCGGCGCAGGCCCGGCGTGCGCCGCCGCGTGCCCTCGGGCAGCCCGAGGTCGGCCGGCCGCAGCTTCTCCCGCCGGTCACGCAGGAAACGGGCGAGTTCCTGACGGGACACGGGCACCTCCTCCGCCTCAGTCCGCGGCGCCTTCCAGTGAGACCAGGAGGCGCCGCAGGTCGTCGTTGAGCCGCTGCTGGGTGGCGGGGGACAGGGCCGACAGAAGCCGCGTCTCCGTGCCGGTCTTGGTGCCGAGCACCTCGCGGACGCGCCGCAGGCCGGTGTCGGTGAGGCCGACCAGGATCTGCCTGCGGTCGGCCGGATCGGTCTCTCGCCGCACCCAGCCCCGGCGTTCCAGCCCCGCCACGCGCTTGGTCACCCCGCCCGACGTGACGCGCATGCTGTCGAGCAGCGCACCCGCGGACAGCCGATACGGTGGGCCCGCCCGTTTCAGCGTGGCCAGCAGTTCCAGCTCCCACAGCTCGATGCCGAACGCGGCCAGTTCGCGGCGCAGTTCGGTCTCCAGCCGGTGCGCGACCCGGCGCAGCCGGAGCGCCAGCGCCTTCGCGGTGGATTCCGCCTCGCTGTGCCCGGGTACCTGGTCCATGAGGATGTCGACCCGGTCACGTGGTCCGCCAGCCGCCGCCATCACCGGTATCCTTAGCTTGGGAAAATTCTTACTGGTCTCGAATCTACTGTGGATGACGTGGTGACTTCAACGGGCAACGCCGACCCGCGGCGCTGGCGCGCGCTGTGGATCTGTCTGGTCGCGGGGTTCATGACCCTGCTCGACGTGAGCATCGTCAACGTCGCGCTCCCGTCGATGGAGCACGGCATCGGTGCCACCCCCGCCGACGTGTCGTGGGTCGTGTCCGGCTACGCGCTGACGTTCGGGCTGGCCCTCGTCCCGGCCGGGCGGCTCGGGGACGACTACGGCCGCAAGCGCATGTTCCTGCTCGGGCTGCTGCTGTTCGTGGCCACCAGCGTCTTGTGCGGGGCGGCGCCCGGCGCCACCTGGCTCGTGGTCGCGCGGCTGTGCCAGGGCATCGCGGGCGGGCTGCTCAACCCGCAGGTCATCGGCATGATCCAGCAGCTGTTCACCGGGCGCGAGCGGGGCAAGGCGTTCGGCCTGTTCGGCGCGACCGTCGGGCTGTCCACCGCGGTCGGCCCGCTGCTGGGCGGCCTGCTCATCCAGGGCATCGGGATGGAGCAGGGCTGGCGCTACGTCTTCTACGTCAACCTGCCGATCGGGCTGCTCGCGATCGCGTTCGGGATGCGGCTGCTGCCGCACGACGAGCGCCGCGGTCCCCGGCGCTCGCCCGACCTGCTGGGCACGCTGCTGCTTGGCCTCGCCGTGGTCTCGGTGATGCTGCCGCTGGTGGAGGCCGAGGAGTCCACGTCGACGCCTCGCTGGTGGCTGATGGGCGTCGGCGCCGCGCTGCTCGTGCTGTTCGTGCTGTGGGAGCGGCGGCTGGGCGCCCGCGGCAAGCACCCGCTGGTGAACCTGAAGCTGCTGACGGTGCGCAGCTACTCCGCGGGCGCGCTGCTCGGCATGGTCTACTTCGCCGGGTTCACCGGGATCTTCCTGGTCATGACGTTGTTCTTCCAGCAGGGCCTCGGCTATTCGCCGCTGGAGGCGGGGTGTTCGCTGCTGGCGTTCGCGATCGGCTCGGCGATCTCGCCCGCGATCGGCGGCCGGATCGTGCACCGGTTCGGCCGTCCGCTGGTCGTGTCGGGCATCGTCCTGGTCGTGCTCGGCCTGGGCGCGACGGCGCTGCTGGTGGGGGAGTACGACGGCGCGAACGCCGCGTTCGTGCTGGCCGGGCCGCTGTTCGTGGCCGGGTTCGGCAGTGGCTTCGTGATCGCGCCCAACCAGACGCTCGCGCTGGAGGAGGTGCCGCCCGCGGAGGGCGGGACCGCGGCGGGCGTGCTGCAGACGGGGCAGCGCGTGGGTGCCGCGATCGGGACTGCGCTCGGCGGCTCGCTGTTCTTCGGGCAGCTGACCCGCTCGCACGGCGACTACCACTCCTCGGCCGCGCACGGGCTGGTCGGTTCGGTCGTGCTGGTGGGGGTGGCGCTGCTGGTCGGGCTGGCCGACGTCGTGATGTCCGCCCGCCGCCGCAAGCCCGCTTCACCGCGTCCCGTCGTCCGCGGCACGGTGGTCGGCGCACCCGCCGCGGTGACGCTGACTTCCTTGCGCACCAACCGTTCCCAGCGTGCCGAGGTGGGCGAGGACGGGCGGTTCGAGCTGCCCGTCGAGCCGGGCGAGTACCTGGTGCTCGCCTCGGTGCCCGGCCGCGAGCCCGCGGTGCGGCAGGTGCGGGTGGCGGACGGCCCGGTGACCGCGGACTTCGCGTTCGAGCGGGAGGTGCGGCTTTCGGGTGTGGTGACCGGCCCGGCGGGGCCCGTCCCGTTCGCCCGCGTCGAGGTGCTGGGACCGGACGGCGCGGCCCGGCACACGGCCGTCGCGGACGAGGCCGGGCGCTACCGCGTCGAGGGCCTGCCGCCGGGCGAGTACACCGTCGTCGCGGCGGGTTACGCGCCGACCGCGAGCCCGGTGCGCATCGAAGGCCGCCGCACCCGCCACGACCCGGTCTTCTCCGGCAGCCGGTAACCCGGAAGCGCATTAATTAATAATTAATCTTGACTCTGGTCCGCCCGGGCCCCAGACTGGTCGTCGTCACGAGGTCGGTGTGGATCAGAGGAGAGATATGGGCGCAACGGGGCGTCTCGGCCGGGCGGGCCTGGCGCTGGCGGCCGTGGTGCTGCTCGGGCTCGTCGCGGCGTGCGGCGGCAAGGTCGGTGAGAACGGCCGGTTCGGTGTCGTCTACATGGACGCGCAGGGGTTCTACGCCGGGGTGCGCGCCGGGATGCAGCAGGAGGCCGAGGCGCTCGGGCACGTGCCGCAGCTGCTGCAGATCAACGCGCAGGGCGACGCGTCGAAGGAGAGCACCTTCGTCGACCAGGTGAGCGCCGCGAAGGTCGACGCGCTCATCCTGTCGCCCGCGTCGGCGACCGCGTCGGTGCCGGCGATCAAGCTCGCGCACTCCAGCGGCATCCCCGTCATCTGCTACAACACCTGCATCGCCGAGGACAGCGCGCGGAAGTACGTGTCCGCGTACGTGCTGGGCGATCCGGTCCGCTTCGGGGCGCTGCTCGGGGACCAGGCCGCCGAGCACTTCCGGTCCGTCGGCAAGGCGGAGCCGAAGATCGCCGTCGTCAACTGCGAGTTCGTCGAGGTGTGCATCCAGCGCCGCCAGGGTTTCGAGCAGGCGCTGAAGGCCAAGCTGCCCGGCGCGTCGATCGTCGCCAACCAGGAGGGCGCGACGATCGACGACGCGGTGGACGTGGCGGAGCGCATCCTCACCGCGCACCCCGACGTCGACGCCTTCTACGGCGAGGCGGGCGGCGCGACGATGGGCGCCGTCCGCGCGGTGCAGGCCCGTGGCAAGACCGGGCAGACCGTCGTGTTCGGCAGCGACATGTCCACCGAGGCCGCGCAGGCGCTCGCCGCGGGCACCGTACTGAAGGCCGTCGTCGACATCTCCGGCATCGCCGTCGGCAAGCTCGCCGCGCGGGCCGCCGACCAGGTCCGCAGGGGGGACCTGAAGACCTACACGGTCGTGCCGGCGCCGATCGAGTTGTACGTGGGCCCGCAGCAGGGCGGCGCCTGGCTCACCGCGCACCCGGACGGGGTGCCGTGAGCCACCCGCCACTGTCCACAGCAGACGATCGAGCGAAGGAGAAGTCCGTGACCGCCAACGTCATCGTCGTCGACGGCGTCACCAAGCACTATCCCGGCGTCCGCGCGCTCACCGACGCCTCGCTGACCATCCGCGCCGGTGAGGTCCGCGCGCTGCTCGGCCGCAACGGCGCGGGCAAGTCCACGTTGATCCGCGTGCTGTCCGGGGTGGAGCGGCCGGACGCGGGCACCGTCACCGTCGCGGGCGAGCGGCTCGGTGACGGTGGGGTGCGCCGGGCGGCGGAGCTGCGCGTCAGCACGGTCCACCAGGAGCTGAGCCTCGTGGCGGAGCTGAGCGTCGCGGAGAACCTGTACCTGGGCCGCTGGCCGCGGCGCGGCGGCAAGGTCGACTACCGCGCCATGCGGGCCGGTGCCCGCGCGGTGTTCGAGCGGCTGGGCCTGGCCATCGACCCGGCAGCGGCCGTCGGCTCGCTGCCGCTGGCGCACCGGCAGCTGGTCGAGATCTGCCGCGCCGTCCGTGAACAGCCGCGCCTGCTGATCCTCGACGAGCCCACCAGCGCGCTCGCCGCCGAAGAGGTCGACGTCGTGCTGGAGACGGTCACGCGCATCGCGGACGAGGGCGTCGCCGTGCTCTACGTCAGCCACCGGCTGGAGGAGATCCGGCGCATCGCCCACAGCGCCACAGTGATGCGGGACGGCCGCGTCGTCGAAACGGTGGACGTCGCGGAGGCCGACACGAGCCGCATCGTCGCGCTGATGCTGGGCGACACGGCCGCCGCCGTCGAACGGCCGCCGCTGCGGAAGGTCGACCGGTCCGGGGTGCCGCTGCTGTCCGTGCGCGGGCTGCGCGTGCCGCCGAAGGTGCTCGACGTGTCCTTCGACGTGCACCCCGGCGAAATCCTCGGTCTCGGCGGGCTCATGGGGTCCGGGCGAACCGAGGTGCTGCGTGCGATCGCGGGGTTCGACCCGCCCGCAGCGGGCACGATCAGCGTGGAGGGCCGTGAGATCGGCAGGCCCACGGCGGCCGCGATGAAGCGCCTAGGCGTGGGCATGACCCCGGAGGACCGCAAGGACGAAGGCGTCGTGCCGCTGCTCGGGGTGGACGAGAACCTCGTCCTGTCGGACTTCCGCGCCGTCCGGAGTGGACCGGCGATCGCGCCGGGCCGGGTCCGGCGCGCGGCGGAGAAACTCATCGGGCGGCTGTCGATCGCCACCGCCGCGGCGGACACGCCGATCGTCAACCTCTCCGGCGGCAACCAGCAGAAGGCCGTGATCGGCCGGTGGCTGCACGCGGGCAGCCGCATCCTGCTGCTCGACGAGCCGACCCGCGGCGTCGACGTGCAGGCCAAGGCCGAGATCTACCGCCTGGTGCGGGAACTGGCCGACGCCGGGGCCGCGATCGTGTTCGTCTCCGGCGAGCTGGAGGAGCTGCCCCTGGTGTGCGACCGGGTGCTCGCGTTGCGCGGCGGCCGTGTCGCCGGCGAGCTGACCGGCGCCGAACTGACCACCGATTCCGTGCTCTCCGCCGCAATGGCGGCCTGACCAAGGCAAGGAAGACCATGACCGTTATCGACTCCACGCCCCAGCAGCGTCGCGGCAGCGTGGGCAGGCGCCTCGGCGGGCGCTCGCTGAACGAGATCGGCCTGCTCGCCGCGATCGTGGTGCTCTACATCGTGCTCGGCAGCACGGCCGCCGGGTTCCTCAGCCTCGACAACCAGCTCGGCATGCTCCGGGACGCCGCCACCGTCGGCATCGCCGCCTGGGGCGTCACGCTCGTGATCATCGCGGGCGAGATCGACATCAGCATCGGGCCCGCCGTGGCCTTCTCCTCGGTGCTCGTCGCGAAGGCGGCGACCGAGTGGGGGCTGGGCATCGGCCCGGCGGTGCTCGTCACGCTCGTCGCCGGTATCGCGTGGGGCGCGCTCGCCGGCTGGCTGCGGGCCCGTTTCGACGTGCCCTCGTTCATCGCGACCCTCGGCGTGTGGAGCGCGCTGGGCGGCCTGGGGCTGTACCTCACCGACGCGCTGCCGGTGGTGCTGCCCGACAGCGGCTTCTTCACCGTCCTCGGCGGCACGGTCCTCGGCATCCCCACCCCGGCCATCGTGATGGTCGTGCTGTTCTTCGTCTTCGCCTACGTCGCCCGCTACACCGCCTACGGCCGCTCGGTCTACGCGGTCGGCGGCAACGCGCCCGCCGCCAGGATGGCGGGCGTCAACCTGGCGAAGATCCGGATCCTGCTGTTCGCCACCACCGGGCTGCTCTCGGCGATCACCGGCGTACTGCTCGCCGCCCGGCTCGGCTCGGGCAACGGCGGTGCCGCGTCGGGGCTGGAGTTCGACGTCATCGCGGCGGTCGTCATCGGCGGCACCGCGCTCGCGGGCGGGCGCGGCTCGATGCTCGGCACGCTGCTGGGCGTCGTGTTCATCACCGTCATCAGCAACGGCCTCGTGCTGCTGGGGGTGAACTCGTTCCTGCAGAACGTGGTGCGCGGCGTGATCATCGTGGTGGCCGTGCTGGTGAACGTGATCATCACCAAACGGGCCCGCGCGACGAGGGAGAGTTGATGAACCAGGAACGGACGATGTCCGGGGTGTACCTGCCGGGCGATTCGACGGCGGTGCTGCGTGACCTGCCGGTGCCCGAGCCGGGGCCGGGCCAGGTGCTCGTGGAGGTGGGCGCGTCGGGCATCTGCGGGTCCGACATCGGCTACATCTACCACGGCCACAAGGGGCACCGCGGGGTCGACGGGCCCGCGTACCGCGGCGTCGTCGCCGGGCACGAGCCATCCGGCCGGATCGTCGCGGCGGGGCCGGGTGTGCGGCGGTTCGGGGTGGACGACCGCGTGATCGTCTACCACATCGCGGGCTGCGGGCTGTGTGACAACTGCCGACGCGGGTACTTCATCAGCTGCACCGCGCCCGAGCGGAAGGCCTACGGCTGGCAGCGCGACGGCGGGCACGCGCACTACGTGCTCGCCGAGGAGTCGACGTGCGTCCCGCTGCCCGACGAGCTGTCCTATGTGGACGGAGCGTTGATCGCGTGCGGGTTCGGCACGGCGTACGAGGGTCTGCGGCGCATCGGCGTGAACGGCGACGGGGACCTGCTGGTCGTGGGGCTCGGGCCGGTCGGGCTCGCCGCGGGGATGATCGGCAGGGGCATGGGCGCGCGCCGGGTGGTCGGCGTCGAGCCCTCGGAGCGGCGGCGCGAGTGGGCCTCGGGGCTGGGCGTCTTCGACGAGGTGCTGACCCCGGACGACGAGATCGCGCCGGTCTCTGCCACCACCATCGACTGCTCGGGTTCCCGTGCGGGCCGGGCCACCGCGATCGCCGGTGCGGCGGAGTGGGGCCGGGTCTCGCTGGTGGGCGAGGGCGGCACGCTCGAGACCGAGGTGTCGGACGCGTTGCTGCACAAGCAGTTGACGCTCTACGCCTCGTGGGTCACGTCCCTGACGGCGATGACGGAGCTGGCGGTGAACCTCGCGCGGTGGGGCCTGCGTCCCGAGCGCGTGGTGAGCGACCGGTTCCCGCTGGAGGACGCCGCGAAGGCGTACGAGCTGGCCGCGGGCGCGAGCCAGGGCAAGGTGGTCCTGCTGCCCTCACCGGAGCTGGCGTGATCGAGTACGGGGACGGGGCGCTGTGGCTCGACAACGGGCTGCTGCGCCTCGGCCTGGTGCCCTCGCTCGGGGGGCGGCTGCTCTCACTGTCCACTCCGGACTCAGGGGAGCTGTTGTGGCGCAACGAGGAGTTGCTCACCGACGACCTAGTGCTCCGGCGGGAGCACCGGCCGCACGGCGGCACCCTCGGCGACTGGGTCAACTACGGCGGCGACAAGACGTGGCCCGCGCCGCAGGGCTGGGAGCGGGAGGACCAGTGGGCGGGTCCGCCGGACCCGGTGCTCGACTCGGGCGCGTACACCGCCGAGGTCCAGGACGGCGCCGACACGGCTGTCGTCACCCTGACCAGCGGTGACGACCCGCGCACCGGCCTGCGCCTGAGCAGGCGGTTCGAGCTGACCCGAGGGCGATGCGGCTACCGGCTCACGCTCACCGGCACCAACACCAGCGCCCGCACGGTGCGCTGGGCGCTGTGGAACGTCACGCAGCTGGCCGCGGACGGGCCCGGCGGCACGGACGTCGCGGGGCCGCCGGAGGTCACCGAGCTGCTGGCGGGCACGGGCTTCCCGCGGTGGCGGCCGACCGCGGGCGGCGTGCACGTGCCGCACCAGGACGTCGTGGGCAAGCTCGGCTTCCCCGCCGCGACCGGGCGCTGGTCGCACACCGGGAACGGGAGCACACTGACCCAGTCGTTCGCGGTCGACCCGGCGGCCGCGTACCCGGACTCCGGCTCGCGCGTGGAGGTGTGGATGGAGTATCCGCTCCCCGCCCCGCTGGCCGGTCTCGGTGACCTCGACCCGCCCGCGCGGATCGTCGAGTGCGAGGTGCTCGGGCCGTTGACGACGCTCGCGCCGGGGGAGCGGATGACGTTGACGATCGACTGCGAGGTGACCGCGGGAGAGGGGGAAGGGTGAAGGGACGCGTCGCGGTGGTGACCGGCGCCGCCCGGGGCATCGGGGCGGCCACCGCCGTCCGGCTCGCCACCGAGGGGGCGGCGGTCGCGCTGTTCGACATCGAGGACGGCGTCGAAGCGGTCGCCCGACGAATCGACGAAGCCGGCGGGAAAGCGCTTCCCGTGCGCTGCGACGTCAGCTCGGAGGACGCCTGGGCCACGGCGGTGGCCCAGTGCCGGGCCGAGCTGGGGCCCGTCGACGTGCTGGTCAGCAACGCCTACACCGTCGACGTGCTGCCCGCGCACGAGACGAGCCTGGCGTCGTGGGAGCGGCAGCTGTCGGTGAACCTCACCGGCACGTTCCTGGGCTTCCGCACCTGCCTGCCCGACCTGTCGCGGCACGGCCGCGGCGCGGTGGTGCTCACCTCGTCGGTGCACGCCCACTTCGGCCTGCCCGGACGCCCCGCGTACGCGGCGACCAAGGCAGCGCTCACCGGGCTCGCGCGGCAGCTCGCCGTGGAGTACGGCACCGTGCTGCGGGTCAACGCGGTGCTGCCGGGGCCCGTGCTCACCGAGGCCTGGAACGGGATCGGGGAGGCCGACCGGCGGCGCAGTGCGGAGGCGACGGCCGTGAAAAGGTTGGGCACGCCCGAGGAGGTCGCGGCGGCCATCGCGTTCCTCGCCGGGGACGACGCCTCGTTCGTCACGGGAGCCGAGCTGACCGTCGACGGCGGCTGGAGCGTCGTCAAGGATTCGTCGTGACGGCGAACGCGAACGGGAGGAACAGCGAATGGCGGGCTACAGCGGCCGCGGGGTGCACGGGCAGACGGTGGCGGCGCTCGGCGGCCGGATCGTGTCGGGGCACTACGCCGAGGGGCACGTCCTCGACCTCGCCGAGCTCGGCCGCGAGCTGGACGTCAGCATGACCGCGTTGCGTGAGGCGCTGAAGGTGCTCGCCGCGAAGGGGCTCGTCGAGGCCCGCCAGAAGCGGGGCACGTACGTGCGCGGCCGCGAGCACTGGAACCTGCTGGACAGCGACGTGATCCGGTGGCGCAGCGAAGCCGGGGACACCCTGGGCGTCCTGCGTGACCTCGCCGAAGTGCGAGCGGTGGTCGAGCCCGCGGCCGCCGCCATGGCCGCGCGGCGGCGCGACGAGCGCGACCTCGCCGAACTCGACGCCGCACTCGACGAGATGAAGCGGGCGAACAACCCGCTGAACGAGGTGCTGGCCGACATCCGCTGGCACCGCGCGCTGCTGTGGGCCACCCACAACGAAATGCTCGCCAGGATGGACGTGTTCATCGAGCCCGCGCTGCGCCTGCGGGACGGGATCGTGCACGAGTTCAGCGACGACGACCCGGTGCCCAGCCACGCGGTCGTCGTCGAGGCCGTGCGCCGGGGCGATCCGGAGGCCGCCTCGGCGGCGGTGACCGCCCTGCTGGAGAAGGCCGCCCACGACGTCGCCGGGATACTCGGCGACAGGAAAGAGAAAGACGACGCGTGAAGATCATTTCCGTCGAGACGTTCCTGGTGCCGCCGCGGTGGCTGTTCTGCCGGGTGGCCACCGACGACGGGCTCGTCGGCTGGGGTGAACCCGTGGTGGAGGGGCGGGCCGAGACGGTCCGCGCCGCTGTCGACGAGCTGGCGGACCTGCTGCTCGGCCGCGATCCGCGCCGCGTCGAGGACCTGTGGCAGCTGATGACCAAGGCCGCCTTCTACCGCGGCGGGCCGGTGCTGTCGAGCGCGGTGGCCGGGCTGGACCAGGCGCTGTGGGACATCCTCGGCCGCTCGCTCGGCGTGCCGGTGCACCAGCTGCTGGGCGGCGCGGTGCGCGACGAGGTCCGGGTCTACGGCTGGATCGGCGGGGACGAACCCGCCGAGGTCGCCGAAGCCGCCGCCGCGCAGGTCGCGGCCGGGCTGACCGCGGTGAAGATGAACGCGGCCGGCCGGGTGAACCGGATGCCCGGCCGTGCCGAGGTGGCCGAGATGGTCAGCAGGGTGGCGGCCGTGCGCGAGGTGCTCGGCGACTCCCGTGACGTGGCGGTCGACTTCCACGGCCGGTTCGGGGTGGCCGCCGCCAGGCGGGTGATCCCGGAGCTGGCGCCGCTGCACCCGCTGTTCGTCGAGGAGCCGGTGCTGCCCGAGTACAGCCACCGCCTCGGTGACGTCGTGTCGGCCACCACGGTGCCCGTGGCGTGCGGGGAGCGGCTGTACTCGCGTGCCGAGTTCCTGCCGGTGCTGCAGGCGGGGATCGCGGTGGCGCAACCGGACCTGTCCCACGCGGGCGGCATCTCGGAGGTGCGCCGGATCGCCTCCCTGGCCGAGACGTTCGACGCGCTGCTGGCCCCGCACTGCCCGCTGGGCCCGCTGTCGCTCGCGGCGAGCCTGCAGGTGGCGTTCTCGACGCCCAACTTCCTGATCCAGGAACAGAGCATCGGCATCCACTACAACGTCGGCGCGGAGGTGCTCGACTACGTGCTCGACCGCGAGCCGCTGGCCTTCCCGGACGGGGTGATCCGCCGCTGGGAGTCGCCGGGGCTGGGCGTGGAGATCGACGAGGACGCCGTGCGCGAGGCCGACCGCAAGGGGCACCGGTGGCGGCCACCGGTGTGGCGGCACGACGACGGCTCGTTCGCGGAATGGTGAGGACGGACATGGACTTCAAGGAACTGCTGGCACACCACCGGCTGATGGCGATCATCCGCGGCCGGGACGCCGACGCCTCGGTGCGCACCGCGGAGGTGCTCGTCGACGCCGGGGTCTCGCTGCTGGAGGTGTCGCTGACCTCGGCCGACGCGCTCGGCGTGCTGGGTCGGATCACGGCCTCGCTGGGCGGACGGGCGCACATCGGCGCGGGCACGGTGCTGACGGCGGAGGACGCGAAGAACGCGCGTGACGCCGGGGCGGAGTTCGCCGTGACACCCGCGCTCGGCGAGGGCGTCACGGCCGCGCTGGAGCTGGGCCTGCCCGTGCTCGCGGGCGCGATGACGCCCAGCGAGGTGCTCGCCGCCGCGCGGGCGGGCGCCACCGCGGTCAAGCTGTTCCCCGCGGACGCGCTCGGTCCCCGCTACGTCAAGGCGCTCGGCGACCCGTTCCCCGGTCTCGGGCTCGTGCCCGTGGGCGGCGTCGCGCTCGCCGACGTGCCGCGGTACCTCGCGGCGGGCGCGCTCGCGGTGGGTGTGGGCAGCCCGCTGACCGGGGACGCGCCGCACGGCGGTGACCTCGGCGCGTTGCGCACGCGGGCCGAGGAGTTCCTGGCGGCCGTGGGGACGCGATGACGGTCGTGACCGTGGGGGAGACGATGGTGGCCCTCCGCGGGGAAGGACTGCTGCGGCTGGGCACGTCGTTCCGCACGTCCATCGCCGGGGCCGAGTCGAACGTCGCGATCGGACTGTCGCGGCTCGGGCACCGGACGCGGTGGGTGAGCCGCGTCGGCGAGGACGAGGCGGGTGAACTCGTCCTGCGCACCCTGCGCGCCGAAGGCGTGGAAGTGTCCACTGTGGAACGTGGTCCCGGCCCGACGGGGCTGATCCTGTTCGAGCAGCGGCTGCCGGACGTCACGCGGGTGCTGTACTACCGCGACGGCTCGGCCGCCTCGGCGCTCACCGCCGCCGACGTCCTGCCCGCGCTGACGGGGGCGGCGCTGGTCCACCTGACGGGGATCACCCCGGCGCTCGGTGAGGGCCCGCGTGCGGCGGCGGAGGCCGTGCTGGGCAGCGACGTTCCCGTCTCGTTCGACGTCAACTACCGCTCCCGGCTGTGGCCGGCCGAGGCGGCGGCGGAGGTGCTGACGCCGCTGGCCCGCCGGGCCCACGTCGTGATCGGGTCGGCGGACGAGCTGGCCCTCGTCGGCGGTACCAAAGCCCTCCTGGCCGCGGGTGTCCGCGAGGTCGTGACGAAACAGGGCGCTGACGGTGCTTCCGCGTCCACAGTGGACGGCACGTGGCGGGCGCCGGGGCACCGGGTGCCCGTGGTCGACTCCGTCGGCGCGGGCGACGCCTTCACCAGCGGCTACCTCTCCGGGCTGCTGGACGGGCTGAGCGTGCCCGAGCGCCTGGCGCGGGGCAACGCGTGTGGCGCGTTCGCCGTCGCCACGTCCGGCGACTGGGAAGGCCTGCCGACGCGGGCGGAGCTGGGCTTGCTGGGCGTGGAGGAAGGAGCGGCGCTGCGATGACGCCGGACTGGACGGCGTGGCCGGGTGAGCGGTTCGAGCTGGGCGAAGGGCTGCGGCTGGTGGACGGCCGCCTAGTCATGGTCGACATCCTGCGGGGCAGGCTGCTCGAACTGCCCGAAGGCGGGCCACCCCGCGAACTCCTCAAGCTTGCCGAACCGCTGGGCGCCGTCGCGCCGCTCGCGAGTGGTGGCTGGCTCGCCGCGGCGGGCACGGGCATCGCGGTGCTCGGCGGGTCCGTGCGGTGGCTGGCCCGGCCGGAGGACGCTCCGGAGATGCGGATGAACGACGCCGTCGCCGATCCCGCGGGGCGGTTCTGGGCCGGTACGATGGCCTACGACGCCACGCCGGGCGCGGGCTCGGTGTACCGGGTGGACCCCGGCGGTTCGGTGACGGCCGTGATCACCGGCCTCACGGTGCCCAACGGCCCGGCGTTCGACGCCGACGGCACGACGATGTACCTGGCCGACAGCGCCGAGGGCGTGATCTTCCGGTACACCGTGGACGCGGCCACGGGTGAGCCGGGGGAGCGGGAGAAGTTCGCGACCGTGGCCGGCGGCAGCCCGGACGGCGTGACCGTGGACGCCGAGGGCTTCCTGTGGTCGGCGATCTGGGGCGCCGGGGAGGTGCGGCGCTTCGCCCCGGACGGCACGCTCGACCGGGTGCTGCCGGTGCCCGCCCGCCAGCCGGCGAGCGTCTGCCTGACCGGCGAGCACCTCGTCGTCACCACGGCTCGGGTCGGCCTGGACGCGCCGGGCGAGCTCGACGGCGCCGTGCTGTCCACCCCGATGGCGGTGGCCCCGCTGCCGACCAGGGTGGCCCGGGTCGGCAGCGGGGCCTGAAGCCCGTCAGTAGGGGCAGGTGTCGAGGTACTGCGAGATCGTCGCGTCGTCCGGGGCCGGGCACAGGAACTGGTCGTAGCGGGTGTCGTCGTCGAGGAACCGCTTGAACCACGAGATCATGTACTTGGCCATCGTCGTGTTGGGCGTGTTCGGGAAGAAGTGGCTGGCGCCTCGCAGCTCCATGTACGCCTTGTCCGAAGTGGACGGCAGCGAGGAGTAGAACCGCTCGGAGTGCGTGGACACCGGTGCCACGGTGTCGCTCTGCCCGCCGATGATGAACGTCGGCACGGTGACGGACGAGAAGTCCTTGTTCAGGTCCCACGGCGCGAGCGGGACCGCGGCCTGCAGGCTCGGCCGGTCCTTCGCCGCCTCCAGCGTGCCGCCGCCGCCCATCGAGTGCCCGGCCACGCCCAGCCGGGACGCGTCGATCCGGGTGCGCACCGAGCTGCGGCCGGTCAGGTAGTCCAGTGCCGCGAGCAGCTGGTCACCGCGGCTCGCGGGCTGGTCGTACCGGGTCAGGGTGTCGATGGTGAACACCACGAACCCCTGCGAGGCCAGACGTGGGCCGATCCAGGAGATGCTGCTCTGGTCGGCGGTGTAGCCGGGGGCGATCGCGACTGCGGCGAAGGTGCCTTCGCTGGTCGTCGTGGGGTAGTAGATCGTGCCGCCACCGAAACCGGAGACCGACAGCGAAGACACCGTGGTCCGCGAGACCTGGTACGGGCCGGTGGTGGCTTCGATGCTCGACTCCGTCGGGTCGGGACCGTGCTGGTACGGGCTCGCCTCGGCGGGGTTCGCGGCGAGCGTGCCGACCGCCATCGCGCAGGCGAAGACGAGGCTCGACCAGGCTTTCGCGCTTCGTCGCACTGTTGTTCCTCCTTCAGTACGGGGAAGATCACGGTGACAGCGCCCGCGTCCCCTCGCATCGGTGTATCCGCCGGTGTGCCCAGCCTCTCCTTGCGCAAGCGGTTCACCGTGCGGTGTCATGTGTTCGGGAACGATTTTCACCACCGGGTGGGGGTGCGATGGCTGCTCCGCTGCACGGCCGGGACGCCGCACGCGCCGCGCTGGCCGAGCTGACCGCGGCGGTGCGGTCGGGGCGGGGCGGCGCGCTCGTCCTCAGTGGATCGAGGGGCACGGGCAAGACAGCGTTGCTCGCCGCCGTCGCCGAAGAAGCCGCTGACCTGCGAGTTCTCCACGTCGACGAGACGGAGCCGCCCGGCTGCCCGGAGCCTGGCGCACTGGTGCTGGCCGACGACGCGCACCGCCTTCCCGCCGCCTGCCGCGAAAACCTCCTCCGCGCCGTGCGGCGCTGCCCGCGGACCGGCTTCGTGTTCGCGGTGCCACCGGGCAGGCACGAGCCGTTCGAGGGGCTGCCGGAGGTGCCGCTGTCCCCGCTGTCCGCTGAGGACGGTGACCGGCTGCTGTCCGGGGTGGCGGATCCGACGGTGCGTGCCGCGTTGTTCGCCGCCACGGGCGGCGTGCCCGCGGACCTGCTGGAGCTGGGCGGGAGCGCTGACCCCCGCCCAGCTCGCGGCGCGGCAGCCGCTGCCCCGCGTGCTCCCGGTGCGGGGACGGCAGCGGGCACGGCTGACCGCGGAACTCGCCGCGCTGTCACCGGAGGCACGCCGGCTCGCGCTGATCGTCTGCTGCGACACCGTGCTCGACCTGGGCGTGCTCGCCCGGTGCGGGGAGGACGGGCTGGCCGGATGCCTGCGCTCGGAGTTCGTCCGGGTCAGCGGGGACGAGGTGCGCCCGGCGAGCCCGGTCGTCGGGGCGACCGTGTACGCCGGAGCGAGCGAGGACGAGCGGCGGGCCGCGCACCGCGCGCTGGCCGCGGCGCTCGATCCGCTGAGCCACCGCACGCAGTGGATCTGGCACCGCGCGCGTGCCGGAGGCGAGCCCGGGCCGGAGGTCGCCGGGGAGCTGGTCGAGGCCGCGGCCACCGAACCTCCCGAGCGGGCGACCGAAGCGGTGCGGCGCGCGGCGGAGGTGACCCCGCCCGGGGAGGCGAAGGCGGAACGGCTGATCGCCGCCGCCGGCCGCTACTGGGCGGCGGGTGCCCCGTTCCCCGCGAGGGAGCTGCTGCGCCAGGCACACGAACACGCGACCGGGCCGCGGCTGGGCCGGATCATGGCGCTGCGCGGGGAGATCGAGCTGCGGGACGGCGTGCCCGCGCTCGCCCGGCACGACCTGTCGCTGGCCGCCGAGCACCTGCCCCCGGCCGAAGCCGCGGTGGCGTTGCTGCTCGCGGAGGAGGCCCGCCGGGCGGCCGGGCACCTGCCGGAAGCCACGCCCGACGAATGGCAGACCGTGGCCGCGGCGGCTCCGGACACGCCACCCGTCCGGCTGATGAGCGCCTACTGCTCGGGCATGCACGCCGCGCTGTCCGGGGACCGCGAAACCGGGGGTGCCGCGCTCCGTCGGGTCGTCGAGGAGGGCACCGCCGCCAGGGACGCGCTGTCGGCCGTCCGCGCGAGCGAGGCCGCCATGGTGCTGGGCTCGCCGCGCCTGGCCCACGACCGGGCGGCCGCCGCCGTGAGCAGGGCCCGGCTCGCCTCCGACGACGCGGTGCTGCCCGCAGCACTGGCCCAGCTCGCGCTCACCGCCGTGCTGCTCGACCGGCCGCGGATGGCGCTCGCCGCCGCGGAGGACGGCCTGTCCTCGGCCCGGGCCGCGGGGCAGCGCAACAGCGAGGCCGAGCACCTCGTGCTGTCCGCGCTCGCCGCCGCGTCCCTGGGAGACCGGGACGTCGCCGTGGCACGGCTCGACCAGGCCGCGTCACGGGTGGAGGCGGCGGGGCTGGCGCGCACGGCCGCGCTCGCGCAGTGGGTGCACGCGTGTGTCGACCTGCTCGACGACCAGCCGGAGGACGCGTTGCGGCGGCTGGTCCCGTTGCTCGCCGGGGAGACCGCGCGGCCGATGTTGCGCGTGGCGGCGGCGCCGCAGCTCGTCGAGGCGGCGATCCGGTGTGAACAGCCCGTGCTCGCCGAGGAGGTGCTCAACCGGTACGAGGCGTGGGCGCGGGCCACCGGCACCCCGGCGTGGCAGGCGTTCGCGGCGCGGTGCCGGGCGCTGTACGCCGAGGATTTCGCCGTGGCGGAGCGGCATTTCCAGGAGGCGCTGGAGCTGCACCGGGCCGGGGAGTCGACGCTCGAACTGGCCAGGACCGAACTGCTGTACGCGCGACGGCTCCGGCGGGCGCGTCGTTCGCGCGAGGCCCGCGCCCAGCTGCGGGACGCGCTGCGGCTCGTGCAGGCCTGCCAGGCGGGCTACTGGGAGGAGCGGGTGCGCGCGGAACTGCGGGCGGCGGGCGACAGCGTGGCCCGGCGGAGCGCGCCGTCGCTCGGATCCCTGACGCCGCAGCAGGAGCAGATCGCGCGGCTGGTCGCGGCGGGGGAGACCAACCGGGAGATCGCCGCGCGGCTGATGCTCTCGCAGCGCACGGTCGAACACCACCTGCGCAACATCTTCGTGCGGCTCAACCTGCGGTCCCGCGTGGAGCTGGCCGGCGCGCTCAGCCGCGCGGGCTCGGGCTCCTAGCCGGCCGCGCGGGAGTCCTTGCGGCACAACGCCTGGATCGTGGTGCCGTCGGGTGTCGTGTGGACGCGCACGAGGTCGGCCAGGTGGTTGACGAGCAGCAGGCCACGGCCGCCCTGCTGGTGCGGGGCCGCGGGGCGGCGGCCGACGAGGGGATCGGTGAGGTGGCCACCGTCGCGCACCTCGCAGACCACGTGCTCGTCGTCGTCCCACAGGTGCAGCTGGGCTTTGGCCGCCTCGGTGTGCACGAGGCTGTTCGTGACCAGCTCGGTGGCGATGAGTTCGAGGTCCTGCGCCCGCTCCGGCGCGAGCCCGCGGCGGGTGGCCTCGGCGACGGTGAACCGGCGGACGGCCGACAGCTGCCCGACCTCGTGCACGGCCAGCTCGGCCGCGCCGGACGGCGACTCCAGCGGCTGGTTGTACTGCTGGACCACCGCGTCGGGCGCGTAGCCGTCGCTCGGCAGGACCCTGCCGTCCTCCCACAGCACCGGGTGGGTGGCCCGCGCGTCGGACAGCGCGACCTCGTCGAGCCCGTCGGTGTCGTAGGGGCAGACGATGGTCACGTCGCGGCCGGTGAAGGCGGCGTTGATCAACGCTTCGTGCTGGGCGCACGCCGGGTACTCGCGGCTGCTGCGGCCCGCCCAGATCGGTTCGCCGATGATGCGCACCGGGCGGCCGGCGTGCCGGTCGGCGAAGGCGCGGAGCACACCGGGGATGATGCGGCCGGGGTTGCGGCCCGCGACGGTCATGTCGGTGAGCTGGACGTGCACCGCGTCCGCGCCCAGCGCGTCGCGGAGGAGACCGAGCTGCCTGCCCGGCACGGCGACGGCCACGGGCTCGTCGCGTTCGAGGCCGTGCCGCACGAAGGGCACGAGCCCGGCGAGGTACTGCTCGTCGCCGCTGTAGAACAGGGCGGGGTGCTCGAACCGCTCGCGGGATCTCGTCCCGCTGTCCCCACCGCTTGTCACTGTTACCCCGTTACCGATCGCGCTCGTGCCCTGTGGTCCCGGCCCAGCGCGCGCCACCGGCGCATCCAGACTCACCGCCACCATAGCGCCGTCGCGCCTTGATCGCCCGGGCGAGTCCGGGAGCCGGGCCCCCGGGAACGGGGCTCGGCTCCCCGCGGGTCAGTGCCCCAGCGGCAGGTCGGTGTGCAGGGCGTCGCCCAGGTCGGGCAGGGCGGCGGTGTGGTCGAGCACGCCGAGGTCGGAGATGCCGGTGTGCGCGACGACGCCGGAGGTCGCCGCCTGCGCGGTCGAGACCACGTCGTGCGCGACGTCGGGCACCTGCGCCACGTGCGGCAGCTGGGCCACGTCCGGCAGCGACTGCGGCAGCTGGGTCGCCACGTGCACCGGCACGTCGGCGGGCAGGTCCACCGGCAGGTTCGGCGCGGGCAGGGCGGGCACGTGGCTCAGCGCCTCGGGTACCACCGAAGCGGCGCTGTCGACGTGCTGCGCGACCTCGGAACCGGCCTGGGCGACCGCGTTCGCGACCTGGTCGCCCGCGACCGGGGCGGCGTAACCGGCGATGGCCGCGCTGTCGTTGTAGACCGCGCCCGCGGCACCCGCGACCACGGTGTGCGCGTAGGTCCCGGTCGTGTCGACGGCGGGGGTGCTGTCGCCGAGCAGGTCGGAGTCGAGCGACGAACCGAGGTCGCCGACCGAGCCGAGGCTGGGCAGCGCGATGGCGTCGACGCCCACGGCGTAGGCACCGGCCGGGCTGACCGACTGCACCGCCCCCGCGACCGAGCCGTCGGCCGCGGCCAGCGCGCCGCTGAGCGCCGCGTCGGCGGTGGTGACACCGGTGGTGGCGGACAGGGCGTCACCGCCGGCGGCGACGCTGCCCGCGAGCTGGCCGACCTCGGTGGCGGTCGTGTCGGCGACCGAGGCGCCGCCGCCGCTGACGGCCGCGGCGAGGGTGCTGTCGACGTGCTCACCGGCGTAGGCGACCGAGCCGGCGAGGCCCGAGTCGGAGGCCGAGGTCGCGGTGGCCAGCGAGCCGAGGCCGCCGGGCAGGGTCCCGGCGACGCAGCGGAGGTGCTCGATGGCGCAGTCCAGGTTGTCCGGCAGGTCGGCGGGCAGCGCGGCGAGCGCGGACTCGACGGCCTCGGCGACGGGCGCCGGGACGTGGTCGGTCACCAGGGCGGTGACCTCCTGCACGTCACCCGCGGTGATGTCGGACAGGCCCGCGCCCGCGAGCACGCCGGCCGGGTCGGCGAGGAAGGCCGACTGGCTGGTGCCGTCGGTCACGAGGGACAGCACGAGGTCGTGCAGGGACTGGATCGGCTGGGACAACGGAGTCTCCATGAGGTTTCCGGACAGTGACGATGTGCGCGGCAGCTACCGCACGACCCGGTCGAACCTAGAGATGATCTTCGTCGGTGGCATCGGGGATGAGGCCCGTACTGCCACCCGAAGTAGCCCCATCACCCGATAGGGGGTTAGGGGATTACGCCCTATCGGGTGGGCAAGTGAACTGGTCACCGTCCTGCGAACCAGCTGCCCTCCGGCGCGGGCAGCTCGGGCGGCGGGGCCGGAGCCTCCGGCGGCGCCTCGGGCCAGAGCCGCCGGACGCGCTCCGCCGCGGCCCGGATCTCCTCGCCGGACAGCGTGACGACGAGGTCGGGCAGGTCGCTCCCGGCGATGGTGGCCCGCACGGTCAGCGGTCCCGGCGGGGGCAGCCGGGTCAGGTAGAAGGTCTGCTGGGTGTGCCTGCCCCCGGAGCTGCCAGTGACGCGGAGGAGGCCGCTGTCAGCGCCGTGCCGGCCGAACCGGGGCGCGATCGCGACGGTGCCGTCCGCGAATTCCAGGCCCAGCAGCAGATCGTGGCCCGGGTGGCGGCCGAGCTGGTGCCGCTCGGTCCGGTTGAGCGCGGTCAGGGCGAACTCGACGCCGGAGGAGAAAACGCGGCAGGTGCTCAGGTGCAGCGCTCGCTCGCCATCGGTGACGACGTCCTCGCCCGTCGGCACGGACACGGGCAGTTCGTTGGAGGGTCGCATTCCTCGTGAGCCTGAGAACTGCATCTCTTCACGGTAGGCCGGGAGGCAAATCTCCATTCAACACTGGAGATTGAGTCGATCATCGGCCGTAGATAACCTGGACACGTGGGTGTAGACAGGCTGGATGACGAGGACTACCCCGCGTGGACGATGGGGCAGGCGGCGGAGGCGCTGGACGTGCGCCCCGCGTTCCTCCGCAGTCTCGACGCGGCCGACGTGGTCCAGCCACACCGCTCCAGCGGCGGTCACCGCCGCTACTCGCGCCGGCAGCTCCGCCTGGCGGCGCGCGTCCGCGAGCTGTTCGACAGCGGCATGACCCTCGCCGCGGCCGACCGCATCGTGCGGCTGGAGGACCAGCTCGCGCGCACGCGCGCGGAGAACAAGGAGCTGCGGCGCAGGCTCGGCATGGACGACACCGGCACGCACCGCGAACAGGAGGAGTGACATGGGGCTGGAGAACGTGTGGATCCGGACGCTCAGCGACGGGCTGGTGCGGGCGGACCAGGTCATCGGGATCAGCCACCACCGCACCCCCGCGCTGTCCGGCAAGGCGGGCCGCTGGCTGGTCTCCGTCGCGGTCGCGGCGCCGGCCGGGCACGGCGGCGCCGACGGCTGGCAGCTGACGAGCCTGCACCGGACGCTGGTGCAGACCGACGCCGAGCCGCGGTACGCGCCCGACGCGCTGGCGCGCCTGCTCGCGCAGCTGGCGACCGTCGAGACCGCCGGGGTGATCAACCCCGTGGTGTCCGGGCGCGGCGAGGTCCGGTTCGAGTTCGCCCGCTTCGACAGCGAGCGGCCGCGGCAGCCCGGCGAGGGTGACGTGCCCGAGGCGGGCGAGCGGGTGCCCGAGATCGTCGGCGTCGGCTGAGCGAGCGGCCGCGGCAGCCTGGTGTGGGCGAGGTGCCCGGGGCGGTGCTGGAGTTCGGCGGCGTGCGTTGAGCGAGCGGCCGCGGCTGTCCGGCGAGGGTGACGTGCCCGGGGCGGGCGAGCGGGTGCCCGAGGTCGTCGGCGTCGGCTGAGCGGTCAGGCCACCAGCAGCGTCTTGCCCACCGTGCGGCGGGCGGCCAGCGCCGCGTGCGCTTCCGCCGCCCGCGTCAGCGGGTAGGTCTGGCCGATGAGCGGGACGACGCGCCCGTCGGCGGCGGCCCGCAGGATGCGCTGCACGTCCACTGTGGACGGTTCGACGGGCTCGTGCACGGTGACGCCCCGCGGCTCCGGCAGCACCGCGGGGGAGCCGGAAGCCGTGCCGTAGGCGGAAAAACGGCTCTTGGCGTGGTCGAACGCGATGCGCCCCAGCTCACCGCCGACGCCGTCGAACACCACGTCGGCGTACCCGGCCCGCTCCGCCCAGCCGGGCTCGCCGTAGTCGACCACGACGTCCGCGCCGAGGTCCCGCACCAGCCGAAGCTTGCCCGGTCCGCGTGCGGCGCCGATCACGTGGGCGCCGGCCGCCGCGGCCAGCTGCACGAGCACGCTGCCGATCCCGCCGGCCGCGGGCAGGACGAGCACGGACTCCCCGGGCGAGACGTCGGCGGCCTCGAACAACGCGAGCGCCGTGCTGCCTTCGCGCAGCAGCGCCGCCGCCTCCTGCTCGTGCACCGCGTCGGGCACTTCGAGCACCGCGGACAGCGGCACCGTGACGCGTTCGGCGTACCCGTCACCGTCCACAGTGGCCACCACGCGCCGCCCGAGCCAGTGGCGGGGGACGCCCGCGCCCAGCGCGCCGACCAGGCCGGCGACCCCGCTGTCCGGCCCGGCGCCACCCGGCAGGGCCCGCACTCCGGCGGCGGCCACCTCCACGAGCACTTCGCCGGGTCCCGGCACGGGTGGCGGGGCGTGCCGCACCCGTAGACCGCCACGTCCGTCGGCTTCGACCAGGTGCATGTCCCCTCCGTTCGCCTCCCGGCAGTCTGCTCCCTCGAGCGCGCTCCAGGTCAAGCGAGTAGTTTCCGCACCAGTCCGCGCACCCACTCCGGTTCGGAGGGCAGGTCCGTGAACACGGCGCGGTAGTACAGCGGGCCGAGCAGCCCGTCCGCGGCCTCCTCGACCGTCGGGACCGTGCCGCCCCGTGCCTGCTCCTGGTCGAGGATCGCCTTGAGCTGGGCGTGCCGGTCGCCGGTGCAGGCGCAGCCGCCCTCGGGGCCGGAGCCCAGCGTGGCGCGCATGAGCGCGAGCACGTCCGGATCGGCGAGGTCGGTCGCCACCGCGAGCGCCCACCGTTCCAGGTCCTGCCGCAGGCTGCCGGTCTCCGGCACCACGATGTCACCGCTGAACCGGCTCGAGGCGACGTCGCTGAGCAGCTCGGCCAGTGAGCCCCAGCGCCGGTACACGGTGGTCGGGTGCACCCCCGCGCGCGTCGCGATGAGCGGGAGGGTCACCTCCTCGGCCGGGAGTTCGGCGAGCAGTTCCGCCACGGCGCGGTGCACGGACGCGCGGACGCGCGCGGACCGCCCGCCGGGCCGGGTGGCAGTGGGAGAAGCGGGCATGAAAACAGTATCGCACTGATCGTTGCGTTTGCGCTATGGTGGCTAACGCATTCATCGTTGCTTTTGAGGAGTGACCGTGTCCGACTCGTCCGTCGCCGTCGCGTTGCCCGGGGCGCAGGCCCCGTCCAGACGCCTGCCGCGCGGAGTCACCTTCGCCGCCGTCGCGGCGATCTTCGTGCTGTTCATGGCGGCGTCCAGCGCGCCGTCCCCGCTCTACGTCGTCTACCAGCAGAACTGGCACTTCTCCGCGACCACGCTCACCGCCGTCTTCGCGGTGTACGTCGTGGGCCTGATCGGTTCGCTGCTCGTGCTCGGTGCCCTGTCCGACCACGTGGGGCGCCGTCCCGTGCTCGGCGCGGCGGTGCTGCTGGAGGCCGTCTCGCTGGTGCTCTTCCTCGTCGCCGGCGGGGTGCCGGTGCTGTTCCTCGCCCGCCTGGTGCAGGGCATCGCGACGGGCGCGGCGATGACGACGATGGCCGCGACGCTGGTCGACCTCGACCCGCCGCACGCCCCCGGCCGCGCCGGGATGATCAACGGCGTCGCGCCCACCGCCGGGCTGGCGCTGGGCGCGCTGGGCTGCGGCGCGCTCGTCCAGTTCGGCCCCGCGCCCACCCACCTCGTGTACGCCCTGCTGCTGGCGGGGATGGTGCTCGCCGCGCTGATCGTCGCGGCCATGCCGGAGACCTCGGGCCTGCGGCCGGGCGGGCTGCGGTCGCTGCTGCCGCGGCTCGGCGTGCCGCAGCGGCTGCGCGCCGAGTTCTTCGCGCTGATCCCGATCCTGCTCGCGAGCTGGTCCCTGGGCGGCCTGTACCTCTCGCTCGGCCCGTCGATCGCGTCCGGGTTGTTCGGGCTGACCAACCACCTCGTGGGCGGCCTGGTCGTGACGCTGCTGTGCGGGACCGGTGCGCTGGCGACCTTCCTGCTGCGCACGCGGCCGGTGACGCTCGTGCTGACCACCGGGGCCGCGCTGCTCACCGCCGGGGTGGGCACCACACTCGCCGGGATCGCGGCGCACCTGATCGCGCTCGCCGCGGCGGGCACGGTGATCGCCGGGATCGGCTTCGGCGCGTCGGCGCTGGCCAGTTTCGGCACCCTGGCAAGGATTTCCGCCCCCGCCGAACGGGGCGAGCTGTTCGCCGTCGCGTACGTGATCTCCTACCTCGCGTTCAGCCTGCCCGCCGTCGTCGCGGGCCTGGCGGCCACCGCGTTCGGCCTGCGCCCCACCGCGCTGGTCTACGCGGCGGTGCTCGTCGCGCTGGCGGGCACGGCGCTGGTCATCCAAATGGTGAGACGGCACGCCCACGCCTCGTAACCTGGACGGTGATCTTTTTTCGCAGTTCGTCTGGAGTGCCGATGTCCGCTGTCACCGAACGCCCGCCCGCCGGGAGGTTCCTGTCCCCGTCCCCGACCTCGTGCGCGGCACCCGCGCCCGAGCCGGAGGAGCCGGTGCGGGTGGTGCCGCTGGCGGTCGCCGCGGTGCTCGGCGTGGGGCTGAGCGCGTACGTCTGGGCGTCCTACGGCGCGCGGTTCGGGGCGCTGCTGGTGATCGGCCTGCTGCTGGGAGTGGCGTTGTTCCACTCGCGGTTCGGCTTCACCTCGGCGTGGCGGCAGCTGATCGCCGTGGGCAACGGCACCGGCCTCCGGGCGCACGCGCTGCTCCTCGGCACGGCGGCGACGCTGATCGCGTTGATCGCGGGCACCGGCACCGGGTTGTTCGGTGCCACGCCGAAGATCACCGCCGGGCCGATCGGGCTCGCGTTGTTCGCCGGGGCCGCGTTGTTCGCGGTGGGCATGCAGCTGGGCGGCGCGTGCGCGTCCGGCACCCTGTTCGCGGTGGGCGCCGGGCAGTCGACGATCCTGCTGACGCTCGGCGGGTTCATCGCCGGGTCGGTGTTCTACACGTGGGCGTACCCGGTGTTCACCGGCTGGCCGCAGGTGTCCGGCTTCCTGCTCGCCGACCACGTCGGCTGGTGGGGTTCGTGGGCGGTCACGATCGCGGTGCTGGTGGGCGTGGTCGCGGTGACGCGGGTGGTGCAGGCGCGGCGCACCCCGCCGCCGGTGGGCGTGGTGCCGACGGCGCGGGGTTTCGCGCGGGTCTTCCGCGGGTCGTGGCCGCTGCTGGCCGGTGCGGTGGTGCTCGCCGTGCTGGCCGCGGCGGTGGTGCTGGTGTCGGGCGGCACGTGGGGTGTGACGTTCGCGTTCGCACTGTGGGGCGCGAAGTTGTTGCAGCTGTTCGGATTGCACCCGGAGACGTGGGAGTTCTGGCAGAGCGCGAGCAACGCCAAGTCGCTGGCGGGTCCGGTGTGGACGGACAAGACGAGCCTGACGGACATCGGGATCATCCTCGGCGCGGCGGTCGCGGCCGCCGCTGCGGGTGCGTGGAAGATCCGCGCGGAGATCCCGTGGCGGACGGCCGTCGCGGCGGTGCTCGGCGGGGTGCTGATGGGCATCGGCGCACGGCTGTCCGGCGGCTGCAACATCGGGGCGTACCTGGCGGGCATCTCGACGGGCAGCCTGCACGGCTGGCTGTGGGGCGTGTTCGCACTCGGCGGCACCTGGGTCGGGCTCAAGCTGCGGCCGTTGTTCGGCCTCGGCAATCCGCGTCCGTCGGACAGTGTTTGCTGAGGGACCTCAGCTTCCCGGGCGCCAGCCCAGCGCGGGGCCCAGCCGGGTCGCCATGTCGGTGAGGATCTGGACGTAGTCCTCGTGCTCGAAGGTGAACGGCAGCGCGAACGCGACCTCGTCGACCTCGCGGAACGCGGCGTGGGCGTGCAGCCGCTCGGCGAGCTCGTCCGACGTGCCCACCAGGTCCGGCGCGAACATCATCCGCGCCGGGCCCTGCGGTGTGCGGGTCCGCGGTGTCCGCCGCTCCGCGTAGGCCCGGTACTTCTCGCGCTGGTCCGCGGTCGCCGAATCCGTCGGGATCACCACCAGCCCCTGGGACACCCTGGCCCGCTCGCCGTCGGGGTGGTGCGCGCGGAACTCGCGGATGTGCGAGAGCTGGATCTCGGCGAAGTCCTCCGACTCCTCGGCCTTCACCACGCTGCTGGTCAGGAAGTTCATCCCGTGCTCGCCCGCCCACCGCGCGGACCGCAGGCTGCCGCCGCCGTACCACAGCCGCCGCCCCAGCCCCGGCGAATGCGGCTGCACGCGGTCCGAGAACACCTCGAACCCCTCGGTGCCGCTGAAGTCCGTGGCGGGCTTGCCCCGCACGAAGTCCAGGAACCGCCGCATGCGCTCGTAGCTGAAGTCCTCCACGTCCGCCGTGTCCGGGTACAGCGCGTCCTTCACGCGCTCGTAGTGCATCGGCGGCCCCACGCTCAGGCCCGGGTTGAGCCGCCCGCCGGAGAGGATGTCGACCGTCGCGAGGTCCTCCGCGAGCCGCAGCGGGTTTTCCCAGCCCAGCGGGATCACGGCGGTGCCGAGCTCGATCCGGCTCGTGCGCTGGGAAGCCGCGGCGAGCACGGCCACCGGTGACGAGATGCCGTACTGCAGGTGCCGGTGCCGCACCCAGGCGCTGTCGAACCCCAGCTGCTCGCCGAGTTCGATGACGCCGAGCGTCGACTCGTGCCCGCGCCGCGGATCGGCCTCGTCGAACAGCCCGATGGTGAGGAACCCGAGCTTGCGCAACGGTTCCGGCATGGCGTCCTCCGTTCCCGGCCATGATCTTCCTGCCGCCATCCTGCCAGGCGCGCGGCGGGACGTTCACCATGCGGACGCGGGGGGTACGCCTGGCGTGTGACCGTCTACGAAGCGAACCGGGGCATCGACGCCGAACCCGATCTCGTGCTGAACACGGCAGGGGATCCCGCCAGGACCGGGGCCTGGCTGACCGACGCGCTGGGCGCACGCGACGTCCGGACCGAGACCGAGCCGCCACGGCTGCGGTTCACGTGGCCGGGTGGCCGCGGCGAACTGCACGTCGAGGCCCGCGGCGCGGGCGCGAGCACCGCCCGGCTGCGGCTGGACGGCGGTGACCAGGCCGCGGCGGACCGGGCGCTCGACGCGCTAGCCGCGGTGGTGGACGACAACTTCACCGCGGGCTGAGGGGGTCGCAGGGCCCGGCGGCGGCCCGGGCGCGCTTGCCGCCGCCGTGGTGGACGGCATCGCCGCGGGCTGGGGGCGGGAGGCGGTCGTGTCCGCGCCGCCGGGCGGGCCGGGCGCGATTGCCGCCGTGGTCGACAACTTCGCGGTGGGCTGAGGGGGTCGCAGGGCTTGGCGGCGGGCCGGGCGCGGTTGCCGCCACCGTGGTCGACGGCATCGCCGCGGGCTGGGGGCTGGGGTCGGTCGTGTCCGCGCCGCCGGGCGGGCCGGGCGCGATTGCCGCCGTGGTGACGACTTCACCGCGGGCTGAGGGCGGGATCGCAGCGTGCCAGGCTGGGCGCGCTCGCCGCCGTGGACGACGACATCACCCCGCGCTGAGCACCGGCGCCGGCCGTGTCCGCAGCGCCCACCGCGTCGCGGGCAGCGTCGCCGTGCCGGCGGCCACGAACACCCCCGCGAGGACGAACCAGCCGGGCAGGCCCCAGGTGCCGACGAGCAACGTCAGCGCCGCCGGGCTGATCATCTGCACCGCCGCCTCCGCCGTGGCCGTCATGCCCTGGTAGCGCCCCGTCGCCCCGGGCGGGGTGAGCTCGAGCGTCAGCGCCCACCGCGCGCCGATGAACCACAGCTCCCCGGCCAGGTGCGCGCCCGCCGCGAGCAGGACGACGCCGGCCGCGGCGAACCCGCTGCCGCCCGACGTCGCCGCGAACAACACGCACGCGACCGCGAGCGCGCCGCCCGACCACACCGCCCGCACCGCCGAACGCCGCGCGCTCGTGCAGCCCCGGCTCGCCGGGACCTGCAACAGCGCCACGCCCAGTGAGTTGACGATCACGACGACACCCGCGAGCCCCGCGGGCAGCCCGGTGTCGCGCACCAGCCACAGCGGCAGCGCCGTGGACACCAGACCCCAGCACAGCGACAGCAGACCGGTGCTCGCCGCGACGGCGAGGAACGCCGGATCACCGGACAGCCGGTGCGGGCGCGCCCTGCGGCCCGGGCGCACGGCGGGCACCCGCGTGAGCAGTGCGGCGTAGCCCAGCGACGTGACGGCGTTGACCGCGATCAGCACGTGGAAGGCGGCCGGGGTGTGGAGCGTGAGGCACACGGCTCCGGCCGCGGCGCCGAGCGTGTAGCCGAGGTGGCTGGCGACGCGCTGCCGCGCCAGGTGCCCCATCCTCGTCTCCTCGTCGGCGAGCTGGGCGACGTACGCGGTCCGCACGCCCGCGGCAGCCCGATCGACCGTCGTCTGCACGAGGGCGGCCGAGACGAACACCGCGACGTGGGAGGCGAAGACGAACGCCGCCATCGCGAGCCCCTCGACGGCGGTCAGGCCGATCAGCAGGGCGCGGGGCCCGAAGCGGTCGGCGAGCGCGCCGACCGGGGTGGCGGCGAGCAGCCCCGCGCCGCCCGCGAGCAGCAGCCCGAGCCCCACCACCGGCGCGGGCAGCCCGGCCACGGTCGTGAAGTAGACCGCCCAGGTCGTGAACCACGCGCCCTCGCCGGCGGTCGTGACGAGGATGCCCAGCGCCAGCACCCGGAACGGGCCGGGTGGCGGGATCTGCTCGCGCCAGTACCGGCGCACCGCGTCCATGTACAGACACCTATCACGTATCCGTGAAACGTGAAAGTCGGTGGTAGCCTGACCGGCGTGACTTCGCCCGGGTGGACCAGCGCGGCGCAGCCCGTGGTCGCCACGGTGACGGCGCTCGCCCGCGAGCTGTCGGACCCGATCCGGCTGACCGTGCTGCAGCTGCTCGCCCACGAGGGACCGCACGGCATGACGCAGCTGGCCGACGTCCTCGGCGTCTCGCCCGCACGGCTGGGCAACCACCTCGCGAAGCTCCGGCAGGCCGGGCTCGTCGCCGGTGAGCAGTCGGGCCGCCACGTCACGTACCGGCTCGTCGATCCGTCGGTGACCGCCGTGCTCGACGCGATGGCGGACTACGCCGGCGGCTCGCTGCCGCTGCCCGGCCCCGCCGAGGCGCCCGAACGGCTCTGCTACGACCACGCGGCGGGGCGCCTCGGCGTCGCGCTGCTCGACCACCTGCTGGCGCGGCGCGCGCTCCGCCGCGATCCCGGCAGCGACGCGCTCGAACTCGGCCCCGAGGCGGAGCCGGTGTTGCGCGACTACGGCGTCGACGTCGCGGCGCTCGCCGGGACCCGGCGCAAGGTGGCGACGAGCTGCCTCGACCGGACGCTGCGGCGCCCGCACCTCGGCGGCGCGCTGGGCCACGAGATCCTGTCCTGGCTGCGTGCGGAGGAGCTGGTCGACGTCGCCGGGGACGGGCGGACGCTGAAGATCAGGCGGGGCGCGGAGGACCGGCTGGGGGAGCTGGTGCCGGGACTGCTCAGCGTGGGAGGCCGGCGCGCGAGCGGTGGTCCGCGGCGCGGATGACGGCCTCGACGCGGACGCCGAGCGCGGCGCACAGCGACGCGAGCAGTTCCAGCTTCAGCGCGCGGTAACCGCTTTCGTAACCGGAGATCGACGAGGGCGCGATGAGCCCTCCCGTGCGGGAACTGAGGTCCGCCCTCGTCCACCCTCGCCGTACTCGGAGTTCGCGGAGGATGTTTCCCACGGCCACGGCGAAAGCGGTCGGCCGTGCGGAGGCGGGGTCCCTGGGTCTCATGTGGACCCGACGCCGTGCTCGCTGTGCCATGACGCGGTTTCCCGGCGCGACCCCGCGGTGTGACCCCCGTCTCAACCGGACCCGTTCGCGTGTCTCTGACCGGCGGTGATCCACCCCCGGCCGAATTCCTCCGAAAAAGGTGGTCGTCCTGCGACATGCCGTGCGCGCGAAGCCTGTCTAGGAGTCAGTGGCAACCGAGCAGAGGGAGCGGAAGCGGGGATGAAGGGCATCGTCCGGGTACCGGTCACCGGAGCGGTGGCGCGGTACCGCGGCTACCGCCGGACCGTGTGCGCCTGCGGGCGCGCGCAACGGCGGCTGCGGGTGTTCGGCACGCCGTGGTACGACGCCGACGGGGTACTGCGGACCCGTCGTGCCGTGCGGCGCGACCTGCGGGCCCAGGCGGCGGCCTGGCACCCCGACCCGGCCTGCGACCTGTGCCGGCGCGGGATTCCCGCGCCGCGGAACGCACCAGAAGGGAACACGGGCATGGGGATCTTCCGGAAGCTGCGGGAAGCGGGCGACAAGGTCGAGCAGATCCTGCGCGAGGAACTGGGCGAGCCGCTGCCGTCCGACGAGCCGGCCCGCCGCCCCGAGCGGAACCCGGCCGGCGGCCGGTAGTGGCGCCGTACCGGCTGCTCCCTCGGGGCGGGCCGGTCGACCTGTGCAACCGCGCCGCGCTGGCGGCCCTGGTGCGCACCGGTCCCGACTGGTACGCGCGGACGGTCAACTACCTGCGGCTGCCGCGGGCACGGCTGGACGAGCTCCGGAACTCGTTGCTGGCACTGGGAATGGCGTGCGACGGGGCGGCACTGGGGTGCCCATCGCCGCGGCTGCCCGAACCGCGCCGGTTCGGGCTCGTGCCCGTGCCCGACGAGTTCGGCTTCCCCGTGTGGACCGGCCGGCGGTGCGCGGAGTTCGCGGCAGCGCAGGCAAGGGCGCTCTCGGCGGGGCTGCCGCCGGGCGTCCCCGGTATCCCGGTGCACAAGCTGACCGACGGTGGCTGGCTGGTCAGCCGTGCGGAGTGCGCCTCCGCGCTGGCCGCCTACCGCGGGGAACGCGCCCGCGGCACCCCGCACCCGCGCTCGTTCGGCGACGACTTCGTGACGTTCCTGACCGCGTGTGCCGGGGCGAGCGGGTTCGTCGTGGGACGCGCGGTGACGGCCCGGCCCGCGCAGGCGCTGCTCGACGTGAGCTGACCGCCCGTCAGGACAGCAGGCCCGCGCGCAGCGCCTTGGCCACCGCCTCGGCCCGGGTGCGGGCGCGGAGACGCCTGCGGGCGGAGAGCATGAGCGCGCGCCCGGTGCCGACCGAGATGTGCAGGCGTGCCGCGGTCTCCTCGACGGTCAGCCCCTCGGCGGCAGCGGCCAGTACGTCCACTTCGGACTGAGTCAGCCGGGCGGCCGGACTGTCCACTGTGGCCGAAACGGCACGCATCATCGACCCGATCTCGGCTGTCGCGGCGAGCAGGTGCGCCGGCAGCCCGGCGAGACCCTCCAGGCTGAGCACGCCCTGGACGACCGTGGTCAGCCGCGCCCATTCGCCCGGGGTGAGCGTGTCCTGCTCGGCCAGGAGCACGAACAGCGCGGCGGTGGGCAACGCCGCGCGCGTCGCGCTGGCCGCGGAGAGCGGGTCCGGAGTGGACTGGTCGACGATCACGATGGCCGACCGCGGATCCTCGAACAGCTCCCGGATCTCGCCGCGCACGGCGCCACGCCAGACCAGGCGCGGCTCGTCGGCCAGCAGCCGGTGCAGCAGCGCCTGGCGCTCGCGGTCCTCGCCGAGGTAGGCGACCTCCGGGGCGGGGCCGGTCGGAGGGGGCGCGGTGGTGCCGGGCACGTAGTCCTCGTGCACGCTCACGGTCGTGCCTCACCCTCCGTACCGGGTCCGGGGACTCGCACCGGTCCTGCGTCACTCTCCGCAATGTTGATCATAGTCTCCTCCAGCTCCACCGTCCGGGGGGACCGGGTGACGGAAGAGGGCGGAAACTCCCGCGATGATCCGGGTGCCCGTGTCGGGCCGTCGTAACCATCCTGTGCTCCTTCGTCGCGGAACGCGGAAAAGCCGCTGGCAAAACGGAGTAATGTGATCGTGCTGTTATCACGGACCTCCTGCGTGGCGGCACTATCGGGGTTTCCGAAAGCCCCGTTACGAACGTGAAGTTCTCTTCACTCTTTTGGCAGCGGTGACTACGCGCTGCGTGACCGGATCCACCATCAGTAGTACATGTTCACCCGATTGGATTGCTCGGTCTGTAGTTGCATGGGACTCCTCAGTGAGCAGTGGGAAGAGGAGGGGCGGATGAGCGAGGTGCTGGCGGAGAGAGTCGAGGAGCTGCCCGACGAGGAGTTGCTGACGGCCGCGCGAGCCGGGAACAGGGCAGCCTTCACCCAGCTTTACCAGCGGCACCACGCCGACGCGGTGCGGTACGCGCGGCGGTTCGTGCGGACGACGGCGGACGCGGAGGACGTGGCCGCGAACGCCCTGCTGCGCCTGATGCTGGCGCTCGAAGCGGGCCGGGGACCGCTCACGAACGTGCCGGCGTACCTGCGCACGACCGTCCGCCGCCTGGCGATCGACCTGGCCACCCGCAACGCGCGCAGCCTCGCGATCGGGCTGGACTGCACGCCCGCGGACGGGCGCCGCCACCTCGACGAGAAGGAGCGCGACGCGATACTGGAGCTCGCGTTCACCGGGCTGCCGCCGCGCTGGCGCGAAGTGCTCTGGCTGGTCGAGGTCGTCGGTTACCGCCCGCAGGACATCGCCGCCGAGCTGCGCATCGCCCGCCCCGCGGCGTGTTCCCTGCTGTGGCGCGCCCGCACGGCGCTGCGCAAGCGGTACGACGAGCTCAGCGCGTGCGTGCCCACGGAGGGGTGAGTGCCGGTTCAGGGCAGGGGTTCGCGCACCAGCTCGGGGAAGCTGGACACCAGCCACTCCGCGAGCGCGGGCGGATCACCCTCCGGCCGGGGCAGGACCACGGTCTCCAGCCCGTCCAGTTCGGCGATCCCGGCGAGCAGCGCCTCCAGCTCCTGTCCCCGCTCGGGGCCGGAGACGAGCACCGACAGGCTGCACGGCCCGAGGTAGCAGGCCGACTCGTATGCGCCGAGCGGGTCGATCCGGTCCGCGATCGACATCCGCAGGGACTGCCCGTCGTCGGTGCGCCAGCGCGCCACCCACACGTACGGCGCCTGCTCGAGGCTGCCCCGGTAGGTGAGGTCGGCGAGGAACGCGGTGCGGGTGCGGAACGCGGTGAGCGGATCGGCGAGCTGCGCGAGCGTGTGGTCACGGGCGACGACCCAGCGCGCGGCCTCTTCGCCCATCCGCACCAGCTGCCCGGCCGTGACGGCGGCGGGCCGGGTGAGGCACGCGGCGAGCGCCGCGACGTCGAGCGCGAACTCGTCGGGGGTGGCCGCCTGGTCGAACCGCTGGTCGGCGAGCGCCCGCAGGGCCGAGGGCAGGTCGACGCCGTCGAGGCAGGCGTGCACGACCCGGGTCGTGGCTTCGACCTCCCACGGGACTTCGTCGGGCCACTCGGGCCCGTCGGCCTTCGCGCGCCACGCCCGCAGCAGTTCGGTGGGGGAGAAGGCAGCGTCGTCCGCCAGGCCGGCGGGCTGCCGGCACTGTGCCGGGTCGTGCTGCTGGGCCACTGACCACACCTTCCCAGTGCGTCGCTCGTTCCGGCCGTACGGCGGCGCGACGGAGGATACGCAATCTACTCAACGCTGAAAGCTTCTGGGCTGCGGGCCGGGAGCGGAACCCCCGGGTGACACGAACGGGTGTGATCTGACGCACAAAGGCCATTGTGGAGTTTGGCCTGTTCGCGGCAGGGGTAGCCGGAATCGCTGTAGGCGGTCGTTGACGCTCTGTAAAAGGGAGCGGAATTTCCGTCACGCTGAGTCATGCGCTCTGTGCAAAACGGAGTAGTGTGACCGTGCCGTTATCTTCGCTCCGTGGCGTGCGCGCACTATCGGCTCGCCGTAAACGCCTGTTACCTGACCTGCGCCGATTCACTCTACGGGGCGGCAGGAGGTAGCCGGACAGGGCGCCGGGGCCTTTTGCGTCACCTCATCGTCACCCGAACGGGAGGCGCGGTTCGTAGTTGCATGAGCACCGCTGAAGCGTTTGACGAGAAGGGGCACATGAGTGAAGCGCTGGCGGAGACAGTGGACGAACTGCCGGACGAAAGCCTGCTGGCGCAGGCACGGTCCGGCAACCGCGCCGCTCTCACTCAGCTCTACCGGCGCCACCAGCACGAGGTGCTGCGGTACGCGCGCAAGGTCGTGCGGTCGGTCGCGGACGCCGAGGACGTGTCGGCCGACGCGCTGCTGCGGATGATGACGGCGCTGCGCGCGGGCAAGGGGCCGCAGACCAACGTCCCCGCGTACCTGCGCACCACGGTGCGGCGGCTCGCGATCGACCTCATGACGCGCAATTCCCGCACCGTCGCGGTTGGACTGAGCTGTTCCGGGGCGGAAGCCCGGCAGGCGCAGCAGGTCCGCGTCACCGGCGGGGAATCCGAGGCGATCCTCGAACTGGCCTTCACCGCGCTGCCCGCGCGCTGGCGTGAGGTGCTGTGGATGTCGGAGGTGCTGGGCTACCGGCCGCAGGAGATCGCCGCCACGTTCGGCATCGCCGCGCCCGCCGCGTGTTCGCTGCTGTGGCGCGCCCGCACGGCGCTCAAGCGGCGCTTCGACGAACTCGGCGCCTGCGTGCCCGCCGACGCCTGAGGCGGTCCCGCGACAGGCTCGTCCGTCCATTCCGGTCTTCTCGGGTGAGGACCGGGAGGGGAACGGATGAAGACGATCGCGGTACTGGCCGCCGCGCTGGCACTGGGCACGGTTCCGGCGTACGCCGCCGAACAGCCTTCGCTCGAAGAGATCGCGGTGCAGGCGCAGACGTACCTCGAGCGGGCACAGGGCGAACTGGCGCGATCGCAGGCCGATCTGGACAACGCGTCGGCGACGGCCGCCGCCGTCGAGCGGCAGGCGGCCGACAGCGCCGCCGCTTCCGCCGCCGCGGAACGGGCCGCCGCCGACGCGCACGCCGAGGCGGCCCGGTGGCGGACCAGCCTCGGGGGTTCCGGGCGGATGGTCTTCGAGGCGCTGCCGTACGGCAAAGCCGGGCTGGCGGGCACCGCGGACTCCTTGCCGCAGCTGCTGTCCGCCGTGTCGATGCTCGACCGGCTCACCGAGGGCACCCGGCGGAGCACCGCCGCCGCGACCGAACGGGCGGAGCAGGCGAGCCGGACCGCGGAGCGCGCGCGGCAGGACGCCGGAACCCTGGCGCGGCAACGGGACCAGGCGCTCGCACGGCGGTCGGAGGCCCAGCGCCGCCGGGACACCGCCGCGGAGCTGGTGACCGGTGGTGAGCAGTACCTGCAGGAGGTGCTGCGGCGGCTCGTGCTGTCCGTGCAGCAGGAACTCCAGCAGCAGGGCGGCGGGGCGCGGCCGGACGGCACCGCCGTGCCGGGGGCGGCCGGCACCGCGGTGCGCTTCGCCTTGGCACAACTGGGAAAACCCTATGTCTGGGGTGCGGAGGGGCCGGCTGCCTACGACTGCTCGGGGCTGGTCCTCGCCGCCTACCACGCGGCAGGCCTCGCCTTGCCGCGCACGAGTGCCGAACAGTCCCAAGTGGGCACCGCGGTCCCGCGCGACCAGGTCCGCGCCGGGGACCTCGTCTTCTACTACCAGCCCGTGAGCCACGTGGCGATCGCGCTCGACGGGCAGCACGCGGTGCACGCGCCGACCGTCGGACGGCCCGTGCAGGTCGCCGCCATCGACGCGATCGGCCCCCTCACGGTGATCCGCCGGATCGGCTGACCCCGCCGCGTCATGTCCACAGTGGCCGACGGGTCTTGAGGCGTAGTGGTTTCTCCAGCGAGGGACGGAAAGACATGTCTTCGATGAGCGACATCGTGGCGGGAGTTCCCCAGCGGGCGCGGGACGGGGGGCCGCGGGTGCTGCGCGTGGCGTACCTCGGCAGGCCGGACGTGGTCGCGCGCGGGGTGGAGTCGATCGTCGCGGCCGACCCGTGGCTGCAGTGGGTCGGCCGGGAGCAGGACGAGGAACCCTTCCACCTGCTGTGCTCGGTGACGGCGCCCGACGTGGTCGTGGTGGAACAGGCCGCCGACCGCGAATGGCGCGTGCTGCGGGCGTTGCGGTACTCCGTGCCGCGGCCTGCCGTCGTGGTGCTGGCCGACCCCGCCGTGGGCCCGCCGCCCGCCGGGGTGGCCGAGGTGCTCGCGCGGCCGGTCGAGCCGGAGCTGCTCGCCGCCGCCATCCACGCCGCGTGCGGGCAGGCACCCGTGCCCGCGCCCCGCCGCGCCCCGGCACCGACCCTGCTGACCGCGCCGGAACTGCAGGTGCTCTCGCTCGTCGCCGACGGGCACCGCACGGACTCCATCGCGGCGCTGCTCGGGATTTCGCCCAACACCGTCAAGAAGCGGGCGCACCGGCTGTTCGTCAAGCTCAAGGTGCGCGACCGTGCGCACGCCGTCGCCAAGGCCTATGAGTACGGCCTGCTGCCCGCGGGACACACCCCGTGCCCCTCGTGACCGCGCGGCCCGGCACCCCACAGGATGGAGAGCCCTTGCCGCACTTCAGCGTGTTCGAACCGGTTTCGAGGGGGGAGCGACCGTGACGCCGCACGACCGGCCGCGGCGCGTGGTGGTGGTGGACCTCGACCCGATCTACCGCGCGGGACTGGCCTGGATCGTGGACAACGCGCCCGACCTGGAGTGGGCCGGGCACACCGCGACGGTCCGTGGCGCGGCCCAGCTGGTCGCGCAGGCCCGGCCCGACCTGGTGCTGCTCGACTCCAGAGTGGACCAGCAGGGCAGGCTCCCGCGGCTGCTCGGCGGGGCCGACCGGGTGCCCGCGGTGCTCGTGGTGGTGGCCGAACGGCACGACGAGCCGGAGTACATCACCGGGGCCCTCGACGCGGGTGCGCGCGGCGTCGTGCCGCGCTCCGCCGGGGCGTGGCACCTGCTCGAATGCGTCCGCGCCGCGTGCGCGGGGCGGCCGGTGCAACGGCCGCGCGTGGTGAGCACCGGCGTGCTTTCGCCGCGCGAGGCCCAGGTTCTGGACCTGCTGGCGGAGGGGCTGGGCAACGCGGCGATCGCCGACGTGCTCCGCCTGTCCGTGGAGACCATCCGGACCCACGTGCGCAGCATCCTGCGCAAGCTGCGGGCCCGGGACCGCACGCACGCCGTTGCCATCGGGTTCCGCAACGGCCTGCTCGTACCGCCCGCGGGGGAACCGGTGCTCCCGCGGCAGGAAAGAGGAGTGGTGAGCGTCGAATGAAGGCCAAGACCCGGGTGGCGGGGATCGTGGGCGCCGGGCTGGCACTGCTGGGGGCGACCGCGCTGCCGGTGAACCGGGCCGCCGGGAACCAGGTACCGCTGGCGTTGTCCGCGCCCCGTCCGGCCACTGTGGACGAACCGAGGTGGCAGGACGAGGCCCTGCCCGAACTGCCCGCCCTGCCGGAACTCCCCGCCCTGCCCTCGTTGCCGTCGATCCCGCTGTCGTCGGGCGGGAGCCGGGGAAGCGCTTCCCCGGTGTCGCTGCTGGCGGGGATCCCGTCGGTGGCGCTGACCGCGTACCACCGGGCGGCCGACACACTCGCCCGCACGAACCCCGGGTGCGGGCTGAGCTGGACGGTGCTCGCCGCGATCGGCCGCGTGGAGTCGAACCACGGGCGTTACGGGGGCGCGCAGCCCGCGGCGGACGGCTCGGTGACGCCGCCGATCCGCGGGCTCGCGCTGGACGGCACGGGCGACACCGCGGCCATCGGGGACACCGACGCCGGCGCGGTCGACGGGGACGCCGCGGTGGACCGCGCGGTCGGGCCGATGCAGTTCATCCCGTCCACGTGGCGCGCGTGGGCGTCGGACGGCAACGGGGACGGCCGGGCCGACCCGGACAACCTGTTCGACGCGGCGCTCGCGGCGGGGCGGTACCTGTGCGCGGGTGGCGGGGACCTCAGCGATCCCGCGGCGCTGCGGGCGGCGGTGTTCCGGTACAACCACTCGGATTCCTATGTGGACCTGGTGCTGACCATCGCCGAGGCGTACGGGCGGGGCGCGGTGCCGGTCATCCCGGTCCCGGTGGCGCCGCCGGTGGTGCCGGTGGCGGCGCCCGCGCCGAAGCCGGTGCCGGTGGCACCCCCGCCGCCTCCGGTGAGCACGGCGCCGAGCCCCACCCCGGCTCCCAGCACCACGCCGAGCACCACACCGAGCACGACTGAGCCGAGTACCACCGAGCCAAGCACCACGACCTCGAGCCCGAGCACGTCGTCGAGCCCCAGCACGACGTCCAGTTCCAGCACGACGTCGAGCACCTCGCCGACGCGCCTGTCGTCCGGATCGGGCACCAGCACGACCACGGCAGTACAGTCCCAAGTGGACGTTGTCGGAAGTGAGCTTCTGGAATGACCACGACGAAGCCGCGGAACACCCGGTTCCGCTTGCGGTGGCTGGGTTTTCTCCTGCTCGCCGCGGGGTTGTTCGCCGTGCTCTGGTACTGGCTGTTCCCGCTCGTGGACTCCTGGCTCTACGGCGGGGGCGCGGCGGTGCGCTAGATCACCGGAAATTCCGGGTCGTCCCGTTACGTCCGGGCGGCCGGACAGGTCTTCCCGGGTGAGGACAACGACCTGTGGCGGAAGGAAACCCAGTGACCGGAACGGAAAGCTCTCCCGAGGAGATCGCGGCACTGCCCGACGGCGGGGTCGCGGTGGTGCTCGGCACCCGGCCGGAGATCGTGAAGCTCGCTGGGATCATCCGGCACCTCGGCCCCAAGGCGCGCGTCGTCCACACCGGACAGCACTACGACTCGGCGTTGTCGGACGTGTTCTTCGCCGAGCTGGGTCTGCCCGCACCGGACGTCCGGTTCTCGGTGGGTGGCGCGACGCGGGCCGGGCAGATCGCCTCGGCGCTGGGCTCGCTGGACCTGTTGTTCGCGCAGACCAATCCCGTCGCGGTGGTCGTGCAGGGCGACACCAACGCGACCGTCGCCGGGGCGCTGGCGGGCAACGCCCGCTCGATTCCCGTGGTGCACGTGGAAGCGGGGTTGCGCAGCTTCGACCGCAACATGCCGGAGGAGCACAACCGGGTGGTCACCGACCACGTGTCCGACCTCCTTTGCGCGGCCACCGACGACAACGTGGGCAACCTCGCCAGGGAGGGGCTGGCGGGCAAGTCGGTGATCCGCACGGGCAACACGGTCGTCGAGGCCGTGCTGTCCCAGCTGCCGCACCCGGCCCGGCGGGAGCGGTTGCTGGCCGACCGGGGGCTGGAGCCCGACCGCTACGCGCTCGCGACCATCCACCGGCCCGAGAACACCGACGACCCCGTCGCGCTGGCCGCGATCCTCACCGAGCTCAACCGGATCCCGTGCCGGGTCGTGCTGCCGCTGCACCCGCGCACCGCGAGTGCCGTCGAGCGGTTCGGGCTCACCGCCCACCTCGACGGGCTGGCGGTGACCGACCCGCTGGGGCCGTCGGAGTTCCTCGGCCTCGCCGCGCACGCCGCGCTACTGATCTCCGATTCCGGTGGCGTGCAGGAGGAGTGCACGGTCCTCAAGCGACCGCTCATCGTCGTGCGGCGCTCAACTGAGCGCCCGGAGGCGATGCGGGACTTCGCGGTGCTGGTCGCGCCGGGCCCGCTGATCAGCAAGACGGCGGGCGAGTGGCTCGACGAACTGCCCGAGCTGCACACCCGCCTCGCCCGCGCCGCCTCGCCCTTCGGTGACGGGCACGCGTCCGCCCGCATCGTCGCGGAGATCGCCAGGAGGTTCGCGTGAGGCCCGCCGCGGCAGCCGGGAAACGCAGGGAGCAAACGATTTCCGGGCCTTCCCCGTGCCGGGGTGCCGGCGCTCTGGTTCCGCCGCGCCCGTAAGGGAACCGAGCGCGCTCCCGACGCCCCGGCCGGGCTCCCCAGGGGGCCGGAGCCGGGACCCGCCGCGGGTCCCGGCTCCGGGTACTTCCGCCGCCGCGCGGGAAGCCGTTGCCGGCACTGTGTTTTTCATCCTCTTTTTCATCCGCCGTCCTCCTTGTCGTCGCCGCGCGCGCCCGATAAACCTGATCTCGGGTCCGGCGGCAGGGGTGGGCCCGGGGGAAAGGAGCTGGACTTTGCTGGTCGCCGTACTGGGTTCCGGGCTCGTGGGCCGCACACTGGCCACGCGTTTCGCGGAACTGCGGCACAACGTGATCCTCGGCACACGGGACCCGCAGGCGGCACGGGTGCGCCGCTGGGCCACGGCCGCCGGGCCGTACGGCTCCGTCGCGGCGTACCGCGCGGCGGTCGAGGATTCCACGGTGGTCGTGAACGCGACGGCGGGGACGGTTTCGCTCGACGTGCTGCGGGAGGCCGGTGCGCAGGCGCTGGCGGGCAAGGTCCTGCTCGACGTCGCGAACCCCGTGGTGGAGCCGGGGGAGGACCCGCCGACGCTGCGCCCGGTGGGCGACGGCAGCCTCGCCGAGCAGATCCAGCGCGAGTTCCCGCTGACCCGCGTCGTGAAGACCCTCAACACGGTCAGCCCCGCGGTGATGGTGCGGCCGGACCGGCTGGGCGGCGGGCACGTCACGTTCCTCGCGGGCAACGACGGCGGTGCGAAGCGGCTGGCGACGGGCTTCCTGCGGGAGATGGGCTGGCCGCAGGACGCCATCATCGACCTCGGCGACATCACGGGCGCGCGCTCGCTGGAAATGCTGGTGCCCCTGCGGTACCGGCTGGGCCGCACCTTCGGGCACACGAACTTCAACTTCGCGATCGGCACCCGCTGAGCGCGCTCACCGGCCGAGCACGCCGAGTTCCTGCGCCCGCGTCAGCGCTTCCTGGCGGTTCGAGGCGCCCAGTTTCCGGTACGCGCTCTGCAGCTGGGTGCGCACCGTGTTCACCGACACGACGAGCCCGCGGGCGATCTGCGACACCGTGCCCCCGGCGGCGAGCGCGAGCAGCACCGCGTGCTCGCGGTTGGTCAGCTCGACGAGCTCGACGCGCTCGGGGAACACGGGGGCGGCCGCCGCCAGCCGGGCCTGTGCCCGCTCGGTGAGCGGGACCTCGACGAGCCGGGCGATGGCGGCTCTGTCCTCTTCGGACAGAGTGGCCAGCGAAAGCACCTCGTCCGGGGCGCGCAGGCGCATGGCGGCCGCCGCGGCCCGGCCCGCCTCCACCTCGTCACCGGAGCGCAGTGCGGCGAGGGCCTTGACCAGCAGCAGCTGCCCGAGATCGCGCCTGGACACCGCCGGGTCGACGGTGGCCTGCGCGGCCAGCGCCCGCGCGACCTCGTACTCGCCGGCGAGCAGGCGCAACCGGGCCGCGGGCAGCGCCAGCCACGGGGCTCCCGCACCGGCGTCGGTGATCACCCGCAGCGCGCGGTTCGCCTGCCCGGCGGCCAGTAGCAGGTCCGCCCGCGCCCGTGTCAGCACCTGGCGCGCGGTGCCCTGGTCGGCCAGCGCCGGCGCGTGGCTGAGCCGGATCTCACCGAGGTGGGCCAGCGTGGCCGCCGGTTCGCCGAAGTGCAGGCCGTGTGCGGCGACCAGTGCGGTGACGAACGGCCACACCTCGATGGGCTTGGTCCCGTCCCCGGTGACCGCCAGGCACTCGGAAAGCGCTTTCTCATCGTAGCGGTCGAGCGCCTCCCAGCCGTCCGCGAGCGTCGAGCCGACCGTCAGCAGGAACGACACCCAGCCCGACGGCGGCGGGTACGAGCGCATGCGTTCCGTCCACCGGCGCGCGGTCTCGCGGTGCCCGAGGTGGCCGAACACCATGGCGAGGTTCGCCGTCGCGTTGATCGCCGCGTACGCGCTGACCGGTTCGGTGCCCGCCTGCTCCACCGCCTGCCGGTACAGCTCGGTGGCCTGCGCGAAGTCGCCCATCAGCGAGCGGGTCAGCCCGCGCTGCATCGGCAGCCAGCCGGGCCGCGGGCTCGGGCCCGCGGCCGGTGCCGGGCCGAGCCGCAGCAGCCGGTCGGTCAGCCGCTGCCCGAACTCCTCCGCCTCGGCGAACCGGCCCTCCGCGCGCACGGCGATCATCGCGGCCGTGCCGACGATGGCGACCGTCGCCGGCACCTCCTCGTGTTCGGGGTCCATCGTCGCGGCCAGCCGCCTGCCGAGATCCGTGTACCGGCGCAGGAAGGACCGGTGCTCCTCCGCGTCGGGGTAGACCGCGGCGTGGTAGGCCGCGATCCCGCCGATCATGAGCCGCGGCCGCGCGTGCAGCTCCTCCTCCGGCACGTCGGTGAGCACCGTGGTGAGCTGGGCGCCCAGCTCACTGTCCATGGTGAGCCAGAAGTGGTCGATCAACGACTCCAGCGCGTCCCAGTCGCCTTCCGCGGTGATGCGGCGCAGTTCCCCCGGTACGTCAGCGGGTGGCTCGTACGGGGTGGCCTCCCGTTTCCCGGGCACCGCCCTCGGCAACCCGGTCAGCTGCACCACGGTTGCTCCTTTCCTCGGCCCCCCGACAGTGCAAGATCACATCAGCAAGAGTAGGCGCCCGTAAGGGAAAGGTGCCGGGTGCTGTGACCCGTACGGACCTGTTTCCACCGATCGTGTTGGCGCACAAGGATTTGCCACTGTCAGTAGCGCACGGAACCCCCGGATGGCGGCCTCCTGGGAGTGACCGCGGTGTTCGGCCGTGACGGCCTTGCCGGGTTTCGCCGTGCCCCGCAAGGAAATCACCGCCGCGGGATCAGCGGTGGCTCAGCACGTTGACCACCTTGCCGTTGGGGTCGCGCACGAAGAACCGCCGCACGCCCCACTCCTCGTCGCGCAGGGTGTGCACGATCTCCGCGCCGCTGTCGCGCACGGCCGCGTACACCGCGTCGACGTCGTCCACCTCGACGCTGAGGTCGGGGTGGACGGGCGCGGTCTTGTCGTGGCTCATGACGCTGACCTGCGCCGCCGGGTTGGCGGGCGAGGCCAGCGTCACGATCCAGCCGTGGTTCATGACCTCCTCGAAACCGAGGAGGCCGTAGAACTCGCGGCTCTCGCCCGCCGTCGTGGACTGGATGTTGGGCACTACGCGGCGGACGGTCATCGGCGGGCTCCTGGTGTGGTGCGGGAACGGGTGTACCGCACCAGGAAACCACGTCAGCGGGCCAGCAGGTCGCGCAAGGCCTTGATGACCTCGGCCGGCGCCTCCTCGGCCATGAAGTGCCCGGCGGTGACCGTGGCGTGGTGGAGGTCGGTGGCCCACGCCCGCCACAGCGCGGTCGCGTCGTAGCCCAGCGCCGCGCCCCAGTCCTGCTGCAGCACGGTCACCGGCATCCGCAGCAGGGTGCCGCGCTGCCGGTCCGCCGTGTCGTGCTCCACGTCGATCGTGGCGGACGCGCGGTAGTCGGCGACGATCGAGGGCACGGCTTCGCGGGACGCCTTGAGGTACGCGGCGCGCACGTCCGCCGGGATCGCCTCGGGGCGCTGGATCCACGCGTCGAGGAAGTACCCGAAGAACTCGTCCGGCACCGCGCCGATCATCCGCTCCGGCAGGCCCGGTGGCTGCGCCATCAGGTACAGGTGGAAGCCGACGGCGGCGGTCACGCCCCGCATCACCTGCCACATGTCGAGCGTGGGCAGCACGTCGAGCGACGCGAGGTGGGTGATCACGTCCGGGTGGTCCAGTCCGGCCCTGATGGCGACCAGTGCGCCGCGGTCGTGCCCGGCGAGCGCGAACCGCTCATGCCCGAGCGCGCGGGCGAGCGCGACGACGTCGGCGGCCATGGTGCGCTTCGAGTACGTCCCGCCGGTGTCGGCCGGCTTGTCGCTGTCGCCGTAACCCCGCAGGTCGGGGCAGATGACGGTGTGGTCCACCGCGAGGTCGGCGGCGACGTGCCGCCACATCAGGTGCGTCTGGGGGAAACCGTGCAGGAGCACGATCGGGGCGCCGGTACCGCCCACCGCCGCGTTGAGCGAGACGCCGTCGGCGACGGGCACCCGCCGGTAGTCGAACCCGGGGATCTGCATGGGAAACCTTTCCGTGGAACTCGTTGGTGACCCCACCTTCACGGGGTGCGCTGAGCGTCCACTGAGCACGCGCTGAGCGCCGCGTACAGTGCCTGGCGAGGAGGGGAGGTGGCGGTGCGGTTCGGGGTGCTCGGCCCGCTGGTGGCGCAGGACGCGCGGGGCCCGGTCGAGCTGAAGGGGCCGCGGCACCGGGCCGTGCTGGCGCGCCTGCTGGTCGCACGCGGCCGGGTGGTGCCCGCCGCGCGGCTCGTCGACGACCTGTGGGAGGACCCGCCGGACGGCGCGCAGGCCGCGCTCCAGACGTTCGTCTCCGCCCTGCGCCGCGCGCTCGAACCCGACCGCGCCCCGCGCGCGCCGGCCCGGCTGCTGGTCACCGAGGGCCCGGGGTACGCACTGCGCGCCGAGCCGGACGCGGTGGATGCGTGGCGCTTCGAGGACGCCGTGTCCGCCACCGCCGACCTGCTGGCGGCGGGCCGTGCTGACGCGGCGCTCGCCCGCGTCGACGAAGCGCTCGCGTTGTGGCGTGGTCCCGCGTACGCCGAAGTGGACGGTTTTCCCTGGGCACGGGCGGAGATCGCGCGCCTCGACGAGCTGCGCCTGCTGGCCGGGGAGCGCCGGGCGGAGGCGCTGCTCGCGCTCGGCCGAGCCGCCGAGGCCGTGCCCGACCTGGAAGGCCACACCGAGGCGCACCCGTGGCGCGAGGAGGGGTGGCGGCTGTTCGCGCTGGCGTTGTACCGCGCGGGGCGGCAGGGGGACGCGCTCGCCGCGCTGCGGCGCGCGCGGAAGGTGCTCGCGGACGAGCTGGGCGTCGATCCCGGTCCCGCGTTGCGCGGGCTGGAGGCCGACGTCCTCGCGCAGGCCCCGCGCCTGACTCCCACCCGGCCGGTACCGGCGCTGGTGGGCCGGGGGGAGGAGCTGGACCGGCTGCTGGACGCGGCGGCGACGGCCGCAACCCGCGGCAGGCTCGGGCTCGTGCTGCTGAGCGGTGAGGCGGGAGCGGGCAAGACGGCACTCGCGGAGGCCGCCGCGGCGCGGTTGTCGGCCCAGGGCTGGACCACGGCGTGGGGCGGCAATCCCGAGCACGAGGGCGTGCCCGCCGGGTGGGCGTGGACGCGGATCCTGGACACCCTCGAGGGACCGGGCCCGGAGTCCGAGGCGGGCGCCGATCCGGTGACGGCCCGCTTCCGGTGGCACCGCGCCGTCGGCGCGCACCTCGCCAGGACAGCGCGTCAGGCGCCCCTGCTGCTGGTGCTCGACGACGTGCACTGGGCGGGGGAGGAGACGCTGGCGCTGCTGGCCGCCGTGGTGACCGAACCGGTTCCGGCCCCGGTGCTGGTCGTCGCCGCCTACCGCACGACGGAGGTTTCGCCGGAGCTGGCGGAGTTCCTGGGCCGTGTCGCGCGCACCGAACCCGTCCGGCTCTACCTCGGCGGCCTGCCGCAGACCGCGGTGCCCGACCTCGTGCGGGACGCCACCGGGCTGGTCGTCGACGAGGAAACCGCCGCGGTGCTGCACCGGCGCAGTGCCGGGAACCCGTTCTTCCTCCGCGAACTTGCCCGGCTGCTCGACGCCGAGGGCACCGACGGGCTCGCGGCGGTGCCGCCCGGCGTGCGTGACCTGGTCCGCTACCGCGCCGGGAAACTGCCCGAGGACGTCGGCCGCACGCTCCGGATGGCCGCTGTCGCGGGCACGCAGGTGGACCCCTGCGTGCTCTCCGCCGCGGCCGGACAGGACGTGCTCGACGCGCTCGAAACCGCCATGGCACAAGGGTTTCTGACCGAGGAGCTCCGCTTCTCCCACGACCTCGTGCGGGACGCGCTGTACCAGGACGTCTCACCCGTGCGCCGGGCGAGGTGGCACGCCCGTATCGGCGAGGCGATCGAGCGGCTGCGGCCGGGGGACGTCGAAGCGCTGGCGCACCACTTCCTGCTCGCGGGCTCGGATCGCGCGGCCGGGTACGCGCGGGCGGCGGCGGAGCAGGCCGAAGCCCGGTTCGCCCCGCACGAGGCGGTGCGGCTGTGGCGCGCGGCGCTGGACGCACACGACCGGTCCGGCAGCGACGACGTGCGGACCCGCCTGGAACTGGTGATGGGGCTGGTGCGCGCGTTGCCGTTCACCGGGGAACTCGGCCAGGCCCGCCGCTACCGCGAGGAGGCGGTCACGCTGGCGGAACGGCTCGGCGACCCCGTCTTCACCGCGCGCGTGATCGGCGCGTTCGACGTGCCCGCCATCTGGACCGAGCACGACGACCCGGCGCTCGCGGCCCGCCTCGCCGCCGTGGCGGAGCGGACGCTCGAAGCGTTGCCCCCGGAGGAAACCGCGGCGCGTGGCCGGTTGCTGGCGACGCTTGTGCTCGAACTGCGCAACACCGGCGGAGCGCGGGCGGACGAGGCCGCGCGCGAGGCGGAGGAGATCGCACGGCGGCTGGACGACCCGCCGTTGCTCGCCTTCGCCCTCAACGCCCGGTTCATGCGGTCCTTCGGTACCGCCGGGCTCGCCCCGGAGCGCCGCCGGATCGGGGAGGAACTGCTGGAGCTGGTGATCCGGCACGGGATGGTGACGTTCGAGGTCCTCGCGCGGCTCGTGCTCGTGCAGGCCCACGCCGCGCTCGCCGGGTTCGCAGTGGCGGACGAGCACGCGGCCGTCGCCGACCGGCTCGCGGCCGACTACCGGCTTCCGCTCGTGGCGCCGTTCACGCGGTGGTACCGGGCGCTGCGCACGGCCGTCACCGGTGAACCCGCGGAAGCGGCCTACCGGGACGCGGCCGACGGGCTGGCCGGCACGGAAATGTCCGGTGTGGACAACGGGATCGGTGCCTTCGCCTTGCTGTGCCACCGGATTTCCCAGGGGCGCCTGCCGGAGGACGGGGAGTTCGGCGGCTACGCGCCCTGGTGCCGTCCGCTGGTGCTGCTCGGCGCGGGCCGCGAGGGCGAGGCGCGGGCAGCACTCGCGGCCGTGCCGCCGTCACCCCGTGACCTGCTGTACGAAGCGCGGACCTGCCTGCACGCCGTCGCCGCGGTGGAACTGGGCGGAGAACTGTCCACTTTGTACGGAGAACTGCTCCCGGCCGCGGCGGAACTGGCCGGAGCGGGCAGCGGGATGCTGACGCTCCGGCCGGTCGCGCACTACCTCGGGGACCTCGCCACGGCGCTCGGGCGGCCGGACGAGGCCGCCGGGCACTACCGCCAGGCGGCGGCGGTCGCCGCCCGTGCGGGTGCCCCGCACTGGGCCGCGGCCGCCCGCACGGGCTACCGCCCGCTCTCCTGACCCTTCAGCACCGCCTCGTCGAGCCCGAACACGCGGATCGCGTTGTCCTGGAAGAACTCCTTGAGCTCCTCGGGGTTCAGCGGCAGCTCGTCCTGCATCCGCACCTCCTCCGGCACGTACTCGTACGGGTAGTCCATCGCGTACATCACGCGGTCCGGGCCGACGACCTCACGGGCGTACATGATGGTGGGCGCCCACGGCATCCCGCTCGTGGTGAGCCAGATGTTGCGGCGGAAGTACTCGCTGACCTTCAGCTCCAGCGGCTTGATCGCCTCGTACCGCTTCGACGCCACCTGCCCGGCGTGCATGTAGTCCAGCCGGTAGAACCAGTACGGCAGCGCCTCGCCGAGGTGCCCGACGACGAGCTTGAGCCGCGGGAACCGGTCGAACACGCCGGAGGTGATGATCCGCAGCAGGTGGGTGGCGGTCTCGACGCCGAACCCGAAGATCGCGCCGTCGATCCCGGCCTCGTACATCGGCCGGATCATGTCGTTCGGCGGCGTGTTGGGGTGCAGGTACACCGGCACGTCGAGCGCCTCGGCCGCTTCGAGCAGCGGGCGGAAGCGGGGTTCGTCGAGGTAGTGGCCCTTGATGTGGGAGTTGCAGATCAGGCCCTTGAGCCCCAGCTTGGTCACCGCCCGCTCCAGCTCGTCCACGGCCGAGGGGATGTCCTCGAAGCCGACGGCGGCGAGGCCGGAGAACCGCGACGGGTACTTCCGCACCGCCTCGGCGATCCGCTCGTTGGCGAGGGTGGCCATCTCGCGGGCGTGCTTGTCCTCCAGCACCTGCGTGCCCGGCGACGTCAGCGCGAGCACCGCGTGGTGGATCCCCGTGGCGTCCATTTCGGACAGCCGGGTCTCGCCGAGGTCCTGCAGGCGGCTGCGGACGAAACGGGGGCGATCGGCGTCGCTGGTCAGGTAGTGGCCCATGAGGCTGCGGAAGCCGATGTCGTCGGTGTCGGGCAGCAGCTCGCGGTACAGGTCGAACAGCTCGGCGGGGCCGTAGGCCTCTTCCGTCGCGATTCGCAGGTAACTCATCATCGTCCTTTCGCCGGAACGGAAACCACGGGAGTGTCCACAGTGGAGGACAGACGGCGGCGGAACGCGACGAGCGCGGCCGCCGTCACCGCCGCGACGGCCGTCGCCACGACCAGCGCGACGAACACCACGCCGGTGGCGCCGTCCGTCCAGTCGAGCAGCCAGCCGATCAGGTAGGGGCCGAGGATGCCGCCGACGCGGCCGACGCCGAACATCATCCCGGTGCCCGTGCTGCGCAGGTGCGCCGGATACGTCTGGGCGGAGAGCGTGTCCAGCGCCGACTGCCCGCCGATGATGCCGAAGCCCGCGAACCCGGTGGCGACCAGCGGGGCCACCGGGCCGCCGCTCACCCCGACCAGCACCACGGCGAGCGTCGCGATCACCATCAGCGCGACGAGCCCCTTGGCGAGGTCGGCCCGCAGCTTGTCGCACACCACCGCGACCGCGATCCCGCCGACGATGCCGGCCAGCTGCAGGATCGCCAGGAACCAGAACGAGGCCGCGAAGGTGTTGCCGCGGTGCTCCATCACCGACGGCAGCCAGCCGGACAGGCCGTAGATGCAGAACAGGATCATGAACGCGCACACCCACAACGCGATGCTCGTCGGCCGGAACCGCCGTCCCACCACGGTGCCGAGCATCTCCCGCGCCGACGCGCGTTCGCGGGGCTGGAGGAACTCCGCGCCCTGGTAGTTCCGGTCCGGCCGGATCTTCGCGAGCGTCCGCGCGACGTCGGCGTGCCGCCCGCGCAGCACCTGGAACTGCACGGACTCCGGCAGCAGCGGGCGCAGCAGCACGGCGAGCAGCAGCGGCGCCGCGCCGATCCAGTACAGCGCGTGCCAGCCCGCCTTCGGCGTGACGTAGATCCCGACGAGCGAGGCGAGCACGCCGCCGAGGCAGTACCCGGCCAGCGCCGCGGCGACCACCCGGTTCGCCGAGCGGGCCGGGGCGAACTCGTTGATGTAGGCGGTACCCAGCGGCATGATCACGCCGAGGAACAGCCCGGTGCAGAAGCGCAGCAGCACGAACGAGGTGAACCCGTTCGCCGCCACGGCGGTCAGCAGGCTGAACAGGCCGGCCCCGGCCAGTGCGGTGAGCAGCACCGGCCGCCGCCCGGCGCGGTCGGCGATCGGACCGTGCACGAGCGCGCCGACCAGGAACCCGATGAGCCCGGAGGAGACTAGGAAGCCGGTTTCGCTGTGGCTCAGGTGCCACGGGCCCGCGGTGTAGTGGATGACGTACGACGGGTTGAGCGTGTCGTAGCCGTCGAACAACAGGGCGAGCAGGACGGCGACGACGAGCACGAGGTGGAAACGGCCGAACCGGGCGCTGCGCAGCTCCCCGGTGGCGTCGATCGGCTGTGTGGGGGACAAGGGGCACTCCTGCCTCTCGGACACGGCGATGTGACCTGCTCCCGAGCCAAACACGAGATTCGACGCAGCGGAAGATTTTCGATCTAGAATTCCGCTATGGCGAAAACGACGCTGGGCTCGGTGGACAACGCGCTGCAGCTGGTCCGGCTGCTCGCCCAGCACCGCGCGCTGCGGCTGTCGGAGGTGGCGGACCTGCTGGCCGTGGCCCCGTCGACGGCACACCGGCTGCTGAACTCCTTGCGCGCCCAGGGTTTCGCGGTGCAGGAGACCCGCAACGGGCCGTACCGGCCGGGACCCGTGCTGCGGGAGATCGGGCTCGCCGCGGTGCACCGGCTGGACGTGCGGCAGGTGGCCAGGCCCGTGCTGGAGCAGCTGTGGACGCAGACGGGGGAGACGGTCAGCCTTGGCGTGCTCGAAGGGCGCGAGATCCGGTTCGTGGACGGGATCGAAAGCACGCGCACGGTCCGGGTCGGCAACCGGACCGGGGTGTGCATCCCGGCGCACTGCACGGCGGCGGGCAAGGCGATCATGGCGGTGCTGCCGGAGGCCGAGTTCGAGCGCCGGTTCGCGGGGCGGGGCCTGGAACGGCGGACGGAGGCGTCGATCCAGAGCTGGCCGGACCTGACCAGGGAACTCGCCGCGATCCGGAAGGCGGGGTTCGCGTTGAACGTCGAGGAGGGCGAGTCCGGCGTGTGCGCGGTGGGCGCCGCGGTGCGGGACGCGACGGGCGTGCCGGTGGCGTCGGTGAACGTCGTGCTGCCGTCGAGCCGCATGCCGACGAAGCGGGTCGGGCGGGCGCTGGCGGGCAAGGTCGTGGCGGCGGCGGGTGCGGTGTCGGCCGCGTTGCGGTCCGGGGGGTGAGCTGGTCCCGGAGCCGGCGGGCGCGCATGCTGGTGGTGTGGAACGTGCCCGGGAAACGGAGCAGACCGAGATCGACGAGGAGGTCGCCGCCTCCGAGGCGACGCTGGGTGCCACGCGCCGCGAGCAGCGGGTCAGCGAACGGGAGCGCGCGGTCTCGGCGAGGGAACACCGCGTGGACAAGCGGGAGCGCCGGGCCGGTGCCCGGGAGCGCGAGGCAGACCGGCGGGAACTCAAAGCCGCCGAACGGGAGCGGGCCGTCGACCGGCGGGACGACGAGGCCGACGAGCGCGACCGCGAGGCCGAGGAACGCGAGCGGGACGCCGACCAGCGGGAGATCCGGGCGCAGCAGGCGGACTGGCCCCCGCCGGACTGAGCACCCTGTGGCGGGGCGCACTCAACCTTTCGCGCACGTGACCCGTCTGATCCGGGTATGGGGCACCGCACGGCACGGGGGGACGAGGAGTTCGCCGAGTTCGTCCTGGCGAGCTCGGCGAGGCTCACCCATGCCGCCTACCTGCTGACCAGCGACCGGCACCACGCCGAGGACGCCGTCCAGACCGTGCTCGCGCGGACGTACGCGGCCTGGAAGCGGGTCCGCCACAAGGACGCCTACGGCTACGCGCGGCGGGTCCTCGTCAACCACCTCATCGACAACTGGCGGCGCCCCATCCGCGAGCTGCCCACCGACGACGTGCCCGAGGTCCGGGCCCCGGACCGGCCCGAGAGCCTGGCGCTGGACCGCCGGTGGCTCGCGGAGCTGCTGGACGGGCTCACCGGCCGGGAGCGGGCGGTGATCGTGCTGCGGCACTACTTCGACCTGCCGGAAGCCGACGTCGCCGCCGAGCTGGGCGTGTCGCTGGGCACGGTGAAGAGCACGAACTCGCGGGCGCTGGCCAAGCTGCGGGTGGCCGCTGGAGACGAGGCACGGGAAAGCTGCGGAGGGGTGCCGCGATGACCGGGATCGACGACCTGCGTGCCGCGCTGCGCGAGCAGCCCGAGGACGCCTACGCCCCGCCCGACCTGCCGCGGATCCTCGCCGAGGGCCGCCGGCTGCGCCGCCGTCGGCAGCTGCTGCAGTGCGGTGCGGTGGTCGCCGTGGTGGCGGTGGTCGCGCTGGTGCTGGGGCTCACCGCGCAGGTGCGGGGCGGGAGCCCGCAGGCGCCGGTGGCGGCCCAGCCGACCGCCGCCGAACGCGAAGAGCGGCCACCGCTCGGCCGGGTCGTGGGCACCGGGCTCAGTGATTCCGTGGGCGAGGTGGTGCTGTACATGGTGGCGATCGACGTGCCGGAGCTGCCGGAGGTCCACTTCGGACTGATGGCGGGTCATCGCACGCCCGGGGGCGTGCTCACCGCGGACCTGCTGGCGAACGAAACCGCGGGAGCCGCGCTGAAGCCCGGGTTCCGCGTGCTCGACGGTGGCAGCGAGCAGGAACCGCGGCTGCCGGTGTTCGGCTACTACGTCGGCCCGGCCGGCAGGATCACCACCACCGTGGGGACGCGCACCGTGCAGGCGCGGCAGGCGCTGTGGAGCCAGGACCCCGACGTCGTGATCTTCTGGTTCCCGCCGGCGGACGTCCCGTCCGACACGGTGCTGACACCACCACAGGCGTACGACGCGACGGGTGCGGTGCTGCCCCGCTAGCGCTCAAGACCCGGCGGCCGCCACCAGCCCGCGGATCTGGTACCCCCCGATCTCGTCGCGGAGGGTCACGCGCGGCTCGCCTTCGAGGCGGAACCCGTCGAGCGCGAACAACCGCGTGAGCAGGACGTCGGTCTCCAGCATCGCGATGTGCGCGCCGGGGCAGCGGTGCGGACCGTCCCCGAAGGACAGTCCGGCGGGGTTCGGGACCGTGCGCTCCGGGCGCAGGGTGAGTGGCTCGTCACCGACCGCGGCCGGGTCGGCGTTCGCCTCGTCGACGAGCACCTCCACCCGGCTGCCCGCCGGTACCGTGACCCCGCCCAGCACCAGCGGTGCCGTGGTGCGCCGGGCGAGGCGCGCGATCATCGGCTCCAGGCGCAGGATCTCGTGCAGGATCGCCAGGCGTTCGGGCTCGGCGGCGGCCCGGTACCGGGCGTGGAGCGCGGGATCCCCGGTGAGGTGCCAGGCCGCCACGCAGACGAACTCCCGCGTGGTGACCATGCCCGCGGCGGCGAAGGTCAGGCACTCGCCGAGGACCTCCGCGGCGATGCAGCCCTGGCCGAGCAGGTGGGTGATGAGGTCGTCACGCGGTTCGCGGCGGCGGGCGCGGATGGCCGGCCGCACGTCGGCGAGGTAGATGCGCAGCCAGTTGACGTTCTGCCGGACCAGCCAGTACAGCCCGTGCGGGCTCGTCAGGCCGGGCTTGCCGAACTTCTCCGGGAAGAACCGTTCCAGCCGCCGCCGGATGCCCGGTCTGCTCTCGGTGAGGCCGAGCACCGCGCTGACCACGTCGATCACGACCGCGAAGCTCAGGTCGGACAGCTCGACGCGGCCGGTGGCCCGCAGTTTCGCCAGCTCCCGCTCGACCACCGCGACCACCATCCCGCGGTAGTGCTCGTCGACGCGGCGGGGCGTGAAGAACCTCGCGGTCTGCCGCCGGTCCTCGCGGTGCTCGGGCCCGTCGCGGTAGAGCACGGGGCGCCGGATGCGCTGGGGCAGCTTGCTGGTGGTCTCCACGCCGAGCCCCGCCTGCACCGTTTCGGTGCTGCGCAACAGCTGCCGCGCCGCCTCGTACCCCCGGACCTGCCACGTCCCGTCGCCGAGGCCGGTGACCGGGCAGCCCGTGGCGGGGCCGCCGCGGTCGAGTTTGCGTGAGCTCATCGGCCCAGGTTGGGCGATCCCAGCCGGGACCGGGAACCGCCGAACGGGTCACCCCCGGGTGCTTTCCCTGACCTCCAGGGAGAACGGCGTCTGCACGTGCTGCGGCGGGGTGTCCGTCTCACCGGTGATGCGGCGGCACACGAGGTCGATCGCGGCCTCGGCCAGCGCGGCCTTGTCCGGCGCGATCGTCGTCAGCGCGGGCAGGCTGAAAGCGCTCTCTTCGTTGTTGTCGAAGCCCACGATCGCCACGTCGTGCGGCACCCGCAGGCCGCGCTCGGCGACCGCCCGCAGCGCGCCGATGGCGAGCAGGTCGTTGAAGCAGAACACCCCGTCCGGCGGCTCGGGCAGGTCCAGCAGCGCCTTCATCGCGGCGGCGCCGTGGGCGCGGTGGTACTTCTCGGCCGGGGCCACCAGTTCCTCCACATAGGACAGACCAGCCTCGGAAAGCGCTTCCCGGTAGCCCGCCATGCGTTGTTCGCTCGTGCCGCGCGCCGGGTTCTGCCCGATGGCGGCGATCCGCCGCCTGCCCAGCTCCGCCAGGTGCCGCACCGCGGTGCGCGCCGCCAGCACGTTGTCGATCGCCACGCGGTCGATGGGCACGTCCACCGCGTGCTCACCCAGCATCACGAGGGGGATGCCGCCGGCCGCGTCGTGGAAATCCCCTGCCTGCAACGCTTCCGGGTGCACGAGCGCACCGTCCACGAGGTGCGGCCCCAGGGAGACCAGGGTTTCCCGTTCGCGCTCGCGCGTCCCTTGTGTCTGTTCGATGAGGACACTCCAGCCCCGCTTCTGCGCGGCCTTGAGCACCAGTCCCGCCAGCTCGCCGAAGTACGGGATGTTCAGCTCCGGCACCATCAGCGCGAGGAAGCCGGTCCGCCCGCGCCGCAGGTTGCGGGCGCCGAGGTTGGGCCGGTACCCGGTCGCGGCGAGCGCCTCCTCGACCCGCCGGCGGTTCTCCGGCTTCACGAAGGCGTAGCCGTTGACGACGTTCGACACGGTCTTCACCGAGACCCCGGCCAGCCGGGCGACGTCCTTGAGTGTCACGGCCACAGGCGGGGTCCCTTCGCGTCGGCGACAACCGGACAGTAGTCGTTCGGCCGGTTTACAACGTTGTTCCAACGATGTAAAACTAGCGCAGGCTCCCATGGTGATCCAAGTCACCAAACGGAGCGGGCCCCGACGACGCAGCCCGAGGAGTACCCGTGCCCCTGTCCTCCCGTCCCCGACTGGTCCTGGTCACCGCGGCCGCCGCCGCGCTCACCCTGGCCGCCTGCACCAGCCGCGAAGAGACCGCCGCCCCCCAGGCCGCAGGCAGCGGCCCCGCCGCCTCGGCCGCCTCGGCGGCGCCGGCGAGCGGCGGCTGCACGCTCGCGCAGACCGGCTACCCCAAGGTCGACCCGAAGACGGCGGTGATCGGCTTTTCGCAGTCCGAGAAGGAGGCCAACCCGTTCCGGACCGCCGAGACGCAGTCGATCCGCGACGAGGCCGCCAAGCTCGGCATCCCGGGCGACCACCTGCTCACGACCAACGCGCAGAGCGACCTGAACAAGCAGATCAGCGACATCAAATCGCTGCTGGACCGGGGTGCGCAGCTGCTCATCGTCGCGCCGCTGAACTCCGACGGCCTGCAGCCCGCCCTCGACGCGGCGAAGGCGAAGAAGGTCCCGGTCGTGACCATCGATCGCAAGGTGACCTCGCAGCCCTGCACCGACTACCTGACGTTCATCGGCTCCGACTTCGTGCAGCAGGGCAAGCGCGCCGCGCAGGAGATGGCGCGGGTCACCGGCGGCAGCGGCAAGGTCGCGATCCTGCTCGGCTCGTCCGGCAACAACGTCACCACCGACCGCACCCAGGGCTTCAAGGACGAGCTGGCCAAGACGCCGGGCCTGTCCGTCGTGGCCGAGCAGACCGGCGACTTCGACCGCTCGAAGGGCCAGTCGGTGATGGAGCAGCTGATCCAGAGCCACCCGGACCTGACCGCCGTGTACGCGGAGAACGACGAGATGGGCATCGGCGCGGTCAACGCGCTGCGCACCGCGGGCAAGAACCCGGGCAAGGACGTCAAGGTCGTCTCCGTCGACGGCACGCGCAACGCCGTGCAGCTCATCGCCGACGGCAGCTACAACGCCGTCATCGAGTCCAACCCGCGGTTCGGGCCGCTGGCGTTCCAGACGCTGCAGCAGTTCGCCGACGGTCAGCCGATCCCGTCGAGCATCGTGATCAGCGACGACTCCTACGACGAGACGAACGCGGCCCAGAAGGTCGGGAACTCCTACTGATGACCGCCGTGACCGATCCCGGCACCTCGCGGACGACGGCACCGGTGCTCGAGGTGACCGGGGTCAGCAAGCGCTTCCCCGGCACCCTCGCGCTCGACGACGTCAGCTTCGCGCTGCGCCCCGGCGAGGTGCACGCGCTGGTGGGCGAGAACGGTGCCGGCAAGTCGACGCTGATCAAGGTGCTCACCGGCGTGTACCAGCCGGACTCGGGCGAGGTCCGCCACCTCGGCCACACCGTGGCGTTCCGGCGTCCAGCCGAGGCCCAGCAGGCGGGGATCTCCACGATCTACCAGGAGGTCAACCTCGTCCCGCTGATGAGCATCGCGGGCAACGTGTTCCTCGGCCGGGAGCCGCGCACCCGCGCCGGGCTGGTGGACTGGCGGCGGATGAACGCCGAGGCCCGGGCGCTGCTCGCGGACTACGGCATCACCGACGACGTCCGCCGCCCCCTGCACACCCTGGGCGTGGGCGCGCAGCAGATGGTCGCGCTGGCGCGCGCGGTGTCCACCGACGCAAAGGTCGTCATCATGGACGAGCCGACGTCGTCGCTGGAGCCGCGCGAGGTCGAGAAGCTGTTCGAGGTGCTGGCCCGGCTGCACGCGCAGGGCATCGCGATCCTCTACGTCAGTCACCGAATGGACGAGCTGTACCGGGTGTGCGACCGTGTCACGGTGCTGCGTGACGGGAGGGTGGTCCACAGTGGACCGCTGGCGGAGCTGCCCCGACTGGAACTGGTGTCGCTCATGCTCGGCCGGGAGATCGGCAAGATCCGCGAAGAGGGCGTCACGGCCTTCGGCGAGGAGCACGAGGTCGAGCGGGAACCGGTGCTGCGTGCGGAGAAGCTGCGGGGCGTCCGCAAGCTGCGGGACGTCTCGCTGACCATCCGTCCGGGTGAAGTCCTCGGGCTCGCCGGGCTGCTCGGCTCGGGCCGCAGCGAGACGGCGCGCGCTCTCGTCGGCGCGTTCCCCCTCGACGGCGGCACCGTGGTCGTGGCCGGGAAACCGTTGAAGCGGGGCAGGGTCCCGGCGGCGATGCGGGCCGGGGTCGCGCTGCTCGCCGAGGACCGCAAGACCGACGGCATCATCCCGAACCTGTCGGTGCGCGAGAACATCGCGCTCGCCGCGCTGCCGCGTCTGTCGCCGTTCGGGCTCGTGTCGAAGTCCAAACAGGACCGGATCGTGCGGGTGTTCATGGAACGGTTGCGCATCAAGGCGTCCAGCCCCGACCAGAAGGTCGCCGAGCTGTCCGGCGGCAACCAGCAGAAGGTGCTGCTCGCCCGCTGGCTGGCGACCGGGCCGCGGGTCCTGCTGCTGGACGAGCCCACGCGTGGTATCGACGTCGGGGCCAAGGCCGAGGTGCAGGCGCTGATCGACGAGCTCGCGCGGGAGGGGCTGGGCGTGCTGCTGATCTCGTCCGAGCTGGAGGAGCTCGTCGACGGGGCCGACCGGGTGCTGGTGCTCTCGGACGGCGCCGTGGCGGAGGAGCTGACGGGCGAGGACATCACGGAGGAGAAGGTGCTCGCCGCGATCGCCAGGGGAGGTCACGATGGCTAGCGCCACGCTCGCCGCGCCCACGCGGGCGCGCACGGCCGCCTGGCTGCAGAACTACGGCGTGTACGTCGCGGTCGTCGCGCTCGTGGTGTTCAACGTCGTGTTCACCGAGAACTTCGTGTCCGCGGCCAACTTCCGCACCCAGCTCGTGCAGGCCGCGCCCGTGTGCATCGTCGCGCTGGGCATGGCGCTGGTGATCGGGACCGAGGGGATCGACCTGTCGGTCGGCTCGGTCATGTCGATCGCGGCCGCGTTGATCCCGCTCTACCTCGGGGCGGGCCCGCTCGTGGCCGTGCTGGTCGCGGTCGTGGCGGGGATCGTGTCGGGGCTGTTCAGCGGGGTGCTCGTGGCGTACCTGGGCATCCAGCCGATCATCGCGACACTCGCGCTGCTGGTCGGCGGCCGCGGGCTGGCGCTCGTGGTCGCGCACGGCCAGCTGGTGCAGCTGCACAACCGGGACTTCCTGGCGCTGGGCACGGGGGATGTGCTCGGCATCCCGGTGATGGTGCTGGTCGCCGCCGTCGTCGCGGTGCTCGCCGGACTGCTCGTGCAGCGCACGACGTTCGGCAGGCAGCTCGTCGCGGTCGGCGGGAACCGGGCGGCGAGCACGCTCGCCGGGCTGCCGGTGCGGCGGGTGCTGGTCGGGGTGTACGTCGTCTCGGGTGCGCTCGCGGCGCTCGCCGGGGTGCTGTCCACCGCGCGGCTGGGCGCGAGCGACCCCAACGACCTGGGGTTGCTGATGGAGCTGTCCGCGATCACCGCCGTCGTCGTCGGCGGGACCCCGCTGACCGGCGGGCGGGTGCGGGTGCTGGGCACCGTGTTCGGGGCGCTGCTGATGCAGCTCGTGCACGCCACGCTGATCAAGCACAACCTGCCGGATTCGACCGCGCAGATGGTGCAGGCGGCGATCATCGTCGTCGCGGTGTACGTCGCGCGAGAGCGGAGCAGCCGATGATCGCCCTGTCCCCGCGCAACGCGGCGTTCGCGGGAGTGCTGCAGCGCCAGGGCGCCGCGGTGGTGCTCGTGCTCGGTGTCGTGATCTCGTGGTTCGCGTTCCCGCGCTTCGGGTCGGCGGACAACCTGCGGGACCTCGCGCTGCAGAGCTCGTTCCTCGCGGTGATCGCGCTCGGCATGACGTTCGTGATCATCTCCGGTGGCATCGACCTGTCGGTGGGTTCGGTGTACGCGCTCGGCGGGGTGCTGGCGGCGTACGGCAGCCGGTACGGGCTCGTGGTGGCGATCCTGCTGCCGCTCGTGGTGTGCTCGCTGATCGGGCTCGTCAACGGCGTGCTTATCGCCCGGACCGGGATGGCGCCGTTCATCGTGACGCTGGCGTCCCTGTTGTTCGCGCGAGGGTTGTTGCTGGCCATCACGAACGAAGGCGCGACGACGTACAAAGTGGACGCCGGGTCCCCGTTCCTCGCGCTGGGGCAGGGCGAGATCCTCGGCGTGGGGACGCCGGTGTGGATCGCGCTGGTGCTGTTCGCGCTCGGCGGGGTCCTGTTGCGGCGCACGAGGTTCGGCCAGGCGGTGTTCGCACTCGGCGGGGCCGAGCAGTCGGCGGTCCTCATGGGACTGCCGGTGGCGCGCACGAAGATCACGCTGTACACGCTCAGCGGGGGACTGGCCGGGGTGGCGGGCCTGCTCACGGCCGCGTACCTGCAGTCCGGCGTCACGGTGCTGGGCGTGGGCACCGAGCTCGACGCGATCTCGGTCGTCGTCATCGGCGGCACACTGCTCACCGGCGGCGCGGGCACGATCGTCGGCACGCTCGTCGGCGTGCTGCTGCGCACGCTGATCCAGAACGTGATCAACCAGGTCGGCACGCTCGATTCGAACTACCAGACCGTGGTGAGCGGCGCGTTCCTGCTCGTCGTGGTCGTCATCCAGCGGCTCCTCGCCCGGCGCCGCTCCTGAGGTCTCCTGCACGTCAATTGGAGGAGGTACCGTAACGATGTCCCGTCCCCGCTGGGCGGCGCTGGCGGCCGCTGTGGCCGCCGCCGTTCTCGGCCTCGCGGTTCCCGCCGCGAACGCCGCGCCCACCCCGCAATGGCAAAGACTCACGCCCCCGCTGTCCACGCCCTGGACGAACCAGGTCTCGCCGACGAACGCGCTGCCCGAGTACCCGCGTCCGCAGCTGACGCGGGACCGCTGGCAGAACCTCAACGGCGTCTGGGAGTTCGCCAAGGCCAACCCCGGCGAAGCCCCGCCGGTCGGCCGGAGCCTGGCGGAACGCATCCTCGTCCCGTACCCCGTCGAGTCCGCGCTGTCCGGCATCATGCGGCACGAGACCCAGATGTGGTACCGCCGCAGCTTCCAGGTGCCGCGTGACTGGCAGGTCGGCCGCGGCCAGCGCCTGCTGCTGCACTTCCAGGCCGTGGACTACGACGCGACCATCATCGTCAACGGCCGCACCGTCGCCCGGCACACCGGCGGCTACGACGCGTTCACCGTGGACGTCACCGACGCCCTCACCACGAACCGCGACCAGGAGCTCGTCGTCGGCGTCACCGACCCCAACGACCAGGGCGGCCAGCCGCTGGGCAAGCAGCGCACCCCCGGCGACGGCATCTTCTACACGCCCACCTCCGGGATCTGGCAGACCGTGTGGATGGAGCCGGTCGCCCCGGCGCACATCGACCGCCTCGACGTCACGCCCGACGTCGCGTCCAGCTCGGTCACCGTCAACGCGATCGTCGGCGGGCCGGTGCGGCAGCGCGTGGAAGCCACGGCGTACGACCACGGGCGGGTCGTCGGGCACGTGAGCGGCGACGCGAACAAGCCCCTCAAGCTGACCCTCCGCAACCCGCACCTGTGGTCGCCCGACGACCCGTTCCTCTACGACCTCAAGGTGCGCGTGACCGGCGGCGACGAGGTGGGCTCGTACTTCGGCATGCGCTCGATCAGCGTCGGCAAGACCCCCGACGGCAAGCAGCGGATGCTGCTCAACGGCAAGTTCGTCATGCAGATCGGCCCGCTGGACCAGGGTTTCTGGCCCGACGGCATCTACACCGCGCCCACCGACGCCGCGCTGAAGTTCGACCTGGAGCAGGAGAAGGCGCTCGGCTTCAACATGGTGCGCAAGCACATCAAGGTCGAGCCCGACCGCTGGTACTACTACGCCGACAAGCTCGGGTTGCTGGTGTGGCAGGACATGCCCGCGATGAAGGACGACATCGAGCCGACCCCGGCCTCGCGCGCGAACTTCGAGTCCGAGCTGCACCGCATGATCGACCAGCACCGCAGCTTCCCGTCGATCGTCACCTGGGTGCCGTTCAACGAGGGCTGGGGCGACTACGACGTGGGCCGCATCGCCGACCAGGTCAAGGCGTGGGACCCGACACGGCTCGTCGACGCCGAGTCCGGCGTCAACTGCTGCCGGTCCGAACCGGACAGCGGCCGCGGTGACCTCTACGACGACCACACCTACACCGGGCCGGGCACCCCGATGCAGACCGGCAGCCGCGCGGCGGTGGACGGCGAGTACGGCGGGCTGGGGCTCAAGGTCGCCGGGCACGAGTTCGACCCGGCGGGCAGCTTCGCCTACGAGATGGAACCGGACAGCGCGACCCTGACCCGCCGTTACGGCGAGTTGCAGCAGCGCCTGCTCCTCGTCGCCCAGCGGTGTGGCGTGTCGGCCGGTGTGTACACGCAGACAACGGACGTCGAGAAGGAGGTCAACGGGTTCTTCACCTACGACCGGCAGGTGCGCAAGATGGACTTCGCGGCCGTGCGGGCGGCGAACCTCGCCGTCATCAAGGGCGCGACGGGGCAGCCGGCGGCCGGGCCGCAGATCCCGGCGGGCACGCCGGGGATCGACGGCATCGCCGCGTACCCGTTCGACGAGAACGCCGGCACGGTCGCGCAGGACGTCGTCGGTGACCACGACGCGACGCTCGTCGGCGGGGCTTCGTGGACGGCGGGCAAGAGCGGATCCGCCTTGGCCACCAACGGTTCCGGCCAGTACGCCGACACCGGTGCCGCGTTGCTGAACACCGAAGGCAGCTACAGCGTGGCGGCGTGGGTGAAGTTCAACGCGGTCGGCGACGGCTTCCAGACCGTGGTGAGCCAGGACGGCGGCAGCAACAGCGCCTTCTACCTGCAGTACTCGGGCGCCGACCACAAGCTGGCGTTCAGCTTCGTCGGCACGCGGGCGCTGGCCCCCGTCACGCCGGAGCCGAACCGCTGGTACCACCTGGTGGGCGTGCGGGACGCGGCTTCGGGCACGCTCAAGCTCTACGTCGACGGCCAGCAGGCGGCGACGAAGAGCGTGTGCCTCGGTGACGCCTCCACGGGCCACACGGTGATCGGGCGCGGGCAGTACGGCGGCAACCCGGTCGACTACCTCAACGGGGCGGTGGACCAGGTGCACGTGTACGACCGCGCGCTGTCCGACGCGGACGTGGCCGCGTTGTACGGCAGCGGCAAGTAGTTCCCTCCCGACGGTGGCCGCGCCCCAGGCGCGGCCACCGTCGCATTTCACCTGATCGGGGCGGGAGCGGGGGGTGCTCGCGCGGGTATTCCTCCTCGGAGGAGGAGGGAGTTCCCGATGAGCACGGACAGCTACGTGGCGTTCCTGGTGGTCGGCATCCTGATGGCGGTGATCGACGGCCAGATCATCTACCGCAGCGGCAGCGGCTACCTGGACCAGGAGGGCAACGACCCCGAGGCGGCGTCGGCGATGACGGTGCTGATCACCGCGTTGTTCCACCTCGCGGTGCTCGGCGCGCTCGCGCTGATCTCGACGATCCACTTCCCCGGCGGGGACGCGCTGCCGGGCATCATGGGCAGGCTCGGTGTCTACCTGCTGACGCTCGCGGTCGCGCACGCGATCACGCTCGGCGTGCTCGCTCGGCGGCGCGAGGAGCGGGTCGTCGAGGACTGGAACACACGCACGGCCATGGTCAACGGCACGGGTGTGGTGCCGGACCCGCGGGCGCGGGAGTCGGAGGTGGACGCCGAACTCCGCGAACCGACGACGACGCCGGTGCCGGGGCAGGAGGGCCGCCTGCCGAAGGTCAGCCCCAACCTGGAGCACCGCGGCCCGTACTCGACGGGGCAGTAGAAAACGGTGCGGCACCGCGGGAAGCGGTGCCGCACCGGGCCGTCACACGACGACCGGGAAACCGTTGAACCAGCCGCCGATGCAGGTCAGGTGCGCGCCCTCATCACTGGAGATCAGCGTCCCGCCCCCACCCACGCACATGTCCACCGACACCGACGTCGGGTCGGCCGAAGCCGTCCCCGTCAGGCCCAGCAGGGTTCCGGCGGCCAGGGCGAAAGCGGCCACCGCTGTCGTGATCCTTCGCATTGCCTTACCTCCCTTGCTTTTCCGGTACCCCCGCGGGATACCCGGCTTTAGCCGCAAGGGAAAACCAGCGCAAGTCGAGTCCATCGCACCGGATGACCCCCACTGGAGCACCAGATCCGGCCTCAGTCCGCGCCGTCCAGCTGCCACCCGTCGGGCAGGCCCGTCACCTTCGCCGTTTCGCGGTCGGCCTCCACGTGCACGGTCACCCCGCCCAGGCGCAGGTCGGTGAGGCTCAGCCGACCCCACTGCGCGGGCAGGTGCGGCCGCACCGTCAGCTTCCGTTGCGGCACATGCGGTTCCAGGCCCAGGAACGAGCGCACGAGCAACAGCGGGGCCGCGCTGGCCCACGCCTGCGGCGAGCACGACGTCGGGTACGGGATGGGCGGGCTGAACTCCGTCCGGGAGAAGCCGCAGAACAGTTCCGGCAACCGCCCGCCGAACGACGCCGCCGCGTCGAGCAGCCCGGTCGCGAGGCGCTGGGCGAGGTCGACCGCGCCCGGCAGGTGCGCGTAGCGGAGCAGCCCGGCGACGGCGATCGCGGTGTCGTGCGGCCACACGGACCCGTTGTGGTAGCTCATCGGGTTGTAGGCACCCATCGCCGACGACAGGGTGCGCAACCCGAACCCACTGTCCATTTCGGACCCGGAAAGCCGCTCGACCAGCACCGCCGCGTGCTCGTCGGTCGCGATGCCGGACCACAGGCAGTGCGCGCTGTTGCTGGTCAGCGAGTCCACCGGCTGCTTGCGCCCGTCGAGCGCGACGGCGTACCAGCCCTTGTCGGGCAACCAGAACGTCTCCGCGAACCGCGCCCGCAGGGTCTCGGCCCGCTCGCGGCACCGCCCGGCGGTCGCCGGATCGTTGAACGCCTCCGCGAGTTCCGCGCGCGCGAGCCACGCCGCGTAGGCGTAGCCCTGCACCTCGCACAGCGCGATCGGCGTCGTCGCCAGACGGCCGGCCGCGTCGTTGATCCCGTCGAAGCTGTCCTTCCAGCCCTGGTTGAGCAGGCCGCGGTCGGTGGCGCGCCGGTACTCCACGAACCCGTCGCCGTCGCGGTCGCCGTACCGTTCCAGCCAAGTCAGGGCCGCGTCCGCCGCGGGCAGCAGCGCGCGCACGCCGGTTTCGTCGGCGCCCCAGCGCCAGCACTCCGCGAGCAGCATCACGAACAACGGCGTCGCGTCGACCGTGCCGTAGTAGTGGCTGCCGCCGAGCACCTGGTCGCTGTCCGGGCCCAGCCGCAGCTCGTGCAGGATCCGCCCCGGCTCCTTCTCGGTGAGCGGGTCGACGCGGCGGCCCTGCAGCTCCGCGAGCGTCTCCAGGGTGCCCAGCGCGAGGCCGACGTCGAGCGGCAGCGCCATCCACGCGGTCAGCAGGCTGTCGCGGCCGAACAACGTCATGAACCACGGCGCGCCCGCCGCGACGAACGGGCGGCCGTCCTGCGCGCTGTCGTGGATCTGCAGCGCGCCGAGGTCGCTTTCGGTGCGGTGCAACACTTGTGTGAGCACCGCGTGCTCGGCGGTGACGGCGGTGCTCACGTCCCGCCAGGCGCGGATCTTGCGCGCGGGCCCGCTGCTCTCCACCTCCTCGCCGCGGTCGAACTGCGGTCGGACGCGGCGGTTGCCGACGGTCGGCTGCACGACGATCTCGGTGGACCACTCGCCGCGGGCGGGCACGATGACGCGCCAGTTCAGCACCCCGGGGGCGGCGAGCGGATCGGCGGTCGCGCTCACCGACAGCCCCCGCGAGCCGTCGTCGCGGTCCCGCAGCAGCAGTTCCGAACCGGCGACCGTGGCGTCCGCGCCGCCGTGCGCCGGGCGGCCCTCCTTGACCGCGAACAGGTCGGAGAAGTCCGCGTCGACGTGCAGGGTCAGCGTCGCCACGGTGTTCTCGCGGCCCAGGTTCCGCAGGGTGATCGTCTCGCGCAGGCCGTCGCCGACGAGCCGCTCGCGCACCAGCAGCAGGGTGCTGTCCGCCTGTCCCGGCTTGGGGTTGCGGCGCAGCACGAACTGCGCCGCGAACGCCTCGGGCGACTGCACCGAAAGCGGGTGCGGCGTCTGCCCGTCCAGGCGCAGCTCCCAGCGCGAGAGCAGCCGGGCGTCGCGGAAGAACAGCCCGTGTGACGTCCCGGGGCGGATGTCCCCGCTGGTGTCGGACAGGCAGAACGTACTGCCCTCGACCAGGGTGACGGTCCCGCCCGCGGCGGTCACCGGCACCGGCTCGCCGGAGTTGAAGGCCTCGGGGGTCATGCCCGGTCTCCGGAGGCCTGCAGGGCGCCGTCGTCCTCCAGCCGGTCGTAGGCGCGGTCGAGCGCCGAGTCGAGCCCGGCGTAGTCGCGGCGCAGCGTGCTGACCTCGATGGCCCGCCGGTACGCGCGCTCGTAGCCCGCGCCGAGCCCGGCCACGTCGAAGTGCGCGGCGACGTGGGCGCGGCAGGCGGCCGGGTCGAGGTGCCGGACGTCCTCCAGCGCCTGCACCAGCTCGGCCGGGTCGTCACGGATCAGCCCGGTCACCCCGTCGACGACGACCTCGGGCACGGCACCCGAGCGCAACGCGACGACCGGGGTGCCGCAGGCCATCGCCTCGATCATCACCATGCCGAACGGCTCCTCCCACTGGATCGGGAACAGCAGGCAGCGCGCGTTCGCCAGCAGCTCGCGCTTGGCGGTGGCGTCGGCGACGCCGAACACGTGGTCGGAGTCCGTCAGCCGCGGCTCGACCTCGCGCTCGAAGTACTCCTTCTCGATCGGCTCGGCGCACTTGCCCGCCAGCACGAGGCGCAACCCGGCGGCGTGTGCGGCCTCCAGCGCCAGGTGCGGGGCCTTGTCCGGGTGGAACCGGCCGAGGAACAGCGCGTAGTCGTCCTTTTCGGACCGGAACGGCCAGTCCGCGAGACGTAGTGCATTGTGGACGGTCACGGTCCAGTTGAGGCCGGGTGCCAGCTCGCGCTGGCGGTCGCTGATCGCGACGAGGTGCACGTCGTCGCCCAGCTCGCGGTAGTAGCGCTCCATGTCGGGGCCGACGGGCCCGTGCACGGTGACGACGGTGGGCACGCCGTACGCGGGGGCGTTGAGCGGCCCGGCGAGCGTGTGGTCGTGCACGACGTCCAGCCCCTCGGTTTCGGCCAGCCGCCGGACGGCGCGGCGCGCGGCGGCCGCGTGCATGACCTCCGGGTAGGGCTCGCCCAGCAGCTCGGGCACCGTGCGGTCCCACACCGGCACGAAGCGGGCGGAGGTCCCGGGCCGCCCGGCCCCGATGAGGGTGACCGAGTGCCCGCGGGCGACGAGGGCGTCGGCGAGGTCGGCCACCACCGCCTCGACCCCGCCGTACGCCCGGGGCGGAACGTCGAAGTAGGGCGGGACGACCATGGCCACGCGCAGCGGGCCGGTGCCGTCAGCCGCCGGGCGCACGGCGGTGTGCGGAACAGATCGGGCTTTCCACGCAGGGCGGTGCGTGCTGCTCAAGCTGCCTCCTCGAACCCTCTTCAGTTAGCACTCTCCTCTTAAGAGTGCTAACTCAGGACCGACGGGGACGGCAAGCGCCTGATGGGGGAGATCTGCGTCACACCACGCAGCTGGGGCCGGTGGACGAGTTCGACCGGATCACCGGCGCGGACTTCACCGGGGGAGATGACCCGCAGAGAGGCGCCGGGCCGGGCAGCGAGGGTGAACTCCGCGAGCCACCCGTCACGCCGCAGCCAGCCTTGGAAGGTGGCGCACGGGATGCGCGGACCGGACATCTCCAGCACCAGGTCTGCACCCACGTGCCAGAAGTCCAGCTGCCCCCACGCCAGGAGCCGCGCGGGGGCCCGGCCACCGGTTTTCGCCCTCACCCCCGGATTTCGTTCAGGTAGTTGTAGATCGTGTAGCGGGTGACCTTCAGTTCGGCCGCGAGGAAGTCCACCGCGTCCTTGATCAGGAAGAACCCGGCTTCGTCGAGTTCGCGGACCACCGCCGCCTTGTGCCGCTTCTTCATCAGCTCCACCGGGATGCCCGTGCTGCCCACCGCCCGGTCCACCAGGAACCGTTGCAGGCTGTCCACGTCGGGCGGGAACGTCTCCTGCCGCGTGGTGCTCCCGGCGGCCGTCGCGGGCAGTTCGCTGTTCACGCACAGGCAGCCGATCGCGACGCCCTCCGCGTCCCGCAGGAAGATCGTCGACGACCGGATCGGCCTGCCGTCGGGACCGTGCGTCTCGTAGTTGGTCAGGTCCTGCGTCGTGCCGCGGCGGACCAGGCCCAGCAGCAGATCCGTCATCGGACCGCCCGGCGTGCGGCCCGTCAGCGTGCCCGCCACCGCGACGATCGAGTTCGGCAGCTTGCTCAGGTCGTGCAGCACGACCTCGTTGCCCGGCCCCAGCATCGCCGCCAGCCCCGGCACCGCGGGCACCAGCGCGGTCAGCACCGACTCCGCCTCCGCCGTGGTTTCCACCGCGACGGTCGTGCTCGTCCGCGGCCGGCCCGCCAGCGCCGAGCGCAGCAGTTCGGCCGCGGCGGGCGGGGTCGACGCGTGCGGCGACAACCGGACGTGCTCGACGCGGACCGTCGCCGCGATGCCCTCCGCCGCCAGCACCGCGCCCACCTGCTCGGCGGGCCGCTCCGGCAGGGCGAACGCGAGGATCCCCGCCCGGCGGCCGGTGGCGGACACGATGTCCGCGCCCAGCGACCGCAGCGTCTCCTCCAGTTCCCCGACGCGCTCGGCGATCCGCCCTTCGATCGCCGCGACCCCGGTCTCCTCGACCAGTTCCAGCGCGGCCGCGAAGGCACCCGACGTTACCGGGCTCAGGTTGCTGATCGACCAGTTCGCCGCCGTGTCCGCGGGCGGGTGCACCTCGTTGTCGAACAGCCCGGCGTCGTGCGCCCCCGTCCAGCCGGACAGCGTCGGCTGGAGCCGGTCGAGCGCGCGGTCCGACAACACGGCGAACCCCGTTCCCCAGCCCGCGCGCAGCCACTTCTGGCCACCCACCACGAGCACGTCGGCGGCCTCCCACGGCGCGTCGATCACGCCGAAGCCCTGGATGCCGTCCACGACGAGCAGCCGGTCGCCGACCACCTCGCGCAGCGCGGCCAGGTCCGCGCGGTAACCCGTGCGGAAGTCCACCGCGCTCACGGAGACGAGCGTGGTTTCGCCGGTCAGCTCGGCGGCGACCGCGTCCGGCGTGACGTAGCTGTCCGGCGGCGTCATCCGCCGCACGCGCAGGCGTCCGGCCTGCTCGGCCCGCACCCACGGGTAGGTGTTGGCGGGGAACTCCGCCGCCGACACCAGCACCTCGCCGGACGCGGCGAACGCCGCCTGGAACAGGCCCTGGCTGGTGTTGGGCACGAGCACGACGTGGTCGGTGTCGGTGCCGCACAACCGCGCCACGGCGGCCTTCGCGCGCACCTCCTGGCGCATCAGCTCGTCCACAGTGGACGGACCGGCCTTCGCGGCCTGTTCGGTCAGGCGGGCGGTGGTGTCCAGCACGGCGTGCGACGGCGGGCCGAACCGGGCGAAGTCCAGGTAGCCGGCGGGCTCGTCGAACTGCAGCAGGTACCGCGGTGAGATCCGGCCCATCAGAGGATGCGCGCCAGGAACTGGCGGGTCCGCTCGTGCTTCGGGTCGACCAGCACCTCGCCGGGCGGCCCCGTTTCCACGACGGCCCCGTCGGCCATGAACACGACCTCGTCGGCCACCTCGCGGGCGAAGCCCATCTCGTGCGTCACGACCACCATTGTCATCCCCTCCGCCGCCAGCGCGGTCATCACCTCCAGCACCTCGCCGACCAGCTCGGGGTCCAGCGCCGAGGTCGGCTCGTCGAACAGCATCAGCTTCGGTTTCATCGCCAGCGAGCGCGCGATCGCCACCCGCTGCTGCTGGCCACCCGACAACTGCTCCGGGTAGGCGTCGGCGCGGTGCGCGAGGCCGACCCGGTCCAGCAGCTCCAGCGCGGTCTTCCTGGCCTCGGCCTGGCTCACGCCCCGCACCCGCACCGGGCCCTCGATGACGTTTTCGAGCACGCTGCGGTGCGCGAACAGGTTGAACCGCTGGAACACCATGCCGATGTCCCGGCGCTGCCGGGCCACCTCGCGTTCCCGCAGCTCGTGCAGTTTCCCCTTGTGCAGGCGGAACCCGATGGGCTCGCCGTCGACCCACACCTGGCCGCCGTCGATCGTCTCCAGGTGGTTGATGCAGCGCAGGAACGTGCTCTTGCCCGCTCCGGACGGGCCGAGCAGGCACACGACCTGTCCTTTGCGGACGGACAGGTCGATGCCGCGGAGCACCTCGGTGCCGCCGAAGTGCTTGCGCACGCCCACGGCGCGCAGCAGTGGCTCGCTCATGTCAGGCCCTCCGCAACGGCATCGCCCGCAGCGCGCGGCCCACGCGCGACCACGGCCCGGACGCGGCACCCGCCCGGTCGGCGGCGCCGAAGGCGCGTTCGAGGTAGTGCTGACCGATGCTCGCCACGGTGACGACGACCATGTACCAGATCGCCGCGGCCAGCAGCGTCTCCATCACGAGCAGGTTGTTCGAGGAGATGTTGTTGGCCGCGTGGATCAGTTCCGTCACGCCGATCACCGACGCCATCGACGTGCCCTTGAGCATGTTGATGAAGTCGTTGCCGGTGGGCGGGATGATCACGCGCATCGCCTGCGGCAGCACCACGCGGCGCAGCGTCATCGCGGGCGACATGCCGATCGACTTCGCTGCCTCCGTCTGTCCTTTGTCGACGCTGTTCAGCCCGGCCCGCACGATCTCGGCCATGTAAGCGCTTTCGTTGAGCGCCAGGCCGAGCAGGGCGGCGACGAACGCGCTGATCACGACGTTGGTCGGCTCGTGCACGAGGTAGCCGCCGAAGGGCAGCGGGATCGAGATGAACTCGAACACCAGCGCCAGGTTGAACCACAGCAGGATCTGCAGCAGCACCGGCAGCCCGCGGAACAGCCACACGTAGACGGCGGCGACGACGCGCGCGACCGGGTTGGCCGAGCGGCGCATCAGCGCGACCACGATGCCGATGACGATCGCGACGGCCTGCGAGATCACCGCGAGCAGCACGGTGTTGAGCAGGCCGACCGCCATCACGCGGTACCACAGGAAGTCCGGGACGGTGTCGTACTGGATCTTCGCCTGCGCCAGCAGGACGCCGAGGCCGGCCAGCAGCGCCAGGATGACCACGGCGCTGACCCAGCGGCCCCAGTGCCGCAGCCGGACGATCGGCAGCTCGGCCTTGGGCGGGGACTGGACGTCAGCTGCCGGCATTGACCGTCACCTTCGTCAGCGCGCCCTGCTTGATGCCCCAGGCGTCGAGGATCTTCGTGTACGTGCCGTCCTGGAGCAGCGCGGTCAGGGCGTTCGCGACGGCGTCGCGCAGCTGCGGGTTGTTCTTGTTGACGCCGATGCCGTAGGGGCCGCCGTTGATCGGCTCACCGGGGACGACCTCGAAGAACTGGCCGTTGCCCGCGTTCTTCGAGACGTAGGCGGCGGTGGGCAGGTCGTTGAGGATCGCGTTGACGCGGCCGGTGCGCAGCTGATTCTGGTTCTGCGAGTCGCTGTCGGTGGCCGTCACCGTCACCGCCGGCTTGCCCGCCTGCGTGCACTTCGTGCTCTGCTCGGCGGCGAAGGTCTGGTGGCTGGTGCCCTGCACGACGGCCACCGTCTTGCCGCACAGCGAGTCCGCGCCGGTGATGCCGTCCGGGTTGCCCTTGCGCACCATGATCGTGATGCCGGAGGTGAAGTAGTCGACGAAGTCGATCTGCTGCTCGCGGGCCTTGGTGTCGTTCATCCCGGCCATCGTCAGGTCGAGGCGGCCGGAGGCGAGGCTGGTGATCAGCGAGCCGAACGGCATGTCGCTGTAGTGCACGGTCAGGCCCAGCTTGGCGGCGATGGCCTTGGCGATGTCCACCTCGAAGCCGACCGGCGTCTTGCCGTCGGAGGCGTAGAAGTTGTTCGGCGCGGACTGCAGGTTGGACCCGACGTTGAGCGAGCCCGCCTGCGTGAGCTGCGGCGGGAGGGCCGCCGCGAGCTGGGCGTCCTTGGTGACCGACTGGACGATCGCGGCGGTGTCCGGGACCCCGCTGGAGGTGCCGCTGTCCGTGCTGCCGCCGCCGGCGCCGTCGGGACCACCGCCGCAGGCGGCCGTGGTCAGCAGGCAACCGGCGATGAGTGCGCCCCAGCGCACGAGACGAGACCTGGCCGACATCGCTTACTCCTCGCTGAAAAGGGGGGCACCGGTGCACGGCGCCACACGGTTGAGGGAGGACGTTACAACGCGCTGTTGAAGAGGTCAACGAGGAGTTGAAGTTTCGCTGCCCGGCTGCCGCGCCCCAGGGGTGCCTCCACCCCGGTGGCCACGGGGTCCGAAAACGCTCGAATTCCCGCACGGTATTCCTGTGAGGAATTGCGGTATTTCCGAAACGGCATTGGGATCGTCCGCATTCCGGCTGTTAACCTGAGATCGCCGCCCCGGTGGGCGGTAACCGGGCACCGGAGCCCGGATCTGCCGAATCGAGGTTCCATGAGCACTGACGCGAATACCGCGTCCGATTTCGCTGCGCGCGGCCGTTTCCACGCACTTCTCGATGAACACGCCCGAAACCGCCCGGACCGTTCCCAGCGGATCCTCCTCCGCGGGGGATCCGTGTTGTCGATGGACAGCGCGGTGGGCGACTTCGCCACGGGTGACGTCCTGATCGCCGGTGACCGGATCGCGGAGGTCGGCGCCTCGATCTCCGCGCCGGACGCCGTGGTCGTCGACGCGAGCGGCCACATCGTCCTGCCGGGCTTCTGCGATCCGCACATCCACTGCTGGGAAGGGGCGCTCGGCCGGATCATCCCGGAGAACATCCCGCAGTCCACTGAGGACGCCATTGGCGGGGCACCCGAATCCGGCCGCAGCTACATGTACGCGGCCCATCGCCTGTTCGCGCCCGCCTTCCGGCCGGAGGACGTCCACGCGGGCACCCTGAGCAGCCTGCTGGCCGCGCTCAACGGCGGCATCACCACCGTCGTGGACAACATGCACAACGCCCGCTCGCCCGAGCACTCGGACGCGGCGGTCGAGGCGCTGTTCGAGTCGGGGGTGCGGGGTGTGCACGCGATGGGCCGCCCGCGCGCCGGAGACTGGGCGGGGACCTTCCCGGCGGACGCCCGGCGCCTGCGGGACAAGTATTTTCCCGGCGACGACCAGTTGTGCACGATGCGTCTGTACGCGCCGGGATTCGACGACCTCACCGAACTCCTCCCCGTTCGCGAGGAGCTCGATTTGTGGTTTTCCTTCGACAGCGGAATCGAAAAGCAGGACCTCGCCGCGCTGTACGGAAACGGGTCGTTCGACGGGCGGGAAGCGATCAACCACGGCAACTTCCTGTCGCCGGAACAACGGCGGATCGTCGTGGACCACGGCGCCCACGTCAACGTCTGCCCCCGGATCGAATCGCAGTTCCGCTACGGCCGGATCCCCTACCGCGAGTGGGTCGAGCAGGGGCTGCGGCCCGGCCTGAGCAACGACAACCCGATGACCTACGCGATCGACATGTTCGCCGAGATGCGGGCGCTCCACCAGCTGCAGCGGGTCGACCAGCACCGCTCCGGAACACCGGCGGCGTCGCTGCGGGAGATCCTGCTCTCCGCGACGCAGCAGGGCGCGAACAACTGCGGTGTCGGCGACCTGGCCGGCTCGCTGACGCCGGGCAAGAAGGCCGACATCATCCTGATCGACACCGTCCGGCCCCACCTGTTCCCCCGGAACAACGTCCTCGCCTCGGTGGTCCAGGGCGCCGGGGTGGACTCCGTGGACGCCGTCCTGGTCGACGGCCGCTTCGTGAAGTGGGAGGGGCGGCTGCTCGGCGTCGACCTGGAGCGGGCCCTGCGCCGCATACAGGAGTCACACGACCACCTGACCGCCGCCGTCGGCTGGCCCTACGCCTCCATCGATTTCGAGGACTAAGGATGGTCTTGCCATGACGCAGGCACCTTCGCCCGAAGCGGTCCGGCGGGCCAGGCGGAACGTCCGCCTCGGCTCGCTGGGCGCGGCACTCGAGTACTACGACTTCGTCGCCTACCTCTACGTCGCCACCCTGATCGGCCGGGCGTTCTTCCCGGCGGACCTGTCGCCGACGATGAGGCTCGTCCAGACCCTCGCCATCTACTCGACCGGGCTGCTGGTCCGGCCGGTGGCCGGCATCCTCATCGCGCGGGTGGCCGACCGGGTGGGCCGGAAACGGCTGTTCATCTTCACCGTCGCGGTGATGTCGGTGTCCACCCTGCTGATCGGCGTCCTGCCCACGTACGACCAGGTGGGCTGGCCTGCCCCGGTGCTGCTCCTGCTGCTGAGGCTCGCCCAGGGCTGTGCGGTCGGCGGCGAGGTCCCGGCCGCCGCGGTCTTCGTCAGCGAACACGCCCCGCCAGGGGGAGTGGCGCGGGCGGGCGCGTTCCAGCAGATGACGGCGTACAGCGGTTTCCTGCTCGGCGCGGGGGCCGGGTTCCTCTCCGGGCTGGTGGTGACGCACCTGGCCCCGGGCACCCCGTCGCTCGGCTGGCGCCTCCCCTTCCTCCTCGGCGGTCTCCTCGGGTTCGTGTCGCTCTACCTGCGCCGCCGGCTCGACGAGACGCCCGAGTTCGTCCGCGAGCGAGCGCAGGGCACGCCACGCCCGGCGGCGCCGATCCGGGCGGTGCTCCGGAACCACCGCCCGGCCGTGTTGTTCGCCGTCCTCGTCGCGATCGCGCTGACGCTGGTGAACGTCACGTACTTCAACTACTGGCCGACCTACCTGCAGAGCGCACTCGGCTACTCAGCGACGGCGGCGCTGGCGGCCAGCCTGCTGACGATCGCGGGCGCGATGGCGGCGATGCCGCTGTGGGGCCGCTTCGCGGACCGGTACGGGTGGCGCCGGATGCTGCTGTGGGCCGGCCTGTCGGCCGCGGCGACCACCGCGGTGCTGCTGGTCGTCCTGCCCGGGCTGCCGGCCGGATCCGCACTGGCGGTGTGGCTCCAGCTGCCCGCGGCGATGACGGCGGCCGGGCTGCCGGCCGCCGTGCCGAGCCTCGTCTCGGCGATCTTCCCGACCGAGGTGCGGCAGACGGGCTACTCGGTGCCCTACAACATCGTCATCGCGCTCCTCGGCGGCTTCCTGAACCTGATCCTGGTGTGGCTGGTGGCGACCGTCGGCACCGGCGCCCCGATGTACGTCGTGCTCGCCGCGTGCGCGCTGACCGTCGCCGCCGCCCTCGTCGTCGGAGGGCTCCGCACCTACCTCGGCCGGGGTGCCCGGCCCGAACGGAAACTGGAGGAGGACAACCTTGAAATGGGTCAGCTATGACGCCGGCGACGGGGTCCGTACAGGGGTGATCGACGGGGAGTCCGTGCGCGGGCTCGCGGCCGGGACCACCCTGGAGGCGCTGCTGGAAAGCGGGAACCTCGCCGAAGCCGGGGAAGACGCCCGCCGCGCGCCCGCGGAGGTCCGCGGCCTGGCGGAGGTCACCCTGCTCGCCCCGTTGCGCCGCCCGCAGTCGGTGCGGGACGGCGTGGGCTTCCTCGAGCACCTCCGCAACTGCTACCGCGTGCTCGGCAGGGACGGCGCGCTGGACCCGGCGTGGTCGCACAGCCCGGCGTTCTACTTCGCCAACCGGGACGCGATCGTCGGCCCGTACGAGGACGTCCCGGTCGCTCCGGGATCGGCGATGTTCGACCTGGAGCTGGAGGTCGGGGCGGTGCTCGGCCGCGGTGGCCGGGACCTGCACCCGGACCGGGCGGAGGAGCACATCGCCGGCTACACGCTCTTCAACGACTGGACCGCCAGGGACCACCAGCTCGTGGACCTGGCGCAGGGCATCGGCCAGGCGAAGGGGAAGGACTGCGCGATCACGCTCGGGCCCGCACTGGTCACGGTCGACGAACTGGAGCCGTACCGCCGGGACGGGAGGCTCGCCATCACGCTGTCGGCGACCGTCAACGGCGAGGAGCTGACCCGCGGCAGCCTCGACCAAATGGACTGGACCTTTGGTGAGCTCCTCGCGTACGCGTCACGCGGGACCGATCTCCTGCCCGGTGCGGTGATCGGGTCCGGCACCGTGCCACGCGGCTGCCTGCTCGAACACGTCGACACCCCGGCACTGGCGGACTTCACCGGCTGGCTGCGGCCGGGTGACGTGGTGAGCCTGTGTGGCGAGGGGCTGGGGGAGACCCGGCAGACCGTGACGGAGGGGACGGGTGTCCTCCCGCTGCGCCCGGCCGGGGTGGTCCGATGACGTTCCGCTTCCGCCGGGTCGTGACCGGCCACTCCGCCGACGGGAAGGCCGTGCTCCGTTCGGACGAGGTGGTCACCTCGGAGCCGCGTCTGCCCGGCTACGAGGCACGGGTGTTCTGGTGCACGGGCCGGTTCCCCGCGAGCAACGACGAAGAGGGCTTCGACGACGGTGCCCCCGGCCCGAAGGGCTCCCGGGTGCTGTTCCGGATGGCGGAGTTCGCGCCGGGGGAACCGCAGCGGCCGAACATGCACCGCACCGAGACGCAGGACGTCGCGGTGGTGCTGTCCGGGCAGCTCGACATGGTCCTCGACAGCGGTGAGGTGGTCGAACGGCTCGAAGCCGGCGACGTGCTGGTCCAGCGGGGCACCTCGCACTCCTGGGTCCCGCGCGGCGAGGAGCCGGTCCGGGTCCTGTTCGTGCTGATGGACGCGCTGCCGGTGCGGATCGGCGACACCGTCCTGCGCGAGGACCTGTCGGTGTTCGGCGGGCAGCTGTCACCCATGCCGCCGGACTGACCGGTCACGTGGTCAGCCTGGGCGGCGGAACTCGGCGAGCCGGCTCCGGACCAGCTCCACGACGGACCGGACGGCGGGCGAGAGCCGCCGTCCCGCCCGGGTCGCGGCGACGAGTTCCCGTTCCAGGACAGGGGAAAACCCCACCGCAGACAGGGCACCGCTTTCGAGGTCCGCGCGGAGGAACGTGTACGGCAGCACCGAGCAGTATTCGCCGCGCAGCACGAGATCCCGCACCAGGTGGAGGGAGTCGATCCCGGATCCGCCCTGCCGCGCGAGGGACGCGAACTCCGGCCTGCCGGCCAGGAGTTCGCGGAATCCGGGTGTCAGCGCGAGCCGTCGCGACCGCACCGCGTCCGGGGTCGCGTGTTCGCCGATGCCGGCGAGCGCGGCCGGCGTCCCGGCGAGCAGCATCTCGTCCGATCCGACGTCCACGAGCGACAACTGCCGGGTCGCGTACGAGGACAGCGTGAAGACGCCGAGGTAGAGCCGGTCTTCCGCCAGCCAGTCCGCGAGGAACATGGGCAGCGCCTCGACGATTTCCAGCTTGGTGTGCGGGAACCCGGCGGCGAACCGCTGTTCCAGGTGCCCGGCCAGCGCGGGCACCAGGGAGGGGGAGAGGCCGAGCCGGACCGTCCCGGCGGGCGCCGCGGCCGCTTCCCGGACAGCGGGGCCGATGTCGTCGACGTAGCCGAGGAGCGTGGCGGCCAGCTCGTCGAGACGGCTGCCCGCGGGAGTCGGCCGGACGCCCTCGGGCAGCCGCACCAGCAGGTCCACGCCCAGCTCGCGTTCGAGCGCCTTGATCTGCTTGCTCAGCGCGGGCTGGCCGATGTGCAGCTTTAGTGCGGCCCGGCTGAAGCTGCCCTCCCGCACGATGACCGTGAAGTACTGGATCTGCCGGAGTTCCATCCCGCCACCTCCGGTTCGCACTCTGGTGCCCCGGCCCACTGTCGCATTCGGACAACGAGGGTGTCCAGAGCGCGGCGTGAGCCGGGACGCAGGGTGCGGCGGAGGCGCCGGGCCGGGTCGCTTGAGGCGCGGGACGGGCTGCGGGCGATCCTCGATGAGCTGGTGGGCCTGGCGCCGCCGCGGTCGCCCCACCCGGCGGGTCGTCTCCGGCGGCATCCCTCGTCTGCCAGGGGCGCTGAGTGGACCACCCTCCATCGAGGGCGGTCCACTCAGCGCCTGGTGCCGGGTTCAGCCGAGGATCTCGGGCCTCACCCACTCCTGGCCGAGGACGTGGTGGGCCAGGAAGGCCAGCACCGTGCTGTACCAGACCTTGACGTGGTTCGGCGTCAGGATCCAGTGGTTCTCGTCCGGGAAGTACAGGAACTTGTGCGGGGTGGAGCCGTCGGGTGCCGTCGAGCGGGACACCAGGTCCCACCACAGGCGCAGCCCCTCGCCGATCGGGACGCGGTAGTCCTTGTCCCCGTGGATGACGAGCATCGGCGTGCTGATGCGGTCCGCGAGCGCGTGGGGCGAGTTCCGGGCCGCCGACTCCGGGCTCATCTCCCGCGCTATGTAGTACGCGCCGTCCGTCGTCGGGCCGAACTGGTCCATCGCCCACACCGAAGCGTGCGTCACGATCGCCTTGAACCGGTCGGTGTGGCCGGCCACCCAGTTCGCCATGTACCCACCGTACGAACCACCCATCGCGGCCGTGCGGGACTCGTCGATGTCGGCACGCTCGACGGTCGCGTCCGTGATCGTCATCAGGTCGGTGTACGGCGCGCCGCCCCAGTCACCCCAGCCGCGCTGGACGAAGTCGAGGCCGTACCCCACGGAAATCGCCGGGTCGGGCAACAGGACCGCGTAACCCCGCGCGACCGCGAGCCACGGGTTCCACCGCCACTGCCAGGCGTTCCACGACCCGATCGGACCACCGTGGATCCACAGCAGCAGCGGCGCGGGCTGCTCCGCCGACGCCCCTTCCGGCAGCGCGAGCCACGCCCGCAGCGGTGCCCCGTCCGCCGCGGTCGCCGTGACCTCCTCGACGTGCCCCGGCAGCGCCACCTCGGGCACCGGGCCCGGCAGCGGCTCGACGACACCGCCGTCGAGCGCGATCCGGTACGGCGCGGGTGGACTGTCCACAAAGGACCGCAGCGCGTACACCCACTGCCCGTCGGGGGAGATCTGCACGTCGGTGAACGCGCCGCGGTCCGTCAGCCGCGTCACCTCGCCGGACGTCGCGTCCACGCGCCACAACGGTGCGTTGCCCTGGTCGTCCGCGATGACGACGAGCGCGCTGCCGTCCGGCAGCCACCGCGCCCCGCCCGGCCAGCGGTCCCACGACGCCGTCAGCGCCCGGGGCTGACCGCCGTCCACGGGCAGCAACGCCAGCCAGCTGTCGCCGATCTTCGTCGCCTGGGACCGCTCGGTCACGATCACCGCGAGCTGCGAGCCGTCCGGCGAGAACCGGGGCGTGCTGTACTCCAGTTCGGGGTCGTCGGCCAGCACGCGCCGCTCCCCGCTCGCCACATCGATGGCCACGAGCGTTTCCCGCTGCGACCCACCGGGCTCGGCGACCTGCCAGATCGTGGCGACCGTGCGGCCGTCGGGCGAGATGTCCCAGCTGACCTCGAAGTCGAGCGCGCGGCCGACGTGCCCCGTGATGTCCCGCAGCTCCTCGCCGGGCTGCCCGGCCAGCAGCCGGGGCCGCGCCGGGCCGAGGTCGTGGTCCCAGTACCGGACCGGGTACTCCTCGTGGAGGATCGCGGAAACCTTGCCCTCCTTGCGTTCGGCACGCAGCTTCCGGTCCTGCTCGGCGTCCGCCGCCGAGGGCAGCATGGCCGTACCCGCCAGGACCGTGCCCGCCTCACGGGCGACGGCAACGCCCTGCACACCACCAGGCGGCGAGGCGAGCCGCTCCGGTTCGCCGCCACCCGCGGGCAGCCGCCACAGCGAAGGCGGGGTGTCCTCCTCCTCGGCGTCGGGCAGCGGGCGCGACGACACGAACAGCAGGTCGCCCTCCGGCGTGAACACCGCGCCGGACTCACCCTCCTTGCTGCGCGTCAGCCGCCGGGCGGGGCGCTCGCCGGTGGGATCGACCTCCCACAACGCGGAGACGTACCTGGTCTTCTTGGCGTCGAGCGTGGACACGCCCACCACCAGGCGCCGCCCGTCGGGCGAGAGGGCGAGCCCGGCGGCGCGGGGGAGCGCGACGTAGCCATCGAGGTCGGCGAAGGGGTCGTCGGAAGTCACCCAGCCTTCCTACCACCTACCCCCGACACTCCGTGACCTGTTTTCGGTGGATAACTGTGTCGGAAAGCCTGCTTGGCGGTGCGGGTGGCGGAACCTGAGGCCCGCCCGCCGGCCCGACCACCACCCCCGGCGGAGGCGCTGCGCGCCGCGGTGTTCTCGGCTCCGGGATCGCCTCCTCATGACCCCCCGCCCGCCAGCCCGACCACCACCCCTCACGGACGCTCCGCGGCTGTGCCTCCCACCACGGAGGCGCTGTCCTCGCGAGGAAGCCCCTCAGAACCCGCGGCGGTGCCAGTTGCTTTGGTGGGAAAAACCGCCTTTTTCGCCCGAAGCTAGGGCAACGGAGCCGCTGCCCCGAGGCCCTGCTCCGCGGCGGCGGCGCGGACCGCTTCGATCACCAGTTGCAGTGAGGGCCGGTTCGCGCTGGACGTGCGGTGGGCGATCGACACCGTGCGCATCACCGGTTCGGTCAGCGCGACGATGTCCACCCCCGCCGGGCGCAGCGACAACCCCAGGTCCGACACCAGCGTCACGCCCAGCCCCGCGCCCACCATCGCCAGCGCCGTCGCCTGCTCGCCGACCTCGTGCTCGATCCGGGGCTCGAACCCGTGCCGCTGGCACGCGAGGCGCACCGCCCGGCCGAAGTGCGAGCGCGGGCCGGCCAGTACCCACGGGTGCTCGGCCAGCTCGATCATCCGCACGCTGCCCGCGGGCACCCAGCCCTCCGGCACCGCGGCGTGCATCCGCTCCACGGCGATCACGACCTTCGTCAGCGCCGGGTCCCACGGCATCGGGTAGTCGGAGTACTCGATGACGAACGAGAAGTCCAGGCTCCCGTCCCGCACGGCGGCCGCCGTGTCCTCGGGCGCCAGTTCCCTCGTCCGCACTTCGATCCCGGGGTGCTCCGCGGCCAGCGCGGACAGCGCGAACGGCAGGAGCCCCGACGCGACCGACGCCCACACACCCGCCGTCAGCCGCGCCGTGACACCCTCCTGCGCCTCCTTGAGCGCCATCGTCGCGCGTTCGACGGACTTGAGGATCTCCTCGGCGTGGTCGGTGAGCAGCATCCCCAGCTCCGTCAGCTGCACGCGCCTGCCGAGCCGTTCGATGAGCTTGGCGCCCACGTCCCGCTCCAGCTGGGCGAGCTGCTGCGAGACGGCCGACGCCGTGTAGTGCAGGGCGGCCGCGGCCGCGGTGACCGTGCCGCGGCGGCGCAGCTCCCGGAGCAACCGTAACCGGTGCAGCGAAAGCTCCATGCGTCCCAGCGTAAAAGCCACCGTGCCCTTGTGCAGGAAGCGTGAACGGAACCGTGCACGATCCCTAACTGGACGCCGGTCCGGCCCCGCCCGCACCCTGGCTGATGTTGCTGGCGGTGAGTGGGGAGGTCGGATGACCACGATGCAGGACCCGGTGCGGGGCAGGGACGCCGCGGGGGAGGCCGAGCCGCTGCTGCGGCTGACGTGGACGGACCCGGTCACCGGCGCACACGGGTACCTCGTGGTGCACACCCTGGTTTCCGGTCTTGCCACGGGCGGCACGCGGATGCGCGCGGGCTGCACGCTGCGCGAGGTCGAGGACCTGGCCCGCGGCATGGCCGCGAAGACGGCCGCGTTCGACCTGCCGGTGGGCGGGGCGAAGGGCGGGATCGACTTCGACCCGAAGGACCCGCGTGCGACGGAAGTGCTGACCCGGTTCTGCGCCGCGATGCGGCCCTGGCTCGACGACCACTGGGTCACCGCGGAGGACCTGGGCGTGCCGCAGCACCTCATCGACGACGTGTTCGCCCGGCTCGGTCTGCAGCAGTCCTACCACGCGGCGATCAGCCGCTCGGCCGATCCGGAACGCACGCTGCGCCGCGTCCGGGCCGGTCTCGGCACGCCCGTGCCCGGCGGCCTGCTGGGCGACGTGATCGGCGGGTACGGCGTGGCGCAGGCGTGTTTCGGGGCCGCGAGCGCATGGGGCTGGGCGCCGGAGACGACGACGGTGGCGATCCAGGGCATCGGCACGATGGGCGGCGGCGCGGCCTGGTACCTGCACGAGGCGGGGATGCGCGTGGTCGCGGTCGCCGACGCCGCGGGCACCCTGTACCACCCGGACGGGCTGGACGTGCCGTCGCTGCTGGACCTGCGGGACGCCTTCGGGGAGATCGACCGGTCCCGCGTGCCGGAGGACGTGCGGCGGCTGCCGCGCGGCGCCGTCGTCGGGATCGAGGCGGACATCCTCGTGCCCGCGGCGATCTCGTACGCGATCACGCCGGACAACACGGTGGACGTCGCGGCGAAGGTCGTCGTCGAGGCGGCGAACGCGGCCACCACCGCCGAGGCCGAGGCGATGCTCGCCGGGCGCGGCATCCCGGTGATCCCGGACTTCGTGGCCAACGCGGGCGCGGCGGCGTGGGCGTGGTGGCTGCTGCTGGGCCAGGTCGGCGCGGACCCGGAGGACTCGTTCCGCCGCCTGCGCACGGAGATGCGGGCGAAGGTCGCGTTGCTGCTGGAGCGCTGGATCACCGACGGCGTGACGCCGCGGGCGACGGCGCGGGGTTGGGCGTTCGCCCGCGAGGACACGGAGGTTGTGATTCCCTAGCGGGTATGGGGTCGAAGCCGGTCGCCAGGGGAGCGGTCGCGCTGGCGGTGGGCATCGTCGCGCTGGAGTTCGGTGCCGCCGTCACCAGTTTCGTGGCGTCGACGCTGCTGCCGGTCGTCGCCGCCGGACTGTCCGCACGCGACCGGCTGGGCCTGCTGACGGCGGGCACGACGCTCGGGTTGTTCGTCGCGCTGCCGCTGGCGGGCCGGGTCGTGCACCGGCTCGGCGCCCGGCTCACGCTCACCGCCGGGCTGGCCGGCTACCTCGCCGGGCTGGGCGTGGCCGCGTCCGCCGTGAGCGCGGAGTTGTTCGCGCTGGGACAGTTCCTCGCCGGGTTCTCGGGTGGGGTCCTGGGCGTGTTCGGGATCAGCTCGGCGATCGAGCACCTCGACGAGCGCCTGCGGGTGCGGGTCGTCGCGGCGTCCTCGGCGATGTGGATCCTGCCCGCGCTGGTGGGTCCCGCCGCGACGCTCGCCCTCGAGCACTGGCTGGGCTGGCGGTGGACGCTGCTCGCGCCGGTGCCGGTCGTCCTCCTCGGTCGCCTGTTCGTCGGCAGGGCGGCGTTGCGGTCCGCCCGGCCACAGGGCCCGCCCCGGCCGGTCGGGCGCGCCCTGCTCGTCCCGGCCGGTGCCACGGTGATCGCGTTCGGCGCGGGCGGCTGGCCGGTCACGCTGGCGGGCGCGGCCGTCGCGTTCGCCGGTGCCGGCGCGCTGCTGCCACCCGGGGCCGGGCGATTGCGGCGGGGAACTCCGGCGGCGGTCGCCGCGCTGGTGTTGTTCGCCTTCGGCTACTTCGGCGCCGACAGCCTCATCACGGTCCTGCTCACGGACGGCTACGGCACCCCGCTCGCACAGGCGGCGATCGTGCTGAGCGGGGCGCCGCTGGCGTGGGCGGTCACGAGCCTGCTGATCCCGCGCCTGGTGCGGCGCCACGGCAAGGGGGCGTTCCCGGTGGCGGGGCTGGCGGTCGCGGCGGCCGGGGTCGGTGTCGTGGCCGCGATGCTGCTCGTGGCCCCGTCGTTCCCCGCCGCGCTGGTGTCCTGGACCGTGGCGGGCGTCGGGGTCGGGATCGCCTACCCCGCCCTGTACGTCATGGCCACCACGGCCGGGACGACCGGGCTCACTCCTACGGAACTGGCCACGTCCGCCATCGCGGCGGAGGCCATCGGCGGGGTGCTCGGCCGCGCGGTGGGCGGCGCGCTAAGCTCGGCGCCCGGCACCGGCGGGCTGTTCGCCTCGTACGTGGTGTTCGCGCTCGTGCTCGCGGGAGGAGCGGCCGCCGGGACCCGCGCGTCGTGACGCTCAGGCGATCGCGACGCAGCCTTCCACGTGGTCGTCGACGACGCCGACCGCCTGCAGGTAGGCGTAGACGATCGTGGTGCCGACGAACGTGAAGCCGCGGCGCTTGAGGTCCTTCGAGAGGCGGTCGGACAGTTCCGTGCTCGCGGGCAGCGGTTCCCCGGCGCGGCGGCGGTGCACCACCGGCACGCCGTCGACCCACTGCCACAGGTACGCGTCGAAGGTGCCGAACTCCTCGCGCACGGCGAGGAACGCCTTGGCGTTGCGGACCGTGGACTCGATCTTCAGGCGGTTGCGGACGATGCCGGCGTCGGCGCGCAGCTCGTCGAGCTTCGCCTGCCCGTAGCGGGCGATGCGGGTGTAGTCGAACCCGTCCAGCGCGCGGCGGTAGTTCTCGCGCTTGTTCAGCACCGTGGACCACGACAGCCCCGCCTGCGCGCCCTCGAGCAGCAGCAGCTCGAACAGGTACCCGTCGTCGTGCGCCGGGCGGCCCCATTCGGTGTCGTGGTAGGCGATCATCAGTTCGGAGCCCTCGGCCCAGGCGCAACGACCCACGTCGCGAGGCTAACAGGGGTTCAGCGGGGCGCCTTCGGCAGGATGATCCACAGCAGCAGGTAGATCAGGAACTGCGGGCCGGGCAGCAGGCACGACAGGACGAACAGCAGCCGCACCGTGCGGGGGCGCCAGCCCAGCCAGTCGGCGAGGCCGGCGCACACGCCGGCGATCACGCGGTCGTGGCGGGATCGGGTCAGGGTCTTCGTGTTCGGCATGCCTCCACGATCCCGCCCCGCCGCCCGTCCCGCATCGGGAAGTCCCCGGAGGGGGTCCCTGAACTTTTCGCCTGCTTTGCCGGGATCCCGACGGAAGTAGGCACCACGGCCTGGTCCAGTCCAAAGTGTTGACGGACGAGATTGGTCTAGTCCACATTACGAGAAGCGCGTTCCCCGTCCCCCAGGAGGAAAAATGCGTAGACACAGGATCGCCGCCGCGCTCGCCGCGGCCACGGTCGCGGCCGGCACCGCCTTCACCCTCGCCGCGCACACCGGCGCCTCGGCCGCCGTCGGCGCCGCGGCGCTGAGCAGCAACTGGTACGCCTCGGCGCCCTACCTGATGCCGCAGAGCAACAACCCGCCCGACCCGGTGACCGTGATGAGCGCGACGGGGCAGAAGGCCTTCCAGCTCGCCTTCATCCTCGCCCCGAACGGCGGGGGCTGCAGCCCGACGTGGGACGGCACGTCCGCCGTCTCCTCCGACACGACGGTCGCGAACGTGATCAGCCGGATCCGAGGCGCGGGCGGGGACGTCTCGGTCTCCGTCGGCGGGTACGGCGGCACCAAGCTCGGGCAGACCTGCTCGACCCCGGCCGCCACCGCGGCCGCGTACCAGCAGGTGATCGACCGCTACGGGCTGCGCGCGATCGACTTCGACCTGGAGGAGCCGGAGTACGAGAACGACGCGGCCATCAACAACGAGCTCGGCGCCGCGCAGATCCTGCAGCGCAACAACCCGGGCCTGTTCGTGTCGGTCACCATGCCGGGCACGGCCGCGGGCACCGGCTGGTTCGGGACCCAGCTGCTGGACAAGTCGAAGAGCCTGGGCTTCACGCCGAACAACTTCTCGATCATGCCCTTCGACGGTGGTTTCAACGGCGCCGCGAGCCAGACCTCGGCGCTGGAGGCGTTCCACTCGCTGCTGATGAGCCACCTCGGGTGGGACAGCGCCACCGCCTACGCGCACGAGGGTTTCTCGGGCATGAACGGCAAGACCGACGTGTCGGAGTACTTCACCCAGGCCGACTTCCAGACGGTGCTCGACTACGCCACGAGCCACGGCCTGGGGCGGTTCACGTTCTGGTCCGTCAACCGCGACCGCGCCTGCACCACGACCACCGACAACGGCGTGTGCAGCAACGTGACGCAGAACGACTGGGACTTCACGAAGTTCACCGCCCGGTTCGCCGGGGCGACCCCGCCGGTGACCACCACGCCGCCCACGACGCCGCCGCCGACCTCGACGACGCCGGGCAGCTGCGCGGTCGCGGCGTGGAGTGCCACCACCGCGTACAACGGCGGCGCCGTCGTTTCCTACAACGGACACAAGTGGACGGCCCGCTGGTGGACCTACGGTGACACCCCGGGTGGCGCTGCCGGGGTCTGGGTCGACAACGGCGCCTGCTGAAAGCGCTTTCCTGCTTCGTCACGTGGTCTGGACCGACGGGGGATGGCCGTTCCACGTGACGAAGCAGGAGGACGTCGTGCCGTCGCGGCTGAAGTCCACCCGCAGCCAGCCGTCGGCCTGCCAAGCCTGCACCTGCCACCCCTCCGCGGGGGTGGCGGACACCAGTTTCGCCGACGTGGCACCGAGTTCGAGCACCACGCGGCCGCCGGTGAGCTGGTAGGCGCGCACGTCACCGGCGGCGCTGCTGCTGGTGACCGGGGGTGGGGTGAACGTCGTCGTGCGTGTGGTGGAGGACGTCGGTGGTGGTGGTGACGAGGAGCGGGTAGTGGTGCTCGTGGGCGGCGCGAGCGTCGGCGACGGCGTGGGCGCGGTGACCGGGATCGCCTGTGGTGCGTCACCGGAGGCGTCGGCGGAAAGCACGCTGTGCACCCCGAACCACGACAGCGCCATGCCCAGTGCGGTGGCCGCCGCCCAGGCGGCGACGCGGAGCAGCGTACGACCTCTCACGTTGCGTACGGTAGCGCGCTATGGCGACAGTTCTCGTGGTGGAAGACGATGCCTCGGTGCGGGCCGCGCTCGTCCGGCACCTGTCGGCCGCCGGGCACGCGGTGCGCAGCGTCGGTGCCGCGCTGCCCGCGCTGCAGGAGGTGACGCGGGTCGGCTGCGATCTCGTGGTGCTCGACCTGGGGCTGCCCGACCTCGACGGCGCGGAGGCGCTGCGGATGCTGCGGGCCGTCACGGACGTCCCGGTGGTCGTCGCGACGGCACGCGACGACGAGAGCGGGATCGTGCGGCTGCTCAACAGCGGCGCCGACGACTACCTCGTGAAACCGTTTTCTCCCGAGCACCTCACCGCGCGGATCGCGGCCGTGCTGCGGCGGTCCGGGGCGGCGGGCGCGGCTCCGGCACTGCTGCGCGTCGGCGGGCTCGTCGTCGACCCGCACCGCCGCGAGGCCACGCTCGACGGCAGGCCGCTGGAGCTGACGCGGCGTGAGTTCGACCTGCTGGCGTTCCTGGCGGCGCGGCCCGGGGTCGTGGTGCCGCGCCGGGAACTGCTCGCCGCGGTGTGGCAGCAGGCCTACGGCGGGGACCAGACCATCGACGTGCACCTGTCGTGGCTGCGCCGGAAACTGGGGGAGACGGCGGCGAAACCCCGCTACCTGCACACCGTGCGGGGGGTCGGCGTGAAGATCGAGGCGCCGTGAGGTGGGCGCTGGCCAAGGTGGCGGTCGCCGTGACCACGATGGTGGCGCTGGCGTTCCTGGTGCCGCTGGGCCTGATGGTGCAGGAGACGGCGCACGACCGCGCGTTCAGCTCGGCCGAGCGGCAGGCGGCGGAACTCGGCCCGGCGCTGGCGATCACCACGGATCACGGTGCGCTGCAACGGGCCTTGGCGAGCACGAAGGCGGGCACGGCGGGGCTGGTCGCGGTGCACGTGCCGACCGCCGAGGGCGTGTTCGACACGCTCGGCACGGCGCGCGCGGACGCGGGGCAGCTCGCGGCGACGGCGGCGGGTGGGCGGTCGGCCACCGTGCCGGTGCCCGGTGGGTATGCGCTGCTGCAACCGGTCGCCGTGGACAACGCCAGGATCGCGCTGGTGGAGGTGTTCGTCCCGGAGGCGGCGTTGTCGGCGGGGGTGCCGACGGCGTGGCTCGTGCTCAGCGGGGTCGCGGCCGCGCTGGTGGTGATCTCGGTGCTCGTCGCGGACCGGCTGGGCACCCGGATCGTCGGCGCGGCACGCAGGCTCGCGGCGGCGGCGCGGGATCTCGGGGCGGGGAACCTCCAGGCGCGAGCCCCCGACGAGGACCGTGACGCGCCGCCGGAGCTGCGGGAGGCGGCCGCGGCGTTCAACGCGATGGCCGAGCGCGTGCGGCAGTTGCTGGCGACGGAACGGGAAATGGCCGCGGACCTGTCCCACCGGCTGCGCACGCCCCTGACCGTGTTGCGGCTCAACACCGCCGCGCTGGACGATTCGGAAACCGCGGAACAGACGCGGCAGGCGGTGGCGCGGCTGGAGCACGAGGTGGACCACCTCATCCGCGCGGCCCGCGGCCGGGGCGAGGACGAGACGGTGATCCTGGGCTGCGACGCCGCCGACGTGGTGCGCGACCGGACGGACTTCTGGTCGGCGCTCGCGGAGGACCAGGGCCGCCGCTGGCGGGTCGACGGCACGGGGCGTCCCGCGCTGGTGCCGGTGTCGAGGGCGGACCTAGCCGCCGCGCTGGATGCCGTGCTGGGCAACGTTTTCCGGCACACCGACGAGGGTGTGTCGTTCGGGGTGGAGGTGCGCCGGACGGACTACGCGGTGACGGTCAGGGTCTACGACTCGGGTCCCGGCATCGCGGACCCGGAGGCGGCGCTGCGCAGGGGCGAGGGCGCGGGCGGCGCCGGTTCGACGGGCCTGGGCCTGGACATCGCCCGCCGTGTGGCCGAATCGACCGGCGGCGAGCTGACGATCGGCCGCACGGCCCGCGGCGGAGCGGACATCCGGTTGAGGTTGCGCACGGCGCCCGCGGCGGTGGGGGTTTCGTAAGGCGTTGGGGTGCTTGCGTGCTGGCACGGAACCGCCGAATCTCGTCGACGCGCTGAACAACGCTCCTCGCGGGCACATGCGGTGCCCGGGGAATCCCACGGTTGTCGTGGTGACGGACCGGGGTCCGGCACCGTTCCCTGGGTGCACGCACGTGGCTCCCCGGCGGCGGGCGACCCAGACCCCTGCCTTAACCCCGCCTTAAAAGACCTTTCGCCCTCCCTGAGGAACGGCTCTGACAGCGCGTGCCCGCATTAGCGTCCCCGCCGTCAGTTCCCGTCCCAAGGAGGTAACACCCTGATGTCGTCCCACCCAGGCCGGCACCGCCGCCGGCGCCAGCTGTTCTCCGGCGCCGCGGCGGCCCTCGCGATCGGGGGCGGAGTCGCGTTCGCCGCGATCCCCGGCACGGCCAGCGCCGCGGGCCCGAGCGCGGTCTACGTCAAGACCGGCGACTGGAGCACCGGCTATTCGGCGCAGTACCAGGTGAGCAACCCCAGCGGCGGGCCCAGCGCCTGGAAGCTCACCTTCACCCTCCCCGCCGGCGCGAAGATCACGTCGCTGTGGAACGCGTCCTACACGGTGTCCGGGCAGCAGGTCACGGTCACCCCGCCCGCCTGGCAGCCGACGCTGCCCGCCGACGGCTCCGTCGACGTCGGTTTCGTCGTGAGCGGGGGCGCCGACCCCACCGAGTGCCGCATCAACGGAGCCGACTGCACCACCCCCGGCAGCACCCCCACGACGAGTTCGCCGCCTGTGACCACCTCGGCCCCCTCCAGCGCGCCGACGACCGCACCGTCCACCTCGAAGACGACCACCACGCGGTCCACGCCCAGCACGACCACGAGCAAGCCGGCCACCGACGCGTCCGGCCGCTTCGCGCCCTACGTCGACACCTCGCTGTACCCGCCCTACGACCTCATCTCGACCGCGAACGCCACGGGCGTCAAGGACTTCACGCTCGCGTTCGTGCTCTCCGGCGGCGGCTGCACCCCGAAGTGGGGCGGCGTGAGCGAGCTGAACACCGAAGGCGTGCCGGGGCAGATCGGGCGGCTGCGGGAGCTCGGCGGTGACGTGCGCGTCTCCTTCGGTGGCGCCGCGGGTATCGAGCTCGCGCAGGCCTGCACCGACGCCTCGTCCCTGGCTTCCGCCTACGGCAAGGTGATCAGCACCTACGGACTGTCCAAGGTGGACTTCGACATCGAGGGCGGTGCGCTCGGTGACGTCGCGGCCAACACCCGCCGCGCACAGGCGATCGCCCAGCTGCAGCAGCAGGCCGCGGCCGCGGGCCGCACGCTCGACGTGTCCTTCACCCTGCCCGTGCTGCCCAGCGGTCTCACCCAGGATGGCGTGAACCTGCTGCAGAACGCCAAGGCCAACGGCGTCACCGTGCACGCGGTCAACGTGATGGCCATGGACTACGGCGACGGCGCCGCCCCGAACCCCTCTGGTCGCATGGGCCAGTTCGCGATCGACGCCGCCACCGCCACCCAGGCGCAGGTCAAGTCCGTGCTCGGGCTGCCGGACGCCGACGCGTGGCACCACGTCGCCGTCACCCCGATGATCGGCGTGAACGACGTCGCGACCGAGGTGTTCACCGTCGCCGACGCGAAGCAGCTCGCGGAGTTCGCGAGCGGCAAGGGGCTGGCGTGGCTCGCCATGTGGTCGGCCACCCGCGACCAGCCCTGCCCCGGCGGCCCCGCCGGGTTCGCGCAGGCCACCTGCAGCAGCATCGCCCAGCAGCCGCTGGACTTCACCAGGGCCTTCGCGGCCTTCTGAGCGAGTGGAGCGGAAAAATGCCCACCCGACGTTCGTTCCTCCAGGGCATGGCGGTCGCACTTGTCGGCGCCCCGATCGGTGCCGCCGTGGTCGCGGCGCAGACCTCCGGCCGGGGCGCGCAGGCCGCCGGCGCGACCCTGCCGATGACCGTCGTCAACCACACCTACCGGTTCGCCAACAGCCAGATCTTCTGCTACATCGTCGGCACGGACCTCACCAGCGGCAAGCAGGTGTTCGTCCGGCCCGACGGCAGCGTGAAGCAGGTTTCGTTGTCCGACAACGGTTCCGACGGGTTCGCGGACCTGTCGATCCCGCTCGCGGCAGACGGCGACACCCGGCTGAGCATCCCCGCGGACATGTCCGGCCGCGTGTACTTCTCCCTCGGCGACAAGCTGAGGTTCAAGGTCGTCACCGACGGCGCGGGGAACGCGGCGCTGCAGTACCCGGCGGGCTGGGTCGCGAGCGACCCGAGCTACCGCGTGCTGCACGACTTCGTCGAGTTCACCCACAACAGCGCGGGGATGTTCTGCAACACCACGATGGTCGACATGTTCGCCGTCCCGCTGGCGATCACGCTGACCGGCGCGAGCACGCAGACCACCGGTCACCTCGTGCCGGGCGGGCGGGACGCGATCTTCCGCGGCCTGGCCCAGGTGCCCGAGTTCGCGTCGCTCGTCGTGGACGACCTGCGCGTGATCGCGCCGGGGCACGGGATCGAGGCCGGGTTGTTCCCGGCGAACTACTTCGACCCCTACATCGACGCGGTGTGGCAGAAGTACGCCTCGACCCCGTTGACGGTGTCGGTGAACGGCGGGACCCGCACCGGCCGGGTGTCCGACGGCCTGTTCCGGTTCGACGGGGGCGTGGCGCCCTTCTCCAGGCCCAGCACGCGTGACGTGCTGTTCTGCGACGGGGCGCTCGCGGCGCCGAACGACGGCGTCACCGGGCCCGTGGCGGCGGTGCTGGCGGCCGGGTTCAACCGGTCGACCCTGCTGAGCAGCGCGTCGCAGCCCGGCACGGACCCGGCGGCGTTCTACCGCGAGTCCGTGACGAACCACTACGCCCGCCTGCTGCACGAGAACAGCGCGGACGGGAAGGCGTACGGCTTCGCCTTCGACGACGTCGCCGGGTTCGCCTCCTACATCCAGGACACCGCACCGACTTCCTTCACCGTGGAACTCGCCCCGTTCCACTGAGGGAAGCCTCCGGGGCCACTCCGACCGACTCCCGGAGCGGCCCCGGGGGACCTCCCGCTACTGTGCCCGCCGTGGAAGACACGCTCACCGCCGCCGAAACCGCGCTCGCCGAAGCGGTCGTGAAGGGGGAGTGGTACGACGCCGGAGGCGAGCCCGTCCGCGGTGGGCTGCTCCGCCGGATGCTGCTCGGCGGGTTCGCGTGGCCCGGCGGCGAGCCCGATCCGCGGGGCATCCGGCTCCGCAACGCGGAGCTGCGGGGCGGCCTGGACCTCAGCGAGGTCGAGACCCGGCTGCCACTGCACCTGGTCGACTGCCGGACGAGTGAACCGGTCCTGCTCACCGGCGCACATCTGTCCACAGTGGACCTGTCAGGTCTGGTGGGGAACAACGTCGTCGCGGTGGAGGCCCGCTTCGACCGGGCGCTGCTGCTCATGGGTGCCCGGCTGCGCGCCGGAACCGCCGACGGCGTGCTGAACCTGGCCGGGGCGAGCGTCGGGTCGGTGGTCGACGTGTCCGGCGCCCACCTGATCAGCACCCACCCGGAGGCCCCGGCCTTCCACGGCAACAACCTCGTCACGGGTGCGGGCGTGTTCCTCAACCGCGGGTTCCGCGCCGAGGGCGGCGGCCCGCTCGGCACCATCCGGCTCTCCGGCGCCCGCATCGGCGGTCAGCTGAACCTCGGCGGCGCGTGGCTGGTGAACGCCGACGGCCCGACGCTCGTCGGCGACTACCTGTGCACCCGCAGCAACCTCATGCTCAACCAGGGTTTCCACGCCGAAGGCAGGCACGAGAACGGCACGCTGCGCCTGGTGGGCGCCGAGATCGGCGGGCGCTTCGCGGGGGAGGACGGGCACGCGTTCGCCGCGGAACCGCGTGACCTGGTGCTCAACCTCGGGCAGGTGCGCGTCGCGGGCACGGTGCAGCTGCCCGCGTCGTTCACCCCGGGTCTCGTGCAGCTCGACGGCCTCACCTACACCGGCGTCCCGCGGCGGACCGAGCTGGCGGAGTGGCTGGACCTGCTGGCGCACCGGACTTCGCACTACGCCAGCCAGCCGTACCTGCAGCTGGCCGAGGCGCACCGCGCGGCGGGCAACGAGCGGGACGTGCGCCGGATCCACCTTGCGCGGCAACGGGACCTGCTGCGCCGCGGCCACCTCCCGCCCGGCGGCAGGCTGTGGCACCGCGTCGCCGGGCTCACCGTCGGTTACGGCTACCGGCCCGCGGTCGCGCTGGTGTGGTGGGCCGGGGTGGTGGCGTTGTCGGTGCTGCTCGTCGCCGGAATCGCGGGACCAGCGGGTTTGGCTGTCCACATCGGACAGTCAGGGCGGTGCACGCTCGTCGAGCAGGTCGGGCTCGCGCTGAACACCGCCACCCCGCTGGTCAAGACCGACATGCAGCAGCGCTGTCAGCTCGACGCGGCGGGCGCGGGCGGGGTCCTCGTCGCCGCGTCGTGGGTGCTGCAGGCGCTGGCGTGGGCTTTCGTCACGTTGTTCGTCGCCGGGTTCACCGGGCTGGTGCGCAAACCGGGTTAGGGTGGGGCGGTGAAGCCTGCGGAGCTGAAGCGCCTGTGCCTGGACCTGCCCGGCGCGCGCGAGGAGTTTCCCTTCGACGAGCGCAACAGCGTGTTCAAGGTGGCGGGGAAGATGTTCGCGCTGAGCCCGTTGCGCGCGAAACCCCTGCGGGTGAGCCTGAAGTGCGACCCGGATTTCGCGGTTCAGCTGCGCCTGCAGTACCCGGCGATCACCGGCGGGTACCACCTCAACAAGCGGCACTGGAACACCGTCGTACTCGACGGCTCGGTGCCCGATCCGCTGGTGCACCAGCTCGTCGAGGACTCCTACGACCTCGTCGTGGCCGGCCTGCCGAAGCGGGAACGGGAGAAGCTGCACTGGGTGGGCCTCGCCCGGAAATGAGGTTCCTCCGGGCTCCCGGCGGCCAGTAGGATCGGTGGCGGCGGGAGAACTGGGGAGATCGATGAGGATTTCGCTCCGGGCCGGGACCTTCGAGGCACCCGGCGCGGGTGACTTCGCCCTGCCACCGTTCTTCGGCCCCGTCACCAAGCCCATGGTGCTGGTGGTGCTGTCGGTCGTGATCATCGCCGGTTTCTTCCTGCTGGCGACCCGCAGGCCCCGGCTCGTGCCCGGGCGGCTGCAGTTCGCCGCCGAATGGGTGTACGACCTGGCCCGCGAGCGCATCGCGCGCGACCAGATCGGCAGCGCCGACTTCCGGCCGTTCGTGCCGCTGATCCTGGCGTTGTTCACCTTCGTGCTCGTGAACGACATCTTCGGGCTGATCCCGCTCGTGCAGTTCCCGACCATGGGGCGGATCGGTTTTCCGGTCGCGCTCGCGGTCTTCGTGGTGTTCCCGCTGTGCCAGGTCGTCGGCATCCGGCGGCACGGCCTGCGCGGCTACCTGAAGAACCAGCTGTTCCCCGCTGGGGTGCCGAAGGCCGTGTACCCGCTGCTGACGCCGATCGAGGCGTTCCTGCGGTTCTTCATGGACCCGCTGACGCTCGCCATCCGGGTGTTCGCCGCGATGTTCGCCGGGCACCTGCTGCTGCTCGCGTTCACCCTCGGCGGGGAGTTCCTGCTGCTGCACGGCAACGGGCTCGGCAAGGCCGTGTCCGTGGTCGCGTTCGCCTTCGCGGTGCTCACGACGTTCCTGGAGGCGCTGGTCCAGGTGGTGCAGGCCTACATCTTCGCCGCGCTGAGCGCGATCTACATCGGACGGGCCTTGGCTGCTCACTGAACCGTGTGGGCCATCCGGAGCAACCGCGACACGACGCTACGAAAGACCGGCGCGGTTCCGCCGGTTTTCGCCCACGTCACCCTATCGTGCAGCCCGAGTCGACAAGACGTCTTGCGTTCCGTGACCGGCTGGAGGTGGCGGCTTGCGTTACCGGGTGCTGCGCCCGCCGTACTGCTACCGGTGGGCGGTGCTGCTCAGCGCGCTCGTCCTGGCCACGACGGCGGCCGTGGCGCTGTTCTCCTCCGCGGAGGGCGCACCCGCCGCCCCTGCCCCCGTCGCCGCCGCTGCCGCGCAGGTCACGCCCGCCCCTGCCACGGAGCTGCCTCCGCCTCCCGCCGCGGGCCTCGTGCGCAGCGCCGCCGGCCAGGGCCGCACGGTCGCCCTCACGTTCGACGACGGTCCCGACCCGGTCTACACGCCGCAGATCCTCGACGCCCTGACCCGCGCGGGTGCGGTGGCGACGTTCTGCATGATCGGCACGAACGCCGCGCGCCACCCCGAGCTGGTGCGCGCCGTGGTCGACCGGGGGATGCGCCTGTGCGACCACACGATCAGCCACGACGAGCAGCTGCCGCGGCGCAGTGAGCAGCGGATCACCGCCGAGATCGCGGGGTGCTGGTCGGACCTCCAGGTCGCCGCCGACCGCGACGTGCCCGTGCCGTACTTCCGCGCGCCGGGCGGGAACTGGTCGGAGCTGCTGACCACCGTCGCGGCACGGCAGGGCATGAAACCGCTTTCCTGGAGCGTCGACTCCCGCGACTGGACGTTGCCCGGGACGGCGCAGATCGTGGCGACCGTGCAGCGGGCGGTGCAGCCGGGCACGGTCGTCCTCCTGCACGACGGCGGGGGCAAGCGGGCGCAGACCGTCGAGGCGCTCAACCAGCTGCTGCCGTGGTTCACGGCGCAGGGCTACCGCTTCGACTTCCCGGGCTAGGCCTTCTCCTAGGCTGCGCCCATGACGGTCACCGCGATGTTGGCGCAGTACGGCGCCGAGGACCACGACGTGGCGCGAGTCCGGCGGCTGCTGGCGGCCGAGCCCGACCCGTGGCGGCGGGACCTCCCCCTGCACCTCACGGCCTCCGCGTTCGTCGTGCACCCCGCGACCCGCCGGGTGCTGCTGCGGTGGCACGAGCGTCAGCAGGCTTGGCTGCAGGTGGGCGGGCACGGCGACCCGGGGGAGCGGGACCCGCTCGCCGTCGCGCTGCGCGAGGGCCGCGAGGAGACGGGCCTGCCCGACTTGACGCCCTGGCCGGACGACTCGCTGCTCCAGGTGGCCGTGGTGCCGGTGCCCGCGAAAGGCGCCGAACCCGCGCACGAGCACGCAGACCTCCGGTTCGTCCTGGCGACAACCCAGCCCGAGGCGATCCGCCCGGAAAAGCCGGAGGCGCCGCTGCGCTGGCTACCGGTCGACGAGGCGCTCGAAGCCACGGGGGAGGCGAACGTGCGGGAAGCGCTTTCCTGGGTGCGGCGGTTGCTGGGCGCGTGAGCGGGAAAGCGCTTTCTCGCCCCGACCAGCAGCCCGCCTCAGCGCGGGAACCGCCCCCGAGCGGGCTGCACCGTCAGCTCCGTGACGTGCGCTTCGTCCGGAGACGACACCACCGACGCCACGGCGGCGGCGACCGCCTCGGGGGCCAGGTACTGCTCGGGCTCATACGGCCCGCCCTCGCGCTGACGCACCTCACGCTGCATCCCGGTCGCCACGCGGCCGGGGTACACCGTCGTCACGCGGACACCGTTTTCGAGTTCCTCCTGGTGCAGGGCTTCGGCGAACACCCGCAGCGCCTCCTTGCTCGCCGCGTACGCCGAACGCCCCGCCGCGGCCCCGCGCACGACCGTCGAGTTCACCAGGATCGCCCTGCCCCGCGCCCGCCGCAGCGCGGGCAGGAGTGCCCGCGTCACTTCGACCACGCCGAACAGGTTCACCGCGAACACGTGCCGCCACCGGTCGGCGGACGTCTCGGCCACCGGCCCCGCGTCGAACACCCCCGCGCAGTGCACGAGCACGTCGACGCCCACCAGCCCGGACGGCGGCACCAGCGGTCCGGCGGCCAGGTCGAGCGGCCACGCCGCGGCGCCCGGCAGCTTGCCGGTCAGTTCCACGAGCGCGTGCTCGTCGCGGCTCGCGAGCCACACGCGGAAGCCGCGTGCGGCCAGGTCGGTGGCGACCGCGCTGCCGATCCCGCCGGTCGCGCCCACCACCACGGCCACCGGGTCTCGTTCCGCCCCCACCGCTCCTCCAGTCACAAGCCATCTCTTCGTAGTCGCGAAGTCCGGGCGCAGTGCTACACACAGAACAGTAAAGAACAGACAAACAGGACAAAGAGGTGGGTGTAACGGCGGGCGCGGAGGCCGCGACTACGGGGCACAACGGGACGGTGCCGGTAAATGCGGCACCCCCGGTCTCGCCCGGCGCTCGGACTCCCCCTCGGGGTGCCGTGGCGGGCGGGTGGCTCCCGGCCGCGGGCTCCCTTGTCCCCCCGCGCCGGGAGCCACTTGCGCGTCCCGCCCGCGCGGGCTCCCTGGCCTTCCGCGCCGGGGAGCCATTGGCGAACCCAGCGCACGAACTCACTGGCCCCCGCGCCGGGGAGCCACTCGCGCATCCCTCCACAAGCCCCTTGCCCGGCGCCGCGAGCCACTCGCGAGCTCCGGCCCGCGGGCCCCCGCGCCGGGGAGCCAGCCACGCACTCCGCCACAAACCCCCTCGCCTCCGTGCCGGGAAGCCACTCCCGAATCCCACCCGCAGTGAGGCAATTGCTGTCCGCACGCGTGTCCCGTTAGGCTCCCCTCGCCGAGGTGTGGGAGCGGAACGGGAGGCAGCCGATGGCAGGCACGATCGCCGCGCGGATGGACCGGTTGCCGATCACGCGACGGCACCGCCTCGCCACCGTCGCGATCGGGCTCGGGTTGTTCTTCGACCTGTACGAGATCTTCCTCGCCGGTGTCCTGGGCAGCGTGCTGGAAAAGCACTTCCACCTGTCCAAATCGGCGCTCGCGCTGCTGCTGGCTTCGGCGTTCCTCGGCATGTTCGCCGGCGCCGTCCTTTTCGGACGGATCGCCGACCGGCTGGGCCGCCGCCGCGCGTTCCTGCTCAGCCTCGGCACGTACTCCCTGTTCTCGCTGCTCGGCGCGTTCAGCACGGGCCCGGCCATGCTCGTCGTGACGCGGTTCCTCGCCGGGCTGGGGATCGGCGCCGAGCCGCCGGTGTCGGACACCTACCTCGGCGACCTCCTGCCGCCGAAACACCGCGGCCGGTACACCGCCTGGGCCTACACCATCGCGTTCCTCGGGGTGCCCGCCGCCGGTTTCCTCGGCCGCTGGCTGACACCCGCCGCGCCGCTCGGGTTCGAGGGCTGGCGCTGGCTGCTGGTGCTCGGCGCGCTGGGCTCGGTCATCGTGTTCGCCTTGCGCACGGGACTGCCGGAGTCGCCGCGCTGGCTGGAAGCCGTCGGCCGCAAACGCGAGGCCGAGGAGGTGGTGGCGCGGTTCGAGCGCGACGCGGGCGAGCTGCCGGAACCCACCGAAAACCCCGTAGCACCAACGGAAAGCGGGCGGCTGCGGGAGCTGTTCGTGCCGCCCTACCGCCGCCGCACGGGGATGATGGCCGTCTTCCACGTCCTGCAGACGATCGGCTACTACGGCTTCGGCACGCTGGCACCGATCGTGCTGGTGGCCAAGGGTTTCCCCGTCGTGCAGTCGCTGCTGTTCACGGCGCTGACCTACCTCGGCTACCCCGTGGGCTCCGCGCTCTCGCTGCCGGTCGTCGAACGGGTCGAGCGCAAGTTCCTCGTGCTGGGCTCCGCGGTGCTGATGGCGGTGTTCGGCGTCGCGTTCGGACTCGCGACGGCGGCGTGGCTGATCGTGGTCTGCGGGTTCCTCTACACCACCGCGAGCAACCTCTTCTCCAACGCGTTCCACATCTACCAGGCCGAGATCTTCCCGACGGCCCTGCGCGGCACGGCGACGAGCGGCACGTACGCGCTGTCGAGGCTCGCCAGCGGGGTCATGCCGTTCGTGCTGCTGCCCCTGCTGCACTCCGCCGGCGCCGGGGTGCTGTTCACGGTCGTCGCGCTCGCGATGGTGCTGGTGGTGGTCGACGTCGCGTTGTTCGGTCCCCGCACCACGGGCCGGGTGCTGGAGGCGGTGAACAGTAGAGTCGCTCCTGGCGCGGACCAACAGGCACAGGAGGCTCGGTGAGCGCATCACGCGGCGTGGCTCTCGTGACGGGGGCTTCACGCGGGCTGGGGGCGGCGATCGCCCGGCAGCTGGCCGGTGACGGCTGGGCGGTGGCGGTCAACTACCGCTCCGACGCCGACGGCGCGAAGGGCGTGGTCGACGGCATCCGCGCGGACGGGGGCACCGCGGAGGCCTTCGCCGCCGACGTGACCGACGAGGACGGCGTGCGGCGGCTCGTCGCCGACGTGGAGTCGGTGCTGGGGCCCGTCGCGGTGCTCGTGCCCAACGCCACCGGGCCGCAGCCGGAGATCCCCGTCGAGGACCTCACGTGGGAGGCGCACCTGGCGCAGCTGGAGTTCTTCGTCAAGAGCCCGACCCTGTTGCTGCAGGCCGTGCTGCCCGGGATGAAGGCCGCGGGCCGGGGCCGGATCGTCCAGGTCGGCTCGGACATCGTCGCGCGCGGGCTGCCGCGGATGTCGGCCTACCTCGCCGCGAAGGCCGCGCAGGACGGCCTCACCCGCAGCTGGGCGCGTGAGCTGGGCCCGCACGGCATCACCGTGAACCTCGTGGCACCCGGCTGGATCCCGGTCGAACGGCACGCCGGCACCAGCGAGGACGAACGGCGTGCGTACACCGGCGACGTGCCGCTGGGCCGGTTCGGCCGCCCCGAGGAGATCGCGGCGGTCGTGTCGTTCCTGGCTTCCGACGCGGCGTCGTTCGTCAACGGCGAACGTGTGACGGTCAATGGGGGCCACACCATCGACTGAGGTGGCCCGCGCCCCGTAGGGTTTTCCCGTGAGCCAGCCCATCCTGATGACGGTCGACGACGACCCCGCCGTGTCCCGCTCGGTCGCGCGTGACCTCCGCCGTCGCTACGGCCAGGACTACCGCGTGGTCCGCGCCGGCTCCGGTGCCGACGCGCTCGACGCCCTGCGTGAGATCAAGCTGCGGGGGGACGCGGTCGCCGCGATCCTCGCCGACTACCGGATGCCGAACATGGACGGCATCTCCTTCCTGGAACAGGCCATGGACCTGTTCCCGCACGCGCGCCGCGCGCTGCTGACCGCCTACGCCGACACCGACGCCGCGATCCAGGCGATCAACGTCGTGGACGTCGACCACTACCTGCTCAAGCCGTGGGACCCGCCGGAGGAGAAGCTCTACCCGGTGGTCGACGCGCTCGTGGAGGCGTGGCGGGCGGCCGGGGACCGGCCGGTCGAGGAGACCAAGGTGATCGGTCACCGCTGGTCAGCGCCCTCGTACCGGGTCCGCGACTTCCTCGCCCGCAACTCCGTGCCCTACCGCTGGTACTCCGTCGACGAGCCGGAGGGTGCCCGCCTGCTGGAGGCGGCGGGCGCGACCGCCGACGACATCCCGGTGCTGGTCACCCCTGAGGGGGAGGTGCTGCGCAAGCCGGCCGGCGAGGAGATCGCCAACGCCGTCGGCCTGTCCACCCGTCCGGCGGAGGAGTTCTACGACCTCATCGTCGTCGGCGGCGGTCCCGCGGGCCTCGGCGCGGCGGTGTACGGGGCGTCGGAAGGCCTGCGCACGGTGCTGGTCGAGCGCAAGGCGACCGGTGGCCAGGCCGGGCAGAGTTCCCGCATCGAGAACTACCTCGGCTTCCCGGACGGCGTGTCCGGCGCGCAGCTGACCGACCGCGCCCGCCGCCAGGCCCAGAAGTTCGGCGCCGAGGTGCTCACGGCCCGCGACGTCGTCGGGCTGGAGGCCCGCGGCTCCGCGCGCGTGATCAAGTTCGGTGACGGCACGGAGCTGGCCGCGCACTCGGTGGTGCTCGCGACGGGCGTGTCGTACCGCGAGCTGGAGGCCGAGGGCTGCGCGGACCTGACCGGGCGCGGCGTGTACTACGGTTCCGCCGCCACCGAGGCGGGGGAGTGCACCGACCAGCACGTCTACATCGTGGGCGGCGCGAACTCCGCGGGGCAGGCGGCGGTGTTCTTCTCCCGCTACGCCAAGGACGTCACGATCCTGGTGCGCGGCGAGTCGCTGCAGGCGTCGATGTCGCACTACCTCATCGAGCAGATCGAGCAGATCGACAACATCCACGTGCGCACCCACACCACGGTCGTGCGCGCGCACGGGGACGAGCACCTGGAGAAGCTGACGCTGTGCGACCGGCACGGCGTGCAGGAGACCGTCGAGGCGGGGCACCTGTTCGTGTTCATCGGCGCGGCGCCGCGCACCGAGTGGCTCGGCGACGACGTGGTGCGGGACGCGCACGGGTTCGTGTGCACGGGGCCCGACCTGCTCGTGGACGGGCAGCGGCCGCCGGGCTGGCCGCTCGACCGCGATCCGCACCACCTGGAGTCGTCGATCCCGGGGGTGTTCGTCGCGGGCGACGTACGCTCGCAGTCGGTGAAGCGCGTCGCCTCCGCCGTCGGTGAGGGCGCCATGGCGGTCACCCTCGTGCACCGGTACCTGGAGCAGCAGTGAGCGAGCCGATGATCGAACCCGCGCCCGAACCCGAACTGACCCGTGAGTTCCTGCGGGAGCTGTTCCTGTTCACCAGCCTGTCCGACGCCCAGCTGGACTGGATCCTGGAGCACGCCTCCGTGGAGCACTACGAGGGCGGCGTCAAGGTGATCAGCGAGGGCGACCCGGCGACGTGCTTCTACGTGCTGCTCTCGGGTGCGCTGCGGATGACCAAGCAGGACTCCGGCGGCGAGGTCGAGACCACCCGGTCCGACCAGCGTGGCGCCTACTGCGGGGCCACGATGTTCTTCTACGGGCAGGACCAGCAGAACTACGGCGCCTCGGTGTACGCGTTGAGCGACCTGACGTTCCTGACCCTGCCCGCGCGGGAGTTCGCCGAGCAGTTCCGCCGCTGGTTCCCGATGGCCACGCACCTGCTGGAGGGTTCCTACCTCGGCTGGCGCAACGCCGACGCGCTGATCGGCAGGCGGCGGCGCCTGCTGGCGCTGGGGCAGGTGTCCGCTGGGCTCATGCACGAGCTGAACAACCCGGCCGCCGCGGCGGTGCGGGCGACCGCCTCCCTGCGGGAACGCGTCGCCGGCATGCGGCACAAGCTGGCGATCCTGGCGAAGAAGGACATCGACCCCAACCTGCTCGAGCAGCTGATCGACGTGCAGGAGCAGCTGGTCAAGCAGGTCGCGTCGGCGCCGCCGCTCACCGCGATGCAGCAGGCCGACCGCGAGGACGAGATCGGTGACTGGCTGGAGGACCACGGGCTGGAGCAGGGCTGGGACCTCGCGCCGATCTTCGTCAGCGCCGGGCTGAGCGCCGCGAGCCTCGACGACGTGCTGGACTCGGTCGGTGACGAGCTGATCGACAGCGCCGTGCGCTGGCTGGCGTACGCGCTGGAGACCGAGATGCTGATGGGCGAGATCGAGGACTCGACCACCCGCATCTCGGCGCTCGTCGGCGCGGCGAAGCAGTACTCGCAGATGGACCGCGCGCCGCACCAGTGGATCGACGTGCACGACGGGCTCGACTCGACCCTCGTCATGCTGGGCAGCAAGATCGGGCCGGGGGTGAAGGTCGTCAAGGACTACGACCGCACCCTGCCGCGGATCCCCGCCTACCCCGGCGAGCTGAACCAGGTGTGGACCAACCTGATCGACAACGCGCTCGGCGCGATGGGCGGCAGCGGCACGCTGACCGTCCACACGGCGCTGGTCGAGGACCAGGTGTGCGTCGAGATCGGCGACACCGGCCCCGGCGTGCCCGAGGAGAACCGGCAGCGGATCTTCGAGCCGTTCTTCACGACGAAGGCGGTCGGCGAGGGCACCGGGCTGGGGCTGGACATCTCGTGGCGCATCGTGGTGGAGCGTCACCACGGGGACCTGCGCGTGAAGTCGGTGCCGGGGGACACGCGGTTTCAGACGCTGCTGCCGGTCACGGAGCAGGCTTCGGAGTGAATGCCGAGCTTCCCGGCCAGTCTGCCGAGGTAGGCGGTGACCTCCTCGGCGGACCGGTCGGGAAGTCCGAAGAGGACTTCCGTCACGCCCAGTTCCTCGTACCGCTCCAGTAGTCCCGGCTCCGGTTTTCCGGCCAGCACCACGATTTCCGGTGAGCCCGCGCGTCCCGCCTCCTGCCAGATCCGGTGCAGCAACGCGATTTTGTCGTCCAGGCCGGCTTCCATGGGCGTGGTGAGCCAGCCGTCGGCGGACCGGGCGAGCCAGCGGAACGTCTTCTCGGTACCCGCCGCGCCGACGACGACCGGTACCGCCCCGGCCGGTTTCGGGTACGCCCAGCTGGGCCCGAACTCGACGAATTCCCCGGCGTAGGAAGCCTCTTCGTCCGTCCACAGTGCACGCATCGCCTCGAGGTACTCGCGCAGCGCGGTGCGGCGCCGGTTCGCGGGCACGCCGTGGTCGGCCAGTTCGTCGGTGTTCCAGCCGAAGCCGACGCCGAGCGTGACGCGGCCGCCGGAGAGGTGGTCGAGTGAGGCGATCGTCTTCGCGAGGGTGATCGGGTCGTGCTCGACGGGTAGCGCGACGGCGGTGGACAGCCGGATCCGCTCGGTGACCGAGGCGGCGGTCGCGAGCGCCACCCACGGGTCGAGCGTGCGCAGGTAGCGGTCGTCGGGCAGGGAGGCGTCGCCGGTACGGGGGTGGGCGGCCTGGCGCCGCACGGGGATGTGGGTGTGCTCGGGGACGGCGAAGGAGGAGAACCCGGCCCGCTCGGCGGCTCGCGCCGCGTCGGCGGGGGAGATCCCGCGGTCGCTGGTGAACAGCACGATGCCGTGGCGCATGCCTGGAATTAGAACACGTTCTACTGCTGGAGGCCAGTCCCCGGGCGCCGGGTGGCGCCCGGGGATCTGGTGGGTCAGGCCGTCACGCGCACGTAGTCGACGACCAGTTGCTGCGGGAACTGTGTGCTGCCATCGGGGTTGCCGGGCCAGTAGCCGCCGACGGCGAGGTTGAGGATGATGAAGAACGGGTGGTCGAAGACCCACCGGTTGCCGCCGAGGTCGGCGGGCGTGCGGGTCTGGTACAGGTTCCCGTCGACGTACCACTTGATGCTGTTCGGCGCCCAGTCCACGGCGAAGGTGTGGAAACCGTCGGAGAAGTTCGGCCCGCTGTAGGCCGCGCCGATGCCGCCGGAGCCCGAGTAGCCGGGGCCGTGGATGGTGCCGTGCACGGTGTTGGGCTCGAACCCGACGTTCTCCATGAAGTCGATCTCGCCGCAGTTGGGCCAGCCGTTGCTGCCGATGTCGTTGCCCAGCGCCCAGAACGCGGGCCACATGCCCTGCCCGCGCGGCAGTTTCATGCGGGCCTCGAAGTGGCCGTAGGTCTGGGTGAACTTGCCCGCGGTGTTCAGCCGCGCGGAGGTGTAGGTGCACGAGCCGTACCAGCAGTTGTGGCCGCCCTCCTGGCGCGCGGTGATCACGAGGTGGCCCTGCCCGTCGAGCGCGGCGTTCTGCGCGCCCGGGGTGTACCACTGCAGCTCGTGGTTGTTGACGTTGTCGCCGGTCTCGTTGGTCCACTTCGAGGCGTCGGCGGCGGCTCCGGCGGGGCCGTCGAAGTCGTCGTTGAACACCGTGGCTGCGCTGGCGTTCCCCGGTGCCACCAGTACGGCGGCGACGGCGAGCGCGGGCACGCTCAGCCGCAGGAGGCGGGACAGGCGGGTGCGAGTCTTCATCGACATCACTGCCTCTCGGTCGGCTCGTTTGTTGTGAGCGGGAACAAAGTATGGGCGCAGTGGTCCAGACCTTCAAGAGACTTGGGTAGGTATTTTCCGACATCGGACGTCCGTGCCCCGAACGGCGCAGCGCCCTGCGCGGGGAGGGGAAAGCCGTGGGGCTCGGTAGAACTGGGTTCGGCCGGTGCGCAGAACTGGGTTCGGCCGCCGCCGTCGAGTCGGGCGTGGCGGCTCGATTCCGGCAAGGATGGCGGGCCGGACGCGGCGAACCGGATTCGGCGCGGAGGCCGTGCCGAATCCGGGGGGCCAGTTTTGAGGGGAGCCGCCTGGCGCCCCCGACCCCCGGCAGGCCCCGCCACCGGCCGAATCCGCCACCATCGAACCCACCAGCCCCTGAATCCACCCGGCACCCCGCGCCCCCAACCTCAGCCGCCCCCGCACCCCAGACCCAGCCGCCCTACCGCCGAGCCCGCCTGGCTCCCCGCCCAAACCCCAGCCGTTTCCGCACTCTCCGCCCCAACCGCCCTGCCACCGGCCGAAGCCGCCGCCCCCGCACCCCAGGCCCAGCCGCCCCGCCGTCGAACCCGCCCGGTCCCCGCCCAAACGCCAGCCGCCCCCACCCTCCGGCCCAGCCACCCCAAACCCCCGCCAACCCCAGCCGCCGCCCCCACCCCAGCCGCCGCCCCCACCGCAGCCGCCGCCCAACCGCCCCACCCACCACCGCCCCCCACCTCCCGTGAGCCCCGTCTCCCCTCCGCCTCCCACCGCCGCTCCCGGGCGCTGCGCCGGAGATAATGCCTCGTCGTGAGCTTCGACCCCCTGGCACTGCTGTTCCTGTTCGCCGCCGGCGTGGGGGCCGGCCTCACCGGGTCCATCGCCGGGCTGGCGTCCCTCGTGTCCTACCCGGCACTGCTCGCCGTCGGGTTGTCGCCGGTTTCGGCCAACGTCACCAACACCGTCGCGATGCTCGGCACGACCATCGGCGCCGCCGCGGGCTCGCGGCCGGAGCTCGCCGGGCAGCGCGGCCGGCTGAAGGTGCTGTGCTCCATCACCGCCGCCGGGGGCGCGCTCGGCGCCGCCCTCCTGCTGTGGACCCCGTCCGACACGTTCACCTTCATCGTCCCCTTCCTCATCGCGGGTGCGTCGATCCTGCTGTTCGTCGCACCCAAACTGCGGAAGGTGAGCGCGAACTCCTCCGGCCTCGGCCCCGTCACGGGAGCCGCCGCGTTCGCCGTCGCCATCTACGGCGGTTACTTCGGTGCGGCGGCGGGAGTTCTGATGCTCGCGCTGCTGTCGACGGTGTGGGCGCAGTCGCTCGCCCGCTCCAACGCCGCCAAGAACATCGCCACCGGTGCGGCCAACCTCATCGCCGCCGTGGTCTTCGCGTTCACCGGCGAAGTGGACTGGCCCTCCGTCGTCGCGCTGTGCCTCGGCTCCGTGCTCGGGTCGTGGGTCGGCCCGGCGGTCGTGCGGCGGCTGCCCGCGACCCCGCTGCGGATCGGGATCGGGCTGGCCGGCCTGGGCCTCGCCGGAACCCTTGCCTGGCAGGCCTTCGCCGCGTAAAGGCGGTTTCCGCGCTGCGGAAGACAAGGCGGAACACGGGGCGGGTGCTGGGAAGTTGGGCCACCGGTGAGGCATGATCTCGGACGTACCCATCAGTTGGAGGCCCAGAGTTGAGCATTGTCGGGACCAGAGTGGTCCGGATCGAGGACCAGAAGCTCATCACCACGGGTGGCACGTACGTCGACGACCTGCGTGAACCGGCGCTCACGGGTGCCGTGTTCGCGACGTTCGTACGAAGCCCCATCGCCCACGCGCGGATCACGTCGATCGACACCTCCGCCGCCCTCGCCGCGCCCGGCGTGGTCGCCGTCTACACCGCGGCCGACCTGGACCTGGCGCCGCGGCAGGCGGGACCGGTCACCGAGCCGTGGCTCGCGTCGGACGTCGTGCGCTACGTCGGCGAACCGGTGGCGCTGGTGCTCACCGAGCAGCGCTACCAGCTCGCCGACGCGGCCGAGCTCGTCGACGTGGACTACGACCCGCTGGACGCGGTGGCGAGCATCGACGCGGCGCTGTCGGGCGAAACCGTGCTGTTCCCCGAGTCCGGCGGCAACGTCATGCAGGTCCACGGGATCGAGGAGTTCCCGGAGGACAGCTTCGCCGGCTGCGAAGTCGTGGTGACGCAGACGATCGTGAACCAGCGCGTCGCCCCCGCGCCGCTGGAGGTGCGCGGCGCGTCGTGCGTGTGGGGCGAGGACGGCAGGCTCACGGTCTGGCTGTCGACGCAGAACGCGCAGCTGGGCCGCGGCGCCATCGCGGCCGGTCTCGGCGTGCCCGAGGAGCAGGTGCGCGTGATCGCGCCCGACGTGGGCGGCGGCTTCGGCGCCAAGATCGGCTCCGACCCCGAGCCGATCGTGCTGGGCTGGGCCGCGCGCCGCAGCGGCAGGCCGGTGCGGTGGACGGAATCGCGCAGCGAGAACTTCACCTCGATGACGCACGGCCGCGCGCAGCAGAACACCGTCACCATCGGCGGCCGCCGCGACGGCACCGTCGAGGTGTTCCGCCTCGACGTGGTGCAGGACGCGGGCGCCTACCCGCGCACGCTGTTCCTGCCGACGCTGACGGAGCTGATGGCCTCGGGCGTCTACCACTTCCCGAAGGTGGAGACGCGCAGCCGCGGCGTCGTCACCAACACCACCCCGGTCGCCGCCTACCGCGGGGCCGGCCGCCCCGAGGCGACCGCCGCGGTCGAGCGGGCGATGGACCTGTTCGCCGCCGAGATCGGGATGGACCCCGCGCAGGTGCGCAAGGTCAACTTCATCCGCCCGGAGGAGTTCCCGTTCACCACCAGGTCCGGGGCGAACTACGACAGCGGCGAGTACGCCAAGGCGCTGGACAAGGTGCTGGAGGCCGCCGGGTACGAGGAGCTGCGGGCCGAGCAGCGGCGGCGGCGCGAGGCCGGTGACCCGGTCGCGCTGGGCCTGGGCATCGCGAGCTACGTCGAGATCACCGGCGGCGACGGCGGTGGCGAAAGTGGCCGCGTCGACATCAACCCCGACGGCACGGTGACCGCGTACACCGGCAGCTCCCCGCACGGCCAGGGCCTGCACACGTCGCTGGCGATGCTGCTGTCCGACCAGCTCGGCATCCCGATGGACCGGATCACCGTCAAGCACGGCGACACCGACGAGATCCCCAGGGCCATCGGCACGTTCGGCTCGCGCTCGCTGCAGCTGGGCGGCTCGGCGATCCGCCAAGCCGCGGACAAGGTCATCGCCAACGCGCGCGAGATCGCCGCGGACCTGCTCGAAGCGTCGCCGGACGACCTCGAGCTCGACGTGGACGAGGGCGCGTGGCGGGTCAAGGGCGCGCCGTCGAGCGGTGCGGTGGACTGGGTCCAGCTGGCGGCCCGCGCGGAGGAAGGCGCGCTGTCGGCGGACGTCTGGTTCGGCGAGGGCACGCCGACGTTCCCGTTCGGCGCGCACCTCGCGGTCGTCGAGGTGGACACCGAGACCGGCAAGGTCGTGGTGAAGCGGATCATCGCCGCGGACGACGCGGGCCCGGTGGTCAACCCGCTGGTGTTCCGCGGGCAGCGGCACGGCGGGCTCGGCCAGGGCATCGCGCAGGCGCTGCTGGAGGTCATGAGCTACGACGAGGACGGCAACCCGACCACGGCCACGCTGGCCGACTACTCGTTCATCACCGCGACGGAGCTGCCGGACTTCGAGCTGGTCGACTCGGTCACGCCGACGGACCGCAACCCCTTGGGCGTCAAGGGGATCGGTGAGGCCGCGACGATCGGCTCGACCCCGGCGGTGCACAACGCGGTGGTCGACGCACTGGCGCACCTCGGCGTGCGCCACCTGGACATGCCCACGACCCCGCAACGGGTCTGGGAAGCGCTTTCTGTGAAGGGTGAGGCGAAGTGAAGGTCTCCATCGAGGTCAACGGCTCCACCGTGGCCGAGGAGGTCGAGGACCGCACGCTGCTCGTGCACTACCTGCGCGACACGGCGGGGCTGACGGGCACGAACATCGGCTGCGACACCACGTCCTGCGGGGCGTGCACGGTGCTGCTCGACGGCGAGGCGGTGAAGTCGTGCACGGTGCTCGCGGCGCAGGCCGACGGGCACCGCGTCACCACCGTCGAAGGCCTGGCTTCCGGTGACGGCGAGCTGCACCCCGTGCAGCGGGCGTTCCGCGAGCAGCACGGGCTGCAGTGCGGCTTCTGCACGCCGGGCATGATCATGGCGTCGGTGTCGCTGCTGGCGCAGAACCCGAAGCCCACGCGTGAAGAGGTGCGCGAGGGGCTGGAGGGCAACCTGTGCCGCTGCACGGGTTACCACAACATCGTCAACGCGGTGATCGACGCGTCCGGACAGGAGGTCGACCGGTGATCCCGGCCCCGTTCACCTACCGCCGGGTGTCCACTGTGGACGAAGCGCTGAGCGTGCTCGGCGAGCACGGCGAGGACGCGAAGGTCCTGGCGGGCGGGCATTCCCTGCTGCCGCTGATGAAACTGCGCTTCGCCACGCCGGAGCTGCTGGTCGACATCGCGCCGGTCGACGAGCTGCGGTACGTGCGCGTCGAGGACGGCACGGTCGCGATCGGTGCCCTGTCGCGCTACCACGACCTGCACACCGACGCGGTGCTGCGTGAGCACGCGCCGCTGCTGGCCCACGTGGCCGGCGCGATCGGCGACCAGCAGGTGCGCCACCGCGGCACCATCGGCGGCTCGCTGGTGCACGCCGACGCGGCGGCCGACCTGCCCGCGGCGCTGCTGGCGTCCGACGGCGTGCTCGTCGTGCAGGGCCCGCAGGGGCGCAAGGAGATCCCGGCCGCGGAGTTCTTCCTCGGCCCGTTCACCACGCCGCTGGAGCCGGACGAGCTGGTCACCGAGATCAGGGTGCCGGTGCAGACCGGGCAGGGCTGGGGCTTCGAGAAGTTCACGCGCCGCAGCATCGACTGGGCCATCGTCGGCGTCGCCGTCGTCGGCGGCAGGGTCGGGCTGATCAACATGGGCGGCACGCCGCTGCGGGCGAGTGCCACGGAGCAGGCGCTGGCCTCGGGCGCGTCGATCGAGGACGCGGCCGCGGTCGCGGCGGAGGGCACCAGCCCGGTGTCGGAGCCGCACGCGAGCGCGGAGTTCCGCGAGCACCTGGCGCGCGTGCTCACCAAGCGCGCGCTGACCACAGCCGCGGGGTAGTCCCCGCATCGTGCGAGAAGGCCCCCGCCGCGGCGGGGGCCTTCTTCACGCCGTCCTGGCCGCAGGTCAGGCGTTCTTGACGGCCGAGACCTCGAACTCCAGGGTCACCTTGTCGCTCACGAGCACGCCGCCCGTCTCGAGCGCGGCGTTCCAGGTGATGCCGTAGTCCTTGCGGTTGATCACCGTCAAGCCCTCGAAGCCGACGCGGGTGTTGCCGAACGGGTCCTGCGCGGTGCCCTCGTAGGTGAACGGGATGGTCACCTGCTTGGTCACGCCCTTGATCGTCAGGTCGCCGGTGACGTCGAAGGTGTCCTCGCCGGTCTGCTTGATCTCGGTGGAGGTGAAGGTGATCTCCGGGTGCTCGTCCATCTGCAGGAAGTCGTTGCTGCGCAGGTGGGCGTCGCGGTCGGCGTTGCGGGTGTCGATGCTGTTCGCCTTGATGCTCACCGTGGCGCTCGACTTCTCCGGGTTCTCCCCGTCGATCCGGGCGGTGCCGGTGAACTCGTTGAACGCGCCGCGGACCTTCGTCACCATCGCGTGCCGCGCGACGAACCCGATGCGGGTGTGCGTGGGGTCGAGGGTGTAGGTGCCGGTCAGCTGGGCGTAGTTCGTCGGGGCGGTCATGACGTTCCTTCCGGTTTGATGATGTGTCATCCAGCGTGGACCAACCTCGGTGACGCGTCAACTATTCCCGCTATACTCGATCTCGTGACCGGTACCCGATGGCTGACCGACGCCGAGCAGCACGCCTGGCGCTCCTACGTGTCCATGCAGACCCAGCTGAACGCGCGGCTGAGCAAACAGCTGCAGGCGGACTCGGAGCTGTCCCACGCGGACTTCGCCGTGCTGGTGCAGCTCACCGACACGCCGGAGGAGCGGGTGCGGGTGTTCGAGCTGGCCAGGGCGCTGGAGTGGGAGAAGAGCCGGGTGTCGCACCACCTCGCGCGCATGCAGAAGCGGGGGCTCATCGCCCGCGAGGAGTGCCCGTCGGACGCCAGGGGCGCCTTCATCGTGCTCACGCCGCAAGGCCGGGCGGCCATCGAGAACGCCGCGCCCCGGCACGTGGAGACCGTGCGCCGCCTGGTGTTCGACGCGCTCACGCCGGAGCAGGTCAAGGCGCTGGCGGCCATCTCGGAGCAGGTGCTGGCCCGGCTCGCCGAGGAGGAGGCGGCCTGAGGGCACCGCGCTCAGGCCCCGGCGTCGCCGCCGGAAACCTGGCGGACCAGCAGCGCCGCCACGTCGTGCAGCTTGCGGTTCGTCTGCTGCGACACGCGGACCAGCAGGTGGAAGGCCGCGTCTTCCCCGATCGAGTGGCGTTGCATGAGGATGCCCTTCGCGGTGGCGATCACGTCGCGGGTGCGCAGCGCCTCCCGCAGCTGCTCCTGCCGCCGGGACCCGGCCAGCGCCACCGCCGCGTGTGCCGCGAACAGCCCTGCCAGGTGCGCGGCGTCGGCGTCGAACGCCTTCTCGCGCGTGGCGTAGAGGTTCAGCGCACCCAGGTTCGCCGACGTGGTGAACAGCCGGACGCTGAGCATCGAGCGGATGCCCAGGTCGAAGGCCGCGGCGCCGAAGCGGGGCCAGCGGGTGTCGGAGCCGATCTGGTCGGTGCGGTAGACCGGGTCGTCGAACACCGCGCCCACGCAGGGCCCTTCCCGCAGCTCGTGCTGCAGTCGGTCGAGCCGGGCCACCAGGGAACTGCTCGGCGCGACCGATTTGACGTCGTCCCGCTCCAGTAGCGACACCCCGGCTTCCTCGACGCCGGGTACGGTACCGAGGACGGCGTGCACCACGCGCTCGACCGTGCTTTCGACATCGGGCTCGGCTTCGAGCGTGCGCACCACGTCACCGAGGAGTTCGGCGAGGGTCAGATCGTCGCCGGACGGCTGCTTCGGCGGGGCTGTCCGGTCCGTCATCGGCTCAGTCTCGCCCACGCGCGGACGGGACGCCAGCACAACCTCCGAAGGTGTGGTTTAACCGCGGCGCGCGGGGTACTCGCCGGGACCGACCGTTGAGACCGACAGCGGAGGAACCGCTCATGTCGCTCGAACGACCCTGCGGAGAGCAGATCGTGTGGAGGCGTGTCCGAGGGTTCGCCGACCTCGGGCGGCTCCGCAACGCCATCTGCGGGCTGCTCTTCGACTGCGCGGCCCAGACGGTCGTCAGCGTCCTGTCGTTCGTCGACGAGTTGTGCGGCGCGCCGGAGGCCGACAAGTTCCCCATCGAGGTCTGCCTCGTCCGCGGCACCGACCCGCACTACCTGCGCATCGACGTGGAAGGGCCCCAGCTCGTCCCGCCCACCCGGCCCGGGTTCATGGACGGCCACGGCCCGCAGGGTTCGGCGGGCTGGGGCGTGGTGTACCGCGAGGAGGGCATGAGCGTCTGGGCGTACCTGACGCTGCCTTCGCCGTCCGCCGCGCGTCAGGCGCCGCCGTGGTCCCGGCTCGCCGTGTGCCTGCCGCCCAATCCCACGCTGAACTGAACCTCACGCCCGCTGCCGGTACCAGACGTTGAGCCGCGCCACGGCCCGGATGTGGGCGGCCCGCAGCGGCGGCGGCACCGCGGTGGCCACGAGGCGCACGGCGCGGCGGAACCGGTCGAACCGCCGCCGGCGTGCCGGTGACCAGTCCAGGCCGAGCCGGTCGCGGAACACGGGCGGCAGGGTCGCGGCGATGAGGAACAGCTGCAGCGTGGCCTGCCGGTCCCGCAGCCAGGGCCACGCGGCGTCCGGCAGCGGGCGGACCGGTTTGGGCACGGTGCGGATCGTGTCGAACAGCGCCGTGATGGTGTCGTTCGGCCGCAACGACTCGACCATGTCGTCGTAGTAGGCCCGGAAGGCGGGCCAGTCCGGTGGCAGGTCCTGGTCGCGGACGCCGAGCAGCAGGCCGACGCGGCGCATCTGCGCGTAGTACTCCGCCAGCTCGGCGGCGCTGAGCGGGCGCCCGAAGAAACCCTGCGTGTCCACGGGCAGCTGGACGAGGGTCGCGTGCACCCAGGCGTAGGCGTGCGGGTCCAGCGCCGAGTAGCGCCTCCCGTCCTCGCGGATCCCGGTGAACGCCCGGTGCAGGCGGCGGAGGCGCCGTGCCTCGAACGCCGCGCCCTCGGGGCCGCCGTAGACGTAGATCGACAGCGAGGCGGCCGTCCGCATCAGGCGGGTCCACGGGTCGCGCGTGTAGTCGGAGTGGTCGCGCACCCCGGCGGCCACCACCGGGTGCGCGGTCTGCAGCACGAGCGTCGAACCGGCGAGCAGGATGCCGCGGAAGTCCCCGAAGTACCGCCAGGCCGGGGTGCCGCGGACGATGCCGGGGTCCACGCCCGCGCCCGTCAGGACTCGAACCGCGCCGGGTCACCCGCGCCGCGGCGCACGATCACCGGCTCGTCCTCGGAGAAGTCGACTACGGTCGTCGGCTCGGTGCCGCAGTCCCCGGAGTCGATCACGGCGTCGAGCGCGTGGTCCAGCTCGTCCTTGATCTCCCAGCCCTGCGTCAGCGGCTCCTCGTGGTCCGGCAGCAGGAGGGTGCTCGAGACCAGTGGCTCCCCGAGCGCGGCGACGAGCGCCTGCGCGACGACGTGGTCCGGGATGCGCACGCCGACGGTCTTCTTCTTCGGGTGCAGCAGCCGCCGCGGCACCTCCTTGGTGGCCGGGAGGATGAAGGTGTAGCTGCCCGGGGTGGCGGCCTTGAGGGCGCGGAACACGGTGTTGCTGAGGTGGACGAACTGGCCGAGCTGCGCGAAATCCGAGCACACCAGGGTGAAGTGGTGCCGGTCGTCGAGGTGCCGGACCTCGCGGATGCGGTCGAGCCCGTCCTTGTTGTCGAGCCGGCAGCCCAGCGCGAAGCACGAGTCCGTCGGGTACGCGATGAGCCCGCCGTCCCGGACGATCCCGACGACCTGGTCGATCGCGCGGCGCTGCGGGTTCTCGGGATGGACGTCGAAGTACTTCGCCATGCCGTGAGCTTAGAGACCGGCCGGGCCGGGCGGGCGGCCACCGTCGTACCAGTTCAGGACGCGCAGGGCACGCAGCGTGTTCCACCGGCTCGGCGCGCCGTCGCCGTCCTCCAGTGGGAAGTGGACCGCGCCGGGGTGCGTGTTCTCCAGCAGCCACCGTCCGTCGGTCGTGCGCGCCGTGGTCACGACGGCGATCGCCTCCTCCTGGCGGGAGGCGGGCGAGCCGCCGGTCGCCCGCTCGTGCTCCAGCAGCCCTTCGAGCACGCAGATCGTCGAGTGGAAGGAAGAGCGCACCGATCCGTTCTCGGCCTCGCAGTTCCAGCCGCCGTCGGGGAGCTGCTCGCCGACCAGCCGCTCGACGATCCCGTCGACATCGACACCGAAGTAGGCGCCGATCGCGACGGTCCGCCCGTTGATGCAGGGTTCGACCTCGCCGGCGAAGAACGGCTGCCCGGCGTGCTCCCACCGGCAGTTCTCCCGCACCAGCGCGATGGTCTCGCGCACACGGGCGTCCGCGGGATCGACGCGGAGTTCCCGCAGCAGGGTCAGGGTCGGCAGGGTCGACGTCCACGGCTGCCCGGCGGAGAAGTCGCGGCCGAACCCCGCCGGGAAGCACGCCCCGCCCGCCCACTGCCCGTCGTCGTCGCGCAGTGCGTGCAGGCGCGCACCCCAGCCCTCGCGCGCGACGCGGGAACGCTCGGCGGCCACCTTTTCGGGTGGCGCGCCGGTCAGGTCACGCAGCACCTGCCACCGCAGACCGGGATCGGCATTGAGCAGCCACTCCAGCACCATGCCGGGCAGGCTAGCCCGGGCCGTAGGCCTCGCGTACCGCCGCGACGGCTGTTTCCGCGTCGACGCCGAGGTCCTTCGCGGCGGTGGCGAACTCCGCGGCCGCCGCCCTCAGCAACGCCGCCGCGTCCGCACGGGGTGCGGTGTCCGCGACGACCGTGCCGCGCGCGCGTGCCGTGCGGACCCAGCCCGCCGCCTCCAGCTCGCGGTAGACGCGGGCGATCGTGCCCGACGCGAGACCGAGGTCGCCCGCCAGCTGGCGGATCGGCGGCAGGCGGGTGCCCGGCGTGAGCGCCCCGCGCGTAATGAGCCGGACGATCTGGTCCTGCACCTGGCGCCACGGCGCGAGCCCGCTGCCCACGTCGACGACGACCCGGAGCGCCGTCATGCCACCGCGGCGGCCGCGACGTGCCGGTCCGGTCCCAGCACGGCGATCGTGGCGGCCAGGCTCACGACGAACACCAGCACCGGCCCCAGGCTCAGCGTCTGCGAGGCCTGGGGCAGCGCGGCCGGGACGAGGATGGCGAGCCCGGTGGCGACGCGTGCGCTGCGGGCCCGCAGCACGAGGTCGACCGCGGCGTCCCCGGTGGCGGGCCGGCGCAGGGCGAGCAGCACCACCGCGGCCACGATGAGCGTGCAGCCGGCGTCCACGCCCAGCCACGCCCAGTCCCGCGCGAGCACGGCGCGGACCACGCCCCCGGCGACGGCCAGCGCGAGCAGGACGAGCGCCCAGACGGGCACGAGGTCGCTGACGCCGCGGTGCCGCAACATCGCCTCGCGGCGGGGACCGGCCGGAGGCCGCCAGCCGAGCAGCTCGCCGAGCAGGCCGCCCACCAGTACCGTCCACACGAGAGTCCAGTCGTCCGCCCGCGCGAGGCCGGCGGCGTCGCCGAGCAGGGGCAGCGCCAGGAACAGCCAGGGGTACCAGAACCTGCGGCGCTTGAGATAGCGGACCGCTTCCGCGGTGTCCACTTCGGACGGTTCGGGCACGCCCCAGCGCACGAGCAGGCGGCGGCCTTGCCTGGGTCCCGGCCACAGCACGACGAGGAGCACCAGGCCGAACAGGCCCAGCAGCACCGCCACGGCCAGGATGTTGTCGAGCGCCATCGGGCACCTCCTTGTATCAAGGGGATGCTACAAGCATTTCGGGGTCGGGCGCGCCCGTCCTGCCCGGCTGGTCGGGCGGCGGTGGTCGTTCGGGAAGCGCGCTCCCGGCCCGGGAACGCCGCTCACCGGCGTGGTTCGAGGTTCTCCAGCGCCTGTTTCGCCAGCTCGTCCCCGCGGTCGGCGGCCCGCTGGTACCACGCCCGGCCCTCCGCGAGGTTCCCGCGCCGCCAGTGCAGCGCCCCCAGGTTCACCTCCGCGGGCAGGTGCCCGGCCTCCAGCGCCCGGTGGTACCAGCGCTCGGCCTCCGCGAACACACCGCGGTCCTGCAGCAGCGTGCCCAGGTTCAGCATCGCCTCCGGCAGGCCGTGCTCGGCGGACCGGCGGTACCACACCTCGGCGTCACCGGGCCGCCCCCGCTGCTCCAGCAGCACCGCCAGCCCGAACTCCGCGACCCGGCCGTTCTCCGTCTCCGCCGCCCGGCGGAACCACGTCTCCGCCGCGTCGAGATCGCCCTGGTTCCACAGGTTCCGCGCGAGGTCGAGCGCCGCCTGGCCGTCACCCATCTCGGCCGCCAGCCGGCGCAGCGCCTCCACGTCCGGGCGGTGCGGCGCGTTCTCCTCGGTCTGCGACAACAGCCCCATCAACCGCACCGCGGCCGGGTCCCCGGACAGCGCGACCTTGCGCAGCAACGCCGCCCCGCGCTTGCGGTCCCCGTGCAGCAGCTCCAGCACGGCCTCCTTGCGCAGCCCGTTCGGATCACCCGCCGCGGCGGCCCGCTGGTAGGCCGCGCGCGCCTGGTCGATCCGCCCCGTCTGCGCCAGCAGCCCGCCGAGGTTGGTCATGCCCGTGGTGTCCCCGGCGTCGGCGGCCCGCTGGTACCACTGCTCGGCGACCTGCATCTCGCCCCGGTTTTCGGCGAGCGTGCCGAGGTTGGACATCGCCCAGCCGTTGCCCGCCTCGGCGGCCCGGACGTACCACTGCTCCGCCGCCGCCTGGTCCCCGGCCGCCTGCGCCGCCCACCCGAGGTCGAACAACGCGTGCTGGTCACCCCGCTGCGCGAGTCGCTGCCACAGGTTCGCCGCCTCGGCCAGCCGCCCGAACCGAACCGCCGCCCTGGCGATGCGGAACGTCTGGTCCGGCGTCAGCGCGTGCGCGCCCAGCAGCCGCTGCCACACCGGCTCCGGCACGTCACCGCCGGTCTCGGCGGCGTCCACGAGGTAGTCGAACGCGACGTAGCGGTCCGGCCCCGCGGGCTTGAGGCAGGGGCTCGCGCCGCGCACCGGCTGCGTCGCCCACTCCAGCGCCCCCGCCAGGTCCGGCTCGCCGAGGCGGTTGCGGAACCGCGGCGACAGGTAGTGCGGGTGCAGCGCCACCAGCCAGTCCAGCGGCACCGGCTCGAGGTACCCGGCACGACGCAGGTCGACCGCGGCGCTCACCAGCGCGGCGCCCCGCTCGTTCTCGGCCTCCCGCCAGCGTCGCACCGCCTCCGGGCCGGCGGCGATGTGCGCGCCGAACCCGGGTCGCGTCTCGTCGAGCAACGCGCCCGCGATCCGCGGATCCGACTGGAACCGGTGTGCCGCGGCGGTTTCCGTCCGGTCCAGCGCTCGCTCCAGTTCCACCGGCGTGACCCGCGTCAGCACCCGGCGGGCCCGGCCGCCGGGACCGTCGGTGTCGACGCCGAGCGCTTCCCTGGCACGGGACCGCAGCGTCGCGAGGATCACCGTGTCCGACGGGCCGCGGGTGCACAGGGTCGTCAGGACCCGGTCGTCGAGGCTGTCGGTCGCGAGGTAGCGCTCGAGGTCGTCCAGCCACACCACGGTCTTCGGCGGCAGCGCGCGCGCCAGCTCCCGCAGCGCACCCGCGTCGGCGGGCACGAGCACGTTCTCCCAGCCGAGTCGCTCCGCGTTGCGCAGCACGGCCTCGTACGCGGTGCGGGTCTTGCCCGTCGCCGCGTCGCCCTGCACGAGCACCAGCCCGCCGCGCGCGAGGGCGCGGTCGAGTTCGGCGTCGGCGGTGCGCGGGACGTACGGGGGAAGGGGCGCCCCGCCCGGCAGGAGCCACGCGGGGTGGACGCCGAGCGCCACCGGGTCCAGTTCGCCGATCCGCAGGGTCCGGATCGCCCTCGCCGGGGCGGACGCCGGCCGCGCCGGCACCGGCGGTGGCGGCGCGGGGCGCGGCGCGCGCCGGGGCGGCCGGAACGCGAGCAGCACCAGCAGGCCGGTCACCGCCGCGGCGACCACCTCGATCGTCCACCCGACGGTGCCGGGGAGCGTGCCCCCGCTCGTGAGCAGCCCCGCGGCGACGGCCACCGCGGCGGCGGCGCCCGCACCGAGGAGGCGCCATGCTCTGCTTCCGGACTCGAACGACATCGCGGTAACTTTCCCATAGCCGGTGCGGCCCGCGGATGTCTGTTCAGCAACAGCGCGAGCGGCCCAGAGTGGTCACCGAGGCGTTACCGACAGCGACGCGCGGCACGGGTTCACGCAGCCGGGGATCGGCGCTGGTGGTGGCCACGCGGACGGGTCCGCCGTGGGCGACGAGGACCAGTTCGCCGTCGTGCGCGGCGTAGCGGTCCAGTGTCGTGTGGATGCGTTCGTAGAGGTCCGCGATGCTCTCGCCGCCTTCGGGCCGCCGCCACGGTTCGCGCCACAGGCGGTCGATCTCGTCCTGCACGGTGCCGTCACCGAGCCGGTCGGTGAACCGGCGTCCCTCCAGGTGGCCCAGGTGCTGTTCCCGCAGCGCCGGGTCTTCCCGGACGGGCAGCCCGAGTGCCCGGGCGATGACGTCGGCGGTGGCCCTGGCGCGGGGCAGGTCGCTGCTGAAGATCGCCGACACGGGCCGCCGCACGAGCAACTCCGCCGTCTCCGCCGCCTGCCGCAGGCCGCGCGCGGTGAGCGACCCGGCCTCGGCGGACTGTCCCTGCACGCGCCCGGCGAGGTTCCATGCGCTTTCGCCGTGGCGCACCAGGTGCAGCACCGCCATCAGAACTGCAGCCGCGGGTCGTCGTAGTTCTTGAACTCGATCACGTTGTTCGACGGGTCGGCGAGCGCGATCGTGCGGTGCTGCTCGGCCGTGCCCTCGAAGCGGAGCGCGGGACCGGCCAGCACGCGCAGCTTGCGGTGCTCGACGAGCCGCAGCAGCCGGTCGAAGTCCTCGGCCGCGGCGAAGCTCACGCCGAAGTGCCGCGGGTACATCACGGCCTCCTCGGGCACGTCGTCGGACAGGTGGCACACGAGCTGGTCACCGAAGAAGTCGAAGGTGACGCGGTCGTCGTAGCGGCGGGCGAGCTTCGCGCCGAGGCCGAAGACGTAGAACTCCACCGCCTCGTCGAGGTCCTTCGCCGGGACGGCGATGTGGCAGGCGTCGTGGGTGTTGCGCATTCTCTCTCCTTTGTGGACGGTTCAGGCGGGCACGGCGACGGGGGTGAGCTGCAGCAGCGTGTCGCCGCGCAGCCCGCGCCGCAGGGTCTCCACGCCGACCAGGTCGGTGGGCGCGATGTTGCCGAGGTTCACGTCGGGCCCGAGCGCGCGGATCAGCTCGACCTGCAGGTCCTTCGTGGGGGCCTCGAACAGCAGCCGCCCGGCGTCGATCCGCGCCAGCACGGCGCGCAGCACGTCGTCACGCAGGTGCCCGTCGGGCCTGGCCATCCCGCTGCGGCCGCTCTCGCGCGTCTCGGTGATCACCAGTTCGGCCCCGGCGTCCAGGTCCTCCCGGATCGCACCCGCCCAGTCGGCGGGGGACAGCCGCGCGGAGCGTTCGGCGTCCTTGTAGCCGACCTCCGCCAGCACCGGCCGGTACCGGGACATCCGCCGCACCCACTCCGCTTTGCCTTGCTGGTCAAGGGGAATCGTCCCGTTGGACACCTCGACGTGGGTGGCGCCGGTGCGCTCGACGAGTGCCAGGTAGTCGTCGATCCGGCCCTGCACGAGGTACCACTCGAACAGCGTGCCGCCGAAGTAGAAGCCGATCCCGGCCTCCCGCAGCACGGCGATCTTGCGGTGGAGCTCCCTGGTGACGAGCGCCGTGCCCCAGCCGAACTTGACCAGCCCGACGAGCTCGCCGTGGCTGGCGATCACGTCGGTGAACAGTCCCGTCGGCAGGCCGGTGTCGATCATCATCGTGGTGCGGCTCATCGGGCTCCTCCTGAGTTCACGAGCGCGAGTTCGGGGGCGGGGGCGGGCCGGGACGCCCGCGTGCGGGCGCGGCCGGTGAGCGCGAGGCTCGCCGGGGTGCGCCGGGCGGCGGCGGTGACGACCCCGGAGACGAGGTAGAGCAGGGGCAGCGCGACGACCACGAGCACGCCGAGCACGACGGCGTTCGGCACCGTCTGGGCGAAGCCGACGAGCCCGATCGAGGTTGCGCCGAGCAGCGCGCCCTGCAGGACCAGCGGGTGCAGCAGGTAGATGCCGAACGAGGCGTCCGACGTCGCGGTGACGAGCTTTTCCCCGAAGCGGCCGCTTTCCTGCCACCGCAGCCCGGCGGCGAGGAACGCCCACGCGATCGCCACGCTCTCGGCCGCGACGACGGGCTGGAACACCACGCTCGCCTGCAACGGCGGCTGACCCAGCGCGTACACGTGCACGAGGTAGACGGCCACGCTCAGCGTGATCATGGCCGCGCACCCGGCGAACACCGCCCGCGTGTGCCGCCGGGTCCAGGCCACGAGCGCGTCCCGGTGCCACGCGGCGATCGAGCCCGCGAGGACGTACCCGAGGTAGCTGGGCAGCAGCGCGTCGGGCGTGCGGACCCAGCCCGTCAGCGGTCCGAGGTCCCACTGCTGCTGCACGGCGTAGGTGAAGGTCAGCTGGAATACCGCCGCGCCCGCGAGCAGCGCGCCGTGCCACCGCTCCGTCGCCCGTAGCAGCGCCCTGATCAGCGGGAACACCAGGTAGATCTGCATCGAGACGAGCAGGAAGTACAGGTGGTACCGCGCGGTGCCGGTGAGCAGCTGGTGCACGAGGTTCTCGCCGAGGAACGGGCCGCCGTCGGCGAGGAAGTACAGCACCGTCCACACCACGTACGGCACCACGACGAACAGGTAGCGCCGCCGCCAGAACCGCGGCCAGCGCACCCGCTTCCGGCCCGTGCTGTAGGTCAGCACGAACGCGGTGAGCAGGAAGAACACCTCGCGGCTGACGTGGAAGACCATGCCAAGCGCGCCGTCGAGCGCCGTCGGCGGCACGGGCGCGAGCGCCAGCACGTGCGTGCCGATGACCAGGCCGACGGTCAGCACCCGGATCAGGTCGACGTAGTGCAGGTGCTCGCCGCGGGCGCTCACGCCTTGCCCGCCAGCTCCGCGCGCAGGGCCCGGCGCAGCACCTTGCCCGTGGGCCCGAGCGGCAGCGCGTCGGTGACTTCGACGACGGTGGGCCGCTTGTAGCGCGCCAGCCGCTCCTCGCACCAGGCGCCCAGTTGCCGTTTGAGGGCTTCGGCGTCCGGTTCGCGGGTCGTCACGAACGCGACCGGTACCTGGCCGAGGCGCTCGTGCGGTGCGCCGACCACCGCCACCGCGGCGACCCCGGGATGCGCGAGCAGCACGTTTTCCACTTCCTGCGGGTAGATCTTCTCGCCGCCCCGGTTGATCACGTCGTCCGCGCGGCCCGCCAGCCGCAGGAACCCGGCCTCGTCACGGATGCCGACGTCGCCGGTGTGCAGCCAGCCGTTGTCGTCGCGAGCCGCGCGCGTCCGTTCCGGCCCCCGCTCGGTCAGCTCCAGGTATTGCGACACGATCTGCGGGCCGCGCAGCAGCACCTCGCCTTCCTCGCCCGGTCCGGCTTCGCGGCCGTCCGGCCCGGCGACGACGAGGTCCAGCTCGACCGGCAGGCCCACCGACCCGGCCCGGCGCCGCGCCGGGTCGAGCGGGTTCGCCGTGATCTGCCCGGCCGCCTCGGACATGCCGTAGGTCTCCAGCACGCCGATCCCGGTCCGCTCGGCGAAGGCCGTCGCGGTCGCGGGCGGCAGCGGCGCGGACGCCGAGCGCGCGAACCGGATGCGGTCGGCGACGTGCGCGGGCGGGGCCGGGCGTGCCGCGAGCGACGCCAGCACGGCGGGAACGGCGTTGAGCCACGTGGGGGAGTGGCGTGCCACGCGCGCCCAGTACTCGCCCGCGTCGAACCGCCGGTCCAGCACCAGCGACGCCCCGCTGACCACGGTCGCGAGCAGGCCCATCACCTGCGCGTTGACGTGGAACAACGGCAGCGGCGTGTACCCGCGCTCGCCGGGACCGAAGCCGTGGTGCCGCGCGACGCGGGCGGCGGCGTGCAGCAGCTGCCACTCGGTGAGCGGAATTCCCTTGGGGCGCCCCGTGGTCCCGGAGCTGGTGAGCAGGACGGCGGGCCGCAGCGCCGCGTCGTCGCTGGGCCGGGCCGCCGTGGTGGCGGACCAGATCCGCCGCGGGCCGGCGAGGTCCACCAGCACGGTGTCGACCTCGGGCCGGATGACGGGGTCCGCGCCGTCGGTGGCGAGCACGTCCACGTGCAGCCGCGTCAGCACGTCGGACAGCTCGGCCGCGGTGAGCCGCGGGTCCACGGGGGCCGCGGTGAGGCCCGCGGACAGGCAGCCGAGGTAGGCGGCGGTGAAGGCCAGCGGGTCGGCGACGACGAGCCCGACCCGGCTGCCGGGCGGGGCGAGGCCGTGCCACCGCGCGGCGTGCCCGGCCACCGCTCGCCAGGTCAGTGCCCGTCCGTCCTCGCCGGACAGGAACGCGGCCTCCTCCGGCCGCTCGCCCGCCCGCGTGGACAACAAGCGGGACACCGTCATGAAAACCTCCTCGCGCATTCCGCCGGACACGGAGCGAGTTTCGTCCGTGTTCCTAGGAGCCCGCTGGCAGGCGGATGAGAGGGAGCTGAGAACGGCCTGCGGCTCACGCTTTTTTCGCGGTCGTTCCGGCACACTGGCAGTCATGAAAAGGCGGCGCTACCGGCGGTTTCCGCGTGCAACTGGACAAAAAGGACTGTTGGTGGCGTGCCTCGCCGCGTTCGTCACACTGGCCGCCTGCGCCGCCCCGGCCGCGAGCGCGCCGCCCACGCCCGCCGCCCACACCGCGCCGGCGCAGCCGGCCGTCACCGGCGCCACCACGACGGTGCAGCGCCACCTCACCGTGGCGGGGACGAAGCGGACGTACCTCGCAGTCGGCTCCTCCTTGCACCACAAGGGACTTCCCCTGCTCGTCGTGCTGCACGGCCGCGGCATCACCGCGCAGCAGGAGTCGGCGCGGACCGGGTTCCTGCTCTACGCCCAGCGCGGGCTGGCCGACATCGTCTACCCCTCCGGGATCTCCCAGTCGTGGAACGCGGGGCACGGCTGCTGCGGGGTGGCCGGCCGGGAAGGCGTGCCCGACACCGCGTTCGTGACCGCCGTGGTTTCCGATGCTTCCCAGTACTTCGCGAGCGATCCGCGCCGGGTTTACCTGGTGGGCTACAGCAATGGGGCGAAACTGTCGTTCGAAGAGGTTTGCACACATCCGGGGGTTTTCGCCGGAATCGCGACCTACGGGGCCGTTCCGCTCGCGGACTGCCCCGGTGGCGAACCGGTTTCGGCACTGCTCGCCGCGGGCACGGCCGACCCGTTCGTGCGGACCGAACGCGGTTCGCCCAGCGCCACCGCGGCGCTCGCCCAGGCGGTCTCGCAGTGGCAGCGACGCGACAGCTGCCCGGGCGTGCCGAGCACGAGCCACACCGGCCCGCTGACGCTGTCGACGTGGACCGGGTGCGCGACGGGCACCCAGCTGGCGTCGGCCGTCTACAATGGACTGACGCACTACTGGCCCACCGCGGGCCACACCTCCGCGCCCTACACCACGGCCGTCAGCGAGCAGGCCGCGGCGGCGACGGTCATGTGGGACTTCCTCAGCAGGCAGCGCCTGGCGTGATCACTGCGCGTCGAACAGCGCGCTGACCGACTCGCCGTTGTGGATGCGGCGCATCGCCTCCGCCAGCGCGGGCGCGATGGACAGCACGGTCAGCTTCGGCGTGGTCTCGTCGGGACGCACCGGCACGGTGTTCGTGCAGACGATCTCCACCACGTCGGGCTGGTCCGCGATGCGCTTGAGCGCCCCGCCCGCGAACAGCCCGTGCGTGCACGCCACCCGGATCGACCGCACGCCCATCTCCCGCAGCCGCGCGAGCAGCTCCAGTACCGTGCTGCCCTTGGCGATCTCGTCGTCGAGCACGATCACGTCCCGCCCGGCGACCTCGCCGATGATCGACGTGATGCTCACCCGGTCGTCGGCGAAGCGTTCCTTCGCCCCGGCCGCGACGGGCACGCCGAGCAGGCGCGCGAAGTGCGACGCGGGCTTGGCGTTGCCGAGGTCGGGGGAGACGACGGTGGTGTTGCCCAGGTCGTGGCGGCGGAAGTGCCGGGCCAGCTCCCGCAGCGCGTGCAGGTGGTCGACCGGCACGCTGAAGAACCCGTGCACCTGCGGCGAATGCAGCGTCATCGCGAGCACCCGGTTGGCGCCGGCCGTCACCAGCAGGTCCGCCACCAGCCGCCCGCCGATCGAGATCCGCGGCGCGTCCTTCTTGTCCGACCGCGCGTACGCGTAGTGCGGCATCACCACGGTCGTACGGGCCGCCGAGGCGCCCCGCGCGGCGTCGAGCATGAGCAGCAGCTCGACGAGGTGCTCCTGCACCGGGGCGACGATGGGCTGGATGAGGAACACGTCCCGCTCGCGGCAGTTGGCCTGCAGCTGCACCTCGAGGCAGTCGTTGGCGAACCGCCGCACGCTCACCGGGTGCAGGTCGACGCCGAGGTGGGCACAGATCTCCTCGGCCAGCTCGGGATGGGCACTACCGCTGAAAACGGCGATCTCGCGCACGCCCGGAATGCTACCCGGGCTTTCGTGGGGTATGCCTGACGCGTGATCCCCGTCCACGACGTCAACCCGCTGCGCCGCACGCCCTGGCTGACCTACGCCCTCGTCGCGGCGAACGTGGTGGTGTTCCTGCTGATGCCCGCCGCGGCGCACACGCTCGTCGGCAACCCCGGCCTGGCACAGCTGTGCGACCTGCAGGCGTTCGTGGAACGGTGGGGTGCCGTCCCCGCCGAGCTGCTGCGCAACCAGGGACCCGCGCTCGTGCCCACCGGCCGCGCCGTGCTCACCCCGCAGGGCGCGGGCTGCCTGCTCGGCCCGCCCGGCTACGGCAAGTCGCCCGTGTTGTCGGTGCTGACGTCGATGTTCCTGCACTCCAGCTGGACGCACCTGCTCGGCAACATGCTGTTCCTCGCGATCTTCGGCAACAACATCGAGGACCGGCTCGGCCGCGTGCGGTTCCTGCTGTTCTACCTCGTGTGCGGGTACGCCGCGGGCTACGGCTTCGCGCTCACCGACCCGTCTTCGACGCAGCCGCTCGTCGGGGCGTCGGGAGCGATCGCGGGCGTGCTCGGCGCGTACCTGGTGATCTACCCCCGTGCCCGCGTCTGGGGGCTGATCCCGGTGCTGTTCTTCCTGCCGCTGCGCGTGCCGGCGTGGCTGATGCTCGGCATGTGGTTCGTCCTGCAGGCGTTCTACGCGACCGGCTACGGCACGGCGCAGGCGGGCTCGGTCGCCTACGCCGCGCACGTCGCCGGGTTCCTCGTCGGCGCGCTGCTGGGGTTCACCCTGCGGCGGCGGAAGCCTCCTCGCGGCGCGCCCGGGCCAGCCTGGCCGGAACGTTGAACCCGACCAGCAGCGCCGTGACCAGCGTCAGCCCGCCCGCGAGCCACACCAGTGCCGGGCCGAGCCCGATGTGCGCCGAAACCTGGGCACCGGCGAGCGGGGCCACGGCGCCGCCGAGCGCGCCGACGTTGTAGGTGAAGCCGAGGCTCGCCGCGCGCACCCGGACCGGGAAGTGGTCGCCGATGTACTTCGGCAGCAGGCCGGAGATGCCGGAGCTGGTGGCCTGCAGCGCGAACAACAGCACCCACACAGCGACGACGTTGCCCCCGCCGAGCGCGAACGCGGGGAACACGAACGCCAGCGACAGCACGAGCCCGCCGACGTAGGTGGTGCGCGTGCCGAACCGGTCGCCGACGATCCCCGCGAGGCACGAGCCCGCCGCGTAGCCGAGCCCGGCCCAGGTCAGCGCGTTGGCGACCTGCCCGGCGTCGTAGTGCAGCGCGGTCTTGAGGTAGGTGGGCAGCAGCGACTGGATCGGCCAGGAGTAGAGGAAGGCGCAGAACACGGTGGCCATGAGGCCGACGGCCATCGCCCACGAGCGGCCCGCGACCTGCACGGCGAACGCGACGAACCCGGCGACGCAGAGCGCGATGTACAGCGGGTAGAGCGAGCCGGCGTGCCCGGAGAAGATGAGCACGAGGCAGACGGCGATCACCACGCCGATGACGACGTTGACGGCGGTCCACCGGCGGTTCAGCAGCGCCGTGGCGCTCGTGCTGCCTTCCCGGCGTGCGGCGACCTCCTCGGTCCAGTCCTGCGCCTCGGGCAGGGCGCGGCGCAGCCACAGCGCGACGAGCACGGGCACGATGCCGATCCAGAACAGCCACCGCCAGCCCAGGTGCGGGACGACGAGGTCGTACGCGCGGGCGGCGAGGATCGTGCCGACGGGGTAGGCGGACAGCAGGAAGCCGCTCGCGCGGTTGCGCAGGTGCTTCGGCCAGCTCTCCAGGACGTAGGTGCTGCTGGAGCCGTACTCGCCCGCCATGCCGATGCCCACGATCGCCCGGAAGACGAACAGGGACCAGTAGCTCCAGGCGAAGCCGCAGAGCGCGGTGCCCACGGCGTAGCAGACGATGCTGAGGATCATGGCGGGGCGGCGGCCGAAGCGGTCGCCGAAGGCGCCGAGCGCGAGCCCGCCGAACCAGCGCGACACGAACGCGGCGGACACGAGCGTCGCGGCGCCGGCCAGCGACAGGTGGAACTCGGTGCGGATCTCGGTGAGGACCAGCGTGATGATCACGAAGTCGAAGCCGTCGAGCAGGTAGCCCAGCCAGGCGGCGCCGAACGCCTTCCACCGCCCTGGTCCGAGCTGGCGGTACCAGGGGATGCGGGGGGAACTCATGGTCACCTCTTCGTCGAGGAGTGGTAGGACGTTGGACGTCATATGATGCGCCGGTACGCTAGCCCAGAACGTCGAAGTGAGGCAAGAGTGCGCACCACACGCAGCCAGGAGCTGGTCGATTCCATCGTCGAGCTGATCGACCGGCGGCAGCTGCGGCCGGGTGACCCGCTGCCGCCGGAGCCGCGGCTGATGGAGGAGTTCGGGGTGGCGCGGAACTCGGTGCGGGAGGCGCTGCGGACGTTGCAGGCGCTGGGGATCGTGGAGATCCGGCACGGGTACGGCACGTTCGTGGGGGAGGCCAGCATGGCGGCGCTGAGCCCGTCGCTGCTGTTCCGCACGAGGGCGCGGTCGAGGGACGACCTGCGGGGGCTCAGCGATCTGCTGGAGGTGCGGCAGATACTGGAGACGGAGCTGACGCGGCGCGTGGTGGGGGACGGGAAGCTGCTGAGCGCGCTGGGGGAGTGCGTCGACCGGATGGTCGACCCGGCGACCGCGCCCGCCGCCGACCGCCGCTTCCACGAGCTGATCGGCGAGGCCGCGGGCAACGAGCTGGCGCTGGAGCTGATCCGCCTGTTCTGGGACGTCTACCGGCAGACCGAGTCGCACGTGGGCGCGCCGACGTCGCAGCCGGAGGGCCTGGTGGCCAAGCACCAGGAGATCCTGGAGGCCATAGCGGCCGCCGACCCCCGCGCGATCGGCGAAGCCGTGAGCCGCCACTTCGACGAGATCCGGCAGCGCATCGCGGCGGGGTGAGGCCGGGGTGGGGTTGGGCTGCTGGGTTTGGGGCTCCGGCGTGGGTTGAGGCGGGGTGGGGTTGGGCTTGCGGTTTGCTGCGTGGGGGTTGGGGCTGACGGCTCGAGCTGGTTGGGCCTGGATGGTGTTCGGCCTCCGGCACTGGTGGCGCGGTCTGGCCAAGGCGGTCTTGGTGTGGGTGAATTCAGGATCGGTTCCTTGCTCCCGTTCCGGAAGCAAGGAAAGGTCAATTCCGCCAGCCGTCGAGGCATGCCGTGAAATCGGGCAAATGGCGCCTTCGCAGAATTAGGCTGGCGCCCTTCCCGATTTTCTAGGCGGCGCTCTCCCGATTGCCAGGACGTCCGACGGTTCGGAGTGGATGGGAATCCAGCTTCCGCGCCAGAAGGAATGAGGATTTCGACGTGATCAGGACGAAATTCCCAGGCGGAAACCGGCTCCGCTGCCTTCCCGCCGCTCATCGCCGCATGGCGTGGAAGCCCTCCTCGCCGCGGCCGCTCAGGCTGGCTTGCCCTTGTTCCTTGCCTTGTCTCGCCGTAGCCCCTCCGCTGCCACTTCGCCCCTTGACCCCGGCCCGCTCCAGCGGCAACATAGGACGTCCAACGTCCTATGTCCTGATCGGAGTTTCATGCCTGCCCCCGTCCCCGACCACGGCGTCATCCCGCCGCTGTGCACGCCGCTCACGCCCGGGCGCGAACTGGACGTTCCCTCGCTGGAGCGGCTCACCGGCTTCTTGCTCGACGCGGGCGTGCACGGGCTCTTCGTCACCGGTTCGACGGGCGAGGTGGCCTACCTGACCGACGACGTCCGCCACCGGGTGCTCGACGTCGTCACCTCCGTCGCGGCCGGGCAGGTGCCCGTGCTGGCCGGCGTCGTGGACACCACCACGCCCCGCGTCATCGCGCAGGCCCGCGCCGCCCAGGCGCACGGGGCGGACGCCGTCGTCGCGACGGCGCCGTTCTACGCGCCCACCGCGCCCGTCGAGTTCGGCACGCATTTCCGCGCCATCCGCGCCGCCGTCGACCTGCCGCTCGTCGCTTACGACATCCCCGGCTCGGTGCACGCCAAACTGCCCGCACACACCGTTGCCGAACTGGCCGCCGACGGCACCCTCGACGGGCTCAAGGACTCCAGCGGCGACCTCGACGGCCTCCGCGCCGTGCTCGAACTCGTCGACACCACGCGTTTCCGGGTCTTCACCGGCTCCGAGACCATGGCAGACGTCGCCGTGTTCCTCGGTGCGCACGGACTCGTCCCCGGCCTCGGCAACGTCGACCCCCACGGCTACCTCCGGCTCTGGAACGCCGCCAGACGGGACGACTGGGCCGAGGCCGCGACCGAACAACGCCGCCTGCGCGCCCTGTTCCGGATGATCACCGTCGGCGGCGCGGACCTCGGGCCCTACGCCTCCGCGATCGGCGCGTTCAAGCACGCGCTCGTCGCCCGCGGGATCCTGGCCCACGGCACCACGAGCCTGCCCATGCACCCGCTCGGCGAACGCGAGCAGGCCGAGGTGCGGGAGCTCCTCGCCGCGGCCGGGCTCTCCGCCATCCACGGCTGACGGGGCCGGGGCGGAACGGCGACCGCCGGGGCAGCGCGCGAGAACGGTGGCGGCCCGGGGGCTGGCCGCATCCGGCGGCGAGTTGTGGTGGCTTCGTGGACGGGCGCCGCTGGGAACCGGTGATGGTGGCCGCATGAGGCGGGGTGGCCGCGTTCGTACCGGCGGGGCGAGTTGCCGTGGCCGGGTGGACGGGCGCGCTGTCGCCGCTGGGAGGCAACGATGGTGGCCACAGGGGGCACCCGCGGCTGCCGAGCCGTGCTGCGACGACCCTGCCGCCGGGCCCACCGACGCGGCTCACCCGGGGCCGGGAACGACGCGGGGCCGGGAACGACGCTCGCCGCCACCCCGCAACACCCACGCACCACCCCCCGAAAAACCGCGCCGCCCGTGGGGGAGCGGGCGGCGCGGTTTTTCGGGGTAGGGCGTCCCCCGGCTTTCAGCCGCGCGGGGTGGGGGCCGCCGCCGGGGACACGATGTCCGTCGCGAGCGGGGCGACCGCCGCGAGGATCCGGTCCACCAGTTCGGGCGGCACCCCGGCGTCGCGCAGGGAAGCGGCGAGCAGGGTGGCCACGCGGTCGAAGTGGTCCTGGCCGATGCCGCGCCCGCGGTGCGCCTCCTTCATGCTCAGCCCCTCGTAGTGGTCCGGACCACCGAGCGCGCCGGAGAAGAACTCGACCTGCCTGCCCTTCAACCGGTTCAGGTTGGCACCGGCGAAGAAGACCCGCAGCTCCGGATCCGCCAGCACCCGGTCGTAGAAGTCCTCCACGACCGCGCTCAACGCCTCCTCGCCGCCGATCTGCTCGTAGATGCTGCTCATGGCCGCCTCCGCTCCGGTGGGCTGAACTGGGTGAGCTTGTCGATCTCCTCCGCGAACGCGTCCGAGGCCGCGTGCAGCTGGACCTGCACCGCGTGGCAGAACGCCCGCAGCCACGCCATCCGCCGCTCCATCTCCTCGAGCTCCGCCGTGTGGTCGGGCCCGGCGTCGGCGCGGTACGCGCGCACCGCCTCCCGCGCCGCCACCTCGGCCCGCTGCTCCGCGTCCCGCAGCAGCGTGGTCGCCTGCCGCCGCGCGTCGCCGGTGAGCCGACGGCAGTGCGCCTCCGCCTGCGCGATGTAGGCCTCCGCCTGCAACTGCGCCTCGGACAGCAGGGTCACCGCCTCGACGTCCACCTGTGCGGGCAGCAGCACCGGGTCCACGTTCTCGCCGTGGCTGCGGTACCAGTCGCGCAACCGCTCGACCTCCGCGCGCAGCCGCGCGTTCTCGGCCTCACCGGCCGCGATCTCCTCCGCCAGCCGCCGCTGGAACAACTCCACCTCGTCCGGGTCGACCCCCCGCCTGCCCAGCGGCGACTTGCTGAACGTGATGCTGCGGATCCGCTCGGGGGTCAGGATCCGCCGGGCGGCGGGCTGCCGGGATTCGTTGGCCTGCACTGTCATCGCGGGAAGTCCTCATCCCCTCGTCAAGAAGCCGACCCCGGCCTCCGCCGGGTCCTGGTAACCGGAGAAGTCCTCCCAGTGCACGTGCTCGGCCGCGACCCCCGCGCCCGCCAGCAGGTTCCGCGTGGCCGACACCATGGGGGGCGAGCCGCACACGTAGACCTCCCGTCCCGGCCACGGCCCGTGGCGCACCGCCACCTCGCCGACCGTGCCACGGGGTCCGCCGAACCGCGGATCGTCCGACACCACCGGCACCACGCGCAGCTCCGGCAGCGCCGAGGCCAGCGCGCGCAACGCGGGCAGGTCGTACAGCTCCCGCGCCGTGCGGGCACCCACGTACAGCTCCACCCGCCGGGAGGGCAGCGACTCGTTCGCGATCTGGCCGAGCAGCGCTTTGAACGGCGCGAGCCCGGTGCCTCCCGCGATCAGCACGACGTCCCGCTCGTGCTCGATCGTGAGCCGCGAGCCGACCGGGGCGCCGAGCCGCAGCACGTCGCCGGGCCGGACCGCCTGGACGAGCGCCGAGCTGACCGTGCCGCCGTCGACCATGCGGACGTGCAGCTCCACCAGGTTGTCCTCACGCGGCGCCGTCGCCGGTGAGTAGTACCGCCAGATCCGGGGCCGCAGCGCGGTTTCCACCGAAACGCTCTGCCCGGCCCGGTAACCCAGCGGGCGGTCGGTCCGGATCGTGAGCACCGCGACGTCGAGGCCGCGGCGCTCGTGCCGCAGGACCTCCCCGTTCCACCACGCCGGTGTGGTGTGCGCGCTTTCCTTGGCGGCGGCCGTCATCACGTCGGCCACGATCTTGTACGCCGCGGCCCAGTCCGCGGCCAGTTCGGGTGTCCACTCCTCGCCGAGGAAGTGTTCGAGCGTGGTCAGCAGTGCCTGGCCGACCGCGGGGTAGTGGTCCGCGGTCACCGCGAACTTGCGGTGGTCGCGGCCGAGCTGCCGCAGGAACGGGACCGCGGCGTCGAGTTCGTCGACCGAGGCGACGACCCGGCCCAGTGCGCGCACCAGTTTGTCGCGCTGGGCGGACATACCCGCCGGAAACAATTCACGCAGGTGCGGCCGGGTCAGGAACAAGGTCGAATAGAAGAACAACGGGACTCCGCCGCCGAAACCCGCGACGGTGTTCCAGCTGCTGCGCAGCCGAGCGGTGTCCACCGGAGATCTTGCATCCCTTCGGAAAATCGGTGAGCTGGTGCGGAGAAGGGTAGGTGCCGCGCAATTTGCATTCAAGGGGTTGCGGCTGCCGGGAAAAAGTCACGGAAGCGCTTTCCAGTACGGGCAGCGGGTAACGCTCACCCACCGTCGAATTCGCACAACGCGCAGAGTGAGCGGAATCGCGGTTTTGTACGTTCCGGGTACAAGGGACCGGGCGTCATCGCCCGGCGGCGTAGCCCTGCATTCCCCGGGGGTTCGCGGCGGCCGAAAGCACGCCGGTCTCGGGGTCGCGCGCCACGGCGCACAACCGCCCTTCCGACCAGGGGCCGCCCACGGTCACCACGTGCCCGCGTTCCCGCAGCGCCCCGATCACGTCGTCGCCGATGCGCGATTCGACCGTGACGCCGCCGGGCACCATGCCACGCGGGTAGAACGACCCCGGAAAACTGTCGGTGTGCCAGTTCGGGGCGTCGATGGCGCCCTGCAGGTCGAGTCCGCCACGCACGTTCTCCCGCAGCGCCACGGCGAGGAAGAAGTGGAAGTTCCACTGGTCCTGCTGGTCGCCGCCGGGGGTGCCGAACGCCATGACCGGCACCCCGTCACGCAGGGCGAGCGACGGCGTGAGCGTCGTGCGCGGGCGCTTGCCGGGAGCGAGCGAGTTGGGCAGACCGGGGTCGAGCCACGCCATCTGCAGGCGGGTGCCGAGCGGAAAGCCGAGGCTCGGGATGACGGGGTTGGACTGCAGCCAGCCGCCGCTCGGGGTGGCCGCGACGAGGTTGCCCCAGCGGTCGGCGACGTCGACGTGGCACGTGTCCCCGCGCGTCGCGCCGTCCTTCGCGACGGTCGGTTCGCCCGCTCCGGCGGGGGTCAGGATCGTGCCGCCCGCCGCGACGAACTCGGCGTGCTTGCTCAGCCGCGGTTCACGGCCTACCGGGCGGCCGGGGCGCAGCTCGTGCGACGCCTTCTCGCCGATCAACGCACGCCGGGAATCGTTGTATTCACGGGAAAGCAGCGCCTCGACGGGTACTTCAGTGCTGTCCCCGTACCAAGCCTCGCGGTCGGCCATCGCGAGCTTGGTGCCCTCGATGAGCGTGTGGTAGTAGTCCGGCGTGCCGTAGTCGAGTTCGCCGGGCAGGAGCGTGAGCTGCTGGAGGAACACCGGACCCTGGCTCCACAGCCCCGGTTTCGCGATCGTCCAGCCGTTCCAGTCGGCGGTCACCGGGTCCTCGTACGTGGCGGAGAACGCGGCGAGGTCGTCGCCGGTGAGCGTCCCGGCGTGCCGTTGCCCAGAAGTGTCCATTGTGGACTTGGCGGCGAACTCGGCGATGGCCTCGGCGATGAAGCCCTCGCGCCACACCCGGCGTGCGGCCTCGATCTGGTTCTCACGATCACCCCCAGCGGCTTCCGCCTCGGTGAGCAGCCGCCGCCACGTCTCCGCGAGCGCCGGGTTCTTCAGCAGCTCACCGGGCTTCGGCGCCCGCCCGCCGCGCAGGTAGACCTCCGCCGAGGTGGTCCACTCGGTCTCGAACAGCTCACGCACGGTCTCGACGGTCGCGCCGATGCGCTCGACCGCGGGCACGCCGTGCTCGGCGTAACCGATGGCGTAGCGCAGCACCTCGCGCGGGGACTTCGTGCCGTGGTCGCGGAGGAGCAGCAGCCACGCGTCGACCGCGCCGGGCACGGCGGCCGCGAGCGGGCCGGTGCCGGGCACGAGGTCCAGCCCGAGGGAGGTGTAGTGCTCGATGGTCGCGCCTGCCGGGGCAGGGCCCTGCCCGCACAGCACCCGTGGTGCCCCGCCCGCCGGCGCCGCGATGATCGGCACCTCGCCGCCGGGGCCGTTGAGGTGCGGTTCGGCCACGTGCAGCACGAACGCGGCGGCGACGGCCGCGTCGAAGGCGTTGCCGTCGTCCTCCAGCACCGCCATCGCGGTGGCCGAGGCGAGCCAGTGGGTGGACGACACCATGCCGAAGGTGCCCTGCAGCGTGGGGCGGGTCTGGAACATCCTCGCAGTGTCCCGCGTCAGGGCACCGGTCGTCCAAGACATGTGTGGCACCACTTCGATAGCGTCCGGCTATGGAACGCCGTCAGCTGGAGTACTTCGTCGCGATCGTCGAGCACGGCGGGTTCACGCACGCCGCCAAGGCGCTGCGGGTGGCGCAGCCCTCGCTGTCGCGGGCCATCGCGAAACTGGAGCACGAGCTGGGCGTCGCCCTGTTCCACCGGGTCGGGCGGCACGCGGTGCTTTCCAGCGCGGGTGAGCTGCTGGCCGACCGGGCGCGGCTGGTGCTGCGGGACTTCGACGCCCTGCGTGCCGCCGCGCGGGCCGTGGGGGACGGGCCGGTGGGCCGGGTGGACGTCGCCGCGACGTCGTCCTCCGCGCTGGAGCCGGTGATCAGCATCGTGGCGCGGCTGCGCCAACGGCACCCGGGTGTCCTGGTCAGCACGTCGTCGGCGGTGTCGGCCGCTGAGGTCGTCGCGATGGTCGCGCAGGGGCGGTGCGAGGTCGGGGTGTGCGGCAGCGCCGAACGCCCGGCGGGGCAGGGGCTTGTGGCGCACCACCTGCGTGACGAGGAGTTCCTGCTCGTGGCCCCACCGGGGACGGGCGCCGGCCGCGACGGCGTGGTGACTCTCCGCGATCTGACGGGCATGCGGTTCGTCGTGACCAAACCCGCGACCGCCGTGCGGGCGCTGTTCGACCGGCTCGCCGAGGCGGTGCCCGGTCTCGCCGTGGCCGCGGAGGTGGGGGACCGCAGCGTCGTGCTGCCCATGGTGCTGCGGGGCATCGGGGCCGGTCTGATGCCCGACGGCTGGGCCGAGCTGGCACTGCGCGCGGGCGCGGAGGTCTGCCGCTTCGACCCGCCGGAGCGGCTGCCGCAGTGGCTCGTGCACCGGGCGGGCAAGGTCACCCCGGCCACCCGGGCCTTCCTCGACATCGCGCTCCCGGGGGCCGATCGGGCGACCGTTACCAGAACGTGAGAACTCTTCGTGACTGAATCGATCCGGAGATCTTCCACTTCCGCCGTCTCCGGACGTATGTTGTCGCACACAACATTCAAATGTTGCCGACCACAACATTTCCTCTAGGGGACGCAATGAAGCGGAGAAAGACCCTTGCCCTGCTGGCCGCCGGGACGGGCGTGGCCCTGGCGCTGACGGCCTGCGGGGCGAACAGTTCCAGCGGCGGCTCGGGCAGCGGCGACCAAGGGAGCAGCAACAACGGCGGCCCGAAGGTGGGCGTCATCCTCCCCGAGACCGCGACTTCCGCACGATGGGCCGCGTTCGACCAGCCCATGCTGCAGGCGGCGCTCACCAAGGCCGGGCTCAACCCGATCATCGAGAACGCCCAGGGCGACAACCAGAAGTTCTCGCAGTACGCCGACAGCATGCTCAGCCAGGGCGTGAAGGTGCTGATCATCGGTGCGCCCAGCGGTGACGTCGGCGCCACCGTCGAGCAGAAGGCCGCGCAGCAGGGTGTCCCGGTCATCGACTACGACCGGCTCAACCTGGGCGGCAGCGCCAACTACTACGTCAGCTTCGACAACACCCGCGTCGGTGAGCTGCAGGGCCAGGCGCTCGCGGACTCGCTGAAGGACAAGCCGGGCGCGCAGGTCATCGAGATCGAAGGCTCGCCGACCGACAACAACGCGACCCTGTTCCACAACGGGCAGGAGAACATCGTCGGCCCGCTGTACACCTCCGGTGCGCTGAAGAAGGTCGCCAGCCAGGCCATCGACGGCTGGGACAACCAGAAGGGCGGCACGACCTTCGAGCAGCTGCTGTCGGCCAACGGCGGCAAGGTGGACGGCGTGCTCGCCGCCAACGACGGTCTCGCCGGCGCGATCATCACCGTGCTGCAGCGGGCCGGGCTGGCCGGCAAGGTGCCGGTGACCGGGCAGGACGCGAGCGCGGCCGGCCTGAAGGCCATCCTGCAGGGCCTGCAGTACTCGACGGTGTTCAAGCCGATCCAGCAGGAGGCCGACGCCGCCGCGCAGCTGGCCGCCGCGCTGGCCAAGGGCGACACCGCCGGTGCCGACAAGATCGCGACCGCGTCCTCGCAGGACCCGAAGAACGGTCGTACCGTGAAGTCCGTGCTGCTCACCCCGCAGTCGATCACCAAGGACAACGTCAAGACCGTGATCGACCAGGGTTACGTGAAGGCCAGCGAGATCTGCACCGACAGCGCCGCCGCCGTGTGCACCCAGCTGGGCATTTCCTGATCCCTGCGCAGCGGGACCAGCGGGGAAGCGCCGCCCCTCGGCGCTTCCCCGCGCCTGCTGCCCCCGATGATGTGGAGGTACCGCGGTGAACGAGCCGATCCTCGCGCTGCGCGGTGTGAACAAGAGTTTCGGCCCGGTCCACGTGCTGCACGACGTGGACCTCACGGTGCGCCCGGGGGAGGTGACCGCACTCGTCGGTGACAACGGGGCCGGCAAGTCGACGCTCGTCAAGTGCATCGCGGGCATCCACGGCATCGACAGCGGTGAGGTGCTCTTCGACGGCGAGCCCGTGCAGATCCACAACCCGCGCGACGCCGCCGCGCTGGGCATCGAGGTCGTCTACCAGGACCTCGCGCTGGCCGACAACCTGGACATCGTGCAGAACATGTTCCTCGGCCGCGAGCGCACGGCCCGCGGCCTGCTCGACGAGGCCTCGATGGAAACCGCCGCGCGCAAGACGCTGGCTTCGCTGTCGGTCCGCACCGTGAAGTCGGTGCGCACGCCCGTGTCCGCGCTGTCCGGTGGGCAGCGGCAGACCGTCGCGATCGCCAAGGCCGTGCTGTGGAACAGCAAGGTGGTGCTGCTCGACGAGCCCACCGCCGCGCTGGGCGTCGCCCAGACCCGCCAGGTGCTCGACCTCGTGCGCCGGCTCGCGGAGCAGGGCCTCGGCGTGGTCCTGATCAGCCACAACATGAACGACGTCTTCGAGGTCGCCGACCGCATCGCGGTGCTCTACCTCGGCAGGCTCGCCGCCGACGTGGCGACCAAGGACGTCACCAACAACCAGGTGGTCGAGCTGATCACCGCCGGCCGGTCCGGGGACCTCGGGCTGGCCCGGCCCGAAGTCGCGGCCGTGTAAGGGCAGGAAACCGAAATGACTGAGACACCCATCAAGTCTTCCGAGCCCGACTCGGCGATCGCCGACTTCGGGATCGACACCACCTCCCGCACCACCGGCGAGGCGATCGGCGACTACTTCCGCCGCCTGCGCGGCGGCGAGCTGGGCGCCGTGCCCGCGCTGCTCGGCCTGCTGGTGCTGGTGCTGGTGTTCACCGGGCTGTCGGACTCGTTCCTGACGCTCAACAACATCGCCAACCTGTTCGCGCAGGGCGGCGGCCAGACGATCATCGCGATGGGCATCGTGCCGGTGCTGCTGCTCGGCGAGATCGACCTGTCGGCGGGTACCGCGTCCGGAGTGTGCGCCTCCATCCTCGCGCTGCACTGGACGCAGCACGGCAACCTGCTCGGCGCCATGGGGCCGACGATGTTCTACGGCTTCGTCATCGGTGCCGTGGTCGCGATCGCGCTGTGCGCGTGGATGCGGATCTGGATCGGCGCGGCGCTGTCCGCCGTCGCGCTGCTGGTGCTGCTGGTCGGGTTCACGAACAACCCGTGGGTCGAGATCGTCCTCGCGATCACGATCGGCGCCGTGATCGGTTCCATCACCGGCGCGCTGGTGTCCAAGATCGGCATCCCGTCGTTCGTCGTGACGCTGGCGTTGTTCATCGCCTGGTACGGCGTCGTGCTCGCGCTCGTCGGCGAGGGCGGCACGATCCCGATCCGCGACAGCAAGGTGCTCTTCGACGTCGCGAACGGCAACCTCGGGACAGTGGCCAGCTGGGTGCTGTTCATCGTGGCCGGCGGCGGGTACGCGGTCGTGGTGCTGTTCCGCCACTTCTCGCGGCTGCGGAACGGTCTCGTGGCCCAGCCGACCACGCTGATCGCGATCAAGGTCGGCGCCGTGGTGGTGCTGGGCGCCGTGGCGACCTACCTGCTGACGATCAACCGCTCGCCGAACCCGGACCTCACCACGATCTCGGGTGTGCCGTGGGTGGTGCCGATCATCCTGGTGCTGCTGGTCGTCGGCACGTTCGTGCTCGACCGGACCCGCTACGGCAGGCACGTCTACGCGGTCGGCGGCAACAAGGAGGCCGCGCGCCGCGCCGGTGTGAAGGTCGACAAGATCCGGATGAGCGTGTTCGTGATCTGCTCGTCGGTCGCGGCGATCGGCGCGATCGTCTACAGCTCCAAGGTCGGTTCGGTGGACGGCAATGCCGGTAACGGCAACACGCTGCTGTTCGCCGTCGGCGCCGCGGTCATCGGTGGCACGTCGCTGTTCGGTGGCCGTGGCCGCATCCGGGACGCCGTGATCGGTGGCCTGGTGCTGGCGACCGTCCAGAACGGACTCGGCCTGCTCGGCTACCAGGCGGACACGGTTAACATCATCACCGGACTGGTGCTGCTGGTGGCGGCGGCCGTGGACGCCCTGTCCCGCAGGCGTGCCGCGGCGGCACGCTGAGCTCGGTGGCGTCCGAAGAGGAGACGACAGCAGCAGGGAAGCCTTAGGTGACGACGACTTCGACCTCCGGGACGCGCCCGGACGACGTCCGTCGCCACAACCGGGCGGCCCTGCTGCGCCGCCTCCACGTCGACGGCCCTTCCACCCGGGCCACGCTCGCGACGGCGCTCGGGCTCAACCGCAGCACCATCAAGGCGCTGGTGGACGGCCTCGCCGAGGACGGGGTGGTCGAGGAACGGGTGCCCGCCCAGCGCAGCGGGGCGGGCCGCCCGTCGCTGCTGGTGCTGCCGCAGCCGCAGGCCGCGGTGGTGCTGGCGATCGACATCCGCGTGGAGCGCGCGGCGATGGCGCTCGTGGGCATCGGCGGGCAGATCCTCGGCAGGGACAGCTGGCGCGTGCGCGGCAGCAACGAGCCCCGCGAGGTCTTCACGAAGATCATGGACTACGTCGGCCCATTGGTCGCCGAGCAGGAGGTCGGGCCGGTCGCGGTCGGCGTGTCCGTGCCCGGTGTGGTGCGGCGGGCCGACGGGTTCGTGCACGAGGCGCCGAACCTGCACTGGAAAGACGTGCCGCTGGGCGCCTGGCTTTCGCACGCGCTGAAGCTGCCGGTGCACATGGGCAACGACGCCGAGCTGGGCGCGCTGGCCGAGCACCTGCGGGGCGCGGCGCGGCGGGCCGACGACGTCGTGTACATCAGCGCGGAGGTGGGCGTCGGCGGCGGGGTGATCTCCAACGGCCGGTCGCTGCGGGGTGTCGGCGGGCACCACATCGGCGAGGTCGGCCACATGGTGGTCAAGCCCGGCGGGCTGCCCTGCTACTGCGGCTCGCGCGGCTGCTGGGAGACCGAGGTCGGCGAGCGGGCGCTGTGCCGGGCGCTGGGCATCGACGAGGATTCGCCAGTGGGGGCGATCGTCGCGGAGCTGCGGGCGCTGGCCGCGCAGGGTGACCAGGCACTGGAGCGGCTCGACGAGTTCGTCGAGTGGCTCGCGCTGGGGCTCGGCAACGTCGTGAACCTGCTGTGCCCGCAGCTCGTCGTGCTGGGGGACCTGTTCACGGCCCTGCCCGCACCGCTGGTGGCGAGGATCCAGGAGACCATGCGCGGCCGCAGCCTCGTCAGCCGGGCCCTCGGCGGCACCGACGTGGTGACGTCGTCACTGGGCTCGGACGCCAAGCTGCTCGGCGCCGCGGAGCTCGCCTTCGAAACCGTCCTGTCGGACTGGTGAGGCGTCAGACCACCTCGGCGAGCTTGCCGGTGGCCACGTCGAACACGAAGCCCCGCACGGAATCCTTCCTGGGCACGAACGGGCTGGCCTTGATGCGCGCGATCGACTGCCGCACGTCGCCCTCCAGGTCGTCGAACGCCTCGGCCGCCCACGGGGGCTTGATCCCCGTTTCGTCCTGAATGGACTTGCGGAAGCCGTCGTCGGTGAACGTGAGCATGCCGCAGTCGGTGTGGTGTATCAGGATGATCTCCTCGGTGCCGAGCAGCCGCTGGCTGATGGCGAGCGAGCGGATCTCGTCGTCGGTGACGACGCCGCCCGCGTTGCGGATCACGTGCGCCTCACCCTCGGCCAGGCCCAGCACGCCGTAGACGTTGATCCGGGCGTCCATGCACGCGACCACGGCGACGTGCTTCGCCGGCGGGAGGGGGAGCGGTCCGGTGAAGGTTTCGGCGTAGCGGGCGTTGTTCGCGAGCAGTTCGTCGGTGACTGACATGGGTGCTCCTCGGTTCGGCTGGCTGTCCGAGTGCACCGCCGCAGGCCCGTGCGCGCAACGACGTCCAGATGCTGGGTCGCGTCAGCGGACCAGCCGGAAGAACGAGCGCAGCTCCTCGGCGAACAGCTCCGGCTCCTCCAGCGCGGCGAAGTGCCCGCCGCGGGGCGGCTCGTGCCACCAGCGGATGTCGGTGTAGCGGCGCGCCGCCCACCGGCGGGACGGGCGCGGCACCTCGCGCGGGAAGACCGAGCAGCCCGTCGGCACGTCGATCGTGTCGTCGTTGGTGCGCGTGAACCACTCCGAGACCTGCCGGAAGCTCTCCCAGTACAGCCGCGCGGAGGACGCGCCCGTGCCCGGCAGCCAGTACAGCATCACGTTGTCCAGCAGTTCGTCGCGCGTGAGCAGGTCCGGCCGTTCGGTCCAGGAGCGGAACTTCTCCACGATCCACGCGCACAGCGCCGCCGGTGAGTCCACCAGCCCGTAGCCGAGGGTCTGCGGTTTCGTCGACTGTTCCGCCGAGTAGCCGGACTCGTGCTCCCCGGCGTGCTCGAGCGCCTCCAGCGTGGCGCGCTCGTCGTCGGTGAGGTCGTCGAACGTCGCGGGGTCCGGCGCGGCGATCGGCGGGATGACGTGGATGCCGGCGAGGCGCGCGGCGTCCTGCTGGCCGAGGCTGGTCGTGACGCTCGTGCCCCAGTCGCTGCCCGCGGCGCCGTAACGCGCGTAGCCCAGGCGCGCCATCAGCTCCGCCCAGGCGCGGGCGATGCGCTGCACACCCCAGCCCGTGGTCGTGGGCTTGCCGCTGAACCCGTAGCCCGGCAGGGTCGGCAGGACGAGGTGGAACGCGTCGGCGGGGTCCGGTGGGTTCGTGAGCGGTTCGACCACTTTCAGGTACTCGGTGAGCGAGCCGGGCCAGCCGTTGGTGAGCACGAGCGGCAGCGCGTCCGGGTGCGGCGAGCGCACGTGTGCGAAGTGGACGCGGACACCGTCGATCTCGGTGACGTACTGGGGAAGCGCGTTCAGCCGCGCCTCGGTCGCGCGCCAGTCGTACTCCTCCGCCCAGTAGCGGCAGAGGTCCCGGACGTAGGACAGCGGCACGCCCTGCGACCAGTCGGCCACGGGTTCGGGGTCGGGCCAGCGGGTGCGGCGCAGGCGCTCTCGCAGGTCGTCCAGCTGCTCCTGCGGCACGTCGATGCGGAACGGGGTGAGCGGCTCGTTCACCCTTGCGATTGTATGGATCGTGTACAGGGGTTTTCGAGACTCCGCGGGGTAAGCACTACACCGTGGCTGGGATGAACCGGAGAATCGCGCTGGCCGTCGCGGCCGCGTTGTCCGTGCCGCTCGCGTTCGCCGCGCCCGCGCAGGCCGTGCCGGGCGGGGTCAGCTGGCAGGCCGATCTGTCGACTGTGGACGGTGACGACGCCAGGGTGACCTTCGCGGGTGGTGCGCTGCGCGCGACCGGCGCCGAGGCGGGGTACCTCGTGCTGCCGCCGAGGAAGCTGGACCGCCGCGTGAACCGGGTGGTCGCCGAAGCCCGGGGCAGCGGCGGGTTCGAGGTGGACGTGCGCGGCCGGCTCGACGGCCATGACTGGACCGAGTGGATTCCGGCGAGCGGGGGAGCGGCCGTGCTGCCCGCCGAGGTGACCACCGTGCAGGTCCGGGTCGAGGTCGCCGACCAGCGCTCGGCCGTCACCGGCGTCCGGCTCACGGCGGATGAAGTCGCACGGATCCTGGTCACCGCCGCGGCGACGCCGTTGACGTACCGGGTCTTCGCCACCCGCGAGGGCCTGACGGGCAACCAGACGGCGAACGGGCACGTGATCACCGGCCGGGACCACTTCGTGGCGCTGCCTTCGGGGAGGAGCCTGTCGCCGAAGGGCACCGGCGACTACACCGTGCGGGTCTGCAAGACGGACAACAGCCGCTGCGAGTACGCGCCGGTGTGGGACAAGGGCCCGTGGAACACCCAGGACGATTACTGGAACGCGGACCGTCAGATGTGGACGGACCTGCCGCAGGGTGAACCGGAGGCGCAGGCCGCGTACCAGGACGGGTACAACGGGGGCAAGGACCAGTACGGTCGCAAGGTGGCCAACCCGGCCGGGATCGACCTCGCAGACGGCACTTTCTGGGACGGGCTGCAGATGCCGGACAACGGCTGGGTCGACGTGACCTACCTGTGGACCGGCACCGGCCCGACCGGCAAGGTGAAGACCGCGGGTGGCCCGATGAACGTCCGTTCCGCCCCGAGCACGACGGCGAGCGTCAAGGGCCTGGCCGCGAACTACGCCAAGGTGACCATAGAATGCTACGTCGAAGGTGATGCGGTGACAGGGACTTACGGAACGAGCGCGATCTGGGACCGTATCGGGCCGGGTCAGTACGTTTCGGACGCCTATGTGTACACCGGGTCGGATCAGCCTGTGGCGCCGCATTGCTGAGAGGGGAAAGGCCGTCGCGCCCGAAGGGTGCGGCGGGGCTTTCGCACCCTAGAGTTGGGTGATCATCCCGTCGCCTGATACCGGTGGATCACTTTGAGCCAGGGCCGCAACCTTTTTCGAGACCGGCGCTTGCCATGCCAGGCTTGCGGCTCTGGGTCAAAGTGATATGCACAAACCGCAGGCGACGGGATGATCACTCAACTCGATCACCTCGAGAAGGCGAGATCCCTTTGGGCCCCCATCATCCTGGAGCCTGCCCGCCGGCCAATACCGCTAAGTTAGGCGGTTTGGGTGAGGAGTCGGATGCGTGGTGGCTGGGGGTATGTGGTGGTGTGGTGGTGGGGTTTTTTGGTTTTGTAGTGGAGTACTCTGGCGCGTTTGACTACGCGGGGGTGGCTGCGTTGTCGCCGGGTGGGTGGGTAGGTCTTTTCGAGTATTTCTGTCAGGGTTTCATGAAGTGCGGCGCGGCGGCGTTGAGGGGGAAAAATCCGCCTGGTTGGTGACCTGGCGGCGGATGATGCGGAGTGAGCGGGTGAAGGAGAGTTGATCGGGGTCGAGGTCAGCCTGGTCGGCGGCGCGGGTCATCAGGTGCCGGATGCTGTAGTGGGTGAGCAGGAGTGCCCAGATTTC